>NZ_BSTU01000005.1:0-629881 GCF_030269705.1 Micromonospora sp. NBRC 107095
GCCGGCCGCTCAACCGGACGCTGGGCATCTCCAGCCTGGGCGGGGCGACGCTCGACAACGAGGAGAACTACCTGATCAAGAAGTTGTTCACCGCGATGGGGGCGCTTCAGATCGAGAACCAGGCCCGTATTTGACACTCCGCCACCGTCCCCGGTCTGGGGGCCAGCTTCGGTCGTGGCGGTGCGACGGATTTTCAGCAGGACATCGCCAACGCTGACGTGATCGTCATCCAGGGTTCGAACATGGCTGAGGCGCACCCGGTGGGTTTCCAGTGGGTGATGGAGGCCAAGCGTCGGGGGGCGAAGGTCTTCCACGTCGATCCACGGTTCACCCGTACCAGCGCGGTCGCGGATGCGTACCTGCCGATCCGGGCGGGCACGGACATCGCGTTGCTCGGTGGGGTGGTGCGGTACATCCTGGACAACGAGTTGGACTTCCGGGAGTACGTGCTGGCGTACACCAACGCGGCGACGATCGTCAGTGACGAGTTCAGCGACACCGAGGACGGCGACGGCTTCTTCTCCGGCTTCGACCCGGAGACCGGCACGTACGTACAGGACAGCTGGCAGTACGAGGGGCACGAGGACTCGTCGGGCAGTGGGCACACCGCCCAGGAACGGGACAGCGCCGCGGGGTTGACGCACGAGTCGCACGGCGCGCAGGTGGGTGGACAGACGCGCCGCGACGAGACGTTGCAACACCCGCGCTGCGTCTACCAGATCCTCAAGCGACACTTCTCCCGCTACACGCCGGAGATGGTGGAGCGGGTCTGTGGGATCCCGAAGGAGCAGTTCCTGGAGTTGGCGCAGGCGTGGACGCGCAACTCGGGCCGGGAGCGCACCGGCATGCTGATCTACTCGGTGGGGTGGACGCAGCACAGCGTGGGTGTGCAGTACATCCGTACCGGCGCGATCATCCAGCTGCTGTTGGGCAACATGGGTCGCCCGGGTGGCGGGGTGATGGCCCTTCGTGGCCACGCGAGCATCCAGGGCTCGACGGACATCCCGACGTTGTTCAACCTGTTGCCTGGCTATCTGCCGATGCCGCACCACGCCGAGCACCCGAGCTTCGACGAGTGGGTGGACAGCATCCGCCACCCGGGGCAGAAGGGGTTCTGGGGTAACGCGCGGTCGTTCGCCGCCAGCCTGTTGAAGGCGTACTGGGGGGACGCGGCGACTCCGGAGAACGACTTCTGTTACGGCTATCTGCCGCGGCTGACCGGTGATCACGGTACCTACCAGCAGGTGCTGAACATGATCGACGGGAAGATCAAGGGGTACTTCCTGCTGGGGCAGAACCCGGCGGTGGGGTCGGCGCACGGTCGGGCGCAGCGCCTCGGCATGGCCAATCTCGACTGGTTGGTCGTCCGCGACCTGTTCATGATCGAGAGCGCGACGTTCTGGCAGAACGGCCCCGAGGTCGCCACCGGAGAACTGGTGCCGGAGGAGTGCCGTACGGAGGTGTTCTTCCTGCCCGCGGCGTCGCACGTGGAGAAGGAGGGCACGTTCACGCAGACGCAGCGGTTGTTGCAGTGGCGGGAGAAGGCCGTCGAGCCGCCGGGTGACGCCCGCTCCGAGCTGTGGTTCTTCTATCACCTGGGCCGCAAACTGCGGGAGAAGCTGGCCGGGTCGCCGCTGCCGCGCGACCGTGCGTTGCTCGACCTCACCTGGGACTACCCCACGCACGGTCCGCACGCGGAGCCGAGCGCCGAGGCGGTGCTGCGCGAGATCAACGGGTACGACGTGGCCACCGGCGCGCCGTTGTCCAGCTTCGCGCAGGCCCGCGCCGACGGTTCCACAGCCGTCGGCTGCTGGATCTACACCGGGGTGTACGCGGACGGCGTGAACCAGGCCGCCCGCCGCAAGTCGCGGCACGAGCAGGACTGGGTGGCCTCCGAGTGGGGTTGGGCGTGGCCGGCGAACCGGCGGATCCTCTACAACCGGGCGTCGGCCGACCCGGACGGCAACCCGTGGAGTGAGCGCAAGCGTTACGTGTGGTGGGACGCGGACAAGGGCGAGTGGACCGGTTACGACGTGCCGGACTTCGAGAAGACCAAGCCGCCGTCCTACCGGCCGCCGGCCGGCGCGTCCGGGCCGGAGGGCATCGCCGGCGACGACCCGTTCGTCATGCAGGGCGACGGCAAAGGTTGGCTGTACGCGCCCAGTGGTGTCCTGGACGGCCCGATGCCGACGCACTACGAGCCGGTGGAGTCGCCGGTGCGTAACCCGCTCTACGGTCAGCAGGCGAACCCGACCCGCAAGATGTACGCGCATCCGGTGAACTCGGTGAACCCGAGCCCGCCGCAGGAGCACAGTCAGGTGTTCCCGTACGTGTTCACGGTCAGCCGGCTCACCGAGCACCACACCGCCGGCGCGATGAGCCGGACCGTGTCGCCGTTGGCCGAGCTGCAACCGGAGATGTTCGTCGAGGTGTCCCCGGAACTGGCCGGCGAGGTCGGGCTGGCGCATCTGGGCTGGGCGCACCTGGTCAGCGGTCGCGCGGTGATCGAGGCGAAGGTGCTGGTGACCGACCGGCTGACTCCGCTGCGGGTGGACGGTCGGGTCATCCACCAGGTGTGGTTGCCGTACCACTTCGGGTTTGAGGGTCTGGTGACCGGCGACTCGGCCAACGACCTGTTCGGCATCAGCCTGGATCCGAACGTGCTGATCCAGGAGAGCAAGGTGGGCACCTGCGACGTGCGGCCGGGCCGACGTCCCACCGGGCCGGCGTTGCTCGACCTGGTGGCCGACTACCAGCGGCGTGCCGGGATCAGCCCGGGTCAGCATGCCCCGGCCGTGACCACTGACGATGAGGGGAAGGAACACGGTGCTTCCTGACCCGAACAGCCTGTACGGTCCGTTGGACCCGGCACCGGATGCGGGCTACGAGAACGCGCCGCCGCGGATGGGGTTCTTCACCGACACCAGCGTCTGTATCGGTTGTAAGGCGTGCGAGGTGGCGTGCAAGGAGTGGAACGGTGTCCCCGAGAGCGGGCTCGACCTGCTGGGCATGTCGTATGACAACACCGGCGCTCTGACCGCGAACTCGTGGCGCCACGTCGCGTTCATCGAACAGCCCCGGCCGGCCGGGCATCGCGCGCCGCCGTTCGCGGGAACGCCGACCGAGGATTCGGTCAGCGCGGCGTCGGCGGCCGTGGCGGCCGGCACCGGTGGGCGCACCGGCACTGACCCAGGCGTGCCGACCGGTGCGCCGTCGGCGGCCGCCGGGATGGCCGCGGGCGGGCCGGTGGACGTGCTGGGCGCGACGATGGGCGCCGGCCCGGCCGATCCGATCGCCGGGAGCAATGGTGGCGGCGGTCGGCAGTTCCTCGGGATGCCGGGGGCGCAGCCGCCGGGGCGGGGCACGGGTGCGGAGGGGCGCACGGACTTCCGCTGGTTGATGATGTCGGACGTCTGTAAGCACTGCACCCATGCGGCGTGCCTGGACGTCTGCCCGACGGGTTCGTTGTTCCGGACGGAGTTCGGGACGGTGGTGGTGCAGGAGGACATCTGCAACGGCTGCGGCTATTGCATCTCGGCGTGTCCGTACGGGGTGATCGACCAGCGTAAGGACGATGGTCGGGCCTGGAAGTGCACCCTCTGCTACGACCGGTTGGGGGCGGGGATGACGCCGGCGTGTGCCCAGGCGTGCCCGACCGAGTCGATCCAGTACGGGCCCCTCGACGAGTTGCGCGAACGCGCCGCCGCGCGGGTCGAGACGCTGCACGACCGTGGGGTGCCGGAGGCGCGGCTGTACGGGCACGACCCAAACGACGGTGTGGGTGGGGACGGGGCGTTCTTCCTGCTCCTCGACGAGCCCGAGGTGTACGGGTTGCCACCGGACCCGGTGGTGACCACCCGCGACCTGCCGAAGATGTGGAAGCGCGCGGGCCTCGCCGCGCTCGCCATGGCGGCGGCCACCGTCGCCGCGTTCGTCGGAGGTTCCTCATGACGCCACCGGGCCCGGTCGGCGACCGGTTCCGCCGCTTCCGGGAGCGGCTCGCCGCGGCGGGCGGCGACCGACCACCGGTGAGCGACGAGCGACCCGACGCAGCGCGGAATGCTGAGCTTGCGACAGGTGCCGACCACCCGAACGACAGGAACACCGCCGCCGGCAACCGCACCGCCGCCGGCAACCGCACCGCCGGCCGGCGGCGCGGGCGGCGCGGCGGTGGCGGCGAGGAACTGCGGGTGCCGGAGGCCGAGTTCACCTCCTACTACGGTCGGCCGGTTCTGAAGCCGCCGGTCTGGAAGTGGGACATCGCCGCGTACCTGTTCACCGGCGGGCTGGCCGCCGGCTCGTCGTTGCTCGCCGCGGGCGGGCAGCTCACCGGGCGGCCCGCGCTGCGGCGCGCCGGCCGGGTCACCGCGCTGGCCGCCGTCAGCGCCAGCGCCGTCTTCCTGGTCAAGGACCTGGGCCGGCCGGCGCGGTTCCACCACATGCTGCGGGTGGCCAAGCCGACCTCGCCGATGTCGATGGGCACCTGGATCCTCACCGCGTACGGGCCGGCGGCGGGCGTCGCCGCGATCGCCGAGGCGGCCGGCGTGCTGCCCCGGCACGGTCTGCTCGGGCTGGCCGGCCGGGTGTTGCCGCCGATCGGGCACGCCGCCGGGCTGCTCGCCGCCGGCACCGCGCCCGCGCTGGCCACGTACACCGGGGTGTTGCTGGCCGACACGGCGGTGCCGTCGTGGCACGAGGCGTACCCCGAGCTGCCGGTGATCTTCGCGGGCAGCGCGCTGGCCAGCGGCGCCGGCGTGGGTCTGCTCGCCGCGCCGCCGGCCCAGGCCGGGCCGGCCCGCCGGATGGCGGTGGCCGGCGCGGCCCTGGAGCTGTACGGCGCGCACCGGGTGGAAACCCGTCTCGGCCTGCTCAGCGAGCCCTACCGGTTGGGCCGGCCGGGTCGGTTGCTCCGCGCCGGGCGGCTGCTGACCGCCGGTGGGGTGGCCGGCGCGCTGCTGGGCCGGCGCAGCCGGGTGGTCGGTGCGCTCTCCGGGACCGCGCTGCTGGCCGCGTCGGTGCTGACCCGGTTCGGGATCTTCTACGGCGGCGTCGCCTCGGCCCGTGACCCCCGGTACACGGTGGTGCCGCAACGCGAACGGGTCGAAGCGCGGCGAAGCGGCATGGATCTTCCATCTGATCGGGCGGCCCCGCCCGCGGTGTGATCGAATGTCCGGTGGAGGCGTTCAGGCGGCTGGTGCCCCTCCCGGTCTTCAAAACCGGAGTGGTCCGGGACCCGGGCCAGGCGGGTTCGATTCCCGTCCGTCTCCGCCACACCGCTTGCAGGAGATGACGTGATGGGCGACGGCCCGGTGGACCCGCGACGTCGGGTGCCCCGTACGGACACGCTGCTGGCCGACCCGGTGCTGGCCGCCGCCACCGTGACCCTCGGCCGGGAGCGGGTCAAGGCGATCGTCTCCCGCGCGCAGGACCGCGCCCGTCGCGGCGAGCTGCACCCCGACGAGGTACGCGACGCCGCGGTCGTCGCGTTGCCCACGCCCGGCCCCCGGGTGGTGCTCAACGCCACCGGCGTCGTGCTGCACACCAACCTGGGCCGGGCGCCGTTGTCGTCCGCCGCCGTCGCCGCGGTGGTGGCCGCCGCCGGGCACACCGACGTCGAGTTGGACCTGGCCACCGGCCGACGGGCCCGCCGTGGCAGGGGCGCGCTCGACGCGCTGGCCGCCGCCGTGCCCGATGCCGGCGCCGTGCACGTGGTCAACAACGGCGCCGCCGCGCTGGTGCTGGCCGCCACCGCGTTGGCCGCCGGCCGGGAGATCGTGGTCAGCCGGGGTGAGCTGGTCGAGATCGGCGACGGTTTCCGCCTGCCTGACCTGCTGGAGAGCACCGGTGCGCGGCTGCGCGAGGTGGGCACCACCAACCGCACCACAGTCGCGGACTACGCCGCCGTCCTCGGCCCGCAGACCGGTTTCGTGCTCAAGGTGCACCCGTCGAACTTCCGGGTCACCGGCTTCACCTCCGCCGTCGGGGTGCGGCAACTGGCCACACTCGGGGTGCCGGTGGTCGCCGACATCGGCTCCGGGCTGCTCGGCGCGGACCCGCTGCTGCCCGACGAGCCGGACGCGGCCAGCACCCTGCGCGCGGGCGCCGCACTGGTCACCGCCAGCGGCGACAAGCTGCTCGGTGGGCCGCAGGCGGGGCTGCTGCTGGGTGACGCCGAGCTGGTCGGCCGGCTGCGTCGCCATCCGCTGGCCCGGGCGCTGCGGGTGGACAAGCTCACCCTGGCCGCGCTGGCCGCCACCCTGCACCAACCGCGTACCCCGACCCGGGCGGCGCTGCACGTCGACCCGGGTGTCCTGCGGGAACGGGTGGAGCGGCTGCGGGACCGGCTCGGCGCGGACGGCCGCAAGGCGGAGGTGGTGCCGGCCGTCGCGGTGGTCGGCGGGGGCGGCGCCCCCGGGGTGGAGCTGGACTCGTGGGCGTTGAGCCTGCCCGAGCGGTACGCGGCGCCGCTGCGCACCGGGGACCCGCCGGTCCTCGGCCGGGTGGTACGCGGCCGGCTGCTGCTCGACCTGCGCTGTGTGCCCGCCGACGCCGACGAGACCGTCCGCCAGGCGGTGCTGCGCGTCCCCGGGGACGACTGAACGTGTTCGTCGTCGCGACCGCCGGGCACGTCGACCACGGCAAATCGACGCTGGTGCGGGCGTTGACCGGGATGGAACCCGACCGGTGGGCGGAGGAACGCCGCCGGGGGATGACCATCGACCTGGGTTTCGCCTGGACGACACTGCCGTCCGGCGGCACCGTCGCGTTCGTCGACGTACCCGGGCACGAACGGTTCGTGCCGAACATGCTCGCCGGGGTCGGCCCGGTCCCGGCGGCGCTGATCGTGGTGGCCGCCGACGAGGGGTGGATGCCGCAGTCCGCCGAGCACCTGGCCGCCCTCGACGCGCTCGGCGTCGCGTACGGCCTGCTGGCGGTGACCCGCGCGGACCTGGCCGACCCGGGACCGGCGACGGCCCGTGCCCGCGCCGAGATCGCCGCGACCAGCCTCGGCGCGGTGCCGGCGGTGGCGGTCAGCGGCCTGACCGGGGCGGGCCTACCGGAGTTGCGGGCCGCCCTGGACCGGCTCGCCGCCGACCTGCCCGCGCCGGTGCTGGAGGATCCGGTCCGGCTCTGGGTGGACCGCAGCTTCACCGTGCGGGGCAGCGGCACCGTCGTCACCGGCACCCTCGGCGCCGGTCGGCTGCGGGTGGGCGACGAACTGGAGCTGGCCGGCGCCGACGAACCGGTCCGGGTCCGTGGCCTGCACTCGCTGGGCGAGGCCCGACCGGAGGCGGCGGCGGTCGCCCGGGTCGCGGTCAACCTGCGCGGTACGCCCCGCGACCGGCTCGGCCGGGGTGACGCGCTGCTCACCCCGGGCCGGTTTCACCACACCGACCTGGTCGACGTCCGGCTCGCCGGCGACCCGGCCGCCGACCTGCCGGCCACCCTCACCCTGCACGTCGGGTCGGCGGCGGTGCCGGTACGGGTGCGCCCGCTCGGCCCGGACACCGTCCGGCTGCGGCTGGCCCGACCGCTGCCGTTGCTGGTGGGCGACCGGGCGCTGCTGCGGGACCCGGGCCGCCACCACGTCAGCGGCGGGGTGCGGGTGTTGGACGTGGCACCCCCACCGCTGGCCCGACGCGGCGCGGCGGCTGCCCGCGCCCAGGTCCTCGCCGAGCTGGACGGTCGACCCGACCTGGCGGGGGAGCTGCGCCGCCGCCGGCTGGTCCGGGCCGGCGCGTTGATCCGGATGGGCGTGCCGGTGCCCACCGCGCCGGGTCGGGACCGGACGGCGCTCGCCCAGCCGGTGGCCGGTGACTGGTTGGCCGACCCCGCGTACTGGCGGATGCTCGCCGGGCGGCTGACCGAGGAGGTCGCCCGCCACGCGCGCGAGCACCCGTTGGAGCCCGGGATGCCGGTGGACGCGTTGCGGCAGCGTCTCGCCCTGCCCGACCGGGTGCTGGTCGAGGCGCTGGTCCGGCCGCCGCTGCGGATCCACTCCGGCCGGGTCGGGGCGGCGAGCACGGCTGCGCTGCCCGAACCGGTGGCCCGGGCCGTGCAGCGGGTCCGCGCCGAGTACGGCGACCGGCCGTTCCGCGCCCCCGAAGCGGATCGCCTCGTCGACCTCGGTCTGGGTCCCCGGGAGATCGGTGCCGCGGTGCGGGCCGGTGCCCTGCTGCGGTTGGCCGACAACGTGGTGTTGCTGCCCGACGTGCTCGACGACGCGGTGCGGGTGTTGGCCGGGCTGCCGCAGCCGTTCACCCTCTCCGCGGCGCGGCAGGCGTTGGACACCACCCGCCGGGTGGCGGTGCCCCTGTTGGAGTTGCTGGACCGGCGGGGCGCGACCCGTCGGCTGCCCGACGACGCCCGCATCGTCGTCACCTGAGCGCCGCGCGGCGACCTCGCCAACCACGTTCAGTCCAGGTCGGACATGTCCAGCACGAAGCGGTAGCGGACGTCGTTTCGCCGGAGGCGGTCGAGTGCCGTGCCCACCTGCGCCGACGGGAGGACCTCGATGTCGGCGGTGACGCCGTTGTCGGCAGAGAACTGGAGCATCTCAGCTGTCGAGCGGCGGCCTCCGCTCCCGGCGGAGCTGAGCTTCTTGCGGCCGACAAGCAGGTCGGTGGTTTCGACGGTCACCGGACCCAGGTATCCGAGCAGGCTGAGGGTGCCGTCCATTGCCACGAGCTTCAGATACGGGGCGAGGTCGTGCGGTGCGGAGATGGTGTCGATGACGAGTTCGAAGGTGTCGCGGGCAGCAGCCATCTGCTGGGGATCGGTGGAGTCGACGAGGTCGTGTGCGCCGAGCCGGCGGGCGTCGTCCCGCTTGTCCAGGGTACGGCTGATCACGGTCGTGGTGGCGCCGAGTGCCACGGCCATCTTGACCGCGAGGTGGCCCAGGCCGCCGAGCCCGGCCACGGCGACGCGGGTGCCGGGGCCGACGTTGTGGGAGCGCAGGGGTTCCCACACGGTGATGCCGGCGCACAGCAGCGGGGCGGCTGCGGCCGGGTCGAGGCCGGCGGGGAGCGGGTAGGCGAACATGTCCCGCACGACGTATTCGCGGGAGAAGCCACCCAGGGTCGTCGACCCGTCCTGCCGGTCCGTGCCGCCGTAGGTCAGGGTCGGGAACGAGTGGCAGAAGTTCTCCTGTCCGGCCGCGCACATGGCACAGGCGCCGCAGGAGTCGACGATGTTGCCCACCGCGACGCTCTGGCCGATCGAGAAGCTGGTCACCTCGGCGCCGGTGCCGGTCACCACGCCGGTGAATTCGTGCCCCGGCACCAGTGCGGCGTCGGCGTGCTGGTCGTGGTCGCGCAGGGCGTGCAGGTCGCTGTGGCAGACCCCGCAGTAGTCGACCCGCACCGCGATGTCGTCCGGGCGTAGGTCACGGCGTTCGATCGGGGTACGCCGCAGCTCCGTCGGGCCGGTCGCTCGCCATCCAGTGGTTCTTCGCATGGTCGACTCCTGTAAACAGACTGTTCGGTCTGTTGAAGCCTAGGTCGCGCGGCGAGCCGTAGCAAACCAACCGTTCTGTTTTGCTACCGTGGGGCCATGCCGGAGCAGCCCCTGACCTCGCGAGGTGCCGCGACCTACCAGCGCATCCTGGACGCCGCCACCCTGGAGTTCGCCCAGCACGGCATCGCCGGGGCCCGCGTCGACCGCATCGTGACGGCGGCCCGCACCAACAAGGCGCAGCTCTACGCCTACTTCGGGGACAAGGAGCGACTCTTCGACGCGATCTTCCTCAGCTCGCTGGAACGCATCACCAACGTCGTGCCCATCGACGCCGACGATCTCGCGGACTGGGCCGTCCGCCTCTACGACGAATACCTGCGCCGCCCCGACCTCATCCGGCTCGCGACCTGGACGCGGCTGGAACGCCGGCCCGCCGGACACCTCGTCGAGACCCACCAGCACTACGACGATCGCAAGCTCACCGCAATCGCCGAGGCCCAGGCCGCCGGCCGGATCCGCGGTGGTGACCCGTTCGACATCATGGCTCTGGTCATCGCGATGTCGATGGCCTGGTCGCCGGTGAGCAACGTCTACGCGGCCAGCAGTCAGGAACCCGACGACGTGCATTCCCGACGTCGTGCTCTGCTTCGCGACTGCGTCCGGCGAGCCATCGTGCCGACGGACCAGGATCACCCCGACCGCTGACCGCCGCGACCGATCCGGTGCTGACACGGTTGCGCCGAGATGCGACGGTGGGCTGATGGTCGAGGTGTCCCCGTCCCGGTCGCGGCCGTGCGATGGTCGGTGGCGCGTCGTCTGGGTGGCGCTGCGCTGGGGGCTGCCGGTGCTGTGGGTGCTGTGGGCCGGCCTGGCGTGGTGGGTAGAGCCCCGCGAGTCGACCGAAGCCCAGCTCGACCGCGATCTCGCGGCTGGGCGGGTGGTGACCTATCAGCGGGCGAACGGCTGGACCGACGACGACGCCTACTGGGGCAGCCGGCCTGCTCTGCGACCCGCCGAGCAGGGTTGGATGATCACGTGGACGCTGCCCAGCGGTCAGACCCGGTACGCCCTGGTCCAACCGCCCGACCCACAGTCGTACTCCGTGGGGCCGGACCGGTCGGCGCAGACCTGGCCGGATGCGCGGCTCGCCGCCGTCGCCGATCCGTGGCACGTCGGCGGCGACTCGGCGTCCCGGATAGCGAACACCGCTGGTCTGCTCGCCGGTGTGTTGACTCTGCTGTGGCTGGGCCGGTTGATCGTCGGCGCGCCGCCGCTGGCGGGCACCAGGTGGTTCTGGTTCTGGGTGGGGCTCCTGCCGTTCGGGGTGGGTGTACTGGCGTGGACCTACCGGGAGTTGTGGAGACCACCGCCGGCACCGGTGCCCGGCCGGGGCTCGGGGTGGCGCGGCTTCGGCTGGTTGATCCTCGCCGGAGTCGGGATCAGCCTGTTGGTGTCCGTCGCCCGCATCGTGTTCGGGACGACGGTGGTGCCGGGCTGAGCCGGCGGTGCTGGCCAACCGACCCCGAGGTCGGCGGCGGTCACCTACGGTGACGCCATGGACCCTTCGGCGGTCTGGCGGGACCGGCAGCACCGGTGGCGGATCGAGGCGTACCGCGCTCCGGACCTGCGCTTCGCCATCTACGCCACCAACGGCCCCACCGAGTCCGTGCCGCTGTGGCTGTTCGGGATGTCGGCGCTGGCCCGGTGGCTGATGACCCACGCCATCTCGCTGGACGACCTGGAGGTCGACTGAGCCGGGCGCGGTCGCAAACCGGGCCCGCGCCGCGGCCCGCTGCGGTTGAGTGACCTCAGGCGGCGGACGGGGGTACGCGATGGGCGGTCAGCTCGGGCAGTTGGCGTTGGTGGCCGTGCTGGTGCTCGTCAACGCCGCGCTCTCCGGCAGTGAGATGGCGTTGGTGACCCTGCGCGAGGGGCAGTTGCGGCGGCTGGGCCGGCGCAGCCGGGCCGGAGACCGGTTGGTGCGGTTGTCCCGCGACCCGAACCGCTACCTGGCCACGATTCAGCTCGGCATCACCCTGGCCGGGTTCCTCGCGTCGGCGGCGGCCGCAGTGTCGTTGGCCGGCCCGCTGGTCGGCCCGTTGGGTTTTCTCGGTGGGGCGGCGCGTCCCGCCGCGGTGCTACTGGTGACCGTGCTGCTGACGTTCGTCACGCTGGTGCTGGGCGAGTTGGCGCCGAAGCGGCTGGCCATGCAGCGGGCCGAGCGCTGGGCGTTGCTCAGTGCCGGTCCGCTGGACCTGCTCGCCCGGGTGTCCCGGCCGGCGGTGTGGTTGCTCAGCCGGGCCACCGACGCGGTCGTGCGGCTGGCCGGTGGGGACCCGAGGGCCAACCGGGAGGAGATGACCGAGGAGGAACTGCGGGAGATGCTGGCCAGCCAGCGCGGCCTGTCGGCCCAGCAGCGGGAGATCCTGACCGGCGCGTTCGACATCGCCGGCCGGACGCTGCGGGAGATCCTGGTGGCCCGGCGGGAGGTCACCACGCTACCGGCGAGCCTGGCCGCCGACGAGGGGGTCCGGCGGCTGGCCGCCGCCGGGCGGTCCCGCGCGCCCGTCACCGGTCCCGGCGGCCTGGACGAGGTGCTCGGGGTGGTGCACATCCGTGACCTGGTGCGGGCCGGCACCGCGCCGGTGGGTGAGCGGGTCCGGGCGCCGCTGCTGCTGCCGGTGACCCTGCCGGTCGCCGACGCTATGCGTCAGCTGCGGCAGGAGCATCAGCAACTGGCCCTGGTCGTCGACGAGCACGGGGGCATCGACGGCATGGTCACCATGGAGGATCTGCTGGCCGAGGTGGTCGGCGAGTTGTACGACGAGACCGACCGTGACGTGCGGGGGGTGGTCCGGGAACCGGACGGGTCCCTGCTGGTGCCCGGTGACTTTCCGCTGCACGACCTGCCCGATCTGGGGGTGCGGCTGAGCTTCCCGTTGTCCCGGGACTACACGACGGTCGCGGGTCTGGTGCTGGCCCGGCTGCGGCATCTGCCGGACTCCCCGGGTGAGACGGTGCGGCTGCCCGGGCTGACCCTGCAGGTGGTGGAAGTCGCCGACCGGGCGGTGCGCCGGGTGCGGCTCTGCGGGTTCGTCACCGAACGCTGACCATCACTCAGAAGAATGACAGAACGGCCAAATCGACCAAGCGGCGACAGCGGTCCGCTTACGGTGCCAGACGTGAAGGACCGAGGTTTGCGGACGTTCGTCACGGTGCTGGCCGGTCTCGCGGTGATCTACTTCGGCAGCGCCGGGCGCAGTCCCGAGGAGGGCCGGGGCATCTCCGGCGGGGTGGTGGTCCTGGCGTTGCTCGCCGCGTTGCTGGTGTGGCACCTGACCCGCCCGGGGGACAAGACGGTCAAGTGAGCGCCTCACCGGGCGGCGACGCGGGTGACCTCACCGGCGGACTCCTCACCCAGCGCCACCCGCACCAACGCTGAGGCGAGCCGGCCGAAGTCCGGTTCGGCGACGAGACCGGCGAGCCGGTCCGGGGACCCCGGCAGACCCAGCCGCTTCGCCCCGGCCAGGGCCCGACGGTCGGCGTACGGGCGCACGTCCGACCAGACCGACTGCGCCTCGCGCAGATAGATGTCCGCCCCGGTGGGGCCGATGCCGGGGAACTCGGTGAGTCGCCGACGCAGCCCGGCGGGGTCACCCTGGGCTTCCCGGTGCAGCCGTCGCAGGTCACCGTGCCAGCGGTCCAGGCACAGCCGGGCGCCGGTGCCGAGCATGGTGGCGGTCCGCTCGTCGTAGCGGCGGTAGTGGCCCCGCCCCAACGCGTCGACGCGCTCCTGCCAACTGGCCGCCTCCATGTCCTGCGGGGTGCGGTAACCGGCGGCGAACAGCTCCCGGGCGGCGTCCACCGCCACACACGCCCGGATCCGCGTGCTCAGCAGCGTGGTCAGCACCAACAGCTGGTAGAGCGGGCCGGGCCGGTCGGCGAGCCGGATGCCGGCCTCCTCGGCGTACGTGCGGCCACGCCGGTCGAGCAGGACCCGCACCACCGTTCGATCATTGCCCACACCCGTCGGGTACCCACTTGGGGGCGCGCTAGCCGTCGCACCGGTGACCGCTGTCGGAATGCCACCGCGGCGGGCGGGTATGCCGGCGGTGGAGGCGGTCGATGCCGCCTGCCGTACCGGAGGGAGACACCCCGTGACGAACCCGCAGCAGCAGGAGCTGCGCCGCAACGCACTGGGCGCGACCAGCCAAGACAACAAGGGCCCAGCCCCGGGCGGGCATCCGGCCAACCGTGGTACGTCGCGTGGCGACCAGGGTCGACCGGTGCCCAAGGGGCAGGTGTCGCCGTACGGCCCGGCCGGTGAGCCGGTGGCCGAGGACGACAGCGACACCCGCTGACCCGGTCAGCGACCGCGACCTGGCGGCCGCCGCAACCTGTTCCAGGTGGCGGCGGCCGCCAGCCCGTACGCGAGGTGCGGAATGATGTCGGAGATCCAGTCGGAGCGCCGCCAGGTGCGCGGGTCGCTGATCCCGAGCACCGTGATCGACCCGTCGGTCATGGTCATGACGCCGGCGCCGAGCAGCCCGGTGGCCACCGGCAACGGCTGACGCCGACCACCGGCGTAGAGCGAGAACCCGACGCCTGCGGCGATTCCCAGCGCGTAACCGATGAGCGGCCCGAGGCCCGAGCGGCGGTTGGCCGCCCGGGCCCCGTTGCCCAGGTCCACGTGCGCGATCCCGGCCAGCCGGTCGACGGTCTCCTGCGGGACGTCGCTCTCGGGCCGTCCCCGCAGTGCCATGTCGAGATAGCTGACCACGTTCAGCGCGGTGCTGCCGACGGCGCCCGCGATGGCGCCGTCGGCCACGTCGACCCTGCTCACTTCGGGTCGCCCGGTTCGCGCTCGCTCTTCGGGCCGTACGCCCGGTCACCGCGCACCACGCCGCGTTGGCCGCGATCCTCCTGGAGGATCCGGTTGGCGACCTGGTTGGCCTTGCCGTCGGGCACTCGGCGTCCGGAGTCGTCGATCGCGTTGCGCAACCGCGCCCGCTGCTTGTCGTACGCGTTACTGCCCGGCCGTGGTCCTGGCATCTGTGCCTCCTTCGTCGGTCTGGGCACCTGGTGCTGCCCACCGTCCGCTGGGCGTACCGCGGCCGTCTACCCGCCTGGCGGCGGACGAACCCCGGCGGGCTAGTGGGGACCGCGGACCACCATGACCGGGCACTGCGCGTGGTGCAGCATCGACTGGCTCACCGACCCCAGCAGCAACCCGGTCACCTCGCCGCGCCCGCGTCCGCCGACCACCGCCAGTTGGGCGGAGCGGGACGCCTCGGCGAGCACGGTGCCGGGTCGACCACGTGTCGCCTGGCACGTCAACCGCAGACCCCGATGGTCCTCGGTGAGGCCGGTCAGCCACCCGGCGAGCATCCGCTCCTGCTCGCGGTGCAGCTTCGCCTCGTCGTACACCAGGGGTTGCATGTCGCCCGGTCCGCTGCTGCCGGGGTGCCGGTAGGCGTGCACCGCGACCAGCGGCACGCCGAGCGACACGGCCGTCTCGGCGGCGACGTCCGCCGCCCGCCGGGCGGCGTCCGAACCGTCGACCGCCACCAGCACCGGCTGGTCGGGGCGTTGCGTGCCGCGGGCGACCAGCACCGGGCAGTCGGCGTACGCGGCGACCTGCACCGCGACCGAGCCGACCACCAGCGCGGAGAACCCACCGAGCCCGCGGTCGCCGAGCACGATGAGCGCGGCGGTGGGGGACTCGCCCACCAGCACCGCGGCGGCCTCCCCGTCGATGATCTCGCCGGAGATCGACAACCCGGGCACGGTGGCCTCGGCCTCGCTCACCGCGGCCTCGACGAGTTCCTCGGCCCGGTGGCGCAGTCCACCGCCGGGCGGCGCGTCCGGGGCGGGGGAGACCGGTACGCGCAGCAGCGGCCAGATGAAGCCGTGCACGACCCGCAGTGGTCGGTGCCGCCGTGCCGCCTCGGTGGCGGCGAGGCGGACGGCGCGCAGCGCCGGCTCCGAGCCGTCGACGCCGACCACCACCGCCGCGTTGTTCGCCGAGTTCACCGCCCACCTCCGCCCGCGGCCAGTATCGCGGGCCCGGACGCCTTCGCGCCGCGATACCGCCGAGCGCGTCCCGGTCGGTACGCTGACGAGGACCGGCCGGGGAGGGAGCGTCGCCGATGGGTGAACCAGACCAGCCGAGCACCGCTCGCATGATCGACTTCTGGCTCGGCGGGCAGCATCACTTCCCGGTGGACGTGGCTGCCGCTCACGCGTTCGAGCAGGCGTACGGGCCGTGCGCGCCGGTGTTCCGGGAGCTGCGGGCGTTCCTGGGCCGGGCGGTGCGGGCGATGGCCGGCCAGGGCGTGGACGGTTTCCTGGTGTTCGGCGCCGGGGTGCCGACGATGGGTAACGTGCACGAGGTCGCCACCGACGCGACAGTGCTCTACACCGACGTCGACCCGGTCACCATCCGGTTGGGACAGAGCATCCTCGCCGGCAGCGACCGGGCCGGCTACGGCTTCGGCGACGCGACGGACATCGGCACCATCGATCCGGCGCAGCTGCACCGCTTCGTGCCGGGGTGGGGTCGGCGGCCGGTCGGTGTGGTCTTCCTCGGCCTGGCGGCGTTCCTCGACGACGCCACGCTGACCCGCACCCTCGACGAGTTGTACGCTGCCGCGGCGCCGGGCAGCCTGCTGGCGGTGGACTTCGACACCGAGGAACTGGCGGGCCACCCGGAGGCGCTGGCCATGATGGGCCCGCAGTTCCGGATGCGCCCGCCGGCGGCGTTCGCGCCCCTGCTCGGTCGGTGGGCACCGACGGCGGACGGGATCGTCCCGGTCGCCCAGTGGCGGGCGGAGGGCCCGCCGGCGCGGGTGCCCGACGCGTTCCACGGTGTGCTCGCGACCCGGGCGGTTGACTGACCGCGCCGATCCGTCGTCCGAGGGCGTCCGTATGATGCTTGCCCTATAGCAAGCTTCTGGGGAGGACGACGATGGTAGACGCGCCGGACGTGGTGTCGCGCGCGTTGCGCGAGGCCCCGCCCGACCAGTTGGCCGAGGCGGCGGACCGGGCGATCCGGTCGACGATGGGCGCGCTGCGCACCGACGTCTTCGTCGCCGACTACCGGATCAGCGGCCTCTGGCCGGTGCTGGACCCGGACCTCCCGGCGGGTGGATTCCTGGAATGCCACACCGTGGCGCAGCGCTGTTTCAGCAGCCAGCAGCCGGTACGCGACGGTGAGGGCCCGTGCCGGCTCTACCTGCCGTTGACGGTGTGGGGGGAGCGGCTGGGCGTGCTGCTGATCGAACTGCCGGCCGTGCCGAATCCGGCGGTCACCGGTCAGGCCACGGACATCGCCGACGCCCTGGCGGTGGCGATGCGCGCGGCGGACCGGGAGACCGACCGTTACCGGCGGGCCCGACGGCGGGAGCGACTGACGATGGCCGCGGAGATGCAGTGGGATCTGCTGCCCGGTCGCGGTGTGGCGCACCACGCGTTCGATCTGGCCGGTCAGCTCGAACCGGCGTACACGGTGGGCGGTGACCACTTCGACTGGTCGCTGGACGGCGACCGTCTCACCGTGACGGTGCTCAACGGTGAGGGCACCGGACTGGCCGCGTCGCTGTTGACCGCCGTCACGGTCAACGCGATGCGCAACGCGCGGCGCTCCGGTGGCGGGCTGGTGGAACAGGCCGAGCTGGCCTCGGACACGGTCTTCTACCAGCACCGGGGTGCGCGGTACGTGGCCACCCTGCTGCTCGAGGTGGACACTCGCAGCGGCCGGGTGCGGGCGGTCGACGCGGGTTCGCCCCATCTGCTGCGGATGCGCGGGTCCACGGTCGAGCCGATGAAGCTGGACCAGCAGCTGCCGCTGGGCATGTTCGCCGAGACGCGCTACGAGCTTCAGGAGGTGCAACTCGCTCCGGGCGACCGTCTCTTCGTGGTCAGCGACGGGGTGTGGGCCGCCGAACCGCCGGGGCAGGAGCCGTACGGGCAGCGGATGATGGCGCGTTCCCTGCGCGCCACTCGGCTGCAGCCGCCGGCCGAGGCGGTTGGTACGGTGATGCGCGAACTGCACGCCTATCACGCGGATTCCGACCTGCGCGACGACGCCGTCGTGGTCTGTCTGGACTGGCATGGTCCACGCGAACAGGGCACGGGGTGAGAGTCGCGGCCGCGTTGTCGGGCGGGCACCAGCGCGACGACGGCAGGGGACATCAGGTGGAGCGACCTGCGGATCTCGCCGCGGCGATCGACGCGGCTGCCGGGACACTGATCGCTGTGCTGGACTCGGCTGCGGCGCGGCATCAGGTGCCGCCCACCCAGCTGCGGGTGCTCACGCTGATCTGCGGTCGACCGGAGACCAACGTCAACGGGTTGGCGGAGTTGCTGGACGTGGTGCCGTCGTCGGCGAGCCGCCTGTGCGACCGGCTGGAAGCGACCGGCCTGTTGCGCCGGGTGGCCGATCCCCGCGACCGGCGGGAGGTGCGGTTGGTGCCGACCGCCGCCGCGCTGACCCTGTTGCGGGAGTTGGCCGAGCGGCGTCAGCGCGCGGTGCAGGCGGTGCTGGACCGGATGCCGGCGCGGATGCAGCACGAGCTGTTGTTGGCGCTGGTCGGGTTCGCGCGGGCGGCGAATTCGGTGCCCGAGCAGCAGAGCGACTCCGCGGTGCAGACAGCCTGAGGGTCGCCCCGTTCTTCACTAGTATCCTAGGACGCCTTAGGCGTGGTGACCCACGCCATAGTGCGGCACAGCCGCACCGACAGCCCGGCGGCGGCACCCGGCCGGTGAGAGGAAGCCCGATATAGTGGCAGCGCATCTACCGGGCCTGCGATCTCGATGACCGCGGGCCGCATCAGGGGAACGGGCCCCACTCGGGGCCCTCGGGGAGAGCCGGCGGTGGTCGGCCCGACAGCACGTACGACCCTCAGCCGCGCCCGGCGTCGGCGGGGGCCCGCGTGCCGTGGAGGAGGATCGGTGTCGCGTCGGCCGGCTCGGGCAGAGCACCCGCGGGACACCGGTGACGAGGCTCCCGGCAACCAGGTGCTCACCCTGCCCAACCTGATCAGCTTCGGGCGGCTGCTGGGCGTGCCGCTCTTCCTCTACCTCTTCCTGGTGGCGCGGGCCGACGTGGCGGCGGTCGTCGTCCTGGCCATCGGCGGCACCACCGACTGGGTCGACGGTTGGATCGCCCGCCGACTGCGTCAGGTGAGCCGCCTGGGTGAGCTGCTCGACCCGCTCGCCGACCGGCTCTACATCCTCGCCACCCTGGTCGCGTTCACCGCGCGGGAGGTGGTGCCGTGGCAGTTCACCGCGGCGCTGCTGGCCCGTGAGGTGCTCCTGCTCGGCTCGCTGGCGGTGCTGCGTCGCTACGGGTACGGGCCGCCGCCGGTGCACTACGTCGGCAAGACCGCCACGTTCCTGCTGCTCGCGGCGTTCCCGGTGCTGCTGTTGGCCACTGCGGCGACCGACGTGGCGACGGCGGCGAGCGCCATCGGTTGGGCGCTGGCCTGGTGGGGTCTGGTGCTCTACTGGGTGGCCGGCGGGATGTACGTCGTGCAGGCGGCCCGGCTGGTGCGCGCGGTGCGCGGCCCGGGAGCGGCGGCGTGAGCGCGCCGCGGCTGGGCAAACCCGGCCAGGACCGGGTGTACGCGCCGGATTTCCTCACCGAACTGTTCCGTAACCCGTTGGATCCGGGGTACGCGGACGCGGCCGCCGCCCGTCGGGGCTCGACGGAGTCCACCGCGGCGCGCGGATGGCGGGCCTGGCCGGCGCGGTCGGTGAGCCTGGTCGTGGTGGTGATGCTCGGTTTCCTGTTCGCTGTCGCGTACCGGCAGACGATGGCCGACGAGCCGGGCCGCAGCCAGGCCCGGTCGGGGCTGGTGGCGCAGATCAGGGAGCGGGAGAGCCAGACCGACCGGTTGTCCACCCGGGCCGACCAGCTGCGCGAGGAGGTCGGTCGGCAGCGGGACGCGGCGTTGAGCGGGTCGGCCGCCGCCCGGTTGCGCAACCTGGAGGCGAGCACCGGGCTGGGTCGGGTGCGTGGTGATGGTGTGGTGGTGCGGTTGGCGGACGCGCCGGACAAGGCGGACGCGGTGACCGGTGCCGGTGCCGGGCCCCCGCGGGTGCTCTACAGCGACCTGCAGGGGGTGGCGAACGCGTTGTGGAGTGCCGGCGCGGAGGCGATCGCCATCAACGGGCAGCGGTTGACGTCGACGTCGACGATCCGGTCGGCGGGTGAGGCGATGCTGGTGGATTTCCGGCCGGTGACCGGGCCGTACGAGGTGTCGGCGATCGGGCCGGAGTCGATGCGGCGCAAGTTCGAGGACAGTCGGAACGCGGCGCTGATGCGGAAGGTGGCGCAGGGGACCGGGTTGTCGTTCGGTGTTCGGGAGTCGGATGACCTCACCCTGCCGGCGGCTCCGGAGCCGCAGCTACGCTACGCCAAGCCGTCGGTCAGTCCGAGCCCTTCCGCGTCGGGTGTCCGGTCCGGCAGTCCCGGGTCGTCCGGTCCGGCGACGACTGTTAGCCCCTCCGGAGGTGGCCGATGATCGCGGTGCTGGCGTTGCTCGCCGGTGTGGTGCTGGGCGTGTGGCTTGATCCCACGGTGCCGGCGGCGTTGCAGCCGTACCTGCCGATCGCGGTGGTGGCCGCGTTGGACGCGGTGTTCGGTGGGGTGCGGGCCCGGTTGGACCGCATCTTCGACGACAAGCAGTTCGTGGTGTCGTTCATTTCGAACGTGCTGGTCGCTGGTCTGATCGTGTATCTGGGTGACCAGCTGGGTGTGGGCGGGCAGTTGTCCACCGGTGTGGTGGTTGTGCTGGGTGTGCGTATCTTCGGCAACGTGGCGGCGATCCGTCGGCACCTGTTCCGGGCGTAGGTTGGGTTGCGATGAGTGACGAGCAGACCGACACGGGGACCGGGTGGCCGCAGCCGGCGGGCCCGGCGCGCCCGGGTGGGCCGGCCGGTGAGCCTGATCCGCGGCCTGATGCGCCGGATCCGGACGAGCTGAGCCCGTTGGCGCCGCAGGGGCCCGTGCGGCCGTCGGACGATGAGCCGGTGGCGGAGCCGGGTGTGGAGCCGGTCGACGACGGTGCGACGGTGGACCTGAACGCGGTGTCGCGGTCGGGGGAGCCGGTCGCGGGTTCCGACGCGTCGGTGGAGCCGGTGGCGGCTGGTCGGTCCCGGTGGAGCACGGCCGGTGTGATGATCGCCGCGTTGTTGGCGTTGTTGGGGTTCACGTTGGTGGTGCAGTTGAAGACGACCTCGACGGACCCGACGTTGGGTGCCACGCGGCAGGAGGACCTGGTTCGGATCCTGTCGGATCTGGATGCGCGGGAGAACCGTCTGCAGCAGGACATCCGTGCCCTGGAGGACAGTCAGCGTCAGTTGCGCTCGGGTGAGCAGGGTCGTCAGGCGGCGTTGGACGAGGCGACGCGGCGGGCGGACGAGTTGGGCATCCTGGCGGGGACGTTGCCGGCGGTGGGTCCGGGGTTGACGGTGCAGTTCGACTCCGGGGCGAAGCCGATCTCGGCGAACCGGGTGTTGGACGCGGTGCAGGAGCTGCGTGGTGCGGGTGCCGAGGCGATGCAGATCTCCGGTGGGGATCGGGCGACGGTCCGGATCATCGCGTCGACGTACTTCCTCGATGGGGACAACGGGTCGTTGATGGTGGAGGGGCGTCGGTTGACGGGGCCGTACACGATCACGGTGATCGGTGATCCGGCGACGATGCGTACGGCGTTGAACATTCCTGGTGGGGTGGTGGCGTCGGTTCGGGGTGACGGCGGTAACGTGACGTTTGGGGAGCGTGAGGTTGCCGAGGTTTCGGCGCTGCACGTGCCGATCAAGTTGGAACACGCCCGTCCGGTCTCCTGACCGGCGCGGCCGCTCCGGACCCGGGTGGTCCGGGGCACCGATGGATGAAGGACGCGTCTGGTGATTCCCGAGGATCTGCGATACACCGCCGAGCATGAGTGGGTGGCGGGTGACGGCACGGCTTCGGTCCGGGTCGGCATCACCCACTTCGCGCAGGACGCGCTCGGTGACATCGTGTACGTGCAGTTGCCCGAGGCGGGTGCGGTGGTCGCGGCCGGTGACTCGTTGGGTGAGATCGAGTCGACCAAGAGTGTGTCGGAGATCTACGCGCCGGTGGCCGGTACGGTGGCGGCGCGCAACGACGCGTTGGCTGACACGCCTGAGCTGATCAACACTGATCCGTACGGTGAGGGTTGGTTGGTGGAGATCACGCCGAATGATCCGACGGCGACGGATGGGTTGCTGACGGCGGCCGCGTATCAGAAGATCACCGAAGGCTGAGTGTGCGTGATCCGGTGCGTGCGATGTCTGCGCGCGTCCGGTTGCCCTGCATTTCGGCGCTGGCTAGGCTCGCCCAGTCGACCGAGAACCCAATAGTTGAGCGTTGTGGAATTGCCTTCCCGGGCACGGGGAGCCAGCCGCCGGGCGTGCATGTGCCCGGCGGCCAGACCCGCCATTACCCGACGCCGACCGAACAGATCCGTGAGGTGGTCCCATGACGCGGCCAGACGACGAGTTCCCCCCACTCGACGTCACTTCGACGCTCAATCTCGGTTCGCTCGACGAAGTGCTGGAAGGGCCGGACACCGATGTGGTGCCGAGCCGGATGTCCGGTTCGTTGCCGCCGGGTATGGCGCTGCTGGTGGTTCGTCGAGGCCCGAATGCGGGTGCCCGGTTCCTGTTGGACCACGATGTGACGACCAGTGGCCGGCACCCGGACAGTGACATCTTCCTGGATGACGTGACGGTGTCGCGTCGGCACGCGGAGTTCCACCGTGACGGTGGGACGTTCACGGTGCGCGACGTGGGCAGCCTGAATGGCACGTACGTCAATCGTGAGCGGGTTGAGGCGGCCACGTTGAGCAACGGTGACGAGGTCCAGATCGGTAAGTTCCGGGTGGTGTTCATCGCCGGTCCGCGCCCGGAGGAGGAGGCCGGCCGGGGGTGAACGAGCCTGCGGCCTCCACGTCACCCGGGGCGGCTCGGTCTCAGCCGCTGATGAGCATCGGTGAGGTGCTTGGGCAGTTGCGGGTGGATTTTCCGGATACCACGATTTCGAAGCTGCGGTTTCTTGAGGCCGAGGGTTTGGTCGAGCCGCAGCGGACGGCGGCGGGTTACCGGAAGTACAGCTGGGACGATGTGGCGCGGTTGCGGTTCGTGTTGACCGCGCAGCGGGACAGGTACCTGCCGTTGCGGGTGATCCGGGAGCAGTTGGCCCAGTGGGATTCGTCCGGTGAGCAGCCGGAGCGGTCGCGTCCGGCGTTGGTGGCGGTTGGTCCCGATGGTGCGGTGCCGGGTCGTGAGGTGCCGGAGCCGGCCGAGTCGTCGCAGGTGCGGCTCGGCCGGTCGGATCTGGTGGCGCGTAGTGGGATCGACGAGTCGACGTTGGCGGAGTTGGAGCGGCTCGGTGTGGTGGTGTCGGATCCGCCGGGTTGGTATGACGCGGATGCTCTGATCATCGCTTCGGCGGTGGCGGGGTTGGCGTCGTACGGGTTGGAGCCGCGGCATCTGCGGGGTTATCGGACGGCGGCGGACCGGGAGGTCGGTTTGTTCGCGCAGTTGGTGGCGCCGTTGGCGCGGCAGAGTGATCCGGCGGCGCGGGCGCGGGCTGCGGAGACGGCGCGGGAGTTGGTGGCGTTGTCGGAGCAGTTGCACGCGGCGTTGGTGCGGGTGGGTCTGCGGTCGACGTTGGGTCGGTGAGGGTGCCCGGCGGGTGGCGGCTGAGCGGAAAGATCTCTTCGGGGAAGCGTGCCGTAGGCTTGCCGGGGTAACCCCTTTTCGGCGCGGGCGTGGTGCTGTAGCGCATGGGACGGCCGTGTTGCGGTCCGTGTACCGTGCAGGGAAGGGCGCGGTGCGTAGGTTGACGACGACACGGAGGCGGCGGTGCGCGAGCTGAGCGTGGTCGGAGTTCGGGTGGAGCTGCCCAGCAACCAACCGATCGTCCTGCTCAGGGAGGTCGAGGGGGACCGCTATCTGCCGATCTGGATCGGCGCGGTCGAGGCGACGGCTATCGCTTATGAGCAGCAGGGGGTCAAGCCGGCCCGGCCGTTGACCCATGATCTTCTGCGGGATGTGTTGGCGGCGTTGAAGGCGCCCTTGCAGGCGGTGGAGATCACCGAGCTGAAGGAGAACGTCTTCTACGCGGATCTGTTGATCGGCGATGGGGTGCGGGTGTCGGCGCGGCCGAGCGATTCGATCGCGTTGGCGTTGCGTGTCGGTGCGCCGATTCGTTGTGCGGAGCAGGTCCTCAGCGAGGCGGGGATCGTTATCCCCGATGAGCAGGAGGACGAGGTGGAGAAGTTCCGCGAGTTCCTGGAGCAGGTGCGTCCGGAGGATTTCGCGGGCTGAGGTGTGCCCGGGCTCGGTTGGTGATCTTTCTCGGTGGCTGCGCGGCGTGTCGCGTCGGTTCCTCCGTGGTAACCCCTGACGGTGGCGATAGGGTTTCCATGTCGAGGGGTGCGCGTCCCGGAAACGATGCGTCGCCACACTGACGGGGAGGTTGTCCGGATGCACGAGCCGCGGGATTCCGATCCGGGTGCAGAGTTCGACGAGCCGGGTGCCTCGTCGCCAGGTGTGGCGGCTGAGGGTGACGGTTCGGTTGGCTACCGGGGTGTGACGGCCTGTCACGCGGTGGGCATCAGTTACCGGCAGTTGGACTACTGGGCGCGGACGACGCTCGTGGTGCCGAGCGTTCGGGATGCGTCGGGTTCGGGGACGCAGCGGTTGTACTCGTTCCGGGACCTGGTGGTGTTGAAGGTCGTGAAGCGGTTGTTGGATGCGGGGGTGTCCCTGCAGAACATCCGTAAGGCGATCGAGGCGTTGCGGTCGCGTGGTGTGGAGGATCTGGCGGGGATCACGCTGATCTCTGATGGGACGACGGTGTACGAGTGCCGGTCTCCGGAGGAGGTGGTCGACCTGTTGCAGGGTGGCCAGGGGGTCTTTGGCATCGCGATCGGTGGGGCTTTCAAGGAGATCCAGGGGTCGTTGTCGCATCTGCCGGCGGAGCCGGCGACGAGCGGCCCGGTGGAGCCGGCGGCGGTGCCCGGAGCGGATCCGGTGGGTGACGAGCTGGCGGCGCGGCGGGCGCGGCGGCGGGCCGGCTGACCCGTTCGGCTTCGGATTTTTTCCGGTTGGGTTTTCTCGCGACCGTCGGTGACGGTGGCCGGGGGTGATCGACCGGGCCGGTCCATTGTGGATACGTTCGGTGTTGGGTTGGTTGCCGATTGTGGAGATACCGATCGGTAGTGATGACGCACCGTGTCGGGCGTATTGTCGGGAATCCGATAGGGGGGCGCTGACCGGAGGCGTTTGACACGCTATGGTCCCTCACGGTTCTGCACCCTTCATCCCCGGAAGGAACGACCGTGACGGTTACGGAAGAGACGGCGCCCGCTTCGCACTACGACCGCATTGGCGGTGCCAGTTCGGTCAAGGCGGCGGTTGAGCTGTTCTACGACAAGGTGCTCGCGGACCCGGAGTTGGCGGGTTACTTCACTGACGTGGAGATGGCGGGTCAGCGGCGGCACCTGGCGTTGATGTTGACCGTGGTGCTGGGTGGCCCGAACGAGTACACGGGTCGTGGGTTGGCTGAGGCGCATCAGCCGTTGAACATCACGGTGGGGCACTACGCGAAGGTGGGCGAGCACCTGACGGCGACGCTGACCGAGTTGGGCGTGCCGGCGGACATCCTGGCTGACGTGCAGACAGTGCTGGGGCAGGTGCAGGGCCAGGTGGTGGCTGCCGGAAACAGGTCGGGCGTCTGAGCGTGGACGCGGCTCGCCTCAAGCAGAGCTGGTCGGTGGTCGCCGGTCACGGTGACCAGGTACCGCTCTATTTCTATTCGACGTTGTTCCTCGCTCATCCCGAGATGCGGCAGATGTTCCCCACGAACATGGCCGGTCAGCGGGATCGCCTGGTGACCGCGTTGGGCCACATCGTGTCCAACGTGGACCAGGTGGATCGGCTGGTGGGTTTCCTGCAGGATCTCGGCGCGGATCACCGCAAGTTCGCGGTGCGCGCGGAGCACTATCCGGCGGTCGGTGAGGCGCTGGTGGCGACGTTGCAGCATTTCCTCGCCGAGCAGTGGACCGAGGAGTTGGCA
Source organism: Micromonospora sp. NBRC 107095 (assembly GCF_030269705.1). Lineage (NCBI taxonomy): Bacteria > Bacillati > Actinomycetota > Actinomycetes > Micromonosporales > Micromonosporaceae > Micromonospora > Micromonospora sp. NBRC 107095. The sequence goes on from NZ_BSTU01000005.1 coordinate 25,571, forward strand.
GCGGACTGGACGGCCGCGTACGGGTTGGTCGCCCAGGTGATGATGGAGGCCGCGCAGGCTGCTGAGGCGGTCAATCCGCCGTGGTGGGTGGCGGAGATCGTGGCGCATGAGCGGCGGGCGTTCGACGTGGCGGTGTTGACGGTGCGCCCGCAGTACCTGTTGCCGTTCACCCCGGGTCAGTCGATCGGGGTGTCGCACCCGTCGGTGCGGTCGTGGCGGTACTACTCGCCGGCGAACGCGCCGCGGGCGGACGGCACCCTGGAGTTGCATGTGCGGGCCGCGCCGGGGGGCGCGGTGTCGTCGCGGCTGGTGTACGGGTCGGCGGTGGGGGATCGGATCCATCTGGCGGCGCCGGTGGGGGACCGGCTGGGGTTGTGGTCGGCGGGCTCCAGTGATCTGTTGCTGCTGGTGGCGGGTACGGGCTGGGCGCCGGTGAAGGCGTTGGTGGAGCAGGTGGCCGCGGAGGGTTCCCGCCGGCGAGTTGATCTGTATGTGGGGGCGCGGTCGCGTAGCGAGTTCTACGACAGCGACGCGATCGACAAGTTGGCGTCGTCGTATCCGTGGTTGACGGTGACGTACGTGGTGGGTACCGACGTGCACCGGCCGGGGGAGTTCGTGCAGGCGGTGGATCGGGCGCTGGCCGACGGTGACTGGCGTTCCCGGCACGTGTTCGTGTGTGGGTCGGACGAGATGGTGTCGCACGCGGCGCAAACGTTGGCGCAGGCGGGTTACCACGCGGGTCAGGTGCACCACGAGGGCCTGGGTGCGCAGTGGTACGGCCCGGCGTGGCGGACGGCTGCGGGTGACACTTCGGGAGGTGGGCACAGGTGAGCGCGAGGAGTGAGCTTGCGAGCCCCGCAGTCGCGAACGGAAGGGCGGGTGCGGTGAGCGCGAGGAGTGAGCTTGCGAGCCCCGCAGTCGCGAACGGAAGGGCGGGTGCGGTGAGCGCGAGGAGTGAGCTTGCGAGCCCCGCAGTCGCGAACGGAGGTCTGCACAGGTGAGCGCGACGCCGATCAGCCGGTATGACGGGGTGCAGGTTTCCGGCGGTGTGCAGGTGCGGATGACCGCCGATCGGGTTCGGCGGTGGGAGTTCGGTGCCGCGTCGTTCGCCCGGCGGGGTTATGACAACGCCGACGTGGACCGGTTCCGGGTGCAGGTCGCTGACGAGTTGGATCTGTTGGCGACGCAGATCGCGACGTTGCGGGCGGAGAACGAGCGGCTGAACGACCGGGTGGAGTTGCACCGGCACGGGGTGATTCCGAGTACGGGGGCGGCGGCGAAGGTTCCGGCGGCGCGGGAGGTGAATCTGCTGTCGGCGGCGCAGCGGGAGGCGGAGCAGATCATCGCGCAGGCGCATGACTATGCGCGTCGGGTCGCCGAGTACGCCCGGGTGCAGTACGAGAGCTACCTGCAGGCGGCGGAGGCGGAGGCGAAGCAGGAGGCGGAGCGGGCGGTGGCGGAGTACCGCAGCGCGGCCGGGCCGAGCTTCGACGACACGGTGGCGACCCGGGAGGCGTTGCGGATTTTCGGCGAGATGATGGTGTCGCACATGCAGGCGGCGGCGCGGCATCTTGATGACGGCAGTGAGCAGTTGGCGCGCACGATGGATCGGATCGCGGCGGAGACGCCGGGGGCGCCGTTCGTGGGTGGTGTGGTGGGGCAGTCGGCGTTGCCGCGGCACCAGCAGCGTTGATCGTGGACCGTGCTCGGCGCGTTGGCGGCGGTGGCATAGTCGGGGGGGTCAGGCGGGGCTGATCGGTGGCCGCGTCCGTGAGAGAGGCTCCTTCGTGTCCGTATCACCGTCTCCGACCGGCGGGTCGGTGGACCCGCTGGCCGCGTTGGAGGCTTCGGCGTGGGCGCTGGCGGCTGCGGTCGGCACCATGAGTGACGCCCTGTCGGCCCCGCTCGCCGAGGTCGTCGCGGCGTCGCCGCACCGCAGCGCGGTGCTGGAGGCCGCTGGTCTGCTGTCCTGGGATGGTGGGGTGCCGGTTGCGCACCCGTCGTTGGTGCCCGCCGATGGGCCGACCGGGAGCAGCGCGGTGCAGGCCCGGTTGAGTTCGCTGCGGCAGGCCGTCGCCGCGGCGGCGCAGGAGCCTTCCGGGCCGCGCGGGGCGGGTTGGGCGGAGTTGGACGACGAGGTGTTGCTGCATCAGGGGCGGGCGTCGGCGGCGACCGGCCGGGCGTTGGCGACCCGGGTGGTGCCCGAGTTGCCGGGGTTGGCGGAGCGTTTGGGCTCTGCGGGCGGCCGGGTGCTGGACGTGGGCACCGGGGTGGCGGGGTTGGCGGTCGCGCTGGCTCGCGCGTTGCCCCGGGCGTCGGTGGTGGGGATCGACGTGCTGCAGCGGGCGTTGGACCTGGCCCGGGGGGAGTTGGCCGAGGCGGGCGAGGTCGCGGATCGGATCAGTCTGCGCCGTCAGGACGTGACGGAGGTGATGGAGCCGGGCGGGTACGACCTGGTGTGGCTGCCGGCGCCGTTCCTGCCCGAGCAGACGTTGACGGTGGCGTTGCCCCGGCTGGTGCAGGCGTTGCGGCCTGGCGGTTGGCTGGTGGCGGGCACCAACCCGCCGGCCGGGAATCCGTTGCGGGCGGCCGTCGACCGGTGGAACGCGGTGCGCAACGGCGGTAACGCCTTCGACGCGGATCGGATGGCGCAGGTGCTGGCGGCGACGGGGTTGGCCGATGTCCGCCGTTTCCCGACCGTCCCGGGCGGGCCGGTGCTGGTCGCCGCGCACCGCCCGGGCGGCTGACGCCGACCGGCTGCTGGCGGTCAGCTGAGCGGTTGTTCGGGGTGCGAGGCTGCCTCGCCGCCGTTGGACGCGGCGCGGGCCGGCGGATCACCACGGGGGTCGCGGCGTCCCTCAGCGACGGGCGGCCCGGCGGAGCCGGCGGCCGGCGTAGTCGGTCAGGTGGCGGCGGCGCGGACGGCGTCGGCGATCGGGGTGGGCCCGTCGACGAGTTCCAGTGTCGCGCCGGCGGTGCGTGGTTCGTCGAGCAGCGCGGTGAGGACGTGCGCGACGTCGGTGCGGCTGATCGCGCCGCCGCCGGCGTGTGGGGTGAGGGTGACCCGCCCGGTGGGTGGGTCGTCGGTGAGCCGGCCGGGTCGCAGCACCGTCCAGGCCAGGTCGCGGCCGCGCAGGTCGTCTTCGGCGGCGCGTTTGGCGCGCAGGTACGCCGCCCACACGTCGTCGGTGCCGGGGGTGGGTGGCTTGTCCACGCCCATGGAGGAGACGAGCAGGTAGCGGTGGACGCCGGCGTGGGTGGCGGCGTCGGCGAGCAGCGCGGCGGCGGCCCGGTCGACGGTGTCCTTACGGGCGGCGCCGCTGCCGGGCCCGGCACCGGCGGCGAAGATCACCGCGTCGGCGTCGTCGAGGTGCGCGGCGAGCTGTGCGACGTCGGTGTGTTCCAGGTCGCTGACGACGGGGGTGGCGCCGGCGGCGCGTAGCGTCGCGGCCTGCTCGGGGTTGCGGATGAGGCCGACGGCGGTGTCGCCGCGCCCGACGAGGTGACGTTGCAGCAGCAGGGCGATCTTGCCGTGGCCTCCGGCGATGACGACGCGCATGCGCCCAACCTACCGGCCGCACCGGCTTGACCTTGACCTTCGGGTAAGCCTGAGCCTGGTCGGTGCCGGTCGCCGTGACCGGCGCGAGGAGGATGTTCACGTGGGGCTGATGACCATCGGGGCGTTCGCTCGGGCGGCGAGGCTGACGCCGAAGGCGTTGCGCCTGTACGACCAGGTGGGGTTGCTGGTTCCGGCGGCGGTGGATCCGGAGTCCGGGTACCGGTTCTACGACCCGGCTCAGCTGCCGGTGGCGCGGCTGGTCGCCCAGTTGCGTCGGCTCGGGATGCCGCTGGCGACGATCCGGGTGGTGTGTGCCCTGGAGCCCGCGGCGGCCGCTGAGGCGATCACCGCGTACTGGCGGCGGGTGAGCGCCGACACCGCGGCTCGCGCCCGGCTCGCCACCCTCCTCGTGGATCACCTTTCTGAAGGGGGTACCACGATGTCTGACCCGAATGGCGCGGTTGCCGTGCGCTGCGCGGCCGGTTGTGACACCGGGCTGGTGCGCGACAGCAACGAGGACGTCGCGTACGCCGGCGGACGGTTGCTGGCCGTGGCCGACGGTATGCGGGGGCCGGGCGGCGCGGCTGCCAGCGCCGCCGCCGTCGACGCCCTGAAGCCGTTGGAGTTCGCCGACCTGCCGTCCGCCGAGTTGTTGACGGCGTTGGCCGGGGCGGTCGCCGACGCCGACCGCGCCGTGCGCGGGTTGGCGTCCGACGCCGGTCAGCCGGTCACCACGCTGACCGGGCTGCTGCTGCGCGGTTCCCGGCTGGCGTTGGTGCACGTCGGTGACACCCGGGCGTACCTGTTGCGTGACGGTGAGCTGTCGCTGCTCACGCAGGACCACACCTGGGTGCAGGCCGAGGTGGATCAGGGCCGGCTCGACCGGGAGCAGGCCGCGTCGCATCCGCAGCGGGCGGTGCTGCTGCGTGCCCTCGGCGGCGGTCGGCAGGTCGAGGCGGATCTGGCGGTGCGCACCGTGCAGCCCGGTGACCGGTACCTGTTGTGCTCCGACGGGTTGTCCGCGGTGGTCGACCGGGCCGAGCTGCGTTCGGCGTTGGTCGGGGCCGGCGATCCGGATGCCACGGTGGGGGCGCTGACGGCTCTGGCGCGGGCCGAGGGGGCGCCGGACAACATCGCCTGCGTGGTGGCCGACATCGTGGCGGTGTAGGCGTCCCGGTGACCCGCGCCGGGTGGGGTTGCCCACCCGGCGCGGGGTTCGGCGGTGGCGCACGGGTTGAGGCAGCATGGAGAGGTGACGGAGAGCCTCGACGCGTTGACCTCGCTGGTGGCCGGGGGTGGGGTGGTGGTGCTCAGCGGCGCCGGCCTGTCCACCGAGTCGGGAATTCCGGACTACCGGGGGCCCAGCGGGGTGGCGCGGCGGCACACCCCGATGACCTTCCAGGCGTTCACCGGGGATCCGCTCGCCCGGCGGCGCTACTGGGCGCGTAGCCACCTGGGGTGGCGGTTGATCGCGGGCGCGGCGCCCAACGCCGGGCATCGGGCGGTGGCGCAGCTGCAACGCGCCGGTCTGGTCGACACCGTGATCACTCAGAACGTCGACGGTCTGCACGGTGCGGCTGGCAGCCCGTCGGTGATCGAGTTGCACGGTCGTCTCGACGAGGTGACCTGCCTGGACTGCGGCAACCTGACCTCGCGGGAGGAACTGGACCGGCGGCTGCGGGAGGCCAACCCGGATTTCGTGGCCCGCGTCGCCGGGGTCAACCCGGACGGTGATGTTGATCTCCCCGATGAGCAGGTGGCGGCGTTCCGGCCGGTGGACTGCGGGATCTGCGGCACCGGGATGGTGAAGCCGGACGTGGTGTTCTTCGGCGAGACGGTGCCGCCGCAGCGGGTGGCGCGGTGTTTCGCGGCAGTGGAGCAGGCCCGTTCGTTGCTGGTTCTCGGGTCGTCGTTGACGGTGATGTCGGGACGCCGTTTCGTGATCCGGGCGGCGAAACGGGGCATCCCGGTCGCGATCGTCAACCAGGGGCCCACCCGGGGTGACGCCCATGCCACGGTGTGCGTCGACGCCCCGTTGGGCGCGGTGTTGCCGGAGTTGGCCGCGCGGGTCGCCGCTGGAGACGCACTCAAGGTGTGACGGCAGGGCTGTGGAGGCCCGGGGGTAGGACATCTGCGCGAAACACCAACGCTGGTAGCGTTGACCACGCCGGTAACACCCACGGGGGAGAGACCGCCCGACAGCACGCAGGGCGGCGCCGAAGGGGCAAATCCTCCCCGGAACCTCTCAGGCAAAAGGACCTCGTGGGCAGGCACTGTGGAGTGCCCCTGTGGGCGCGACAGAGGGGGAGGCCGACACGTCGACCTCGCCCCGGGAGTGCCCCTGATGACCGTAGAGCAGTTCGCCACCCGTCACATCGGTCCCGGCCCCGACGACGAGCGTCGGATGTTGGAGGTCGTCGGGCACGACTCGATCGACGAGCTGATGGACGCCGCGATCCCCGAGGTGATCCGCTGGCACGGCACCCTCGACCTGCCCGATCCGGCCACCGAGGCCGAGACGATCGCCGAGCTGCGGGCCCTCGCGGCGCGGAACACCGTCGCCGTCTCCATGATCGGGTTGGGGTATCACGGCACGCACACCCCGGCGGTCATCCGCCGCAACGTGCTGGAGGACCCGGCCTGGTACACGGCGTACACCCCGTACCAGCCGGAGATCAGCCAGGGCCGCCTGGAGGCGCTGCTGAACTTCCAGACCATGGTCACCGACCTGACCGGGCTGGCCACCGCGAACGCCTCCATGCTCGACGAGGGCACCGCGGCGGCGGAGGCGATGACCCTCGCGCGTCGCGCGTCCAAGACCAAGAGCCCGGTGTACGTGGTCGACGCCGACGCGTTGCCGCAGACCATCGCGGTGATCACCAGTCGCGCCGAGCCGCTCGGCATCGAGGTGCGGGTCCTCGACGTCGAGCGCGACGAGTTGCCGGCGGAGTTCTTCGGCCTGCACCTGCAGTACCCGGGGGCGTCCGGTGCGGTCCGCGACCACGCGGGTCTGGTCGAGGCGGCGCACGCCGTCGACGCCCTGGTCACCGTCGCGGCGGACCTGCTGGCGTTGACGCTGCTGCGGGCGCCGGGGCAGATCGGCGCGGACATCGCCGCCGGCACCACCCAGCGCTTCGGCGTACCCATGGGCTTCGGTGGACCGCACGCCGGTTACCTGGCGGTGCGCTCGGGCCTGGAGCGGATGCTGCCCGGGCGCCTTGTCGGGGTGTCACGTGACGCGGACGGCAACCCGGCGTACCGGTTGGCGTTGCAGACCCGCGAGCAGCACATCCGGCGGGAGAAGGCGACCAGCAACATCTGCACCGCGCAGGTGCTGCTCGCGGTGATGGCCGGCATGTACGCCGTCTACCACGGCCCGGACGGGCTGCGGGACATCGCGACGCGTACCCATCGGATGGCGGCGCGGCTCGCGGCCGGGCTGCGCGCCGGCGGCGTGGACGTCGCGGACGTCGCGTTCTTCGACACCGTCACCGCCCGGGTGCCGGGCCGGGCCGCCGAGGTCGTCACGGCGGCCGCCGAGCGGGGGGTGAACCTGCGGCTGGTCGACGCCGACCAGGTGGGGATGTCCTGCGACGAGACGACCACCGACGCGCACCTTCAGGCGGTGTGGGCGGCCTTCGGCGTTCCCGCGTTCGACGGCGATGCGGATGCCGCACTGCCGGCCGACCTGACCCGCACCACCGACTTCCTCACCCACCCGGTGTTCCGCAGCCACCACTCCGAGACGGCGATGCTGCGCTACCTGCGGCGGCTGTCGGACTTCGACTACGCCCTGGACCGGGGCATGATCCCGCTCGGCTCGTGCACGATGAAGCTGAACGCCACCACCGAGATGGAGCCGATCAGCTGGGCGGAGTTCGCGCACATCCACCCGTTCGCGCCGGACGCGCAGACCGCCGGGTACCGGGAGATGATCGGTCAGTTGGAGTCGTGGCTGGCCGAGGTGACCGGCTACGACGCGGTCAGCGTGCAACCCAACGCCGGTTCGCAGGGTGAGCTGGCCGGGCTGCTGGCGATCCGCTCGTACCACGCGTCGCGGGGGGAGACGCACCGCGACGTGTGCCTGATCCCGTCGTCGGCGCACGGCACGAACGCCGCGTCGGCGGTGATGGCCGGCATGCGGGTCGTCGTGGTGGCCTGCGACGACAACGGCAACGTCGACCTGGTCGACCTGGACGCGAAGATCGACAAGCACCGCGACGCGCTCGCCGCGATCATGGTGACGTACCCGTCGACGCACGGCGTGTACGAGACCGGCATCGCGTCGCTGTGCGCGAAGGTCCACGACGCCGGCGGTCAGGTGTACGTCGACGGGGCGAACCTCAACGCCCTGGTCGGTTTCGCCAAGCCCGGCAAGTTCGGCGCGGACGTGTCGCACCTGAACCTGCACAAGACGTTCTGCATCCCGCACGGCGGTGGTGGCCCCGGGGTGGGCCCGGTGGCGGTCCGCGCGCACCTGGCGCCGTTCCTGCCTGGTGACCCCCTGGGTGCGCACGCCGACGCCACCCCGGCGATCTCGGCGGCGAAGTACGGGTCGGCGGGCATCCTGCCGATCCCGTGGGCGTACCTGCGGATGATGGGCGCGGCGGGGCTGACCCGGGCCACCGGCGTGGCGGTGCTGGCCGCGAACTACGTGGCGGCGCGGCTGCGCGGGCACTTCCCGGTGCTGTACGCCGGCAACAAGGGCCTGGTGGCGCACGAGTGCATCCTCGACCTGCGGCCGTTGACGAAGGCGACCGGGGTGAGCGTTGACGACGTGGCGAAGCGGTTGATCGACTACGGCTTCCACGCGCCGACGATGTCGTTCCCGGTGGCGGGGACGCTGATGGTGGAGCCGACCGAGAGCGAGGATCTGGCCGAGCTGGACCGGTTCTGCGACGCGATGATCGCGATCCGCGCGGAGATCGAGCAGGTGGGTTCCGGGGCGTGGCCGCTAGGGGACAACCCCCTGGCCAACGCGCCGCACACCGCAGCGATGGTCAGCGGTGACGAGTGGCCGCACCCGTACCCGCGGTCGGTGGGCGCGTACCCGGCCGGGGTGGACCGGGCCGGGAAGTACTGGCCGCCGGTGCGGCGCATCGACGGCGCGTACGGCGACCGGAACCTGGTCTGCTCGTGCCCGTCACCCGAGGCGTTCGAAGACTGACAGCGCCCGCAGGCGCTCAAGGGCTGACAGCGCCGCTGGGCGTCGAGGATCGACGACGGCGCGCCGGGGCGGGCGGGTACGGCCTGCCCCGGCAGTCGCCGCGACCTGGGCGGGGACGTCCCTTACCGGGGGACTAGCCTGGTCGACGGCGGCTATTCGGTGACGCTGAGTGGTCGGTCAGGCCACGAGGGCGTGGCGGGCGGGGCCGCGGTGCGGTGCGATGCTGCTGCCGTCGGGAAGCAGTTCGCCGGTGTCGTCGAAGACGATGACACCGTTGCAGAGCAGGCTCCAGCCCTGCTCACGGAAGCAGGCGAGGACCCGCGCGGCTTCCCGGTCGGTGGCTTCAGCGGAAGGGCAGGTCGGTTGGTGCTGGCACATCGGGTTCTCCGGACTGTGGGGGCACTGTGTCATGGTTCACATGACCAGTGACGCACAGTACCAAGCGAAAGTGTCCAGCATCGACCAGGTGTCCGCCTGGTGTGCGGGAAATCCACTGAACGGATGAGGAAGGTTGGACCGTACGGCGTGGAAACGCTCCCACAGGTGTGCGACACCGACCTCCGTCCGGCGACGTTCGTCGATGTGCCCGCCGCGCCGACCGGATGCCGGGGCGCGCTCACCGAACGCGCCCGCCTGCACTGGTCCCGCGCTGACGGCGGCGACCCGGCGGCCCTGGCCGAGGAGTTCCTCGCCGCGCACGGCCTGCCCCTGCACGACCTGACCCGACCCGTCACCGGCCGGCACGGCGACGGGGTCTGCGGCGCGGCGCTGTACCTGTCCGCCGCCGCCGGGGCACTGCTGACCGGGGCGCCCACCGGGGCGCCCGAACCCGCGCCGACCCTGCCCGACCTCGTTGTCGTCGTCTACCAGCACGGCCGCGCCCGGGTCACGCCGCCCGGCCCGCCGAGGCGGTGGTGGCTCGGCGAGTGGACCGAGAGTTGGACCCCCCGCGAGCACGCCGCCGCCGTCGACGCGGTCCGCGCCGCCATCGGCCGCGGCGACGTCTACCAGAGCAACATCGTCGGGCACGCCGCCGCCCCCTACACCGGCGACCCGCTGCCCGCCCTGAGCCGCCTCGGCGCGCTCCCCGGCGCCCGCTACGGCGGTGTGCTCACCGGCGACGGCTGGGCCATCGGCTGCGCCTCCCCGGAAACCCTCGTCGAGGTCTCCGACGGGCAGGTGATCACCCGACCGATCAAGGGCACCCGCCCGGCCACCGCCGCCGGGCGCGCCGAACTGCTCGCCAGCGCCAAGGAACGCGCCGAACACATCATGATCGTCGACCTGGAACGCAACGACCTGGCGCGCATCGCCCGCACCGGCAGCGTCACCGTCGACGACCTGTTCGCCGTCCGCCGCTGGTGCGACCTGTGGCAGGCCGAATCCACCGTCCGCGCCACCGTCGCCGACGGCCTCGGACTGGCCGACCTGCTGCGCGCCACCTGCCCCGGCGGCTCGGTCACCGGCGCGCCGAAACTCGCCGCCCTGACCCAGATCAGCGCCCTCGAACCCGTCGGCCGCGGCGCCAGCATGGGCGCGCTCGGCTGGGTCGCGCCCGGTCGGGTCGACCTGGGTCTGACCATCCGCACCGCCGCCGCCGACGGCCAACGGCTGCACACCTGGGCCGGCGGCGGCATCACCTGGGACAGCGACCCGCACGCCGAGGTCGCCGAGGCTGCCGCGAAGACCACCCCGATCCGCGCCACCCTGGCCGGGCGCTGACGGCACCGCCGGACGGCGATACGCTGACCCTCATGACCATGCGGCCCATCCGGATCATCGGCGACCCTGTCCTGCGCACCGGATGCGAACCGGTCACCACCTTCGACGCGGAGCTGCGTGCCCTCGTCACCGACCTGATGGACACCCTGCTCGGCGCCCCCGGCCGCGCCGGCGTCGCGGCACCCCAGATCGGCGTCAGCGCCCAGGTGTTCGTCTACGACGCCGACGGGCACCGCGGCCACCTCATCAACCCGACGTTGGAGCTGTCCGACGAGCTCCAGGACGACGAGGAGGGCTGCCTGTCCATCCCCGGCCTGTACTTCCCGACCGTGCGGGCCATGCACGCCACCGCCCACGGTGTCGACCAGCACGGCGAGCCGCTGACCATCGCCGGCAGCGGGTTCCTCGCCCGCGCCCTGCAACACGAAACCGACCACCTGGGCGGGCGGCTCTACGTCGACACCCTGCGCGGCGACACCCGCCGGCGGGCGCTGCGCGAGATCCGCGCCGGGCGGTTCGACTCACCCAGCCGCCGCGGCTAGGCCGGTGGTCGTGGCCCAGCCGCTAGGCCACCCACTGGTCGTGGCCCAGCTTCGCGATCAACGCGGCGACCACCACCACCAGCACCACCCGCACGAATCCGGAACCGCGGCGCAACGCCATGCGCGCCCCGAGCACCGCGCCGGCGATGTTGCACACCGCCATGCCCGCGCCCAGCAGCCACCACACGTGCCCGGTCACCGCGAACACCACGAGCGCGCCCAGGTTCGTGCCCGCGTTGACGACCTTCGCCATCGCCGAGCCGTGCACGAAATCCGAGCCCAGCAGGGTGGTGAACGCCAACACCAGGAACGTGCCGGTGCCCGGGCCGATCAACCCGTCGTACAGGGCGATGCCCACGCCGGCCACCGCGATCGCCGCCGCCACCCTCGCCGGGGTGCGCCGGTGCGGCACCGGTAGCACCCCCAACCGGGGTCGCAGCAACACGAACGCCGCCACCGCCACCAGCACGACCAACACCACCGGCCGGTACGCCGACGCCGGCACCGCCCCGGCGAGCGCCGCGCCCACGCCGGAGCTGAGCACCGCCAACCCCGCCGCCGGCCCCACCACCCGCCAGTCGAGCGTGGTCCGCCGGGCGTACGTCGTGGCCGCCGTGGCCGTACCGAAGATCGCGGCCAACTTGTTCGTGCCCAGCGCGGTGGCCACCGGCAACCCCGGGGCGGCCACCAGCAACGCCGGCAGCAACAACAACCCGCCGCCGCCGACCACGGCATCGACCCACCCGGCCATCGCCGCGGCGGCCAGCAGGGTACTCAGCGATACGGCGTCCACGGGCGGCAATTCTTCCCACAGGGGACGACCAAACCGGGCCTGACGTGGTCAGACTCACGTCAACGACCACGCGTACGACGCAGAAACACCCCCAACGCCCCGACCGCCACGAACACCAGCGCCGAACACAGCAACACCTTCACCACCGGGCAACCATGCCACGGGCACGTAAGGTGCAGGAGTGCGCCTGGCCACCTTCAACGTGCTGCACGGACGGTCCCTCACCGACGGGCTCGTCGACTCCGACCGGCTCGCCGCCGCCGTCGCCGCCCTCGACGCCGACGTGCTCGCCCTGCAGGAGGTCGACCGCGACCAGCGCCGCAGCGGCAACCTCGACCTCACCGCCATCGCCGCCCGCGCCCTCGACGCACCCCACCACCGCTTCGCCGCCGCCGTCGTCGGCACCCCCGGCGAACAGTTCCGCCCGCTGCGCCACGACGACGACGGGCACGGCGAACCCTGCTACGGCATCGGCCTGATCAGCCGGCACCCCGTCCGCAGCTGGCAGGTCACCCGGCTCAAGCCGGCGCCCGTGCGCTCACCGGTCTACGTGCCCGGCCCCCGTGGTGGCCTCATCCTGCTGCACGACGAACCCCGCGTGATCCTCGCCGCCGTCCTGGACACCCCCCACGGGCCGCTCACCGTCGCCGCCACCCACCTGTCGTTCGTGCCCGGCTGGAACGCCCGCCAACTGCGCCAGACCGTGCGCGCCCTGCGCGCGCTACCGGCCCCCCGCGTCCTGCTCGGCGACCTCAACCTGCCCGCCGGGGCGGCCCGGCTCATCTCCGGGTGGCACCCGCTGGGCCGACGTCCCACCTACCCCTCCGGGCAGCCCCGGGTCCAACTCGACCACATCCTCGCCGACCGGCACGCCCTCGACCAGTTGCCGCCGGTACGCGCGGTCACCACCCCGCTGTCCACCATCTCCGACCACCGGCCGCTCCTGGTCGACCTGGGCTGACCTCCCGGGACGGGCCCCGCTGTCGCCACGGCTGCTGCCCGGCCTGACCCTGGACGGGCCCCACGTCCCCGGGGTGAACCACCCGTCGTCACCCCTGCCGGGTGGTCACACCGCCGCTGACATAGCCGGCGACGGCCCGTCCGAGCTGGTCGATCGCGTCGCGGGCGCCGACGGCGACCAGGGTGTCGCCGTAGCGCAGGACCCACCGGGCGTCGGGCCTGAGGACCGGGTGGCCGTCGCGCAGAACCGCCACGACGACGGCGTCGGTACGCAGACTGCCCAGCGGACGCCCGTCTTGCTCGCTGCCGGCGGGAACCGGCACCCGGGCCACCGTCACGGCGTCCACGTCCGAACCACGGTCGGGCACCAGGTCGATGACCGGGGTCGCCGCGAGCAGGTTGGCCACGTGGTGGGCCGCCAACGGCGACAGCGCCGCCGCGGCCCGGACGTCGGTCGGGTCGTCGCCGTCGTACAGGACGATGTCGCGGGCGCCGTTGGGGTGGCAGATCACGCCGAGTCGGGTGCCATCGCCGGTGACGAACGAGTACGAGACGCCGACGCCGGGGAGGGCGATACGTTCGATTTCCATGACGGACTCCTCCTTGATGGTTCCGCACGCCGTTCGGGGTCGCCGTACTCGCCGTGCCAGTGGGCCAGCCGCCCGGCGCGGCTGACCGCCCGCAGCCGGCGTTCGGTGGCCTCACGCACCGTCGGGGTGGTGAGGACGAGCAGGTCGTCGCCGGTCCGCAACCGGGTGTCCGTCGCAGGGACGAACGCGACGCCGTGGCGCACCACCAGCGGGGCCACCGCTGGCGACGGCAGCCGCAGCTCGTCCAGGTACGTGCCGTGCAGCTTCGAACCCGCGGTGACGGTGACGTTGATCAGGTCGGCGTCGATGTTGTCCAGCGGGGCGATCTCGACCTGCAGGTCCGGGCCGACGCGGTGGGGTGCCAGCCCGAGGCGTTGCGCGAGCCACGGCAGCGACGGCGCCTGAATCGCGGTGAACACCACGACGAGCACGAAGACGATGTTGAACACGACCATGGCACCGGGGGCGCCGGCCACCACCGGCACCGTGGCCAGCACGATCGGCACGGCGCCGCGCAGGCCCGCCCAGGACAGGAACACCTGCTCGCGCAGCGGGATGCGGAACGGCAACAGGGTCAGCAGCACCGAGACGGGTCGGGCGATGAGCAGCAGGGCCGCGCCGACCACCAGAGCCGGCACGATCGCCGCCGGCAGGTCGGCCGGCGACACCAGCAGACCCAGCATGACGAAAAGGCCGATCTGCGCGATCCAGCCGAGCCCCTCGGCCAGCGACTCGGTGGCGCGCCGGTGCGGCAGGCCGGCGTTGCCGAGCACCAGACCCGCCAGGTAGGCGGCGATGAACCCGCTGGCCTGGAGCAGACCGGAGCCGGCGAACGCGAACACCCCGCACGCGACCGTGGCGATCGGATACAGCCCCGAGGTGGGCAGGGTGAGCCGGCGCAGCAGCCACACCGCCGCCATGCCCACCCCGACCCCGGCGAGCGCGCCGACCACCAGTTGGTAGCTCATCTGGGCGAGCATCCCGCCCGGGGACAGCGCGGTCAGACTCGTCGCGCTGAACGCCAGCACCAGGATGAACGTGGGCGCGTCGTTGAGCCCCGACTCCGCCTCCAGCAGGTTGCTCAACCGGCGCGGCAGCGGCACCGCGCGCAGCACCGAGAAGACGGCTGCCGCGTCGGTGGACGAGACGATCGCGCCGAGCAGCAGCGACAGATGCCATCCCAGGCCGAGCAGATAGTGCGCCGCCGCGGCGGTGACGGCGACGCTGATGAACACACCGAGCGTGGCGAGAGCGCTGGCCGGACGTAACACCCGCCGCACATCGCTGACCCGGGTGGTCAGGCCGCCCTCGACGAGGATCACCGCGAGGGCGGCCAACCCGAGCGCCTGCGCCAGCGCGGCGTCGTCGAACGGCAGCCCGAGCCCGCCCTCACCGAGCAGCAGCCCGACACCCAGGTACGCCAGCAGCACCGGCATCCCCGCCTTCGCGGCGATCTTCGCCGCGCCCACGCTGACCAACGCCACCAGCGTCCCGGCCGCCAGCAGCAGATACAACGACGACAGCGTCACGGCGCACCACCCACCGACGCGGCCACCCGGTCCGTGGCGATCAACGCGTACACGACCGTGAACACCGCCACCGCCAACCAGCCCGTCGTGGTCATCCACCGCCCCCCTCCCCACGGACCCCGAAGGCCCGCCCGCCGTCTGTCCCTCTACCGTTGCCAACCGGGGGCACTGCTGACATCGGGGCCAACACTCATTCCAGGGCGGTCAGCAGGGGACACCATGGGAGCCAGCCCCCATGGACACCCACGCGACGCCCACGAGATCCTGAGGTACCGGAGCGTCAACCCACCCGGGGCAGCCGCGCCCGCGACGATGGAAGGGCGGAGACGACAGGGGGAGGTTCGACACGGTGTCGCTGTTCTGGCGGATCTTCCTGATCAACGCCGCGGTCCTCACCGCGGCGACCGTCCTGGTCCTGCTGGGCCCCGTGACGGTGTCGACACCGTTCGTCCTCACCGAGGCACTCATCCTCAGCGGCGGGCTGGTCGTCATGCTCGTCGCGAACGCGCTGCTACTGCGCGTCGGCCTGGCACCCCTGCAACGCCTCACCCGGGCGATGACCACCATCGACCTCCTGCGCCCCGGCCCCCGCCCCGCGGTCACCGGACACGCCGGCATCGCCGCCCTGATCAGCACGTTCAACGCCATGCTCGACCGACTCGAAGCCGACCGCGCCGCCAGCAACGCCCGCGCGCTGTCCGCCCAGGAGGACGAGCGGCGGCGCATCGCCCAGGAACTGCACGACGAGATCGGCCAGACGCTGACCGCCGTCCTGCTGCAGATCAGCCGCGTCGCCGACAACGCCCCACCCGAGCTACGACCCGAACTGCACCAGGTGCAGGAAACCACCCGCGACAGCCTCGACGAGATCCGCCGCATCGCCCGCCGCCTGCGACCCGGCGTCCTGGAGGAACTCGGGCTGATCGCCGCCCTGCGCTCCCTGTTCGCGGAGATCTCCCACCACAGCGGCCTGCAGATCCGCCGGGACTTCGCACCCGATCTACCCGTACTCACCGAGGAAGTCGAATTGGTGCTCTACCGCGTGGCCCAGGAAGGCCTCACCAACGTCGCCCGGCACGCCGACGCCACCCGCGTCGACATCACCCTCGTCCCACACGGCAACGGCGTGCGGCTACGCATCCGCGACGACGGACGCGGCACCGACGGCCAACCGGAAGGCGCCGGCATCCGCGGCATGCGCGAACGCGCGCTGCTCGTCGGCGCCCACCTCACCATCGGGGCAAGCCCCGGCGGCGGCACCGAGGTCACCCTCGACGTGCCCGACCCGGCAGGCCTGGCATGAGCGCGCCCATCCGCATCCTGCTCGCCGACGACCACGCACTGGTACGCCGCGGCGTGCGCCTCATCCTTGACGGCGAACCCGACCTGACCGTCGTCGCCGAGGCCAGCGACGGCGCCGAAGCCCTCGAACAAGCCCGGCTGCACCAACCGGACCTGGCCATCCTCGACATCGCCATGCCCCGGCTCACCGGCCTGCAAGCCACCCGTGAACTCGTCAGACAGCAACCGGGCCTGCGGGTACTGATCCTGACCATGTACGACAACGAACAGTTCTTCTTCGAAGGCCTCCGCGCCGGCGCCAACGGATACGTCCTCAAATCCGTCGCCGACCGCGACCTCGTCGAGGCGTGCCGGGCCGCCATGCGCGACGAACCGTTCCTCTACCCCGGCGCCGTCACCGCCCTGATCCGCAACTACCTCGACCGCGTCCGCAACGGCGAACCCGTACCCGAACGCGCCATCACCGGCCGCGAGGAGGAGATCCTCAAACTCGTCGCCGAAGGGCACTCCTCGAAGGAGATCGCCGAACTGCTGTTCATCAGCATCAAGACCGTCGAGCGGCACCGCAGCAACCTGCTGCAGAAACTGGGCCTACGCGACCGGCTCGACCTCACCCGATACGCCATCCGCGCGGGCCTCATCGAACCCTGACCACCACCGACACCCGCCAGCGGCGGCCACCGGGGGAGCGGCCCGCCCAGCCGCAAGATTCCCTCAAGATCATTGCATAGACGATCTCCGACGACCATGCTGATCGAATCGCGCCACGATCAACTAGTCGGAGGCCACATGCGACACCAGCGACCCCTAGCGATCGCCGTAGCCACACTCCTCACCCTCACCCTCACCACCGCACCCACCCCCGCCAACGCCCAGAGCGCGGCAGCACCCAACCAGGTCACCAACCTCACCATCCGCCAGGCCGACGGGTACGCCACCCTCGCCTGGCAACCCGTCGACGGGGCAACCGACTACCAGATCGAACGCACCGCCGTCGACGCCACCGGCATCCCCACCGGCGCACCCACCATCGTCGGCATCTGGCGCCCCAACCGCCAGATCAACCAACAGGCACCCACCTTCGCCGACGCCGGATTCAACCCCGGCGACACCTTCCAGTGGCGGGTACGCGCCCGCACCGGCACCACCGAACAGCCCTACTCCGACCCGGTCGTCGCCACCACCACCGCACCCTGGGGCAACCCCGACACCCCCGGCGAGCAACTGCGCACCCAGTGGGAAACCGCCCACGCCGCCCAGTACACCAGCGACACCGACGAGTACGCCTACACCGCCGCCATCGACGCCCTCAGCGACCGCGTCCGCGTCGTCGAACTCGGCCGCACCGTCCAGAACCGACCGATCAACATGCTGGTCATCGGTTACCCCACCCCCGCGACCACCCCAGAGGCCGTCGCCGCCACCGCACCCGTGGCCATCAACTGCAACGTGCACGGCAACGAACCCGGCGACCGCGAAGCCTGCCTCATCATGGCCCGGCAACTCGCCTTCAGCACCGACCCCCGGATCACCGACCTGCTCAGCCACACCACCGTCCTGATCGTCCCCACCATCAACGGAGACGGCCGCGCCGCCAACACCCGCGGCAACTCCACCGGCCAGGACCTCAACCGCGACTACTCCCTGATCCGCCAGCCGGAGACCGCCGCGTACATCAAGATGGTCCGCGACTACCGACCCGTCGCCGGCTACGACGGCCACGAGTACGGCAACTCCCGCGCCGGCGACCTGCCGATGCTGCCACCCCGACACCAGAACGTCGCCCAACCCATCTTCGACCAGTCCCAGGACATGATCGAAGGCCACATGTACGCCAAGGGCGCCGAAGCCGGCTGGTGGGCCTGCCCCTACGGCTGCGAAGGCGGCGGCAACGTCGGCCTCAGCGAGGAAACCATCCTGCGCAACACCCTCGGCCTCAAGAACGTCGCCAACTCCCTGCTGGAACTGCGCAGCTCCGGCGGACAGACCCGACCCGACGAGGGCAACACCGCCAACAACCGGCGCCGCAAGACCTACTCGGCCCTGTGGACCTTCCACCAGTTCCTGGACTACCACCGCGCCGACCGCAACGACATCCTCACCTCCCGCGCCGAGTCCATCGAAATCCAGGCCGCCAACACCGGCCGCCTGGTCTTCCGCGGCTCCCGACCGATCCCCGCCCACCCCGCCCCGCACCCTGGCGACAGCCCGCCGCCGCTCGACGCCCCCAGCGCCGACCTCATCCTCGACAACGCCCCCTGCGCCTACAAGCTCACCGACGAGCAGTACAACGGCGCACGCACCGACGGACCAGGCGGCGTCGGCACCACCGTCGCCCAGCGCATCGCCGCACACGGCTGGAAGGTCATCAAGACCACCGACGGCTACTACGTCCCCCTCAACCAGCCCGAACGCGGCCTCATCCCGCTGCTGCTCGACACTCAGGGCGTCGAGAAGCTGACCGACGGCGAACGCGTCTACCCCACCCTCACCGGCCGACGCAACGGACCGCTGACCGTCACCGGCTTCACCTGCGCCGCCAACGCCACCATCAACGGCCCCGTCACCGTCCAGCCGGGCGCGGCACTCGTCGCGACCGCGACGACAATCAGCGGACCCGTCAGCGCCAACCGCGCCGCCGGCGTCGTCCTCGCCGACAGCAGCGTCAACGGCCCGCTGCAGATCACCACCACCGACGCTATGTCCATCATCGACGTCACCATCGCCGGCCCGGTCAGCCTCACCGGCACCACCGCAGCACTGCTGGTCGGCAACACCATCCGCGGCCCGCTCAACTGCACCGCGAACAGCACCGCCCCGACCAACCTCGGCGTCGCCAACACCGTGCACGGCCCGCGCACCAACCAGTGCGCGGCACTGTGACCACCAGCTAGCCGAGCCGGCGTGCCGGCGGTGCGGGGCCGCCACGCCCCACACCGCCGGCACCCCCCACCCCCCAACCCCGAACCGTGGAGCCCGCCGTGTCGAACCCGTCCCGCGCTCTGCACCTGATTGCCCTGGCCCTGCTGCTGACCCCGGTCGCCTGCACCGCCACACCGGACCCGAAACCACCACGCGACAACACCAGCGCCCCCCAGGTCACCGGGCCGCTCTGCGCCGCCCTGCCCACCGGCACCGACCCCGGCAACCCGAGCTTCCTCGCCGGCCAACCCGTCGACCAGGCACTGCGATGGATCCCCACCCTCACCACGTTCGAAGCGGCCCTGCGCACCAGCGGCGCCCTCACCGACCTGCCCACCGGCACCGACGTCACCATCCTCGCGCCCTCCGACGACGCCTTCGCCGCCACGTTCTCCGAGGACAACTGGGACGACCTGATGACCCGCCACATCGACCAGCTACGCACCCTGCTCAAGGCACACCTGATCACCGGAACCCACACCATCGACGACCTGGTGACCGCCGGCACCACCACCACCCTCGACGGCACCACCCTCACCGTCACCCGCACCGGCCCCACCGCCCGCCTCGCCGACCGGGCCGATGCGGTGTGCGCCGACTACCGGGCCACCAACGCGCGCATCCACATCATCAACGCGGTACTCGGCGCACTGCCCAAGACCGCCGGCGACACCGACGAGCGGGCCCACTGACCGCGCTCACCACTCCTCCTGCACCGGCACCAGCGCGGCCAACGCCCGGTTGGTGCGGTTGGCCCGTACCGCATCGCGCTGCTGAACGGCCGTCACCTCGATGTACGTCTGCGACGACGCCAACGACGCGTGCCCCAACAACCGCATGATCTCCGCCGCGCTCGCCCCGTCCTCGGCCAACCGTGTCGCGAAGGTGTGCCGCAACGCGTGCAACCGCGCGCCCCGCGGCACCCGGTCGCCGACGCCCGCCCGCCGAAAACACGACTCCACCAGATACTGCAGCCCACCCCGGCGCAGCGGCTCACCACGCCGATCCACCAGCAACGCCGAGTCCGGCCGCACCGACCGGGAACCGAAGCGCCGCACCCGACTGTCCAGGTAGTCCCGCAGCACCCGGTCCAGGTCCGCCTCGATTGGCACCACCCGGGGCCGCCCACCCTTGCCGAGCACCTCGATGCGCCGCTCACCAGGCCGACCCGCCAGCGAGCCGACCCGCAACGCCAGCAACTCCGACAGGCGCAGCCCCGCGCACAGCGCCACCGCCAGCACCGCCACGTCCCGCTCCGGCCACGGGTCACGCTGCCGCCCGTCGTCGCGGGCGACCGCCGCGAGCAGCACCTCGGGGGTGTCCGCGCCGCGCAGCGGCTTCGGCTGGGGGAGGAGCGCCCGGGGTCGCCCGACCGCCGGCATCGGGTTGCCCGCCACCACCCCGTCGGCGACCAGGAAGGTGAAGAAACTGTTCCAGGTGGACCAGGCCCGATGCACTGACGCGGGCGCCCGGGGGGCGGCGAACCGGGCGAAGGCCGCCCGCATGACGCGGGGGGAGAGGTCGGTGATCGACAGTTCGTCGAGGGGGAGGGGAGTGGCGTCACCGTCGGCGATCAGGGCGGCCACCGCGTACAGGTCCCGACGGTAGGCAGCCAGGGTGTGGGGGGAGGGCTTGCGGGTGGCGCGAGCGGTCAGGAACTCCTCGATCAGCACCCCGAGCGATTCGTCCTTTTTGTCATGCATAAGGGATATTATGCAGCATTTTCGCGTTCCCGGGAAGCGGGGGGAGAGGGGACACGAGGCCGTATCGTGCCGGGCATGAGACCGGCCGCCACCTGCCCACGGTGCGGGCGACGAGGCAGCCCTGTCTGGTACGAGGATTCCGCCGAGCCCACCGCCTGGGGGTGCCCGGCGGGGCACCGGTGGTCGAGCGCCGGCCGGCCCGGGTGGACGCCGTACCCGTCGCCCGCCGCCGTTCCCGGACGTCAGGGCACGAGCGAGCCGTCGGCCCGGGTGCACCCTCACCGGGTGGACCGGGACGGGCGGAGCTGGCGGATCGGGACAGCCGACGACGTCGCCTGGATCGCCGGCCACACCACACACGGCCCGTCGGTCACCGCCGCCATCCCGCCGGTCTTCGAGGCGTACGCCACCTTCCACCCGCCGGACGGCATCGCTGTCGACGTCCACGAACGTGCCGTCGTCGACCGGTTGGCAGCGCGTAGCCCGGAACAACAGTGGTGGCTGGGCTACCTCGACACCGGGGCGCACGACATCGTCTTCCCGGGCGCGGCGACGGTGACCCTCTACTGGGGGTGGTCCTACCTGCTGGTCGAAGCGGGGCCCGAGCAGGCTCTCACCTGGCGTACCGGACACCTGCGCGGCGCCGGTGCGTTGCCCGACCTGTTCTTCCCGGCGGACCGCTCCTGGCTCGTCTCCGCCCTGTGGGACGACACCTGGACCGACATCGGCGCCAGCGCCGACATGCTCGCCGGACTGCTGAGTGATCCGCTGGTCAACGCCCGCCTCGTCGGCCCCGACGAGGACGCGTGTCCGCCGGGGCTGACGCGCGACTGACCCCTGTCGAGGGGACCGTCGGATTGGTCTACTTTACATAATGTGCATTATCGAATCGCCGTAGGAACGGCTGGACAGGGGACAGCCATGAATCTCCGCACGACGTAGCTTCATCAGTGGTCGCTGTCTCGACACCTGGAGCCGGCGTTCCGTGAGCTGTCGGCACGCGCACCAGTCAGACCTCACAGCAGACCAGGAGGAGACGCGGCGTGGGGATGGTCGAGACGGCGTTGCTGCGCCTGGCCAACTCGGTGGTGACACCGGCGGTGAAACGGTGGCTGGGACGCCGCCGGGCACACCGGGAACGTGAGACCCCGCTCATCGAGCTGATCGGCTCCGGGATCACCGATGACCTCGGCCTGCGCCGGGCGGGCCGGCGGTTGGACGACATCGTCGACACCGTCTACGAACGCCTGCAACCATTGGTTCGCCGCCGGGAGCCGGCGCTGCCCGACAACGAGATCGCCGCCGCGCTGAACGCGGTGGCCGACACGTTGCGCGACGCGGACCTGTCCGACGCGGCGGTGTTCGCCGACGACGTCGACCCCGCGCTGATGGCTACCCGGCTGCGCCGGCAACTGCCCGACGTTCCCGCGCGGGCGGGCCTGAGCGAGACGGCGGCACACCTGTACGGGCGGGTCCTCGACGAGTGCTGCACCTGCCTGACCCAGTTGGTGGTGCAACTCCCCCCGTTCCAGGGTCGCGCCACCGTGCAGACCCTGGAACGGCTGTCCGCGGTGGCCGACAGCCTGACCCAGGTGCTGGCCCGGCTGCCGGTGACCAGTCTGGACGCCCCCACCGGGACCAGTCATGACGCCCAGTTCCGGACCCGGTACCTGGCCCACCTGCTCGCCGTGCTGGATCATCTGGAACTGTTCGGCGTCGACGTGCACCGCTACCGGCTGCGTACCCCGCTGAGCATCGCGTACATCAGCCTGGCCGTCACCGGCGGCACCACCCGTGGCCTGCGCCGCGGTGGGTTCCGCTGGGGTCCCGGCCTGCTGCGCTCCGACGGCGGTGGTGGTGACAGCGCTTCGGTACGGGCCGAGCAGGCCCTCGGCGACGCGGCGCGGGTCCTGCTACGTGGTGACGCCGGCTCCGGCAAGACCACTCTCATGCAGTGGATCGCGGTCACCGCGGCCCGGCACGGGTTCACCGGAGAACTCGACACCTGGAACGGGCGTACCCCGTTTCTGATCCGGCTGCGTGACCACGTCGCCCAGCCGTTGCCTCCCCCGGAACGGTTCCTCGACCTGATCGCCGCCACGATCGCCGGGCTGATGCCTCCCGGTTGGGTGCACCGCCAACTCGTCACCGGGGCGATCCTGTTGGTCGACGGCGTGGACGAGGTACCGGAAGGTCAACGGCGGGCGGTCCGCGACTGGCTGCACGGCCTGCTGTCCGCATACCCCGACCTGCGGGTCGTGGTCACCTCCCGGCCGGCTGCGGCGTCGGCCCGCTGGCTGGACACCGAAGGGTTCACCTCGGTGTTTCTGGAGCGGATGGGGCCGGCCGACGTCAAGGCGCTGATCCGGCACTGGCATGAGGCCGTCCGCCGCGCCGCCAACCTGCCCTGCGAACCTCATCTGCTGCCCGGCTACGAACAACGGCTGCTCGCCCAACTCGACGGCAGCGCCCACCTGCAGAACCTCGCCGGTAGCCCGCTGCTCTGCGCGATGCTGTGCGCGCTGAACCTGGACCGGGACAGCAACCTGCCCCGCAACCGGATGGACATCTACCAGGCTGCCATCGACATGCTGCTGCACCGCCGCGACTCGCAACGCGGCGTGCCCACCGCGCTGCCGGAACTGACCAGCCGTGACCAGGCGCAGCTGTTGCAGGAGGTCGCCTGGTGGATGACCCAGAACAGCCGCACCGAGCTCACCCGCGCCGAGGCGACGCAGCGCTTCACGCATCGGTTGGCCGGGATCCGGCACATCACCGCCCCCGTCGCCGCCGTGCTCGAGCACATGATCCAACGCAGTGGGGTCCTGCGTGAGCCGGTGCCCGACCGCATCGACTTCGTCCATCGCACCTTTCAGGAATACCTGGCTGCCCGGGAGGCCGCCGACCAGGGGCACACCGGTGCCCTGCTTGAGCACGCCCACCTCGACACCTGGCGCGAAACGATCATTCTGGCCGCCGGTCACGCCAACGCGCCGGTCCGCAGGCAGCTCCTCGCCGGCCTGCTCACGCTCGCCGGCGAGCGACCGAAGCAGGCCCGAAGGTTGCGGTTGCTCGCCGCGGCGTGCCTGGAGACCGCGCCAGCGGTCGAGCCGGAAGTCCTCGGCCGGATCCGTTCCCACCTGCGTGAGCTGCTGCCCCGGTCCGTTGCCGAGGCCCGGTCCCTGGCGGCCGTCGGGGAACCGCTGCTCGCCGAGCTGCCGGCGGATCTCAGCACGTTGAGTGAGGCCCAGGCCGCCGCCACGGTGAGGGCTGTGGCGTTGGTCAATGGTCCCGATGCGCTTGCGACCCTCGCCCGCTACGGCACCGACCCGCGACCTCGCGTGCAGCAGCAGCTCATCACGGCGTGGGAGTACTTCGACCCCGCTGACTACGCCGACCGGGTCCTCGCTGACGCACCGCTTGAGGGTGGCGAGGTGACGATCCGCAGTGCAGCATTGCTCCCCGCGCTGCCCCAGCTGCGTCACCTCGCCAAGACGGTCATCCGTACCGATCAGAAGGTGGACCTGGCCCAGCTGTCGGGTGTGCCGCACCTGACCGAAGTTCACCTGACCGCGAGAGGGGTCGTTGGCGACTTTGGGTATCTGGCCAGAAACCTCGACCTGAAGGTCATATGGTTGCACGCCGATCAGCAACTATTGAATCTCTCCTCGCTGCGAGGGTTGCCCAAACTCGCCTACCTGTCCTTGTGGGGCCTCGCACCCCACCAGGACCTCACCGCCCTCACCTGTTTGAGGCAGCTGGAATGGCTCACCCTGAGCGGCGTGGAGGTCAGCGCAAGTCAGCTCGCTGAGCTCCACGCGCTGAGATACCTGAATTTCAGTCCAGCCTCGGTGTGGGATCCGGCGATGTTCGATCCTCTACAGAAGCTGACACTGTTGGCGCTCTACAGCGATGTGGGGCCTGTTGGTGGAGTTCGTGAGCTGGCGGTGAAACTCCGGCAGCTGAAAGTTACGTATCTGTCGCTGAGCGATTGTGCATGGCTATCTGACCTGACCCCAATAGCCGCAATCGACACTCTGACCGAGCTGGTGATTGACGGGACACTCGTCACCGATTTGAGTCCCCTGGCCGGGCTGCCTCACCTTGGCTGGCTGAGCATCGGCAACAGCGAACACGTGTTCGACCTCACTCCGCTCGCCGGTCTGCCAGGGCTCAAAAACCTCTGGATCGGGGACTCGGCGCCGGGACTTGACCTGACGCCACTGCACGGAAAACGCATGACCGTGCACCTCGCGCGACGCGTCAAGCTCGCCGACACCGCGCGCCCGGACGGGGTACGCGTCAAACGCGTCGGGTGAGTGTTTGGAGGCTGAGCGAACCCCGTGACCTCGTGGGCGGGGTCCGCTCCCCCACTGACGCGTCTCAGTCTCGGGTGCGGCGTAGCCAGTCCTGGGTGAGTGATCGCAGCAGGGCGGGTTGTTCGTACGGCAGGTAGTGCCCGGCCGCGTCGATCGCCGTGTAGGTGCCGCGCGGGTAGTGGCGCATGGCGCGGAACTGGTCGGCGTAGCCGGTGATGCGGTCCTGTCGGCCGGTGATCACGCTGACCGGGCCGTCGAAGACGACGTCGGCGTCCTCGTCGGGTAGCGCGTAGCCGGGTCCGGTCTGGAGTTCCTGTTGGAAGGTCGCGTCGCCGGGGCCGCCGGAGTTCAGTGCGGCGAGCACGGTCGCGACGACGGCCGGGGTGCGGTGGCCCAGGGCGGTGTCGAGGTGTGCGTGCAGGGCGGTGGGGGCGGTGTCGAGCCATCCGGTGGGAGCGTCGAGGGGTGGGTCGGTGGGCAGGTCCCGGCTGTGGCGGGCGATGGTGACGCCGGGGCAGACGAGGAGCAGGCCGCGGACGAGGTCGGGTCGTTGGCGGGCGATGCCGGCGGCCAGGTACGCGCCGTAGGAGCCGCCGGCGAGCAGGGTTGGTGCGTCGATGTGCTGGTCGAGCCAGGCGCAGATGGTGTCCAGGACCGCTTGGGAGGTGGGTGGGCAGTGTGCGGGGGTGTCTCCGTGGCCGGGCAGGTCCAGGTAGATCTCGCGTAGGCCGGCTCCGGTGAGGGCGGGGTGGAAGGCGGTGGCCGTGGCGGCGCGGCTGGTGCTGAACATGGGTAGGCACACCACCGCCGCTCCGGTGTCCGCTGACTGGTCGAACGCCAGGTTCATGGTGGGTCCTCGCTGGAGACGGCTGTGTGCTCCACCGTCTCATGGGCGGTGGGATTGACGGGGTCGTGGGCACCGGCCGAAACGGCCGGTGCCCACGAGCGGTGTGGCGGGGGTGCGGCTCAGAGCCAGGGCACCTGTGGGGACGGGTAGAAGTCGACCTGTTGCAGTCGCCAGCGGGGTGCCTGTTCCCCCAGCCGGGTGCGGAACGATTCCCAGTCGTGGCTGGCGGCGGTGGACCAGCCGAGTTCGGCGATGGCGGGCAGGCGGGGGAAGGCCATGTATTCGATGTCGTCGAGGGTGCGCAGGGTCTCGGACCACAGGGGTGCCTCGACGCCGAGGATGGCGTTCTCGCCGATGCCGGTGACCCGGGTGGCGGGGTCCCAGCCGTACGCGTCGGACACCTCGATGAGGCCGGCCCAGCGGAGGCCGAGGCGGGTGTTGGCGTCGTACTTCATGTCCAGGTAGGCCTTGTTCGCCGGCGACATGATGACTTTGGTGCCGCGGGCGGTGGCCGCGACGAGGCTGGCGTTGGTGGTGCCGGTGCCCCAGAACTGGGCGACGTGGTCGGCGGAGGTGTCGGCCTGGGTGATCTCGTTCCATCCGGAGGCGCGTTTGCCGTACTTGGCGACCAGGGGCAGGACCCGGTTCATGAAGGTGCGGTAGTCCTCGTCGGTGGTCGCGTGGGCTTCGTCGCCGCCGATGTGCAGGAACGGTCCCGGGGTGATGGCGGCGACTTCGCGGATGACGTCTTCGACGAACCGGTAGGTGAGTTCGTCGTTGATGCACAGGGAGCTGTAGCCGACGGCCATGTCGGTGCGCGGGGGTGGTGCGACGCCGTCGCAGTTGAGTTCGGGGTATGTCGACTGGGCGGCGTTGGTGTGTCCGGGCATGTCGATCTCGGGGATGATCGTGATGTGTCGCGCGGCGGCGTAGGCGACGACGGCCTGGTAGTCGGCCTTGGTGAGGTATCCGGGGCCGGCGCCGTCGACTCCGGTGCCGGGTCCGCCGCCGACGGTGGTGAGGCGGGGCCAGGAGTCGATCTGGATTCGCCAGCCCTGGTCGTCGGTCAGGTGCAGGTGCAGGTAGTTGATTTTGTACTGGCTGAGCAGGTCCACGTAGGCGGTGATGTCGTCCACGGTGTGGAAGTGCCGGGCGAGGTCGAGCATCGCACCCCGGTAGGCGAAGCGTGGGTAGTCGATGATTCGTCCGCCGGGGACGGTCCAGGTGACGCGCTGCCGGTCGGGTGCCTCGATCTGGGCGGGGAGCAACTGGCGCAGTGTCTGGGTGCCGGCGAACAGGCCGGCCGGGGTGTTGGCGCGGATGGTGACGCCGCGGCGGGTGACGTCGAGTTGGTAGCCCTGCTGGCCGATGCGGTCGTCGCTGCCCTCGATGAGCAGGGCGATCTCGGGTAGCGGGGTGGAGCGTACGGGCAGGACGGGCAGGGGGTGGCCGGTGGCGGGGCGCAGGGTGGTGGCGAGTTGGTGGCCGATCTGCCGGGCGGCGGTGGAGCCGGGGGTGGTGCGGATGACGGTCAGTGGGGTGATCCGGAAGGCGTTGTGCGCGTCGGGTCGGGTTTCGACGGGTGCGGGGATGACGTCGCTGAGGTGGCGGGTTGGTGTGGTGGGTGGGGCGGCGGGGGCGGGTGTGGCGGGCAGGGTGAGTGGTAGCGCGAGGGCGGCTATGGCCAGCAGCCGTGTGGTGTGTCGGCGACGCACGGTACCTCCAGGCCTCGTCATGATCGACCTTGGTCGATTAGACTCGCAGGCTACCGGCGCCCTGCCTGCACTGTAAACCTTCCTTAACATAAGGGCGTGTCGAGACAGCGTTGTCGCCGACCTCACGTGTGCCGCTCGCGGGGAATTCCCGCGGCGGGTCGTGCCGTTGTCCGTTCGGAAGATCAGAAGCACATGATCGAATGGAAGTGCCATGCACATGCGCACAGACGCGGTAGTGCTGTTCGGCGTCACGGGAGATCTCGTCTCGAAGAAGCTGTTCCCGGCGCTGTACGAGTTGACCCGGCGCGACCGCCTCGACGTCCCGGTGATCGGCGTGGCCCGCTCCCCCTGGGATGATCAACAACTGGTCACCATGGCGCGCAAGTCGGTCACCGAGGCCAACGACGAGATCGACGACGAGACCTTCGACCGGCTCGCGGACAACCTCTCGATGATCTCCGGCAACTACGCGGACCCGGCGACGTACCAGCGGCTGGCTGAGCGGCTGCGCGACGCCGAGCGGCCGGTCTTCTACCTGGCGATCCCGCCGGCGGTGTTCGGCTCCGTCGTCGAGGGCCTGGCGGCCGTGGGTCTGGCCGACCGGGGTCGGGTGATCGTGGAGAAGCCGTTCGGGCGTGACCTGGAGTCCTCCCGCGAGCTGGACCGCACGCTGGGCGCGGCCTTCGCGCCGGAGCGGGTGTTCCGCATCGACCACTACCTCGGCAAGGAAGCCGTCGAAGGGCTTTACGCCTTCCGGTTCGCCAACCGACTGTTCGAGCCGTTGTGGAACAACGAGCACATCGACAACATCCAGGTCACCCTCGCCGAGGGCTTCGGCACGCAGGGCCGGGCCGGCTTCTACGACACGGTGGGCGCGACCCGGGACGTGCTGCAGAACCACATCCTGCAGGTCGTCGCGCTCATCGCGATGGAGGCGCCGGCCAGCGAGGACACCGTGGCGTTCCGGGAGGCGGAGGCCGCGGTACTGCGGCAGATCGCGCCGCTGTCGCCGCAGTCCACCGTCCGGGGGCAGTACGCCGGCTACCGCGACGAGCCGGGAGTCGCGGCGGATTCCAACACCGAGACGTTCGTGGCGACCCGGCTGACCGTCGACTCCCCCCGCTGGGCGGGTGTGCCGTTCTACCTGCGCACCGGCAAGTCCCTGCCGGGGACGGCGACGGAGGTCGTGGTCGAGTTCAAGCAGCCGCAGCGCTCGCTGATTCCGGCCGAGCAGGGCACGGCGACCGCGGCGAACCTGCTGCGCTTCCGTCTGGGGCGCGGTGACGGCATCACCATGTCGATCCAGGCGAAGAGCCCGGGCGCCGAGGTGGCGAGCCGACCGGTGGACCTGTCCGTCGACTTCGGCGCGGCTTTCGGTCGCCGCCAGGAGGCGTACGAGCGGCTGCTCGACGACGCCATGGACGGGCAGCACCTGCGCTTCGCGCGGGCCGAGACGATCGAGCAGGAGTGGCGCATCGTCGAGCCGATCCTGGATCTGCCGACGCCCGTGCAGTCGTACGAGAAGGGCAGCTGGGGTCCGGCGGACGCCGACGCGCTGGCCGGCGGCTGGCATCTCCCGGACCTGCGCTAGCTGTCGACGCCGCGGCGACCGGGGGCTGACTGACCGCTCAGCTCAGCGGAGCGACCGTCCGGCGACGGTGAGGTTTGCCGCTCACGAGTGCGGTGGGCACGTTGGGGGCGACGTTTCTCGTCCTCATCGGAGAGGAAGCAGCGCATGCTTTCCGCACTCGATCGTCGGCACACCGTCGCGCCGCCCGGTTACAGCCGCTGGCTCATCCCCCCGGCGGCGTTGGCCATCCATCTCTGCATCGGTCAGGTCTACGCCACCAGCGTCTACAAGAACTCCCTGATCGCCCACTTCGACACCAGCCAGACGGCGATCGGGGTGATCTTCAGCATCGCGATCGTGATGCTCGGGTTGTCCGCGGCCGTCGCCGGGACCTGGGTGGAGGCGAACGGGCCGCGCAAGGCCATGTTCGTCTCGGCCTGTTTCTGGGCGGCGGGCTTCCTGGTGGGTTCGCTGGGCATCGCCACGAAGCAGCTGTGGTTGCTGTATCTGGGCTACGGGTTGCTCGGCGGCATCGGCCTGGGCATCGGCTACATCTCCCCCGTCTCCACCCTGATCAAGTGGTTCCCGGACCGGCCGGGCCTGGCCACCGGGCTGGCGATCATGGGGTTCGGTGGTGGGGCCATGGTCGCCTCTCCCCTGTCCCGGCAACTGTTGTCGTTCTACGACGCCGGCTACGACCCGGCCAACGCCGGGTCGACGGCCTCGGGCAGCGCCCTGGTGTGGCTGTTCGTGACGCTCGGCCTGGGCTACTTCGTGATCATGATGTTTGGGGTGGCGAACGTGCGGGTGCCGGCGCAGGACTGGCGTCCGGCCGGCTTCGACCCGGCGAGCGTGGCGGCGAAGCCGCTGGTCACCACGGCGAACGTCTCGGCGGCGAACGCGGTGAAGACCCGCTCGTTCTGGCTGCTGTGGGTGGTGTTGTTCTGCAACGTGACAGCGGGCATCGGCATCCTGGAACAGGCCAGCCCGATGATCCAGGACTTCTTCCGCGACAACGGCACCTCCGCGGTGACCGTCGCGGCGGCCGGCGGGTTCGTGGGCCTGCTGTCGCTGTTCAACATGGCCGGCCGGTTCGTGTGGTCGTCCACCTCGGACGTCATCGGCCGCAAACCCATCTACCTGGTGTACCTGGGTGTCGGCATGGTGCTGTACGCGCTGCTGGCGCTCGTCGGGCAGACCTCGACGGCGCTGTTCGTGCTGTTGGCCTGCGTGATCCTGTCGTTCTACGGCGGTGGGTTCGCGACGGTGCCGGCGTACCTGCGTGACCTGTTCGGCACCTTCCAGGTCGGCGCGATCCACGGGCGGCTGTTGACCGCCTGGTCGGCGGCGGGGATCGCGGGTCCGCTGATCGTCAACGGGTTCCTCGACGCGCAGGGCGAGCCGGGCTCGCTGACGGCTGCGGCGTACCGGCCGGCGCTGTTCACGATGGTCGGGGTGCTGGCGGTGGGCTTCGTGGCGAACCTGCTGGTACGGCCGGTGCCGCAGCGCTATCACGAACCACCGGCGGATCAGACCGTGCAACAGGACGTGGACGAGGACACGACGGCGCAGAGGAGTGGTGCGCGATGAGTGAGGACAGCCGGCCCGGGCAGCAGGCCCGGTTGTGGATCTCCTGGTTGGTGGTGGCGGCGCTACTGGGCTACGGGGTCGCGCAGACCGTCATCACCGCGGCGAAGCTGTTCACCCATTGAGCGGTGAGCCGGGGCGCGCCGTGCGCCCCGGCTCACAGACCGCCGGAGACGCGCAGCACGGTCCCGGTGGCGTAGGACGCGTCCGGGCCGAGTAGCCAGGCAATGGCGGCGGCGATCTCGTCGGGTTCACCGGCGCGCCCCAGTGGGATACGGCCGACGGCCGAGTCGGCGCGGTCGGGCACCCCGGAGTCGGCGTGGATGTCGGTGCGCACGATGCCGGGGGCGACGGCGTTGACCCGGATGCCCCTGGGCGCGAGCTCCTTGGCCAGGCCGACGGTGAGGGTATCGGTGGCGGCCTTCACGGCGGCGTAGTGCACGTACTCCCCCGGGCTGCCGAGGGTTGCCGCCGCTGAGGAGACGTTGACGATCGCCCCACCGTCGGTGAGCCGCCGGGCGGCCTGCTGGGCGCAGAGGACGTAGCCGACGAGGTTGACGTCGACGACCCGGCGCAGGTCCTCGACGCGCAGCTCGGTGAAGGGCCCGATGAGGCTGGTGACGCCGGCGTTGTTGACCAGGCCGGTGAGCGGGCCGAGCTCGGCGGCCGCGTCGAACAGGGCGCGTACCTGCTCGGGGTCGGTGGTGTCGGCCGGTACCGCGATGGCCTGCGCGCCGGCGGCCCGCAGGTCGGCCAGGACAGCGTCAGCGGCGCTGTGGTCGCGGCGGTAGCACAGGGCGATGTGGTGACCGGCGTGGGCGAGACGGCGGGCGGTGGCCGCGCCGATGCCCCGGCCACCGCCGGTGATGACGGTGACGGGTGCCACGGTGCCTCCAGGACTCTCGGGGTGGGATGGGCCGACGCTACCGTGACGGCGCGGATCGGTCGTCGAGAGGAGAGTCACAGGCAGCGGGCGCTGGTCCTCGCGCCGACGTCGGCGGCGCGGGCCGGGCGGGCCCGGGCCGACGAGGTGGCGGCGCTCTGGCGGTGATCGCTTACGCTCACCGCGCGGTCGATCGGGCAGCGGTCGATCCGACGACGGAGGTGCGCGGTGGCGGGTGTGGGTGTCGGCGACGTGGTGCAGGATTTCGAGCTGCCGGATGAGACGGGCACGCCGCGGCGACTGTCGGAGTTCCTGGCGACCGGTCCGGTGGTGCTGTTCTTCTACCCGGGCGCGATGACCCGCGGGTGCACGGCGGAGAGCTGCCACTTCCGCGACCTCGCGGCGGAGTTCACGGCGGTGGGCGCGTCGCGGGTGGGCATCAGCCGGGACCCGGTGGCGAAGCAGGCCGAGTTCTCGAAGCTGCACGGGTTCGACTATCCGCTGCTCTCGGACGAGGACGCGACGGTGGCGCAGCAGTTCGGGGTGAAGCGGCGGCTGCCGTTGGGGGCGTTGAGCACGAAGCGGATGACGTTCGTGATCGGCACCGACCGACGGGTCATCGAGGTGATCCACAGTGAGGTGAGCATGAACGACCACGCGGACCGGGCGCTGCGGGCGCTGGGCGGCTGAGCGGGCGTGAGCCCCGTGCGACGGGTGTCGCAGCCGGCTGATATCAAGACACAAATCAAACAGGTGTACGGAAGAGGGTTGTGATGGATGCCGGCCAGGGTTTGTCCACTAGCGAGGTGCAGAGCATCCGGGAGGCGGTGGCCGCCGGGCGCAAGCCGCGGGTGGTGTTCACCGCGGCGGCGGGGCAGATCGCCGGTCAGGTCGGCCAGGTGATCGAGCTGACCGACCCGGAGGTGTCCGACGAGTTCGTGGTGGTGCGCTTCGGCCGCGACGAGTTGCCGTTCTCCCCCGCCGACCTGGCCGTGGCGCCCAAGGGGGCCGGCCGTCGGGTGGTGGAGCCGAAGCCGGAGCCCGAGGCCGAGGCGCCGCCCGCGGTGGCCGCGCCGGAGTTCGTGTTGGACACGCCGCGGGTGCCCGCGCAGCGACAGGAGGAGCCGAAGGTGGAGCAGACGGAGAAGCCGCCGGCGCGGCGGGCGGTCAAGGCCGTCAAGCCGAAGGGCCCCGCGGGTCTCACCGTGACCCTGGCGTACGCCGACGGTGAGTGGACCGTCGCGGCGCAGCAGGGCAGCAAGGCCCTCGCGAAGCCGTACGTGGTGAAGCCGGCCGAGGCGTTGAAGATGGTGGCCCTGGTCGACGTGCCGGGGGTGCAGGAGGCGGTGGAGCAGATCCTCGGCACCGAGCGGGCCGAGGCGGAGCAGCAGGCCGAGAAGCTGCGCGCCGAGCTGGCCGAGATCGAGGCCCGGCTGGCGGAGCTGCGCGAGGCCCGCTGAGGCGGGTCAGTGCCGGCTGTGGTGCCGCAGCAGCCGGGTGAGCAGTCGGGTCAGCTGTTCGCGTTCGTCGGTGGACAGTGGGGCGAGCAGGTCGGCCTGCACACGCTCGACGGTGGTGCCCATCCGGCGCCCCTCGTCGGCGCCGGCGTCGGTGACGCTGATGACGTTGCGGCGGCGATCGGCCGGGTCGGGGGTGCGCACCACGAGCCCTCGGCCGGCCAGGTCGTTGATGGTGGCCACCACGTCGCTGCGGTCGATGCCGCAGCGTCGGCCGAGGTCGGCCTGGCTCGCGGGCCCGTCCTCGGTCAGGGTGGCGAGCAGTCGGTAGTGGTAGCCGCGCAGGTCGTGCGCGGCGAAGCCCTCGCTGAGCAGCCGGGCGGCGTGGCTGGCGGTTTGGTTGAGCAACCAGCTCGGGGTGGTGTGGAGCCCGGCGGGTGACTGCGGGGCCGCGTGATCCATGGGCGCAGCCTACCAGGAATCGTTGGCGCGACCCACGATCGGATGTTACGTTGGCTGCACCAACGTTGGCGCAGCCAACGTATTGAAGGAGGCGTCATGTCCACCGTCCCCACCCTCAACGGCCAGGTCATCGGCCAAGCCCACTACGCCACCCGGGCCCTGCTCGAACAGGCCGTCGCTCCCCTCGGCGTCGAGTTCCACCAGCTGCTCGCCCTCAACGTCCTCGCCAACGGCCCGGTCGACCGGGCCCAGCTCACCCAGCGGATCACCACCACGCTCAAGGTCGACGAATCGGCCGTGCATCAGGTGGTCGACCGACTCGTCGACGCCGGCCTCGCGCAGGTCGAGGGCCCGTCCGCCGCGAACGGCGGCGACGGGCCGCAGGTGGCGCTCACCGACACCGGTCGCGCCACCCAGCGCAGCGTCGCCGCCGCCGTCGCCGACCTGAGCGCCCGGCTGTACGCGGACATCCCCGCCGACGAGGCCGGGACGGCAGCGCGGGTGCTCACCCTCGTCACCGAACGCGCGAACGCCGAACTGGCGGCGATCCCCGCCTGACCGCGCGAACGCCGAACTGGCGGCGACCCGGTCTGGCCGGACGCCGCAACCAGGCGACCGTACCTGGACTCGTTGTGCCGTCGGCGTCATTCGCGAACGCCAATCGCGGTGATTGGCTGCGACCGCATGGCGATTCGAGTGGAGATCATGATGGCGGCCGAGCCGAGCAGCGCGGTGACCGCGACGATTCCCAGGTAGACGAGAGGTGGGATCGACGGAATCAGCGTCCTGGTCAGACCGATGCTGGTGCCGACCAATGACGGGATCGCGCCCAGGGTGCCGATGAGCACGGCTGCGACGACGATGATCCGCGTCTCGCTGCGCATCATCGCGAAGACCTGGCGGCGGGTGGCGCCGACCAGTTGGAGTAGGGCGAATTCGCGGAAGCGCGAGGCGGTGGCCATCACCAGGGTGTTCACCACGGCGATCGCGAGGTAGCCGAGCAGGACCGCGTTGAGGATGAGGCCGACCGCCGACTCGCCGGCGGCCGCGGCGCTCTGCGCGGCGATGAACGACCCGCGGTTGCTGACCTGGACGGTTGGGAGGTGTCGGACGGCGGAGCGCAATGCGTCGCCGAGTGCCGCCGCGTCGGTTCCTACGGCCGCCGTGACCAGCACCGCGAGGTCCAGGCGGTCGGTGGTGTGCTCGAGGACGAGGTCGTGCGGCAGCGTGACGTCACCGAGGCCGAGTCCTCTCTCGTAGAGCGCCACCACCGTGGGTTTGATCGGTGTGCCATCACCGAGGCGAAGATCGATGCTGTCGCCGAGAGCGACGCCGAGGGTGCCCGCCGCAATCCGGCTCAACGCCACCGTGTTGCCTCGCACATCCGCGACATCGCCCTCGAGAACGGCGAGATCCATGGTCTCGGCGAGCTGGTCACCGGTGACCCCCTGCGCCGAGTAGGTTCTGAATTGAGGGCTGCCGCTGGAGCCGAACGTCGCCAGCGTCCGTGTACGCACGACCGGGGTCACCGCCGAGACGCCAGGCACGTCCCGGAGCATGGCCGCGATCTCGGGCGACACGCCGGCGGACGTGGATGTGATGACGTAGTCCGCGCGCAGTCCGTCTGCGGCCTGATCCTGCGCGGCCGAGCCCGCTGTCGTCCCGCTGAAGAGCTGCCCGGCAGCCAGGAGGATGCCCATGATCAAAGGGGTGGTCGCCGCGGCAAGCCGCCGCGAGTTGGCGTGCGCGTTCGCTGTCGCAAGGAACCCGCTGACGCCAGACCCGCGGCTCAACAAGGGGCCCAGCACGGTGACGGCACCGCCGAGCAACCGCGGCCCCAGCAGCGCGACGGCGAAGAGGAGGAGGAACGCAGACAAGGCCGCACTTTCAGCGGCGCCTTCACCAGGCAGCACCCATGGCAGCACAACCGCCATGGCGAGACCGGCGGGGACCAACAGCAAGCCGACTGTCAACCGGAGCCAACCGAGTTTGGGCGGCTCCACCGCGGCCTCGCCGAGCGCGTCCACCGGCCTGAGCCTGACCGCACGCCGCGCGGCTATCCAGCCCCCCAAACGGGCGCCGAACAGGCACAACACCATCGCCGGGAGTACCGGCAACGGACTGATCGACAGTTCAAAGTCGTCTGGTGCTGCACCGACCAGGATGAAGGTTTCGCGGAGGAGGAAGCTGAGGCCGATGCCAGGAATCACGCCCAGCACTGCTCCGAGCGTACCCACCACCATGGTCTCTGCGGCGATCATGCCGAGCACCTGTTTCGGAGTCGCGCCGATCGCCCTCAGCAGCGCCAGTTCCCGAAGCCGTTGCCGAACGGACAGGGCGAGTGTGCTCGCCACCACCATCACGATCACCACAATCATGCTGCCGCCGAACGCCAGGGACAGCTCACTGATGAACGAACGCGTGGTACCGATGTCGAGGAACTCGGCCTCGCTGCGGTCGCTGCCGGTGTAGACGACCGCATCGGGAACTGCCGACTTGATGGCGCTCGCCAACTCGTCGGCGCCGACTCCGGGTGCGGCCAGCACGCCAATCGCGTCAACCCGCTCCGGTTGGCCGGTCAGCTCCCGTGCCCGATCATCGGTGAAGAACAGCGCGGACTGCCGGGCGAGTCGGCCTCCAGGCAGACTCGCGATGGCTGTCACCCGATACATCGACGTGTTCGAGCCGACCGCGAGTCGCACCGGCGCGCCGACGGTGACGCCGGCCCGCTCGGCCAGCGCGGAGTCCAGCACCACATCGTCCGGCCCGGCCGGGGCCCGGCCGGTGATCGTGGTGAACGGGCCGAGCGCGGCCGACTGCCAACCATGCCCGAGCGCGGGGGTGCCGTCCGGCCCGGCGAGCACCTCGGCGTCCGCCGTCACGAGGCTGACCGGGACGTTGACCTCGGCGATCGCCGATCGGACGCCCGGCACTCGCGCGACGTCGCCGACCCGGGAGGCCGGCAGGGTGGCCCGCTCGCCGAACCGGGGATCTACGTCGTCGGCCACCGGCAGTGCCTGCGAGGCGCCCACCACCAGGTCGGCAGCCCGGTAGCGCTCGGTCGGCACACCCGAGCGCTCGCTGCTCTCCAGCAGGATCCCGCAGGCCGTGATCACCGCCGAGCCGAACAGCACCGCGACGAATGCCGCGACGAACCCGCCCTTGCGCCCCTTGACCGTCTTCCACGTCAACGGCGCGGGCCAGACCGATGGCGACTGAGCGCGCCGCTGGCTCGCCGCCCGCCAGACGCTCATCCTCAGAAGCCGACACCGCACCAGTGTCGCGGAGCGGCCGACGTCGACTTCCCACGTCGGAGGCGGAACCAACGGCCGCCGGTCAGAAGTAGTCGAGCAGTTGCGCCGGACCGCCCGCGCCCAGCAGGTCCAGGGCGTCCGGCGCGACACCGGTGGTGTGCAGCAGGCCCGCCTGTGCGACCGACCGGGCCCGCGCCGCTCCGGCGTACAGCAACGCGAAACCGCGCACGTGAAGCCGCAGGTCGGCCTCGCCGCCGATCCGGGTCAACTCGGCGGCACCGTCGGCGACAGCCAACCGCCAGGTGCCGGTGTTCCACTCGGCCAACGGGTCGCTGAGGTGGAAGTCGACAACGCCCCGGGCGTGGACGGGCCACCCCCGCGCGCTCACCGCGCGGGCCACGTCCACCGGTCGGTGCATCCACAGGTCCCGCTCGTGCTCGCGGGCCGACTCCAGCGGCAGGTAGGTGCTCACCGCGTCCCCGTCGAGCGGGCACAGGCGCACTGTCGGCGCGACGCTGGCCCAACTGGCGAGCACCCCGGCGAGTTCCCGGGCCGCCTCGGCGGTGGTAGCCAGCGCCTCGTCGACGGTGAGCACCGAGTCGGCCCCGTAGCCTCGGCCCCGCTGCCAGGTGGCGTAGCCGACCAGTTCACCGTCGGCCTCGACGAGGGTCAGCCCGTCGCCGGGCAGGCCCCCGTCGGCGGCGAAGAAGTCGAACAGCTCACCCCGGCGGGTCAGCATGCCGTTGCGGTGCCGGGCGACCCGCTCGTAGAGGCCGGTGACGGCCGGTAGGTCGGCGGGCGTCGCGGCCCGCACGCTCAGGTGCGCGGCGGGCCGGTGCCGAGGCAGCGCCGACGTGGCCAGGTTGATCGTGCGCAGCACCCCGGCGGCCTCCCACCCGCAGGCCCGGTACGGGGCGGCCACGGTCGGATACAGCGCGCTGACCGCCGCGCCCCGCACGTGCGCCCCGCGCAGCAACGCGATGAGCATCGCCCGGGCCACGCCACGGCCCCGGGCCTCGGGTGCGACGGCCACCCCGGCCACGTCGGCGGCCGGCACCGCCCGGCCCGACCACCACTGGTCGTGATGCAGGTCGACGGCCTTACCGACGAGCCGACCGGCGTCGTCGAACGCCCCCCAGCGCGTCATCCCCGGTACCACGATCCTCGTGCTCGCCGCCCGTTCCGAGGTGTTGCCGAACGCCAACCGGCCCAGGTCCCAGGCGGCGTCGAGGTCGGCGAGGTCGAGTTCACGCACGTGCATCGGCACACCGTAGCGGCGGACGCCGGGAGTGATCGACTCGATTACGCCGACGTGGCGGTATCCCGGGGTTGCGGATACCGCCACGTCGGCGCGGTGCGGTCAGTGCTGTGGGATGTTGGCCACGCCGATGCGCTTGCGGAACACCCAGTACGTCCAGCCCTGGTAGGCCAGCACCACCGGGGTGAAGATCACCGCCACCCAGGTCATGATCTTCAGGGTGTACGGGGTGGACGCGGCGTTCGTGGCCGTCAACGTGCCGGCCGCGTCCAGGGTGGAGGGCAGCACGTTCGGGAACAACGCCGCGAACAGGGTCGCCACGGCCAGGCCGATCGCCACGGCGGTACCGGTGAACGCCCAACCCTCACGGCGTACCTTGGCGGCGGCCAGGCCACCGAGCAGGGCGAGGGCCGCGCCGACGGCGAACACGACGGCGGCCGCGCTGGAGCGGATGGTCAACGTCCAGGCGAGGAAGCCGACCGCGAGCACGGCGGCGCCGACGCCCAGGCGCACCGCGAGCGCGCCCGCGCGCTCGCGGATGTCGCCGGTGGTCTTCAGGGCGAGGAACACCGCGCCGTGGGTGAGGAACAACGCGAGGGTGGTCGCGCCGCCCAGCAGGGCGTACGGGTTGAGCAGGTCCAGCAGGCCGCCGACGTACTCGTGGTCGGCGTCCAGCGGCACACCGCGCAGGATGTTGGCGAAGGCGACGCCCCACAGGATCGCCGGCACCAGCGACCCGACGACGATCGCGGTGTCCCAGCGGCGCTTCCAGGACGCCTCGGGGCGCTTGTGCCGGTACTCGAAGGCGACGCCCCGGGCGATCAGGGCCAGCAGGATCAGCAGCAACGGCAGGTAGAAGCCGGAGAAGAGGGTGGCGTACCACTCGGGGAACGCGGCGAACATGGCACCACCGGCGGTGATCAGCCAGACCTCGTTGCCGTCCCAGACCGGGCCGATGGTGTTGATCAGGACGCGGCGTTGCCGGTCGTCGCGGCCGAGCACGGGCAGCAGCATGCCGACGCCGAAGTCGAAGCCCTCCAGGATGAAGTACCCGGTGAAGAGTACGGCGATGAGGAGAAACCAGATGGTGGTGAGGTCCACTGCGGGCTCCGGTGATCAGTAGGCGAAGGCGAGCGGGCGCTCGGCGTCGTCGTGGGTGTCGTCGATGGGAGGTTGTTCGCTGACGTCCGGTACGCCGGCCTTGGCGTAGCGCAGCAGCAGCTTGACCTCGATGACGGCGAGGGTGGCGTAGATCAGCGTGAACGCGGTGAACGAGGTGAGCACCTCGGTCAGCGAGACGCTGCGGGAGACGCCGTTGCGGGTGAGCATCTCGCCGAAGACGATCCACGGCTGCCGGCCCATCTCCGTGAAGATCCAGCCGAAGGAGTTGGCCAGCAACGGCAGCACCGGCATGGCCAGGCCGGCGCGCAGCAGCCACTTGCTGCTCGGGGTGCGGCCCTTGCGCTGGCTCCAGAGCACCAGCAGGGCGATCGCGCCGGCCGCCATCCCGAAGGCGATCATGAAGCGGAAGCTCCAGTAGGTGACCGGGATGATCGGGGTGTAGCTGCCCGCGCCGTACTGGGTGGCGTACTGGGCCTGCAGGTCGTTGATGCCGTGCACGGTGCCGTTGGGGTCGCCGGTGCCCAGGTACGACAGCAGGTATGGGATCTTGAGGGCGAACACCTCGCGGCTGCCGTCGAGGCTGCCGATGGTGAGCACGGAGAACGAGGCGGGGCTCTCGGTGGTGTAGAGGCCCTCGGCGGCGGCCATCTTCATCGGCTGCACCTGGGTCATGATCTTGCCCTGGATGTCGCCGGTGAACAGCACGGCGGCGGAGGCGACCAGGACCACCCAGGAGCCGAACTTGGTGGCGAAGCGGTACGCGCCGGTGTCGGCCGAGTCGCGGTTGCGGATCACGTGGTAAAGGCCGACTGCGACGACCAGCGACCCGGCGACCAGGAACGAGCCGGCCAGGGTGTGCGGGAAGGTGATCAGGGCGACCTTGTTGGTCAGCACGGCCACGAAGTCGGTCAGCTCAGCGCGCCCGCTGTCGGGGTTGATCCGGTAGCCGACCGGGTTCTGCATGAACGAGTTCGCCGCGAGGATGAAGTACGCGGACAGGTTGGTGCCGATCGCGGCGGCCCAGATGCTGGCCAGGTGGGCCCGCTTGGGCAGACGGTCCCAGCCGAAGATCCACAGGCCGATGAAGGTGGATTCGAGGAAGAACGCGACGAGCGCCTCGATGGCCAGCGGTGCGCCGAAGATGTCGCCGACGAAGCGGGAGTAGTCGCTCCAGTTCATGCCGAACTGGAACTCCTGCACGATGCCGGTGACCACGCCCATGGCAAAGTTGATCAGGAACAGCTTGCCGTAGAACTTGGTGAGCTTGAGGTAGCGCTCGTTGCCGGTGCGGTGCCACATCGTCTGCAGGATGGCCACCAGCACGGACAGGCCGATGGTCAGTGGCACGAAGAGAAAGTGGTAGACGGTGGTGACACCGAACTGCCAGCGGGCAACGTCCAACGCGTCCACCTGAAAACCCCCAGCCATCCGTACTACGAGACGTAGTAAATACTACTGCCCGTCGTAGAGAAAAGGGCAGGGCCAGGCGGCCCGAAACGGCCCGGGACCAATGACCCTGATCACCCGGACAACCCGCCGACCCTCGCGGCCCCGCCGCCTCGTGCGACGATGGCGCGCTGATGAACACCTCCACCTGGCAGCCGCCGCTGATCTGGCGCGCCGCCCTCCTGCTGGCCCGGGGCCTTGTCAGTCTGCTCGCCCGCCTCGAGGTCACCGGCGATGTCCCGGCGCACCTGCGGCGCGGCCCGCTGGTGCTGGCCGCCAACCACATCAGCCCGTTCGACCCGTTGGTGATGGCCGCCGCCTGCCAGACCCGTGGCATCGCCCCCCGGATCATGGCGACCGCCGGGCTGTTCCGCGTTCCGGTGCTCGGTGCCGCCATGCGCCACGCCGGCCACATTCGCGTCGACCGGGGCACCAGCGCCGTGCACCGGGCCCTCGACGATGCCGCCGCGGCCGTGGCCCGCGGCTCGGTGATCCTCATCTACCCCGAGGGGCGCATCGGCCTGGACCCCGGCCTGTGGCCCGAACGCGGCAAGACCGGCGCCGCCCGACTCGCCCTGGCCTGCGGCGCCCCCGTCATCCCGGTTGCCCAGTGGGGCTCGCACGAGGTGCTGCCCTACCAGGCGCCCCGGGGGATGCTGCGGGGCATCGCCCGCTCCCTGCGCCGTCGACCGGTGATCAGGGTGCACTTCGGCACCCCCGTCGACCTGGGCGAGGCAACGGCAGGCAGCCCCGGCGCGGCCCGCCGGGCCACCGACCGGATCATCGACGCGCTCACCGACACCCTCGCCCCGCTGCGCCCCGACGAGCCGGACCTGCCCCGCCACGTGGACCCCGGCCGCCCCGTCGACCCCAGCCGCGCCCACCGCCGCCGCTCGGCCTGACGCCGGCACCGCAACCGACACGACCTCAGCGCCACAACCGGCACCACGCTCGGACACGCCGACGCGAGCCGTAGCGCCCGTACCTCCGACAGGTGCAGCCTCGCACCCGCCCCCACCTCCAGCCGCTCATCACCAACACCACGTCGCGCCCTTTGCTGTGCACCTGTGGGCGCACCAGCTACACACGGTGGCCGTCGCCTATGCGGGTGCAGAGCAAAGGGAGAAGGGTAGGTGACCGGGGGCGCTGCCGGTGAGGCAGTTCCGGGCGCAATTGTCCGACCTGCGCATCGGGAGCAGCGCCAGGGCCGGTAACGGATGGTCAGACCGGTCGAGCGGGCGTGGACGAGGCGCCCGGCCAGGCCGGCGACGGGCCGTGCGGCCCAGGACCGGGCGGAGCAGCTCCGGGCGCCTTACCGCCTCGTCTCTGGTGTCCCCGGCGAGGGGGATGACGGTGGCTCGGTGGCGGGATGAGGTCGCCTCGACGGGTCGCAATGCTGATGTCACGTCAGCCGACCACCTGCCCGAAGGAGCGCCATGTCTGGATCTGGTTCCCGTACGGCCGCGGCGAGAGCCGCCGTGGGCGCGGTGTGGTCCTCGGTGACCTCGGCATGCTGGAGGCACTGGCCGACCTGGGCCGGCTGGGCGGCCGGGGGTTTCTCGCTGTTGTACGGCCTGCTGGGCCTGTACTGGACCGCCGGCGGCGACGGGTTCCCGTTCGCGCCGGTCGACCCGGCGCGCGCGTCGGCGTCGATCCTGGAGGGCAGCCGCGTCGAGGTCGTCGCCCCGATCATCGCCGTGCTCGGGCTGGTCGGTGCGGTCGTCGCATGGCTGATGACCCGACGCGCCCGACCCGGACGCCGATCGGCGGCGGCGCTGATGGTCTTCGGCTGGGCGGCGGCGATCGGGCTGACAGTGATCGTCCCCGACTACACCCTGATCATCCTGGTGGCGTTCGCGCCGCTGCTGCTGGTCTTCGCCTTCACCGGAGTACCAGGCGACCAGGGCGGTATCGGCGACATCCTGTACTGGCACCGGACGAACCTGATCGTCGTGTTCGTCGGCGGTCTGCTCTGGGCCACCGCCACCCTGGCCTACCGGCGGCGGGCCCGGGGTGCCTGCGCGTCCTGCGGTCGCCGCCACGAGGATGGTGGCGGGCCGTCACGACAGACGCTGCTGCGCTGGGGAAGGTGGGCCGTCGCGGTCGCCTGCCTCGCCCCGCTGCCCTACGAAATCACCAGGATCGCCTGGTACCTCGGTCACCCGCTCGGCGTCACCCCGGACTTCCTACGGATGATGCAGGACACGCCGGGAATGCTCGAGGTCGGGCTGGGCTGCGCTCTCGCCTCCGCGCTGGGCGGTGTACTCACCCACGGTCTGGTAGCGCGGTGGGGAGAGACCTACCCACGCTGGATCTGGTTCAAAGCCGGCAGGCGGGTCCCGCCCACCCTCGCCATCGTCCCGGCGTCGATCGTCGCGGTGACGATCATCCCAGCCGGCCTGATGTTCCTCTGGACAAGCGAAGCCCGGGGCACCTGGGCCATGTACGTCCCGAGCCTCTTCTGGACGGTGTGGGGGGTGGCGCTCGGCGTCGCCACGATCGCCTACCACCTGCGTCGGCGCGGTGCCTGCCGGCACTGCGGTCAAGGCCCCCAACCCGGCCCGGAACCGCGGACCTCGCTCGACCAACGGCAGGTGCGCGACGACCCCGTCAGCGCACCGGGACAACGGGCGTGATCTTCGCCGGCAGGCCACCCACGCGCCACCGACGGCGGGCATACTGCGTCGCGTGTTGACCCGACCCGGCTACCTCGACGCGCCCGCGCCGCTGGCGTTCGCCCACCGTGGCGGCGCCGCCGAGGGCGACGAGAACACCACCGAGGCGTTCGCCCGGGCCATCGGGCTGGGTTACCGGTACGTGGAAACCGACGTGCACGCCACCGCCGACGGCGTAGCGGTGATCTTTCATGACCCGACGCTGCGGCGGGTCACCGGTGAGCCGGGGCGCATCGCCGAGATGAGCTGGGCGGACCTCGCCTCGGTACGCGTCGGCGGCGCCGCCGTCGTACCCCGGCTCGACGAGGTGTTGGCCGCCTGGCCGCAGGTCCGCTTCAACATCGACGTGAAGGCCGACGGCGGCGTCGAGCCGACGGTGGCGACGGTGTCCCGGGCCGGCGCCGGCGACCGGGTGCTGCTCGCCTCGTTCAGCGACGCCCGGTTGACCCGGCTGCGGGCGCTCACCCAGGGACGGGTCGCCACCAGCCTGGGCATGCGCGGCGTCGCCCGGCTGCGGCTGGCCTCCCTGCACGGGCGGCCGTTGCGGCTGCCGCCGTCGGTGGTCGCCGCGCAGGTGCCGCCGAGCTACGGGCGGGTGCCGGTGGTGGACCGCCGGTTCCTCGACTACTGCCACCGCATCGGCCTGCAGGTGCACGTCTGGACGATCGACGAACCAGCCCAGATGCACGAGTTACTGGATCGTGGCGTGGATGGCATCATGACCGATCACGTCGGCGTGCTGCGCGACGTCTACCGCAGCCGCGGCCACTGGGCCGCCTGAGCGTCGAAGGACCACCGATGGCCGAGACCGTGACCCCCACGGTGGACGACACCCCGCCCCCGGCGAGCACTCGCCGGGAGCGGCGCGGCTGGTACATCTACGACTGGGCCAACTCCGCCTTCCAGACCACCGTCATCACGGTGTTCCTGGGGCCGTTCATCACCACCGTCGCCGAGTTGGCCGCCGGTTGCGAGTTGGGCGCGGACACCTGCGACGGGTACGTGTACCCGCTGGGCATCCGGGTGGCGGCCGGTTCCTACTACCCGTACCTCATCTCGCTGTCGGTTTTCCTCACCGTGTTCGTGCTGCCGGTGATCGGGGCGATCGCCGACCGGTCGGCGCACAAGAAGCGGCTGCTCGGCGGCGCCGCGTTCACCGGCGCCGGCGCCACCGTCGCGATGATCTTCGTGACCGGCGACCGTTACCTGCTCGGCGGGGCGCTCTTCCTGGTCGCGAACATCTCCTTCGGCGCGGCCCTCGTGGTCTACAACTCGTTCCTGCCGCAGCT
Source organism: Micromonospora sp. NBRC 107095 (assembly GCF_030269705.1). Taxonomy (NCBI): domain Bacteria; kingdom Bacillati; phylum Actinomycetota; class Actinomycetes; order Micromonosporales; family Micromonosporaceae; genus Micromonospora; species Micromonospora sp. NBRC 107095. Next base: position 70,244 of record NZ_BSTU01000005.1, read on the forward strand.
CGGCGGCCCGGACGAACGCGACGGCATCTCCAGCCGCGGTTGGGCGCTGGGTTACCTGGGCGGCGGTCTGCTGCTGGCGTTCAACCTGGTGGCGGTCACCCTGTTCAGCGAGGACGACAACCCGCAGCGCACCCTGGACCTGGCCCGCTGGTCGATCGTCTCCGCCGGGGTGTGGTGGGCGGTGTTCACCCTGGTGCCGCTGCGCTGGCTGCGGGAACGCCCCGGCGCGGCGGCGGCGCTGGCCCGGCAGGGCAACGTGCTCACCGACGGGTTCCGGCAGCTGGGCCGCACCCTGCGGGAGATCAAGGCGTACCCGTTGACGCTCTTCTTCCTGCTGGCGTTCCTGGTCTACAACGACGGCATCCAGACCGTCATCACCCTGGCCAGTCAGTACGGCACCGAGGAGCTGCGCCTGGAGCAGAGCACCCTGATCATCACCATCCTGCTGGTGCAGTTCCTCGCCTTCGGCGGCGCGTTGAGCCTCGGCGTGCTGGCCCGGCGCATCGGCGCCTGGAAGACAGTCCTGCTCAGCCTGATCCTCTGGATCGGTGTGATCATCGGCGCGTTCCGGCTGCCGGCGGAGGCGCCGGTGCCGTTCATGATCCTCGGCGCGGCCATCGGCCTGGTCCTCGGCGGCAGCCAGGCGCTGAGCCGGTCGCTGTTCAGCCAGCTCATCCCGGTCGGTAAGGAAGGCGAGTACTACGGCTTCTACGAGATCAGCGACAAGGGCACCAGTTGGCTCGGCCCGCTCGCCTTCGGGCTGGTGTTCCAACTCACGGCCTCGTACCGGGTGGGCCTGGTCTCACTGCTGATCTTCTTCGTGGTCGGTTTCCTGCTCCTGGCCGCCGTGCCGATCCGCCGTGCCATCGTGGCCGCGGGCAACACACCACCCCGGGTGCTCTGAGCACGCGTCCCGGACCAGGCAGATCAGGGGCGGTCGATCGGCTAGGCTGCCCGACCGTGACTGACGACGCCGCCACCGTCCCGACCTGCCTGGCCCACCCGTTCCCCGGGCAGCCACACGCCCCGGCCGGGTGCGCGGCCGCGCGCGGGCTCGATGGGCGTCCGGTTCATGCGGCGGCGTTGAAGTTCTTCTGGGGGCCGATGGACTGCGGCAAGTCCACGATGGCGTTGCAGATGAACTACAACCACGCCCGGCAGGGCCGGCGCGGGCTGGTCACCACCCGCATCGACCGGTCGCTGGGACCGCAGGTCACCACCCGTATCGGCCTGGCCCACGAGGCCATCGAGGTCACCGACGACCTGGACCTGCGGGCCCTGGTGCGCGGCCGGTGGGCCGACGGGGTACGCGTCGACTACCTGATCTGCGACGAGGCGTGCTTCTACACCGTCGAGCACGTCGAGCAGATGGCCGAACTGGTGGACAGCTACGACGTCGACGTCTTCGCGTTCGGCCTGGCCACCGACTTCCGGTCGTGCCTGTTCCCCGCCGCGCAACGCCTGTTCGAGCTGGCCGACGAGGTGGCCCGCATCCAGGTCGAGGTGCTCTGCTGGTGCGGCCGCGAAGGGCTGCTCAATGCCCGGGTCGTCGACGGGCAGGTCGTCCGCGAGGGCGCCCAGGTCGTCATCGGCGACACCGTCGACACCGCCGAGGTGCGCTACCAGGTGCTCTGCCGCCGCCACTACCGCAGCGGCGACCTCGGCCCCCGCGACTGAGCCACCGGCCCGGCTCAGAACACGGTCACCGCCCGGCCGCCAGTGAACGGCGCCGGTCGGTCAGGATCACCGCCACCGTCACCACCAATGCCGCAGCGGCGCACCCCGCGACTGGCGCACCCAGCGCCACCCCCACCGGCATCAACGCCAACAGCACCACCACCGCCGTGACCCGGCTGATCGGCAGAGCCCGCCACAGCAGCGCCTTGTAGGCGGCGTGCCCGGCCAGGAACAGGGCGGGTCCGCCGAGGGTGAGCAGCACGTCGACCGTAGCGGCCGGTGCGCCGGGCTCCATCAGCAACCGCTCGTCGGCCGCCGACGCCACGACGACGCCGGCGACGATCACCGGGTGCAGGAAATTGAACGCGACCCTGCTCAGCGCGCCGGTGCGCTCCCCGGCGTGGGCGATGACCTCCGTGGCGGCCGGCGCGGAGCGGGCGAAGTACACCCACCACAGCGCCACCGAACCGCCGAACGCCAACAGGAACGCCCCGGACGTCACCAGGTTCACGTGTGACGTGAGGGTGCTGCCGGTGACCAGGATCGACTCCCCCAGCGCGATGAGGACGAACGCCGCGCACCGTTCGGCCAGGTGCCCACCCTCCACCATCCACCGCTCGGGCCGGCTGCGCCCTCGCCGCGGCAGCGGATAGCCGAGCGAGAGGCCGACCACCTCGATCACGACCACCGCCGCCCACACCGCGTCCCGGGCGGCCCCGCCGACCATGCCACCGAGGACCACGAGCACCGACGTCCCGGTGATCCAGGGCAGCGACTGCTGAAACCCGGCCGTCAGCCACGGGCTGCCCTGCACCGCCCACAACGCGAACAGCGTGCGGCCCACCTGCACGATCACGTAGACCAGCGCGAAGAGCAGACCGGTCGAGCCGAACGCGTCCGGGATCGCCGCCGACAGCAGCAGGCTGCCCAGCCCCACCCCGATCAGCATCGTCCGCACCGGCCCCTGGTCCGGTTGCAACCAGTTGGTCAGCCAGGTGGTGTAGACCCAGACGAACCACACCAGCGCCAGCAACAGGCCGGTACGGGCGGCGCCCCGCCAGTCCAGGTGCGCGAGCAGGTAGTGCGACAACTGGGTGATGGTGAAGATGAAGACGAGGTCGAAGAAGAGCTCCGTGGAGGTGGTCGGCTGCACCCCCTCACGTGGTCGCAGCAGTTGGGGGCGTACCGGAGCGGCGACCACGGGCTCAGAACGGGTCACCGCACACCCGCCAGCCTCCGTCCTCGCGGACCACCGGCAGGCGACGTTCCTCGCTGAGCCCACCGTCGCGAATCACCTTCACCGTCACCGTGCCCTGCGGTCGCCCGCTGCGGGTGGCGACGGACACGTCGGTGATCTCATAGTCGGTGACCATCGGTGGAGTCCGCACCCAACTGGTGAAACCGATCGCGCTCCACCGGCTGCGGGCGTCCGCGCAGAGCCGCTCGTACGCCCGGTCGCTGTCTCCCAGGGTCACCTCGTTGAGGAAACCGTCGGCGGTCTCCCGGATCGGGCCGGCGGCCTGCCGGACGGTCTGCAGGTTCCAGGCGCCCAGCCCGGCCACCCCCACACAGCACAGCGCCACGCCGAACCCGGCGAACGCCAACCCGGTGCGCATCGGGCGGCTGCGCCGGGCCGGTCGACTCCACTGTTGGCCGGCACCCACGACTACCGACCGTAGAGAACACGGTCGCACCGGGGTACGACAAGCCGAAAATCGGGTCCGGGGCGCACCCTGTTCGCCACGCCCCGCATCGTCTACCGTCGGCGCACACCCCCGAGCAGTGCCAGGAGCCGATCGATGAGCCGCTTCGTGCAGCCGGTACCACCCCCCGTCGACCCGTACGCCGGCGATGGCCTGCTGCGCTCCTGGCTGGAGCGTCACCTCGGCCCGGGCGGGCATGCCGCCGCGAAGGGCCGCCTCGCGGACCTGGCCGCCGATGTCACCGGGCCGCTGCGCGCGGCGCACGCCGACGCGGAGGCGCACCCTCCCACGCTGGTCCGCTACGACCCGTGGGGCGCCCGGGTCGACCGCATCGACACCTCCGCCGGCTGGCAGGAGCAGCGCGCCGCCGCCGCCCGCCATGCCGTGGTCGCGCTGCCCTACCTGCCGGACGCCCGGGGCACCTGGGGAGCGGCCGCGCGGGTCGTGCAACACGCCCTGCTGCACCTGTACGGGCCGGAGTCGGCGACGTTCTCGTGCCCGGTGGCGATGGCCGACGGGGCGGCGGCGCTGCTCAGCATGCCCGACGTCGACGCCACGGTCCGTGCCGCGTGGCTGCCCCGGCTGATCTCCACGGACCCGGCCACGGCGATCACCAGCGGGCAGTGGATGACCGAGTCGCAGGGTGGCTCCGACCTGGGCCGCTCCAGCACGCTCGGTCGACCGGCGGCGGACGGCTCGTGGCGGCTGACCGGGGAGAAGTGGTTCTGCTCGGCGGCCGACGCGGCGATGGCGGTGGCGCTGGCCCGACCGGAGGGCGCCGGGCGGGGCAGCCGGGTGCTCGCCCCGTTCCTCGTTCCCCGGTACGCGGTCGACTCCCCGTTGGCCGACGGCGCGGCGCCGGGCGCACCCGCACCGGGGGTCATGGTGCACCGACTCAAGGACAAGCTCGGCACCCGGGCGCTGCCCACCGCCGAGATCGGTCTGCGCGACGCGTACGCCCTCCCGCTGGGTGACCCGGCGGTGCCCGGTCTGGTCCGGGCGATGACCCTGGTCGTGGTGACCCGGGTGCACAACGCGGCGGCGGCGGCCGGCGGGATGCGACGTGGTCTCGACTACGCCCGCGCGTACGCCGAGGTGCGGCACGTCGCCGGAGGCCCGCTGGTGTCCTCGCCGCTGCACCGGGCCACGCTGGGCACCCTCGCGGTGGACGCCGCGGGCGCGTTCGCCCTGGCCGGGCACGCCTTCGCCCTGCTGGGGCGGGTGGAGGTCGGCGCCGACCCGGAGGCTGCGGCGGAGTTGCGCATCGTGGCGCCGTTGGCGAAGCTGGCCACCGGCCGGCTCGCCGTCAGCTCCGCCAGCGAGTACGTGGAGAGCTTCGGCGGGGCCGGCTACGTGGAGGACACCGGGGTGCCGCGGCTGCTGCGCGACGCCCAGGTGCTGCCGATCTGGGAGGGCACCACCAACGTGCTGGCCCTGGACGTGCTGCGCGCGCTGACCCGGGAGGACGCCGGGGTGCCGTTGCTGAGCCGGCTCGCCGCCGCCGTCGACCTGGCGCGGCCGTTGTCGCCGGTGCTGGCCGACACGCTGGCCACCGCCGCCGCGCAGCTGACGGAAACGATCAGCGCGGTGACCGTCGACCCGGGTGCGTCGGCGGTGCTCGCGGGCGCCCGTGGTCTGGCGTTGCGCCTGGCGTACGCGCTGACCACCGCGTTGCTCGTCGAGCACGCCGCGTGGGGGGACGAGCAGGCGGAGCTGGCAGCCCGGTTGTGGGCGCGTCGCTGGCTGCGCCACGAGGAGATCGCCGAGGACGCCCACCACCATCTGGACCTGCTCTGCTGATCGGCCGGTGCGAGCGGACGGGTGGGCCCGCATGTCGGTGCTGATCGAACTGGGCGACGACCGGGGCGCGCCGCTGGACGAGCGCCGGCCGCCGCCGCAGGTGTCGCGCCGGTGGCGGGTGGCGGCGCTGGTGGCGATCTGTGGCCTGCTCGGCGGTGCCTCCCCGGCCGGGCGCCTGTCGCCGCAGGTCGGGCCGGTGGTGCCCGCCGGGGCGACGGTGCTGGGCGCGGGACCGCTGCTGCTGGTCGTCGACCGCGACCAGAGCCCGCCGATGCTGAGCGCCTACGACCCGGCCGCGCCGGGCGGCCCGCCGCGGTGGCGGGTCACCGTGCCACCCGCCGCCGGGTGGTCCGCCGAGGTCGTCGGTGACCTGCTGCTGCTGGTGGAACGCGATCAGACACGCGGGGCGCGGGTGACCACCGCGCGGTCGATGCGTACCGGACAGCCGATGTGGCGGCGACCCGAACGGGTGTACGCGGCCGGGGACGCGGCGGTCGCGGTGAGCGAGGTACGCAGCGCCTCCGATCCGGGACGGCGGGTCGAGGGCACCGTGCACGGCGTCGACCCGGCCACCGGTGCGACCCGGTGGTCGGTTCCGCTGCCCTCCACGGCGGTGCTGCGGGCGCTGCCCGGGCAGGTGCTGCTGGTGCAGGACAACGGGTTGGTCCGGCTTCTCGACGCCCGCGACGGCGTCGAGCGCGGGCGGGGACAGCTGCCGCCGGCCGACTACGGCCCGGACAACCCCCAGATCGTCGATGCGCACCTGGTGCTGCGCCATCCGGTCGCAGGGGCGGTGGCGCTGACCGGGTACGACCTACCGGGGCTGGCACCGCGCTGGCAGGCGCCGGCGCCGCCGGGTGAGTTGACCCTGCGGGCCTGCCAGGGCCTGATCTGCGGGCAGGACGAGCAGGGCCGCTGGGCGATCGACGCGGGCACCGGGGCGCGGGTGTGGTCGTGGCCGGACGGCGTGCGCTGGCGCACGGTGGCGGGTCCCCGGGTGCCGGCGGAGCCGCTGGTGGTGCTGGGGTTGGCGGCGGACGGCAGGCGTGCGCTGGTGGCGACTGTGGGACGCGCCGGTCATCGGGTGTCGGTGGTGCTTCCGGCGGGTCTGACCGACTGCCGACGGGTGGGCACCGGGCTGATCTGCCGTGACGGCACTGCCCGGGTGACGTTCTGGCCGCTCGACGCTCCCTGATTGCCCGGTCAGCGCAGCGGGCGCGGCGAGTGTCGGTGTGCCGTGGTTGTCGGACCCCGGCGGCATACTGCCGGCGTGACAGCTTCTGCCGACCTCGCGATGGTCAATCTCGACAGTTCCGACCCCGCCGGCCATGCCGCGTTCTACCACGAGGCGTTGGGGTGGGAGGTCACCCACAGCCAAGCCGAGTACGCGATGATCAGCTCCGGTGGCGTCTCCATCGGCTTCGGCCTGGTCGAGGGTTACCGACCGCCCTCGTGGCCCGACGAGACTGGTGACAAGCGCTACCACCTGGATCTTTACGTCGACGACCTGGCGGCGGCAGAGGAGAAGTTCGTCGCCGCGGGGGCGTCGAAGCCGGCCTTCCAGCCCGGTGGTGAGCGGTGGGTGGTGCTGCTCGACCCGATCGGGCAGCCGTTCTGCATCTGCCCCCGCCCGCAGAGCTGACGCGGCCCGAGCAGCTCAGCCACGTCGGCGCTGCCTGAGCTGCTCAGCCACGGCAGCGCCGACCGGGCTGTTCAGGCGCGGCGGCGCGACCGGGCGGCCCACACCGCGTAGGCCGGGTCACGGTCGAGGTTGTGCCGGTCCCGGTCGTAGCGGCGGGTGGTGCGTGGGTCGGCGTGTCCCATGGCGTCCTGCACGTCCTCCAACGGCACGCCCTCGGAGCGGGCGGTGGTGGCGAACGCGTGTCGTAGGGAGTGCGGGGACAGCTTCGCCCAGGCCGGGATGCCGGCGGCGCGGGCGAGCCGACGGACCATCCGGAACACCGAGTGCCGGTCCAGCCGGGCACCGCTGGCGGTGACCAGCAGTGGGCCGGTCAGCTGCGCCACCGGCACGCCGGTGGCGGCGGCCCGCTGGGCCAGGTAGGCGTCCAGGGCGTGCCCGGTGCCGGGGGTGAGGGCGCGGCGGCGTTGTTTGCCGCCCTTGCCGACGAAGCGCACGCTGCGGTGGCCGCGTTCGGTGCCGAGGTCGGTCAGGTCCAGTGAGATCAGCTCCCCGACCCGCAGGCCCAGATCGGCGAGGAGCGCGAGCGCTGCCCGGTTGCGGACGGCGGTCGCGCCGGTGTCGGCGTCGGCGGCGTTGAGGAGGGCGTCCACCTCCTCGGGGGTGAGCCCGACGGTGGCGGAGTGGTCCCGGTCGACGCGAGGACGGTCGGCGCCGGCGACCGGGTTGGCCGGTACCGCACCGAGTTTGGCGAGGAAGTCGTACCAACTGGACAGCGCCGAGAGTCGGCGTGCGACGGTCGCCGGGGTCAATGGGCGGCCACTGCGGGCGCCGAGGCTGTTTTCCAGTGCGCGGGCGTATTCGTTGACGTGCAGGAAGGTGGCCCGCAGCGGGTCGAGGTCGCGCTCGGCGCACCAGCGCAGCCAGCCGGTGACGTCACGTCGGTAGGCGTCGCGGGTGTGTTCGGACAGTCGCCGGTTGCGCAGCCACGCCTCGGTGACCTCGACCGGTCCGTTCGGCAGCGCCGGTGGTGCGGACGGACGGGCGAGCACCGGAGCGTCGGAGAACACCATGTGAAAAAGACTCTCAGCCTCGGGTGGGATCAGCGCGCAGGCGCGCCGGTCCCACCCGTCACCGTGGCGGATCAGGCGTTGATCTCCCGGCGGGCGTTGCCGTTGGCCTGGATGGTCACCCGGCGGGGCTTGGCGCGCTCGGCGACCGGGATGCGCAGTGTCAGCACCCCGTTCTCGTAGCCGGCCTCCAGCTTGTCGGTGTCCAGTGTGTCGCCGAGGAACAGTTGCCGGGTGAAGGTGCCCATCGGGCGTTCGGCGGCGACCAGTTCGACGCCGTCACCGGCGGGTCGGCGACGCTCGGCGCGGACGGTGAGCACGTTGCGTTCGACGGTGCAGTCGATGCTGTCCGGGTCGACGCCGGGCAGGTCGAACGCCGCGTAGAAGTGGTCGCCGTCGCGGTAGGCGTCAAGGTGCATCATCGCGGGGCGGGCCGCCGTACCGAAGAACTGCTCGGCGAGCCGGTCGATCTCGCGGAACGGGTCGGTACGCATCAACATGGTCATGCCTCCTCGGTTCTCCTGGCCGAAGGTGATGAGTTGAGTCGGGTTGACTCAACTTCCTCTTCTTATTTAGCGCGTCCGGATGCGGACGTCAACTGCTCAGGACAACCGCTTTTCAAACCAGTGATCGGCGTAGGGCCCCCGCGAGTACGCCGGGATCTCCGCGTAGCCGTGCCGGGCGTACAGGGCGCGGGCCTCGACCAGATCGTGGCGGGTGTCGAGTCGAATCCGGTCCGCCCCGGCCGCGCGGGCCCGTTCCTCGACGGCGGCCAGCAGCGCGGCGCCCCCACCGGCGCCGCGATGTTCGGGCCGGACGAACACCCGGGTCAGCTCGGCCCAGCCCCGTTGCCAGCGCAGCCCGGCGCAGCCGGCCAGCTCGTCGCCGTGGCGGGCGAGCAGGAGCAGCCCGCTCGGCGCGGTCAGGTCGTTGCTGGGCAGCTCGGCCAGGGCCGCGTCGACCTCGCCGGGCAGGGCCGGGCGACGGTGGTAGCGAACCACCATCTCGGTCATGTACTCCCGCAGCAGCAGCGCGGCCTCAGGTTGATCGGGTCGGGCGGCGATGGCCGTCCACGGTGGCCGGGCGGTAGTGGTCACCTGTCGATCATCATCGCCCGGTCAACGGTTTATCCGGTCCTGCGCGCGGGCACCCGGGCTCGCGACACGAGGTGGGCGCGGGCAATGCCAGTGGGCGTTACCGGCGGGGGCGCGGCAGCAGCGCGATCAGCACGACCGCCACGGCGAGGTGTGTCGCGCCGAGGGTCAGTTTGGCACCGCCGGTGGCCTCGACGCTGAACACGGGGACGAAGGACAGCGCCGTCACGACTGTGGCCAGTGAGATCCAAACCGGCCGGGCGACCCGGGTCGCGAACCGCTCCAGCAGTGCCAGCGCCGCCCAGCCGAGCAGGGCGGCGCCCAGGGCGATCACGACGATCGCACCAGCCCCGATGACCCGGGAGGGCTGGCCGGGGCTCTCCACGGTGTAGTCGACTCCGGCCAGCGCGCCGATCGCCCAGATGGCCAGGCAGGCCACGACGGCGGCGACGACGCCGAGGGCGCGGCGGCGCAGTGGCGAGGGGGCGGGGGTCGTAACGGTGGCAGTGCTCATGACGGACTCCTCGTTCAGGGGAAGCGAACGAGTAAGACCGTAACAGATAGTCTTGTTCAGAACTATCTCTCTCGGGACTAACAGCCGGAGCGAGCCCCCGGCGCGTACGGGGAGGTGTTGGCCAGCGGTCCGCCGACCAACGCCAGGAGAGCCCGCAGGAACACCTCGCGGTCCTGCTCGGGCAGGGTTGCGAGCAGGTCGTCCTGGATGCGCCGGACCACCTGTTGCGCCTGCCGCAGGACCTGCTCCCCCGCTGGAGTCACCGCGACCAGCCGGGCACGCCGGTCCGTCGGCGCCGGACGGCGCTCGGCCAGCCCGGCCCGTTCCAGCTGGTCGAGCGTCACGACCATCGTGGTCTTGTCCACCCCGCACCGCTCGCCGATCTCCCGCTGGGTCAGGTCACCGGTGCGGGCCTGCGCCAGGACGTAGTGCGCCCGCGGCGAGATGCCCAGCTCCGCCAACCCCGAGGCGTGTTCGGTCTGCAACGCGTGACTCGCCCAGGAGAGCAGGAACAGCAGGTCCGGCGGGCCGTCGGCGGGCGTGCAGGATGTCATGCGCCGAGGCTAGCAAGATCCTCCGCGATCAGACGGTTCGCGCAACGGACGATCAGAGCCGCTGGTAGATGCCGTGCTCGCGGGTGAGCAATCGTTCGTCGATCAGATACCGGCGCAGTGTCACGTGATCCGACCCGCCCGCGGCACACCACGGCTTGAGGGCATCGTCGACGGCCCGCTCCGGATAGCGGGTGCCCGGCTCGAACGACCGCTCGGCGATGTGGGTGAGCAGGACCCGCCGCCGGCTCGGCTGCGCCGGCAGGCTCACCAGGACGCCAGCGCGGAGAAAGGTCCGCAGCACCGGGTCGGCGGCGGGTTCGGCGTCGTCGGGTGGCCGGCTGTCGCGTACTGCCGCGCGTAGCGTCGCCTCGTCGACCGCGAGCGCACCATCGGCACCGGTGACCAGGCCCGCGTCGGTGAGCCGGCGGACCCCGGTGAGCACCACCCGCGCCGGCAGGTCGACCCGCTGTGCGACAGCGGTGGCGCTGGTCGCACCCAGCACGATTGCCGCGAAGATCCGTCGCCGTGCGTCGTCGGCCAGGGCGCCAACCAGGGCATGCGCAGTCATGCCGATCACCCTCGCATCAGCGGTACGCGGGCCGCCAGGCGATTTTCCGGCCCGCTCAGTCGGTCTCCGGCGCGCTCGGCGGCTGCTCGGCGACCAGGAGCACCCGACGCAGCAGGTCGGAGAGGTGTCGGCGCTCGGTCGCGGTGAGCGCGCCGAGCAGGCGGTGCTCCTCCGCGCCCTGGACCTCCATCGCCCCCTGCCACGCCGCCCGGCCTGCCTCGGTGAGCTCCACGTCGACCCGCCGTCGGTCCACCGTGGACGGCATTCGGCGCACGAAGCCCCGCCGCAGCAGGGTGTCCACTCGCGCGGTGATCGAGGCGGGCGCCATCGCGAGGTCCGCGGCGAGATCCGAGGGGGCGGCCCGGCCGCCACGACCGGCCAGGGCGTGCAGGGTGTCGTACTCGTGGGCCGGCAGGTCGAGGTCGACCAGGACCCGCTCCTTGACCGCCCGCAGGTGCCGGGTCAGTCGGATCATCCTGGTCACCGCCCCCTCGACGTCCGCGTCGAGGTCGGGCACCACGGGCCGCCAGCGCTCAATGTGCTGGTCGACGGCGTCCGGGGTGGTGGTCACCGCGCCAGCTTACCTCAGCGGCAAAATATTTATTGTCGAAATATTCGATATCGAATTATGCTCGCGTCATGGCTCACCCACTGCGCAACCACTCCTTCCGGCTGCTGTTCCTGGGTCGCAGCATCTCCGCCATCGGCGACGCGGTGGTGCCCGCCGCGCTGGCGCTGGCCGTGCTGCGCGCCACCGGCTCCACCAGCGCCCTGGCCGTCGTCCTCGCCGCCGCCGTCGTCCCCCGGCTGCTCCTGCTGCCGTTCGGTGGTGTCGTGGCCGACCGGTTCGACGCCCGCCGGGTCGCCCTGCTGGCCGACCTGGTCCGCTGCGCTGCCCAGATCGCGGTCGGCGTCGAGCTGCTCGGCGGCGACCCGTCGCTGAGCACCGTCGTGGTGGCGTCGGCGCTGGGCGGCGTCGCCTCGGCCTTCGCCATTCCGACCGCGTCTCCGCTGGTCGCCGGCACCGTCGAACCGGCCGATCGGCAGCGGGCCAACGCCCTGATGGGGATCACCGCCAACACCAGCCGCCTTGCCGGGCCGGCGCTGGCCGGCGCGCTGATCTGGGCCGCCGGACCCGGCTGGGCATTCATCCTCGACGGTGCGTCGTTCGCGCTCAGCGCCGCGCTGCTCGCGCTGGTGCGGGTCCGCCACGTGCCGGTGCCCCGCCGTTCCGTCCTCGCCGACCTGCGGCACGGCTTCGGCGAGGTACGCGCCCGCGACTGGTTCTGGACCAGCCTGCTCGGGCACGGCGTGTGGAACGGCGCCGCCGCCGTGCTGATGACCCTCGGGCCGGCCGTCGCCATCGACCGACTCGGCGGCGAGGCGACCTGGGTGCTGCTGTTGCAGGCCGGCGCGATCGGCATGCTCACCGGGTCGCTGCTGGCCGGGCGGATACGGCTGCACCGGCCGGTGCTGCTGGCCAACCTCGGCCTGGCCTGCTACGCCGCGCCGCTGTTCCTGCTCGCCGTCGCCGCGCCCGCCCCCATGGTGATCGCCGCCTACGCGGTTGCGCTGACCGCCCTCGGTTACCTCAACCCGGTGTGGGAAACCGTCGTGCAGCACCACTTCCCGTCGGACGTGCTGGCCCGGGTCACCTCGTACGACTGGCTGGTGTCGCTGGGCGCCATGCCGCTGGGCTACGCGCTGGCACCGTTGGCCGCCGACGCGTTCGGCGCACCCTTCCCGCTCGCCGTCGCCGGCCTGCTGGTCCTCGCCGCCTGCGCCGGCACCGCGCTCGTCCCCGGCGTACGCCGCCTCACCTGGCCGGCGACCCCGCAACCGCAACCGGCCGAACCCACCGCCGTCCGTTGATCCGATTGGTGCGCGGTCCGGCCCAGGCGCAGAACAGTGGACGGGCGTGTGGCCCTCGCGCGGACCGCTCGGCGTCGATGAGCGCGATGGTCGGCAGCCGCAGCTACCTGGGTGACAGGGAGTCCGCCGCCAGCCGGGCGTGCCGGTGCATGTCGTGGAAGCCGTCGGCGTGACGCACTGACCCGCGCGCCACGCCCTCCTCGGTGAACCCGGCCCGCCCGGCCACCCGGCAGGACGCCACGTTGCCGGTCGAGTGCTCCAACGCCAGCCGGTGGAACCCGCCCCGGCTGAAGGCCCATCGGGTCATGGCGAGCAGCGCCTCGGTGGCGAGCCCTCGACCGCGCGCGGCGGGCACCAGCCAGTACGACACCTGCGCCGACGCCTCGGTCAGCAGCACGTCGCGCAACCCCACCTGACCGACGGGCCGGTCGTCGGCGTCGACGAGTGCCCAACTGGCGGCGTTCTCGTCGCGCCAACGGCCGGCCCACTGTGCTGTCCACGACAGTGCCTCGTCGTCGCTGTCGAGGCGACGCACGTGCCATCGCTGGATCACCGGACAGTCGAAGGCAGCCCGCACGGCCGGGGCGTCGTCGTCACGCCACGGCCGCAACGCCAGCCCGGGGCGTACCGGAAGGTGGGGTTGCTCCTGGGCGGCGAGGCTACCGGCGGGCAGGGCGGATACGACGAGCAGCGGCATTCGCCCATTATCGAGCCGGCGGCCGCACGCTCCGGTCGCGCCACCGACGAGCGCGGCGACCACGTCGAGGGGCTGGCCCGGCTGAAGGGACGACCCGGTCAGGGGTTGATCAGTTTCCAGTCGCCTTCGGAGATGACGTCGACCTTGCCATCGACCACGGTGATGGCGGTGTTGTCGTCGATGGCGTAGGTCGGGACCGGGATGCCGGACGCCCACTTCTGGATGTTGGCCAGCGTGGTGTCCTCCATCTCCGGATGATTGAGGTGGGGGTACAGCGTGAAATCCACCAGCCCCAGCGCCCGGTCGGCGCCCTGCGTCATGTCGCTGCCGTCCGGGACGAACGCGAGGTCGAACTCGGCGTCGCAGTTGTACGGGGTGACCGCGATGCTCCCGGCACTGACCCCCACATAGACCGTGTCGATCAGCGACGGCAGCAGGTCGGCCAGGCCCGACCGGCGCAGCCAGTAGGTCAGGTACAGCACATCGCCACCCCAGACGAGGAGGGCATCGGTCTCCCGGACCGCCGGGACCCAGTTCTCTTCTCGAATGGTCGGCAGCGCGGTGAGCTCCAGCAACCCCAGGGATTGCCAACCGAGCTGGCCCAGCGGGATGTCGGCCCGACCGTGAATCGCCGTCCACGCCCGCTCAGCCCCGCCGGGGAAGGGGTGGACGCCGGTGGGAATGAACAGGGCCGTGGACTCGGCGATCGGCTTGCCCAGCAGGCCGACGAGCGCGTCGGAGATGCTCGGGTTGCTGATGCCTCCCGACGTGAGAAGGAACTTCAGCACATCCGCTCCCCTAGAGCCACCGCATGACCGCGATCATGTTGCCTATGAGTGCCAGCGTCCCGGCTCGCTGACCCGAGCGACGCCTTGCTGGATCATCCGCTGGCGGCCGTCCAACCGTCAACTGCCTCCGCCCGCACGACGACCCAGGTCCGATGCCACGCCCCGGTCTACGTTTGTCCGCCAGTTCGGGTCGCATCTCTCGGACCAACCGCTGCTCCGCGCAGACCTTGGACAGTTTCCGTGAGGACGTAACGGAAACTGTCCAAGATCTGATGCCGCTGCCCGTCGACGGACTCATTTTCCGGTCGGGCCGCCGGCGAGTTCGGTGACCACGTCGAGGTGGCCGAGGTGGCGGGCGTACTCCTGGACCAGGTGGAACAGCACCCGCTCCAGCGACGCCGGGTCCGCGCCGTCCCAGCGTGGGCCCGGCGCACCGATCTCGGCCAGGTCGTGTGCCGTCACCACGGCAGTGGTGTGCGCGCCCTGCGCCCGCAGCGCCGCCACCAGATCCGCGCGGGTCTCGTCGGGGGCGACGTACCACCGGTCGTCGCGGCGGTCGCCCCACGGCTCGGCGACGTCCCGACCCTGGAAGCCCCACTCGATCCAGCGCCGCTCCACGTGGCGCAGGTGTGCGAGCAACTCCAGCGGGGTCCACCCGGACGGCAGCCGGCTGCGTCGCAGCTCCGGCTCGGCCAGCGCGGACACCCTGGCCACCATGGACTCGCGGAAGTAGTCCAGGTAGCGCAGGAAGACCTCGGCGCGGCTGCCGGCCGGGGCGGTGGGCTCGGGAAACGACGTCACGACCCGGCCGGCAGGTCGCGGGCGCGCTGGCGCACACCCGCGGCGCCGTACGGGTAGTCGCCCACCGGCGGGGCGCTCGCCTCGTCCAGCAGCCGCATCTGTTCGGCGTCGAGGACCAGGTCGGCGGCGGTCAGGTTGTCGTCGAGCTGCTCGGTGGTGCGCGCCCCGAGGATCACCGAGGTGACCGCCGGTCGGGCCGCCAGCCAGGCCAGCGACACCGCCGACATGGACACGCCCCGGTCTTCGGCGATCTGACGGACCACGTCGAGCACCCGCCAGGTGCGCTCCTCGGCGTTGCGACCCGCGTACGCCTCGACGCCGCGCTGCGGGTTCTCGCCGAGCCGCGTCGCGCCGGTGGGCGTGCTGTCGCGCTGGTACTTGCCGGTCAGCCAACCGCCGCCCAGCGGTGACCACGGCAGAATGCCGATGCCCTCGTTCTCGCAGACCGGCACCAACTCGAACTCGATCTCCCGGGCCAGCAGGTTGTACTGCGGTTGCAGGGTCACGATCGGGGTGAGGTTGAGATGCTGGGTGAGCAGGGCGGCCTTCTGCAGCTGCCAGCCGGTGAAGTTGCTGACCCCCGCGTAGCGGATCTTGCCAGCGCGCACCGCGTCGTCGAAGAACCGCAGCGTCTCCGGCAGCGGGGTCAGCGGGTCCCAGGCGTGCGCCTGGTACAGATCGACGGCCTCGACGCCGAGGCGCCGCAGGCTGGCGTCCAGGGCGCGGGTGAGGTGCACCCGGGACAGGCCGGCGTCGTTCGTCCCCGGGCCCATCGGGAACCGCCCCTTGGTGGCGATCACCAGCCGGTCGCGCACGTCGGGTCGGCTGCGCAGCCAGCGCCCGATGATGTCCTCCGAGACACCGGTGGAGTAGACGTCGGCGGTGTCGATGAAGGTGCCGCCGGCCTCGACGAACCGGTCCAGTTGGGCGAAGCTGCCGGCCTCGTCGGTCTCCGCGCCGAAGGTCATCGTGCCCAGACACAGGGTCGACACCACGGTGCCGGTGCTGCCCAGAGTGCGATAGCGCATATCGTCCTTTCGGTCCGAGTGACAAAGCCGATCTTCGCACCCGGCTGGGCCACCTGCACATGGAGGCCGCCGGGCCCCGGCACGGGCACCCACGCAGGCACCTCGCCGGTCATCATGAGCGGGTGAGTGAGCCCGCGACTGACATCGACCGGCCTCACCGGTCGGCCCCGTCACCACCGGCGGGGCGGCAGCCGGAGCCCGGCGCGCGCACCCGCGGCCCGTGGCTGGTGGCCGCCGCCACCAGCGTGACGCTGCTGCTGCTCGCCGGCCGCTACGGCTATCACCGGGACGAGTTGTACTTCCTGCTCGCCGGTCGACACCTCGACTGGGGCTACGTCGATCAGGGTCCGCTGGTCCCGGCGCTGGCCCGGCTGCTCGACGCGGTCGCGCCGGGCAACCTGGTGGTGCTGCGGACCCCGTCCGCGCTGCTGGCCGGTGGCGCGGTGCTGCTGGTCGCCGCGATCGCCCGGGAGTTGGGCGGCGGTCGGGGTGCGCAACTCGTCGCGGCGGTGCTCGCCGCGCTGTCCGGCATCGTGCTCGCCAGTGGTCACCTGCTCAGCACCACCACCGTCGACCTGCTGGTCTGGTTGCTCGCGGCGTGGTGTGCGGTGCGGTTGCTGCGTACCGGTGACAGCCGTTGGGCGCTGGGCGTCGGGTTGGCGCTCGGGGTGGGCATGCTCAGCAAGCTGCTGCCGGCGCTGTTGGCAGTGGGCCTGATCGTCGGGGTGCTCATCGCCGGGCCGCGTCGGCTGCTGCGCGACAGGTGGGTGCTCGCCGCCGCCGGGGTCACCGTGCTGTTGGCCGCGCCGAACCTGATCTGGCAGGCGTCGCACGGCTTTCCGCAGCTCGGCGTGGCAGCGTCCATCTCCGGCGGTGACAGCTCCTACAGTGGTCGGCTCGACGCGTTCACCCTCCAGTTCGTCATCATCAGCCCGTACGCCGTACCGATCTGGATCGCCGGCCTGGTCGCGTTGCTGCGCCGGCCGGCGTGGCGGGCCTACCGGGCGGTGGGCTGGTCCTGGTTGGTGGTGGTGGGCATCGTGCTGGCCGCCGGCGGCAAGGGTTACTACGACGCGCCGCTGTTGCTGGTCCTGACCGCCGCCGGTGCGGTGGTCACCGTGACCTGGGCGTCGCGCGGGTCGCTCTGGTGGCGTCGAGGGTTGCTCGCGCTGGGTGTGGTGCCGTTCCTGCTGCCCAACGTCGTGCTGCTGTTGCCGGTGCTGCCGGCCGACCGGTTGCCCGGTTTCGTGGTCGACGTCAACTACGACGCGGGTGAGACGATCGGCTGGCCCGCGTTCGCCGACTCCCTGGCTGCCGTCCACAGCGGATTGCCGACCGGGGAGCGTTCGCGGGCGGTCGTGCTCACCGCCAACTACGGCGAGGCCGGTGCGGTGGCCCGGTACGGCCCGGACCGTGACCTCCCCCGCGCGTACTCCGGGCACAACAGCATGGTCGACTTCGGTCGGCCGCCCGCCGACGCGGACGTGGTCATCGCCGTCGGCTGGGAGCGCCCCGACCAGCTGAGCACCTGGTTCGAGCAGTGCACCCTCGCCGGTCGGGTGGATCAGCGGGTCGAGGTGGACAACGACGAGAACGGCGGCCCGATCCACGTGTGCCGGGGGCTGCGGCGTCCGTGGGCGCAGATCTGGGACACCGAGGTACGCCACACCGGTTGAGCGCGGTCAGCAAGGGTCAACCGGTGCCGCTGGTCAGCCAGGCCTGGATGCCGACCAGAGCCTCGGGGCCGGAGGTGGCGTCGACGTCGCGGGCGAGGTCGGCGATGGTGACCGCGGCGAGCGCCTGCCGCCACGCGTCCTCGGCCGCCCACATCGCGCGGGCGACGGGGCACGGCGTGGTGCAGGCGTCGGCGGGGGTCGCGAAGGGGCCGCGCTGGCGGATCTCGGTGCAGACGAAGCTCGGGCCGGGACCGTCGACGGCCCGGACCACGTCGAGCAGTGTGACGCTCTCCGGTGCGCGGGTCAGCACATAGCCACCCGATTTGCCCTGCACGGAGTGGATCAGGCCGGCTCGGGCCAGCGCCTGGAGCTGCTTGGCGAGGTAGCTGCTGGAGACGTCGTGCAGTTCCGCCAGCTTGGCCGCCGGAACAGGCGTGTGGCTGGTCGTGAGCACCACGCAGCAGTGCAGCGCCCATTCAACCCCGCCGGACATCTTCATGACGTCACCCTAGTCACCCCGCTACTCGGACCTTGTGTGTCCGAGTATAGTTCCCGGACAGAAGAAGTCCGAGTATCGGCGAGGCATTTCCGCAGCCGGACACCGGACCACACACGTCACTGGAAGGTGCATGAGCATGAAGATCGCCGTACTGGGCGGGACCGGTCTCATCGGGTCACAGGTCGTCAAGATCCTGCAGGCCGCCGGGCACGAGGCGGTGCCGCTGTCGCCGTCCACCGGGGTGGACCTGCTCACCGGGCAGGGCCTGGCCGACGGGCTCGCCGGCGCCGAGGTCGTCGTCAACCTGACGAACTCACCGACCTTCGACGACGCCTCACCCGCCTTCTTCCGCACGACCATGGACAACCTGCTGGCCGCCGCCGCCCGCGCGGGCGTCGGCCACGCGGTGATCCTCTCCATCGTCGGCGTCGACCAGGTGCCCGACCTGGACTACTACCGTGCCAAGGTCCTCCAGGAGGACATCCTGACGGCCGGTCCGATTCCGTACTCCATCGTTCGCGCCACGCAGTTCTTCGAGTTCGTCGACGCGATCCTGTCCTGGACGGCCGACGACACCACCGTCCGCCTGCCCAGCACGCCGGTGCAGCCGATGGCCGCCGCCGACGTGGCGCAGGCCGTCGCCGAGGTCAGCATGGGCGCGCCGTTGCAGGGCATCCGCAACGTCGCCGGGCCCGACGTCTTCGCCCTCGACGAGCTGGGGCGGATCACCCTCGCCGCCCGCGACGACCAGCGCACCGTCACCACCGACGACACCGCCGGCATGTTCGCCGCCGCGCCCGGCGACGTCCTGATCGCCAAGGGCGACGCCGTCATCGCACCCACTGTCTACCGGGAGTGGCTCGCGCGCCGGGCCTGAGCAGGCACAGCCCGCGTCTCGCGGCGGCGATCGATCGCCGCCGCGACGCGCGGGTACGGCGATACCGTGCTGTCAGCCGTATCCCCGAACCCTGGAGAGCCGACTGCATGAGCACGCACTCATCGGCTTCCCGCGTGACCGTCCGGAATGCCGTCGCCGAGGACGCGCCGTTCGTCAACGAGGCCTTGGCCGACACGTTCGGCAGCACCATGATGGCGGTGCACGACGAACTCCTGGACGCCACCGGTGATGCTGCCGCCGTAGCCGAGCGGGACGGCCGTCGCGTCGGGGTGATCACCTACCGCCACGACGGCACCCAGACCTGGGAGATCCTCTCGCTCGCCGCCACCGAGCCAGGGACCGGTGCGGGCAGCGCCCTCCTCGACTGGCTGCGGGCCGAGGCGATCCGTCAACGCGTCACAGTGCTCTGGTTGGTCACGACCAATGAAAATCTGGCGGCGTTGCGCTTCTATCAGCGGCGCGGCTTCGACCTGGTACGCGTCGATCGGGATGCTGTGACCCGGGCCCGGCAGCTCAAGCCCAGTATCCCGCTGGAGGACGACGGCATCCCCATCCGACACGAACTGGTGCTCGAGTTGCGTCTCTGACCAGGGCTTCAGCCCACCAGCCGACGCAAGGCCGGCTACTGGCGCATCCCACCCTGTGGCGTGCGGGTCCCGGCCCGCCACTCGTGCGCCAGCATCGCGAAGACGAGTTGGTCGGCCCACTCCCCCTTGAACAGGTAACTCTCGACATGGCGGGCCTCCTGGCGCATGCCCAGTCGCGTCATCATCCGGGCCGACGCGGTGTTGCGACCGTGACACCGACCGTAGACACGGTGCAGCCCGAACTCGGCAAACCCCCAGGCCAGCACCGCGGTGGCGGCCTCCGTCGCCAACCCGCGACCGCCGTGGTCGGGGTGGAAGACGAACCCGATCTCGGCGGTACGGTCCAGTTGGCTGCGCCACACCAACTCCACGATCCCGATCACGCCGGCGTCGGTGACCACGGCTGAGGTCAGGCAGTCACCCTCCGCGCGCCACGCGTCCTCGCCCGCCATGGCCAGCACCGACGCCCGGGACTGCTCACGGGTACGCGGCTCGGCGCCGAGCATCCACCGCACGACGTCGGGTCGGCGCTGGAACGCGTACACGTCGTCGAGGTCGTCGATCGTGACCGGGCGCAGGACGAGCCGCGCGGTGCGGATCGGATAGGTCGGCTGGAACATCACGCGATCGTAGAGATCCGCTCGGAGCGCTCGGGTGCCGGTCGATCGGTGTCCGGGCGTCCGGGCAGCAGCAGCGGGCTCGCGAGGATCACCAGCCCGGCGACCGTGATCGCCGTGCGCGGGCTGGTGGTCTGCGCGAGCAACCCGCCGAGCGCGCTGAGAACGGCGATGGCCGCACCGCTGCCGATCGACCAGGCAGAGAGGGTACGGACGACGCGTTCCTTCGGAGTCTGTTGAAGGCGGTAGGTGGCGAGTACCGGGTTGTACAGACTCATGCAGATGATGATCGCGAACTCGACGGCGATCACCGTGCCGAGACCGACCAGGCCCGGCTGCACGACGGCGAGGCCGATCAGCCAGATCGCGCGCAGCGTGCCCACGGTGCGGATGATCCGGTGTTGGCCGTAGCGCGCCACCACGCGACGAGCCAGGCGTGACCCGATGAGTCCGCCCACACAGGGCACAGCGAACGCGAGACCGTACTGCCAGGGCGGAAAACCCAACTCGCCGAGCAGGAGCACGGCCAGCAACGGCTCCGTGGCCATGATCAGTCCACTGACGAGCACCTGGTTGAGGTAGAGCGCCCGCAGGCCGGGGTGGGTGAACAGGTGCCGCCAGCCGTCCAGCAGCTCACCGGTCCGGACCCGGGCCGCTCCGGTGCGCCGAGGATGATCCTCGTGGCCGCGAATGGCCGCGATGCCCAGCGCGGAGAGCAGGTAGCTGAGCGCGTCGGCCACGACAGTGACGACCGGCCCGAACAGGCCCACCGCTGCGCCGCCCAGCGGCGGTCCGAGCGCGATCGCGCTCCAGGTCGTCGACTCGAACCGCGCGTTCGCCACCAGCAGGTCGTCCGGCCGGACGAGGGCCTTGAGGAAGGCGCCGCTGGCCGCGTTGAAGCCGATCTTGGCGGTGGCGAGCACGGCCGAGACGACCAGCAACTGCCCGAAGCTGAGCCGGCCCAACGCGTACGCGACGGGGATGGTCAGCAGGACCGCGAACCGGGCCAGGTCCATCCCGATCATCACCGGCCGCTTGCGGTGGAACTCCACCCACGGCCCCAGCGGCAACGCGATGAGCGCGCCCACCGCCGGCCCCAGCGCGGCCAACACGGACACCTGAGCCGGGCTGGCCCGCACCACCAGCACGGCGATCAACGGCAACGCCCCGAACCCCAGCCCCGACCCGTAGGCGCTGACCGCGTACGACGCCCACAACCAGCCGAACCGCCGACCCAGGGATCGCCTCGCGGACAAGCCGCACCTCCCGCTCCCGACAACTCATCGTTGACCGCCACGATCACAGCAAGGCCACGGACCGTGGATCAAACAACCGGACGAGCGGCGTGCCACAACCAGACGTTGTGTCACTAGGGTTCGTCAGGTGAACCTCGACGCCGTCCGCACCTTCGTCGCCGCCGTGGACGCCGGCCAGTTCCAGGACGCCGCCGCCACGCTGTCGATCACCCAGCAGGCCGTCTCCAAGCGCATCGCGGCACTGGAGAAGGACCTCGGCGTACGGCTGTTCACCCGCACGCCTCGCGGCATCGCCCTCACCGTCGACGGTCAGACCTTCCTGCCGCACGCCCGTGAACTGCTGCGGGCCGAGGCGCGCGCCGACGCCTCCGTACGCCCCGGCCGGCGGGCACTGCGCGTCGACGTGCACAGCCGACGCATCGCACCGGCCGTGCTGCTCCAGGACTTCCACCGCGCGCATCCGCGGATCGAGCTGGATGTGGTCACCCTCGACGCCGACGTGCACGCCGCGATGGCCGCCGTCGAGGCGGGAACTGTCGACGTCACCTTCCACGCCGTCCCCGTCGCCGCGCGCCACCTGCCCGCCGCGATCAGGACCAGACGGGTGATCGACGAGCACCACGAACTGCTCGTCGGCCCACGCCATCCGCTCGCCAACGCCCGCACCGTCACGCCCGCGCAACTGGCCGAGCACCGCATCTGGATGCCCGGCCTGGCCCCCGGCACAGAATGGGCCGACTACTACGACGAACTCGCCGTCGCGTTCGGCCTCACCATCGACCTGGTCGGGCCGGTCTTCGGCAACGAGGCGCTGCTGGCCGAGATCGCCGACTCCGCGCAGTTGGCGACCCTCGCAGGCGAGCGCACCCGGTACCTGTGGCCCGACAGCTACGACCTGCGCCGGATACCGGTACGCGACCCGGCGCCCATCTACCCCATCTCACTCATCTGGCGCGACGACAACCCGCACCCGGCGCTGCGCGCACTGCGTGAGCACCTCGACTCCCGCCGGATGCCGACCCCCGACGCCGAGGTCTGGCTACCTCCCTGGGGTTGAGACGACGCCGGGACAACTGGGTACGGTGGCCCCGTGCTCTCGGCCGTGAAGGGTTTGTCCCGCTACCACACCGAGGAGTCGCTGCGCGCGTACCTGCTCCAGCGCTCGCACCGCGCCGGGAGCGGCTGCCTCATCGTCCACGGCTACGGGCCGCGACGCGGGGTGCATCAGAAGGTCGCCGGCCGCGCGTGGGCGCACATCGCCGCGTACGTGGTGCTCGTCGGTGACTACGACCCCGCCCTCGACGTCGACCAGACCTGTGGGGCCGCCGACTGCATCGAACCAACCCACCTACGTCAGGTCAGCCGCTCGGAAACCTGCCGAACCCGGTCACAGTCAGCGCAGTGCCGCAACGGCCACGACCGGGAGCTCGATGACGCGACGGGTCGCTACCGGCGGGTCTGTCGGGCCTGCAACCGGGAGGCGCAGCGTCGGTGGCGTGAACGCGAGGCCGCCGAGGTGGCGCACGCGCGCGCCTCGTACGGCCGCACGTAGCGCGCGGCCGGCGGTCGAGTGAACGAAGCCGGCCGTACGGCGGGTGTGGCCGGCCGGAAACCCATCCTTAGGCAGATGTCCCGGGCGGCTCGGTGTGACAGTTTTGCCCCGTGACGACAGTTGATCGTGAAGTGCAGCCCCGGCACCGTGTCCTCACGGTGGTGGTCGGTGGGGTTCTCCTCGGCGTGGTGGACCTGGTGCTGCAGCTCGGTCTGCCGTACCCCTGGGCGAACCTGGCCAATTCCAGCGCCGTCTGGGCGGTCGGCGCGTTCGCCATCGGATGGTGGCTCCGCGCCGACTGGCGGCGGTCCGCGTTCGCCGGGATCGTGCTGCTGGTCGTCGCCGTGGAGGCGTACTACGTCGCGGCGGTCGTCTTGTTGGACGACAGCGCGCAGAACCTGTGGTCCTCGACGACGTTCGTGTGGCTGTCGTTCGGGGTCCTCGCCGGCGCGCTCTTCGGGGTGGCGGGTGGGCTGAGCCGCTACGGGCAACCGTGGGTTCGAGCGATCGCCGTGGCCCTGCCCGGCGCGGTCCTGCTCGCCGAGGCGGCCACGCTGTTCCACCGCAGCGCACAACCCGGCCACGACTCGCACTACCGCACCGACAGCCTGCAGACCGCGGTGATCGAAGCGGTGTTCGGCGCCGCACTGATCCTGGTGGTCGCTCGGACCAATCGGGTCCGCCTGCGGGCGATCGCTGCGGCAACGGCACTCGCGGTGCTCGGCTTCGCCGCGTACACCATTGCCGGCTTCGGCAGCTGATCAGTGCCGCATCAGCCCCGTCCTGCGAATGGGCTCCCCATGCCCCGTTGGCGGTGTGTTGCGATGCAGGTCAAGCCCGATGTCGATGACCACGGAACGCTCCAGGGTGGCGACCTGTGCCAGCGGCACCCACTGCGCCAGGTCGGTCGTGCCGCCCGTCTCGGATCGCAGCTCACCGCCCGCGATCCGAGCCCGGTAGAAGACAGCCAGCGTGTGCAGGTCGACAACCCCGCCGTCGTAGCTCTCGACGGTCCGGGTCCGCGAGTTCACACCGAGCAGCAGCTCGACCTGCGCCTCGTACCCCGTCTCCTCGGCCACCTCCCGTACGACGGCGTCGAACGGATCCTCGGCGTGCTCAACCCCTCCACCAGGTAGCGTCCAGTGCCGCCGCGCCCGGTCCGGTGAGACCCAGCGGGCGAGCAACAGATCATCATCTCGCAAACACACCGCGTACGCGGCGACCCTGAGCCGTTGTGCGATCACAGGTGACAGGATCCCGCAGTTCGCGGGCTAGGCGTCGCCCCACCGACACCATCCTGATCCATTACGCACAAGAACTGTCATTATGATGTACGCACGATATGCCCCTTTCGTGACGGTGAATTATCGGATTGCTGTTACCGGTAAACCTTTAATTGCCGTGAGGGGGATGGACGACGTCGCGTGCGGGTGGGTCCCGCGCTTGGCTGGCTGTCCCGGCCTTCACAGGGCTGTCGGTGGCAAGCGGTGTCAACGCCCGCTATCCGCACGCCGGACCACTGCCGACTATGGCGCGATCGCTGGACGAGGGAGACGGGGAACTGCCCGTCTCCCTCGATTCGGGTTCTGGCCCACCTGCCAGCTCGCTCAGGCCGCGGCGCGGTCGGTCAGTGGGCGGCGACGCAGTGCGGTGTCGGTCAGCGAACGCGGGGGCATGGGAGCGTTGGGGTTGTACAGGTTGGTCCCGGGCGGCACGATCTCGTCGATTCGGTCGAGGGCAGCATCGTCCAGGGTCAGCGCGGCGCCCTTGAGGAGATCCTCCAGCTGCGGCATGGTCCGCGGTCCGATGATCGCCGAGGTGACGGCCGGGTGGGCCACGGTGAACGCAATGGCGAGCTGTGGGAGGGTGCAGCCGACGTTTTCCGCGAGTTCGACGAGCTGCTCCACGACGTCGAGCTTGGCGGCGTTTTCCGCAAGCGTGGGATCGAATCGTTCCGGCCGGATCGTGGGACGGCCGGTTGACAGGTCGATGGGCTGGTTCTTGCGGTACTTGCCGGTGAGGAACCCGAAGGCCAGTGGGCTCCAGACGAGCACGCCCATTCCGTAGCGCTGGCAGACGGGCAGGACCGAGGCCTCGATCCCGCGGGCCAGGATCGAATACGGCGGCTGCTCGGTGCGGAAGCGTCCGAGGCCACGACGCTCGGAGACGTGATGGGCCTCGACGATCTCCTCGGACGGGAACGTCGAGCAGCCGAAAGCGCGAATCTTCCCCTGGCGCACGAGGTCGCTGAGGACCGAGAGCGTCTCCTCGACGTCGGTCGAGTCGTCGGGGCGGTGGACCTGGTAGAGGTCGATCCAGTCGGTGTTCAGGCGCCTGAGGCTGTCCTCGACCGCCTTGAGGATCCAACGCCGCGAGTTGCCACTGCGGTTGCGGCCCTCGCCCATCTGGAAGTGAACCTTGGTGGCCAATACGACGTCATCACGGCGGCCCCGCAGCGCCTTGCCGACGATCTCCTCGGACTCTCCCTGCCCGTACATGTCAGCGGTATCGACAAAGTTGATCCCCTGGTCCAGGGCGGCATGGATTATACGAACGCAATCGTCGTGGTCGGAGTTGCAACCATCCTGGAACATCATGGTCCCGAGGCAGTAGGCGCTGACGTGAATGCCCGTTCCACCGAGGGTGCGATAGCGCATGGTGATGCTCCCTTACTGATTCAGCCGTGATCACGGAGCGACAGAAGCGTCGACCGCACGGGAACCCTAGGATCTAGAGTTGGCTCTAGGTCAAGCCGCTACCCTGACCGGCATGGCTGAGGTCACCACAAATCTGAGCATCGGGCAGGTCGCCGAACGCACCGGCTTGAGCGTCCATGCGCTGCGCTTCTACGAGCACGAGGGCCTCTTCGTCAACCCTGTGCAACGTGGACCTGGCGGGCGCCGTGTCTACAGCCAGGATGACGTGGACTGGCTCACCGTCTGCATCATCCTGCGCGCCTCCGGCATGCCCCTGCCCGCGCTACGCCGATACGCCGACCTCGTCCGGCAGGGAGCCGGCAACGAGGAGGAACGACTCACGCTCATGCGCGAGCACCAAGCCCACGTCACCACCCAGATCGGCAAACTCGCCGAGTGCCTGGACCTGATCAGGTTCAAGGTCGGGGTGTATGAGGACATCCTCGACCCGGACAGCGCTGGCGACCGCCAGTGCCACGCCGCATCTCCTTCGGCGAACGACGAAGACGCCAACAACATCGGGCTCACAGATGGCCCGCGAGGACCACTGGCGCCGGATCCGGCGCTCAGCCTCTAGCGCGTGCTTGTCAATAGGTTGCAGTGTTCTGCAGAAGAGCACCCCTAGGCACGGTACCCACCACCATTCCGCTCCAGCGTTTACGGTCAGGTCGTCACTGTCAGCTCCTGCGAAAGCGAGAAACCGTGTCAGCGTCCAACCGCCCCTCGCCGGTGATCACGCAATTCGCGGCCCGCGCCGGCGACCACAACGACCGGGCCATGCAGGCGTCGGGAATGATCGCGGCCGAACTCGCCGCTCGGCTGGGTTCAACACCGGTTGTCATCGGGTCACCCGAACCCGCGCTGTGTACCGACTGGGAAGAAGAGCTGGCTGCGGCTCGGCCGGCACTGCGCGCCATGGCAGAGCATTTCGACGAGTTGTTGCGCGACAGCGCCTTTCCGGTCACGGCGCTGAGCCGCTGCGCGGTCGCTCTGGCGACCCTCCCGGTCGTCGCCAGGTATCGCCCGGACGCGGTGGTCGTCTGGTTCGACGCACACGCAGACCTCAACACTCCCCAGAGCAGCACGACCGGCTACCTCGGCGGCCTCGCCTTCAGCGGCCCGCTCGGTATGTGGGACTCCGGTCTGGGACAGGGGCTGAAGCCAGAGAACGCGATCCTTTGCGGGGCACGTGACATCGACCCGGCCGAGCAGTCCCTGATCGATGATGGCGTGATCACGCTGGTCGGGCCAGGACCGGACCTGGCGAAAAGGTTGCGGGCCGCGATCGCCGGCCGTCCGGTCTATGTGCACCTCGACTGTGACGTCCTTGAACCCGGCATCGTGCCCACCGACTACCTCGTTCCCGGCGGCCTCACACTCAGCGACCTCAGATCTGCCGCGCTCGCCATAGGCGAGTCCGACCTCGTCGGCGTGGAGATCGGCGAGTTCGAGGCCGGGGAAGACGCCAATGGCCTCCCAGTCCACCCCGGTCCGCTCTTGGACGCCCTTCAGCCGCTACTCCACACGGCAGTGCGCCTCGACACTCTCGATCATGCTGTTCCGTAAGGGGTTCTTCCAAGGAGCCCTATCCGGAGCAACCCGGGGTCACGAAGGCGACCCGTCGACAGGGGTGCGCCCGCCTGGCGGTTGGAGCCAGCGATCAAACCAGGCGTGGGTGCGGCGCAAAAGGTCGAGTTGGTGGTTGCGTTCCCGGATCGAGTGACCCTCTCTCGGGTACATCACGAACTCGTGCTCGACGTCGAAGTGGCGCAGCGCCCGGTGCAGATACACGGCGTGCCCGAAGGGAACGTTGGTGTCCTCGGCGCCGTGCACGATGAGCACCGGGGTGCGGATGTGACTGGCGAAGGAGATCGGGCTGACCGCGTCGTGCGGGTGTGGTCCGATGCCCGACCATCCGGTGCTGCCACCCAGCGCCGCCTCGAACTGGCCGTTGTCGCCGGTCGCGGCGAGCATGCCCCAGTCGACGATGCCGGCGCCGACCAGCGCGGCGCGGAAACGGTCGGTCTGGCCGACGGCCCAGGCGGACATGAAGCCGCCGTGGCTCCAGCCGGCGATGCCCAGCCGGTCGGGGTCGGCGATGCCCTCGGCGATGAGCAGGTCGATGCCGGTCAGGATGTCGCTCCACTCCTGCTGACCGACCCGGCCGGCGACGCTGGCGGCGAACTCGTGCCCATGGCCCTGACCGCCGCGCGGGTTGGGCAGGAACACCGCGTAGCCGGCGGCTGCCATCCACTGCGCGCTGGGGAACCAGAACAGCTGACAACGATCGGCGTAGCGGTCGTACGGGCCGCCGTGCACGATCGTGACCAGCGGGAACGGGCCTTCGGACGCGGTTCTTCCGACCGGGAGGACGAGCAGGCCGTCCAGGTCGAGGCCGTCGGCGGCACGGTAGGCCAGCGGCTGTTGGGTGCCGAATGTGATGCCGTCGAGTTCCGGACGGGTGTGGGTGACCCGTCGCAGCGGCCCCGTTGGCGCTCCGATGTGCACATTCGGCGGTTCATAGCGGGCGCCGGTGCGTACCGCGATCGTGTCGCCGGTGGGGGTGGTGGTGAGGTTGTCGAGACGTCCGGGGTGATGCGACAGGGTGGTGAGGTCTCTGTGGTCGAGCCGGGCCACTGTGGTGTTCAGGCCGTCGGCGAACACCACCAGCGGGGCGGTGTCGGTCTGGCAGAGTTCGGTGGGGCACATCGAGAGGCCGGCGGTGCGGTTGCGGAGGACGCGGCTCTCCACTGCCAGGTCGAACACGGCGGTGCCGGCGTGCAGAAGCGGCGGGGTGAGCGCGAGGTAACCGAGGTGCCAACCGTCCTCATCCGGCCACCAGGCCAGCGATCGTGCGTCGACCGCGACCGGTCCGAGGTTCTCCGCCGTTCCGGTGGTGGGGTCGAACAGGTGCAGTTGGTTGGTGCGTGGGCCGTGGTCGTTGTCGGGGCTGGCCCAGGTCAGCACGGCGAGTGGGCCGCCGTCGGGACGTTGCTGCACCTCCACGACGTGCCGGTCACCGAACACCTGCGGGGTGGCCACCCGGCCGGTACGCAGGTCGAGCAGGCGCAACCGGGTACGCGGTCCGCCCTCGCCGACCACGATGGCGTCGTCACGGTCCCGGGTCCGCCGCGCGTCCCGCTCGGTGGGTTCGTCCTCGGCGAGCAGCGCGACCAGGTCGGGATCGCTGAGCGGCAGGTGGTCGATGACGCCGCCGCGCCAGCTGGTGCACGTTGTCACCGTGCCGTTGGCGAGGGTGAGGCGGTGCAGTTGCGGGGTCCCCCGCTCGGCGCGGTCGGACAGGAAGAACAGCGTCTGCGAGTCCGCCGACCAGCGTGGCCGGGACTCGGTTGCGGTGTCGGCGGTCGCCCGGCGCGACGCGACATCATCGGTGTCGACGAGCCGGATTTCGGTATCGAGGTGGTCACCTGCCCGGCTGAGGGGAGCGAGCACGTAGCAGAGCAGGCGCCCGTTCGGGGCGAGTGCCGGGGTCTGCGGCTCACGACCATCGACGACGAGGTCGGCCCTCAGCCCTGTCATGCGGTCAGTCTGCCAGCACCGGCGTGGCACCACGAACCGGTGCACCGCTGACACGTCCACACCGGACTCTTCCACGGCGACGTCGAGGCACCTCGTCCCGCTGTTGACGGGTGCGAGGAGGAAGCCGATGACCTGTGCCAGGCAACCTGGTGAACCACCGGCCAGTGTGACGCCGATTCCGGTGGGGTGTCGTGGCGACGTCCCGGCATACCGGGACGTCGCCGCGCTCGGCACCTGGGTCGTTCTACCAGATCAGTGGACGGGCCGGCCGAACCAGCGGGTGAGGTGGTGGTCGAGATCCCGCTGGTCGTCGCCGATCCAGGCGACGTGGCCGTCGGGGCGGAGCAGGACTCCGGGAGCGTCCAGCGCCGCGGTGGAATCGGCGAGGTGGTCGACCCGGTCGGACCAGCCGCCGACGGTCAGGCGTTCGGTGCGGTCCAGCAGCAGGCCACGGCCGCGGTGCAGCAGACCGTAGAGGTGCCCGTGCTTTACGTCGATGTCGGGCAGCCGGCGACCGAGCAGGTCAGGGCCTTCGCCGAAGTCGTAGCGGATGCCGATGGCGGTGATCTTTTTGAGCAGGTGCAGGTTCACCTCGTCGAAGTCCATCAGCTCGATGAGCAGCCGGCGCACGGCCTGTGCGCCCGGTTCGGTGGACAGCAACTGCGTCTGGGCCCGGGTGTTGTCCAGCACGTCCTCGGCGACCGGACGTCGTTCGGCCTGGTAGGTGTCGAGCAGGGTCTCCGGCGCCCAGCCGCGGACCTGTGCGGCCAGTTTCCAGCCGAGGTTGACGGCGTCCTGAACGCCGAGGTTGAGGCCCTGTCCGCCAATGGGGGGATGGATGTGCGCCGCGTCGCCGGCCAGCAGCACCCGTCCGACCCGATAACGGTCGGCCAACCGCATGGCGTCGCCGAAGCGGGACAGCCAGCGCGGGGAGTGCACGCCGAAGTCGGTCCCGGCTACGGCGCGCAACTGGCGCTTGAAATCGTCGAGGGTGGGCGGTTCGGCGCGGTCAGTGACGGCGGCGGCGGGGACCAGGACGCTGTAGACGCCGACTCCTGCTGGCCGCAGCCAGAACCGTTGATGGCTCTCGCGGATCTCGGCCACCTTGACGGCGATCTCCTCCGGCGGGACGCCTACTGCCATCTCGCCCATCAGGCTCTCGGTCCGTGCCGGCTCGCCGGGAAAACCGACGCCGAGCAGTTTGCGAACGGTGCTGCGTGCGCCGTCGCAGCCGACGAGGAAGCGCGAGCGCAGCCGTTCCCCGTCGGCCAGCTCGACGGTCACCCAGTCGTCGTCCTGCTCGACGGCGGCGACCGCCCGACCGCGCCGTACCTGCGCGCCCAGTTCGACGGCGTGCTCTTCGAGCAGACGTTCGATGACCGGCTGCGGAATGCCCAGCAGGTAGGCGTACCGGGGGTCCAGGCCCGTGGGGGCGGGCTTGGGGATGGCGGCGAAGAAGGCGCTGGCCGGACGCTGCCGCCCGTGTGGGAGGACGCGTTCCAGCAGCCCGCGCATCGCCATCAGCTCCAGGCTGCGGATGTGCAGGCCGACGATGCGGACGGCCGACGGCGGCTCGGTCTCCTTCTCCACCACGAGTACCCGGACGTCGTGCAACCGCAGCTCGGCGGCGAGCATCGCACCGGTCGGCCCGCACCCCGCGATGATCACGTCGTACGTGCGGGGGTCGCTATCGGTGCTACAGGTCGGCGATGACGGGCGGCCGCTGACGACGGAGTCGGGCTCGATGGGGCCGGTCGACAAGGGTTCGGCGGTGAAATGCGCAGGGTGCACAGGTGTTGCCTCTCGGGAGTGCCGTGTGGGCAGGGCGCTCCCGGCGACACCTATGTCAGTCGCCCGACCGTGACGGCAAGGGGGAGCACCCACATCGCTACAACGTTCATGGGTCTCACCTCCTCGGGTGGTGTCGCGGTCAGGGGCACGCTATCTCCCCCGGCGCGGTCGCGTCGAGCTCTTTCCCGCCGCCGAGGTGATCAGGCGGCCGGGTGGGTCAGCGATCGGTGGAGCCACTCGGCCATCAGCGCGCGTTCGGCGTCGGTGAGCCCCGGCAGGTCGGGCAGCACCGTCGCGAAGGTCACCGCGACCGTCTTCGTGGTCGTGTCGGGTGTCGCCGGGGTTACCGACAGGATGCTGGTGAGCACGGCATCGAGCATGGCCTCGCTCAGGCCGGGGTCGCGCTGCTCGGAGGGCGTTCCGAGGAGCGCGAGGATGGTTCCGTGACCCGCTGAGTGAATCATCATGAGGGCGCGTTGTTCGTCGACCCGCAGCAGACCGGCTGCGGCGAGTCGCCGGACGCGACGACGGAGCACGTCGAGGCCCGCGACGGTCGCCGG
The DNA here is from genome assembly GCF_030269705.1 of Micromonospora sp. NBRC 107095. Classification (NCBI taxonomy): domain Bacteria; kingdom Bacillati; phylum Actinomycetota; class Actinomycetes; order Micromonosporales; family Micromonosporaceae; genus Micromonospora; species Micromonospora sp. NBRC 107095. The sequence goes on from NZ_BSTU01000005.1 coordinate 101,721, forward strand.
CGAGGGTGCCCCGCTCCCCCGCGCGGCCATCAGGGCGTACAGCTCGGGGTGTGTCAGGCCGAACTCCACGTGGGTGCGCCATCCGGTGCGCAGCTCCGCGACCGGATCGCCCGTCGCGACGTGCGCGGCGACCGATTTGCCGCTGACGTAGCTGGCCATGACGTGTTCGGCGACGGCGTCGATGAGGCCGTCCTTGTCACCGAACAGGCGGTAGATGGTCGGCGCCTGCACACCTGCGGCCTGGGCGACGGCGCGCGTCGTCACCGCGTTCGCGCCCTTCTCGCGCAGCAGTTCGGTTGCTGCCGCGACGATGCCCGTGCGGACGTCGTCGCGGGATGCCATGTCCTGCGTCGTCACCATGAATCGATGCTAACAGCGACTTGTTAACTACGAATTATCACTGCTATCGTCTAGATGATAACGCCGATAACAAGGAGTGTGCAGCATGTTCGTCGTCACCGGTGCCACTGGTCAGCTCGGGTCCCAGATCGTCGACCGACTGCTCGACCGGCTACCACCCGACGCGGTGGGCGTGAGCGTGCGCGACGTCGACCGGGCGGTGGGCCTCGCCGAGCGGGGTGTGCGGGTACGCGCCGGCGACTTCACCGACCCGGCCACGCTGGAGCACGCCTTCGAGGGTGCCGACAAGGTGCTCGTCGTGTCCGCCGCCATCCGTGGGGCCGGCGCGGTCGCCGCGAACCGCGCCGCCATCGACGCCGCCCGCGCCGCGGGAGCCAAGCGCATCCTCTACACCAGCCACCAGGCCGCCTCCCGGGACTCGCTGTTCGCCCCCCAGCCGACCCACGCCGCGACCGAGGAGCACCTGGCCGGGCTAAGCGTTCCCTTCACCGCCCTGCGCAACGGGTTCTACGCGAGCACGCTCAGCCTCTGCATCGGTGCGGCGGTGCAGACCGGTCAACTCGTGGCGCCGGCGGACGGCCCGGTGTCCTGGACCGCGCACGCCGACCTGGCCGAAGCCGCGGCCATCGCCCTGGCCGAGGAGGGCCTGCTCGACGGCATCACGCCGGCGCTGACCGCAGCGCAGGCGCTCGACCTCGAGGCGGTGGCCGCCATCCTGAGCGACATCACGGGCCGCACCGTCACCCGGGTGGTCGTCAGCGACGACCAGTGGCGGTCGGCCGCCATCGCAGGTGGCATGCCCCCGGCGGCCGCCGACTTCACCCTCGGCATGTACCGCGCGTCGCGTCGCGGTGAGTTCGCCGTCACCGATCCGACGCTGGAGACCCTCATCGGGCGCCGTCCGACATCCGCTCGCGCAGCGCTCGAAGCCATCGTCGCCCAACGTTGACGAGCCGGGTCGGCGGAGGTTGACCCTCGACCGGGTTGAGGCTCGACCATCGGCGACATGACCGAGCAACCGACCGCCGACCCGACCATGACCCGCATCATCGAGGCCGTGCAACTCGGCCAGGGCGGCGCACCCGCCCAGGCCCGTGCGCTGCTCACCGCGCTGTGGGACGACATCGGCCCGACCGGGGACGCCCTGCACCGCTGCACCCTGGCGCATCACCTCGCCGACCTGCAGGACAGCACCGAGGCGGAGCTGAGCTGGGACGAACGTGCCCTGGCCGCGGTGTCCGAGCTGACCGACGAACGCGCCCAGCGATACCTGTCCTCACTGCAGGTTCAGGCGTTCCTGCCGTCGCTGCACCTCAACCTGGCCGACTGTCACCGACGGCTGGGTAACGTCGGTGCGGCTCGGGAGCACCTCGCCCGAGCCCGGGAACACCTGGTACGGCTACCGGACGACCCGTACGGCGAGAGCATCCGCGTCGCCGTCCGTGACTTCGTCGAGGACGATCCGACCGACCACCGGCGACACTGAGCGGTCACCGGTCCTGGTGCGGGACGGTCGTCCGGTAGGCCTGCGGTGAACGTCCGTAGCGAGCCCGGAAGAGGCGACTGAAGTGGGCCTTGTCCCGGAATCCCCATCGGGCGGCGATGGCCTGGATCGGCTGCCGTACCAGCGGGTTGGCGAGATCACGCCGGCACTGCTCCAGGCGTTTGGCGCGGATGAGTTCGGCGACTGTCGTCGAGTCCCCTTCGAACAGGCGGTGCAGCGATCGCAGCGAGATGTGGTGGACGGCGGCGACGCTGCGAGGGCTGAGCTCGTCGCTGTCCAGGTGGCGGTCGATGAAGTCGACGACGCGAGCCCGCAACGCGGTGTGCCGGGCCTCCGGCGACAGGGTGTCCTCGATGTCGAGGTACTGGGCGAACGCGGCGGCGAGCAGGTCCAGCGCCACGCTGCCCAGCACCTCGGCCTGGGCCGGCTGGTACTGCTCCGGGTGCGCGGCGATGCTGCGCAGGTGGTGGACCAACAGCCCGCCGACGCCGACGTGCGACGGCAGCGGCGTGGCCAGCAGCCGGCGGATCCGGTCCGGCGCCACTGGTAGCGACGGGTGCGGTATCTGCACGGTGATCGTGTGGGCGAGGCCGGGGCCGTCAGCGCTGTGCCGGGCGACGTGCGGCCGCGCGGTGTCCAGGAGCGTGAAGTGGTTGTCGGGTTGGAGGGTGTTCTCGGTGCGATCCTGGATCAGGCTGCTGCGGCCGGTCAATGGCAGTGCGAGCTGGTAGACGTTCTCCTCGACTCTGCGGGCCAGCTTCGCGGGCCGGGCCGAGTCCAGCGACGGGTACCGCAGGGCGGTCATCCGGATGCTGCCGAGATCGATGGCCTGGGCGTACGCGACGAAGTTGTCCAGTTGAGCGCTGCTGATGTGCGCTGGCCCCGTCTCCTGGGCGACCAGGGCGTACCAGAACTCGAACCGGTCCGCCGGTGGTAACACCGTCGTGTCGACCACCCGATTGGGCAACACTCTGCTCGCCTCCCCCCGCATGCGAGGATGGATTCTTGCACGCTTCGATCCGTGGTACCGGTGACGGGATTCTCGTACGCGGTGCTTCCCAGGGGGTTGGTGAGTGTCAGTGGTGACCGGTGCCGACCTGCTGGAGGCGGCCGAGGAGATGACCCGGGTGCTGGCGCCACACCGCGACCGCGACTGGTCGGTGCCCGCCGGCCCGCTGAGCTGGAGCTGCTGGACCACCGCGGCGCACGTCGCGCACGACCTCATCGCGTACGCGGGCCAGGTCGCCGGCCGCCCGGATGACGGCTATCTGCCGTACGACCTGCGGGTCTCCCCCGGCGCGAGCCCGACGCACGTGCTCACCGTGGTGCGAGCCTGCGCCGGGCTGCTCGCCACCGCCGTCGACGCCGCCGGCCCGGACACGCGGGCCTGGCATTGGGGCCCGTGCGACCCGGCCGGTTTCGCCGCCATGGGCGTGGCCGAGACCGTGCTGCACACCCACGACATCACCCTCGGCCTCGGTGTGCCGTGGCAGCCACCGCAGCGACTGAGCGCGCTGGTGCTGCGGCGGCTCTTCCCGGACGCCCCGGCCGGTGCGGCACCCGAGGTGCTGCTGTGGATGACCGGCCGTGGTGAGTTGCCCGGCCGGGCCCGGCGCACCTCCTGGGTGTGGCGGGCCAGGGTGGACTGACACCTAGGCGTGCAGGGTGTGCCGGTGGCCGTCGAGCGGGAACGGCGGCCGGGCCGGCATCACCTCGTGGAACACGAAGCCGCACTTCTGCGCCACCCGGCAGGACGCCACGTTGTCCACCTGGTGCAGCAGGTCGAGACGCGTGACCTCGGGGAACCGGTCGAACGCCCAGCGGCTCAGTGCGGTTACCGCGCGGGGGGCGACCCCACGACCGCGCGCCCAGGACGCCGTCCAGTAGCCCACCTCCGGCGCCGGGCGCTGCGGCGTGATCCCCTTGAGCACCACGTTGCCGACCAGCCGCGCGCCGTCGGCCTGCTCTTCGACGACGGCGAAGGTGTACCGGCGGCCGGCGGCCCGGTCCCGCAGTGTGCCCTCCAGCCACCGTCGGGCCTCGGCGGCGTTGGTCACCGGATGACTGGTCCAGTGCCGCAGGACCGGGTCCCGGTACGCGTCCACCAGGTCATCGAGGTCGTCGGCACACCACTGACGCAGGGTGACACCCGGCGTCGAGGGTGTGCCGGGTGCCGGTGATCCGATGAGCATCGGCACATTCTGCCGTGCCCGTGGCCGTGGGGTCAGCCCCGACGGCGGCGCCACCGCTGCCACCAGCCCCAGCGCGACGGTCCCACGGCGGTCACCGCTTCCGTGACGGTGACGGTGGCCTCGGGGCGGGCCCGCTCGGCCCGCCAACGGCTGATGACGTCCTCGGTGTTGACCGGGCGCACCGCGACCCGGGGCCCGTCGTCGGGGGAACGCAGCCACGCCACGATCTGTACGTTCAACTGCCCGACGAAGTCCCGCACGGACTGCTCGGTGGGCAGGTCACGGACCTCGTCGGGGACCTGCTCGACCCGTCGGCGCAGTTGCAGCGACGTGGGCAGCAGCAGGTCACTGGGGAGCGCCTCGCGCTCCAGGAAGCTCTTGATCCACCACGCCTCGTCGTACGGCGCCCCACGACCGGGGATCGGCTTGCCCATGCCGGGCAGGTCGTCGAACTCGCCGCGTTGAACGGCATCCTGGATCTTCGCCTCGACCGACGCTTCCCACGCCTCAACCACCCTGCGGCACCTCCCCCGGCCACCGTAACGCGCCGCTTCCGGTTGGCGGCACGCCTGCGCCACTGATCAGCGCGCCCGTGACGGTGGGCATTCCCGCCGTGGCCGCCGGGTGCCGGCAAACGCGAGTGGATCACTCCGGATCGCAGGCCACGGCTCGCCAGGTGGCCCTGGGTCGGGACGTTCGTCCCGATTACGGTCTGTGTGGGGTCTACCGAACGGGGGAATCGTCGTGGTCGGTGCGGGCGCACTGCTGGGTATCGCGCTGGTGGCGTTGGGGCTGGTGCTCACGCCCGGCCCGAACATGGTCTACCTGGTGTCCCGCTCGGTGGCGCAGGGCCGCCGGGCCGGGCTGGTCTCGCTGCTCGGGGTGGCCGCCGGCTTCGGGGTCTACCTGGCGGCGGCGGTCGCCGGTCTGGCCACCGTCTTCGTCCTGGTGCCGACGTTGTACGCGGTGGTGAAGCTGGCCGGCGCCGGTTACCTGCTCTGGCTGGCCTGGCGGACGCTGCGTCCGGGCGGCGGGTCACCGTTCGCCCCCACGCCGTTGCCACCGGACCCGCCCCGGCGGCTGTTCACCATGGGCCTGGTCACCAACCTGCTGAACCCGAAGATCGCCATCCTGTACGTGTCGCTGCTGCCCCAGTTCATCGACCCGGCCCGGGGGCACCTCGCCACGCAGAGCCTGCTGCTCGGTCTGACCCAGATCGCCGTGGCGTTGAGCGTGAACGCGATGATCGTGCTCAGCGCCGGCGCCCTCGCGGGGTTCTTCGCCCGCCGGCCGACGTGGCTACGGGTGCAGCGCTGGGTGACCGGCACCGCCCTGGCCGCGCTGGCCGTCCGCATCGCCGCCGACCGCTCGCGGGCGGCTGTCGCCACGCCCTGACCCGGCGCACCGATGAGGTTTCCGCGTCGCGCTCGTCGGTATGTGTGAGATCGACTGACGAGAGGCGGACACGATGCGGAAACTGATCTTCGGCATGAACGCGACACTGGACGGTTACGTCGCCGCGCCGGGCGACGACATCAGTTGGAGCGCCCCGAACGACGAGCTGTTCCAGTGGTGGCTCGACCGGGAACGGGCGGTCGCGCTGTTCCTGTACGGGCGCAAGCTGTGGGAGACGATGAGTTCCTACTGGCCGACCGGCGACCAGCAGCCGGGTGCCACCCCGGCGCAGGTCGAGTTCGCGCGGAACTGGCGGGACACGCCGAAGGTGGTGTTCTCCTCGACGATCGACAAGGTCGACTGGAACACCCGTCTGGTTACCGGCGACGCGGTCGCCGAGATCACCCGGCTCAGGGCCGAGGACGGCGGGCCGATGAGGGTTGGTGGCGTGACGCTCGCCGGCGCGGCGATGCGGGCCGGCTTGGTCGACGAGTTCGAGGTTGTGACCCACCCGGTGCTGCTGGGCAGCGGCAAGCCGCTCTTCACCGCACTGGACAGCTGGGTGAACCTGAACCTGGTGGAGACGCGGACGTTCCCGGGCGGCGTGACGCTGGCCCGGTACGAGACGAGGCGATAGAAAGGTCACCTGCCCGGCCCGTGTCTGGATCTGTGATCACCGTGTCGGTGGCAGGTCCAGCCATGGTTTGTCGGTGGCGTCGAACCCGGTGAGTTCGGCGATCTTCCCGTCGACGATGTGCAGCACGGCGATGGCGAACAGCCGGTACTGCGAGTCGCCCGGGGCGCGCAGGTAGAGCGCGGCGGCTGGCATGCGGTTGACCGTCGTGGTCATACCGCGCCAGTCGTCGTGGCCGCTCTGGAAGAGCCCACCGGAGATCCAGCCGTCCACCGCGTCCCTGGCCGTCGTGGTCACGGTGCCCGGGTCGGGCAGCATCGCGAAGCGCAGGTCGTCGCGCAGCAGGGACATCAGCCCGTCGAGGTCGTTGCGCTCGTGGGCGCGGATGTACGACTTCACCGCGCCGCGCTCGTCGCTCGACAGCTCGTGGGTGGCGGGGCTGCGCCAGTCGAGGCGGCGGTCGGGCAGCTGCTCGCGCATCGTCACGCGGGCCCGCTGCAGCGCGCTGGTCACCGATGCGACGGTCAGCTCCAGGGCGTCGGCGGCCGTCGACGCCGGCCAACCGAGCACGTCGCGCAGGATGAACACCGCCCGCTGGCGCGGCGGTAGGTGCTGGACGGCGACGATGAACGCCAGCTCGACCGTCTCCCGCGCCACCACCGATTCCTGCGGGTCCTCCGGGAGCATCCGGTCGGGGTACGGCTGCAGGTACATCAACTCGGAGTCGGAGTCCGGCAGCGCGGACGGTACGGGTGTGCGGTTGGTGCGCTTCTTCAGGAAGTCGAGGCAGGCGTTCGTCGCGATCCGGTACAGCCAGGTCCGCAGGGCCGCGTGGCCCCTGAAGGACTCCCGCTTGTGCCACGCGCGCAGGAACGTCTCCTGCGTCATGTCCTGGGCGTCCTCGTAGTTCGCGAGCATCCGGTAGCAGTGCACCTGCAGCTCACGCCGGTGGCGCTCGGTCAGGAGCGCGAACCGCGCGGCATCTCCCGCGCGGACCGCCGCGATGAACGTGGTCTCGTCGGCGTCCAACCGGGCGGCGTCGGTCATGTCAGCGATCCTTCCAGCGGTGCGAGCGGCCACCAGATCTGACGACCTGGCGGATCATTTCTGATCGCGCCGTCACGGTCACGCCCGAACCGCTGCCAGCCTCGGCTACCTGTCGCCGGTTTCCGGCGTACTCCGGGCGGCCCCCCGGTGCCGGTCGACCATCCCGGCGGCCAGCGGCGCGGCGTCCAGGTCACCGGCGGCGAGCCGGGCGGCGAGGGTACGACGCACCAGCCGGTCGGCCAGCGCGGGCGCGTGCCGGCCGACGGCCATCTCCAGCCGGCCACGGGCGGTGGTCGCCACGTCCCGGGGCGCCCGCCGGGCGATGGCGGTCCGCAGGATCGCCGCGACCACCCCTTCGACCGGCTCGGGGCGGGACACCCCCCGCAGGGACAACCCGGCCTCGGCGGTGCTGTCGTGAATCGGTGAGGCGACCATGCTCGGGTAGACGACGCTCACCCCGACGTGGGTGCCCACCTCGTGGCGCAGCGCGTCGGCGTAGGCGACCAGGGCCCGTTTGCTCACCCCGTACGCGGCGGCGAGCGGCAGCGGCAGCACCGCCATCCGGCTGGCCACGAAGATCACCCGTCCGCGGGCGGTGAGCAGTGCGGGCAGCGCGGCGGCGGTGGTGCGCCAGGCGGCCAGCAGGTTGACCTCCAGTTGCCGGCGGACCACCTCGTCGGGAGGCAACTCGGCCGGCGCGGGACCACCGACCCCGGCATTGTTGATCAGCAGGTCGAGCCCGCCGAGCCGGTCGACGGCGGCCCGCACCGCCGCCGGCACGGCGTCCGGGTCGGTCAGGTCGCAGCCGAGCACCGGCACGTCGTCGTCGGGGCGGGCGTGCAGGTCGAGCCCCACCACCCGGGCGTCGGCCGCGCTCAGCGCCGCGCCGAGGTGGCGGCCGAACGTTCCGCTCGCCCCGGTGACCAGCACCCGCCGACCGGCCAGCGACCGACCGCTCACCGGGCTGCCCGCACCGCGGACGACGCGCCGGAGCGGGCGCGGCGCGCCCCGGCGGTCAACTCCCGGGCCAGCTCGGCCAGGTAGACGTCGAAGTCCACCCGCATCGCCGGGCGGCGCTGACCCCACCGGGCGGTAGCGGCCCGTAGCTCGGCCCGGCACACGGCGCGCTGCCGGTCCGGGTCCGGCAGCGCGTACCGGCCGGCGAGGTGCGCCGCGATCAGCTTGGCCTGCGCCTCGACCAGCGGGAACGCGGAACCGGTGGACTGCATCAACCCGACGAAGCTCAGACCGGGGGCGTCGGGGTGGAACACGTGCCGGTACAACGGCAGGGTGTCGGCGCCGCCGGCGAGCAGCGCCGGGTCGAGGAACGGCACCTCCACCCGGTAGCCGGTGCACCAGATGATCAGGTCGACGGTGTCGCTGCGGCCGTCGGTGAACTCCACCCGGTCGCCGTCGAGGGCCGCGATACCGGGCCGGGCCTCGACGTCACCGTGGGTCAGCCGCGACAGCAACCCGTCGGAGAGCGTCGGGTGGTCCTGGAGGAAGCCGTGCGTCGGCGCGGGCAGCCCGTAGCGCGCCGGCTTGCCGACGGTGGCGCTCAGCATCGTCTGGCTGACGCGTTGACGCAGCCGCCACGGCAGTCGGCGGGCCAACGCCCCGTTGAGGGTGTCCGAGGGGCGACCCAGCAGGTACTTCGGCACCACCCAGACGCCCCGGCGCAGCGACAGCAGGGTGCGGGCCGCCGCGTACGACGCGTCCACGGCGATGTCCATCGCGGAGTTCCCGCCGCCGACGACCAGCACCCGTCTGCCGGCCAGTTGTTCCGGGCCCCGGTAGTCGTGGCTGTGCATCTGCTCGGCGGTGCAGGCGCCGGGGTAGCCGGGATCCGGCAGCCGGGGCACCCGGTTGTGCCCGTTGGCGACGACCACGGCGTCGACGGTGACCTCGACCGGGCCGGTCGGGCCGGTGGCGGCCACCGTCCAGGTGCCGGTGGGGTTGCGGGTGACCCGCTCGACGGTGTGCCGCAGCCGGATGGTGTCGGCCAGCCCGAAGCGCGCGGCGTAGTCGGCGAGGTATCCGGCGACGCGCCGGTGGTCGGGGTAGTCCGGCCAGTCGGTGGGCATCGGGTGGTCGGCGAACTGGGTACGACCGCGGCTGGTGTTGAGGTGCAGCGTGCGGTACGCGGGTGAGTCGGGTGCCCCGTACACCCAGAGGCCGCCGACCTGTTCGGCGGCCTCGAAGCCGACCGTCGGCACGTCGGCGTCACGTAGTGCCTTGACCGCGGCGAGCCCGGCGGCGCCGGCGCCGATCACCGCCACCCGCTGTGCTGCGCCCATCGCTTCGCCCCCACTAAATCCAACGTCTGATGGATAATCGTCGGGCGACGGCGGCCCGTCAAGGGGCCGGTGACCCGTACAGCCCGTCGAGCATCCGGTGCACGAACGCCCGGAACTCACGCCGTTCCCGGGCGCCGGGCGCGCCGGCGGCCAACGCCACCACGTGCCCGTGGGTGGCCCACACCAGGCTCCGTACGGTGATGTGGGGAGTCGGCTCGGCCAGCGCGCCCGCCGCCGCGGCGGCGGTGAGCAGCTCCGCGACCAGCCGGTACAACGGCTCGGCGTAACGCTCGTCGAGCTCGGCGTGCCGCTGTGGCTCCAACCAGCGCCGCAGCCACAGCGCGGTCGTCTCGGGGCGGTCCTCCAGGAAGTCGACGAAGACGTCGACCAGCTCGTGCAGGGCCCGCCGCGCCGCCTCCGGACCGGCGTCGACAGCGGCGCGGGCCTGCTCGGCGGCCGCGGTCAGCACCTCCCGCTCGGCGGCGAACACCCGGGCGAAGCACGCGTCGTAGAGGGCCGCCTTCGTACCCGTGTGGTGCGCGACGGTGGCGACGTCGACCCCGGCGGCGGCGGCGACCTCCCGCAACCCGACGGCGTCGAAACCCCGCTCGGCGAAGAGCGCGGTCGCCGCGGTGAGCACCACCTCGCGGGTCGGCCGGGTCTCGTCGCGGCGGGGCCGACCCGGGCGGCGGCGGGGCATGGTCATGACGCCATTCTGCCCCTAGAATCCAGCAACCGTTGGATTGCGGAGAGGATGCGGCGATGACCGGGCTGGACCGGCGGCCGGCGGCCGCCACCGACGCGACACTGCCCCGCGGTCCACTGGCGGGCTTCGCCGCCGGCTCCCTCGGCATGGGTGTCTGGGTGACGGTGCCCGGCCTGCTGCTGCTGTACTTCCTCACCGACGTGCTGGCCGTCGGGCCGTGGCTGGCCGGGCTCGCGCTGCTGCTGCCGAAGATCGCCGACGTGCTGCTGCACCCGTGGGTGGGGCACCGCGCCGACGTGGAACAGACCCGCCGCGGCGACCGGCGTCGCCTGCTGCTGCTCGGCTGCGCCCTGCCGGCCGCGTTCGCCGCGCTCTTCGCCGTGCCCGGCGGCCTGACCGGTGCGCCGGCCGCCGCGTGGGTGGCGGTGTTCTTCATCGCCGGCAACCTGCTCTTCGCCGCCTACCAGGTGCCCTACCTGGCCACCCCCGCCGACCTGCGGATCGGGTACCACGAACGCACCCGGCTGATGGCCTTCCGGATGGTCGTGCTGACCCTGGGCATCCTGGCCTCCGGGCTGCTGGCCCCCCTGCTCACCGGCGGCGACGCCGCGACCCGGGGCGGCTACCAGCGCATGGGCGTGATCCTCGCAGTGGGGATGCTGGTGGCCATGCTGGTCGGTGTCGCCGGCATCGCCCGGCTGCGCGGGTCCGCGCCGAGCACCGCCACCGCCGGACACAGCGGGTGGCGGGCGCTACGCGTCGCGTTGCGCGATACGCAGTTCCGGTGGCTGGTCGCCGCGTACCTGGCGATGTCCACCACCACCCACCTGGTGCTCGCCGGGGTGCCCTACTACGCCGAGTACGAGCTGCGCGCGCCCGGCCTGACCACGGTGCTGGTGGCCGCGTTCGTGGCGCCGGCGCTGCTGGTCACCCCGCTCTGGCTGGTGGTGGCGCGACGCGTCGGCAAGCAGCGGGCGCTGCTCGGCGCGCAGGGCGCGTTCGCCGTCGGCTCGCTGGTGCTGGCGGTGGGCCGCCCGGCCGGCCTGCCGGTGCTGATCGCCGCGGTGGCGGTGCTCGGGGTGGCGTTCGCCGGCATGCAACTGTTGCCGTTCTCGATGCTGCCCGACGTGATCCGCGCCGCCAGCACCGACGACGGCGGCACCGGGGCCGGCACCTACACCGGGGTGTGGACGGCCACCGAGGCCACCGGCGCGGCGCTGGGCCCGTACGCGTACGCGTTGTGCCTGACCGTGGGTGGTTTCGTGGCCTCGACGGCCGGTGAGTCGCCGGTGCAGCCGGACGCCGCGCTCGCGGCGGTCCGCTACGGCTTCGGGCTGCTGCCGGCGGTGGCGATGCTCGCGGCGCTGCTGCTGCAACGCCGCTACACCCTGGACGCGACGGCCCGGACGACGACCTGACCGGCCGGCACTAGACTTCGCCCTCGATGGACGCCCAGCCCGCCACCACCGAGACCCGTCCCTGCGCCCACTGTGGAGCGCCGGTGCCGCAGCGTGTCGGCGCGGGCCGACCGTTTCGCTACTGCCGCGACAACGACGGCGCCTGCCAGCGCGCCTCCCGCAACAGCCGGATGCGGCACCGCAACGCCCCCGGCCTGCCGGGGCAGGTGGCCCGCACCTGGGAGGCGGTGGACCGGCTCGACCAGATCGTCGAGACGTTGACCGAGTCGCTGCACGCCGAGCTGTCCCCGGGGGGTGTGCAGCGGCAGCTCGCCCAGGCCCGCGCGGAGGCCGCCACCGAGATCGCGGCGGCGCAGGCCGAACGCGACGAGGCCCGCGACGACGCCGAGGCCGCGGCGGCCGACGCGACGCGCGCCCGCGAGCAGGCCCGCGACGCCCGCGCCGACGCCGACGCCGCCCGTCAGCGCGCCGAGCTGGCGCACCGGCAGGCCACCGCCGCCGACGAGCGGGCACAACACGCCGAGGACGCCCGGGACCAGGCGCGCCACGCGGCCAGCGCCGCCGAGGCGCTGCGCGTGCAGGCCGAACGCGACCGCGACCAGGCCCGCACGGAGGTGCGGGACCTGCGCACGCAACGCGACGCCGAGCGGCAGCGGGTGGCCGATCTCGTCGTGGAACGCGACGCGGCGCGCGCCGAGGCTGAGCGGGCCACCCGGGCCGCCGCCGACGCGACCGAGCGGGCCGGGCGGTGGCAGGCCGAGGTGCAGGACGTCCGGCGTCAGATCGAGCAGTCCCGCGCCGACGCGGCGCGTACCCGTGCGGAGGCCGCCGACGCGGCCCGGGCGCGTGAGCAGGCCGACCGGGCCCGCGACCGCGCCGAGGTCGCCGCCCGGCAGGCCGACGAGGCCCGGCAGGAGGCCGCGGAGCTGGCCGCGCGGCTGCGCGCGGAGCTGACCGCCGTGGCCGCCCACCGCGACACGCTCACCGCCGAGCTGAGCGTGGCCCGGCAGGCCGCGGCGACCGCCGAGGGGCACCGCACCGCCCTGACGGTACGGCTCGACGCCGCCGAGGCCGACCGGGACCTGGCCCAGCGGCGGGTGGCGCAGCTCGGCGACCAGGTCAGCGACCTGGCGTTGGCGTTGGCCCGTCTCGGTGCCGGCACTCCCGGCGCCACGACGTGAGCATCGTGGCGCAACCTTCGGTACGCTTGCGCGGTTAACCTCCCCGGTGGCCGCGGACACGCACCGTCGTCGCGACTCGCCTGGGGATCACCTCACCGGGTGACCGTCTCGGCCGGCTACCCTTGGTCCCGGCCCACCCGTGGACGCCTCACGCCCTCGGGCGGGAATGGCGCGGCGGGGACGCACCGTTACACCCAGAAGACCAGCACCACGAACGAGGGGAAGTCGATCATGGGCGAGCGTATGCTGCGCGGAAGCCGCCTTGGCGCGGTGAGCTATGAATCCGACCGCAACACGGAGCTCGCGCCGCGTCAGACCCGCGAGTACCTCTGCGCCAAGGGCCACCAGTTCGAGGTGCCGTTCGCCGTCGACGCCGAGGTCCCGACGACCTGGGAATGCAAGTTCGACGGCAGCGTCGCCCGACTCGTCGACGGCAGCGAGCCGGAGCAGAAGAAGGCCAAGCCGCCGCGTACCCACTGGGACATGCTTCTGGAGCGGCGCTCGATCGCCGAGCTGGAGGACATCCTGGAGGAGCGTCTGCAGGAGGTCCGGACCCGCCGCGGCCGCGCCTGAGCCGCACGACACACAACGGCGACGCCCCCGGGGTTTCCCCGGGGGCGTCGCCGTGTCTGAGGCCCGGTGTCAGTGCCGACCGGGCTCGACGATCTCACCCTCGATGGCCCGACCGCCGTCGACCACCACCGGCTGTTCCGGTTGCGCTGTCGGTTGCGGCGCACCCTGGCGCACCCGCACCGTGCGCGGCCCGAACAGGTCACCGGCGACCATCGACGACACCCGCCGCTCGGTGGCACGGCGCACCCCGGCGCGGGCCAGACGACGCACCGGCGGCACCAGCAGCAACACCCCGACCAGCCCGCTGACCAGGCCGGGCACCGCCAGCAACAACGCGCCCGCCAACCCCACCAGGCCGTCGGTCACCTGCCCGCCGGGGGGCTGCCCGGCCGCCGCGGCGGAACGGAACCCCCGCCAGGCGCGCATCCCCTCGCGGCGCAGCAGCACCAGACCCAGCAGGGACGCGGCGAACACCAGCAACACCGCCGCGCCGAACCCCAGCGCCCGTCCCACGCCGATGAACACGGCCAGCTCCAGCACCACCGTCAGCAACAGGGCCAACGGTACGAACCTCAGTCCTCGGCGCATCTCACCTCATCGCCATTCCTGCGGACACCACGGACGTGGTCCGCTCATCCAGCATGACACGACCGCGCTCACGGCCACCGGGCCTGACCGGCGGCGGTGCCGTACAGGCCGCGGCGTACCGACTGGCGGCGGTCCCGCACACCCCAGGCGGTGATCCGCCACAGCGCCTCCGCCACGATCTTCGGGCTCATCTTGCTGTCGCCGTGTTCCCGCTCGGCGAACGTGATCGGCACCTCCACGATCCGCACCCCGGCCCGGTGCGCCAGCCGGGACAGCTCCACCTGGAACGAGTAGCCCTGCGAGGTCACCGACTCCAGGTCGATCGCGTCCAACGCGCTGGTCCGGTACACCCGGTAACCGCCGGTGGCGTCCGAGACGGGCATGCCCAGCGCCAGGCGCGCGTACAGGTTGCCGCCGCGCGACAGCAGCAGCCGCCGCAGCGGCCAGTTGAGCACCCGGGCGCCGCTGGTCCACCGGGACCCGATCACCACGTCCGCGTCGCGGGCGGCGTCCAGCAACGCCGGCAGGTCCTCCGGGGCGTGCGAGCCGTCGGCGTCCATCTCCACGACCGCCTGGTAGCCGCGCTCACGCGCCCACCCGAACCCGGCCAGGTACGCCGCGCCCAGGCCCTGCTTGCCCTGGCGGTGCAGCACCTGCACGTGCGCGTCGCCGTCGGCGAGGGCGTCGGCGATCGCGCCGGTGCCGTCGGGGCTGTTGTCGTCGGCGATGAGGACCTGCACCGCCGGGGCGGCGCGCCGGACCCGGCCCACGATCGCGGCGATGTTGTCGGCCTCGTTGTAGGTGGGGATCACCACCAGTACCCGGCCCACCCCGGGCACCTCGTCCGGGCGTCGGATCGTATCGGTCGCCTGGATCACGGTTCCTCCGCTCCCGCCGGCGTACCGGCTGTTGCTATCCGGGCATGACCCGCCGTCGGCGCAGCACCGCCGCGCCGACCAGGGTCGCCGCGGCCAGCGCGGCGAGCGTCACCTCCGGCCACCAACCGAGGCGGGTGGCGAGGGTGCGTCCGTCGTCGAGGCGCACCTGTCGCACCACGACCTCCCGGGTGTTGAACCCGGTGGCATCGCTTACCCGCCCGTCGGGTGCGACGAACCCGGACACGCCGACCGTGGAGGCCATCAACGCCGGTCGGCCGTGCTCCACCGCCCGCAACCGCACCATGGCCAGTTGCTGACGGGCCTCCGCCACGTTGAACGTGGCGTTGTTGGTCTGCACCACCAGCAGTTGCGCGCCGCCGGTGACGGTGTCACGGACCACCTCGTCGTAGGCGACCTCGAAGCAGATCACGTCACCGAGGACGGCGGGGCCGGCGCGTACCACGCCCGGGGTGCTTCCGGGTACGAAGTCGTTGCGGATCAGGTCGACCTGCTTGCTGACCATCCGGGCCACGTCGCGCAGCGGCACGTACTCGGCGAACGGCACCGGGTGGCGTTTGGTGTACAGCTGCTCCAGGTCGGCGCCGGTGCCGGGGCGCCACAGGATGCCGGCGTTGCGGACCTGCCCGGCGTCGGGACCCAGCAGCACCGCGCCGACCAGGATCGGCGCGCCGATGGTGTCGGCGGCCTGGGAGATCCGGGCACCGGCGGTGGGGTTGCGCAGCGGGTCGATGTCGCTGGAGTTCTCTGGCCACACCACCACGTCGGGGCGCGGCTGCTGCCCGGCGGCGACCCGCCCGGCCAACTCGATGGTGGCGTCGACGTGGTTGTTGAGCACCGCCTGCCGTTGGGCGTTGAAGTCCAGGCCCAGCCGCGGCACGTTGCCCTGCACGATCGCCACGGTGACGGTGGCGCCGGACCCGGTGGAGGCGACCGGCACGAGCAGGGCACCGGCGGTCAGCGCGACGGCCACGACCGCCGGTACGACAACCGGCGTCCACCGTCGCGCCGAAACGTGGCCGGACGCCGCGGTGGTGGTGGGGTTGGTGTCGGCGGGGCCGTCGGTGTCGGCCGGGTCGCTGCTCGGGACGGTGCCGTTGGGGGCGCTGCGGCGCAGGGTGCTGGCGGTGCGCCAGCCGGCGGTGACCAGCAGGCCGCCGACGAGGGCGACGGCGAAGGTGACCACTGGCGCGCCGCCGAGCGCGGCCAGGCGCAGCAGCGGCGACTCGTCCTGGCTGAACGCGAGTCGCCCCCAGGGGAACCCGCCGAACGGGGTGCGGTCGCGCAGCGCCTCCTGGCCCACCCAGAGCAGCCCGGTCAGCGCCGGCCACGCCCAGCGGCCCCGGTCGGCCAGCGGCGACACCCAGGCCGTAGCGGCGCCCAGCAGCGCCAGGTAGCCGGCCTGCAGCAGCGACAGCAGCACCCACGGCAGGTAGCCGGTGTGCAGGTTCGTCCAGGCCAGCAGCGGGGCGAACAACGCCACACCGGTCAGGAAGCCCAGGCCGGCGCCGGCGCGCAACCGCCGCCGGTGCGCGGCGGCGGCCAGCAACGCCACCCCGACGGGCGCGAGCGGCCACACCCCGTACGGGGGGAACGCCACCAGCAGGGCCAGCCCGGCGGCGATCGCCAGGGGCACAGCGACCCGCAGCGGCAGCGGCCGGCCCGCGACGACCGGCGCGCCGGTCACCCGGGGGGTGCGGGTTTCATCCTGGTCCAGCATCGTCACCGCAGCTTCACCTCGATCACCCGGCGAAGGCTACCCGCCTGATGGTCCCGCTGGCCGGGCCCCCCGCTCGCCGATCGTGCGCGTTCGGTGCCGACACAAGGGGCATTCCACCCACGTCGACGATCGAAACCGCAAGATCGCCGGAGGTGGGGCGGGGATATGAAATCGGGGCGCGGCTGACGCCGCGCCCCGATGCTCCCAGGCCCTTCCCGGCCGGTGTGGCGAGGATGGGGCACGACGACCTTCGGACCGACCGGACGTGGACTGGCTGCCCCCGCCGGGCCGTTGTCTACTGGCCGTGCACCTCACCCTGCCCGTACACCGGTAACCGCGGCCGGTTCGCGCCGCCCCGCCGACCCCCGCCCGCTGGACCTGGCCGCCGCGACGATGACGCTGAAACATGTCGCTCGGCCAGCGGACGAAGGGACGAAGCGAACAACAGCCGCTTCCCGTGGTAGGACTCAAAGACGGTACGTGCCGACCCCCGTCGGTTGTCAACCCGCACCCGGCCTGTCGTGTGTTGCGACACGGCGTGTCGGTCGGCGAGTCTCACTACGTACGCAGATGGTGACGCAGCAGCGCCGCTGCGGCCGCCGGGTGTTCCTCGGCGAGCAGCCCTCCGGCGGCCAGCACGTAGTCCGCGTCGACGACCGCCGCGGCGGCGCGCGGCAGCGCCCACCCGCCGGCGTGATCGGCCAGGACCGCCGACAGCACCTGCCCGGACATGTCCGCCGGGGCGTGCCGCAACACCCCACCGGAGCCCACCAGCAGCCGCACGTCGCGCAGATCCCGCCCGGCCCGCTCACCGGTGGCCGCGCCCCGGGCGTGCCGGCGCATCGCCACCGTCGCGGCGAGGGTGGCGATGCGCCGGTCCACGGCCCGCTCGATGTCGTCGACGGCCAGCAACGCCGGGTCGCCCGCCCGACGCGCCGCGGCGGCCGCCAGGTCGTCGGACTCGTCCCCGGCGAGCAGCCGCTCCTCGACGGCGGCGCGCACCACCCCGGGTGCGCTCCACCTCATCCCCAGATCGCCCTCCACGGTGCGGGCCCGCCACAGACTGCCGGCGACCTCCCGGCCCGGCCCGGTGGCCCGCTCGTCGGGCGTGAGGACCGAGTACACGTCGGTGGTGGCACCACCCACGTCGACCACGACGAGATCACCGCCGAGGGTGTCGGCGAGCACCTCCACACCGGTGAGCACCGCGTCGGGGGTGGCCGCCCGCACCAGCCGCGCGAACCGGGTGCCCCTGGACAGTCGTTTACCACCGATGACGTGACGCAGGAACACCGCGCGGATCGCCGCCCGCGCCGACGCCGGGGCGAGCACCCCGATGCGCGGCAGCACGTTGTCGGCGGCGGTGACCGGCACCCCGGCGTCGCCCAGCAACCCGGTCAGCTGTTCGCGCACGTCGGAGTTGCCCGCGTACACCACTGGCCGGCGCCACCGGGCCCGGGCCAGCCGGGTCGCGTTGTGGGTGATCGTGTCGGCGTCACCGCCGTCGGTGCCACCGACGAGCAGTACCACATCGGGTCGGGCCGCCCGCAACGCCGTCAGGTCGGCCGCACCGAGCCGACCCGCCGCGACGTGCACCACGTGCGCGCCCGCGGACAACCCCACCCGCCGCCCGGCCTGCGCGGTGACCAACGGCTCATAGCCGATCACGGCCAGCCGCAACCCACCCCCGGCCGACGAGCACACGTACCACGGCACGTCACCCACCCGCAGCCCGGCGGTGGCCGCCGCGACCGCGGCGTCCAGGCCGTGCAGCACGTCGGTGTCGACAGTGGTCGGCGCCGACGCCGCACCGGCGAGGACACCGGCGGCCAGGTCCACCACCGCCGCCTTCGTGTACGTGGAACCGACGTCGGCGCAGACCGCCAGGGTCGTCGGCTCTCCCGGTCCGCGACTGCGGGGCTCGTAACCCCGGCTCACTCCTCGCGACTCACGGGGACGACCACGGTGCCGGTCGCGGTGACCGCCACGATCGGCGGGTCGAGGACCTCCGCGGCGGACGCGGAACGGTCCGGGCGACCCCGGCACACCACCGCGCAGCTCAACTCCAGGGTGCGGCTGCGGGTGCCCACCCGCGACACCTGCGCGGTCACCTGCACCACGTCCCCGGCGTGGATGGGCGCGTGGAAGCGCACGTCGGCGTACCCGGCGAACAGCCCCTCGTCACCGTCGGTGCGGATGCACACCTCGGTGGCGACGTCACCGAACAACCCGAGCGCGTACGCCCCGTCGACCAGGTTCCCGCCGTAGTGGGCGTGCGAGTACGGCACATACCGCCGGTGCGTCACCGTCAACCCGAGCCGTGCGTCGGTCATGCCATCGCCTTCCGTTGCGTGATCAGGGCGTGCACCAGGTAGCTGGCCACCTCGCCGGGGGTGGTGCCCCGACCGAAGATCCGGTCCACGCCCAACTCGTCGGTCATCGTCTCGTCGAAGCGGGGACCACCGACGATCAGCAGCGGCCGCCGCCCCGCCGGCATCGCCTCCCGGAACGCCGCCGACATCTCCCGGGTGTTGTGCAGATGCGCGTCGCGTTGGGTGACCACCTGCGACACCAGCACCGCGTCGGCCTTCTCCGCCCGGGCGGTCTCCACCAACTCCGGCACGCTGACCTGCGCGCCCATGTTGGTGACCTTCAACTCCCGGTAGTACTCCAGGCCCTTCTCCCCCGCGATGCCCTTGACGTTGAGGATCGCGTCGATGCCCACCGTGTGCGCGTCGGTGCCGATGCACGCCCCGACCACCGACAGCTTGCGCCGCAACCGCTGCTTGATCACCGTGTTGACGTCCTTCGCCGACAGCAACGCGAAATCCCGCTCCACCACCTGCACGGCGTCCAGGTCGACGAGGTGGTTCACCCGCCCGTAGACGACGAAGAACGTGAACCCGTCGCCCATCGGTTTGGCGTGCACCACCATCGCCGGGTCGATGCCCATCTTGTTGGCCAACTGCACCGCCGCGCCCTCGGCCCGCTTGTCGTGGGCCACCGGCAGGGTGAACGACACCTGCACCATCCCGTCACCGGTGGTGTCCCCGTACGGGCGCACGATCTGCTTACTCACGCCGCCGCCTCCAGGATGTCGGTGGCCGGGTTGCAGTAGTCGGCCTCGTGCGCGGCGACCCCGTCGAGGCCCTTACCCCGGTCCGCGGGCCGCTTCATGATCCCGAACGTGCCCTCGGCGATCGCCGTCAGCAACGTCTGCTCCCCGATGCGTTCCAACAGGTCCAGCGCCTCACCGAGGACCTGGTTGGCGCGGCGGCGGATGAACCCGCCCGGCGCCGGCACGAAGTCCTCGTGCAACCCGCCGGCCGCGCCGAGGACGTACCGCACGTTCTGCAGGGCGATGTCCCGATCCGACAACCACGGCGTCACCACCGCCTCGGTCATCATCCCCACCAGCAGGATCCCCTGACCGGTCAGCGTACCGGCCAGGTTGAAGAACCCGTCGAGCAGGTTGCCCCGGAACACGTCACCGGTCATGTGTTTCGTCGGCGGCATCCACTTCAGCGGCGCGTGCGGGAACAACTCCCGAGCCAGCAGGGCATGCGCCAACTCCAGCCGGAACGACTCCGGCACCTCCGGGTTGATCTCGAACGCGTGGCCCAGGCCCAACTGCCAGTCCGCCAACCCCGCCTCGTGCGCGAAGAACTCGTTGAGCAACTGCGACACCGTCACCGTGTGCGCCTCGTCGACAGCGTCGGCGGTGGTCAGGTAGTTGTCCTCACCGGTGTTGATGATGATCCCGGCGCGGGCGTGCACCTGCCGGGAGAACCGCTGGTCGACGAACGTCCGCACCGGGTTGATGTCGCGGAACAGAATCCCGTACATCGAATCGTTCAACATCATGTCGAGGCGTTCCAACCCGGCCAGGGTCGCCATCTCCGGCATGCACAACCCCGACGCGTAGTTGGTCAACCGCACGTAGCGGCCCAACTCCTTCGACGAGGAGTCCAACGCCGCGCGCATCAGCCGGAAGTTCTCCTGCGTGGCGTACGTGCCGGCGAAACCCTCCCGGGTCGCGCCCTCGGGCACGTAGTCCAGCAACGACTGCCCTGTCGAACGGATCACCGCGATCACGTCCGCGCCGGCCCGCGCCGCCGCCTGCGCCTGCGGAATGTCCTCGTAGATGTCCCCGGTCGCCACGATCAGGTAGATCCACGGCCGCTGCTTCGGGTCCCCGTGCCGCTTGATGAGCCGGTCCCGTTCGGCGCGCCGCCGGTCGATGCGCCGGATACCCGCGCCGACCGCCCTGCGCGCCGCCGACCGGGCCGCCGTCGCCGCCCGCCCGGTCGGCTGGGTGAACCGCACCGACCCGGCGGCGGCCTTCTGCGCCAGCAACGTCACATCGGTGCCGCCCTCACGGGCCAGCGCGTCGAACACCGGCAACGCCACCCCGTGACCCAACCCCACGTCCGCGGCGACCGCGTCGACGAGCCGGTTCACCCAGGGGATGCCGTCCGGGTCGGCGCCACTCACCCCGGCCAACCGCAGCACCGCCCGCTCCACCGACACCGTGGTGTGGCTGCGGGCCAGGTCCACCACCGGCTGCCCGGCCCGACGCGCCAACTCCCGCGCCCGCGCCACCAACACCGGATCAAGATCAAGCTTGCCGGTCACGCCGCCGCCCCCGCCACACCGCTCATCCGCTCGTTCACGACGACCCTTCCTCGTAGATGACCTCACCGCGCAGCACCAGACGCCGACACACCGGCAGCGGCGTCGGGTCGTCCGGACCCCACTGCTCCGGGTCCTCGGCCAGCAACACCGGCAGACCCCGCTGCACCCCCGCCGGTGTCGACCACACCGCGAACGTCGCCGGCGCACCCAACGCGAGAACCCCCTCGACGTCCAGGTGCACCGCCCGCCACCCACCCCGGGTGTGCGCCGCGAACGCCGAGCGCACACCCATCCGCTGCGCCGGGTTGTGGTGCGCCGCCGCCGCCCGCACCGACCCCCACGGGTCCAGCGGCGTCACCGGCGAATCCGACCCGAACGCCAACGCCACCCCCACCGAGTGCATCGCACCCATCGGGTTCGACTCCAACGACCGGTCCAACCCCAACCGCGCCTCGTACATCCGACCCGCGCCACCCCACAACCGGTCGAACGCCGGCTGCATGCTCGCCACCACCCCGTACTCCACGAACCGCGCGATCAACCGCTTGTTCATGATCTCCGCGTGCTCGATACGGTGCCGGGCCGCCCGCAACCGCTCCACCCCCACCGTCCGCGCCGCCGCCGCGAACCCGTCCAGGACCGTGCCGATCGCCGCGTCACCGATGGCGTGGAACCCGCCCTGCATGCCGTGCGCCGCACAGTCCAGCAGGTGATCGCGGACCTGCTCGGCCGTCAGGTACCCGTGCCCGCAGCCGTCACCGTCGCCGTACGGCTGCGACACGTGCGCCGTCCGCGACCCCAACGCCCCGTCGGCGAACAGGTCCCCACCGGCACCCACCGCACCCAACTCCCGGGCCCGCGCCGCGCCCCCCAGCTCACCCCAGTACCCGTACACCTCCGGCAACCCCGCCCCGGAGATGCCCAGCAGACCGGTGAAGTCCTCCTCGTCGGAGATCTCCGGACCACCGCACTCGTGCACCGCAGCGATGCCCAACGACGCCGCGTGCGCCAACGCCACCCGCTGCGCCGCGACCCGCTGCGCCCGACTCACCGACCCCTGCGCGGCCGCCCGCACCACATGGTGCGCGTCACGCCGCAACCACCCCGACGCGTCGTACCCGGCCTCGGTCGCCGCCTGCGGACACGCCGCCAGCATCGCCGAGGACACCAACGCCGAATGGATCGACGCCTGCGACAGGTACACCCGCCGCCCACCGGCCGCCCGGTCCAACGCCGCCGCGTCCGGCAACGTCGGATCCGACCAACCCGACTCGTCCCAGCCGTGCCCCAGCACCACCGCGTCCGCCGGCAGACCCGCCGCGAACCCGGCCACCGCGTCGAGCAGCTGCCCCGCCGAGCGCACCCCGGACAACTCCAGCCCGGACAACGCCAACCCGGTGTCGGTGGCGTGCACGTGCGCGTCCACGAACGCCGGCGTCACCAGCGCCCCACCCAGGTCCACCACCCGGTCGGCCGACGGCGCGTCACCATCGGTACCCAACCAGGCGATCCGCCCACCGGACACCAGCAGCGCGGTCGCGCTCGGGTCGGCGGGGCAGTGCAGCACGCCGCCGCGATACAACGTCGAGGGGTTCGTCATGGCCTCAGTCTGCCGCGACCCGCGCCGCGAACAGCTGACGCACCCCCGGCTCGGCCCGCAACAACCCCAACGCCAACTCCGCGTGCCCCGGCACATACCCGTTGCCGACCAGCATCGTCACGTCCGCCGCCAACCCCTCCGCACCCAACGCCGCAGCGGAGAAGCTCGTCGCCATCGAGAAGAAAATCACCGTGCCGCCGTCCGCGGTGGCCAACACCGCCCCGTGCTCACACCCCGGCACGTCCACGCAGACCACCGTCACGTCCGCCGGGGCGCCCAACGCGGTGGTCACCGCCGTGGACAACCCCACCGGGTCCCGGGCGTCGGCCAACGCCACCACCGACGCCAGACCGGCGGCCGTCAGCGCGTCGCGCTCCGCCGCCACCGGCACCACCCCGACGGTACGGGCGGCGCCCGCGCGCCGCGCCGCAGCCAGCGACAGCGACCCGCTCTTACCTGCCCCACCGATCACCGCGACCCGCACCGGCGACGGGTCACCGGCCCGCCGCCGGTCCTCGACGTAGCGCGACACCACCCGGGCGGTCAGCGCGGGCGCCCCGCACACGTCCAGCACGGCCAGGGACAACTGCGGATCCTCGTCGTCGGGCAGCACCGCGGCGATGGACCGCGCGAACAGGATCGCCCACCCGTCGCACGGCACCTGCTCGCTGCGCCCGTCCCACCGGGCCAACCCGTCAGTGATCACCAGCGGCGTCAACGTCAGCGACACCAGGGTCGCGACCCGCTGGCCCGGCTTGAGCCCCAGCGGGGAGCGCCGACCGGCCTCCTCGACCGTGCCGATCAACATCCCACCCGACCCGGTCACCGGGTTCTGCATCTTCCCCCGGGTCGAAATGATCTCCAGCACCTCGGCGCGGACCGCGTCACCGTCACCGCCGTGCTTCTCCGACAACTGCCGGAAACTCGCCGCGTCCAGGTTGAGCCGCTGCACCCGGATCCGCACCTCGTTCGGCGCGATCACCGCCGACGTGTCCAGCCGCCAGGCCGCCTGCGGCAGCACCCCCGCCGGTTGCACGACGCGGTGCAGTCCCACCGGTGACGTCACGCCGACCTCCCCCTGTCCAGCCGCCCGAAGCCCCGGTCAAGGCTCGCGTAACGGGAAAACTTACGGCAGACTAGTTTCTGTACCGAATATTTTCCAGTAGCCTTCGGGCTTCGCTGATCAGCCGCACCACCGAGGAGGGGCCGTGACCCACACCATCCCGCACCCCCGTCACGCCCCGGTCGCCGAACCGACCGCCGGGCAGCCCTACGAATACCACCGCCGCCCCCTGGTCGAACCGGACTGGACCCGCTTCCCCGGCTGGCGACACGTCACCCGCGACCAGTGGGAATCCGCCCAGTGGCAGCGCGTCAACTGCGTCAAGAACATCAAGCAGCTCCGCACCGTCCTCGGCGACCTGATCGACGAGACCTTCTACGCCGACCTCGAGGCCGACCAGAAGGCCCTGGCCACCATGTCCATGCTGGTGCCACCACAAATGATCAACACGATGGTGCCGTTCGCGACCCCCACCACCGAGGCGCTGCTCGCCGACCCCATCCGCCGCTACATGATCCCGGTCGCCTCCGACCGACGCACCGACTGGCCCTCACACCCCTACGCCAGCCGCGACAGCCTCCACGAACACGACATGTGGGTCGCCGAAGGCCTCACCCACCGCTACCCCACCAAGGTCCTCGCCGAACTGCTCTCCACCTGCCCCCAGTACTGCGGGCACTGCACCCGGATGGACCTCGTCGGCAACTCCACCCCCGCCGTCGACAAACTCAAACTCACCCTCAAGCCCGTCGACCGCTACGACGCCCACATCGCCTACCTCAAAGCCCACCCCGGCGTCCGCGACGTGGTCGTCTCCGGCGGCGACGTGGCCAACGTCCCCTGGCGCAACCTCGAGTCGTACCTCATGCGCCTGCTGGAACTGGAGACGGTCCGCGACATCCGGCTCGCCACCAAAGCCCTCATGGGCCTCCCCCAACACTGGCTGCAACCCGACGTCGTCGAAGGCCTGGAGCGCGTCGCCCGCACCGCCGCCCGCCGCGGCGTCAACCTGGCCATCCACACCCACGTCAACCACGCCCAGTCACTCACCCCACTGGTCGCCAAGGCCGCCCAGACCGCCCTCGACGTCGGCGTCCGCGACGTCCGCAACCAGGGCGTCCTCATGCGCGGCGTCAACGCCACCACCCCGGAACTGCTCGACCTCTGCTTCGCCCTGCAAGGCGAAGCCGGCATCCTGCCGTACTACTTCTACATGTGCGACATGATCCCCAACGCCGAACACTGGCGGGTCCCGGTCTGGCACGCCCAGCAACTCCAGCACGACATCATGGGCTACCTCCCCGGCTACGCCACCCCCCGGATCGTCTGCGACGTCCCGTTCGTCGGCAAACGCTGGGTGCACATGCTCACCGACTACGACCGCGAGCGCGGCATCTCCTACTGGACGAAGAACTACCGCACCTCCATCGAATCGGCCGACCTGGAGGCGCTCAACAAGCGCTACGCCTACTACGACCCGATCGACACCCTCCCCGAGGGCGGCCAGCAGTGGTGGAACGACCACCGCAACGACTGACCCACCAACGGCGGCACCCCCGGGAAATCTCCCCGGGGGTGCCGCCGTTCCCGTCACCGGCAACCCAGACCCTCGACGTACCCGGACCGCAACGTCCCCGCCGCCACCTCGTCGGCGTACTCCCAGAACACCTCCGGCCAGTCACCGGCCCCGTCCATCTCCCGCAAAACCCGCCACCCGTGACTACCCCGCAGCGCCTCGCCGGCCCGGCGCACCCCGGCCTCGTCCCCACCCGCCCGCGCCCGCTGCCACTCCGCAATCCACCCACAACCCACCCGGGACGTCACCCCCACCCCGAACTGGTACGAGTCACCCACCCCGATCTCCTCCAGCGCGTCCACATCGAACCCCGGCGGCAACGGCACATCGGCGAGCACCCGCGCCGCCCGCTCCCGCACCGGCACGACCATCTCCGCCGGAAGCACCGCCAACCACGTCCGCGCGTCCACCCGAACGACGTCCGCCAGAACCCGGTCCAGATCCTTACGCGACCAGTTCCCCGAGGTCTTCATCTCCACGACCACGCCGTCGCGGGGACGCAACAGCACAGTGAAATCACCGCTGAAGCTCTGGAACACATCAGCCGGCCAACCGTCCACCCGCACCGACCTTCCCGGCCCCGTCTCACGCTGATCGGCAAACCGGTCCGCGTACCCGTACGCCGGATACCAGTTCATCTCCAGTTCCCGCCCACCCCGGCGAAAGCGCACCATGCCCTGCTCCTCACCGAACCCGTACAGGGCCGCCACCGTCCACCCGGCCCGGTCGATCAGCAACCGCGGACTCCGCTGCGCCGCCTCCATCACCAACGGCGAGAAGACCACCCCCGCATCCGCGCTGACGAGCGGAGAGACCCCACCACCCTCGGCCTGCCCGCGCAACACCACCGACGCCGGCACGATGCTCACGAGCACGGCCGCCGCCGTCACCACCCCCGCGAAACGCCGCACCCACAACCGCCGCCGCGGCATCCCGACACGACGCCGGACCGACGACTCGGACATGATCTCCTCCAGCAGGGTCTGCTTCACCCCCGCGAGATCCCCGACGACACCGAGGCCACCCGGGTCGGCATCCCGAACCAGCCGGTCGACACGCTCCTCCGTGCTCATCAGTCCTCCTTGCGGGTGGATGCGGTCAGTACGTCGAGTACATGTCCGGGCGGCCCCGGGTCGTCACCGACCAACGCCCGCAACCTCGACCGCGCCCGCGACAACCGGGTCCGGACCACCGTGGCGGACACCCCCAGCACCGCGGCCACCTCATGCGGCTGCAACCCCTCCCACACGGTGAGCATCAGCACCTCCCGGTCCATCTCGGCCAGCCCGGACAGGGCCGCCCGCACGGCGAGACGCTCCGGCACCTCACTGCCCGGATCAGCGACCGACGCGGCAATCTGCTGGCGTAACCGCTCACCGAGGCGCTGCCGGCGCACGCCTCCGCGGTGATGATTGGCCAGCACCCGCCGCGCCACCCCGTACAGCCACAGCCGGGCCGCACCGGCAACCGGAATGTCCTGCCGGCGACGCCACGCCACCAGGAAGGTCTCCGCGACCACATCGGCCGCGTCCTCCGGATGCGCGACCCGCCGCAACGCGTACGCCAACAGCGACTCGAAATCCTCGGCGTACACCCGCCGGAATCGGTCCTCGTCCTGCTCTGTCCCGGAGCTCACACCCACTCCATGTCCGGCGCGACCCCTACCGTGACAGGCCACGCCGGTCAGAGCGGCACGACCGGCGCTCAGCCGCCGGCCAGCACCTCGGACAGCGGCGCCGCCACCAGCCCCCGCTTCCGCAACCCGACCAGGATGTGCGGCAACGCCTCGTCGGTCATCGCCGCGTTCGCCTCGGTCACATGCATGATCACCACGGACCCGGGTCGGACGTGGTCCAGCACCGCGCGCACCAACGGCTTCCACGCGGTCGCGAACGGATCACCGCTGACCACGTCCCCGTCGACCACCGTCACACCCAACGGCGCCAGCGCGTCCAACGCCGCCGCGTCGTGGCACAGTCCCGGAAAGCGGAAGTACCGGGTCTGCCGGCCCCCGTACGGCTCGATCACCTCGAAGGTCTTCGCCACGTCCCCGGCCAACTCGTCGACCGGCAGCGAGGGAAGGTCGTAGCAGTTCCCGGTGAACGCCGCGTGCCCGTAGGTGTGGTTGGCCACCTCGAAGCGCGGGTTCCCGGCGATCCGCCGGGTCACGTCCGGATAGCGCCGCACCCACTTACCGGTGAGGAAGAACGTCGCCGGCACCTGCTCCCGCTCCAGCAGGTCGAGGATGCGCAGGTTGGCGTACGACTTCACCCGACCGGCGCGCAGGTTGGCCAACATCGCGTCGGTCATGTCCGCGTCGAAGGTGAGCGCGATCTTGTTGCCGGTCCGCGGCCCGTGGTCCACCACCGGCGCCCTGGTCCCGATCGGCGTCGCGCCCGGCACCGAGGGGCCTGCCGGCGGCGACGGGACACCGGACGGCGTGACCGCCGGGTCGGCACCCGCGGATGTTGCCTCCGACGAGGCGCCGACCGACGGCGCGGCGGACGGTGTGGACGGGCTCGACGAGGCGGACGAGCCGACGAAGACCGGCTGGTCCGCGGGCGGCACCCGGGATGCCTCACACCCGGCACCGCCGAGGACGGCCGCCGCCACCAGTACGCCAATTGACGGGCGAAGCCCAGCTCGGATCACGTCGCAGATCATCGCAAACGCGAAAGCACCTCACTGCCCCCTGTGGGCGGTCGGGTGCGCTCGTGGGCGCGCGGCCTGCGACCGCAGCACGACGGGTCCCCGGGCGGCGATGCGCCCGGGGACCCGCGAACCACTCAGGTCACTTCGTGAACGAGTCCTTCACGTTGCGACCCGCGTCCTTGACGTTCTGACCGGCCTGCTTGGCGCGCGCGTCGCTCTGCTGGCTGGCGCCCTCGCCACGCATCCGCTCGTTGTCGGTCATGTCGCCGACGCGCTCCCTCGCGGCGCCGGCCATCTGCTCAACCTTGTTCTTTGCCTTCTCGGTGAAGCTCATCGCGCCTCCTCGGTCTGGCGGTTGTCCTGGCTCGTGTGCCCGGTCTCCCGGTGCTGAAACCGGTGGTGCCGGTCGGCACATCCGCTAAGGCGTCCTAGGAAGATAGGTTGTGGTGGGGTCGGCTGTCGGGGCAAGCCCGCGATGGTTAACTGGCCGCATGGGAGAGCTCCTGCTGATCCGGCACGGCGAGACCACCTGGAGCGCCAGCCACCGGCACACCTCGTACACCGACCTGGAGCTGACCCCCGACGGCGAGCGACAGGCCCGCACCCTCGCGGCGTTCCTGGCCGGTCGGCGCTTCGTCACCGTGCTGGCCAGCCCCCGCTCCCGGGCGCTGCGCACCGCACAACTGGCCGGGCTCACCGTCGACACCGTCGACGAGGACCTCAGCGAATGGAACTACGGCGAGTACGAGGGCCGCACCACCGTCGACATCCACGACGACGATCCGCACTGGAACATCTGGACCGACGGCTGCCCCGGCGGGGAGTCCCCCGCGCAGGTGGGCGAACGCCTCGACCGGGTGCTGGCCCGCGTCACCCCGCTGCTCGACCGGGGCACCGTCGCGCTGGTCGGGCACGCGCACAGCCTGCGGGTGCTCGGCGCCCGCTGGATCGGCATGCCCCCGTCCACCGGTGGGCGGCTACGCCTGGACACCGCCACGGTCAGCGCGCTCGGCCACGAACACGGCCGGCAGGTCATCCTGCGGTGGAACCAGCCGGCTCCTCCGGCACCCGGGACCGCGACCGCCCCGGTGCCGCAGCGTTGATCTTCGGCGGCCGGTTCTCGTACGGCGTGGACAACACCACGGTCGTGCGGGTGGTGACGTTCGCCGAGGTGCGAATCTCCTGCAGCACCCGCTCCAGGTCGGTGGGGCTGGCCACCCGCACCAACAGCAGGTAGAAGTCCTCCCCCGCCACCGAGTAGCACGAGTCGATCTCCGGCAGGTGGGCCAGCCGCTCCGGCGCGTCGTCCGGCTGCGACGGGTCGAACGGCCGGATCGCCACGAACGCGGTCAGCGGCAGATCCAGCGCCTCGAACGACACCCGGGCGGCGTACCCCTTGATCACGCCGCGCTGCTCCAGCCGGCGGACCCGCTGGTGCACCGCGGACACCGACAGCCCCACCTTCTCGGCCAGGTCGGTGTACGACAGACGGCCGTCGGCGGTCAGCGCGGCGACGATAGCGCGGTCGATCTCCTCCACGGCGTGCAACCTACCGGGAAAATCGCCGCACGGCGACGCGGTACCTCCGGTGGCGGGCCGCGACAGGCCGTGACGGGCCCACCGCGACCCGCGCCACCGGGCGCCGCCGTCAGCCCTTCGCGAGGGCCCGGGAGATCACCATCCGCTGGATCTGGTTGGTGCCCTCCACGATCTGCAACACCTTCGCCTCGCGCATGTACCGCTCCACCGGGTGGTCGGCCACGTACCCCGCGCCGCCGAGCACCTGCACCGCGTCGGTGGTCACCCGCATCGCCATGTCGGTGGCGAAGAGCTTCGCCTTGGCCGCCTCGATCGCGTACGGGCGACCGGCGTCGCGCAGCCGGGCCGCCGCCAGGGTCAGCGCGCGGGCGGCGGAGATCTGGGTGGCCGCGTCGGCGAGGAGGAACCCCAGCCCCTGGAAGTCGATGATGGAGCGCCCGAACTGCTGCCGCTCCCGGGCGTAGGAGACCGCGTAGTCCAGGGCGGCCTGGGCCAGCCCGACCGCGCACGCCGCGATGCCCAGCCGACCGGAGTCCAGCGCGGACATCGCGATGGTGAAGCCCATTCCCTCGCCGCCGATCAGCCGGTCCGCCGGCACCCGCGCCTCGTCGAAGGCGATCTGCGCCACCGGAGAGGCGCGCAACCCCATCGTCCGCTCCGCCGCCTGCGGGGTGATGCCGGCCGTGCCCGCGTCGACGACCAGGCAGGAGATCCCCTTCGGGCCGGGCCCGCCCGTGCGGCAGAAGACGTTGTAGAAGTCGGCCGCGCGGGCGTGGGTGATCCACGCCTTGGTGCCGGAGACCAGGTACGCGTCCCCGTCACGCTCGGCCCGGGTGCTCAGCGACGCCGCGTCCGAGCCACCCTGCGGCTCGGAAAGGCAGTACGCGCCCAGCAACTCGCCGCCGATCATGTCCGGCAGCAACTTGCGCTGCTCGTCGCTGCCGAACGCGGCCACCGGGTAGCAGGACAGGGTGTGCACGCTGACCGCCTCGGCGACGGCGAGCCAGCGGCTGGCCAGGATCTCCAACACCTGCAGGTACACCTCGTACGGCTGCGCCGCGCCGCCGTACTCCTCGGGGTACGGCAGGCCGAGCAGGCCGGCGCGGCCCAGTGTCCGCAGCACCTCGCGGGGGAACTCGGCGCGTTCCTCGAAGGCCGCGGCCTTCGGCGCGAGCTCGCCGTCGGCGAGCTCGGTGGCGAGACCCAGCAGGTCGTGGGCCTCGTCGGTGGGCAGGATCCGGTCGACAGTCATAGCGCGATGAGCTCCGTGGGGGTGGTGTTGAGCCGTTGCACGCCGTCCGTTGTGCAGACGACGATGTCCTCGATGCGGGCGCCGTGCCGGCCCGCCAGATAGATGCCCGGTTCGATGGAGAACGCCATGCCGGCCTCCAACGCCCGGTCGTTGCCGGCCACCAGGTACGGCTCCTCGTGCCCGTCGAGCCCGATGCCGTGGCCGGTGCGGTGCAGGAAGGCGGGGCCGTAGCCGGCGGCGGCGATCGGCTCCCGGGCCGCCGCGTCGGCCGCCGCGCCGGTGATTCCGGGCCGCACCGCCTCGACGGCGGCGCGCTGGGCGTCGCGCAGCACCGCGTAGTAGTCCAGGAAGTCGGCCGGCGCCGGCCCACCCGCCAGGTAGGTGCGGGTGCAGTCCGAGCGGTAGCCCGACGGCATCGTGCCGCCGATGTCGACCACCACCGGCTCGCCGACGCCGATCGGCCGGTCGGAGGTGCCGTGGTGCGGGCTGGCGCCGTTCGGGCCGGCCGCCACGATGACGAAGTCGACGCTGACGTGCCCGGCGGCGCGGATCGCCGCGGCGATGTCGGTGCCGACCTCGGCCTCGGTGCGGCCGGGGCGCAGCCACTCGCCCATCCGCAGGTGCACCTCGTCGATCGCCGCGCCGGCCTCGGCGAGCGCCGCGACCTCCGCCGGGGACTTGCGGATCCGCAGCTCGCGCAGCACCTCCCCGGCGAGGCGTTGCGCGGCGCCGGGCAGCGCCTCGCGCAGGGCGAGGACCTGCTCGGCCCACATCCGGTCGGCGAGCCCGACCGCCGCGACCGGGCCGTCGAGGGCGGCCACGACCAGGGGGTACGGGTCGCTGCCGTCGACGTGGTCGACGATGCGCACCCCGGTGTTCGGGGCCGCCTCCGCCGCGGGGCGTTCCAGCCTCGGCACGATCAGGGTCGGCTCGCCCTCGGCGGGCAGCACCAGGCAGGTCAGCCGCTCCCCCGCGTGGGCGTCGTACCCGGTCAGGTACCTCAGGTCGGAACCGGGGGTGAGCAGCAGGGCGTCCAGACCGGCGGCGGCCGTGGCGCGCTGCGCGGCGATCAGCCGATCGGGCGGGTACAGCTCGTCGATTCCCACCCCGTCAGCTTAACGGTCGTTTGGGCAAACTCCCTATCGGCACCGCTCGACCGGAAATCCATCGATGTTGATTGACTCGGACAGTTAACACTCTTTAAGATTTGGCTGCCTCGAGGCCCACCCGTACCTGCGTCCCGCACCTCCCGCCCGCGACACCCCGCGCGGGCGGGTGTCGTCCCCCGCCCACGGGAAGGCCCCCGATGTCCTCACCACTACGCCGCGCCCTCGCCGCCGGCCTCCTCGCGCTGGCCACGGCCGGCGCCACCCTCACCGTCATCCCCACCGCCGCGCAGGCCGTGGTGCTGCCGAACAACTTCAAGAGCGTCGGCTACCTGCCCTCCTGGGCCGGCGACATCAACACCATCCAGTACACCAAACTGACCCACATCAACTACGCCTTCATCCTGCCCAACAGCAACGGCAGCCTGCAGGGGGTGGACGGCGGCCGGCTCTCCTCACTCGTCTCGCGGGCCCACGCCAACAACGTGAAGGTCTCCATCGCCGTCGGCGGCTGGAACGACGGCAACGACTCGGCCTTCGAGGCGCTCGCCGCCAACGCCACCAGCCGGACCACCTTCGTCAACAACCTGGTGAACTTCGTCAACCAGTACAACCTCGACGGCGTCGACATGGACTGGGAGTACCCGGACCCGGGCGCCTCGGCGAACAACTACACCGCGCTCATGACGCAGCTCAGCAGCGCGATGCGCAGCCGCGGCAAGCTGCTCACCGCCGCCGTGGTCTCCGAGGGCTACTCCGTCGACGGCGTCCAGACCGCCGTCTTCCCCCTGGTCGACTGGCTCAACATCATGGCGTACGACGGCGGCAGCCCGCACGCCAACTACGACTGGTCGATCAACAGCATCAACCTGTGGAAGGCCCGCGGCCTGCCAGCCAGCAAGGCCGTCCTCGGCATCCCGTTCTACAGCCGCCCCGTCTACTACAACTACTCGTACCTGGTCGGACTGGACCCGGCGAACGCCAACCGGGACTGCGCCACCATCGGCGGCAGCCAGCAGTGCTGGAACGGCATCCCCACGGTCAAGCGCAAGACCCAGTGGGCCCTCGCCAACGCCGGCGGCGTCATGAACTGGGAACTGTCGCAGGACACCAGCGGCTCGACCTCACTGCTCAGCGCCATGTACGACACCATCATGGGCGGCACCACCCCGCCACCGACCGGTCGCACCGGCCGGATCACCGGCATCGGCGGCAAGTGCGTCGACGTGGCCTCCGCGAGCACCGCCAACGGCACCGCCATCCAGCTCTGGGGCTGCAACGGCACCAACGCGCAGACCTGGACCGTGGCCGGCGACAGCACGCTGCGCGCCCTCGGCAAGTGCGCCGACATCACCAGCGGCTCCACCGCCAACGGCGCGAAGGTCCAACTCTGGGACTGCAACGGCAGCGGCGCGCAGGTCTGGCAGGCGCAGTCCAACGGGACGCTGCGCAACCCGCAGTCGAACAAGTGCCTCGACGCCACCGACAACAGCTCCGCCGACGGCACCCGGCTACAGATCTGGGACTGCTTCGCCGGCGCCAACCAACGCTGGACGCTCCCGGCCTGACGCCACGCCCGCCAGGCTGCTCCCCCGGGGCTCCCGATCGACGCCACGGCGTCAGTCGGGGGCCCCGGCGAGCTCACGGACCACTGTCAGCATCTCCTGCACCGAGCCGGCCGGGTCGGTGACCGGGAACTGCACCGCTCGCACCACCGCCGTCGGGTCTACCAGCAACGTCAGCCGCTTGAACCGGTTCACCCCGCCCGCGCGGAACACGGGCAGCAGCAACCCCGCCCCCAGCCGGCCATCCTCATCGGACAGCAGTGGAAACGGCAGCTCGGCGTACGCGGCGAAGGCGGCGAGCTGGTCGGGCCGCTGGGTGCTGACGCCGTACACCCGGACACCGGCGGCCTGGAAGTCCGGGTGACGCCTGGCGTAGGTGGTCGACTCCAGCGTGCACCCCCGGGCGCCGGGAATCTCCGCCCAGCCGAGCGGGTAGCCGTGCGTCCCCGGCGCGTAGGCCCCCGGGAACAGGTAGAGCACGCTCCACGCGTCCGTCGCGGCCACCGCGACCGACTGCCCGTCGGCGGCGGGCAGGACGATCTCGGGCAGCCGCCGCCCGACCAGATCATGTGCCCGGCGTGCCTCGGCCGAGCCGGCGTCGGCGGTCGCGGTCAGGTCACCGTCACCCATGAGATACCTCGTCCCCCAGTCCTGCATGGCGATCAGCACCGGCAGCAGGCCCTCGCCCCGGGCGGTGAGCAGGTAGTCGTGGCGGGGCGGGTGGTGCGAATACGGTCTGCGTTCCAGCACACCGTGCTCGACCAGTGCGGCGAGGCGTTCGGTCAGCGCCCGCCGGCTGACGCCCAACTCCCGTTGGAGCGCGTCGAAGCGGGTCGTCCCGCCAGCGACGTCGCGAACGATGAGGAAGGTCCACCAGTCCCCCAGCACGCCGAGCGCCTGCGCGATGCCGCAGTCCGCATCGGCGAGATCCTCTCGCCGCACCGCCCACCTCCGTTGGTCCCGCCCCGACTATAGTTCGTTCCGGATTGGAACGGACTGGGCGGCGACGGCCGGGAGCCCGGCACGCCCCCACGCGTCGGTTTCCCTCATCGAACGCCACCGGGAGCCCTAGCCTGGAAGCGGGGAGCCGCAGGGACTCCCCGATCGGGAGGACCGACATGGCAGCGAACCAGGCGAGCCAGGCCGCGACACGCCGCCGCCGCCAACTCTGGGCCGGCGTCCTCGCCCTCGTCGGCCTGGTCCTGCTGGTCATCGGCCTCACCGTCGCCGACGGCGTCGCCGCCTGGGTCGAGGTGGTGGTCGCGATCCTGCTGCTGGTGACCAGCTACATCGTGCAGCACCTGGCCCGCCGCGAGACCGTCTACCAGCCCGACGAGCGACGCTGACCCCACCGACGGCCGGGCGTACCCCCGATCGTCAGGGGGTTGTGCCAGGCTGTCCGGCGTGGCACACCGACCCCCGATCCTGCTGATCGACGCAGCCAGCCTCTACTTCCGGGCCTACTTCGGCATTCCGGAGTCCGCCGCCAGGGCCGAGGACGGCACCCCGGTCAACGCGGTACGCGGCTTCCTCGACATGCTCGCCACCCTGATCCGGGTGCGCGGCGCCGACCGGATGGTCTGCGCCCTGGACCACGACTGGCGCCCGGCGTGGCGCGTCGACCTGCTGCCGTCGTACAAGGCGCACCGGGTCGCCCCGCAGGGCGGCGAGATCGTTCCGGACACCCTCTCCCCGCAGGTCCCGACGATCCTGGAGGTCCTCGCCGCGGTGGGCATCACCGCGGTCGGCGCCACCGGCTACGAGGCCGACGACGTGCTCGGCACCCTCTCGGTGACCCAACCCGGCCCGGTCGAGGTGGTCTCCGGAGACCGGGACCTGTTCCAACTCGTCGACGACGCCCGGGAGGTCCGGCTGCTCTACGTCGGGCGCGGCGTGGCCAAACTCGACGACTGCGACGACGCCGCGGTGCGGGCCCGCTACGGCGTACCGGCCGACCGGTACGCCGACTTCGCCGCGCTGCGCGGCGACCCGAGCGACGGGCTGCCCGGAGTGGCCGGCGTCGGCGAGAAGACCGCCGCCCGACTGATCGAGCGCTACGGCAGCATCGCCGGCATCCTGGCCGCGCTCGACGACTCCGACTCGTCCTTCGCGCCCGGCCTGCGCGCCAAGCTGGTCGCGGCACGCGACTACCTGGGCGTCGCGCCGACAGTGGTCCGGGTCGCCCTGGACGTGCCACTGCCGCAACTGCCCACCGCACTGCCGAGCGCGCCGGCCGACCCGGACCGACTGCTCGAACTCGCCCAACGATGGAACCTGGCCGGCTCGGCCCGCCGCCTGGTCGACGCCCTCGCCGCCCCCCGCGGGCAGGCCACTGCCGCGACATCCCCCGAACCGGGCTGACCACCCCGACATCCGGGAGCCCGAGTCGACCGACCCGCTCGGGGGACGGGCGGGCGAACGCGCGACAGTGCCCTCGCCCGCCCGTTACCGTCCGTTGAGGCGGGCCCACAGGTCCATCGAGTCGAGCGGTTCCGCAGGAGAATCCCGTGCACCTCCCCGCGCCGGAACCCGGGTCACCACGGGCCAGCGGTCCACCGGTGCGCGACCCGGAGGGCCCTCGCCGGGTCACGCTCCTCGAACTCTTCTTCGACCTGGTGTACGTGGTCGCGCTCGCGCTCATCTCGCGGGGAATGGTCGACCAACTCGACTGGCACCGCGCCGCCGAGGCACTGATCATGCTGGCCGCCGTCTGGTGGACCTGGGCGATCACCACGCTCGTCACCGACATGTACAACCCCGAACGCACCGAGATCAAGCTGCTGATCAGCGCCGTGATGTTCGGCGCGCTGCTGATGACCACGGCGATCCCGGAGGCGTTCAACGATCGAGGGATCGTCTTCGCCGGCACGTACGTGGCGATCCACCTGGGGCGTGGCCTGTTCCTGATGCCAGCGGTACGCCGCGAACCACAGACCCAACGGCGGGCGACCCGCATCTTCCTGTGGTTCGCGGTGTCGGCGATCCCGTGGCTCATCGGCGCGTTCGTCAGCGGGGACGCCCGGATCGCGTGCTGGGCCACCGCGCTCGCCATCGACTACCTCGGCTTCCGGCTCGCGTACCCGGTGCCGGGGCTGGGAGTGGTCCCGGAGCAGCAACGCAACGTCACCGCGGAACATCTCTCCGAGCGCTACCAGCAGTTCTTCATCATCGCGCTCGGCGACGCCATCCTGACCATCGGCACCATGTTCAGCATGGAGCACAACGAGGCCGAGAACATCGGCGCGTTCGCCGTGGCGTTCCTGACCACGCTGCTGCTCTGGCGGATCTACGTGCACAAGTCCGGCGAACTGCTGCCGACCGCCATCCAGACGGCCCGCTCCCCCAGCAGGTTCCTGTTCAGCGCGCCGTACACCCATCTGTTGATGATTTCCGGCGTGGTCACCACGGCATCCGGCTTCCACCTGGTGCTGCACGAGCCGACCGGGCGGACCCCGCCGGCCTGGCTGGCGGTGATCCTCGGCGGCCCGGCGCTCTTCCTGGTCGGCCGGGCCTCCTTCGAGTACGAGGTGTTCAGTCGGGTGTCCTGGTCCCGACCCGGTGGGGTGCTGGCGCTGCTGACCATCGCGCCCGCCCTGCTGTACCTGCCGCCGGTGTTCGCCTCGCTCGGCGGGCTGCTGGTGCTGGTCGGCGTGGCGTACGCCGACTTCCGGCGCAGCCACGGCAAGCCACCGGAGGCCCCGTCACCGCCGCACTGAAGCCGGCCGGGCCGCGGGCATCACCGGCAACGGCTCACACCAGCGCCCCGGCGTACCCCCGGACCCGCAGCCGTTGCCGGGCGGTGTCCGCCAGGCGCACCTGCAGGCCCAGCGGCGCGGCGGCGCGGCGGACGTCGTCCAGGTGCAGCGACCCGTGCCGGTCCACCGTGAGCACCGGCGGTTCTTCGAGGTCACCCTCCGGTGCGTGGAACGAGAGCAGGGTGACCGAGGTGGTGAGGTAACCCGGGTACGCGGCACGGGCGGCGGCCTCGTCCCGGTGCACGAGCACCACCAGATCGTCGAGGTGGGCGAAGTCGGCAGCCAGGGCGCCCGCCTTCCAGTGCGCCGGTTCCTCCGTCGCGCCGGTCAGATGCCGCGACCGGTTCGCCGAGGTGATGTAGAGGTGATCGGTTCCGGTCTCGGCGAGCGCCCGCTCGAAGAGGGCGTTGGACGGGCAGGTCAGCCCCGGTGCGATCACCTGGGTGGTCCGCATCCCCTGGTCGACCTGGGTGAGGTGGTCGGGGAGCCGGTCGGCGGCCGGCCCGCGGAAGCCGAACGGTCCGGCCCCGTAGAGGGCGTCCATCAGCGCGCGCACCCGACCGACCGGCAGCCGGGGCGAAATCCGCGTCCAGTCGAACATCCCCGGGATCCGGCCGATGGCTGTGGTGATGCTGCCGACCTGGTGGGCCGGTCGTCCCTTGGCCAGGTTGACCCGGCGCACCGTGGCCGCGTCCGGACGGGTGACGATGACGTAGAAGTTGGCGAACGCCGCCGCGACGATCGCGCCGCCAGCGAGCGCGCGTGCCGCGACCGCGACGTCCTCGGGGCGGTCGATGTACAGGGGCGGTGTCGGGGCGTCCATGAGTCCTCCTCGGCGGGGCCGTGAGGCAGTTCTACGTCCACTCGGCCCGATCACGGCGAGGTCGGTCGTCGATCCGATAGCCGACAGGCGCTTCCGGTGCGGGCGGCGGATGCCCGGGCGGTACGCATCGGCGGACGGCATCGGCCGGACGGAGGATCCGCCGCAGGGGCCTTAGCACGCAACAGTTAGCGGCGCGACCCGATTGGGTACAACCGCTGCACCTCAGATCCACCACATACCTCAGGAGGCAGCGATGCGCGGCACCTCGATTCTCGGAGTCATCGTCGTGATCTGGTTGGTGATCGGCGCCATCGCCGCTGGCCAGCGCGGCTACTACAGCGGCGACGACACCAACTGCGCCGAGGCCGGCACCATCCTGGTCACGATCGTGGCCGGGCCGCTGAACTACATCGGCGCCAACCCGAAGGTCGACTGCAAGCTGCCCGAGCCTTCCAAGTAGGACAGACGCCCGTCAGCCCGTGCCCCCGGTCCTGGGGGCACGGGCTGACGGGTTTCGGGGCGGGGCCGTCCACGCGGGCGGCCGGGTGCGGTGTGTCGTGGCGCGGGCCCGTCACACCCCGTAGGGCATCCTAGGAGGCTGGTTCGCAGGTGTCGTCGGCGTTTGCCGGTGCCCCGTCCGGGAACGGAGCCCTGCCAGCCGGACGGACATCGGGAGCGCGCATGCAGATCGGCTACAAGTTGGCGTCGGAGGGGTACGGCCCGCAGGAGATCATCCGACAGGCCGTCCTGGCCGAGCGGGCCGGCTTCGACTTCGTCGAGATGAGCGACCACTTCCACCCCTGGCTGGACGCGCAGGGGCACTCGTCCTTCACCTGGAGCGTGCTCGGCGCCATCGCGGCCAAGACCAGCACCCTGCGTCTGGCCACCGGTGTCACCTGCCCGACCGTCCGCTACCACCCGGCGATCATCGCCCAGGCCGCGGCGACCATGGCACTGATCTCCGACGGCCGGTTCACCCTCGGCGTGGGCGCCGGCGAGCGGCTCAACGAGCACGTGGTCGGGCAGGGCTTCCCCAGCGTGCGGGGCCGACACGAGCGCCTCCGCGAGGCGCTGGAGATCATCCGGCTGCTCTGGCAGGGCGGCTACCAGTCGTACGAGGGACGGCACCTGCACCTGGAGGACGCGCGGGTCTTCGACCTGCCGGACACCCTGCCCGTGATCGCGGTGGCGGCCAGCGGTGAGGCGTCGGCGCGGCTCGCCGCCGAGTTGGGCGACGGCCTGTTCGCCACCGAAGCGGACGCGTCGATCGTCGAGCACTACCGACGCGCGCAGGGTGCCGGCCCTCGCTACGCCGAAGTGCCCCTGGCCTGGGCCGCCGACGAGCGGCAGGCGGTGCAGGCGGTGTTGCAGACGAGCCGGTGGATGGTGACCGGCTGGAAGGTGATGAGCGAGCTGCCGAACCCGGTCAACTTCGACGCGGCGAGCGCGTACGTCGAGGAGAAGCACATCCGGCAGCTCTTCGCCGTCGGTCCGGACCCGGAACCGCACGTCGCCAAGGTCCGGTCGTACGTCGACGCCGGCTTCGACCACATCGTGCTGCAGAACGCCGGCCCCGACCCGGACGGCTTCCTCGACTTCTTCGCCGGCGATCTCGCCGGCCGGCTACGCGCGATGGGGTGACCGCCGACGGGCGGCGGGGGGTGACGCCGACGGGCGGCGGGGGGTGACGCCGACGGGCGGCGATCGACCAGGGCGGGCACGGACGAGCCGCCCCGACCGAAAGTCGGGGCGGCTCGTCCGCGTTCTCGGGATGAGGTACGCGAGGCGACGCTCAGCGGAAGCAGTGCGCGATCGGCACCTGGCTGCCCTCGCAGTTGGTCGGCTCGTTCTCGACGACCACGCTCTCATCGTCGATCTTGACCTGGGCGTGCATGCCGAAGACGCCACCGGGCTTCAGCGTCGACGCGTTGTGGGTGACCTTGCTGGTGTAGATCGCCACCGAGCCCGCGCTGGCGTAGATGCCGCCACCCTGGGACGCCGCGCCGACCGCCTCGTTGCGGATCACGTCGCTGCCGCGCACCAGCAGGTTCGCCTTCTCGGCGTAGATGCCGGCCCCCAGGCCGTGGGTGGTGTTGCCCTCGACCACGCTGTCGTCGAGGGGCGTCAGGCCCTTCACCGTCGAGATGCCACCGCCGTTGACGGTGGACGTGTTGCCACGGATGGTCATCGTGCGCATCACCAGCACCGCGTCGGAGTTGGCGGCGCCGCCGCCGACCTGCGCGGTGTTGTTCAGCAGCTCGGTGTCGGAGACCTTCGTGCGGGCCGAGAAGCTCGCCAGCCCGCCCCCCTGGGTGGCGCTGTTCTGGGTGAAGGAGACGCTCTCCACGTCGGCGGCACCCCGGTAGTTGCCGAGCCCACCGCCGTAGCCGTTGGCGCTGTTGCGGTGGAACTCGGAGCGCTTCAGCGTCAGGACACCACCGTTGAGCAGGCCCCCGCCCTTGCCCGCGGCGCCCGAGGCGCTGTTGCCGACGAACGTGGAGTCGGTGACCACCATGTTGCCGTCGTTGAAGATGCCGCCACCACCGCCCTCGGGCGACAGCGAGGTGCTCTGCGAGACGGTGACCCGTTCCACCACGGCGGTGGCGCCGTGCACCACGTGCACACTGCCGCCCTCGATGGCCGAACGGCCGTTGTGCAGTTCCATGTCCCGCAGGGTCAGCTCGCCGCCGTCGCGGACGGTGAAGAAGCGGAACGGGGCGGCCTGGGCGTCGCGGGCGATGGTGGCGCCGGCGCCGTCGATCGTGATGGCCTGGTAGATCACCGGCAGTCCGGCGGTGTCGTCGGCCGGGTTGTGCGGCGGCGCCTCGGCGTCACCGGGGGTCTCCGCCGCGTCGGCCGCCTCCCGGGCGTCCCGGATCCCGCCGTCGTACTGGTCGGTCTCGTGGAACGCCTCGGTGAGGGTGTAGCGGCACTTGGGCGCGAGCCGGAGTTCGCCGCCGCCCTCGGCGTTGGCCGTCACCAGCGCCGCGACCAGCTTCGCGGCGTCGCAGGGCACCGACACGACGCCCCGCTTGCCGGTGCCCGGGGTGCTAGGACGGTCCCGTTCCGGGCCGTCCTGGTCCTGCTGCGCCGCTCGCCGGTCGCCGTCGCGGCGGTCGTCGTCAGCCGCCGGGGTCAGTCGGGCCAGACCTGGGAGGGTGAGGGCGCGGTCGGCGGCGGTAGCCGCTCCGGCCACGCCCACGACCAGGCTCCCCGCCAGTAAACCGCCGGCTAAGAACCATCGGGACCGCCGTCTGGGTCGTCTCGCGCGGTCATCCTCTCGGTACGTGGACATCAACGGTGCCTACCTTCCTGCCTACCTGACGTGACCGCGCCGATCCGGGCGCGGAGGGCTCGACATGCTCGCCGACCACCAAACGTCACGATAGGTCCGCAATACGGACAGGAAGGTGTGAACGTGAATAGTGCCCTCTTTCATCTTCAATACCGGCAGACCGGCATCGACGTCACCCGCCGACGTGGATGCCGGGCCGGCGCAGCGGGTCCCGTTCGGTCCGGCGGATGATCTCCCGCACCACCGGCGGGGTGTCCCCCCGACCCAGGATGAGGTAGCGCGCCAGGTGCGCGATGGGGCTCCCCTCCGACCACTCGAAGTGCGCGTGCGGCCGGACCCCGGTGGCGTCCCGCAGGGCCAGCAGGATCGCGGCGATCGCGTTGGGCGCGGCCGGACTGTTGGCCCGCAACACCCGGAAGCCGCCCACCTCGATCCCGTGGACGCGCAGCACCTGACTGAAGTCCGACGGATCCACCACATCGATCTCCAGGAACAGCACGTCGGCGGCGCCGGGCACCGGATTCATCCCGCGCTGCGCCCGCTCCTTGATCGTGTACTCCTTCACCGAACCCTTCTGCCGCTTGTTCGCGATCAGGTGCAGCTGCCCGTCGTGCGCCAGCGACTCGGTGATGAACCGACGGGCCGGCTCGTCGAACTCGATCCGCTCGGCCCGCAGCTCGGTGGTGCGGGTGACCCGGGAGACCAACGAGACCGCGATGATGCCGAGGATGAACAGCGCGGAGATCGTGATCCCGTCCGGCTGTTCGATGACGTTCTCCAGCAGCGCGTACAGCAGGACCAGGGTCAGCACGGTGAAGCCGATGGCCGAGGCGCGCCGGTGCCGACGGGCCGCGGAGATCGTCACCGCCACCGACCCGGAGACCATCATCGCCAGGATCCCGGTGGCGTACGCGCCGGCCTGGGCGTTGACGTCGGCGCGGAAGGCGATCGTGAGGGCGACGCTGACGACGGTGTAGACGATCACCACGGGACGCACCGCCCGCGCCCACTCCGGAGCCATCCCGTACGACGGCAGGTAGCGCGGCACAATGTTGATCAAGCCGGCCATCGCCGAGGCGCCGGCGAACCAGAGGATGAGCACACTGCTCACGTCGTAGACACTGCCGAACACCTCACCCAGGTAGGTGTGCGCCAGGAAGGCCAGCGCCCGCCCGTTCGCGGCGCCGCCCGGTGCGAACTCCTCCTCGGGGATGAGCGCCGTGGTCACGAAGGTCGTCGAGATCAGGTACACCGACATGATCAACGCGGCGGTGGTGAGCAGTCGGCGCGTGTTGCGGATCCGCGCGGCGAGCCGGGCCTGCTGGTCCGGACCATCCGCCGCGACCAGGGGCATCATGCTGACCCCGGTCTCGAAACCGGAGAGCCCCAGCACCAGCAGCGGGAACGCCAGCACCGCGGTGAGCAGCACGCCCCCCGGTCCCCCGCCGGTCGCGGTGATCGCGGCCGTCCAGTCCGACACGATGCCCGGGTCGGCGGCGATCCGGGCCACCGCGACCACGACGATGACCGCGTTGAGCACCAGGAAGACCGCGACCAGCGGGATGGCCACCACCACCGCCTCGCGGAATCCGAGCAGGAACACCCCGCCGAGGATCAGCAGCAGCACCACGGTGACCACGACCGGCACGAGGGCCCCGTGCATGGTGTCCGGCAGGTACGGGTTCTCCAACAGGTGCACGGTGGCGTCGGCCGAGGAGAGGGTGATCGTGATGATCCAGGAGGTGGCCACGAAGCCGAGCAGCACCAGGACGAAGATCTTGCCCCGCCAGAACGGCAACAACCGCTCCAGCATCGCCACCGAACCCTGACCGTGCGGGCTCTCCTGGGCCACCCGCCGGTACATCGGCAGCATGCCGAACAGGGTGAGCACGACGATCAACAGGGTCGCCAACGGGGAGAGCGCACCGGCCGCCACCGCCGCGATGCCCGGCAGGTACGACAACGTGGAGAAGTAGTCCACGCCGGTCAGGCACATCACCTGCCACCAGGCGTGCCGACGGCTCTGCCCCTCGGTCGCCTCGGGGCCGGGCGGCTGCACCTGGTGCTGGAAGAGCCACCGGCGCAACGGGCTGGTCGGCGACAGCGAGCGGGCCGGGGTGGCCACGCGTTCGGGCACCACCACACCCTGCCGGCCGCC
This sequence comes from Micromonospora sp. NBRC 107095, assembly GCF_030269705.1. Lineage (NCBI taxonomy): Bacteria > Bacillati > Actinomycetota > Actinomycetes > Micromonosporales > Micromonosporaceae > Micromonospora > Micromonospora sp. NBRC 107095. The sequence goes on from NZ_BSTU01000005.1 coordinate 145,251, forward strand.
CCGGTGCGGGCGGGCCGGATCACGGGCCGCCCGCAGTGCCGGGTCCGGCCCGGTCGGCGCATGGCGGCGTCCGTTCCAGCGTCGTGGTTTAGCCCGGTGCTCGTCACCCATCGCCAGTCCCACCCTCACAGGTCCTGATCCGACGGTAGGCGCTGCCCCGGCGCCCGGTCGGCGGAACCGGCCACCTGTTCGGCCTGCTCAGGGCAGGTCCGCGACGGCGAGCAGCCGGGCCAGCGCGGGTGGGTCGGTGACGGTCACCGTGACCGCCGGGTGCCGCAGCCGCCCGCCGGGCAGCAACGCCGGCACCGGTACGCCGAAGCGCACACAGACCCCGCCGGCCGTACTGCTGCCGAAGGTCGCACCGCCATCGGCCAGCGACAGGTGCGGACCGATCGCCCGCCACCAGCGGTACGGCCCGCTCAGCTCGACGGCGACGACGTTGTCCCGGGCGGTTCGCAGCCGCCACGGCCCGTACCGGATCATCAGGTCCCGTTCGCTGACGGCGACCCAGGCCGTCGCCGGACGGACCCCCAGCAGGGCCAACATCGGCCGGAACGCCGCATCGAAGCGGAACGGAAATCGCGTCGCGACGCCGGTCATCGGGCGCCGGGCCGCGCGGTGGGTCGCGACACCGGGCCACCCGGCCGCAGCGGGCCGGGCCGCGCGGGCCGAGGGCGGGCGGCGGGCCGACGCCGGGCCAGGACGGTCATGGCGCGGGCGTACCCGATCCGGGCCCGTCGACACCCCCGGATCCGCACGGCGTCGACGCGCCCCCACCCGGCGTTCCCCCACCGCCGGCCGACACCCCCCGGGCCGGCCGACGGTGGCAGACGGTCGACACCCCCCGAGCCGACCGGCTGTCCCCTCCCGTGACCGACCCGACCTCGGATGGCCACGCGGGGTGGAACTGGTGGGACGCGCTCCCGCGCTCCGCCGCCCCCCACGGGGCGGAGCGCGGGAGCCCCCCGTCCCGGCTACTGCAGGAACGCCCCGAGGGGCGAGAGCAGCAACCGGCCGAGCGCCGCGGCGTTGTCGTCCAACCGCGTGCGCTCACACTCGCGGGCCTGCGGGTCGTGCCGGCACCGCCAGATCTTCTGCGCGTTGCGCCAGGCGACATCGCGCGTGTACTCGACCAGTTCCCCCTGGTACCAGTCGTCGATGTCACCGTTGAGCATGTCGATGAGCAGCTGCCACCGCTCCAGGTAGCCACGGCGCAGGCCGGGGATCTTGTCCGCGAAGATGTTGTTGATCTCGAGGTAGTCGTGGTGCTGGTCGCTGCCGTCGACCGGCTCCGACTCCAGGTGGTCGAACGTGGTCACCAGGGCGAACGGCAGGTCGAAGTTGATGTGCGCGTTCACTCCGGCCGCCGCCGAGGGCAGCGGGCGGGCGTCCGGCCCTCGCATCCGCTCGAACAGGCACGACCACGCCTTCGGGGTGCCGGGGCTGGAGTCGGTCCACAGCCGCATCGCGTCGAAGTAGCGGGCGGCGAACTCGACGTCGAGCCGGGACAGGAAGACCGGGTCGATGAAGCGGTCGTCGTACAGCCCGTCCAACACGCTGCTGGTGATCGTCAGGTAGAGCTTGTTGAAGTCGGCGAGGGGGCAACTGGCCTCCAACGGCGGCAACCGGACCAGCATGTCCTGCAGCTTGGTCAGATGATCGACCACGGCCGGCACGTCCGCGGGGTGGTCGGCGAGCAGGTCGACGATGTCCCGGTGCACGGGCCCCCAGACCGGTTCGATCATTTCTCCTCCATGGTGGTCGGCGGCATCCCCCGTGCCGTCGTCGACGCGGCTCAGCCTCTCAGCCGACACCGGCCCGCCGGATCAGTAGAACGACGTATCCCGGCGCGCACACGCGCGCCGGGATACGTCGTAGTGGTCAGTCAGCCCCGTTGGTTGCGCAGCTGGATCGCGCTGGCCTGCACCCGGGTCCGGACCTGGAGCTTGTCGAAGATGTGCGACACGTGCACGCCGATGGTCCGCTCGCTGATGAACAGCCGCTGCCCGATCTCCTTGTTGGTCAACCCCTCCGCGACCAGGGCGAGCACCTCCCGCTCCCGTGCGGTGAGCGCCGTCAACTCGTCGTCGGACGCCTCCGCCGGTGCGCTGCGCGTACCGGTGCCGGTGTCGCGCTCGTCCAGCGACACCCGGGCCCGCCCGGCCAACTCGCGGATCTCCGAGGTCAACGGCACCGCACCCAACCCCTGCGCCACCCGGTACGCCTCCCGCAGGAGCTTGCCGGCGGTGGCCAGTCGACTGCGGCGGGCCAGCAGCGCCTCGGCCTGCCGCAGCCGTGAGTACGCCGCCGGATAGGGGTGATTGCGTCGATCCCACTCGGCGGCCGACACCGCCCACAGCTCCGGGTCGCTGCCGTCGAGGCGGCTCACCTCGGCGGCGCACAACGCCAGGAAGCCCTCCACCACCGAGCGCACCGGCCGGGCGGCGCCGGCGCTCTTGCGGGCCATCCGGTCGGCCACGTCACGCAGCCGGCGCACCGCCGTCGGGTCCACCTCCACGGTGCGGCTGGCATGTGCCTCCGCCTCGGCGCGCAGGCCGTGCCAGACCAACGCGGAGAGGATCATCACGTCGTCGGAGCGGCTCTCGGTGAGGCCGCGCTGCACGGCCTGCCGCGCCACGTCGTGCCGGCCCTCCCACATGGCCAGCCCGGAGCGCAGGGTGAGCAGCGGAATGACGTGCCGCGCCCCGCCGCCGGCGAGCAGGGTCGCCACCGCGTCGAGGTCCCGACCGGCGGCCTCGATGTCGCCGTAGCCCACCGAGAGCCGGCACCGGGCCAGCAGCAGCTCCACAGCGTCCGCACCGGACGGTCGGTGTCGCAGCGCTACGGCCACCACCTTCTCCGCCTCGGCCCACTGGCCCACCCGGAACAGCCCGTTGATGGCGATGGCCAGCAGCCGGGTGCCCCAGGTGCGGCCCAGCCCCAGCTCGGCCACCCGTTCGGCACCCCGCCGGGCCACCACCACACCCTCTTCGAGGATGTTCAGCGGCCCGGTCAACAGCTCCGCCAGGTGCAGGTACGCGCAGGCCACATCCTCCGGCTGACCGGCACGCTCGGCGGTGTCGAGGGCGTCACGCATGACCGCCAGGCCGGCGTCCGGGTCTTCCAGGAAGGCGTCGCTGAAGCCCAGCGCCGAACTGGCCAGCACCACCTCGGTGGTCGAGCCCGGCACGTTCTCGGCCAACGCCAGCGCCTCGCGGGCCCGCTCGCCGGCGTCGGCGTACCGACCCAGGTGCAGCAGCAGCTCGGCCAGCCGGGCGGCGGCGGTGGCCCGGTCCCGGGGGGAGCAGTCTGCGGCCTTCAGCGCCCGCTGGTACTCCTCCTCGGCCAACGCGGAGCGACCGGCGGCGGCCAGGTAACGGGCACGGCGGATGTGCAGCGCGCAGCTCGGCTCGCCACCGCGCAGCGCGACCAGCTCCTCCAGCAGCGCCAACGCGCGGGCGTGCTCCCCACAGTGGTGGGCCGCCTCTGCGGCGTTCTCCAGCAACTCGACCCGGTCCACCGTCGACGGGCCCGGCTCGGCGGCCAACTGCAACGCCGCGGACCAGTGCCGGTGCGCCTCGGCGTAACCATGGAGCCGTTCGGCCTCCTGCGCGGCGGCCACCGCCGCCGGCAGGGCGCGTGCCGGTTCGCCGGCCAGCCGCCAGTGGTGCGCCAGCCGGGCCTGGTGCAGCTCGCCCGGCGCCGTGGTCAGCGCCTCGGCGTAGCGGCGGTGCAGCCCGGAACGTTCGGCTGGCAGCAGCTCGTGGGCCAACACCTCGGCGACGAGGCGGTGCCGCAGCCGGTAGCCGTCGTCGGCGCCGACCAGCAGCCGGTGCGCGACAGCCGCGCGAGCCGCGGCGATCAGCTCGTCCTCCGGCATCCGCAGCACCTCGGCCAACAGCCAGTGCTGCACCGGCTCGACACCGGCGGCCACCGCGTGCACCACGGCGTGCGCGTGCTGGGGCAGCGCGTCGACGCGGTCGAGGAAGATCTCCCGCAGTGTCTCGGACAGGCCATCGCGGCCGTCGCGCAGGTCGCGGGCCAGTTCCTCGATGACGAACGGGTTGCCGCCGCTGCGCTGCCACACCTGCTCGGCCGCGTCGGCACTCAGCGTCCGGCCGACCACCGCGGCGGCGAGCGTCTCGGTGTCGGCCCGACCCAGCGGCGCCAGGTCGAGCACCCGCACCGTGCGCAGCCGACGCAACTCGGTGAGCACCCGACGCAGCGGGTGCGCGCCCTGCAACGACTCGGCCCGCACCGCGGCCAGCACCGACAGCTGGAGATCACCCAGGCCGGCGAGCAGGTAGAGCAGGAGCTGGCGGGTGCTGCGGTCGACCCACTGCAGGTCGTCCAGGATCAGCACCAGCGGCCGACCCTCGGCGATCAGGTGCAGACCGCGGGAGACCCGCTCCAGCAACGCGCCCGCGCCGTCCGGGCCGGCGGTCTCGTCGGCGAACATCTGCAGCAGCCCTCGCACCGCCGAGGAGGTGCGGGCGGGCGAGGCGGACACTTCGGTGTCGAACCGGCGCAGCGCCTGCAACAGCGGGTGCAGCGGTGAGGCGTCGCCGATGTCCAGGCAGCTGCCGGTGAGCACCACGGCACCCCGCTCCCGCAGGCGGTCGCCGATCTCACCCAACAGCCGGGTCTTTCCCACACCGCTCTCGCCGGTCAGGAAGACCGCCGCGGTCTGCCCGTGCGCGCCGTCACCGAGCAACGCGGACCGAACCGTCTGCACCAGCTCGGCCCGGCCCACGAGCGGTGCGGTGTCCACATCGCTGGCCATGCCACGCAGCCTAATCACAGGGCCCCACACCGTTCTACGGCTGCCTGCCGCTTGTGGTACTCCTCGCGTCGACTTTGCGACTAAAGGTTGCAGGTGGCCGACATACGTCGTTCTGCAGATCCCCCGTCGGCCCAGGAGTGCCAATCTCCGGAGGTGATCAGGCAACCGCGGGGAGAAAGGCCGGTGCGACACCCATGACCACCAGCATCATCGTCGACACGCAACGGACCGTCACCCCGCTCTGGCCGGTACCGCAGGAGAGGCGGGTCGTCACCGTCCTCTTCGCGGACATCGTCGGTTCCACGGCCCTGGTGGACCGCCTCGACCCGGAGGACGTCCGGGCGTTGCAGAAGGCCTACTTCGACACCGTCGCCGGTGTACTGCACCGCTGGCAGGGGGTGGTGGAGAAGTACATCGGCGACGCCGTGATGGCCCTCTTCGGCGCGCGGCACTCCGACGGCTTCGACGCCTACCGGGCGGTGCGCGCCGGCCTGGAGATCCAGGCCGCGCTGGACCGCCGGCCCATGGTCGGCGACATCAGGCTGCGCGTCCGCGTCGGGGTGGCCACCGGCGAGGTCGTGGTGGACCTCGGCGACGTCGTCACCGGCGGGCACGGCGTGGCCAGCGGCGCGGTGATCACCGCCGCCGCCCGCCTGCAGGAGTACGCCGCACCCGGCGGCGTCGCGCTCTGCGCGGCCACCGCCCGCGCCACCGCCGGCCTGATCACCCAGCGTCAGCTGACGCCGGTGCCGGCGGCCGGTCGGGTGCCGCCGGTGCCGCTGTGGCACGCCGTCGGCCCGGTCCGCCCCGGCGCCGACCGGCACGACGGCCCGCTGATCGGTCGACGTCGCGAACTGGCCACCATCCGCGACCAGTTGGTCGGGGCCATCCGGGACCGGGCGCCACGCTGGATCTCCCTGGTCGGCCCCACCGGCAGTGGCCGCAGCCGGCTGCTGCACGAGCTGACCCGCGGGCTGACCACGGTGGACGGAACGCCGGTCCGCTGGTGCGTGGCGGCCTGCCAGCCGTACCCCGATCAGGTGTTGGCACCGGTCGCGCACCTGCTCCGCGACCTCGCCGGGATCCGGCACAGCGACGGCCCGGCGGCGGTCCACGACCGGCTGGTCACCGCCCTGACGCCGCTGTTCCCGCCGACCAGGGTGGCCACCGCCGTCCCGGCGCTGCAGCGCATGCTGGCCACCCCGGACGACTCGGCCGCCGCCCTCGCCGGCGCGGCGATCTGCCGGGAGGTCCTGCTGCGCCTGGCCGCCCACCGGCCGCTGATCGTGGCCGTCGACGACCTGGACCGGGCCGCGCCGGCGGTCAGCCGGTTCCTGCACGCGTTGTTCCGCGCGGCGACCGAGCGCGCGCTGCCGCTGGCAGTGCTCACCGTGCACCAGCCGCAGTGGGCCGACACCCGGCCCGGTCCGGCCCGACGGGTGACGATCGGCCCGCTGGCCACTGTGCAGTCCGGGCGGCTGCTGCGCCACCTACTCACCCGGGCCGGGCAGCCGGTGGCCCTGGTCGACCGGCTGCTGCCGCTGGTGGGAGGCCGCCCCGGGCACGCGACGGCGTACGTCAGGTCGCTGGTGGACGGTGCCGATCCGGCGGCCCTTGCGCTGCCCGAGGCGGTACGCCGGGCGGTCGGCGCGGAAGTGGACCACCTCGACGGCGAGCGGCGGGCGGTGCTGATGGCCGCCGGCACCCTCGGTGGTCTCATCCGCGGCGCGGCAGTGGACCGGGCACTCGGCTGGACGCCCGGCCGGTCCGCACCCGCGCTGCGCGGTCTGGTCGCCGCCGGGCTGCTGCGTCCCCACCGCGTCGACGGGTACGCGTTCGCCGCGCCCGCGCTGCGCCAGGTCGCCGCCGAGCGGTTGCCCCGCGCCCTGCGGGCCGTCTTCGCCAGCCGAACCGCCGACACGCCGCGCCTCGACACCGGCCACGCGCACACCGGCGTACCCGCCGACCGAGCCGAGGCGGTCGGCACCGGAGTCGTCGACGCCGTGACCGCGGAGGTCGTGCGTCTCGACGCGGTCCGCTCCCGGGCCGGCCTCGACACCGCCGTGGCCACGCCGGCCCCGGTGTCGCGACCGGGTGCCACCGGCCCGGTGCGGCACCGACCCGTCCGCACCCCGACGATGGCCACCATGCCGACCGCGCCGAATCGGCGGACCCACCGTTCGCCGGGTTCCGGCCGGCTGCGGGTCGTCGGGTCGGCCGGTGACGTGCCGCCGACCCCGGCCGCCTCGACGGCCGCGTCCCGACGGAACGCGGCCGGGCACTGGCCTCCGGAGGTCGCCCGATCCCGGGCGGCGATCAGCGCGAGGCCCGCCGTGCCGGGCCCCGCCCGACGGGGTGCGCTCGTCGGTGTCGGGGAGACACCCCCGTTACGCGTCACGCCCGGTACGCCGTCGCCGCGGTGGTCGGACGCTCTGGCCGCCTGCGCCTGAGGCCGCCCACCATCCGACGGGAGCGGGTGAGCCGGTCACCCGGCGTGACTAGGATTGGTCCCGTCATGCTGCTACGGGTGCTCGGGCCGCTTGAGGTCGAGGTCGACACAGGCGGGCCGGTCGACCTCGGCGGCCCCCGGCAACGCGCCGTGCTCGCGCTGCTGCTCGCGGCCCGTGGCGAGGTCGTCTCCGTGGGGCGGCTGATCGAGGACCTGTGGCGGGGTGACGCGCCACCACGGGCGATCGCCTCCCTGCAGGCGTACATCTCGCACCTGCGCCGCCTGGTGGAACCGGCCCGCGAACGCCGGGCGCCGGCCCGGGTCCTGGTCACCGCGGCACCGGGTTACGCGCTGCGGCTGCCCGCCGACGCCGTCGACGCCGGCCGGTTCGAGACGCTGCTCGCCGAGGCGCGCGCGGTCGGCGACACCGACCCGAGCCGGGCACGTCACCTGCTCAGCGACGGCCTCGACCTGTGGCGCGGTCGGGCGTACGCCGAATTCGCCGGGGAGCCGTGGGCGCAGCCGGAGGTGTTGCGGCTGGAGGAGCTGCGCCTCGGCGCCCGGGAGTTGCTGCTCGACGTGACGGTGCGCTGCGGCGACGCGGCCGAGGCGGTGCCGGAGGCGGAGTTGTTGACCCGGCAGGCGCCGCTGCGGGAGGAGAGCTGGCGGCTGCTGGCGCTGGCGTTGTGGCGTACCGGCCGGCAGGGCGACGCGCTCGCCGCGCTGCGGCGGGCGCGGGCGACCCTGGCCGACCAGCTCGGTCTGGACCCGGGCCCGGCGTTGGTCGAGGTGGAGTCCGCGATCCTCGGCCAGCGCCTCGACCTGCTGCCGCCGGTGACGCCGGCAGCGGTACGCGCCGGGCGCCAGGTGTCGCAGGAGGTCTTCGTCGGCCGGGAGGTCGAGTGGGAAGCGCTGCGGCAGGCCGCCGCCGACACGGTGGCGCGCGGCCCGCGGGTCGCCCTGCTCAGCGGTGAGGCCGGGGCCGGCAAGACCAGCCTGCTCGCCCGGTTCCGGCGGGAGCTCACCGACCACGGCTGGCTGGTCACCGTCGGCCGTTGCCCCGAGGTCGACGGCGCCCCGCCGGCCTGGGCCTGGGTCGAGGCGCTGCGGCAACTCGCCGAGCAGGCACCCCCGGGTGACCTCGCACCCGCGCTCGCCCCGCTGGTCGGCGGCGGCGACGGTGAGCCCGGTGGCGACGTCACCGCCGGCCGGTTCCGGCTGCACCGCGCGGTGGGCACCTGGTTGGACGCCGCCGCGACCCGCAGACCGGTCGCCGTGATCCTCGACGACCTGCACGCCGCCGACGCGGAGACCCTGCTGCTGTTGCAGAGCGTCACCGAGATGACCACCGGCGCCGTCCTGTTCGTCGCGGCGCTGCGGCCCGCGGACAACGCCGACCGCCTCGCCGAGACGATGGCCGTGCTGGCCCGCCGGTCACCCCACCGGATCCCGTTGGGCGGCTTGACGACGTCCGAGGTCGAACGGCTGCTCGGCGCGCTGGCCCGGACCACCGTCGACCCGGAGACGGTCGCCGCGTTGGCGGAGCGGACCGGCGGCAACCCGTTCTACGTCCGGGAGTCGGCGCGGCTGCTCGCCGCCGAGGGCACGCTCGTCGCCACCTCCGACGTGCCCGAGGGCGTACGCGACGTGCTGCGCCGACGGCTCTCCCGGCTGCCGGCGACGGCGGTCTCGGTGCTGCGCCTCACCGCCGCCGTCGGGCGGGAGGCCGACGTGCCGACGCTCGTCGACGCCGCCGGCACCGACGAGGCCACGGTGCTGCGGGCGCTGGAGGTCGGGCTGGCCGCCGGGCTGCTCACCGAACCGGCGCCCGGGCGGGTGCGGTTCGTGCACGGCCTCGTCTGCGACACCATCTACACCGACCTGCCGCAGCTGCGCCGCACCCGCCTGCACGCCCGGATCGCCGCCGCCACCCGCCGGCTGCGGCCCGACGACTATCCGGCCCTCGCCCACCAGTACGCCCGCGCCGCGTCGGCCGACACCGCGCCGCTCGCCGTCGACTACGCCATCCGGGCCGCCGAACTGGCCGAGCGACGGTACGCGTACGACGCCGCGATCGAGCTGCTCAGCAATGCTGTCGAGGCCGCCGCCACGGTCGCCGGGGACCGCGACGCGCTGCGGGTCGACCTGCTCGGCCGGCTGTTGCGCGCCTACGCGCGCGCCGGTGCGGTGGCCGCCGCCCGGCAGACCCGCGCCCGGGCGTTCGACGTCGCCGCGCAGTCCGGCCGCGACGACCTGCTGGTCGCGGCGTTCACCGCGTGGACCGTCCCCACCCCGTGGCTGACCCACGAGTACGGCGTGGTGGACCACCGCGTCGTCGAGGTGCTCACCCGGCTGCTGCGCGCCGACGACCTGGACCCGGTTGCCCGTTGCCGACTGCTGGAGGCGCTCGCCACGGAGTTGGACGGCGAATCCGACCCGCGCGGCGTGGCGGCCGGGCGGGAGGCGTTGGCCCTCGGACGGCGCCTCGACGACCCCGAGCTGCGGGCCCTCGGGCTGGCCGCGCGGATGCGCACCATGAGCTACGAGCGGGAAGCGCCGGACCGCCGGGAGTTGGCCGTCGAGCTGCGCGACCTCGCCGACGAGCATGGGCTGGTGACCTACCGCTCGGTCGCCGAGCAGGTGCTGGGCCACTGCGCCGCCGCGCTCAACGAGCCGGACGAGCTGCGCCTCAGCGTCGCCCGGCAGGGGTGGCTGGCCGAGACGTACCAGCTGAACGAGGCGCAGACCATCAACCTGTGCTCGTTGGGCACCCTCGCGCACGTCGCCGGCGACTTCGTCGCCGCGCAGCGGCACTACGACGAGGTCGCCGCGCAGATGCGGCGGCAGGGTTCGCTGCACGCCGAGTCCTTCCACTACTTCTCCACCGGTACCCTGCTGATCAGCCAGGGACGGTTCGGTGAACACCTGGCGGCGACCCGGCGGATCCGGGAGTCGTTGGGCCCGATCGTGGACGACCTGCTGGCGCTGGCGTTGATCGGCAGCGGACGCCTGGCCGAGGCGCGGGCCATGCCGATCGGGCGGCACACGTACCGCCCGGACTACTTCGAGTCGGCGTTGCTCACCGTACGCGGGATGGTCATCGTGGCGCTGGGTCGGCGGGACCTGGCCCAGCCGGTGATCGACGCGCTGCTCCCGGTCAGCAACCAACTGGCCGGTTTCTCCACCACCGCGGCCGTGGTGCGGCCGGTCGCGTTGACGCTCGGGGAGCTGTGCCGGCTGCTGGGCCGCACCGAGGAGGCGACCCGGCACTTCGCGCTCGCCGCGCGGGTGGCCCGCCGGTGGGAGTCGCCGCACTGGCTGGCCGAGGCGACGGCGGCGTTGGCCGGTTGACCGGCACGGTTGGTGGATTCCAAGTCGGTTCCAAGTGACACCGAGCATGATCAACAGATCTGTGCCAGTTGATCCCTCGGAAAGGTCACCGTGAACCAGAACCACCGCGAAGCCATGGCCGACGTGCGCGACATGTACATGGCGCACTCCGCGCTCCGTCGCGAATTCAGCCTGCTGCCGCAGCTCGTCCGGGACGTCACACCGGGCGACACCAGGCGCGCGGAGGTCGTCGGCGCCCACGCCGAGATGCTCTGCCACATCCTGCACCTGCACCACGAGGGCGAGGACCTGCTGCTGTGGCCGTTGCTGCTGGAGCGCGGCGGCGCGCAGGCGACGGCGATCGTCCCCACCATGGAGGCGCAGCACCACGCCATCGAGGACGCCCACGCGGCGGTGGTCACCCTCCTCCCCCAGTGGCGTCGCACCGGACGCGACGGCGAGCAGCTCGCCGACGCCCTGGAGCAGCTCCGCGAGGCCCTGATCGAGCACATGGCCCTGGAGGAGAAGGAGATCCTGCCCCTGGCGGAACGGCACGTCACCGCCCGGGAGTGGATGCAGCTCGGCGAGCACGGGATGAGCAAGTCCTCGAAGAAGCAGCTGCCGTTGGCCTTCGGCCTGGCCATGTACGAGGGCGACCCGGCGGTGGTCAAGGCGGTGCTGGCGCACGCCCCGCTGCCGGCCCGGTTGCTCATGCCGATCATCGCGCCCCGGCTGTTCGCCAGCCACGCCCGGCGGGTGCACGGCACCGCCACGCCCCCACGCATCGGCGCCACCGCCAGCTGAGCGGGGTCGGCGGCTCAGCCGAACCGGTCAGGGCGACGAGGTCGCGCCCCGGGGCCTGGTGCTCAGGGAGCGGCCAGGAATCCCAGCACCCGCGGCCAGGCCGCCGCGCTGGCGTCCGGGGAGTACTCGGCCACCTCCGGATCGGTGAACAGGTGGCCCACCCCGGGATAGCGGAACACCGTCAGGTCGGCGCCGGCGGCGGTCATGGCCTGCTGCCACTCGTCGACCTCGTCCGGCGCGTCGTACGGGTCGGGGTCGGCGAGGTGCAGCTGGACCGGCAACCCGGGTCGGACCGCGTCCGGGGCGCCACCGGTGCCGTGCAGCAGGAGCAGACCGGCGGCGTCGGGGCGTTCGGCCAGCAGCGCCCCGGCCACCCCGGCGCCCATCGAGAAGCCGGCGAGCACGGTCTCCGGTGGCAGGTCACGCAGCGCGGCCCGGGCCCGGTCCAGCACCACCTCCTGGCCGATCTTGTCGAGCAGCGCGAAGCCCTCCTCGACGGTGTCGGCGGCCGGGACGCCGTACAGGTCGGGGGCGCTGACCTGGTGCCCGACGGCACGCATCCGGTCGGCGGCGGCGCGCACGGCGGGCCGAAGCCCGTACACGGAGTGGAACAGCACGACGTGTCGCATCCGGTCATCCTGCCGCAGCCGACCGACGATCCGGGGTGGGCCACGCGGAGCGGGCGTCAGACCAGTGCCGTCAGCCGAGCGACCAGGTCGGTCGGTGGCGGCATCCCGGCGATCTCGCGGCTGACCTGCGCGGCGGCGGTCCGCAGGCGCTCGTCGGTGAGCAGCTGGGTCAGCGCCCGCGCGGTGATGTCGCGCGGGCGCAGCGCCAGACCGGCGCCCCGGCGGGCCACCAGCTCGGCGTTGTGCCGCCGGTCCCCCGGACCCATGGTGGCCAGTTGAGGTAGGCCGGCGGCGAGGGCGCCGAGGGCGCTGCCCGCCCCGCCGTGGTGCACCAACGCCGTGCTCGCCGGCAACGCCTCGTCGAGAGGGATCCAGTCGACCACCCGGACGTTGCCGGGCACCGAGCGGGCCGAGCGCTCGTCGGGACGGACCAGCACGATCTCCGCGTCCACCTCGGCGGCGGCGGCCACCACGGCGGGCATCGGCCCCCGGTCGCCGGGGCCGGTCAGGGTGCTGCGGGTGACCAGGATCCGCTGGCGGTCGCCCGGCTCGCGCAGCCAGTCCGGCAGCTCGCCACCGCCCACGTAGGACGAGTAGCGCATCGGCCAGCCGTCCTGCGTGGCAACGCTGGGCGGGGCCACGGCCAGGGCGGCGGCCGGCGCGGGCAGCTCGGTGAGGCCGTGGCGGCGCAGCGCGCCGCCGAGTCGCGCGACGGTGGCGCGGACCAGGTCCCGACCGTCGAAGAGGGCGTTCTCCTGGCGTACGGCCGGCACGTCGAGGCGCGCGGCGGCGACCGCGCCGGCGACCGCGAACGGCTCGTACAACACCAGATCGGGCCGCCAGTCGGTGGCCAGCGCGACCACCGGGTCGGTGAGCTGGTCGTTGAGCGCGCCGAACAGCAGGCCGGCGCCCCGGGTGCCGGCGGTGCCGGCCAGCTCTGCGCGAGCGATCAGCGGGTGGCGGGGGAAGACCCGCAGCGCGATCGGCCCGAAGTCGAACCCCGGCGCGATGTCGTGCACCGACAGGCCGGCCTCGGCGGCGGCCACGCCCCCGCCGCCGGTGGCCACCAGCACGTCGTGGCCGGCGTCGCGCAGCGCGACCGCGAGCGGCACCAGTGGGAAGACGTGCCCGACGAGCGGGGCGGAGACCACCAGCACACGCATGGGCGTGATTCTATGTCGGGTTCGACGTCGAGGTCGGCCGCTGGTCGACGATGCGGCGCATCTTGCCCATCGACCGTTCCACGGTGTCCGGGGCGAGGACGTCGACCGCCACGCTCACGCCGATGGTGTTCTTCACCAGCTGCACCAGCGTGCCGCCGGCCCGCTCGGCGGCGTCCACGGCGACGCCGGTGCGCCGTTCCACCCGCACCGTGAGGGTGTCCAGCGGGCCGTGCCGGTCGAGGACGCACTGGAAGTGCGGCGACAACTGCGGGATCCGCAGGATCAGCTCCTCGATCTGGGTGGGGAAGATGTTCACCCCACGCAGGATCATCATGTCGTCGGTCCGGCCGGTGATCTTCTCGATCCGGCGCATCGGCCGGGCGGTGCCGGGCAGCAGCCGGGTCAGGTCGCGGGTGCGGTAGCGCACGACCGGCATCGCCTCCTTGCTCAGGGAGGTCAACACCAGCTCACCGCGCTCGCCGTCGGGCAGCACGGCCCCGGTGACCGGGTCGATGATCTCCGGGTAGAAGTGGTCCTCCCAGAGGTGCAGCCCGTCCTTGGTCTCGACGCACTCGGTCGCCACGCCGGGGCCCATCACCTCGGAGAGCCCGTAGATGTCGACGGCGTGGATGTCCAACTGCTGCTCGATCTCCCGGCGCATGTCCTCGGTCCACGGCTCGGCCCCGAAGATGCCCACCCGCAGCGAGGTGGCCCGCGGGTCGATGCCCTGGCGGCGCATCTCGTCCACGATGGCCAGCAGGTAGCTGGGCGTGACCATGATGACCTCGGGTTCGAAGTCGCGGATCAGCATGACCTGACGCTCGGTCATGCCACCGGAGACCGGGATGACGGTGCAGCCCAGCTCCTCGGCCCCGTAGTGCGCGCCCAGACCGCCGGTGAAGAGCCCGTAGCCGTACGCGACGTGCACCCGGTCGCCCGGACGGCCGCCGGAGGCGCGGATCGAGCGGGCCATCAGGCGCGCCCAGGTGCGCAGGTCGTCGCGGGTGTAGCCGACAACCGTCGGGCGGCCGGTGGTGCCGGAGGAGGCGTGCAGGCGGGCCACCCGCTCCCGGGGTACGGCGAACATGCCGAACGGGTAGTTCTCCCGCAGCTCGGCCTTGCCGGTGAACGGGAAGCGGGCCAGGTCGTCGAGATCCCGGCCGTCGTCGGGGTGCACCCCGGCCGCGTCGAACGCCCGCCGGTAGTGCGGCACGTTGTCGTACGCGTGCCGCAACGACCAGCGCAGTCGGTCACGTTGCAGGGCGCGCAGCTCGTCGATGCCGGCGCGCTCGATCGGCTCCAGCTCCTCCGGACGAGGGGTGCGGTCCTGCATCGGCTGCCTCCTTGGCGCGGCGGTCCCGGTGGGGCTGCGGGTACCGTACGCCCGCCGTGGTGCGGGCCGGCGGTGCGGTCAGCGGGCGGCGGGCAGCCGGTGCAGGGCGTCGACCAGCGGCGCCAGCTCGGGGGCGGCCTCCGCCTGGGCGAGCGCGTCGGTGAGCACCCGGTCGTGGGTCGGTCGGGTCTGGGCGAGCAGCTCGGAGCCGGCCGGGGTCAGTTCGGTGTAGATGCCGCGCCGGTCGTCGGCGCAGAGGATCCGGGTGAGCAGGCCCCGCTGTTCGAGGCGGGTGACCAGCCGGGTGGTGGCGCTGCCGGAGAGCGCGGCGGCGCGGGCGAGCTGGCTCATCCGCATGTGCCAGCCGTCCTGGCGGGACAGCGCGTCGAGCACCGTGTATTCGACGACGGAGAGGTCGTGGCCGGCCTGTAGGGCGCGTTCCAGGGACGTCTCGATCAGCCCGTGCAGGGCGGCGAGGGTGCGCCAACCCTGGGCGCGGATCTCGACCGCGTCGTCCGCGATGCCCATGGCTGCCTCCTCGGTGTGATCTGAACGGACCCCAGGCTACCACGCTTGCGCCGATATAAAGCGCGTGCAAGTATCTCGTTGCTGGCGCGTGTAGTTGCATACGCCTTATATCTGCCCCCTCTCGACGGGAAGTCCATGTCCGTACGCCACAAGTCCCTGCCGCCCGGTCTGATCGCGCTGGCCATCGGCGCCTTCGGCATCGGGCTCACCGAGTTCGTCATCATGGGGCTGTTGCCCGAGGTGGCCGCCGACTTCGCGGTCACCGAACCGGTGGCCGGCTGGCTGATCTCCGGCTACGCGCTCAGCGTGGCCGTCGGCGGGGTAGCCCTCACCGCGGCGGTCACCCGACTGCCGCGCAAACCGGTACTGCTCGGCCTGATGGTGCTCTTCATCGTCGGCAACCTGCTCTCCGCGGTCGCCGGCGACTACGCCGTGATGATGGCCGGCCGGATCGTCGCCGCGCTCTGCCACGGCGCGTTCTTCGGCATCGGCGCGGTGGTCGCCGCCGGCCTGGTCGCACCGGCGCGCCGGGCGGGCGCCATCGCCATGATGTTCGCCGGACTGACCATCGCCAACGTGCTCGGCGTGCCCTTCGGCACCTTCCTCGGGCAGCACTTCGGCTGGCGGTCGACGTTCTGGGCGATCACCGCCATCGGCGTGGTCGCCCTGATCGGGCTGGCAGCGCTCATTCCGGCGGGCGACACCGCCGACGCCGACCGGCCCGCCGGCGGGCTGCGCGGCGAGTTGCGCGCCTTCACCCACGTCCAGGTCTGGCTCTCCCTGGTGATCACCGTCCTGGGCTTCGGTGGGATGTTCGGCGCGTTCACCTACATCGCCTACACGCTCACCGAGGTCAGCGGCTTCGCCACCAGCACCGTGCCGTGGCTGCTGGTGCTCTTCGGAGCCGGGCTCTTCGCGGGCAACCTGCTCGGCGGGCGGGCTGCGGACCGGTCCCTGTCGCGCACCCTGGTCACCGTCCTGGCGCTGCTCACCGTGGTGCTCGTCGGCTTCGCGCTGACCGCCACGAACCCGGCGCTGACCATCGTCGCGCTGGTGCTGATGGGTGGGTTCGGCTTCGCCACCGTGCCGCCGCTGCAAATGCGGATCATGCGGTACGCCCACGAGGCGCCGACCCTGGCCTCCGGGGCGAACATCGCCGCGTTCAACCTCGGCAACGCGCTGGGTGCCTGGATCGGCGGTGTGACCATCGCCGCCGGACTCGGCTACACCTCGCCGATCTGGGCCGGTGCCGCGCTCACTCTGGCCGGCCTGGGCGTGCTGCTCGGGGCACTGCGGATGGCCCGGCACAACCAGCCGACCCGGGCCGACAAGGGCCTGGTGGACGTCGCGGTCTGACGGCGCGGGACGAGGACGCCGGGCCGGGCGGAAGCACCGGCCCGGCGTCGCTCTGATCATCGCCCCGCCATCTTCTAGCAATTGCAAAAGATGTGCAACAAGGTCTGGACAACGCACTCGCGACGTAACTAGCCTGATCTTCATGACTCCTTACATCGAGGATCCCTGGGCCTGGCAGGAAAGCTGGGACCGCCAGCAGGAGGCCTACCTCCCGGATCGGGAACACCGGTTCACGGCCATGCTCGACACCATCGACGCGGTCATCGACGGCCGGGCACCGCGCGTGCTCGACCTGGCCGGCGGCACCGGCACCATCTCGCTGCGGACCCTCGCCCGCTTCCCCACCGCACAGATGACCCTCGTCGACCTCGACCCGGCGCTGCTCGCCATCGCCAGCGCCTCGCTGGCCGACCGGGCCACCATCGTCACGGCCGACCTCGGCACCCCCGAGTGGCGCTCCGCGCTCCCCCACCGCGAGTACGACGCCGTGCTCACCGCCACCGCCCTGCACTGGCTGCCGGCCGACCGGCTCGGCCAGCTCTACGCCGAGCTGCGCGAGGTGCTGCGGCCCGGCGGCGTCTTCGTCAACGCCGACCACATGCCGGACGACACCCTGCCGGAGCTGACCAAGCGACTGATGGACCGGGCCCGGGACCGGCGCAACGCCCGGTACGCCGCCGGCTCGATGCTGTCCTGGTCGGACTGGTGGAACCGGGCCGGCGCCGACCCCGCGCTCGGCCCGCTGGTCGCCCGGCGACACACGATCTACCCGACCGGGCACAGCCCCGAGTGGAACCCGCCGGTCTCCTGGCACCTGGCCGCCCTCACCGCGGCGGGCTTCAGCGAGGTCGGCACGGTCTGGCGAGGCGGCCCGGACGCCGCCGTCGCGGCGGTGCGCTGACCCTCCGCCCTCCCCGGATCGCCGTGGCGTTAGGGTGGAATCGGAGCGTACGACTCCCGGCGGTGGGGCCCGCCGTCCCGCCTCGCATGACGGGAGAACCGCGACACCGCTCGCCAACGGTCCCTGCCAGTGATGCCCGTGCTGGTAGGGAGGACCCGTGTCAGAACCGTTCGAGCCGCGTACCGACCCCGATGTCGACCTAAGCGTTCCCGCCGACCGCCGCGAGCTGACCGCCCGCCCCGCGACGATCCTCGCCGCGATCGCGGCCGGCGGTGCGCTCGGCGCGCTGGCCCGGGCCGGCCTGCAACACGCCGTTCCCCACGCGCCGACCGGCTTCGGTTGGGCCACCTTCACCATCAACACGTCCGGTTGCCTGCTGATCGGCGTGCTGATGGCGGTGCTCGCGCACCTCGGCGGTGGGCACGCGCTGGCGCGCCCGTTCCTCGGGGTCGGGGTGCTCGGCGGATTCACCACCTTCTCCACCTACGCGGTCGACGTCCAGCAGGCGTTCGTCGCGGGCGCACCGGGCACCGCGCTGGCGTATCTCGCCGCCACGGTGCTCGGGGCGCTCGCCGCGGTCGGGGTGGGCGACGCCGTCACCGCCGGGCTGCTGCGCCGGGCGAACCGATGACCGTCCTGCTCATCGTCCTCGGCGCGGCCGTCGGCGCGCCGCTGCGCTACCTCACCGACCGGGCGGTGCAGTCCCGGCACGGCTCGGTGTTTCCCTGGGGCACGCTGACCGTCAACGTGGCCGGGTCGCTGCTGCTCGGCGTCCTCGTCGGGTGGCCGGTCGGCCCGGCGGTCAGCGCCCTGGTCGCCACCGGCTTCTGCGGCGCGCTGACCACCTACTCCACCTTCAGCTACGAGACGCTGCGACTGACCCAGGGCGGTCACCGTCTCCTCGCGCTGGCCAACGTGCTGGGCAGCGTCGCCGCCGGGCTGACCGCGGCCACCGCCGGCTACGCCCTGGCCCGCGCCCTGGCCGGCTGACCCCGCCCATCCGATCGCCTCGCCATCAACGCCTCGACCAGGCGTCGACTCACAACACACCGAGAGTATATACGCGAGGTATACGCTCGGTGTAGTCTGCTGGCATGAGCGTGCCACTGACTCTTCTCGGCCTCCTCGAACGGGAGCCCAGCCACGGTTACGACCTGAAGCGCGACTACGACGCCTTCTTCGGCCGAGGCAGGCCGCTGCCGTTCGGCCAGGTCTACTCCACCCTCAGCCGACTGGCCCGCGACGGCAAGGTGGTGATCAGCGACGTCGCGCCCGGCTCTGGCCCCGACCGCAAGCGCTACATCATCACCGACGTCGGCGCGACCGAGGTCGAACAGTGGCTGACCCAGCCGGTCGACCCGGAACCGCACCTGCAGACCGTGCTCTTCGCCAAGGTCGTGCTCGCGCTGATGCTGGACCGTCCGGCCGCCGAGTACCTCGACACCCAGCGCAGCGCGCACCTGCGTCGGATGCGGGAGCTGACCGAGATCAAGCGCGCCGGCGGCCTGGTCGACGCGCTCCTCGCCGACCACGGCCTCTACCACCTGGAGGCGGACCTCCGTTGGATCGAGATGACCGGCGCCCGACTGGACGCCCTGCGGAAAGAGGTGCGGCCGTGAGCGTCGTGATCGAAGCGCGTCACGTCGAGTTCTCCTTCGGTCAGACCCCCGCCCTGCGCGGTGCCAGCGTCGCCGTGGAGGCGGGCGAGATCCTCGCCGTGATGGGCCCCAGCGGCTCGGGCAAGTCCACCCTGTTGCACTGCCTGGCCGGCATCCTGGTGCCCGACTCCGGCGAGATCCTCTTCGACGGGGCCAGCGTGCACGCCATGGCCGAGACCGAGCGCAGCAGCCTGCGCCGGGACCGCTTCGGTTTCGTGTTCCAGTTCGGCCAGCTCGTTCCCGAACTGACCGCTGTGGAGAACGTCGCCCTGCCGCTGCTGCTCAGCGGCGTACACCGCAAGCAGGCACTCCCCAGGGCACGAGCCTGGTTCGCGCGCCTCGGCCTGGACGGCCTGGAGCAGCGCCGCTCGGGTGAGCTCTCCGGCGGGCAGGCGCAGCGGGTCGCCCTGGCCCGCGGCCTGGTCGCCGAGCCGCAGGTGCTCTTCGCCGACGAGCCGACCGGCGCGCTCGACTCGCTCACCGGTGAGCAGGTGATGGACCTGCTGGTCGGTGCCGCCCGCGAGCAGGGCACCACTGTCATCCTGGTGACCCACGAGCCCAGGATCGCGGCGTACGCCGACCGTGAGGTCATGGTCCGCGACGGGCGCGTGAACGCGCCGGACCGGATCGCCTCATGATCCGCTTCGGGCTCCGCCTCGCCGTGGCCGGCGGGCGTGAGGCACTCACCCGCCTGGTCGTCATCGCCGCCGCCGTCGCGGTCGGCAGCGGGCTGCTGCTGACCACCCTCGCCGGGGTCAACGCGGTCAACGCCCAGCTCACCCGGTACGCGTCGATGTATCCCAGCGCCTCGGCCGGCGACGCCGACCCGCTGTGGTGGTCGACCCGGCAGGACTACTTCCACAGCAGGCAGATCGTTCGGATCGACGTCGCCGCGACCGGCTCGACCGCGCCCACCCCGGTCGGCATCCCGGCCACCCCGGGTCCCGGGGAGTACTACGCCTCACCCGCGTTTCGGGAACTGCTGGCCGCCCACCCGGCCGACCAACTGGGCGACCGTTACCCGGGCCGTGACCTCGGCACCGTTGGTCCGGCCGCGCTGACCTCGCCGGACACCCTGCTCGTCATCGCCGGCGGCACCCCCGAGCAGGTCGCGAAACTGCCCAACGCGCAGCAGGTCACCAGCGTCGGCGACACCCCCGCCCTCCCCGAGACCACTGTGAACCTCATCCTGGGCGTGGTCGCCGGCGGGCTGCTGTTCCCCGTGCTGATCTTCATCGGCACCGCCACCCGGCTCAGCGCCGCCCGCCGGGAGCAACGCTTCGCCGCGATGCGCCTGGTCGGCGCGACACCCCGGCAGATCTCGACGGTCGCCGCGGTGGAGGCGGCCGCCGCCGCCGTCGCCGGCACCGCCGTCGGCTTCGGCCTGTTCTACGCCTTCCGCGAGCCGCTCGCGGGCATCCCCTTCACCGGCATGCCGTTCTTCCCCAGCGACATGTCCCTGGGCGTGTTGGACGTCCTGCTGGTGGCGCTCGGCGTCCCGGCCGGCGCGGCGCTGGCGGCCCAGGTCTCGCTGCGCCGGGTACGAATCTCGCCGCTGGGCGTCACCCGGCGGGTCACCCCCCGGGCGCCGCGCGCGTACCGGCTGATCCCGATGGTGCTCGGGGTGGCGGTGCTGTTCTTCGCCATCGGCTTCCGCCCCGCCACGTCGGACGGACAGACCGCGGTGTTCCTGCCCGCCCTGCTGCTCGTCATGGCCGGCCTGGTCGTCGCCGGCCCGTGGCTGACGATGGTCGGCGCCCGAATCATGGCCCGGTACGCCAACCGCCCCGCCACGCTCATCGCCGCGCGACGTCTCGCCGACAACCCGAAGGCCGGTTTCCGGGCGATCAGCGGCATCATGCTGGCACTCTTCGTGACGAGCGTGGCGGTCGGCGTGATCACCACGATCGTCGACAACCGCGGCCCGGCACCGGTCGGCTCGACCGACGCGGGCACGGTGACCACCGTCTTCGACGAGACGGTGCCGGCGGTGCCCGACCCGCTCTTCGCCGAGCTGCGGACGATCACCGGGGTGCGGTCCGTGACCGCCATCCGCGAGAACCCGGTGGTGACCAACTCCGGCGAGGTCGGGGTCATCGCGTGCACCGACCTCCCGAGCGCGTACGGCCGGTGCGCCGCCGGCGCGAGC
The DNA here is from genome assembly GCF_030269705.1 of Micromonospora sp. NBRC 107095. NCBI lineage: Bacteria > Bacillati > Actinomycetota > Actinomycetes > Micromonosporales > Micromonosporaceae > Micromonospora > Micromonospora sp. NBRC 107095. The sequence goes on from NZ_BSTU01000005.1 coordinate 166,334, forward strand.
GTCATCGAGGTGCCGTTCGGCCTCAGCCGGTGGCGGGAGTCGGCGTCGCCAGCGACGGTCTGGCCGGCCGCGTCGTTCACCCTCGACGAACTCCAGCGGCTACCGGTCGGGGCGATGGTCGTCGGCACCGACGGCTCCGCCGCCGCCATCGAGCGCGTCCGCACCGTGCTGGAGGTCGCCTTCCCGAGCTTCTGGGTGGGACCGAACGTGCCCGGCGACTTCGAGTCGGACTTCGCCGACACGCTGCGCGGCTGGGAACAACTGGCCAACGTCATCATCGTGGCCAGCCTCGCGCTCGGCGGGTGCAGCCTCGCGGTCAGCGTCATCGGCGGCCTCACCGAGCGTCGACGCCCGTTCAGCCTGCTGCGGCTCAGCGGCGCACCGGTGCGGGTCCTGCGCCGGGTGGTGGCGTTGGAGAGCGCCGTACCGATGCTCGCCGTCGCCGCGGTCGCCATCGGCATGGGTCTGCTCGCCGCCCACCTGTTCCTGCGGGCGCAGATGGACTACACCCTTGTCGCGCCGCAGCCGGGCTACTACGTGATCGTCGTGGTCGGGTTGGCGGCCTGCCTGGGCGTCATCGCGTCCACCCTGCCGCTGCTGGAACGCATCACCGGTCCGGAGACCGCCCGCAGCGAGTGACTGTCAGACCGTGGGCCCGGTGGTCGGCAGCGCGACCACCGGGCCGACGACGAAGACGGCGGGCGGACGGATGCCCTCCCGGGCGGCCGACGCGCCGATCTCGTCCAGCCGGGCGGGCACCGACCGCTGCTCGGGCAGCCCGGCGTCCTGCACGGCCAGCACCGGTGTCTGCGGCGCGCGACCGTGCTCGATCAGCACCGACGCGATCTTGCCGATGGTGTCGACGGCCATCAGCAGCACGACGGTGCCCCGGGCGCGGGCCAGCGCCGCCCAGTCGACGAGCGAGTCGGGGTGCCCGGGCGGCAGGTGTCCGGACACGACGGTGACGTCGTGCGCCACGCCCCGGTGGGTGACCGGCACACCGGCGAGGGCCGGTGCGGCGAGCGCGCTGCTCACCCCGGGAACCACCGTCACCGGCACCCCGGCGGCCACGCAGGCCTGCACCTCCTCGTGGCCGCGCCCGAAGACGTACGGGTCACCACCCTTGAGCCGGACCACCCGGCGACCGGCCCTGGCGTGCGACACCAGGGCCGCGTTGATCGCCTCCTGGGCCATCGACGGGCCACGGGGCACCTTCGCGGCGTCGACCACCAGCACGTCCGGGCGCAGCCCGGCGAGCAGTCCCTGCGGAGCCAACCGGTCGACCACCACCACGTCCGCGGCGTCGAGCAGGGCCTGTCCGCGTACCGTGATCAGGTCGTCGGGTCCGGGCCCGCCGCCGACCACCGCCACCGACCCGTGGTCGTGGTGCCCGTGATGGTGGTGCCCGTGGTGATGGTGGTGGCCGACCGGGTCGTCGGGGTGGTCGTGCGGGCGTTGCGGGCGGCCCACCTTGTCGGCGAAGCCGGGCATCAGCACCCGGTACGCGCAGGTGTCGCAGTTCATCCGGATGTCCCCGCCCAGCGCCTCGGCGTAGCGCTCCACAACGAGGTCGGCGAGGGCGTCGCAGTCGCCGATCACCTCGGCGACCCGCACGTCCAGGTCGGGGTGGGCGGCGGCGAACTCCGCCGACTGGGCGACGATGCGCTCCGGTAGCACCCCGGCGAACAGGAAGTACGGCGCGACGACGATCCGCCGCGCGCCGAGGCGGCGCAGCCGCTCCAGCACGGCCGGCACCGACGGCTGGGCGAGGGAGATGAACCCGGGTTCCACGCCCGCGTAGCCACGCCCCTCCCAGAGCAGCCGGGCGACCTTGGCGACCTCGGCGTTGGCGTCCGGGTCGGTGGACCCCCGCCCGATCAACGCCACCCACGTGCCGGCCCGATCGGCACCGGACCGCCCCGTGCCGGCATCGGCACCGGACCGCCACGTGCCGGCCCGGTCGGTACCGGCCGAGGAGGCACCGGTCAGTGCCGCGTCGACGCGCTGTTCGAGGGCGTCGTGCAGCAGCGGGTGGGGGCCGAGCGGGCGGCCGTAGCGGTAGCTGAGCCCCGGGTGGCGCTGCTGTTCGCGGGCCATCGCGGCGGGGATGTCGCCCTTGCCGTGGCCGGCGCCGGTGAGCACCAGCGGCAGCGCGACGAGGGCCCGGTGCCCGCGCGCGACCAGCGCGCCGACCGCGTCGGTCAGCGGTGGGCGGGACAGCTCGATGAAGCCGCCCTCGACGTCACCGAGGTCACCGCGACGACGGACCCGCTCGACGAGAGCGGCGAACTGTTCGACCCCGGCCGCGCTGCGCGTGCCGTGCCCGACGATGACCAATCCGGTCATGACTTCTCCTCCACGTAGAGCAGGGCGTTGAGGGCGGCGGCGGCGACCGCCGAGCCGCCCTTCTCGCCCACGTTGGACACGGCGGGCAGGCCGCTGGCCCGCAGCGCCGCCTTCGATTCGGCGGCACCCACGAAGCCGACCGGCAGGCCGACGACCAGCGCCGGTGCGGCGTCCACTGTGAGCAGTTCGACGAGCGCGGTGGGCGCGCAGCCGACCACCCATACCGCGCCGGGCCCGACCCGGTCCAGGGCGATCCGGACGGCCGCCGCCGAACGGGTGACGCCGGCCGAACGGCCCAGGTCGGCGGCGGCCGGCTCGGCCACCGGGCAGACCAGTTCCAGGCCGGTGCGGGTGATGCCGGCGGCGACCATCGCCACGTCCGTCACCACGGGTACGCCCGCGCGCAGCGCCGCCAGCCCGGAGCGCAGGGCGGTCTCGTCGCAGACGAGGTCGTCGACGTAGGAGAGGTCGGCGCTGGCGTGCACCACCCGCTCGGTCACCGCGCGGGTCAGCGGCGGCAGGTGCGACAGGTCGACGCGCTCGCGCAGGATGCGGTACGACTCGACCTCGATGGGGTGCACCACCCGGCTCATCGGGCTCCTTCCGGCGGCTCGAAGACGCGGATCGCGTCAGGGTCGGCGACGACGCGGATCGCGTCGACGGGGCAGATCTCCAGGCACTCCAGGCAGCCGGTGCACCGGTCGGCGCGGACCGTGAGGCCACCGGCGACCGGTGTGATGGCGTGCGTGGGGCAGGTGCGCAGGCAGGCGCCGCAGCCCTGACAGGCGTCGATCGTCACGAGCGCCACCGGTACCCCCGGGGGGTGACCATCCGGCCGGCGACCAGCCGCGTGTCGCTGTTGCCGACGACCACCACGCTGTACATGTCGACGATCGCCGGGTCGAACGTGGCCACCGTGGCGAGGTGGACCTGTTCGCCGGGGCGGCTGGCGTTGCGCACCACCCCCACCGGGGTCCCCGGTGGCCGGTGCCCGGCGAGGATGCCGAGCGCCTTGCCGAGCTGCCAGTCGCGGGCCCGGCTGCGCGGGTTGTAGAAGATCGTCACGAAGTCACCCTCGGCGGCGGCGGTCACCCGTGCTTCGATGACGTCCCACGGGGTGTGCAGGTCGGACAGGCTCAGGTAGGCGTGGTCGTGCCCGAGCGGCGCGCCGAGCAGCGCCCCGGCCGCGAGGGCGGCGGTGACGCCGGGCACGCCCACCACGTCGATCCGCTCGTCGGCGTACTCCAGGGCGGGGCTGGCCATCGCGTACACCCCGGCGTCGCCGGAGCCGATCAGCGCGACCGCCCGGCCGGCGGCGGCCTCGGAGACGGCGGCGCGGGCCCGCGCCTCCTCCGCGCCCAGCCCGCTGGAGAGCACCCGGGTGCCGGGGCGCAGCAGGTCGCGAACCTGGTCGAGGTACTGGTCGAGGCCGACCACCACGGCCGCGCGACGCAGTTCGGTGACCGCGCGGGGGGTGCGCAGGTCGGCGGCGCCGGGCCCGAGGCCGACGACGGCCAGCCGGCCGCGTGGCGCGTGCCGGGCCACCGCCACGGTGGCCATCGCCGTCGCGGTCTTGCCCACCAGCAGCGTCGCGTCGCCGGCCCGGCCGTCCGGTCCGAGCAGGGCCGCGGCCTCCGCCACGCTCGGCGTGCCGACAGCGGCACGGACCACCTCGCTGGGGTGCGGCACGTCGACCGCCGCCAGCCGGGTCGCCGGCCAGGTCACCAGGGGTACGCCGAGCGTGTCGGCGGTGCTGCGGATGCCCGCCTCGTCGGCCTTGATGTCGGCGCTGGCCAGGCAGCGCAGGCTCGCCGGGTCGAGGCCGGCCTCGGCCAGCGCCCGGTGCAGCAGCTCCGCCACCTCGGCGGCGGGTACGCCCCGACTCGCGCCCACCCCGGCGACCAGCGACGGCGGCCGCAGCACGGCGGTCCGCCCGTCGGTCGCCACCACCCGGTCGGTGACCAGCAGCCGGTACCCGTCGTCCGGGGTGTCCCCGTCGGTGGCGCGCACGTTCGGGGGCAGGGCGGGCAGCGGCCAGTCGGCGTCGGCGACCAGCCGAACCGGCTCACCGTCCAGGATGGCCCGGGACACCGCTGCCACCGCGCCGTGGACCGGCCAGCCGAGGGTGTCCAACCCCGGCAGGTCGACAGCGTCGGTGGCGGTGGTGATCACCGCTCGGGCGTCCAGCACGGCGGCGACCCGCTCGGCGAGGGCGTTGCCGCCACGGGCGTGCCCGCCGAGCAGCGCCACCGCGTGCCGGGCCGCCTCGTCGACGACCACCACCGCCGGGTCGGTGCGTTTGTCGTCGAGCAGCGGCGCGACGATCCGCACCACCGCCCCGGTGGCCAGGAACGCGACCACCGCGTCGCACCCGACCCAGGCGGTCCGCAGCGCGTCGGCGACGTTTCCGCCCTCGATGAGCCAGGCGTGCGGCCACGCGGCGGCCAGCGTGTCGGCGTGCCGGCGGCCGGCGGCGGTGGCCGCCACCAGGCCGATCCGGGCGGGCGGGTTCTGGTCGGTCACTGGCGCTCCCCGGTGAGGACGACCACCGGGTTGGTGGCCGCGAGACGGATCGACCCGCCGGGCAGGTCGGTGAGGCGGGCGGCGGAGAGTTGGCTGCCCTCGACGCTGTAGCCGGCGGCGCGCAGCAGACCCACTGCCGGTGCGACCCGGTCCAGGGCGGCCAGGGTGAGCACCACCCGTTCGGGTCGGCGGGCCACCACGGCGGCGAGGACGTCGACGCCGCCACCACCGACGAAGACCGCATCCGGTTCGGGTAGCCCGTCCAGCGCCGCCGGGGCGCGCCCGACGACGATCCGGACGTCGACGGCGTGCGTGGCGGCGTTGTCCCGGATCGTCGCGGCGGACGTCGGGTCCTGCTCGACGGCGAGCACTGCCGCGCCGAGCAGGGCGCACTCGACGCCGACCGAGCCACTGCCCGCGCCGATGTCCCAGATCAGCCGGCCCAGTCGGGGGCGCAGCCGGGCGACGGCGAGGGCCCGCACCTCCGACTTCGTGATCATGGAATCGCGGTGGGCGTACCGGCTCTCCGGCAGGGCCCACCCGCCGGCCGGCGCGGCGGCAGGCTGGTTGTCGACCCGCATCCCGCCGACAGTGCCCGGATCGGCGTCGGCGGACCCGGCGTCAGTGGGCCTGAACCCGGCGAATCCGGCGTCAGTCGGCCCGGACCCGGCAGGTCCGCTGTTGGCGAGGCTGAGCAGGACGTGCGGGTCGGCCCAGGTCTCGGCGGCGGCCTGCTCCGGGGTCACCGCGCGGACCCGTTCGGCGGCGGTGCCCAGGTGCTCGGCGACCAGCAGGCGGCGGGACCAGCCGATCAGGCCGGCACCCAGCTCGGCCGCCCCGGCGCCGGGCGCGGTGAGTACCGCTACCAGGGGCAGCGCCCGGCACGCGTTCAGGGCCGGGCGGGGCTCGCGCCCGTGCGCGCTGACCACCGCCGCGCCGTCCCAGGGCAGCCCGGCACGGGCGAACGCGGCGGCCACACTGGACACCGCCGGCACCACCCGCAGCGGCAGGCCGGTCGCGCGCAGCCGTCGGACGATGCCGAACAGGCCGGGATCGCCGCTGGCCAGCACCACGGCCGGCACCCCGGCGTCGACGGCCTCGGCGAGGCGACGCAGGGCGGGGGCGAGCGGGCCGAGGGTGATCGTGTCCGCGCCGGCCGGTACGGACACCCCAGCCAGGTGCCGAGCGGCCCCGACCACCAGGCCGGCGGCGGCCAGCACCGGCGCGAGAGCGGGGTGCGGCGGGGTGCCGGCCGCGTCCAGGCCGACCACTGTCACGACGCTCACCGGGTCCACCGACGCCGCCGGCGTCACCGAGGCCACCGACGCCGCCGGCGTCACCGAGGCCACCGACGCCGCCGGCGTCACCGACTCCGCCGGCGTCATCGCGGCCACCGGCCGGACGAGGCGACGACGTTCGCTCCGGCGAAGTCGACCATCGCCACGTCCACGGTGACCGTCGGCCCGGCGAAGCGCCGCAGCACCTGACGGACCCGCTGGCACAGCAGGTCGCCGGCCGGGGCGAGCAGCCCGGCGGCCTCCCACAGCTCGTACGCGTGCCGCCCGGTGTTCGCCTCGGTCACGGCGGCGACGAGCGACGGGTCGCCACCGGCCTCGGCGGTCACCGCGCCGAGCAGGGACAGGTCGACCCTGGAGCGGGTGTAGTGGGTCATCAGGATGCCGGCGGCGAGTTTGGCCAGCTTGCCGGCCATACCGACGAAGACCACACCGGTCATCGCGTCCTCGACGGCGGCGGTGACCGCCGCGCCGGTGAAGTCGCCGACCTCGACGAAGCACACCTCGGGCAGGTCCGGCAGGAGCGCACGGGCGGCCCGCTCGGTACGCCCACCGGTGCAGAGCACCACTGTGCGTTCGCCCTGGGCGGCCATCACGTGCACGGCCTGCACGACGCTGGCCCGCCACGACGCGGTGGAGAAGGGACGGACGATCCCGGTGGTGCCGAGGATCGAGATCCCGCCGAGGATTCCGAGGCGGCGGTTGGTGGTCTTGCGGGCCATGATCTCGCCCCGGGGCACGCTGATCACCACCCGCACGCCGACCTCGCCGAGGTCGACCACCTCGGCGACCGCCTCGCCGATCATCCGGCGGGGGGTGTCGTTGATCGCCGGTCCGCCGACCGTCAGCCCGAGGCCGGGTTTGGTGACGGTGCCGACGCCGGCACCGCCGGCCAGCCGCAGCCCGGGGACGTCGGTCCAGTTCACGGTGGCGGTCAGCTCGGCGCCGTGGGTGACGTCCGGGTCGTCCCCGGCGTCCTTGACGACGACCGCCTCGGCGCGCGCCGGTGGGGTGCCGGTCACCTCGCAGCGTTCGACGGGGAAACGCACCCGACGCCCGGCGGGCAGCGCGATCTCCACCTCCTGTTGGATCGCGCCGGTGACCAGCGCGGTGACCGCTGCCTTGGCCGCCGCCGTCGCGCACGCCCCGGTGGTCCAGCCGGTGCGCAGCGCGGTGGGCCGGACCTTGGCGGTACGCGGCAAATCCGGCTCGCGCAGCGGCGGCTCGGCGTACGTCATGGTGTGGCTGTCTCCCCGGTGCGGGCGCTGGCCTGACGGCGCAGCTCGGCGCGGGCGGCCGGCTCGGCCCGGCGGAAGGTGTGGAAGTGCCCGGGGTGGTAGAGGTGCGAGCGGGTGCCCTCGGCGGCGAGCGCCGGCCCGACCAGGAACAGGGTGTGCTTCCACAGCTTGTGCTGCTTGACGGTCGCCTCCAGGGTGCCGACAGTGCAGCGGAGCACCAGCTCGTCGGGCCAGGTCGCCTGATACGCCACGACGGCCGGGGTGTCCGACGGGTAGCCGCCGGTCAGCAGCTCGGCCTGCACCTGCCCGGAGCGGGCGGCGGAGAGGAACAGCGCCATGGTGGTGCCGTGCCGGGCGAAGTCGCGGACCCGCTCGCCGGGCGGCATCGGGGTCTTGCCGCCCTCGAGGCGGGTGAGGATCACCGACTGGGCGATCTCGGGCACTGTCAGTTCCCGCCCGACGATCGCCGCGACGGCGGTGAACGAGGACACCCCGGGCACGATCTCGACGGTCACGCCGAGCGCCCGGCACAGGTCCAGCTGCTCCTGCACGGCGCCCCACAGCGCCGGGTCTCCGGAGTGGATCCGGGCCACCGTCAGCCCCTGTTCGGCGGCGCGCTGGTAGAGCGGCAGCACACCCTCGATGGGCAACTGCGACGAGTCGACGATCTCCGCGCCGGGGCGGGCGTGCGCCAGCACGTCGGCGTGCACCAGGCTGGCCGCCCAGATCACGATGTCCGCCTCGGCGATCACCCGGGCGGCCCGCAGGGTCAGCAGATCCGCCGCCCCGGGGCCGGCGCCGACGAACCACACCTTTGCCTCGCTGGTCACAGCTTTCCTCCTCGGTGCTCACGGCGGGCCGGAACCAGCAGCGTCGACAGGTACGGCAGGTCGTCCCCGGTGGCGTCGACCGGCCCGATGCGGTCACCGGGCAGCCCCAGGCTGCGGCCGAGCACCGCGTCGGCGAGACGGCCCTGCCGGCGCAGTTCGGCGAGCAGCTCCGGGTGCCGCCGCCAGCCCTTGTAGGCGACCACGGTGCCCGGCCCGGCGAGGGCGTCGGCGAAGAGCGCCAGGCCCGCGGTGGCCGGCAGCAGGGTGAGCGGTTCGCGTCCCTCGCAGAGCGGGATGCCACTGCGCGCCGCAAGCTCCTGCATGGCGGTGACACCGGGCACTGTCGCCACCCGCACCGCCGGGCGCAGCGCGCGGACGCTCTGGGCCAGGTACCCGAAGGTGGAGTAGACGTTGGGGTCGCCGATGGTGGCGAACGCCAGCGCCCGCGCGCCCGCGTCGATCGCCTCGACCACCACCCGGGCCGCCTCGTCCCACGCCTGCGCCCGGCGCGCGGTCACCCCACCCCGGTCGTCGAGCGCGAACGGCAGCCGACGCAGCCGGTCCGCCGCGACGTGCTCGCGTACCGTCGCCTCGGCCCGCCCGGCCTGCGCGTTCGGCGGCGTCGGAGCGGCGGTCACGCCGGGTTCGGCCCGGTCCGCCATCACGGGTACGAAGACCACGTCGGCCTCGCCCAGCAGCCGCACCGCCTTGACGGTGAGCAGCTCCGGGTCGCCGGGGCCGACACCGACCCCGGTGAGCGTGGCGGTCATCGGGCCGCCTCGACCAGCCGGCGGGCCGCGTGCGGGTGACCGGCCCAGTGGGTGTGCAGGTAGGACGCGTGCACCCGGCCGGCGACGAAACCGTGCTCGGCGTCGTTCCACCGCCACGCCGGTGCGTCGCCGTGCCCCGGGTCGGTGGTGGTGCGGTGGAACTCGTGGCCGCGTACCTGCTCGCCGGCGCGGGCCACCGGGGAGTCGGTGGTCGCCACTGCCTCCCGGTAGCCGAGGGTGAGCCGGTCGGTCATCCGGGCGGTCAGGTCCAGCCGGCCGCACATCGGTACGCCGTCCAGGGACCGCCCGAGGTAGAGCAGCCCGGCGCACTCGGCCACGATCGGCCCGTCGAAGTCGGCCAGCTCGGCGCGCAGCGCGGTGTTCCCGGCCAGCGCCTCCGCGTACGCCTCGGGGAAGCCGCCGCCGATCACCACCGCGCGGGTGCCGGTGGGCAGCGCCGGGTCGCGCAACGGGTCGACGGTGACGACGTCCGCGCCCGCCGCGGCGAGCAGTTCGGCGGTCTCCGCGTACGAGAAGGTGAAGGCCGGACCACCGGCGAGCGCGACGCGTGGTCGCTCGACGCCGGCCGGACCACCGACGGCGGCGACCGGGTCCCACGCCGGGCTGGTCAGCGGCGGCGCGGTGCGGGCCAGGTCGAGCACGGCGTCGACGTCCACCGTGGCCTCGACCAGCTCGGCGAGCGCGGTGACGATGGCGACGGATTCGGGTGCCCGCTCGGCGACCGGCACCAACCCGAGGTGCCGGGCCGGCGCGGCCACCTCGGCGGCGCGGGTGACCGCCCCGAGCACCGGTACGCCCACCTCGGCCAGGGCGTCGCGCAGCAGCGTCTCGTGCCGGGGTGAGCCGACCCGGTTGAGGATCACCCCGCCGATCCGTACCGCCGGGTCGAACGCGGCCATGCCGAGGGTGAGCGCGGCGGCCGAGCGGCCCTGCGCGGTGGTGTCCAGCACCAGCAGCACCGGTGCCTCGATCAGCCGGGCGACGTGCGCGGTGGAGGCGAAGTCACGCCGGCCCACCGCGCCGTCGTGCAGGCCCATGACGCCCTCGACCACGGCGACGTCGGCGGGCGTGGGGACGCTCGCGCCGTGTCGCAGCAGGGCGGCGATCAGATCGGGCCCGACCAGGAACGGGTCGAGGTTGCGCCCTGGGCGTCCGGCGGCGAGGGCGTGGTAGCCGGGGTCGATGTAGTCGGGGCCGACCTTGTGCGGGCTGACGGTGAGTCCCCGCCGCCGTAGCGCGGCGAGCAGCCCGGTGGCCACCGTCGTCTTGCCGTGGCCACTGGCCGGGGCGGCGACCACCACCCGGGGCAGCGCCCAGTGCCCGCTCACCATTCGATGCCCTTCTGGCCCTTCTGGCCGGCGTCCATCGGGTGCTTGACCTTGGTCAGCTCGGCGACCAGGTCGGCGGCGGCCACCAGGCGCGGGTCGGCGTCCCGACCGGTGATCACGACGTGTTGGAAGCCGGGCCGGTCGGCCAGGGTGGCGACCACCTCGTCGACGTCCACCCAGCCCCATGTCATCGGGTAGGTGAACTCGTCCAGCACGTACAGCCCGTAGCGCTCGGCGGCCAGGTCACGCTGGATCTGCCGCCAGCCCTCCAGGGCGTCGGCGGCGTGGTCGGCGTCGCCGCCGCGCTGGATCCAGGACCAGCCCTCGCCCATCTTGTGCCAGGCCACCGGCGCGCCCTGGCCGGTGCGCTCGTGCACCTCGCCGAGGGCCCGGAAGGCGCTCTCCTCCCCCACCCGCCACTTGGCGCTCTTGACGAACTGGAACACCCCGACCGGCAGGCCGGCCGTCCAGGCCCGCAACGCCAGCCCGAACGCTGCCGTCGACTTGCCCTTCATCTGTCCGGTGTGGACCATCAGCAGTGGCCGGTGCCGCCGCTGCCGGGTCGTCAACCCGTCAGCAGGCACGGACGTCGGCTGTCCCTGCGGCATCAGCAATCACTCCCTCGCGTCAGCACTCCCGCGATCTTGCGGTTTCTGTCGACCATTTGTGCTCTCACGTCCCTCATGCCGCGACCGGAAGCGCCAGATCGCGGGGGTGGGTGAGGGATTCCAGCGGGGTTCTCGTGGCGTTCAGCTGGGTGGCCAGGCGGGAGGCCAGGTGGAGGCGGACCGGGCCGGTTTCGCAGTCGACGACCACGCACGCGGCACCGATCGCCGTCAGGACCGCTGCCGCCGCTGCCGCCCGGTCGAGCGGACGGGTGCCCGCCGTTGCTCGCCCGTCGGTGACGATGAGGACCAACGGGCGGCGCTTCGGATCGCGCAGGCGCTCCACCCGCAACAGGTCCGCGGCGGCGAACAACCCCTCGGCCAGCGGCGTCCGCCCACCGGTGGGCAACTCGGCCAGCCGGGTCGAGGCGGCCAGCACCGACGAGGTCGCCGGCAGCAGGGTCCGGGCACCGGCACCCCGGAACGCGATCACCGCGACCTTGTCCCTGCGCTGGTACGCGTCGGTGAGCAGGGCGAGTACCGCGTCCTTCACCGTGGTCATCCGCTGCCGGGCGCCCATGGATCCGCTCGCGTCCACCACGAAGAGCACCAGATTGCCCTCGCGCCCCTCGCGAACCGCCTCACGCAGGTCGTCGCGGCGCAGTCGCAGCGGACCGGTGAGCCGACCCCGGGCCGGCTGGTACGGCGCGGCGGCGCGGATCGTGGCCGGCAGGTGCAGCGCGCCGACCCGCCCCGCCGGCACCCGGGCGCCGGTGGTGCGGCCCCGCCCGGTGCGGGCCCGCGACCGCCGGCCCGGCACCCCGTCACCCACGCCGGGCGCGGTCAGCATCCGCGCCCGCAGCCCGCCCCGGGGTACGGCCACCGGCTGCGACTCCCCGCCCCGGGTCAGATCGTCGTCACCGGTCGCCGACTGTCGGCCGTCAGGCGAGCGTGTCTGCCGACCGTCGCCGCTCCGGTCGTCGGCCGGGCTCTGCGGCCAGCCGTCGCCCCGGTCGCCCGTCCGACGCTGCGGCCAGTCGTCGGCACCGTCCGGTGCGTCGTCGCGGGCGTCCGGGCCGGCTCCGTCACGCGCCGCAGGGTGCCCGGCCGACTCGGATTCACCGGCGTCGCCGGTGTCGCCGTGTTGCGGACCGCCGCCACCCGGGGCGCCACGCTCTGGTCCGTTCGGGCCGCCGCCACCGGCCGGGCCACCGTCCTGCGGGCCACCGCCACCAGCCGGACCGCCGCCGTCGGGGCCGTCGTCGTCCGGGTCGTCGGGGTGGGCGTCCTGGGCGCGCTGCAACGCCTCGTCGAGGCGCTTCTCGTCCAGGCCCGGCGTGTCGAACGGATCGCGGCGACGGCGGTGCGGCAGAGCCAGCCGGGCGGCCACCCGGACGTCGTCCATGGTCACCCGGTCCCGGCCGTGCCAGGCGGCGTGCGCCAGGGCAGTGCGGGCGGTCACGATGTCGGCGCGCATCCCGTCCACGTCGAACGCCGCGCACACCTCGGCGATCTGCCGCAACGCGGCGTCCGGGAGTCGTACCCCGGGCAGCCGGCGGCGGGCGGCGGCGACCTGGGCGGCGACCTGGGCGTCCGCGTCGGCCCAGCGGGCGGCGAAGCCGACCGGGTCGGCGTCGGCGGCGAGCCGGCGGCGGACCACCTCGACCCGGATCTCCGGGTCCCGGCTGGCGTTCACCTCCACGGTCAGCCCAAACCGGTCGAGCAGCTGCGGGCGCAGCTCCCCCTCCTCCGGGTTCATCGTGCCCACCAGCAGGAACCGGGCCGCGTGGCTGACCGAGACGCCCTCCCGCTCCACGTGGCTGCGACCCATCGCCGCCGCGTCGAGCAGCAGGTCGACCAGGTGGTCGTGCAGCAGGTTCACCTCGTCGACGTAGAGCACCCCCCGGTGCGCGGCGGCCAGCAGACCCGGCTCGAAGGCGCGGACCCCCTCGCCGATCGCCTTCTCCAGGTCCAACGCGCCAACCACCCGGTCCTCGGCGGCGCCCACCGGCAGCTCGACCAGGCGGGCCGGGCGGGTCTCGGCGGGTGCGTCGCCCGGATGCGGGCCGTCCGGGCAGGCCGGGTCGGGCCCGGCCGGGTCACAACCGAACCGGCAACCGGCCACCTGGCGAACCGGGGGCAGCAGCGCGGCGAGGGCCCGCACGGCGGTGGACTTGGCGGTGCCCTTCTCGCCGCGCACGAGGACCCCGCCGATCGCCGGGGAAACCGCGTTGAGCAGCAACGCCAGTCGCATGTCGGCCATGCCGAGCACCGCACTGAACGGATAAGTCGCCACTGCGCCTCCTTTCGTTCGCGACTGCGGGGCTCGCAAAACCGGCTCACTCCTCGCGCTCACACCCGGTCCTCCAGGTCGCCCTCGCTGGCCAGGTACGTGTCGCGCAGCCGGTCGAGGGTGCTCGGCTCCGGTGCGGCCCACAGCCCCCGGTCGGCGGCCTCCAACAGCCGCTCGGTGATGCCGCGCAGCGCCCACGGATTGGACCGCTCCAGGAACTCCCGGGTGGTGTCGTCGAAGAGGTACGCGGCGGCGAGGTGCTCGTACATCCAGTCGTCGACGACACCGGCGGTGGCGTCGTAGCCGAACAGGTAGTCCACTGTGGCCGCCAGCTCGAAAGCGCCCTTGTAGCCGTGCCGGCGCATCGCGGCGATCCACTTCGGGTTGACCACCCGGGCCCGGAACACCCGCCGGGTCTCCTCGCCCAGCGTGCGGGTGCGCACGTCGTGCGGCATCGCCGAGTCACCCACGTACGCCGCCGGTGACGTGCCGGTGAGGTGGCGGACCACCGCCACCATCCCGCCGTGGTACTGGAAGTAGTCGTCGGAGTCGACGATGTCGTGCTCGCGGGTGTCCTGGTTCTTCACCGCCACCGCGATCCGGGCGAACGAGCGCTCCATGTCGGCGCGCGCCTCCCGCCCGTCCAGGCCCCGGCCGTAGGCGTAGCCGCCCCACACCGCGTACACCTCGGCCAGGTCGGCGTCGCTGCGCCAGGTCCGGGCGTCGATCAAGGGCAACAGCCCCGCGCCGTAGGCGCCGGGCTTGGAGCCGAAGATCCGGGCGGTGGCCCGCCGCTCGTCGCCGTGCTCGGCGAGGTCGGCGGTGACGTGCGCCCGCAGGTAGTTCTCCTCGGCCGGCTCGTCCAGGGCGGCGACCCGCCGGACGGCGTCGTCGAGCAGCGCCACCACGTGCGGGAACGCGTCGCGGAAGAAGCCGGAGATGCGCACGGTGACGTCGACCCGCGGTCGGCCCAGCTCGGCGGTCGGCACCACCTCGACGCCGGTGACCCGCCGGGACCTGTCGTCCCAGACCGGTCGGCAGCCGAGCAGCGCGAGCACCTCGGCGATGTCGTCGCCCTGGGTCCGCATGGCGCTGGTGCCCCACACGGTCAACCCCACCGAGCGGGGGTACGCGCCGGTGTCGGCGAGGTGTCGGGCCAGCAGCGAGTCGGCGAGGGCCACCCCGACGTCCCAGGCGTTGCGGCTGGGGATGGCCTTCGGGTCGACGGAGTAGAAGTTGCGGCCGGTCGGCAGCACGTTGACCAGACCCCGGGTGGGTGAGCCGGACGGGCCGGGCGGCACGAACCTGCCGTCCAGCGCCCCGAGGGTGTTGGTCAGCTCGTCGGTGGTGCGGTCCAGTCGGGGCACCAGCTCGGTGGCGGCGAAGTGCAGCACCGCGGCGACGTCCGGGATCGTGCGGCCGGTCACCTCCGCCACCACGGCGTCGACGGTGTCCACGGCCCAGTCCATGGCCTCCATGCCGACGACGAGCCGCCGGGCGAGGGCTTCGATGAGGTCGATCGCGTCGGCGGCGGTGCCGGCCGGGCCGTCCACGACGTCGGTCAACGCCGCCGGCAGCGCCAGGCGCTGCCCCGGTGTCGCGAGCAGCTCCTGCTCGTCGAGGGAGTACGCGACGGCGAGGGCCTGTCGCAGGCCGGGCAGGGCCCGCGCGCCGCCCCAGATCTGCGGGGCGCGCAGCACCGCGAGCACCAGGTTGACCCGGGGCTCACCGGTGGGCGCGTCGGCGAGGATGTGCAGCCCGTCGCGGATCTGCACGTCCTTGACCTCGCACAGGTACCCGTCGAGGTGCAGCACGAAGTCGTCGAAGTCGTCCGCGTCGGGCATCGCCTCGGCGTGCAGGTCGTGGTGCAGCTCGGCGGCGCGCACCAGGTCCCAGATCTGGGCCCGCACGGTGGGCACCTTCGCCGGGTCGAGGGCCTGCACCGTCGCGTACTCGTCGAGCAGTTGCTCCAGTTTGGCCAGGTCGCCGTAGGTTTCCGCGCGGGCCATCGGCGGCACCAGGTGGTCGACGACCACGGCGTGCGACCGCCGCTTGGCCTGGGTGCCCTCGCCGGGATCGTTGACGATGAACGGGTAGACGAGTGGCAGGTCACCGAGGACCGCGTCGGGCGCGCAGTCGGCGGCCAGGCCGAGGCCCTTGCCGGGCAGCCACTCGCACGTGCCGTGCTTGCCGAGGTGCACCACGGCGTCCGCGCCGAAGCCGCCGTCCGCGACCGGCGCGGTCAACCAGCGGTACGCGGCCAGGTAGTGGTGACTCGGTGGCAGGTCCGGGTCGTGGTAGATGGCGATCGGGTTCTCCCCGAAGCCGCGGGGCGGCTGGATCAACAGGACGACGTTGCCGAAGCGCAGGCCGGCGAGCACGATGTCGCCGCCGTCGGTGTACAGCTCGCCAGGCGGCTCACCCCAGTGTTCAGTGATCCGCTCGCGCAGCTCGGCCGGGACCTTGTCGAACCAGCGCCGGTACGTCTGCCCCGGTATCCGGGCCTCCGCGCCGGCCAACTGCTCGGGGGTGAGCCACTCCACGTCGTGGCCACCGGCGGCGATCAGCGCGTGGATCAGCGCGTCGCCGTCGGCGGGCACCGGGCCGTCGCCCAGGTGGTAGCCGGCGTCCGCGAGCGCGGCGAACAGCCGTACCGCCGACGCCGGGGTGTCCAGGCCGACCGCGTTGCCGACCCGGGAGTGCTTCGTCGGGTACGAGCTGAGCACCACGGCGACGCGCTTGTCGGCGGCCGGCACGTACCGCAGCCGGGCGTGGCGCACCGCGATCCCGGCGACCCGGGCGGCCCGCTCGGGGTCGGCGGCGTAGACCGAGAGCCCGTCGGCGTCGATCTGCTTGAACGAGAACGGGACGGTGACGATCCGGCCGTCGAACTCGGGGATGGCCACCTGCATGGCGGCGTCCAACGGGGACAGCCCGGCGTCGCTGTCGGCCCACTGCGCCCGGGTGCTGGTGAGGCAGAGTGCCTGGATGACCGGCACGTCCAGGGCGGCCAGGGCGCCGACGTCCCAGGCGTCCTCGTCGCCGCCGCCGGAGGCGTCCGCGGCGACCGCACCGCCGGCCGCGAGCACCGTTACCAGCAGCGCGTCACAGCGGGCGAAGAGCCCGAGCGGACCAGCGTCCGCGGTCAGCCCGCGCAGGGAGCCGCAGAAGATCGGCAGCGGGTTGCCGCCGGCCTTGTGGACCGCGTCCGCGAGCACGTCGACGAACTCGGTGTTGCCCGCGAGGGCGTGCGCCCGGTAGAAGACGATCCCCACTGTGGGCTGATCCGGACTGGTGGGGTACTCGCGGTGCACGCCGTACGCCGGGGTGGGTGCGGGCGGGGCGAACCCCTCACCGGTGAGCAGCACCGTGTCGGAGAGGAACCGGGCCAGCTGCCCGAGGTTGTCCGGGCCGCCCTCGACCAGGTACGCCAGCGCCTGGGTGACGACCCCGGCCGGCACCGTGGAGATGGCCATCAGCTCCGCGTCGGGCAGCGCCTCGCCGCCGAGCACGACCGTCGGCACGCCGGTGGCGAGCACCGCGGCGAGGCCGTCCGGCCACGCCTGCCGACCGCCGAGCAGGCGTACGACGACGAGGGCGACCCCGTCGAGCAGGGCGGGCACCTCCTCGACGGTGACCCGCGCGGGGTTCGCCAACCGGTAGTCGGCGCCGCTGGCGCGGGCGGCCAGCAGGTCGGTGTCGGCGGTGGAGAGCAGCAGAATGCGCACGGCACGCTCCGGAAAGTGACGTCGACGCGCTCGCCGAAGCGGGCTGGGCGACGTGGGATGGGCGCGGGGTTCAGCAGGCACCGCGACCCGGGCGGCTCACCGGCGCGGGGCCGACGGCGACGGGTGGCGCGGTGGGGAACTCAGCGGTGAACGGCGCGGGAGCGTGCGGAGGCCGGCGCGTCGGTGCGGCCGGTTCGGGGCGCGGCGGGGCGTCCGCCGCTCAGCTCGCGACGGTGATCGTCGGTCACAGAGACGCCATGCGTCATCGGGTCCTCCTCGGGTGTCCACGCCCTGGGGTACGTTCCGACGGCCGAAGTATCCTGGCTTCCGGATCGACGCTCTCCCCCGGCCTTCCAACCGCAGACACACGGCCGTGACTCACGAGGGGGGATCGCTCCCCGGTGACAGTGGCGGGACCGCGTCGGATTCGCACCGACTTCCTTCACTGCCGTCAGGCCGCGAATGCTGCCACACCCCTGCGCCGCCGGTCAACGCCGGCCCAGCCCCACCAGGCGGACATCACCGATCGAGCCTCGCCGATCGGTGTGAGTGCGGCTCCGCGCCTCGCGATGCCCCAGATCAATGCGCGACGCCCTTTGCTCTGCTGCCCTATGTGCACCAGACACGGGGGGGGTCGCCGGTGCGTACAGGGCAGCAGAGCAAAGGACCGCCGAACACATCCTGGCCTGCGCCGATCGTCCGGCAGGACGGTGCCCGACGGTGTGCTGACCTAGGATCGGCACCGCCACAGCGGCGAACCGCGATCAATGACGGAGATCGATCACCATGGCCGTCCCGCAGTTCCACCACCTGGCCGGCCGTGTCTGGGTCTGTCCGGGCGACCCCGACCCCGAGGCGGTCCAGGCCGGTGTCGCCGTCGTCGCCGACGAGCGCGGCAGTGTGATGATCGACGCCGGGCAGAGCCCCACGCACGCCCGCGCGATCCAGGCCGCGCTCGCCGCGGCCGGGCTGCCACGGCCCCGCTGGCTCGTCTACACCCACCACCACTGGGACCACGTCTGGGGCGCTTGCGCCTGGCCCGGCGTGGAGATCGTCGGACACGAGACGGCAGTGCCGCTGCTACGCGCTGAGGCTGCCCAGCCGTGGAGTCACCACTATCTGGACGCGCGGGTACGCGCCGACCCGCGCCTCGGCCCGAGCTTCCGGGCGCGGGCCCGCGCGATGGATTCCTGGGCGGACTTCACCATCCTGCCGCCAACCCGGACCTTCACCGATGTCGACGAGTTGCCGGTGGGCGTCGGGCTGCGACACGTCGGCGGCGGCCACGCCCCAGATTCGACGGTCGTGCTGGTGCCGGACTCGGGCGTCATGCTGCTGGGCGACTGCTTCTACCCGCCGCCGGCACACCTGCGCCGACCCGACGATGGCCCCGACCTGGGCCTGGTCCGCCGACTGCTCCAGGACGACTACCTGTGGTACGTCTCCAGCCACGCCGAGCCGATGACGGCTGAGCAGGCCCGGTCAGCCGTCGAGGCCGCCTGACCTCAGCGGGCGTGACGTTCCGGGTGGGCTCGACTCCAGGCCCGCATCCGCTCCGGGTAGCCGGTGCGCGCCGCCTCGTACAACGGCACCGCGTGCTTGCGGGCGATGGCCCCGGCTGCGCGGGGCGTTCCGGTACGGCGACGGATCCACTCGCCGTCGTGGGCGATCGCCACGACCGTGGTGTCCGTCGCGGTCGTCTCCGGCTCCAGGTAGAACTCCACCCCGCGCCGGCTGGCGACGAACTCCTCCAGCGCCGCGAGGTCGTCGCGGGTCGCCTCGCGGTCCAGCTTCGTCGGGGTCGTCTCGGCACCCCGTGACCGGCGACTGAACCAGCTCATGCCCCGCCCCTCTCCTCGACGCCCCTCCAGTGCAGCACCGATTCCTGGCAATACCCTGCACGCCCGATGGGAGAGAGCTGACCCGGGCCGGAAATCCGGGTGGAACCCGCGGCGGGTGGGCGGTGTCATGTGGGTGATGCGAACGGAGGCTGCCCTGGACGACGAGGCGCTCGTCACCCGCGCTCGCGCCGGTGACCTGGAGGCGTACGACCTCCTGGTCGCCCGGCACACCGCGTCCGCGTACCGGACGGCGGTGCTGCTCGGTGCCGGCTCGGACTCCGAGGACGTCATTCAGGAGGCGTTCGTGAAGGCGTACCGGAAGCTGTCCCGTTACCGGGGCGAGGCGTCCTTCCGGTCGTGGCTGCTGGCGATCGTCGCCAACGAGACCCGCAACCTGCACCGCTCCCGTGGCCGGCGCGACGGGCTCGTGCTGCGGGCGGCGGCAGCGGACCCGACGTCCGAGGTCGCCGAGGACGACGCGGTCGGCGCGGTCCTCGCCGGGGAGCGCCGGGCGTCGCTGGTGCGGGCCCTACGGCAACTGCCGGTACGCGACCGCGAGGTGATCGTCTGCCGGTTCTTCCTCGACCTCAGCGAAGAGGAGACGGTGGCGGCGCTGGGCTGGCCCCGGGGCACTGTGAAGTCGCGCACCTCCAGGGCGCTGGCGAAGCTTCGCACCCTGCTCGACCGGGAGGAGGTCCGGCATGGGTGACCTCGAACGGGAACTGCGGGACCTCTCCGCCTGGCTGGACACACCCGATCCGCCCGACGTGAGCGTCCGCGTCCGCGTCCGACTCGGCACGCCCGCGCCCCGGCGGCGCCGGTGGCGTTCACTAGCCGCGGTGGCGCTCGTCACCGTGCTGGTGGCGGTGTTGCCGCCGACCCGGGCCGCCATCGCCGACGTCGTCACCGGGCTGCTGCGCTTCGCCGGTGTCAGCATCGCCACCTCACCCGCCCCCACGCCGCCCGGTGCGACCGCGTCGCCGATACCCGGGCAGCGGGTCGTCGCCCTGGACGAGGCGCAGCGGGCGGTGCGATTTCCGATCCGCCTGCCGGCGAAGCTGGGCCCACCCGAGCGGGTGCTGGTCGCCGACCCGGACGCCACCGGCAGGTACCGGGTGGCGGCGCTGCTCTACGACGGGGGCGCGCTGCGCGTCGACGCGTTCGACGGCCACCTCGACCTGGCCTTCCACAAGGAGGTCACCCCGCCGGGCGCGGACTGGGTCCAGGTCAACGGCGACTTCGCCGTCTGGGTCGACGGCCCGCATGTGCTGTCCTACGTGGACCGGGCGGGCGGGATCCGCCGGGAGACCGCCCGGCTGGCCGCCGCCACCCTGATCTGGCAGGACAACGAGGTGAGTTACCGGCTGGAGGGCCACCTCACCAGGGCCGAGGCGATCGAGATCGCCCGCTCGCTGCGCTAGGAACCTGGCGGGCGCGGGCGGTGTCGCAAAGGTGCGACGAGTCGTCGACGCGTACCGGAAGGGGCAAGATGGGTTCCTGGGGCAGGTTGATGCTGGCATCCTCGGTGTTCCTGGTGGCGGGGTGCACGACCACGACCAGCGGCGGATCGGCCGCACCGGCTGCCACCACCGCCACGGCGAGCGCCGTGACGGGCTGCGGCTCGCGGGTCGAGACCGGGTCGCTGCCGGACTGGGCGGACGCCGGATTCAGCGGGGACGCGCGGGTTCCGCACGTCTTCGGCGCGAAGGGCGACATCGTGGCGGTGCTGTTCGCCCATCCGCTGCGGCAGGTCCGCGACGACGGGTCGAACAACAAGATCCTCTGGGTGGCCCGCGCCGCCACGACCTCGCCCGATCCGGTCGCACCGGCAACCCTGGTGATCACCGCGAGGTTGGACGGCACCGACACGCAGGTGATCCGGGAGGTCCCCGGCGGCCCCGGTCCGTCGATCATCGACCTGCCCCGGGCCGGTTGCTGGCGCCTCGATCTGAGCTGGTCCGGGCACACCGACACGATGGACCTGGTCTACGCCCCGTGAGCCAGCGCCCGACCGCCTAGGCTGCCTGGCGTGCGGGAGGACGTACGGGTGGCGGCTGCCCGCAACAACGCCGAGTGGTGCGACATCGTCTGCGGCAGCCACGGGCTGCCCGGCCGTACCGACGCCGACGCCTGGTCGGTCCCACGCCGGTCGCCACAGTGGTACCCGGACGCGGTCACCCTACGACCGGGTGTCGACGCCGAGGCCCTGCTGGCCCGGTTGGACGCGGGGCCCGGCGCGTCGGTGAAGGACAGCTTCGCCGATCTCGACCTGTCCGGGTACGGGTTCCGGGTGCTCTTCGACGCGCAGTGGATCCAGCGGCAACCTGCCCCGCCACCGGCCGACGCGCCCCTCGACCGGGTCAGCACCCCCGACGACCTGGCGTCCTGGGCGGCGGCACACGGCGGTGGCACCCTGTTCCGCCCCGCTCTGCTGGCCGACCCACGGGTCCTGGTGCTCGCCCGTCACGACGATCGGGGGGTGCTCACCGGCGGGGCGGTGCTCAGCGGCGACGGCCCGTACGGCGTCTCCAACCTGTTCACCCGCACCGGCACCGCCCATGACGTCTGGCGCGCGGTGTGCGCCACGGTGCCCGACGCGCCGCTGGTCGGCTACGAAACCACCGAGGACCTGTCGCCGGCACTTCGCGCGGGCTTCACCACCACCGGCCCGCTGCGCGTCTGGTCGCACGGCTAGCACTCCGGCCACGCGCCCCGCGCACGGACAGCTATGCTGGGCGGCATCGGCACCGATCCGGCCATCACCGGGGAGCCTCCGGAAGAACGGGCAGCCTGGCCGCCTCAGTAGAACCGGACGCAGCGGCACGTCACGTCGCAGAATTGAGCGGCGCCCGCACCATCGGGGCGCAAGCGGGGTGGTACCGCGGAGTCCTGGCCATACGCCCGGCGCTTCGTCCCCGCGTGGGCAGTGAGCTGATGCCCGCGTGAGCGGATGTGGAGTGTAGGGAGAGCGTCGGTGCCGGACGGTCCGTCGAAGTCGCCATTCGTGCCACTACCCACCAAGATTGACTTCGCGGTGCTGGACCGAGCGGTCATCGAGTGGTGGCAGACCAACTCGGTGTTCAGTCGGAGCCTGGAGCAGACGGCCGACGGCACCCCGTGGGTGTTCTACGAGGGACCGCCGACCGCCAACGGCACGCCGGGCACCCACCACATCGAGGCGCGGGTCTTCAAGGACCTCTTTCCCCGGTACCGGACGATGCGCGGCTTCTCGGTGCCGCGCCGCGCCGGCTGGGACTGTCACGGCCTGCCGGTCGAGCTGGCGGTCGAGAAGGAACTGGGGCTCGGCGGCAAGCCCGACATCGAGAAGATGGGCATCGCGGAGTTCAACGCCCACTGCCGCACCTCGGTGCTTCGGCACGTCGACGAGTTCGTCCAGCTCAGTGAGCGGATGGGTTACTGGATCGACCTGGAGCACCCGTACCAGACGATGTCACCGGAGTACGTGGACAGCGTCTGGTGGTCACTGAAGCAGATCCACGACGGTGGGCGCCTGGTGGAGGATTTCCGGGTCGCCCCATACTGCACCCGCGACGGCACGACGCTCTCCGACCACGAGGTGGCGCAGGGGTACGAGACAGTCGTCGACCCCTCCGTGTACGTGCGGTTCCCGGTACGCGGGGAGGTGGCCGGGCACAGCGGCGTCGACCTGCTGATCTGGACCACCACCCCGTGGACCCTGGTGTCCAACACCGCCGTCGCCGTCCATCCCGGCGTGACGTACACGGTCGCCCGCACCGGGCAGGGCACCTTCGTCGTCGCCGAACCGCTGGCCCGACGGGTCCTCGGCGACGAGGCGGAAATCCTGGCGACCGTAGCGGGGTCGGCCCTGGAGGGGTTGCGGTACGAGCGGCCGTTCGACCTGGTGGACATCCCGGACGCGCACCGGGTGGTCCTCGCGGAGTACGTCACGACCGAGGACGGCACCGGCCTGGTGCACCAGGCGCCGGCCTTCGGCGCCGACGACCTCGCCGTCTGCCGCGCGTACGGGTTGCCGCTGGTCAACCCGGTCGCGCCGAACGGGCGGTTCAACGACGACATCGACCTGGTCGGTGGCGTGTTCTTCAAGGACGCCGACGCGTTGCTCATCGACCGGCTCCGGACCTCGGGTCGACTGTTTCGACACGAGCCGTTCGAGCACCCCTATCCGCACTGCTGGCGGTGCCACACCCCGCTGATGTACTACGCGCAGCCCTCCTGGTACATCCGGACCACCGAGGTACGCGACGAGCTGACCCGGGAAAACGAGAAGACCAACTGGTTCCCGGAGCACATCAAACACGGCCGGTACGGCGACTGGCTGAAGAACAACATCGACTGGGCGGTGTCCCGCTCCCGGTACTGGGGCACCCCGCTGCCGCTGTGGCGCTGCCCCGACAACCACGTGACCGCTGTCGGTTCCCGTGCGGAGCTCGGTGAGCTGGCCGGTGCCGACCTGTCCGAGCTGGACCCGCACCGCCCGTACGTCGACGAGATCACCGTCGCCTGCCCGGACTGCGGCCGGACCGCCACCCGGGTCCCCGAGGTGATCGACGCCTGGTACGACTCCGGAGCGATGCCGTTCGCGTCGGTGGGCTACCCGCACGTGCCCGGCAGCAAGGAACTCTTCGAGCGCAGCTACCCGGCCCAGTACATCTGCGAGGCGATCGACCAGACGCGGGGCTGGTTCTACACGCTGATGGCGGTGGGCACGCTGGTCTTCGACCGGTCCCCGTACGAGAACGTCGTCTGCCTCGGGCACATCCTGGCCGAGGACGGCCGCAAGATGAGCAAACACCTGGGCAACATCCTGTTGCCGATCCCGTTGATGGACACCCACGGTGCGGACGCGGTGCGCTGGTTCATGGCCTGCTCCGGCTCACCGTGGTCGCCGCGCCGGGTCGGGCCCGGCCCGCTCGACGAGATCGTCCGCAAGGTGTTGATGACCTACTGGAACACCGCGGCGTTCTTCTCCCTCTACGCGGCGAACTCGACGTGGGCGCCGCACCTGGCGCAGCCGGTCGCCCAGCGGCCGGTGTTGGACCGGTGGATCGTCGGCGAGGTCCACGCCCTCGCTGCCGCCGTGGACGAACGACTGCAGAACTACGACACGGCGCGCGCCGGGCGGCTGCTCGCCGACTTCATCGACGACCTGTCCAACTGGTACGTGCGGCGGTCGCGGCAGCGTTTCTGGGAGGGCGACCCCGACGCGCTCACCACCCTGTACGAGTGTCTCGACATCCTCACCCGGCTCCTCGCGCCGTTCATTCCGTTCGTCACGGAGGAGGTGTGGCAGCAGGTCGTCCGGCGGGGGTCGGCATCAGCCCCGGAGTCGGTGCACCTGGCGACCTGGCCCACCCCCGACCCCACGGCGATCAGCACCGAGTTGTCGGCCCAGGTGGCAGCGGCGCGGGCGTTGGCGGAGGCGGGCCGCTCCGCGCGTAAGGCGAGCGGTCTGCGGATCCGGCAGCCGTTGAGCCGGGCGCTGGTGGGGCTGCCGGCCGGCACCGTCCTCCCGCAGGCGTTGCTCGACGACATCGGCGACGAGTTGAACGTCAAGGTCCTGGAACCGCTCGATCCGCAGAGCGGGGTCATCGACGTGCAGGTCAAGGCGAACTTCCGGACCCTGGGCCGCCGGTTCGGCAACCGCACCCAGCACGTCGCGAAGGCCATCGCCGGAGTGGCGCCCCGGGAGTTGGTCGACGGCGTCCGGGCGAACGGGACGTACCCGCTGTCGGTCGACGGCGCGCCGGTCGAGGTGGGCCCGGACGACATCCTGGTCACGGAGGTGCCGCGCACCGGTTGGGTGGTGGAGGCCCAACGCGGCGCGACCATCGCGCTGGACACCGAGATCACCCCCAAACTGGCAGCCGAGGGTGTGGCCCGCGACGTCGTCCGCATCGTCCAGCAGGCCCGCCGCGACGCCGACTTCGCGGTGTCCGACCGGATCACGGTGTCGATCGCCGCGCCCGCGGAGGTGGCGGCGGCGATCTCCACGCATCGGTTGCTCATCGCGCACGAGACCCTCGCGCTCCAGCTGACAGTGGTGGACGCCTTGTCGGAGGGGTTCTCCGGCACCGTGGGCGACGGCCACGAGATCGTCGTACACGTCGTGCGGGCCTGAGCGGCAGCGGGGCGGGAGGTCAACCGAGCCGGGTCAGGTCCTCCGGGGTCAGCCGCAGGGCACCGGCCGCCACGTTCTGCGCGAGGTGCTCCGGGTTCGCGGTGCCGGGGATGGCCAGCACGTGGGGGCCCTGGTGCAGGGTCCAGGCGAGGCGTACCTGCTGCGGGGTGACGCCATGGGCGCGGGCCACCGCCTCGACGGCCTCGCCCTGCGCGACGCTCGCGCCCGTCTCCCGCCCGGTGCCGGCGAGCGCGAAGAACGGCACGTAGGCGATACCCCGCTCACCGCAGAGCCGGACGAACGGGTCCTGCTCCCGGTAGGCGTCCACGCCGTAGTTGTTCTGCACACAGACCACCGGCGCGATGCCCGCCACCTCGTCCAGTTGCTCCGGCCGAACGTTGGAGAGCCCGAGGTGCCGGATCAGCCCGGCGGCCCGCAGTTCGGCGAGCGCGCCGAACCGGTCGGCCAGCGGCACCGGGCCCGGCCCCCGGCCGAGGCGCAGGTTCACCACGTCCAACTGGTCGCGGCCGAGGCGACGAAGGTTCTCCTCGACCTGATCCCGCAACTGCGCCGGGGTGAACGCCTCGGTGAAGCCCGCCTCCGGGTCGTACCCGAAACCGACCTTGGTGGCGATCACCAGGTCATCCGGGTACGGGGCGAGCGCCGCGCGGATCAGCTCGGTGGCGTAGCGGGCCGGGCCGGTGCCGACCCGCAGGGTGCCGCCGGGTGAGACGTAGAACGCGGCCGTGTCGATGTGGTTGACGCCCAACTCCACGGCCCGGCGCAGCAGGGCGACGGCCCGGTCCGGGTCGGGGTCCGCGGTGATCCGCATGGAGCCGAAGCCCAGCCGGTGCACGGTGCGGTCGCCCAGGGTCCAGCTGCCCGCCGCAGCGGCGGTGATCTTGTCGGTTGGCATCGGGCGACGATAACCAGCACGGGTGCGCGGCGCAGTCGGCCACGCACCCGATACCGCCAGGCGGCGCGGTGGGTTAGTTTTTATCTACCGACGGAGCCGTTCCGCCCGGGTGCTGCGGGCGCAGCACCGGCACCAGCAGCAGGGTCGGCAGCAGCAGCAGTGGCACCACCAGCAGCGCGCGCAGGGTGCCGACCTGGTCGCCGACCAGCCCCAGCAACGGCGGGCCGCCGAGGAACGCGGTGTAGCCGATCACCGCGACCACGCTCACCCGCACCGCCGCGTGCGCCTCGTCGTCGGCCGCCGCGCTCATCCCGACCGGGAAGCCCAGCGACGCACCGAGACCCCACAGCGCCACGCCGACAACGGCCACCGGCCCGGAACCCGCCAGCACGGCCAGGCCCGCGCCGAGCACGGCGAGGCCGATGGTGCCGCTGATCACCGGTACCCGACCCCAGCGGTCCAGCGCGATGGTGCCGGCGGTACGCCCGATGGTCATGCCCACCACGAAGACCGCGAAGACGGCCGCCCCGGCGGCCTCGCTCAGGTCCCGTCCGTCGATGAACGCCACCGCCAACCAGTCGTTGGCGGCACCCTCGGTGAACGCGGCCACCAGTACGAACAGCCCGATCAGCAGGGTGCGCGGCTCTCGCCAGGCGGCGAGTTGCGCCCGGCGGCGGGCCGCCGGGGTGGCGTCCGCCGGGTCGCCGGTGTGATCGCTGCCCACCGGCAGGTACGTCCGGGCGGCGAGCGCGGTGCCGGTCAACACGACCACGGCCACCGCGACGAGGTGCGCGCCGACTGACACGTCGAAGCGGGCCGCCCCGGCACCGAGCGCCGCACCGGCAACCGAACCGAGGCTCCACCCCGCGTGGAACCGGGGCATGATCGTCCGGCCGAGCCGCCGCTCCACCGCCGCGCCCTCGACGTTCATCGCCACGTCGCAGGCGCCGGAGCCGTAACCGAGGGCAACCAACCCCAGGGCGACGAGGGCGAACGAGCCGGTCATCGTGGCACCCAGCCCGGCCACGCTCAGGCCGACCGCGACGAGCACGGTGGCCATCGTCACGGTGCGGGCCGCGCCGAAGCGCTGGGCGAGCAGGCCGGAGGTGGGCATGGCGAGCAACGCGCCGACGCTCATCGCCAGCAGCAGCAGCCCGAGTCGGCCGGCGGAGAGGTCCAACGCCTCACGGACCGCCGGAACCCGGGAGAACCAGCTGCCGACGGCCAGCCCGTTGAGGGTGAAGGTGACAGCGACACCGTTGCGGGCGAGCCGCACCGTCCGCAGGTTCGGCGAGGCGGTGTCCGGGGCCAGGGGTCGACTGGTGGGGGCGCTCACGAGGGTGGGTCCTCTTTCTCGGGGTGATCTCCTGGCACGATCGCACACCTGAGAGCGCTACCACCACAACCCGGGACCGCCCCTTACCGCAGTGGTAAGGGGCGGGGCATGATGGGCGCAGGCGCTGGTCCGACCGGACGGGCCGCCGCGGGAGGCGACGATGACGACAGCGGCACAGCGACCGGCCACTCTTGAGGACGTGGCCCGGGTCGCCGGGGTGTCCCGGTCCACCGCGTCGCGGGTGATCGCCGGTACGGGGTTCGCGTCACCGGCCGCCCGGGAACAGGTCACCGCGGCCGTCGACCAGCTCGGCTACGTGCCCAACCCGGCCGCCCGGGCGCTGGTCCGCGGCGGCGGCGTCCGCCTGGTGGTGGCCGTTCTGGGAACCAGCGCCGCGGTGCTGGACGACCCGTACGTGCACCAGGTGGTCGGCTCGGCCGCCCGGGTGTGCACGCCCGCCGGTGTCGGGGTGGCGCTGCACTGGCTGCCGTTCGGCGACCCCCGCAGCCTCGACCGGATCGGCCGGGATCGCAGTGTGTGCGGGGTGATCCTGGTCAACACCACCGAGGAGCTGCTGGCGGCGGTTCCCCCGTCGCTACGCGGTCGGGTCGTCTCGATCGGCGTCGGCTCGGCCACCGTGCCGTCGTTCGACGTCGACAACGCCGCCGGCTCCGAAGCGGTGCTGCGCCACCTGTACGCCGCGGGCCGCCGCCGTATCGCCATGGTGACCGGCCCCCGATGGCTGCCCTGCGCGCAACGCCCGGTGCAGACGTACCGCCGGCTGATGGCCGAGGCGGGCCTGCCGGAGCGGATCGTGCCCGGGGACTTCCGGGCGGCGCGTGGCCGGACGGCGGCCGGCGAGGCGCTGCACCGCTGGCCGGACATCGACGCGGTCTACGCGATCAGCGACGACACCGCGCTCGGCGTGATCGCGGGCCTGCGGGACGTCGGTGTGCGGGTGCCGGGCGACGTCGCGGTGGCCGGCTTCGACGACATTCCGTTGGCCGGGATGACCGCCCCGGCGCTGACCACGGCGAGTCACCCGGTGGGGCGGATCGCCGTCGCCGCGGCCACCGCTGTGCTGGACGGACGCCCGGCGGCCCCGGTGACCCTCTTCCCGTCGGCGCTGGTGGCGCGGGCCAGCGCCTGAGTCGACGCCCGGCGGGGAACGTCGACGGTTAATCCCGCACGGGTCGGGTAACCGGGGCGGACCTTTCGTCCACCGCGAGGAGCGCCGACCCGTGTCCGACTCCGCGCCGTCGCACTGGGACCCGGCGCCGAGCCCGCGCGACGGCCGGTTGACCGCCCGCCACCACCCTCCGGTGGCGCCGGGGCGCACCGGGCTGGTGCCGATGACCGGCCGCGACGGGGACCGACTGGCGGTGGGGTACGTCCCGGAGCCGGCGGGCGACGGTTCGGCGTACCGGCTGGTGCTGCTCCTGCACGGTGCCGGCGGCTCGGCGCGACAGGGCCTGGACCTGCTGTTGCCGGTCGCGGACGCGCAGCACCTGCTGCTGGTCGCCCCGGACTCGTCGGCGGCCAGTTGGGACCTGATCGCCGGCGGTTTCGGGGCGGACGTGCGGCGCATCGACGCGCTGTTGGCGAGCGTCTTCGACGGCTACCCGGTCGCCGACGTGACAGTCGGCGGCTTCTCCGACGGCGCCTCGTACGCGCTGTCGTTGGGCCTGGCGAACGGGGATCTGTTCGACGCGGTGGTGGCGTTCTCCCCCGGTTTCGCCGCGCCGCCGGTCACGCACGGCCGGCCACGGGTCTTCATCTCGCACGGCGTCGACGACCGGGTGCTGCCGATCGACGTGTGCAGCCGCCGCCTCGTCCCCCACCTGCGCGACCGCGGTTACGACGTGACCTACGAGGAGTTCCCCGGCGGCCACGGTATCCCGGTGCCGGTCCGCGACAGGGCCGTCACCTGGCTCACCGGCCATCCCCCACGGGCCGGGGCCCGGCCCTGACCGGGCGGGTGTCAGACCGGGGGAAGCCCGAGGGCGTCGTCGACGCGGGCGAGGACGGCGGCGTCGTCGCCCGGGTTGACGCCGCGCAGCAGGTCGATGGCCGTGGCCCGGACCTGACCGATGATCATTGCCAGGGGAAGGGTCTGGGTGGAGCCGAAGAGCTGCCCGGCGGCGTGCACCGCGGCCAACGCCGACTCGTCGGCCCGGGTGGCGTGCCGGTCGGCGGTCTCCTCCTGCCCGTCCAGGTCGGCGGCGAGGGCGGCACCGGCCTGCCGGACCGCCTCGGCCAGGGACCGCAGGGCGGCGCCCAGCTCGGCCGGGGCCGGCGTCTGCATCCGGCTGAGGGTCACCCCCGCACGGGCAAGCACCCGGACGTTGCGGACCGCGTAGTCGATCTGCCGGATCGACTCGTCCACCGAGTGCAGCCGACCGAGGTGCTGACGTCGGCGGACGTTGAGCCGCAGCGCCTCACCGGCGGCCAGCACTCCGTCGCGCAATCCGTCCACCCGGGCGTCCATCCCCCGCGCCTGCCGCAGCGCGGCGACAGCCGCCGGCTCGTCGCGGTCGTCCAGCGCGTCGGCGATCCCGCCCAGCAACCCGGCCAGCTCGTCGAAGGTCCGCCGCACCTCGGCGACCAGCGGCGCGAGCGGGTGCCGGGCGTCGACCAGCAGGCTGGCCGCGAGCGCGACGGCGCCGCCGACGAGCGCGTCGACGAAGCGGAACGGCACCAACGACCCGTCCGGCGGCGCGACCACCACCAGGTAGAGCGCGGAGACCGCCGCCTGCACCAGGGTCACGCCGGTGGCGCCGAAGGCCACTGCGAGCAGGACGGTGAGCAGGATGACGGTGAACACCGTCCAGGTGCTGCCCGGGCCGAGCGCCTGCACCACCAGGTCGGCGACGAGCACCCCGGCGGCGACCCCGAGGACGACCTCGACGGCGCGGCGGATGCGCTGCCCCCGGGCCTGACCGAGAACGATCAGCGCGGCGGCCGGCGCGAAGAAGGGCTGTGGGTGCCCGAGCAGCCGGGTGGCCAGCAGCCAGGCCACTGTCGCCGCGACCGTCGCCTCCAGCACCGGCCGCCAGCCACGCCGCAGCCGCCCAGCAGCCGTCCGCAGCCCGCTGATCCGCACCATCGCCCTGCCTCTCCCACCCGCGCCGGTCGCCCTGCCAGGCCCCTGCCCGCCCGGCCGCACGTCACCAGCTCACCGCACCGCGAGGCCGAGGCGGATCCCGGGTCGGCCTCGCCGCCAATCAGGTCACCACACCGCCGACCAGGTCACCGCACCGCCGGCCCGTCCGAGTGCGCCACGACACCGCCGGCCCGCCCGCATACGTCGTTCGCAGCCCCTTTGGAGCTGATGCCGTCAACGAATCAGGCGCCCTCCCGCGCCCGGTTCACGCTGGCGGCCCCGACCGGATCGAGCCCCGACTCACGGCCGCAGACGGATACCGCAAACGGGCCCGGCTCGATGTCGTAGACGATTCAGCTCCAAAGGGCCAACCCACGGCACCACTCCAGCGGCCCACGGTATCCCGAGATGATCGTCTTCCGTCACCGTCGGGCCTGCTCACCGGGCTGCCCCGATGCCGGCCGACGGGCCGGACGGGTCAGTTTCCGGTGAGGGCGCGCAGCAGTGTCCGGACGGCGGCGCTCAGGTCGGCGCGGCTGGCCGCGCTGCCCGGCGGCGGGGCGGTGAGCGCGCCCGAGCCGGCCAGCCGGTCGAAGAGCAGCCCGTCCACGAACGCCACGAACTGGTCGCCCTGCCGGTCCGGGTCGGTCGCCCCGGCCCGGGTCAGCAGGTCCCGGGCCTGCGCCCGCAGGCCGGTGCCGTGCTGCAGGATGCCGCGCAGCTCAGGCCGGTGCACCGCCTCCAGCAGGCAGGCGTAGCGGGCGAGGCTTCGGCTGCGCCCGGTGCTCAACCAGCGGTCGAGCACCTCGGCGACGCCGGCGGCGAGCGCGTCGAGGTCGCCGCTGTCGAGCCGGGGAGCCGGCGTCGGGGGTGGCGGGTCGGTCGGCAGGTCGTACGCGGCCAGGTCGGCCCGGTCCCGTTCGGCGAGCCGTCCCACCACGGCCTCGATCAGCGCCTGGCGGGTCCGCAGGTACGCGGAGGTGGTGCCCGGCGGCACTCCGGCGCGGCCGTCGACCGCCCGGTGGGTCAGGGCTCGCATGCCGCCGTCGGCGATCAGTTCGATGGCGGCGTCGGTCAGCGTCGCGATCCGGTTCGCCCGCGCCGTCATGGCGGTCCCCTTTCCCGTGTTCCGCGGCTAGTATCTCCTTCTACAGGTGTAGAAGGAGGATCGACGTGAGCGACTCGCACGCGGTGGTGGTGGGCGGCGGCATCGGCGGGTTGAGCGCGGCGCTCGCCCTGCACCGGCACGGATGGCGGGTCACCGTGCTGGAGCGCGCCCCCGAGCTGCGCGAGGTCGGCGCCGGCCTGAGCCTGATGGCCAACGCGGTGCGCGCGCTGGACACCCTCGGCCTCGGCCCGACAGTGCGCCGGGGTGGCCACGGCGAGGCACCCGGCGGCATCCGCAACCGGCACGGCCGGTGGCTGTCCCGGGTGGACGCCACGGAGATGGTCCGGCAGCTCGGCACCACCGCGCTCGGCGTGCACCGGGCCACGCTGCACCGCACCCTGCGCGAGGCCCTGCCCGCCTCGTCCCTGCACACCTCGGCGACCGTGGAGCACGTCGAGTCCGACCCGGACCGGGCGTCGGTGCGTTACCGCACCCCCGACGGCCCGCGCACCCTCACCGCCGATCTGGTGGTCGGCGCCGACGGCCTGCGCAGCCGGGTCCGCGCCCAGCTCTGGCCGCAACACCCCGGCCCGGTGTACGCCGGATCGACGGCGTGGCGGGCGGCCATCGCGTTCGCGGACCCGGTCCCGGCCGCCATCAGCTGGGGACCGGGGGCCGAGTTCGGCATGGTGCCGATCGGCGACGGTCAGCTCTACTGGTACGCCGCACTGAACGCCCCGCCGGGCGGCCACGCCCCCGACGAACTCGCGGCCCTGCGGGAGCGCTTCGGCGACTGGCACGACCCCATTCCGGCGCTGCTCGCGGGCACCCCTCCCGGCGTCGTGCTGCGCAACGACATCCACCACCTGGCCGTGCCGCTGCCGTCGTACGTGCGGGGTCGGGTGGCGCTGCTCGGCGACGCCGCCCACGCGATGACACCCAACCTCGGCCAGGGGGCCGGACAGGCCATCGAGGACGCGGTGGTGCTCGGCGCGGTCTGCGCCAACGGCGCCGAAGGGCTGCCGGCCGCCGCCCTCGGCGCGTACGACGAGCAGCGCCGACCGCGCAGCCAGGCCGTCGCCCGGGCCTCCGTCACCGCCGGCCGGTTCGGACAGCAGCTGCGCCACCCGATCGCCGTCGCGATGCGCGACACCGCGTTGCGGCTCACCCCGGGTCGGGTCGCGCTGCGCAGCATGGCCCGGTACGCGGACTGGCGACCACCGGCGGGCTGAGCCGGCCGCAGGATCCACCGGCGGGACGCCCGCGACATTTCCGATCGATCAGCCCCACAGCCGACGATGAACCGTCGTCGCCCCAAAGCTCCAGAATAGTCATTCGGGTCGCCCTCCGGGCTAATCAAAGACGACAGCGCGTCGGTACAATCGGCGACTTCGTTGTGACCGATCGCTGACTGCTGATGATGAAAGCGATCACACACACTGAGCCCATGAACAGGAGAGTCAACCGCGGCAGAGCACTCCGCGTCGCGGTGTGCCTCCTCCTTCTCGCCGCGCTGAGCGGCTGCATGCAACTCAACATGGGGTTGACGGTCAACGCCGACGACACTGTCGACGGCCAGCTCCTGCTGACGGCCCAGAAGTCCGTGCTGAGCGGGCGCAACAAGAACCTCCCGGTCGCCTTCGCGGAGTTGCGGCAGAACATCCCCGCCCTGCCGGCCGGTGAGGAAACCCTTTACCAGGACGACACTTTTTACGGATCCCAGATCAGTTACCGCAAGGCGCCGCTTGCCGGTTTCGACACCGAGAGCGTGAAACTGGTCCGGGACGGCGATCTGTACCGCTTCACGCTCCCGCTCGACCCCAAGAAATATGGCGGAAAGGTCGCGGAGCAGAATCCGCAGAACCAACAGGCGTTCCTCAAGCTCATGTCGTTCGAGATCTCGGTGACATTTCCCGGCCGGGTGATCGACAGCAATGGCACCGTCAACGGCCGTTCGGTCAGTTGGAAGGTCGACCCCAACCAGGAGAAGCCGACCGAACTGCGGGCCGTGGCCGAGGCCCCGCCCCGCCCGTCCACCTCACCGGCCGCCGCCGGCGCTGACGACGGCGGCGGATTCCCCTGGTTGCTGGTCGTCGGCGGTGTCCTCCTCCTGCTGGTGATCACCGCGGTGGGCGTACTCCTGGTGCGCCGCCGCCTCCCCGCGACGCCGGCCGCGCCCGGTCCGACCCCGCCGCCGGGCCCGCCCGCCGGCGCCCCGGGGCCCGGCTGATCCATCTGGTGGCCGGCCCCGGCCGGCCACGCCCGGTCCCGGCCGCCCCCGAACCGATGGCGACCGGCCCCGGTGCTCCCCCAGCGGGCGCACCGAACCTCACCACCACCACATTCCGGTCGCACCATCGCAGAAAAGGGGGATCGTCATGAACGATCTCTTCACTTGGGCAGCTCTGGGGACCATCGCCGGCGCGAGCGCCGCCACCCTGCTGGCCACCAACGTCATCGGCGGGCTGATCGGCCCGAGCGGCGACAAGCTCCGCAAGTGGATCGCCATCGCCATCGCGCTGCTGCTGTCCTACGTGACGGCGGCGTTCGCCGACGACGCCGGCGGCGAGAAGTGGGTCATCGCGTTCTTCAACGCGCTGGTCATCTTCTCCGCCGCGCTCGGCGTCAACCAGTTCCCGCCCGGCAACCGGCAGGCGACGCCGACGCAGGTCGCCAGCGGTCGCGAGCCCCGAGTCTTCCGTTCCTGGGTCTGAGAGGGGTGTCGTCATGGTCTTCGGAATTCTCAGCGCCGTCATCCAGGTCGGCTTCGGGGCCCTGCTCGGCTTCCTCGCCGGTGGCCCGATCGGGCTGCTGATCGGCGCCGTCGTGGGCCTGGTGGTCGGCGCGGTCTTCGGCTGGTCGGTGGCCTCCGCCGGGGTGTACGCCCCGGACGCCCGTGGCATCTTCCTCTTCGTCGTCGACCACACCTGGAGTCTGCTCAACACCGTCGTCGGCGCCATCTACCTGACCGTGCACCTGGTCTTCGGGCACTCCCTGGACCGGCCCACCTCGCTGGGCAGTGGACGGGTCAGCGTGGTGGAGGGGGTCTCGCCCCGGTACGCCACCACCATCGGCACGGTCTGCGCCGGCTCCAGCTCCGGCATTCAGCGGCACGAGGACGTGCACATCTTCCAGGGGCGGCTACTCGGGCCGCTCTACATCCCCCTGGTGCTGGCCAACTACGTCCTGTTCACCATCGTGCCGGTGTGGCTGCTCTACCACGACCACACCAACGCGCCGATCAACCGCTTCACCCGGTACTTCGAGATCGGCGTCTACCCGCACGTCTGGAACGAGGCCATCGCCTACCGGATCCAGGGGACGCCACCGCGATGAGCACCCACGGGCGCGGACCGATCGAGACCGCCACCGCCGAGCTGGTCGCCTGGGTGACCAGCGCGGCGGGGGAACCCGTCCCGGTCGGCCCGCCCCGCGCGTGCGACGACGCCGACGGGCTCACCCTCTGGCCCCTCGAACTGCGCCCGGCCCGGCAGACCCGCTCCAGCGGCGCGGTCCGCGAACCGTACCGGTTCACGGTCCGCCACCTGCTCTGCGTGACCGGGCCCGCCGGGTTGCCCCGGCTGGATCGGGTGCTCACCGCCGCGACCGGCGACGGCAGGTACCCGGTGGTACTGGAGGCCGGTGACGCGCCACTGTGGACGGCGTTCGGTGCGGCGCCCCGACCGGCGTTGCTGATCGACGTGGCGGCGCAGGTGGACCACCCGGCCCCGGCCGCGCCGCCGGTGCGGCAACCGCTGCGGCTGCGGCAACTCGACGTGCGCAGCCTCCGTGGGCGGGTCGTCGGCCCGGAGCATCAGCCACTGGCCGCGATGCGGGTCGAGCTGCCCGGCACCGGGTCCGTCACCCGCACCGACCCGCAGGGCCGGTTCCTGATCGTCGGTGTGCCGCACGACCCCGAGCACCCGGGCCCGGTCCGGCTGCGGCTGACCGGACGTGGGCTCGTCCTCACCGCCGACGTCGACGCGGGCGAGGACGACATCGTCATCGTCTGCGCGCCACCGACCCACTGACACCCACCCGCTAAGGAGGGCCGATGCCCAGTTACTTCTCCCCCGGCATCTACGTCGAGGAGGTCCCCAGCGGCGCCCGACCGATCGGGCCGGCGAGCACCAGCATCGCCGCCTTCGTCGGCGTCGCCCCGGACCGCTCCGCCCACCTGGGCAAGGCGGTGCCGGTCAACAACTGGACGGAGTTCCTGCGGCTCTTCGCCGGCGGCGAGCGGGTGGAGAGCACCCCACTGGCCCGGGCGGTCTTCGGGTTCCTGGACAACGGGGGCGCCCGCTGCTGGGTCGTCAACGTCGGTGAGGGCGGCGCGATCACCGGCACCGGGCAGCGGCGCGGCGGTCTGCAACTGTTGGAAGCCGTCGACGAGATCTCCATCATCGCCGCGCCCGGCTTCCACGACCCGGTGTCCCACGAGGCGCTGCTCAGCATGGCCGAACGCACCCGCACCATGGTCGCGATCTGCGACCCCGCGCCGGACATCGACGACATCTCCGCGTTGACCCGGGTCGCCACGCCGTCCTCCGGCAAACCCGCCAAGCCTGCCGACGGTGCGGCCGGCGGCTCGGGCGGCTCCGGCGGCGGCTCGGCCCAGCCGGGCGGCTCCGGCGGCCACGAGGGGGCCGCGTACCGGCCGCGACAGTCCGAGTTCGGCGCGTTCTACTACCCCTGGTTGCGGGTCCGCGACCCGATCAGCGGCGAGTTGGAACTCACCCCGCCGAGCGGGCACCTGGCGGGCATCTGGGCCCGCACCGACGCCCTGCGCGGGGTGCACAAGGCCCCGGCCAACGAACCGGTGCGCGGCGCCGTCGACCTGGGCTACCTGGTCACCCGACCCGAGCACGACGTGCTCAACCCCAAGGGCGTCAACGTGATCCGCTACTTCGCCGGTGAGGGCATCCGCGTCTGGGGCGCCCGTACGCTCGCCGCCGAGGCCAGCGAGTGGCGCTACCTGAACGTCCGGCGGCTCAGCATCGCGATCGAGCAGGCCATCGCCAACGGCACCCGGTGGATGGTGTTCGAGCCCAACGACTTCACCCTCTGGCGCTCGATCCGCCGCGACATCGGGGCGTTCCTGACCCGGGTGTGGCGCGACGGCGCGCTGCTGGGGCGCAGCCCCGAGGAGGCGTTCTTCGTCAAGTGCGACGAGGAGACCAACCCGCCGGAGGTCCGCGACGCGGGCATGGTGATCGCCCACATCGGCATCGCGGTCGTCAAGCCCGCCGAGTTCGTGGTGTTCAAGCTGAGCCAGTGGGCCGGCGGCACCGAGACCGAGACGATCGGAGGCTGACATGCCCACCACCGCGACCCCGCAACCCGGCGCCCCGGTCGACCCGTACCGGGCGTACAACTTCCGGCTGCTCATCAACGGTGTCACCAACGGCCACTTCACCGAGATGACCGGGTTGGAGGTGAACATTCCCGGGCAGCCGTACCGGGAGCACGGCCTGGGTCGGATGCGGATGGTGCCCGGCCAGGCCGAATACGAGCCGGTGACGTTGCACTTCGGCCTCACCGCCTCCCGTGAGTTGTGGGACTGGGTGAACGCCACCGCGCAGGGCACCCTCAACCGCCGCAACGTGTCGGTGGTGCTGCTCGACTCGGTCGGCACCGCGGAGGTGCTGCGCTGGAACCTGATCGACGCCTGGCCGACCCGATGGCGCGGCGCGCACCTCAACACCCTCAGCCACGAGATCGCCATCGCCTCGCTGACCCTGCGGTACGAGGGCCTGGAGCTGGAGACCGGCGGTGCCACCGCGCCGACGCCCGCGTAGCTGGCTGGCCGGCCGACTGCGTTCGGCGGCCGGGGCGGTGCAGCGCCTCGCCGGGCGGATCGAGCCGGACGGGCACCTGCCGCCACTGTCGCAGCCGCCCGTGGCGACGCCGCGCCGTTTCGGGGAGCCGCCGCGGCACTGGCTGGACCTGGTCGCCGCCCACGCGCCCGGCCTGCTGCACGACCTGGACCTCGACCCGTCCCCGGCCGACGCCGAGGCCGGGGATGGGCAGCCGGGCGGATCGACGGGCCGGGTCGACACCGACGCTGCGGGCCCCGGCACGTTCGGCCGGTCCCCCGGGTCCGGCCGGGCCGGCGGGTCCGGTAGGCGCGACGGCGAGGTCGACACGGGCGGACCCGTCAGCGCGGCCGGGACGGGCCGGCGGGGTCGCGGCCCGCGCGGGGACACCGGGCCGACCAGGTCGCCTGCCGAGCACCGGAGCGGCCGGCCGGTCCGCTGGTCAGCGCGCGGTGACCAGCCCGACGGTACGAGGGCCGGTGCCGCCGGTACGTGGGCCGGTGCCGCCGGTACGAGGGCCGGTGCCGCCGGT
The DNA here is from genome assembly GCF_030269705.1 of Micromonospora sp. NBRC 107095. Classification (NCBI taxonomy): domain Bacteria; kingdom Bacillati; phylum Actinomycetota; class Actinomycetes; order Micromonosporales; family Micromonosporaceae; genus Micromonospora; species Micromonospora sp. NBRC 107095. The sequence continues at coordinate 204,084 of NZ_BSTU01000005.1, forward strand.
ACGAGGGCCGGTGCCGCCGGCCGGTCCGGTGGCGGGGCCTCGCCGTCCCGTTCGGACACGACATCGCCGCCGACCGGCGCGACCTGGCCCGACGTGTGGGCCGAGCCGACCGGGCCGCACGTGTGGGCCGAACCGACCGGGCCGGACCGGTCGGCCGAACCCACCGGGCCGGTGGGACCGGGCGCGGCGGTGCCCCCAGTACGACCGGCGAACCAGGGCTCCAGCACCGCCGTCGACGCCACGGCCCTCGACGCGAGCGGACTGCCCCGGTCGATCCCGCAGCCGATCCGCTCCATGGTTTTCCGAGCGCAGCGTCCACCGGGCAGCCGCCCTCACCGACCGGAGCCGGAACCCACCCGCACCACCGCACGCCGGCTCACTCCCTGGCCGGCCGCGGTCGACCACGGTCCCGGGCGTTCCGCCGGCTCGCCCGCCGCACCGCCCACCGCCGATCGGCGCACTGGTGGCCGCGACGGGTACCCCGGCGACCCGGCCGGTCCGCCCCGGCCGGGAACGGACCGGCGCGGCCGGCGTGCCGACGCACCGGGCGCGGCCGGGTCGGCGCGCGTGGGCCCGGCGACGTGGTCCGGGCGTCCGGCCTGGCCGGACCTGGGCGGGGCCGACGCATCCGGGACCGGCCGCACCGCGCCGGATGGCCGGCACGCGCCCACCACCGGGCGCGGGGACGTGACCCGCGTCGGCGACGGTGACCGCTGGCTGGACCTGCCCGGCGAACGGGCCCGGTCCGGGCGACCGGCCGCCCTGCCCGACCCCGGGTGGGACACGGTCGGCGGCGGACGGGCGACGGGCACTGCGGCGCCGCCGCCGGTCGGCTCGGCGAGGGGCGACGATCCGTGGCCGGCGCTGCCCGACGACGGTGCACTGTGGTCGGTCGCCGGGCCGGCGCTGGACACCGCCCAGCTGACCCGACTGGACCGGGAACAGGCGGGTGACTGATGGAACGCGTCGCCTTCCTCATCGACTCCTCAGGTGTCCGGGTGGACTGCCTGCTCAACCCGGAGACCGTGCAGGTGACCCGGCTCGCCGGGGTCCGTCAGCGGGGTGCCGGCGGCGGGCAGCTCACCGGGTCCGGCCTGGCCGACGACCCGCTGGTCTTCACCGGCGGCGGCCGCACCGAGCTGGTGCTCGACCTGCTCTTCGACGTCGACTTCGTGGAGGCGCAACTGCGTCCGGTCGACGTGCGGGTGCTCACCCGTCCGCTGTGGATGCTGGCGGAGAACTCCACCACCGAGCACGGTTGGCTGCGGCCGCCGCTGGTCCGGTTGGTCTGGGGCAAGACCTGGAACGTGCCCGGTGTGATCGTCGCGGTGGCGGAACGCTTCGACGCGTTCACCGGCACCGGGTCACCGCGACGGTCCTGGCTGCGGCTGAAGCTGGTCCGCGCCGCCGAGACGGCCGACCAGGCCGAGGCCGGCTTCGCCGAGGAGCTGGCCGCCGCGAGCACCCCGACCGCCGCGCCGGGCAGCGCGGTGATCGCCGCCGGTGACGGCGCGGCCGAGCCGGGTCGCTCCGGCGTACGGTTCGACCTGCTGGCCAACGACGCGCTCGGCTCGCCGCTGCGCTGGCGGCTGCTGGCCGAACACAACCGGATCACCGACCCCCTCGCCGTGCCGGCTGGCACCACCCTCGCCGTCCCACCCGTCGCCGGCACCGGCGCGACAGTCGGCGCTTCGATGAGCGGGGTGGCCCGGACGGTGGCCGGTGCGGTGGGCGCGGCAGCGTCGTACCTCAACGCGGCCGACGCACCGTGGAACGCGGCGACCGCGCCCACGAGCGGACCCGGGGGTGTGCCGTGACCAGCGTCGCGCCCCGGGCGTTGATCGTCCGGCTGGACGGTGCCGAGCTGGTCGGCGCGGCTCGTCAGCGGATCCGGTCACTGCGGGTGGCGGCCCGCCTCGACCAGCCCACCCAGGCCGAGCTGGTGCTCGCCAGCACCGCCGGGGCCGGCGCGTTCGACCCGGCGGTACGCCCCGGCACGGCGCTCGACGTACGGCTCGCCGACCACACCGACGCCCTGTTCACCGGCGAGGTCACCGGCGTGGAGGTGGAGTACGCGGCCGACGGGGCGGCGGTGCTGCGGTTGCGGGCGTACGACCCGCTGCACCGGTTGCGCAAACGGCAGGGGTTGCGGGTGTTCACCTCGGTGACCGCCGCCGAGCTGGCCCGGGAGCTGTGCGGCGCGGTGGGGCTGACGGTGACCGCCGAGGATGACGGCCCCCGGTTGGAGCGGCTGCTCCAGCACCGGCACAGCGACCTGCAGTTGCTGCGCGAGGTGGCCGGCCGGGCTGGCCTGCACCTGGCCGCCGACGGTGACGGGGTCCGGCTGGTCACCCTCGCCGGTTACGGGGAACCGGTCGCGTTGACGCTCGGCGCGGGGGTGCACACCCTGCGGCTGTCCACCAACACCGACCAGGCCAGCGGTGCCAGCGCCGCGCTGGGCTGGCATCCGCAGCGGGCCGAGGTGATCAGCCAGCAGGTCGACGAGGCGCGCTGCGGCAGGCCCGCCGACGACCGCCCGGACCCGGCCGACGTGGGTGCCGACGGGGTCCGCACCGCCGTGGACCAGCCCGGCCGCAGCGACGACGAGTTGGCGGCGCTGGCCCAGGCCCGACTGGACACCCGGGCGGCGACGCTGGTCACCGCCGAGGGGGTGGCCGAGGGCGATCCGGCGCTGCGCCCGGGCCGCCGCGTCGACCTCGGCGGGGTGCCCGACCCGGTCGCCGGGGCGTACGTGCTGACCGAGGTGGTGCACACGGTGGACGGCAACGGGCACCTGACCCGGTTCTCCACGGTGCCGCCGGCCACCCCGGCGGGCCCGACCGGCGGCGCGGTGGTCACCCTTGGCACGGTCACCGACGTCGCCGACCCGGACGGGTTGGGCCGGGTCCGGTTGACCCTGCCGGCGTACGGGGACCTGGACGCCGGCTGGCTCGCCGTGCTCTGCCCCGGTGCCGGGCCGGGCAAGGGTCTGGTGGCGCTCCCCGACCCGGACGACACCGTGCTGGTGGTGCTGCCCGGCGGGGAGCCGGCCTCGGGCATCGTGCTCGGCTCGCTGTTCGGCGCCGTCACCCCGTACGACGCGGGCATCGACGACGGAAAGGCCCGCCGCTGGACGATGCGCACCGCCGGCGGGCAGTCGATAGTCGTCGACGATGTGCGGCGCAGCCTGCGGCTGGCCACCGAGGGCGGCAGCTTCCTGGAGCTGACCCCCGACCTGGCCACCCTGCACGCGGCGTCTGACCTGGTGATCTCCGCACCCGGTAGGGCCATGGTGGTGCGCGCCCGCAGCGTGGACTTCCTGCACGCCGAGCCGACCGAGGACCCGACCACCGCGGCGGAGCAGGCCCGAACGCTTGCCCGCGCCCATCAGCAAGGAGGCGGATGATGCGTTGGATCCACCGGGACTCCGTGATCACCTGCGATCACGACGGCCGGGTCGAGAACCGTCCCTCGCGGCAGTGGGTGACGGTCACCGGCGTGCCCGTGCTCGTCGACGACGACCCGGAGGGACGAAAGATCGTCGCCTGCCCGAACTACGGCCCGACCATCAAGCCGTGCACGCAGACGTTGACGGTCCGGGTCGGCTACAGCGACTGGGTGCGCGTGGACGGGCACCGGGTGGTGCTGTCGCACCTGGAGGGTTTCACCAACGGCACACCGCCGGGGCTGGTCAAGCACACCGTGCGCGACCCGGCTCAGGGGTTCCTGGGGGCGGACCGGTGAGGGCGTTCCGGTTCGTCGGCGCCGGCTTCGACGCCGGCCGTACCGGTGGGTTGGCGCTGACCGCGGCCGGCGGCCTGGCGATGACCGACGGCGACGAGAGCGTACGGCAGGCGTTGTTCCTGCTCCTGTCGACCACACCGGGTGAGCGGCTGATGCGACCCGGGTACGGCTCCCGGTTGCACCGGCTGGTCTTTGCGCCCAACGACGACACCACCGCCGGTCTGGCCATCCACTACGTCCGGCAGGCCATCGCCCGGTGGGAGCCCCGGGTCGAGGTGATCGACACTGACGCCGGGCCGGACCCGGACGACGCGTGGCGGTTGGTGATCCGGTTGGACTACCGGGTGCGGGCCAGCCTGACACCGGGGCAACTGGTCTTCTCCGTCGACCTGCTTCCGGCCGACGAGCCCACCCAGGGAGGAGCGTCATGACACTGCCCGTGCCGCACCTGGACGATCGCGGCTTCCTCGACCTGGTCACCGAGGCCCGGGAACGGATCCGGCAGTCCTGCCCGGCGTGGACCGACCTGTCGGCGCACGACCCCGGGATGGCGCTGGTGGAGACGTTCGCGCACCTCACCGAGGTGATGATCTACCGGTTGAACCAGTTGCCGGAGAAGGCGTACGTCTCGTTTCTGAACCTGCTCGGGGTCACCCGGCACGCGCCGACCGCCGCCTGGGCGGACGTCCGGTTCACCCGCACCGGCACCGACCGCGCGGCGGTGCGGATCCCGGCCGGTCTGCGGGTCGCGGCGGCCCGCGGCGCGGACCCCCGGCCGGTCGTGTTCGTCACCACCGAACCGACGCTGCTGCCGGCCGACGAGACGTCGGTGACGGTCCGGATGCACCACTGCGAACCGGTCGAGGCGGAACTGCTCGGCGTGGGCACCGGCCAGCCGGGGCAGGTGCTGCGCGCGGCGCACGCGCCGCTGACGCACACCGCCGAGGCGCTGGACCTGCTGCTCGGGGTGGAGGTGCCGGCCGGCACCGTCGAGCTGGGCGCGGCGGCCCGCGAGCACGACGGTCGCACGTTCGAGATCTGGCAGCCGGTGGAGAGCTTCGCCGGGCTCGGCCCGCACGCCAAGGCGTACCTGGTCGACCGCTGTTCGGGCACTGTCACCTTCGCTCCGGCCCTCGATTTGCGACCCGCCGCTGGGGCGACCCCGGTGGCCGAAACCGCACCGGCGTCGGTCACCGTCGCGGCCGTGCCACCGGCCGGGCGGCAGGTCCGGCTCTGGTACCGCGCCGGTGGCGGGCCCAGCGGCAACGTGGCGGCGGGCACGCTGAGCACCCTGCGCGACCCACTGCCCGGGGTACGCGTCGACAACCCCACCCCGGCGGCCGGCGGCCGGGAGACGGAGGCGCTGGAATCGGTGCTGCTGCGCGGCCCGTACGAGTTCTTCGCCCAGCAGCGGGCGGTCACCGCCCGTGACTTCGAGGTCCTCGCGACCAGCTCCGGGGCGGTGGCGCGGGCACGGGCGTTCACCCGCGCGGCGGTGTACAGCTTCGCCCGGCCGGGCGAGGTCGAGGTGGTGCTGGTGCCGTACGTGCCGGAGGCGGCCCGTCCGGGCGGTCGGCTGCCGGTGGCGGTGCTGCGGGAGCACGAGGTGCCCGAGGCGCGCCACCGGGTCGAGGCGGACCTGGAGGAACGCCGGATGGTCGGCATCCGCTCCCGGGCCACCTGGGCGCGGTTCAAGGCGGTGTCGGTACGCGCCCGGGTGGTGGTCCGCCGCGAGGAGGACGTGGACGCGGTCCGTCGCCGCATCCACGACCGGTTGCACCAGACGTTGAGCCCGCTGCCGACCGCGCTCAACCCGACCGGCTGGCCGTTCGGTGAGCCGCTGCGGGCGTCCAACGTGTACCGGCTGCTGGAGCACGCCGAGCCGGGGGTGCGCTACGTCGAGTCGGTGCGGTTCGTGGTCGACGAGGCGCCCGACGCCGACGTGCGCGCCCTCGCCGTCGACCAGTACCAGCCGCGCACCTGGTACGCCGGACGCGGGGCGGTGCTGTTCCGCTCCAGCAACGGCGGCGCAGGGTGGGAACCGGCCGGTCGTTTCGACGACGAGACGGTGCTGCGGGTGGCGCCCGCACCCGCGCCGGTGCGCCCGGGCATCATCGCCCGGCCCGGTTCGGTGGCGGTGGTGACGCTGCGGGCCTCGGGCGGCTCCCGGGTGCACCTGAGCGCCGACCTGGGCGAGACGTGGTCGCTGCTCACCGACCTGGACGCGCGGATCTCCGACGTCGCGTGGCTGGACCGCGACGGCGCGGGCGCGCTGCTGGTGGCCACCGACACCGGCCTGTACGAGGTGTCGCTGCTGCCCGGCGCGGTGCCGTTGCAGATCCTGGTCGACCCGTCCGACGCCGACCGGGGTTTCTACGCGGTCCGCACGTTCGTCTCCGAGCGGGGCGCGCCGGGCGTGGCGGTGGCCGCCCAGGCCGGTTTCGGGGTGTACCTGTCGACAAGCGGCGGCCGACCCGGCAGCTTCACCCACGTCGGTCTGGCCAACGTGGACAACCGGGTGCTCGCCGTGCAGTACGACGGCCCGGCCACCCTGCTGTGGAGTGGCGCCGGCGAACCGGACCCGAAGAAACCCGGCCAGGGTTGCCACCGCACCCGGCTGTTCGAGTCCGACGTGAAGTGGCAGTCGATGCAGGCCGGGTGGATCGGCGGCACCTGCCGGGACCTCGCGTTCGCCGGCCAGCAGGCGGTGGCGGCCACCCAGAGCGGCGGGGTGCTGCGGTTGGACACCCTGGCCGCCCAACCGCAGTGGCAGGCGGTGTCCGTCAACTGCGGGTTGCCGTTGCGGGACCGGACCCGGTTCGTGCCGGTCGACGCCATCGCGATCAGCGGCCCGACGTCCGGCGGCGTGGGCGCGCCGGGTGCGGCGGCCGGCGGCACCGGCGCGGTGGAGCGGCTGATCCTGGCCGGCGGCGAACGCGGCGTGCACCGCAGCGCCGACGCCGTCACCTGGACGTCCAGCGCCAACCAGGCCACCGCCGACGTGGTGACCGTCCCGGATACCTGGCTGCTCTGCTCCGGCGAGCACGACATCGAGGTGGTGCGCCAGGATGCGACGCTCGGCGATTGAACGGTTGCTGCCCGCCGCCTACCAGCGGGCCTGCGTGCCGGGCAGCGTGCTGTGGGCACTGCTGGACGTGATGGAGGGGTTGCACGCCCCGGACGAGGCGATCCTCGCCGAGGTGGACGCGCTGTTCGACCCGTACCGGGCGCCGGACGGGCTGGTCGTGCGGTTGACCCGCTGGGTGGCGATGGACCACGTGGTCGCCTCGCCCCGCCCGGACGCCCCGCTGCCGCTGCCGGTGGGGCGGCTGCGTGACCTGGTGGCCAACGCCGCCCTGCTGGCCCGGTGGCGCGGCACCCCGTACGGGCTGCGCCGGGCCCTGGAACTGGCCACCGGGGCGTCGGGCTTCGTCATCGAGGAACCCGCCGAGCGGCCCTTCCACGTCGTGGTGCGGGTGCCGGTGGCCGCCGCCGGCCAGCTCGCCGTGATCACCCGCATCGTCGAGGCGGAGAAACCCGCCTCGGCCACCGTCGAGATCGTCCTGGAAGAGGAGTCGTCATGACCACCGAGTGGGCGGTCGTCGCCGCCGCCGAACAGTTCACCCTCGACCCGCGCAACTGCGGTGAGCTGACCTTCACCGTCTTCAACCCCGGCACCGCGCCGGACACGGTGGTGTTCGACGTGGCCCCCGGTGACGGCTCCCAGCGGGCGTGGTTCACCGTCGCCGAGCCGCAGCGGGTGGTACCCGGTCAGGGCTCGGTGTCGTTCCTGGTCACGCTCGCCGTGCCGGCCGGCACCCCGCCCCGGCGCTACGACATGACCGGGTTCGCGTACTCGGCGAACACCGCGCCGGAGGAGAGTTCCCGCTCCAGCGGCCGGGTCACGTACGAGGTGCGGGCGGTCGCGCCGCCACGGCGTACCCCATGGTTGTGGATCGCCGCCGCGGCGGCGTTGGTGCTGGTGGTGGTCGCCGTGGGGGTGGTGTTGCTGACCCGCGGCGGCGACCCGCCCCCCGGCGAGCCGCGGGTGGTCACCGTCGAAGCGGAGAGCCTGGTGCCGGGCGCGGTGGTGGACTCCCCGGCGAAGAGCGGGGCGAAGGTGGAGGCGCAACCCAACTGCTGCGGGGTGACCTGGTCCGGGGACACGCAGTTGTTCTTCCAGGGGTTGGCCATCGGCGACCGGGTCACCGTGACGGTGCAGATCCCGGCCGACGGCACCTGGCGGTTCGCGGTGGTCCGCACCACCTCCCTCGACTACGCCAACACCGTTTTCACGATCGACGGCCAACAGGTGGGCGGCACGTTCCTCGGCTTCACGCCGACGGTGCGCAAGACCGAGTTCCTGGACGTCGGCACGGTCCAGCTCACCAAGGGCCCCCACCAGGTGGCGTTGCTGGTGGTCGGCAAGACGCAGGGCACGAACCGCTACTTCGCGGGCGTCGACGAGATCCGGTTCACCGAGGTCGTGGCGCGGGCCGTGGCGCGATGAGCGGTCGGCAGAAGGCGCTGCTGGGGTTGCTCGCCGTCCTGCTGGTGGCGCTGTTCGTGGTCGCGGTCGGGGCGGGCCGCGGCGACCGGGGTGATCCGGCGGCCCGACACGGGTTGGTCGACCGGTTGGCCGCGCTGGGCGGCGAGCGTGCCGCGGTGGACCCGGCGACGGTCGGCGCCGACTGCGTCGAAGAGCCCGGTCGGCTGGTCTTCTCCGGCACCTGCGTGCTACGGGTCGCCGACCCGGGCGGGCTGCGCACGCTGGTGTTGCGCAGCGCGGCGCCATTCACTGTCGTCGCCCCGGCGCCCGGGGACGCCGACCTCACCATCCGCGACGAGGTGGAACCGGCGGCGGACGGCACCGGCGCGGTGGCGAAGATCGCCGTCGACCAGGCCACCGAGGTGGGCCTGGTCTGCCCCGGCCTGGGCGGCTGCACTGTCGTCGTGGCCACCACCTGACTGGGAGGAAGGTGCCGCCGTGGGTGACCTGCGCAAGCCGTTCCTGCTGATGGCCATGCTCGCCATCGTCCTGGCGATCGGGGTGGAGGTGGGGGCAGGGCTGCTGCTCGGCGGCGCCGACGCCGGAGCGGCCCTCGCGGACAGCGCCGGGGCGCTGGACGTGGAGATCGACGACGTGTCCGGGGTGAGCGAGCCGTCCGGTCGGGGCACCGGCTACCTCGCGCTGATCGACGCGGTGGCGGTCTGGAGCACCGGGCTGTTCTGCCTGGGCCTGCTGCTGCCCGAACGGGTCCAGGGTCGGGTGCAGGGCGTCGCCAGCCTGATCTTCTCGATCATCCTGATCATCGTCGGGCTGGTCGCGCTGGTGATCGCGTTCGTGGAGCTGTCCATCATGGTGTCGCTCTTCCTGGCCGTCCCCTTCGGCACCCTGGCGTACCTGGCGCTGTGGGGGTTCTTCCCGGTCGGCGAGGCGGCGGTGCTGCTCGGGCTGGTGCTGCTGCTGAAGCTGGTGTGGGCCGGGATGCTGGTGCTGGCCCAGCCGCGCTTTCTGCAGAACAAGGGCCTGGTCCTGCTGATCCTCACCACCCTGCTGTGCACTGTCGTGTTGGAGTTCCTGCACAACCTGGTGCCGGTGATCCTGGTCAGCATCGTCGACGACGTGGCGGCGTTGGTCTTCGCGATCATCGCGATCGTCTGGGGGCTGGTGCTGCTCATCGGCTCCATCCCGGCGATCGTCAAGGCCCTCCGGGTAACCGCCGCCCTCCCCACCCGCTGACACCCCTCACCCCGTTGAGCGGAGCAGGGCCGCCACACCGTCGCGGTCGAGGGTCCCGTCGGCCACCCACACCTGGTACCGGCCGTGCCGGCTCCCACCGGCCGGCACGACCGCCGGGCGGTCGAACGCGAACGCCACACAGACCCCCGGGTACATCGCGGTCCGCACGAACCACCTGTCGCCCCCGCCGAGGCCCGCGAAGACCAGTGTGTACGCCCCGCCACCCGGCCCGGACCCGGTCAGCGCGAGCCACGGCGCCGCACCGCCGTTGACCGCCTGCTCCCCGGCCGCATCGGCGGTGAACACCGCCGGCTCACCGTCGGCGACGGCCCGCCAGAAGAACCCACCGTAGCCGGCCCCGCCGGGGCGACCGTTGGTGGCCGGGCTGCCCAGGCGCACCGCCCGGTCGTCCGGGGCGACGAGGACGGACTCCACATCGAGCCGCCAGGCGTGCGGCGCGACCACCGAGGCGGCGAGCCACCTCCGCTCGGTCAGCAGCACCGCGCCGGCGTGGTCGCGCCACTGGAGGTCGTGCGCGTACCGGCTCGGGGACCGCTCGACCTCGCCGGTGTGGGCGATGACGCCGTGGTCGTCACGCCAGGTGTAGCCGACGTCGCGGACGTAGGTGCGCCCGCCCCAGAGGTTGCTGCCGTTCACGTCCTGCACCGCGAGGGACGCGCCGAGGTGCCACACGTGGTCGTCGGGGAGCGCGTCGGTGACCACCGTTCCGCCGAGGGTGCGTACCGGGTGCAGATACGGTCGCGGCCCGTGCCGGGCGTCCAACGCCGGGTCGAGCACGTACTCGGCCACCTCGGTGGCCCCGACGATCAGCCGCACCGGCTCCGCCGCGCCGGTCACGGCAGGTCCCGTGGGCCGACCACCACGGTCGGGACCGGTCGGCGGACGGCGACGGCGTGCAGGGCGGCCACCGTGTAGCCGGCGAGGATCGGCACCGCGACCGGGGTGACCAGGACGGCGAGCAGCCCGGCCAGCGCGACGACACCGGTGAGCGCCGCCCAGCGGGTGGGCGCGGCGAGGCAGGCGCGGGCGGCGCAGCGGGCCGAGGCCCGCCACCGCCCGCCCCCGTTGCCGCCCACCTCGACGACGACCAGCCCGGCGTACCCGGCCAGGCCGGCCGCGATCAGCGCGGTCACCAGCAGCGCCGCCGCGCCGCCCGGCACCCGGCCGGTGGCCAGTGCCGCCAGGTCGGCGGCGAGCAGCACGGCGCCGCCGAGCCCGAGCAGGCTGACCGGCACACCGGGCAGTATCGCGCGGCCGAACCGGCGCACCGTCGTACGCGCCGACGGCCAACTGCCGGTCCGCGTCCAGTCGTGCACCGCCGCGCTGGCAGTGCCGGCCGCCGAGGCGGCGGTGAGCACTGGCGCCGCCGCGAGGGTGAGCAGGATGCCGAGCAGCGCCAGGTCGGCGGCGTCGCGGGCGACGTCGCGCCAGTCCCGCCGCCCGCCGGTGTCGTCGGGTTCGGCGGGTTCGGCCCGCGATGTCGGTTCAGCCCTTGATGCCACTGGTGTTGATCCCCTCGACGAGCATCCGTTGGAACGCGACGAAGAACAGGAAGACCGGCAGCAGCGACAGCACCGACATGGCGAACATCGGACCGACGGCGCTCTGGCTTGTCGAGTCGATGAACAGGGTCAACGCGACCGGGACCGTGTAGTCCTCCAGTTGCGACAGGAAGACCAGCTGGCGGAAGAAGTCGTTCCAGGTCCAGATGAACGAGAAGATCGCCGTGGTGACCAGCGCGGGGCGGCTCAGCGGCAGGATGATGTGCCGGAAGATGCCGAACGGCCCGGCCCCGTCGATGCGGGCCGCCTCGTCCAGTTCCCGAGGCACGCCGCGCATGAACTGCACCATGAGGAAGACGAAGAACGCCTCGGTGGCCAGGAACTGCGGGATGAGCAGCGGCAGGTACGGCCAGTCGGCGCCGACCAGCCCGAGGGTGCGGAACAGGATGTACTGCGGCACGATCAGCACGTGCTGGGGCAGCAGCAGCGTGCCGATCATGACAGCGAACCACATGCCGCGCAGCCGGAACCGCAGCCGGGCGAAGGCGTACGCCGCCAGCAGGCAGGAGAGCCCGTTGCCGACGACGGTGAGCAGGCTGACCATGGTGCTGTTGAGGAAGAACCGGCCGAAGCTGACGTCGAAGTTTGACCACCCGGCGGTGTAGTTGCCCGGGCTGAACCGCTCGGGCAGCAGCCCGACGTTGTTGACGATCTCCTCCTGGGACTTCAGCGAGGTGCCCACCATCCAGATCAGCGGGTAGAGCACCACGGCGACGATCGCCAGCAGGATCAGCAGTCGCAGCACGGGCCGTCCGCCGGTTCGTCGGCGTGCGTTCGGCGGTGCCGCGGTCGTCGGGGTCACCGCCACCATCACCGGTCCTCCCCGTCGGAGTAGTGCACCCAGAACCGTCCGGTGCTGAAGAAGACCGCGGTGATGACCGCGATGGCGATCAGGAAGACCCAGGCCATCGCCGAGGCGTAGCCCATGTTGAGGTCGGTGAAGCCGGTGATGTACAGGTTCAGCGTGTACATCAGGGTGGAGTCGACCGGGCCGCCGGTGCCGTTGCTGAGCACGAACGCGGCGGTGAAGCCCTGGAAGCCGTTGATGGTCTCCAGCACCAGGTTGAAGAAGATGACCGGGGAGAGCATCGGCAGGGTGACGTCGCGGAACTGGCGGAGCCGGCCGGCCCCGTCGACCGAGGCGGCCTCGTACAGCTCGGTGGGCACCTGCTTGAGCCCGGCCAGGAAGATCACCATCGGTGCGCCGAACTGCCAGATGGCCAGCACCATCAGCGTCTCGAGGGCCCAGTCGGGGTCGTTGACCCACGGCTTGCCGGTGATGCCGAAGACGCTCAACAACGAGTTGAACGCGCCGTCGCGGTTGAACATGTTGACCCAGACGATGGCCAGCGCCACGCTGCCGCCGAGCAGGGACGGCAGGTAGAACAACCCCCGGAACAGCCCGACGCCGCGCCAGGCGCGGTTGAGCAGCAGCGCCACGCCGAGCGCCGCGGCCAGCTTCAGCGGTACGGCGATCAGCGCGAAGGTCAGGGTCACCCGCACCGCGTGCCAGTACGACGGGTCGGCGGTGAACATCCGCTCGTAGTTGGCCAGCCCCACCCACCGTACCTCGGAGAAGGGGGTGAGGATGTCGTAGTTGGTGAAGCTCAGGTAGAGCGACAACAGCATGGGGATCGCCGTGACACCCATCAGACCGATGAGCCACGGCGACAGGAAGACGTACCCCGCCAGACCTTCGCTGTGCCGGAGGCGCCCGGGCCCACGCCTCTGCGGGTGGGCCCGGGCGGATCCGGGGCCGCGTCGGGTCGGGTCGGGCGCCGTGGTCAACGCCACGAACAGCTCCTCTCCTCGCGTTGGGTCTGTGTCGAAGTCCCCGGTCGAGCCGAGGCGGAGTCCAGGCGGCGGTCCGGCAAGGCGGAGATCGGTCCGGATACCGGTGTTGTATCCGGACCGATCTCCAACACGGCCGGTCGTTGTCTGGGCCCGCCGCAGGCCGGCCATGGACTTCGACACAGACCCTGGGGGCGGTCAGGCGATGGCGGACTTGCACGCCTCGATGAACTGGGCGGCGGCTTCGGCGGGGGTGGCCCGGCCGTACTGCGCGTTCTCGGCAGCCTTGATCAGTTCGGACTTCACCTTGCTGTGGCCCTTGATCGGCACCTGCGGGGATTCGCCGAACTTCTGGGTCAGCTCCGCCTCGACGGCGATGGACTGCTTCATGGCCGGGTCGGTGGTGTCGTCGCTGACGACCCGGCGCAGGTCCAGGTTGGACGGGAGGCCACGGTCGGTGCCGAGCAGCTTGACCGCCGCCACGTCGTTGTTCAGGAAGTTGATCACGTCGACCGCGACGTCCTTGTTCTTGCTGCCCTTGAACACCGACCAGTACATCGACGCCCGGGCCCACTGGGCGCTGGGGTCACCGGGGTAGGCGATCACGCCCAGCTCGTCCTTGGTGTTCTTCTTCAGGTCCGGCATCTGGTTGGCCCAGACCCAGGAGGTCGCCGACTTGCCGGTGACCACCAACTGCTTGGTGACGTCACTGGAGTTGCCCTCGTGGATGACGTCGGCGGTCGGGGTGGCCTTGCGGTCCCGGGCGCCCTTCCACAGGTCGAACCACGCGGTCACGTCCTCGACGGTGAAGCCCAGCTCCTTGCCCTTGTAGAGGTCCTTACCCTGCTGGCGCAACCAGACCCAGAACGCCTTGTAGTCGGCGCTCGGGTCCTGGGTGCCCGGCACCTTCGTCTTGGCGGTGACCTGCTCGGCCCAGGCGATGTGCTGCTCCCAGCTCATCCCGGTGGTCGGCTCGGGCAGGTTGTGCTTGGTCAGCAGCGTCTTGTTGTAGACCAGTCCCTGGGTGTTCTCCCCGGCGGCCAGGCCGGCGAGCTTGCCGTCGACCACGCCGTACTGCCAGAGACTCTGGGGGAACTTGGAGGTGTCCAGCTTTCCGGACTCCTGGTACGGGGTCAGGTCGAGCGTGGTGTTGCGGGCCGCGTACTCGGCGAGGTAGTTGTCGTCGATCTGGAACAGGTCCGGCGGGTTTCCACCGGCGGTGAGCGTGGCCAGCTTGTCGAAGTAGCCCTGGTTGGCCTGCCAGGTCTTCTCGAAGGTCACGTTGGGGTGCTTCTGGGTGTAGAGGGCCAGCGCGTCCTCGGTCAGCTTGGCCCGGGCGTCGCCGCCCCACCAGAAGATGGACAGCTTGACCGGCGCGTTCGGGTCGGCAGCGCCGCCGTCGTCTCCGCAGGCGGCGGCGCCGAACATCAGCGGTGCGGCGACCGTCACGGCGAGCAGGCCACGCAGGAGTCGCCGCCGGGGCAGCGGGGTACGGTGGGCGCGCCCGACGGGCGCGCCAGTGGTGGGGGGCGTTGCGGGGTGCATGTGCGCTCACTCCTCGGCATTAGGAGGCGACGGCGTCACCGGTGGCCGCGGTCGGGGTGCCCGGGCCCGCAGGGCAATGCGGGTCCGGGCCACGCGGTGCGGCCAGGGGACGTGCCGGCCGGGCGTACGGGCCCGGGCCGGTCGAGTCGCGGATGACCAGGTCGGTCTGGAGCATTACCTGTGCGGTGGTACGACGGACGCCGAGCGCCGTGCCGGCACCGGACCCCCGCGCACCGCGCGGTGATTCGATGTCCTGTTGCAGCAGCATGTCGACGGCCGTCCGGCCGGCGGCCCCGGTGGGTGTGGCCACCGTCGTCAGCTTGGGTCGGGTGAGCCGGCTCAGGGTGATGTCGTCGACCCCGACGACGCTCACCTGCTGCGGCACCCGGACCCCGAGCGCGTCCAGCCCTTCGATCAGGCCGATCGCCATCAGGTCGTTGTAGGCGAGCACCGCCGACACGCCGCTGCGTCGCACCTGCTCGGCGATGGCCGAGCCGCCGACCTCGGTGGGCGCGTTGGGGCCGAGGACGGTCAGCTCGGCGCCACCGGCCCGGGCGGCCGCGCTGGCGGCACGGCGCATCTCCCGGTTGGTCCACGAGCTGCGCGGGCCACCGAGCAGCGCGATGCTGCGGTGCCCCAGGCCGACCAGGTGTTCGATCGCCGAGCGGGCACCCTGACCGACGTCCATCAGCACGCAGGGCAGGCCGGTCACCTGGCGGTTCACCACGACCAGTGGCACCTCGCGGCTGAGCTGTTCGATCAGGCTGTTGCTCATCCGAGGGCTGCACAGCAGCACCCCGTCGACCTGCTTGGCCAGCGCGTGGACCAGTTCTTCCTCGGCGGTCGGGTCCTCGTTCGTGTCGGCCACGAAGACGTGGTAGTCGCGGTGCCGGGCCTGACTCTCCGCCGCCTTGATCAGCGGTGGGAAGAACGGGTTCGCGATGTCCGCGATGATCAGCCCGATGTTGTGCGTCCGCCCGGTGATCAGTGCCCGGGCGGCCCGGTTCGGTCGGTAGCCCAGATCCTCCGCGCACGCCAGCACCCGGACCCGGGTCTCCGGGTTGACCAGGTGTGGCGCGGAGAAGGTGCGGGACACGGTGGAGATGTGCACACCCGACGCCCGGGCGACGTCCCGGATGGTGACTGGCACGGCGGCCCCTTCGTCCGATGTGGTGGCGGTCACGGGTGTGGCCCATTAATGCAAACGGTTGCGCCAGTGTCAACGGTCAATGATTACGGCTTTGTGGCGTCCACGTTCCCCTTGGTGAGCCACCACCGTGCAAAACCTGACATAAGACGCCGATCCCATTCCCGTCGTTGACGGGATTAGATCGATCGTGATTACTTCATTGCAAACCTTTGCAGCACCACGGGAGGGCGCCGCATGTCACCGAGAGCCGCCGGACGGGTCCGGTACGCCGTCGTGGGCACCGGCGCGCGGGCGGAGATGTTCGTCCGGGCGCTGGTGCTCGACCACGCCGACAGCACCGAGCTGGTCGCCTTCGCCGACACCAACCAGGCCCGGATGGATGCGCACAACCGCTGGCTGACCGAGCTGGGCCACCGCCCGGTGCCCACGTACCCGGCCGGCGACTTCGCGGCCATGTTGGACAAAGAACGCGTCGACGTCGTCCTGGTCACCAGCGTGGACGTCACCCACGACGAGTACGTGGTGGCCGCGCTGCGCGCCGGCCGGGACGTCGTCACCGAGAAGCCGATGACAGTGGACGCGGCACGCTGCCGGCGCATCCTGGACACGGTGACCGAGACCGGTGGTCGGGTGACCGTCGCCTTCAACTACCGCTACAACCCGCTGCACGAACAGGTTCGCCGGCTGCTCGCCGAGGGCGCGGTCGGCGAGATCGGCTCGGTGCACTTCGAGTGGCTGCTGGACGTCCGCCACGGCGCCGACTACTTCCGCCGCTGGCACCGCGACAAGGCCACCTCCGGTGGGCTGATGGTGCACAAGGCCAGCCACCACTTCGACCTGGTCAACTGGTGGCTGGCCGCCACCCCCGTCGAGGTGTACGCGGCCGGTCGGCTCTTCTTCTACGGCGAGAAGGGCCGCCGGCACGGCTACGCCCGCGACTACGACCGGGCGCACGGCTCCCCCGCCGCCGCCGACGACCCGTTCGCGCTGCGCCTGGACGCGCACCCCCGGCTGCGCGAGCTGTACCTCGACGCCGAGGCCGAGGACGGCTACCAGCGCGACCGCAACGTCTTCGCGCCCGGGGTGAGCATCGAGGACGACATGGCGGTGCTGGCCCGCTACTCGACCGGCGCCACCATGACCTACCACCTCACCGCGTACGCGCCCTGGGAGGGCTACCGGGTGATGGTCAACGGCAGCCGGGGCCGGCTGGAGCTGGACGTGGCCGAGAACGACTTCGTCGACCGGGGCACCGCCGGGGCGGTCAAGGGCGCGGCCCTGCACGGTGCCGAGGCGCCGCCCGAGGGCGGGGGTGCGACGCTGACGCTGCGCCCGTTCTGGGCCCCGCCCCGGCAGATCCCGGTGCAGGGCCGCAGTCGGCACGGGCACGGTGGCGCGGACGCCCGGATGACCGGGGTGCTCCTCGGCGGTCGACCCGACCCGCTGGGCCGCGCCGCGACCGCCGACGACGGCGCGTTGGCCCTGCTCACCGGGCTGGCTGCGAACCGGTCCTTCGAGACCGGTCAACCCGTTCGCGTCGCCGACCTGCTCACCCCCCGTTGACACCGCAGACGAGGAGCCGCACCCCGTGCCCACGTTCGACCACACCGACCTGCTCCTGCCGCCCGAACCGGGCCAACGGGCGCTGGCCCGGGAGTTGTACGCCCTGGCGGCGGAACAACCCATCATCTCGCCGCACGGGCACGTCGACCCGGCCCTGCTGGCCGAGGACCACCCCTTCCCGGACCCGGCGCGGCTGCTCATCGTGCCCGACCACTACCTGACCCGGATGCTGCTCAGTCAGGGCGTACCCCCGGCGGACCTGGGGGTGCCCACCCGCGACGGCAGTCCGGTGGAGGCCGACGGCCGGGTCATCTGGCGGCGCTTCGCCGCGCACTGGCACCTGTTCCGGGGCACCCCGTCGCGGCTCTGGCTGGAGCAGACCTTCCGCACCGTGTTCGGGGTGCACACCCCGTTCGGCCCGGCCACCGCCGACGCCGTCTACGACGAGATAGCGGCCCGGCTCACCGAGCCAGACTTCCGGCCCCGGGCGCTGTTCGAGCGGTTCGGCATCGAGGTCCTGGCGACCACCGAGTCGCCGCTGGACGACCTCGCCGCGCACGCCAAGCTCGCCGCCGACGGGTGGGGCGGGCCGGGCGGCCGGGTGGTCACCACGTTCCGCCCGGACGACGTGGTGGACATGGAGTACGAGGGCTGGTCGACGAACCTGGACCGGCTCGGCGACCGGGCCGGCGAGGACACCGGCACGTACACCGGCTACCTGGCCGCGCTGCGGGCCCGGCGCGCCGCGTTCATCGCCGCCGGGGCGACCTCCTCCGACCACGGCCACCCCACCGCGCGCACCCTGGACCTCACCACGGCCGAGGCTGAGCGGCTCTACGACCGGGGTCGGCGCGGCGAGGCCGACGCCGCCGACGCGGAGGCGTTCCGGGCGCACATGCTCGTGGAGTTCGCCCGGATGTCGCTCGACGACGGCCTGGTCATGCAGCTGCACCCCGGCGCGGTGCGCAACCACAACCGGTGGTTGCACGCCCGGCACGGGCGTGACGTCGGCGGCGACATCCCGCAGGCCACCGAGTACGTGCACGCGCTCGCCCCGCTACTGGAGCGCTACGGCAACGACCCCCGGCTGCGGGTGGTTCTCTACACCCTCGACGAGGACACCTTCACCCGCGAGCTGGCGCCCCTCGCGGGCGGGTACGCCGCGCTGCTGCTCGGCGCGCCCTGGTGGTTCCTGGACTCCCCCGAGGTGCTGCGCCGGTTCCGGGAGACGGTCACCGAGACCGCCGGGTTCTACAACACCGCCGGATTCGTCGACGACACCCGCGCGTTCTGCTCCATCCCGGTCCGCCACGACGTGGCCCGTCGGATCGACGCCGGCTTCCTGGCCCGCCTCGTCGCCGAGCACCGGCTGCCGATGGACGAGGCCGCCGAGACCATCGTCGACCTGGCGTACCGGCTGCCCAGGCGGGTCTTCAACTTTGGAGGCGACCACCGGTGAGCGCGAGGAGTGCAGCGCAGCGGAGCCCCGCAGTCGCGAACGAAAGGCAGGCTCAGTGAGCATCACCATCACCTCCGTCGAGGTGCACGACGTGCGCTTCCCGACCGCCGCCCGGGGCGACGGATCCGACGCGATCAACCGGGGTGACTACTCGGCGACGTACGTCGAGCTGGGCACCGACGCCGGCCCGATCGGTGCCGGGTTCACCTTCACCAACGGCCGGGGCAACGAGATCACCTGCGCGGCGGTACGGGCGCTGACCCACCACGTGCGGGGACGCACCATCGAGGAGATCACCGCCGAGCCGGTGGCGTTCTGGCGCTCGCTCAGCGCCGACGTGCAGCTGCGCTGGCTGGGCCCGGAGAAGGGCGTCATCCACATGGCGACCGGCGCGCTGGTCAACGCGGTGTGGGACCTGCGGGCCACAGTGGCCGGCAAGCCGATGTGGCGCTTCCTCGCCGAGCTGCCCACCGACGAGCTCGTGGCCAGCATCGACTTCAAGCACATCAGCGATGCGCTCACCCCCGACGAGGCAGCCGCCATCCTCGACAAGGGGCGCGACGGGCTGGCCGACCGGTTGGCGACCCTCGAACGGGACGGCTTCCCCTCGTACACCACCTCGGTCGGGTGGCTCGGCTACCCCGACGACAAGGTCCGGGCGCTGACCCGGCAGGCGTACGCCGACGGCTGGCGGGCGATGAAGATGAAGGTCGGCGGCCCGCTCGCCGACGACCTGCGGCGGGCCCGGATCATCCGCGAGGAGATCGGCCCGGACGCACTGTTGATGATGGACGCCAACCAGGTCTGGGACGTCGACGAGGCGATCACCGCGATGGCGGCCCTCGCGGAGGTCGACCCGTACTGGATCGAGGAGCCCACCCACGCCGACGACATCCTCGGGCACGCCCGGATCGCCCGCGCGGTGCGCGAGCTGACCGGCGGGCAGTGCCGGGTCGCCACCGGCGAGGTGGCCGCCAACCGGGTGATCTTCAAACAGTTGCTCCAGGCCGAGGCGATCGGCGTGATGCAGGTCGATGCCTGCCGGGTCGGTGGCGTCAACGAGGTCCTGGCCGAACTGCTGCTGGCGGCGAAGTTCGGCGTTCCGGTCTGCCCACACGCCGGCGGGGTGGGTCTCTGCGAGTACGTCCAGCACCTGGCGATCTTCGACTACCTGCGGGTGGGCACCGGGCTGGACGGTCGGATGATCGAGTACGTCGACCACCTGCACGAACACTTCGTCGACCCGGTACGGACCCGCGGCGGCCGCTACCTGCTGCCCGAGCGCCCCGGCTACAGCGCGACGATGAAGCCGGCGTCGATCGCCGAGTTCCGCTTCCCGGACGGTCCGGCATGGCGGTGACCGTCGGCGCCTCCCGGCTCGGCCTGGGTGTGCTGCGCCGACTGCCCGCCGAAGCCCGACCCCTGATCCGGCCGGGCACCGTACCGACCGGCATCGTGCACCTGGGGCTCGGCGCGTTCCACCGGGCGCACCAGGCCGTCTTCACCGAGGCGGCGGTCGGCGCAGCCGGCGGCGACTGGGGCATCGTGGCCGTCGCCCCGCGCAGCACCGCGCTGGTCGAGGCGCTCGCCGCGCAGGACAACCTGTTCAGCGTCAGCACCCTCTCCGCCGCCGGCAGCACCACCCAGGTGGTGGGCGCGCTGAGCGGCGTGCGGCACGCACCCAGCGACCCGGACGCGGTGGTGGCGCTGCTCGCCGACCCGGCGGTGCGCGTGGTGACCCTGACCGTCACCGAGAAGGCGTACCAGCTCGACCCGGTGACCGGCCAACTGTCCCCGGACCCGGCGCTCGCCGCGGACCTGGTCGGCGGCGGCCCGCCGAGCACGGTTCCGGGTCTGCTGCTGCGCGGGCTGGCCGCCCGGGCCGCCGCGGACGCCGGACCGGTGGCAGTGGTGAGCTGCGACAACCTGCCGGCCAACGGCCGACGGCTGCGCGGCATGCTCGACCAGGCGGTCGGCCGGGCGGCCGGCGTGCCCGCCGGGCTGGTCGAGTGGGTGGCCGGCAACGTCACCTGCCCGGGCACCATGGTGGACCGGATCGTGCCGGCCAGCACCCCGGGGACGATCGAGGCGGCCCGCCGGGCGCTCGGCGTGACCGACCTGGCCGCGGTGGCCGCCGAACCCTACGCGCAGTGGGTGATCGAGGACGACTTCCCCGGTGGGCGACCCGGTTGGGAGTCCGCCGGGGCGGTGCTCACCGACGACGCCGGCCCGTGGGAACGGCTGAAGCTGCGCACCCTCAACGGCGTGCACTCGGCCATCGCGTACCTCGGGGCGTTGGCCGGTCGGGAGACAATCGCCGACGCGCTGGAGATCCCCCACCTGCGCGACGTGCTGCGCCGGCTGATCGCCGAGGACGTGGCGGCCAGCTTCATCCCGCCGGACGGGGTCCGGGTGGTCGACTACGGCGAGCAGGCCCTGGCCCGGTTCGGCAACCCGGCGATCCACCACCGCACCCTGCAGGTGGCGATCGACGGCTCACAGAAGCTGCCGCAGCGCGTCCTGCACACCATCGCGGACCTGCGCGCGACCGGACGGTCCGCGCGCTGGGGCGCGCTGGTCGTGGCGTCCTGGTTGCGCTTCGCGCAGGGGTACGCCGACGACGGTCGGCCGTTGCCGTTGCAGGACCCCCTCGCCGGGCCGATCCGGGCCGCACTCGACGACGGGGTGCAGAGCCCGGCCGGCGCGGTCGATGCGGTCTTCGCGTTACGCGAGGTCATCCCGGCGGAGGTGGCCGAGGACGACGACGTGCGCGCGGACGTGATCGCCTGGCTGACCGCGTTGCAACGGCACGGCGTCGAGGCCACCCTGGCCGGTGCCCGGTGACCGGGTCGACACCGGCCGGTCGGCGGTGAGCGGGGCGACGCCGCCCCGGGTGGCGGTGATCGGGGCGAACGGGCACGGTCGGTGGCACCGGCGGGTGATCGCGCCCCTGCACGCCGCCGGTCGGCTGCGGTTGGTCGCCCTGGTCGACGTACGACCGGTGGAGGACGACCCGGCCGCCCCGGTGCCGCCCGGGGTGGCGGTGTTCACCGACCACCGGGCGATGCTCGCCGCCACCCGGCCGGACGTGGTGGTGATCTGCACGCCGCCGCACACCCACCTGACGATCGCCCGCGACGCCCTGGCCACCGGTGCGGACCTGCTGCTGGAGAAGCCTCCGGTGCTGTCGCTGGCCGAGCACGAGGAGTTGACCTGGGCGCTCACCGCCGCCGGCCGGGTGGCCCAGGTCGGCTTCCAGGCGCTCGGCTCGGCGGCGCTCACCGCGTTGACCGACGCGCTGGCCGCCGGCCGGCTGGGCACCGTCACCGGCATCTCCACCATCGCCGCCTGGCAACGGCCGGACGCCTACTACGCCCGCTCCCCCTGGGCCGGTCGTCGGACTCTGGACGGCCGGCCGGTGCTGGACGGCGCGCTCGCCAACCCGCTCGCGCACGCGGTGATGCAGTGCCTGGCGATCGCGGAGGCTCTCGCCGGGGCGACGCCCTGGCCGGTCGCGATCGAGGTGGAACGCTACCGGGTCCGGCCGATCGAGGTGGAGGACACCGCCGTGCTGCGGATCCGGTTCCGTGCCGGACCGCCGGTGCTGGTGGCGGTGACCCTGGCCGCTGAGGAGTTCGTGGCGGGCGAGGTGGTGGTGACCGGAACGACCGGGCAGGCGGTGCTGGAGTACCCGACCGACCGGTTGCGCCTACCCGGGGACGTGGTGACCCGCCGCGTGCCGGGGCGGCTGGGGCTGCTGGAGAACCTGCTCGCCCACCGGGTCGATCCGGTGGGCGTGCCGCTGATCGCGCCGCTGGCCCGTACCGCGCCGTTCACCGCGCTGCTGGACGCGCTGCGGCCGGCGCCGGAGCCCCGGCTGCTCGACGGCGATCTCGTGACCACCCTCGGCGAGGGCGGGCAGCGGGTCCGCCACCTGCGGGGCGTCGTCGACGTGTTGCGCCAGTCGGCTGAGCGGGGGGCGTTGCCGAGCGAGTTGGCGGTGCCGTGGGCGTCCGCCGCGTACCGCGCCGAGCTGGCGGGATAGACCTCCACCAAACGAACGGAGAGAGCCGATGCGCGGAATCCTCGGCTGCGCCACCGTGATCGCCGTCCTCCTCGGCGCCGCCCCGGCCGCCGCCGCGGCGAGCCCGGACGTCCCGTCCGCCGACCGGCTCTCCTGGACGGCCCGGCACCTCGGCCGGCAGACGCTGCCCGCGCGGGACGGCTGGGCGGCCGACGGACCGGGCACCACCGGCGGCTCGGCGGCCACCCCCGAGCGGAGCCGGGTGGTCCACAACCGGGCCGAACTGGTCGCCGCGTTGGGTGGCGACAACGCCAGCAACGCCACCGACGCCACCCCGAAGCTGATCTACGTCGACGGCACCATCGACGGCTTCGAAGGGCCGGACGGCACCGCGCTGGACTGCGCCGACCTGGCCGACCCGGGGTACCGGTTGGACGCCTACCTGGCCGCGTACGACCCGGCGGTGTGGGGTCGGGTGACGCCGAGTGGGCCGCTGGAGGAGGCGCGGGTGCGTTCGGTGGCCAACCAGACCCGGCAGACCCAGATCAACGTCGGCCCGAACACCACGATCGTCGGGCTGCGCGGCGCACGGCTGACCGGGCTCACCCTCATGATCGACCGGGCGTCGAACGTGATCGTCCGTAACCTCACCCTCGTCGACGCCCGGGACTGCTTCCCGGCCTGGTCACCGACCGACGGCGAGGCCGGCAACTGGAACAGCCAGTACGACCAGATCTCGGTACGCCGCAGCGAGAACGTCTGGGTCGACCACAACACCTTCACCGACGGCGACAACCCGGACAGCGTTCAGCCGGTGTACTTCGGTCGGCCGTACCAGGTGCATGACGGGTCGCTGGACGTCACCCACACCGCCAGCCTGGTCACCGCCTCGTGGAACCGCTTCTCCGGCCGGGACAAGCTGCTGCTGATCGGATCGTCCAACACCGTCGGCCCGGACGTGGGCCGGCTGCGGGTCACACTGCACCACAACCTCTTCGACGGTGTCCTGCAACGGCTGCCCCGGGTGCGTTTCGGTCAGGTCGACGTCTACAACAACCACTACCGGCTCGGTGGCGACGACTTCCAGTACGCGCTCGGCGTGGGTGTCCAGTCGGCGATCTACGCGCAGAACAACTTCTTCGCACTGGACGCGCCGGTCGACCCGGCCGACCTGCTCTACGACTGGGGCGGCACCGCGTTGACCGAGCGGGGTTCCTGGGTGCGCCGGGGCAGTGGCGTGGCGCGACCGGTCGACCTGCTGGCGGCGTACAACGCGACCCATGACCCCGACCTGGCCGCGGACGCGGGCTGGACGCCCACCCTGCGCCGCGACCCCGTCCTGCCGGCACCGTTGGTCCCCATCCTGGTGGGCCCGCTCGCCGGTGCCGACCGGTTGCCGATCTGAGCGGCTCGGCGCGCGGGTAACTCGCGGTCGGGTCGGCGACTGAGGGGCTCATCGATGCGGTGAAGATCGGCTATAAGTGACCCATGGAATTCCCGCCGCACCTGGGCAGCATGCCGATGCACGCGATCACCGAGATCCATGGCGAACCGGGCCTGCTGGAACGTTTCCGGTTGGAGGTCCAGCAGTTCGACGACGACGCCCGGGCGCGGTTGACCGCCGCGCTCGACCTCGCGGCCGACCTGCACCGCGACGATCGACGCGTCCGCGAGCCGTACCTCAACCACCTGCTGCGGGTGGCGATCCGGTTGATGCACCACTACCAGGTGCGGGACGTGGACGTGATCGTCGCCGGCCTGCTGCACGACGCTGTCGAGGACCATCCGGCGGAGCTGGCCGACGGTGACCCGGGGGCCGACCCGACCGGGGCCGCGCTGGCCGCGCTCGCCGCCCGGTTCGGGCCACGGGTGGCCACCCTGGTCGCCGCGGTGACCAATCCGGTGTACGACCCCGAGCGGGACCGCAACGCGCAGTACCGGGAGCACCTGGCGGTCAGCCTGGAGCGGGAGCCCTGGGCCCGGGTGATCAAGGTGTCGGACTTCACCGACAACGGAGTGGGCGTGATCCACACCGTGGGGCCGAAGGTGATCTCGTCGGCCCGGAAGTACCGCCCGCTGGTGCCGCTCTTCCGGGACCTGATCGGCCGACCGGACACCCCGTTGTCGCTGGCGGTGAAGCGGCACATCTTCGGCCAGCTCGACCTGGCCGAGGAGCGGTTCAGCGCCATCCTCGACCAGCCCGCGCCGAACTGATCCGTCCCTGATCACCCGACCGGGTTCCGTGACAAGTTCTCAGGTCTGCCGGAAAGCCTCACGCATTACGGTTGGTTTGCGCCAGATGAGCGGTATATCCCCTCGTGATTCATCTTTCGGGCGCGCCACCAATCGAGAGGATTCGGATCATGCGCGACCTTTCCCGTCGGGATCTGCTCAGGGCCACAGCCGTCGGCGCCGGAGCGGTCGCTATCCCGAGCGTGATCGCTGGCAGCTCGGCGATCGCGGCCGATGGTCCCGGGTGGTCCGCGGACACCACGTACCCGCCGGCACAGCTGACCGGACGTATCGTCCGCCCGCAGAGCCCCGACTACGCGCAGGCGAGCCTCGGCTGGGACGAGCTGTTCGTGCACTATCCGCTGGTCATCGTCTTCGCGCAGGAGACCCAGGACGTGGTCAACGCGCTCACCTGGGCGCGGCAGCACAACGTCGCGCTGCGGGTACGCAGTGGCCGGCACAACCTGGAAGGCTGGTCGAACGTCGACAACGGCATCGTGATCGACGTCAGTGAGCTGAAGGACGTCCACATCGACACCGCCAGCCGCACGGCGAAGCTCGGCGCGGGGCTCAACCAGTTGGAGGCGGTGACCGCCCTCGGGGAGTACGACCTCGCCGCGACAACCGGCACGGAGGGGACGGTGGGCCTCTCCGGTGCCACCCTCGGCGGCGGCTTCGGCTTCCTCACCCGCTACCTCGGGATGGCCTGCGACAACCTGATCGGCGCGGAGATCGTCGTGGCGGCGGGCGCCGACGGGGCGAAGGTGCTCAAGGTGGACCCGTGGAACCATCCGGACCTGCTCTGGGCGCTACGCGGGGCGGGTAACGGCAACTTCGGGATCGTCACCTCCCTGACCTATCAGGTCGCTCCGCTGACCAGCGTCGCCTACCTGCAGGTGACCTGGCCCGGTCTCGGTGACCTGCACGAGGTCTTCGACGCCTGGCAGCGCGTCGCACCCTTCACCGACCCCCGGCTCGGCAGCCAGGTCGAGGTCCACCCGGATGAGATCCTGCTGTTCGCGGTGCTCGCGGAGGGCTCCGAATCGGAGGCCAGGAAGCTGCTGGCGCCGATCCTGTCGATCGGAAACCCCACTGTCACCGTGCAGATCGGCGGCTGGGGCGACGTCTACGCCGGCTTCCAGATCCCTAACGAGGACGAGCCGGCGAAGTGGAAGTTCTTCTCCCAGTTCACCCGCGAGCCGTTCCCGGAGAAGGCGGTCAGCATCGTCAAGGCGTTCATGGAGAAGGCGCCCTCGCCCGACAGCAACTTCTTCACCCAGGCCTTCGGCCGCGGGGCGCAGCGGCAGGAGCCGTTCGGTGGCGCGGCGTTCCCGCACCGCGACGCGCTCTTCTACTCCGAGCCCGGCGCCGGCTGGGGCACCCGCGGCGAGCCCGACAGCGGCGACGCCGTCACCCCGATCGCCCAGACCTGGATCGCCGAGTTCAGCCAGGCGCTGCGCCCCTATGTGGACGGCGCCTACGTCAACGTGCCGAACATCGGCATGGCCGAGTGGGAGAAGGCCTACTGGGGGCGCAACTTCCCGCGGCTACGCAAGATCAAGGCGAAGTACGACCCGCACAACGTCTTCCAGTACGAGCAGAGCATCCCGCCCGCGACGCACTGACCTGACCGGCCATCGCGCCCCGCTCAGCTCACCTCACCTCATGCGCGTCCTTTGCTCTGCACCCATGGGCGCACCAACTACGGACGGTGACTGTCGCCTCCGTGGGTGCAGAGCAAAGGACGAAGGAGAGGTGGCCCGGGGGGGCGACGCCCAACTCCCGGCCGAGGTCGGCGCGGAACAGCTCGAACCGGCGTACCGCCTCGTTGATGTTCCGTTCGGCCAGGTGCACGGCGGTCAACGCCACCTGAACCGCTTCGCTGTACCGGCCCTGCGTGGTGAGCCGCTCGGCGAGCGCCCCCAGCGCGTAGCCCAGGTTGCCCTCCAGCACGGGCGCCGGCGCGGGGCGGTGTCGCTGACGCGCGACATACCTCAGAGTCATATTTATACCTCTGAGTCATATCGCTCAACCGACCATGCGCCACCAGACGCCGTCACCCACCGTGAGACGCCGTCGGCTCTGCGAATGACAGCCGGTTCACCGCGAGGCGGGAGGCGATCAGGTGGGCGAGGCCTCGCCGAGGACGACGCGCAGCGGGTGGGGCGCGGTGGTGGCGAGGTCGCCGAGCACGGTGAACAGCAGGCCGTACTGATCGGTCGGCTCGTCGGCGAGCACCTGGTCGGCGTCGGTGATCAGCAGGGTGAGCGGGCCGGCGTCGAGCAGGTCCCGGAGCACGTCGGAGAGGGCGTCCCAGGTGTTCCCCAGGTACGCCGGCAGGGCCAGCCCGGCGGCGAGCGCGGCGAACAGGTCGGCCCTGTTGCGGGCCCCCGCCCCGGCCAGCACCACCGCGCCGGGCACGTCGAGGGCGTCGTCCCGGCAGACGGTCAGCCAATCGGGGGTCCGATCCGCGTTCTCATCGACCATCATCTGCCTCCTGATCCGAGCTGGGCGACGACCTTACGGGGGCCGACCGGCCTCGACCGGCCGGCCCCGGTTCGGTCAGAGCCGGTAGAAGTCCGTGTAGTGGTTGGGCGAGAACCAGGTGACCCCGGTGCTGCGGTTCACCACGATCCGGTACGCATCCCGGGCGGCGCCCTGGGTTCGCGGGTAGACGTCGTACTCGTAGTAGGTGGCGTTGGTGGGCAGTTGACCCTCGTAGTTGTAGAACTGGCCACCGGCGAAGTTGGACTTCCCCCCGCTCCAGGAATACCAGCCACGGCTGGTCGGGAACCCCTTGGCGGACCAGCCCGAACGGGCGGTGCGGGCGTCCGCGCAGCGGCTCATGGTGCAGGAGCTGTAGACCGCCGCCGACGCCGAGTCGGTCAACCGGGGGGTGACCACGGAGGGGCCGACCAACGCGGCGGCGACCATGGCGAGGAGCAGGGCGACGCTGGTGGTACGCCGGCGGATCGCGCCGAGCGTGGCCAGCGGGGACACGAGGGTGGACACAGGCTGCCTCCAGACCATCCGATCCATCGATCCGCGTGATTGTCGGACCAGGACCAGTCTCACCGTTGCCAGTCGACGGCGACAGCCCTTGCCGCCCCAACGTCGCCACAATGCCCGGTGAACCCCGGACGACCCTCTCCCCCGCGGAGTGCCAGCCCCGGGCCCGAATGGGCGTGACCGCTTCGCCGCGGCGTCACGTCGGCGTGGCGGCGACCAGATCGGTTACCCGTTGTTAGCGTGGGATGCGAATCCGTGACCAGGGAGGGGTGGTATGGCCGACGCCCCCGACGGCAGGCCGAGACCGGCGGAGCCGCGGCGGCACTGGGCAATCCGCAGCCTCACTGCCACCCGGGACACGAGTGTCCGCGGATGGCGGTGGTGGGCGCGGAACTGGGACCGACTGGTGGCGGCCCTCCAGGACGAGGAGCCGGTCGGATTGGGCGCGCCCGCGACGCCGTCCGGTCCGCTCGTCGAGCAGCGCACCGCGCCCCGGCAGATCGTGGTGCCCGCCCAGGGCTACGTGTACTCCTTCCACATCCGCGCGACGTTCGCCTGGTCGTCGACGGTCAGCCTGCGCGCCGAGGTGCTGACCTGGTACGCCGACTACTTCATGCCGCAGGCGATCCAGCGGCTGACCCGGCTCGCCGCCGACGCCGCCCGGGAGCTGGCCCCCCATCGCGCGGCGGAACTGGAGATGCACCTGCAACAGACGCTCGCCGCGCAGTGCCCCTGGCGCTACCAGCGAGGCGACCTTGAGGTCAGCTGCGCGCCCGACGTCGCCGTCCGGCTCGACGAGCACATCAGACGAGCGGTTCAGCCACAGATCGATCGGCTGGTCAACCTCGAATGCCGCCTCGAAGAGCACCTGCGGCAGGCGCGGTACGCCGAAGAGCTCAGCCGCCGGTGGGTGGTGATCCTGGATGACCACCTGGCGGTGGCCGGCGGCGACCCGGACCTGGCCACCGCGCGCCAGCACATGCTCAGCAGACAGCGGGACGCCATCCGGTGGATCGACGAACTGCTGGCCCAGCGCCTTCGCCCGCAGCAGGGTCGGTTCGCGTCACCGACCGTCGTACCCCGACCGAGTGGCCTCGACACCGGTGGTGACCTGCCGGGTTGAGGCGGCCCAGCGAGCAATCGGCTGTCAGATTTTTGTCATTCTCGACGCCTTGATCGGCGTGCAAACATCGAAATCGGACGGTGGGCGGCTCGGTCGGCGCTACGCCCAAGAAAACAACTCCAGGACGGGTGGGCTGATGCGCAGGACCTGGCTGTTCTTCCGAAAGAGTCCACTTGTCGCCGTACTCACCGCAGGGATCGCGTTCACGCTCGCGGTGCTCGGTCAGGCGCTGGTGGGACAGCTGGGTCAGAACGTCGCCGACAAGGCCACCACCCAATCAACGTGGCTCACCGTGGTGCTCATTTTCATCCTCATCGTGGCGATCGCCATCCTCGCCTCACTACGCGGCAGCGTGGAGGAGTTGACCCGACGCGCCGGCCTCTCCATTCAGTACTATCCGCTGGATCCCGGCCGACACTCGCCGGAGCGCGACGAGAAGGCGCGGGCCCTCTACGCGGCCGCGCGGATGGTCATCGAGTCGGCGAACGAGGACGGCGACTCCCGCATCTACGCGGTCAACTCATTCGTCGAAGTCGGCGTCCAACCCGGCGACGCTCACGTAAAGGATCACAGCCTGCGCTACCTCGAATCACTCAACCGGAAGCTCGGCAAGGTCGCCTACCACCGCATCGTGCAGCTCTCGCACTTCGACATGGCCCGTTTGGAGCGCCACCCCGACGAATCGATCGCGGAGCTCGTGGCGGAGAACTACCTGGCGCACTATCGGGAAATCGTCAAAGCCGGCCAGCAGGGCAAGGAAGCGGTGCTGGAGGCGGTGCTCGGCAAATAC
The DNA here is from genome assembly GCF_030269705.1 of Micromonospora sp. NBRC 107095. Classification (NCBI taxonomy): domain Bacteria; kingdom Bacillati; phylum Actinomycetota; class Actinomycetes; order Micromonosporales; family Micromonosporaceae; genus Micromonospora; species Micromonospora sp. NBRC 107095. The sequence continues at coordinate 233,840 of NZ_BSTU01000005.1, forward strand.
CCGACCTGTTTCGTCCTCGTCCAGAACGCCGCAGACGGAAAATACGGTGGCCGGCTGATCTGGCAGATGCACCAACACGTCGATGGGCAGCCGCGTGAGGACATCGTCGAGCTGACCGGCATTTACATCATCAACGACCCGGACGGCATCTTCATCGGCACCTTCGTCCGCTGGTTCAACGACCTTCGGGCGGCCCAGCGGCCACGCCGGCACCTGACCCTGGCGAACCTGAACGGCACCGCACCGGCGGAGAAGACCACGACGGCCGCCCCCGCCACCCCACGGCCACGCCGGCAGTGGTGGCCAGGCCGACGAGCACCGGTCGACCAGGTCGGCGAACGGTAGGCAGCCAGCGGTCCAGGCGCACAGGTCGCCGCCCAGGCGGGACCTACGTCGAACGGCCGTTCTGGTAGACGACCCTGAACCCATAGTGTCGCGCCAGCGCCGCCCAGCGTGACGACTTAACGAGCCGCTCCACGCTGTCCACCTTGCCACCGTTGACCATGTTGTTGAGGACCACCGTCTCGAATGCCGCAGACTCGATCCAGTCGATCTCCTTGGTGAAGCCGCACAGCATCGCGGCCTTCGTCTCACGGAGGAACTCGGCGAGCGTGGTATCCGAGGCGCGAAGCACTGAGCAACTTCCGAAATAGAACCGCTTACCCTCGCACTGACCTGACATCCAGCTCGCGATCTCGGCGAGCCCTACCGAGTGCGAACTGGATAAGTGCAGCCGGGTGGGCGAGCCGTGCAGCGCGAAGAAGCCAACCTGGTATGCGGAATACTTGCGAGACAACCATCGCTCCAGGAAGTAGCGCAGCTCCTGTGGAGTAGCGGTGTCACGATGGATGAAGCGGATACTGCCGAGCCGTTCAAGCAGTTCAAGGGTCGGCAGAACTGAACCCCGCTCCGCGAGATCGTCCTCCCACTCGCCCTCAAAGCAGAAGACACCACCTGGCTTCGCCATGCCGGCTCCCCTCGCTTGATCCAGGGCGTTGATCTTAACGAATCCGATAAGCGTCGGCGTACCGCTGATAGTCCGGCCGTCTTCGGGCCGCCCGTGGCCCCGGTCGAGCCGATCGGACGAGGTCCGCGTCCGGTACCGACAATAGGCTCGCTCCTCACCTGACGGTTACAACAGGTGCCGATCTCCGGAGCGGTCCACGGAGGACGACATGTCAAAGTACAACGCCCTACGGGACCACCTCCGGCACCGGACAGGCGAGGTCAGACACACGCTGAAGGAGGTCTCTGATTTGGTGCCGGGCGGACTTCCCTCGTCGGCGTATCGGTACGAAGCGTGGTGGGCCAACGGCGACCCCAGCCATCCGCAGAGCCGGTCATGGGGCGATGCCGGATTCACAGCTCATCCGGATCTTGCGCGTGGCACAGTTCGATTCGTCCCAGAGCAGAGGACGTCATGGTGACGGGGAAACCACCCTGCACGCCGCTCTTCGATGAAGAGCCTCCCCCGCGTGAGGCGTACATCCTTGATCATGGATTGCGGTTCAATCCGGAAAGCTGGCAACGGCGGCTGCCTGACGGAATCGACCTACCGGCCCGATTCGGTGCTCTCCCGCGCCTCGACCGATGGCCGCGGATCACACGGGGTGACCTGCTTCGTGACGGCGCAGCTGCGGACACCGGCAGCGCGGCAGTCGACGTTCTGATCGGGGCGTACGCATGGGGCCACGGGTTGCCCGCCCGTCGGGGACCCGCCCGCCTACGCCAAGTGTTCGACCGCAACGTCAGCCGGGTCGAACAGCATCTTGGTGAGACCCTCCACCTGGTGCGAACCAGGGGCTCTCTCGCCGCATACGAAGGCCTTAATCACGGCGGCGACCAGAGATTGAAAGGGCTGGGTGCTTCCTTCTTCACCAAGCTGCTCTACTTCTTTGGCTGGGATTCCGTGGTGGGAGGTCATCGACCCTTGATCATGGACCAGTACGTCGTGATCGGCTTGAACGCATCCCGGAACACCGAGTGGAAGCCACTCGGCCCATGGACGACGGACCAGTACTGCGAGTACCTCTCCTGGGCCAAGGAAAAGGCAAGGGGATGGGGCGCCGGGACGGAGACTGACGTTGTGGAGCGGGCAGTCTGGGAGTACGGGAAGTGCCTGGCAAACACGCGACGAGACGCTTCCTGAACTGGAACAAGCGCCTGCGACCACAACAGACGGGGAACGTTCACGGTCGGGGCTGCTGCTCCTGCTTAGGACGTGGACAAGCCTCTCCTCGACCGACTCAACTGGCAGACCATGCACGCCCGGGAGTGCCCGCCGGCCCAGGAGCAGGGCCGCAACTCCGGCCACTGGTGACCGCGCGCCCCTGCCCGGGCGACCTGCTCGTCATCGACAGCCGGGCGTCGGTGCAGTTCGCTGGGGATCGCGCGCTGACCTTCCGCGTCGTCTCGGTCTGCGAGCAGCCGACGTACGAGGGTTGGGTCTGGTTGACCGGCTACGTCCTCAACCCGCCGAGGTAACGCGACAGCCAAACGTGAGGTCTTCGTCCAACTCGCCGGCCTCCGCCGCGCTCCCGCGCCCGCTGCATCAACTCCGGGCAGGGTGCGTCTCGCTGGGTCTAACCGCCGAAGCTCAGCGCCTGCCGCAGATCCGCGTCCAGGCTCTCCTGGTACTGCGGATCGGGCTCAGCCCCGGCAGCACTGAGGACGGTGCTGAAAAAGCATCTCGCGCCAACGGTGAGGATGACGCGGAAGATATCCGTGTCATCGAGACCGTGAGCGCGCAGGCCCGCGACGTCGGCCTCGGTGACGGAGGTCGCATCGGCCGCGACCTTGCCTGCGAAGTTGACGACGGCGACCTCCTGCGCGGAGAGACCGGCGCTGCCGTGGTCCGACGCGATGGCGGCGACAGTCGGCGCGTCGAAGAACTTGTCGCGCAGAAACTTCCCATGTGCCAGACCGCAGTAGGAGGACTTGAGGGCCCGGGCCGCGGCGAGGGTCGCCAACTCATAGCGGCGCAACTCCATCCCGTCCTTCACCGCGCCGTTGAGCTGCTGCCATGCCAGGTACACCGCCGGGTCGTGGGCGAACAACCTGGTGTAGTTGGGCAGGTAGCCCATCGCCTTCGTGTCGGTGTCGAACATCCGCTCGGTGTCCGGGGACCGCTCTGCCTGCCGTAGGAAACTCATCCGACTCCTCCCTGCTTGGACCCGGACGGTACGCCGTTGGGGCTGCGGACGCTGTCGGGAAACCGGCCGTGCGCGACGAGCCGGACGGTCGTCAGGTGTCGGGCCGCCGCCTCACTCCCGGCTCGTTACCGCACCGTCCAGCTTCGGCAGCAGCGCCGGATCCTCCATCGGGGAGAACAACCACGTATCCCTGCCCCACCGCGCGCCGCATCGACTACCTCATGCAGCCGCTTCATCGCCCGGTATACCGCCGCGTCGTGAAACAGCACCGGTCCATCAGAGGCAGACAGCAGGGCGTACAGCGACGGCACAGTACGCAGCCACGCTGCCTGCTCGACGCACTTCCCCAGCATGATCGCCGCCCGCGCCCTCCATGACGCTGTCCGCGCTGAGCGCGGTGTCCCATGTCGGATTCAGGGCCTGCGTCGGGCGTCCCGGTCCGGCCTTCTGTCACGGTCTACCCGCTGGGCGGTGCTGCGTGTCGACCGTTTCCGTTCATCCCGGTCGCCTCTGGAGTCGGCGGCGTCGCCTCGTCCCTGAGGATGTCGTCCAGAAGCTTAATGATCTCTGCGGCTTCGTGCTCTTCCAAGGGCTGCCCGACTCGGCCGCTACGGCGCAGGGCTTCCTCGAGTAGGGCCGCCAGGCGCTCGACGTTTGACCGTTCCTCCTTCAGGACGAATTGGTCGAGGACGTTGGCAAGCTCCTGGTCGGTGAGGCGAAGGGCAGCGGGCGCCAGTGGGCTCAGGCGTAGACGATCGATCAGAGCGATCCAGCGTTGCGTCAGCTGGTCGGTCAGTTGGATCCGACGAATCCGCAGCTCGTGTTCGCTCTCTTCCCGGAGCCGCTGCAGGTGGGCGTGCCGAAGTTCGGCCTTCACGTCCTCGTCGAGCTTCACCCGCACCTCTGGCTTGCAGTGCAATACGACACCCTGACGCTCGTAACGTCGACGACCGCGAGAGAGCTCACGGTTGAGCTGAATCTCCAGGGCACCTGCCTGGTGAGGATGGAAATGTCGAGCGAGGTCCGCCGCCTTGTGTTCGACGTCGCGACGGGCGAGGTCCGCGAACTGCAGCGACCACGCGCCGAGCTGATCCTCCCTCAAACCTTCCGAGTACCAGGTGAGAGCCACATGTATTTCGAACGAGAAGACATGGCCCCGAGCTGGGACGATGACCGGCCTGGGGTGGCGGCGGCGTTGGGTGAGGTCGGGCGGCGGCGTCCGATCCCAATAGCCGAGCGCCACTCGAAAGTGGCTCAGCAGACGGCGAATGGGGCTGGCGCCCTGGGGGAGCGCCGATTTTGGAGAAACCCGATTATCTGGGGTCATGGTGGCTCCTGGATCAGGCGGGGGAAGTGGATGTCGTTGGGGCCTTCGAGAGCCAGTAGTTGAGCCGGGAACGGATCGCGGGTTCAGCGGCAAGCCTCATCGCGAGCGCTCGGACCGGCTCCCTGAGTCGTGCGTCGCTGGCACCACTGCGTAGCCAAGCCGCGAGGCGCCGCCACGCGGCGACGGAGCATCCGGGATCGAGGAGTACGACTCGCCACAGCGTGGCCACCCGATCGACCATGGATGGCTGGGCCTCCAGGAGAGCCACGAGCTGATCAACTCGCTCGGTGAGCGGCTCCTCCAGCCAGTTCAGGAAGGCGAGGGTGGCAGCAGCGCGGAGAGTCACGTCGTCGCTTTCGAGCCACCAGGAAAGGACGTTGATCGTCCATGCGCTGCCGTACTTTCGAGACAGATTATCGATCGCGTCCGTGACGGTCCAGATGGACGACGCGTTGGCATTTGCTGCCACGGCAGTGAGGGCGCGTGCGGTCTGGAAGGGGTGCCGTGGCGTGTAGCCCATCCCCCACACCATCGCTGCGGTGTCTCGTTCGAACGCCGACCTGGAGTGGGCGAGCCATTCGAGCTTCTTACCCACGTCTGCCCTGACCTGAGAGCTCACCGTCAAGCCAACCGGCACCGCACCGTCGAGGTTTGCGGCGGAAGCCATGGCGGCTGCGGCTGCCTTCCGCCTTCCGCGCCTTCGATCCCTCGCCCATCGCCGAATCACCTCCTCGTAGACCTGCTCGAAGTCATGAGTGGCGAAGATCGCAGCGGCGACTGCGGCGCAGTTGCTGAACCCTGGGGCAGGATGGGCGGCGAGTTCGTCGATCCATTCAATGAGGGCCGGGCGGGTGTTGTCGAAATCGTTCCAGGCAACGTCGAGGATCGCCCTCACCATCTCGGGCTTTATTTGGGCCACTCTCGCCTTGGTATGCGGAGACTCTCCCTCCGTGGCTCTGTCGTGCCAGTCAGCTCCTAGTTCCTGACCCAGCAGGGCCGGCATGTCGTTGAGCAGGGCGGGTCGGCCGATGGCCGGCTCATTGAAGAGTCGATCGAGTTTTCCGAGCAGCAGACCAGCACCCTCTGAAACCCGCGCCATGGATTGTCCAGCGAACACCGCGTAGGCGATCCGCAACGCTCGTCTATGTTGTGCGGGTCTGTTCTGAAAAACCGGTTCTTTGTCGTCGGGCAGCAAGAGGATCTGCCGCGCCTTATCGCGGTACCGCTTGTTCTCGGATGGCAGCAGCGCCACGAAACCATGAGCGTCTGCCGGGAGTTCACGCGCGATCGTTTCCGCGTGCAGGACGCACTCGCCCGGTCTCGTCAGCAGATCAATTAACCTGCTCACCTCTGGTGTGAGCATCTGGACCATGTACGCTCTCCCGCAACTGCGATCACAATCGATGCAGTTGCCAACGCATTTCTCTCTGAGGTGATACAAGAGATGCTGACGGAAGACCTCTACACGCGAGACCGATGAGTGGTGGAACACCTCGGCCCGGTGGCGGGACGTCTCGGACTCCTCCGTGTCGCGAATTATGACCCCGCTACATTCGTTCTCGTGAAACGCCGCCTCGATAGATCGGACGGCGCTCCGGACCTGCCGGCCGCCAACCTTGATGATGTAACCAACGCCCTTCTCCAGAAAATCGGGCTGCTCACGGATCAATCGGACGTCGTCCAATCCGGGAGGCATCACAATCTCCATGACCTCGTCGGACCCAATATGCTCTGCGAGAGCGACGCAGGCGACCGTCGAACGACCGCTGCCCACTGGTCCAGCAAGTCCCACTACTGGGTAACGACGCAACCGATCCCGCAACTCACCGAAGTGGGCTGGCCGCACGAAGGTGTGACGCCTCGCGGTCAGGTCGCTGATTCGGTCGGCGAAGAACCTCGGCTTCGAGTTGCCCTGCCCGAGATTCAGATTTCCGATGACCGTTGCCCGATCGCCGAACGCACTGGGACCAGTGTTGCTCAAGTCCTCGATCCGGAACCCACTGCCCCTGCGTGACGTGAAGGAGCGAAGGGTGGGATTGGCGCGAATGAAATCGTCAGGCGAGTCGCGATCATCATTCCGCTCGTCGGATACGTCTGTCGGGTCTTCCGAATCGCGATGGCCTCTGTCATCCGATTTCGCCTCGCGCTGCGTACCCTGCTCTGGAACAGGTCGCGACTCCGCGGAATCTGGGCTTTGCGGCGCAGCGGGCGCAGCCGGATCGGCGGCTGGCTCGGCCGCCGGCGCACCCGCCTGCACCGCCCCTGTTGCGGACTCCGGGCTCACTGTCGCCCCTGCCGATGAGCTCGTGCATCCTCCGTGCCCCACGCTCGGCCATTGTCACCGAAGACGCTCGGACCGTGGGTGACTACCGACCCAAAGGTGAAGCGGCTGCCACCCGTCGGCTCGGCTTCGACTCGCTCGGTTCCGCCCAGGTCAGGCCGAGGGGCCGGTGTCGAGGCGTCGACAGATGCGATCGGCCCGGCGTTGACATTCTCATCGGGAATGAAGATCCAGGCCTCATCGCCGAACGATTTGACGCGAACGCTGACCCGACCGTAACGCTCCTTCCGAATCCCGCTGTACGACTGGCTCACTATCTCCTGGTAGATCGTTGAAGACACAATCATCCCTACCGCTGCCGCAGGGAACGACGCCAACGCCTCCTTTAGCGCGGGCGCCTCCACCAGGCGAGCCGCAGTCACCACTGCTGATCCGGCGTAACCGTTCTCGGTCCTCGTCACAAGTCCCTGGTGGAATGCGACCCGCATCCGCACCTGCGCGTGCGCGCCGGCATCCCGATTGTGGTCGCGGAGGATCCGGTCCATGGCGGGTGCGAGGTCGGCAACAAGCCGAGGTTCAGGCGTCCCGAGGGGAAAGAGCGCGAGTTCCCCATCCCCGGACGGCTGGATCTCCCAGCCGTCCCGGTCAAGCCCGCACTGCTCGGCTGCCCTTCGCATGAGTCGACGGAAGTTCATCTGGGCGTTGACCTGGCCGGCGTCGTCGTGCCGGCTGTAGCTCTCCATGTCGACGAACATGATCAATCTGCGGTCTGGCTGCAGCGTTGCCATTCTTGCCTCCGCACGCTCGGCGCTCCTGGTCATGTCACTTATAGCGATGGCCAGCCGTGGGAAACCCGTCGAAGTACGGGTTGTCAGGAAGTAGCTGAGCATGTGTCGGATTCGCGAGATCCCATATTCCTACGGACGTCGACGGCACCCGGTTGCCTTCACTGGATGCATGACCACCTCATCGCGCCATGTGAAAAACCGCCGGTCCGACCTGGAGGTAGATCGGGCACTCGCCGCGACCCGCCTACACCAGGACGCCATCCGACATGCCGACGCCAAGATCTCTCAGCTGTTCGCCTTCCACGGCTCGGTGGTAGCGCTCATTGTCAGCAAGGCGCCCGCGGTCTTCGACCTCATGGATTCCCCCGTCCTATCCATGGTCGTCTCCGGAGTCGGCTTGCTCTTCGTGATCACTCTCCTGATTGCGGCGCGACACCTCGCCATCGGCTTTCGACCACAGACGTCCGGCCCCCGCTCGCCCAACAGGTTCGGGTTCCCAGCGCAGCCGAGCGCCCGCATCGAGCCGCCACGCCTCGACGCGGGTCGGGAGGCCACCGAAGCATGGTCTCTGGCGACGGTTCTCGCGAACACCGCACTCAGGAAGCACCGGCGGGTGCAGGCGGCTGTGCCGTGGAGCGTGGCGGCGAGTTGCGCCGCCACAGTTTGGCTGGCCATTGCCCTGATGAGCGATTGAAAGAGGCAGTGCAGGGCTTCTCCCGGGATCCGCAATCAGAAATACTTGCATCCGTTGACTAACCGTGCTGCATCCGACATGAGCAGGGTTGCCGCCGACGAACGGGGTGCTGAGGTGCGACGCGACCACGAGCAGCCGCCGACGAGCCTTCGCTGGCCTCCTGGCACGCTGCTCGCGTGTCTCAGCCCGAAGACACGAGCCAACCTTCTCGCGTTGGGAACAACCGTCTCGGTTAAAGCCGGAGACCACATCTTGCGGGAGGGAACCACCGGTAATCACTTGGTACTGCTCAGGGAAGCCCTAACAAAAGTAACCGTCAACATGGCAGATGGCCGTCAGACGCTCTTGGCGATCCGGGTCTCGGGTGACCTGGTCGGCGAAATCTCCGCGCTCAATGACACCCCACGGACGGCGACGGTCACGACGTGCGGTGCGGGATTGGTCAGCGTCATCTACAAGCGAGAGTGGTATCCATTTCTACATGACCAGCCGGAGGCGGCGCTTGCCCTGGCAAGGACCATCGCGGCGCGCTTCCGGTGGGCGAACCGCCGCCGAGTCGACTTCACCGCCTACCCGGCAAAGATCCGCCTGGCACGCGTTCTGGCCGAGCTCTCGACGGCGCACGGAGAGGCCATCAGCGACGGACGCACCGTCGGTGTGGCGCTGACTCAGCCGGAGTTGGCGTCACTCTGCGGTGCTGCGGAGCCGACGGTCGAGAAGGCCCTCCGCGAACTGCGTCGGGCGGGAGTCATCCGGACCGGTTACCGGCAGATCGTCGTTCACGATCTGGCGCAGCTACAACGTGTCGGCCACCTGGGAGACATCGGTCCACACTGGTCCGCGGGTGCCAACTGACCCCCGTACGGCTCACAGACACCGGCCCACCCGAGCATCCGGGCGGTCGATCATCCGGCCCGGCCGAACCGCCACCTCACCTGCCGACTGGGCGCCTCCCTCGTGCTCGCCGATCGAGGTCGCCAGGGCGACGTTCACATCCGCTACAGGCTGTTGACGGCCTGGGAGACGCGCAGCACGGCGTCGGCGACGGCGGTCACCGTTCCGGCGCCTGCCAGCAGCGCCGGTAGCAGGCCGCGGATGCCCTCCACGTTGGGACGTGGCTCGGCGGCGTACGCCGCTGCCGTGCTCGCCAACTGGGTCAGCCGTTCGGCCTCGCGAACCTCCGTCCGGTGCTTCGCGATCTCGTCGATTAGGGCGGCGACGAGCCCGGAAAGGTCCGAGCCTCGACTGAAATCGTTGCTCCGGTTGTGCACCTGCGCGTGGTCACCGAAGACGTTCGCCTCACCGTTGATGTCACCGCTGAAGTTGAACTGACTCACTGACTCGTCCTTCCGGGTCGCCCGCTGGCCGGGCCTGCGGGACACCAACCGATCAGTCCGCCTGGTCGTCGCGATCGACATTCGTCACGCGTCCGTGGTTTCCGAAGATGTTGCCCCGGCCGGACACCTCTCCGATGTTGGTGATGTTGTTGATGATCCGCTGCTTTCCGGCGGCTATCTCGGACGTGTCGATGCCCTTGTCCGTCAGGAACGCGACCAGACAGTCGATAACTCCTCGCTGCATCCGCAGCAGACAGTCGCGCACATCCGCGACTTCGAAATAGCTCTCGATGCTGTTGCTGGCCGCGAGTTCCCGGGCGCTGAAGGGCGCCCCGTAGTCGTAGCGTCGCCCCTCCTCGAGCGCCTCGTAGTGCTGCTGCATCCGTTCCTCGTGCGCCTCGGCCAGGTCGATGCCCCGGTCCGAGCGCAGGAACAGCTGGGCAAGGTAGGTACGCCACGCCGCGAGGGCGAGGGCCCAGGTGGTCGAGCGTCCGTGCAGCGGGCTCAGATCCTCCCCGAACAGGCCGTAGAAGCCGGTGGCGGGCGCGGGGTCGCGACGGACGGGTGGCAGCACGAAGGCGGCGAACTCGCAGGACAGAATGCCCTGGTCGAGGGTGTAGCGGGCGAAGAGGGTGACGACGATCTGGCCGCCGACGAGGCTCTTCGCCAGACACACGTACGTCCTGGCCTGCTCCCCCGGCGCGTCGCTGCCCAGGTCGACCCAGGAGGTTTCCAGTCGGGACGGCGGGCGTACCTCGTCGGGGTGGAACAGGCCCTCACAGTCCGGCAGCACGTCCCCCCGCACGTAGATCCGCTTGGTGACCTCGATGTCGCTGAGCCCGAGCCGTGACCGGGCGAGCCGGATCAGATCGTCGTGCAGCTCTCGGATGGAAAAGGTCGCGGGTGTGCGCGTACCGTCCTGGTTCTTTTCTCGGCCGCGGCTGACGTCGATGGGTGGCAGAGCCCAGCGGCCGACCTCGGTGCCGCTGCCGACGAACGGGTTGCCCGCGGCAACGTCGAAGACGATCATGTTGGCGTCCTGCAGGTCGGCGAGCTCGTCCTCCAGTTCGGACTCGACCTCGGGCGCCTGGGCGGCCAGCGCCTTCTCCTCGGCCATGGTGCCGATCGCCGCCGCGCGGGTCTCCTGGAGGCTGAGGAAGGTGGTGCGCCACCCGACCCCGCACGCCACGGCGATGAGCGGCAGCGTGAGCAGCGCCGTCGCCAGCCCGTCACGCCAGAGGAGGAGGATGCCCAGCCCGACCAGACCGAGTAACGCGTAACGCGTCATCGCGACCGCGTCGTACAGCTTCCGCCAATGGGTGTCGGCCGCCTGGGCGTGGCGCACCAGCGCGACCGCGTCCACTCCGAAAGAGGGACACCATGCCTTCGGGTTGTCGAGGCTGTACAGCAGCAACACCTGCGCCGCCAACGGCGGACGCAGATGCATGGCGCCGCACATCTGCCGGCTGGCCAGGTCCTTTGGCACCGAGGGCAGCGTCGACCCTCCGTCGCTACGGCCGCGCAGTGGGTCGGCAACGCCTTTCGCACTGACACTTCTGGGAATTGACGGTGCCATGTCGAGACAGTAATTCTCGCACTGTCAATTCGCTGTCCTCGATCTTTCAGTGCCGGATCGCAGCGGGGGGAATCCCCGTCCAGGCCCACATCTGCAACGCGTCCCGGTCGATGAGGCCGATGTCGAGCTGTCGGGCCATCTGGATGCCGTCGCCGACGGTGAAGAAACTGTTCGTCACGAGCAGGCAGATCTCGCCGCCATGGATCACCCGGCAGGTGCCGGCGAACCGCTGGATCGCGGCGCTGCCCACCCGATTGGTGACGCTCTGCCGCTTGCACTGCACCACGACCCGTCGGCCGTCCGGGGCTGCCGCGGTGACGTCGGCTCCCCGGTCACCGGAGCCGCCGCACACCCTCACGTCGCGGAACCCGGAGGCGACCAGGAGCCGGGCGAACCACTGCTCGAACTCGGCACCGCTCATCGTGTCGGTCACCGCTATCAACCGGTCCCGTTGGGCCTGCTCGGCCCGCTCGCGGGCCCGCTGCTTCGACACCACGACAACCACCGCGACCGCCGCCGCGACGACGACGCTCACCAGCAGCGCGGTCCAGTGTGGATGGCGGCGCACCACGTCGACGACCGCGCGCAGGAGCACGAAGGCGACGACGGCACCCAGCGCGAGCAGCCAGCCGTTGGCCGACCCGTCGCCACCGGCCACGCGGCGGACCGTCGACCTGCGCCGAACACCGCCGGTGCGCCGCCTTCGGTAGTGCGCCCGAACTCGCGCGCTGCCCTTCCTGGTGTGTGACCTGACGTACGGCACGAGGCACCTCCCCGGTCGAGGAAGCACCAGTGTGGCGGCCGGGTGCGACACACCGCGCACTCGGTCGCCGAGGCTGTCAGGTACCCGTCAGCCGTCGTACCACATGGGGGCGCTGCGGTTGACGGTCTGCACCACGATGGCCGGCTCGGCGAGGACGGCGACCAGCCGTCGGGACGCGGCGACCGCGAGCGGACCCAACGTCTGGTGCTCGATCACGGCGTGGCACAGCTGAAGTCCCACCTCGGCCACCTCGCGTCGGCCCAGCTCGATCCGCCGTGGCTGGTCATGCTGTCCGGCCAGCACCGCCCGGATGCGGCGGCGCAGCTCGGCCTGTTCGTCGGTGTTGCGGCGCATCACCTCCACCGACCAGCGCCACGTCTCGGCGAGCAGCAGCAGGTCGACCCGGTCGGGCGGTTCGTCGGCGAGGAGCAGTTCGTGATGGCAGACGACCAGGGCCGAGGCGGGTTCACCCGCCTCGACGAGCATGCTGGCGAGCAGGCCGGCACCGATAGGAGCGGGCTCCCCGACGTCCTGGTCGGCGGCGGCGCGCAACAGGTCCAGGTGGGTGCGCGCCGCCTCGACGTCCCCGTTGACGTGATGCAGGACGGCCAGAAACTCCTGCACCCCGTGCGCTGCCGGACGGGTCACGGAAGCATGATCCGGCGTGACGCCGGCGGCCGCCCGGTCCAGCTCCTCAGCCGCGGCGATCAGCTCGGTCACCGGCGCGTCGTCGGCGATCAGTTGGGCGAGCCGCTGTCGCTGCACCGTCGACGGTATCGGCTCGCTCGGTGGCGGGATGAGCGCCAGCAGGCTCGCCAACCGGGTCCATTCCCCCGCCGCCGCCCCGGCCAGCAGCGCTCGACGCAGCGCCGCCACGGTGAGGTCGTCGGCGTGCCCGATGCTCGCGGCCCGCGCCTGCGTGACGTCGGCGAAAACGCCGAGCGCCTCCGGCCAGTAGCCGGCGCCGGCAAGCTCGACGCCGAACTCCTCGCGCAGCCGGCTGCCCCGTCGGGCGCTCACCGACCCTGCGGCGAGTCGGCTCTGTAGGCGTCCGTGCCGGAAACGGTAGGCGCCCGCACCGTCGCGCAGCAGGCCGACGGTCTCCGCGTACGCCAGGAAGGCGAGCAGCCGGTGGGGCGTACGGCCACGGACGGCGAGGGCGGCACGGGTGAGCGCGAAGCGCATCCACGCCCCACCCCCGCGCCGGTGCAGCCACCAGCCCAGACCGAGCCCCACCCCGGCCCAGACCAGCGCCGGCAGCGGCGGTACGGCGGACAGCACCCCGGTGAGACGCAGCGCCGCGACGACGACGAGCAGCCGAAGGACGCCGGTGGCGGCGCTGGCCAACGCGGACGCGACGCTGGCGGCCCGATCGGCTTCGACGGTCTCGACCACGCTGGTCGCCCCGAGTTCGGGGGCCGGCGCGGCGACGTCCACCCGCAGTCCAGCCTGGACGGCTAGGAACGCCCACCGCACCAGGCCGACCATGACGGCGACCCGGACCGGGTCGGGCCACTGTGGCAACCCCGGCACACGGTCCACCAGCGCGATCAGTTGCGCAGTGGGCGCGAAGGCCGTGAGGAAGCCGAACGTAAACAGTGCCAGGACGGCTCCGCCGAACAGCCCGTCGAGCAGCCCGTCGCGAAACGCCCGCAGACCGCCGACGAACGCCACCCGCCGGGGTGTTTCTCGACCGGCCCGACCCGAGCCACCGACCAGCGCCACGACCCCGGCCAGCAGGAAGGCCGTGATCGCCAGGGCGTCCGTCTCGCGGACCAGGTCGTCGAGGAGGTTGCGGGTCGGTGGGTGGGTCACCAACTGCGCCGTCGCCGTGAGAGCGTCCGCGGAGAGAGTCAACGCCAACCACACCGCCACCGCGGTACGCGCACCGGCGACGAGCGCCCAGAACGGGCCGGGCTGCGCGCTCGCCAACTGCCACCAGCGGAACTCCCGGACGTCGAGCGACTCCAGGTGCGCGGCGAGGAACGTCAGGTAGCGCCGGGCGGTGCCGGGTTCCCAACGCCGCAGCCCCTGGGAGCCGCGACGGGAGCGCAGCGCGGCGTCCACAGCCCTGGTCAGCAGGTCGTCCTCGACGGAGCGCTGGCCCCGCTCCCGCGCCAGCGGCACGAGGTCCCGGGGATCGGTGCCCGGCTGATCGAAGGCGCTGCGGGCCATCGCCACCATCAGGGGGGTGGAGAGCGCGGCGGTCAGCTGGGGGGCGTCCCCGAGTGTGGTGGCCACGGCGGTCCAGTTGTCGACCTGGTGCAGCGGGGCCGCGTCCACCAGGTAGTCGGCGACCTCGGCGGGTGCGGGCGGTTCGAGCACGACCACGGCGGTGCCGCGCAGCTTCTCCCCCTGGGTCAGGTAACGCTCGTAGACCGAGGTACGGCAGGTGAGGACGAACCGCTGCGTCGGCAGCGCGTTCAGCTCGTCCAGGCAGGCGATCAGCCGGTCCTCGGGCACCTCGTCCAGTCCGTCGAGGACGGGGACCACCAGGTCGGTCTCGACGAGGTCGCGCAGTACGGCGTCGCGGCGCGGGTGGTCGGCCGCGAGCTGCGGGTAGCGCCGGGCGATCCGGTCGACCAGCCAGTCGTGGAAGCCTTCCCGGTCGGGATCCCAGGAGTCGGCCGCGACCAGCGCCGGTACCGGGGTGTCCGGCTCGCGGTGCACGGGCAGTTCCCGGGCCATCCGCAGCGCGAGGATCGACTTGCCGGAGCCGGCCGGCCCCAACAGCAGCAGCCGACCGGAGGGGACCCGCCGGTAGCAGCTCCACAGTGTCCCGTTGCCGCCGGCGAGGTCCACCGGCACGGCGGCGCTGGATCGGCCGATGGCCCGCCAGGAGGGGAGGAACCGGTCGGGGGCGGTGCGCCACCGCACCGGCAGTGGGTACGGCTCGTCGACGGTCCGCAGCAGCGCCTCGTCGGTCGGGTCGCGTCGGATCAGCTCCACGAGTTCGTCGGCGGCGGCGCGCCGGTGCGCGGCGGCCTCGGCGAGACCCGTCGTTCCGGTGCGGAAGAGCTGGTCCAGCAGGACGTAGACGGCGATGACCCCGGCGACGACGCCCCAGGTCCAGTTGACCTTCTCGAAGTCGTACCGCAGCCACACCCACGCCGTGCCGCCGGCGGCCAGCGCGGCCACCACACCCAGCGAACCCCACTTCCACCCGCGACGGTGCACCGCACGATTGTGGTCGACCCGCGCCCGCCAGGACACCCCGCTCGTCGCCCGGCGGCCGCCGCTCTCACCCGGCGGTCGGGCAACACGTCAGGACGGGACGTCGCGGTAGCGGAAGGCGGCCGCGCCCGCCGTGAGGAGCAGCGCGGCCACCGCCGCCAGCACCACCAGGGGAAGCGCCGCCGGGTGGACAGCGGGCACGGCCGGCACATGGGTGTACGGCGAGACGTTGAGCGCGGCCTGCGGCAGCTCCAGCACCGCGCCGAGCTGCCCGAGGAGCAGGAAGACCAGCAGCGCCGTCCAGGACAGCACCACGGACCAGCGGGGCAGCAGCCCGAAGATCGCTGTCACCACCCCGGCGACCACGAGCAGGGCGGGCAGGCGCAGCAGCGCGGCACCGCCCAGCTCGACGGCCTGCCCGAGCGGGTCGCCGATGACGATGCCGTAGCCGAGGCCGGTGGTCACGCCGGCGAGCAGCAGCAGGGCGACCGCGCCGAGCGTCGCGGCGAGGACCTGGATGCCGAGCCAGCGGGTGCGGCTGACCGCCGTGGCGAGGGCGGCCTCCAACACCCCGTCGGCTTCGTCGCCGCGGACCCGCAGCAGGGCCTGCACGACGTACGCGCCGATGGTCAGCGCGAAGAGGCCGAGCATCGCGGTCAGGTACGCCTTGATGAGGTCGTCCCCGCCGCCCATCGCGTTTATCGCTTCGGCGGCGGCCGGGTTCGCGTCGATCATGTCGTTGAACTCGTCGGCGGCGACGCCCATGGGCAGGCCGAGCGCGGCCACCCCGACGGCCCAGCCGAGCAGGGTGCCGCGCTGCGTCCGCCAGGCCAGCCCGGTGGGGCTGAGCAGCAGTGGCGCGCCGGTCGCCGGGCCGCGTCGGGGGGCGATCAGCCCGGCGCCCTGGTCGCGTCGCTCGGCGAGGGCGTACGCCAGCGCCACCCCGACGAGCAGCAGCGCGACGGTCAGGGCGAGCACCCACCAGCGTTCGCCGTCGAAGGCGCGGACCTGGTTGCCCCAGCCGAGCGGGGAGATCCACGACGGCCAGGCGCTGCGGACCCGGGTGCCGTCGGCGCTCTGCTCGCCGAGCACGTCGCCGGCGGCGCGCAGCACGAAGGAGAGCCCGACGGTGGCGGCGGCGAGCGCGTTGGCGCCGCGCGCGGTGACGGAGAGTTGGGCGGTGACCGCGGCGATCGCGGTGAAGGCGACCCCGACGCCGCCGATCGCTGCCGCTGCCGCGACGGAACCGGCGAGCGGCAGACCGGCACCGACCAGCGCGACCGCGAGCAGCGCGGCGGCCAGTGCGTTCGCGGCGACGATGACGAGCAGCGCGGCGGTCAGCGGCGCGTACCGGCCGACGACGTTGGCGCCGAGGAGTTCGGCGCGGCCGGTCTCCTCGTTCTGGCGGGTGTGCCGGGTCACCGCGAAGGTGCTCAGCAGCGCGACGATCAGGGCCAGTGTCACGTACGTCTCGGCGACCACCACCGCACCGAGGTCGGTGCCGTGGATGGGGCCGTTGAAGGCGCGGGCGACCAGGCTGGACGCCGACGTGGTGGCGTAGCCCAGCCGGGTGTCCTGGTCCGGGTAGATGCCGGCGACGCTGCCGGCGAGGGCGTAGCCGAGCAGAGGCGTGCCGAGGATCCAGATGGCCAGCCGGATCCGGTCGCGGCGCAGGACGAGCCGGGCCAGCCGGGTCGTGCCGGTGAGGGCGCTCACCGGGCACCGGCCTGCGGCGCGTCGACGTCCACGGCACCGGCGGCGGACCCAGCGGCCGTGGCAGCACCGGTCGACGCGGCACCGGCGGAGGCGTCGCCGTAGTGGCGCAGGAAGAGCTGCTCCAGGGTGGGTGGCGTGCTGGTCAGCGCGCGGACGCCGAAGCCGATGAGGTGCCCGAGCAGTTCGTCGAGGTGGGCGGGTTCCGCTTCCAGGTGGGTGCGGCCGTCGACCTCGTGCACGTCGTGCACGCCGGGGAGCGCGTCCAGGCCGGTGACCGGGCGGGCGGTCTCGACGGTCACCGCCGTGCGGGTGAGGTGGCGCAGCTCGGTGAGGGTGCCGGATTCGACGGTGCGGCCCTCGCGGATGATGCTGACCCGGTCGCAGAGCGCCTCGACCTCGGCGAGCACGTGACTGGAGAGCAGCACGGTGGCGCCGGCCTGCTTGACCCGCCGGACCTCGTCCTGGAACACCGCCTCCATCAGGGGGTCGAGACCGGAGGTCGGTTCGTCGAGCACGTACAGCTCCACCGGGGAGGAGAAGGCGGCGACGATGGCGACCTTCTGCCGGTTGCCCTTGGAGTAGGTGCGGCAGCGGCGGGTCGGGTCCAGGTCGAAGCGGTGCAGCAGCTCGTCGCGGCGGCGCCGGTCGAGGCCGCCGCGTAGCTGACCGAGCAGGTCGATGGCTTCCCCGCCGGTGAGGTTGGGCCAGAGGCTGACGTCTCCCGGCACGTACGCCAGCCGGCGGTGCAGGCGGACCGCGTCGCGCCACGGGTCGGCGCCGAGCACCTGGGCGTCGCCGGAGTCGCGGCGGAGCAGCCCGAGCAGGATGCGGATGGTGGTGGACTTTCCCGAGCCGTTGGGGCCGAGGAAGCCGTGCACCTCCCCCTGCTCGACGTGCAGGTCCAGCCCGTCGAGGGCCCGGATGGCGCCGAACGTCTTGACCAGGTTGCCGATGGAGATGACGGGCATGGCCCCTCCTGCTGTTGGCTGCTTCGTCGACCGCCCCCACTGTACTGACCGTTGGTCAGTCGAATCAACGGTGATCGTGCCCACCGGTCAGGACGTCGCTAGGCTGGCCGGCATGACCGCCGATCCCGCGGACGACACCCGCACCCGGATCCTGCGCGCCGCGCTCGACCTGTTCGCCGAACACGGCTACCAGCGCACCTCGCTGCGTCAGATCGGCGAGCGGCTGCGGCTCACCAAGACCGCGATCCTGTACCACTTCCCGGCCAAGGAGCATCTGCTCGCCGCCCTGATCGAGCCACTGCTGGCCGACCTGGAGAGGCTGCTCGACGCCGCCCAGGGACAGCCGACCGACCAGGCCCGGTGGACGGTGCTGGAGGGCTGGGTCGACGTCATGCTCGCCCATCGCCGGCCACTCGGCATGCTCTTCCACGACATCGCGCTGGTCGGCCGGGGCGACACGTACCACCGGCTGATGGTGATCGCGATGCGGGCCAACGACCTCATCGCGGGGCCGGACGCCGGGCGTCGGGAGCGGGTCCGGGCGGTACAGGCGGTCGCCGCGTGCAGCGATCCGATCGTCTTCTTCACCGACGTGTCGGACGAGGTGCTGCGCGCCGACATGCTCGACGGCGTACGCCGCCTGCTCGTCACGCCGACCCCGACGGACGGTGCGCTGACAGGCGCGACCTCGACGGGCGCGACCCCGACGGACGGGCCGCCGACAGACGCGGCAGCCGTGCTCGGGGGCTTGCCGGCCGCGCCCCCCGGTGGCAGCCGGCGGCGGCCCGGACGACCCCGGGCTCTGGGCCGCGAGCAGGTCGAGGCGGCCCGGCGGATGCACGAGGCGGGCACCCACTCGGTGGACGCCATCGCCACCGCGCTGGGTGTCTCACGGGCCACCGTCTACCGCCACCTGACCGCGCCATAACGAGACAGTTCCAAGAGCATTTTGAGACGGTTGTGAGCCGGGGTCAGGCCGGCAGGGGTCAGGCCGCCAGCGTGGCGTAGCGGCCGTTGCGGTTCAGCAGGCTGTCGTGGGTGCCGGCCTCGACGATCCGACCGTGGTCGAGCACCGCGATCTGGTCGGCGTCGCGGATCGTGGAGAGCCGGTGCGCGATGGTGATCGTGGTGCGGCCCTGGGCGAGCACGTCGAAGGCCCGCTGCACGGCGCGTTCGGTCTCGGTGTCCAATGCGCTGGTGGCCTCGTCGAGGACCAGGATGCGCGGGTCACGCAGCAGCGTGCGGGCGATGGCCAGGCGCTGCTTCTCACCGCCGGAGAACCGGTGCCCGCGCGAGCCGACCATGGTGTCGTACCCGTCGGGCAGCCCGGCGATCAGGTCGTGGATCTGGGCGGCGCGGGCCGCGTCCTCGAGCTGGGCGTCGGTGGCGTCCGGGCGGGCGTAGCGCAGGTTCTCCCGCACCGTGGTGTGCAGCAGGTACGTCTCCTGGCTGACCACGCCGACGATCGCGGCCAGATCGGCCAGGCGCAGGTCGCGCAGGTCGACGCCGTCGACGGTGATCCGGCCGGCGGTCGGGTCGTGCAGCCGGCTGACCAGCCCGGCGAGGGTGCTCTTGCCGGAGCCGGTCTCGCCGACCAGGGCGAGGCTGGTGCCGGCGGGCACGTCCACTGTGATCCCGGCGAGGGCGGCGGTGTCGCTGCCCGGGTAGCCGAAGGTGACATCCTCCAGGCGCAGGTGACCGCGCACCCGGGCCGGGTCGAGGCGGACCGGGTCGGCGGGGTCGGCCACGTCGACCGGCAGGTCCAGGTATTCGAAGATCCGGGCGAACAACGCCAGCGACGCGGTGAGCGAGACGCCCACGTTGAGCAGGCCCATCAGCGGGCGGAACAGGCCGCCCTGCAGGGCCGTGAAGGCGACCAGCGTGCCGATGCTCAGCGTCCCGGCGGTGCCGGGAAGCCCGGCGGCGAGGTAGATGACCGCCGGTACGGCGGCGAAGATGATGCTCATCGAGGCCATCCGCCAGCGGCCGGCCAGCTCACTGCGCAGCTCCAGGTCGACCAGTCGCTGCGACGAGGCGGTGAACCGGTCGATCAGCGCGGGGCCGGTGCCGAGGGTCTTGGCCAGGTGCACCCCGCTGACCGAGAGCCCTTCCTCGACCGTGACGTTGAGGTCGGCGAGTTCGCGTTGCCGCTGGGCGGTGATCTCGCGACGCATCCGGGCGACCCGACGGGTCAGCCAGATGGCCGGCGGCAGCACCACGAGCGAGACCAGGGAGAGCTGCCAGGAGAGCGCGACCATGGCGACGGCGGTGGCGACCACCGTGGTGAGGTTGGCCGCGACGGCGGTGGCGGTGGAGGTGACCACCGACTGCATGCCGCCGATGTCGTTGGTGATGCGGGACTGCACCTCGCCGGTGCGGGTGCGGGTGAAGAAGCCGAGCGACTGGCGCTGGAGGTGACTGAAGACGTCGGTGCGCAGCCGGTGCATGACCCGCTGGCCGACCTGGGTGGAGATCCACGTCTGCACGACACCGAGGGCGGAGGTGACCGCCGCGACGGCGACCATGCCGAGGACCAGCCAGACCAGCAGGGTCACGTCGCTCTGCGGCAGGGCCCGGTCGATCACCGCGCGGAGCAGGAACGGGGAGGCCATCGCGATGATCGAGGAGGCCACGATGATCGCGGTGACGGCGGCCAGCGCGGGCCGGTGGGGGGTGAACAGGCGGCCGATGCGGCGCAGGGAGACCTGACGGGCCTGCGTCTTCTCTTCGGCGCTGACGGTGCGGTGGCCGCGGTCGCGGCCCATCGGGGTGGGTTCCAAGGGGCACTGCCTTTCGTCGGCGATATTGCTGAGGTTACCTCATCATGAGGTAGCAACCACATCTCCTGCTACCGTATTCCGGTGACCGAGCACACCGCCGACAGCGCCGACGACGAGAGCCTGGCGGAGACGTTCTGGGCGGTGGCGTCCCGGCTGCGCCGGCAGGCCCGGGACTCGCTGGCACCCTGGGACATCACCCCCAGCCAGTCCCGGGCGCTGCGCGTGCTGACCCGGCACGGCGAGGTGCGCCCCGGCACCCTCGCCGAGCACCTGCGCATCGCGCCCCGCTCGGCGACCGAGGTCGTCGACGACCTACAGGCCCGTGGCCTGGTCGAGCGTCGGCCCGACCCGGCCGACCGCCGGGCGACCCTGGTCGCGCTCACCGAGGAGGGCGACCGGGTCAGCACCGCCATCCGGGCCGCGCGCCGGGCCGAGGCCGACCGCTTCTTCGGCCACCTCGACGACACCGACCGCGGCGAACTGGCCCGCATCCTGCGCACCCTGCTCGACTGAGCCGCACACGCAGGATCACCTGCGGGTTTGCCCGCCCGACGTGCGGGTAGCCAGCGGCCCCGTTCCCACCGGGCCCCGCCACCACCAGTCGGGGAGACCTGACAGGAGGGGCCAT
Source organism: Micromonospora sp. NBRC 107095 (assembly GCF_030269705.1). Lineage (NCBI taxonomy): Bacteria > Bacillati > Actinomycetota > Actinomycetes > Micromonosporales > Micromonosporaceae > Micromonospora > Micromonospora sp. NBRC 107095. Next base: position 255,024 of record NZ_BSTU01000005.1, read on the forward strand.
GTCTGCCCTGGACCAGCACCGTCCCGGCTGATGTGCGGGATCAGCGGGGAGGCGCGATTCGACGGCCACTCGCCCGACGCGGCGGCGGTCACCCGGATGACCGAGGCGATGCGCTCACGCGGCCCGGACGACGAGGGCCTGTTCGCCGACGGCTGGGTGACCCTCGGCCACCGCCGGCTGACCATCATCGACCTGTCCGACGCCGGCGGGCAGCCGATGGTCCGCGACGATCTGGGCCTGGCGCTGGTCTTCAACGGCTGCATCTACAACTACCCGGAGTTGCGCGAGGAGTTGCGGAACGCCGGGTACGCCTTCCACTCCACCAGCGACACCGAGGTCATCCTGGTGGCGTACGCGCACTGGGGTGAACGTTTCGTCGACCACCTGGTCGGCATGTTCGCGGTCGGGCTGGTCGACCGGGCCCGGCGGCGGCTGATCCTGGCCCGCGACCGGCTCGGCATCAAACCGCTCTACCTCGCCGAGACGCCGGGGCGGCTCCGGTTCGCCTCCACCCTGCCCGCGCTGCTGGCCGCCGGCGACGTGGACACCGGCATCGACCCGGTGGCCCTGCATCACTATCTGTCCTGGCACTCCATCGTGCCCGCCCCGCGCACCGTGCTGCGCGGCGTGCGCAAGCTGCCGCCGGCCACAGTGCGGGTGATCGAGGCGGACGGGCGCAGCCGCGAGGAGGTCTACTGGCGGCCCGACTACGTGCGCGAACCCGCCGACGCGGGGATGGACGCCGCCGACTGGCGGACCGCGATCGGCGACGCGCTGCGCGCCGCGGTACGCCGACGACTGGTCGCCGACGTGCCGGTGGGGGTGCTGCTCTCCGGCGGACTGGACTCCAGCCTCATCGTGGCGCTGCTCGCCGAGGCCGGCCAACGAAACCTGCGCACCTTCAGCATCGGCTTCGACAGCCACGGCGGCGAGTCCGGCGACGAGTTCCACTACTCGGACCTGGTGGCCCGCGCGTTCGACACCGACCACCACCGGATCCGACTGGCCGACGGCGACCTGGTGCCCGCCGTCCGACGGGCCGTGCAGGCGATGACCGAGCCGATGGGCAGCCACGACGTGGTCGCCTTCCACCTGCTCTCCGAACAGGTGGCGCACCACGTGAAGGTGGCCCAGTCGGGGCAGGGGGCCGACGAGGTGTTCGCCGGCTACGGCTACCACCAGCCACTGGTCGACGCGCCCCGGCACGGCGCCGCCGAGACGTTCGCCGCCGCGTTCTTCGACCGCGACCACGACGAGCTACGCCGCATCGTCGGCCCGGCGTACGCGCTGGAGCGGGACGCCAGCCGGGACCTGCTCACCGGGCACCTCGACGCACCCGGGGCGCAGACCGCGCTGGATGCCGTGCTGCGCCTGGACACCCACCTGATGCTCCCCGACGACCCGGTCAAGCGGGTGGACAGCATGAGCATGGCGTGGGGCCTTGAGGTGCGGACGCCCTTCCTCGACCAGGACCTGGTCACCCTGGCCGCGCACTGCCCACCGGAGCACAAGGTCGCCCAGGGCGGCAAGGGCGTGCTCAAGGCTGTGGCCCGGGAGGTGCTGCCCGCCGAGGTGATCGACCGGCCCAAGGGCTACTTTCCGGTGCCGGCGCTGCGCAACGTGGACGGCCCGGTGCGCGAGATGGTCGCCGAGGCGTTGCAGGCTCCGGTCGCCCGCGAGCGGGGACTGTTCCGCCCGGAGTACGTGGCGCATCTGCTCGCCGAGCCGGACCGGGCGCAGGCGGCGGCCGGCAGCAACAAGCTGTGGCAGCTCGGCCTGCTGGAGCTGTGGCTCCAGACGCACGACATCAACTGAAGCGCGCCCGGTCACACCGCCGCCGTGCGGGCGATCAGGTCGTCGAGGACCGCACCCAGGTCCCCGTCCCGCTCCAGCACCTGCCGCTGCCGGGTCGCGCCGGTGCCGTCGCGGCGAAGCCGGGCGAGCTGCGCCAACACGTACCCCAGGTCGCCGTGGCGCAGCAGGGCCGGGGCGATCACCGCCATCAGTTCGTCGACGAGCGCCCAGGCCGGGCGGGTGCCGCCGGCCCGCAGGTCGATCAGCTCGCCGTCGAGGCCGTCGTGAGCGGCTCGCCAGTGCGCTGCGGCGACCAGGCAGTCCCGGACGTTCGGGGCGTCGACCCCGGCGCGGACGTCGTCGGCGAGGGTGGCCACCAGGGACCGGACCAGCGCGGCGACCAGCACCGCATCGTCCACCTCGGTGCAGACGTCGCCGACCCGCACCTCCACCGTGGGGTACGCCGACGACGGCCGGGCGTACCAGTAGACCATCGCCGCGTCGAGCATGATGCCGGCGGCGATCAGCTCGTCGACGGTGCGGTCGTAGTCGGCGGCGGAGTCGAAGTACGGCGTCGGGCCGATGCTGGGCCACCGCTCCAACTGCATGGAGCGCCAACTGGCGTGCCCGGTGTCGTAACCGTCGTGCAGCGGGGAGTTGGCGGTGATCGCCTGCACCACCGGCAGCCACACCCGCAGGTGGTTGCAGACCTGCACGGCCAGTTCCCGGTCGGGCAGCCCGACGTGAACGTGGCAGCCGCACACCGCCGGGTCGTGCGCCACCGGCCCGTACCGGCGGGACATCGCGTGGTAGCGCGGTTCGTCGGGGACGGTCCGGTGCGGTTCGGCCACCGGGGTGGCGCCGACCGCCACCAGACGGGCCCCAGCCGCCGTGGCGGCCTCGGCGGCGGAGCGGCGCAGCGCCACCAGGTGCGCGCGCAGCTCGGTGAGGTCGGCGCAGACCGGGGTGACCATCTCCACCATGCTGTGCCGGAACTCCTGGCGGCTCTGGTTGCGGGCGGTGCCGCGCAGCGCGGCGAGCACCTGGTCGGCGACCGGCAGGTTCCGGCCGCTGTCCGGGTCGAGCAGCAGGTACTCCTCCTCCACGCCGAGCGTGAGGGTGGACAGGTCGGGCGCGGTGTCGACGGCGGTCGGACGGTAGGCCATGACCCCTCCCCATCCCCTGCTGCGGCCGGCCGGTGCGTCGGGGTTCCCGACCACCTCTACGGCAAACGCCCCGTCAGGGCGTCGCCAGGGCCGTCGCGCGGGCGGTGAGAAAGGCCCGTTCCGCCGCGTTGTCCGTCAGGGCGACGGCTGTCCGGTACGCCTCGACGGCCTCCCCGTCCCGGCCGAGGCGAGCCAGCAGGTCGGCGCGGACCACGTGGTAGACGTGGAAGCCGAGAAGATCGAGGCGGTCCACCTCGGCCAGCGCCACCGCCGCACCGGCCACCTCGGCGAGCGCGACAGCCCGGTTCAGCGCCACCACCGGGCTGGGGGCGATGACCGCCAGCTGGTCGTACAGCGCAAGGATCTGCGCCCAGTCGGTGTCGGCGGCGCGCCCCGCGACGCTGTGCACGGCGGCGATCGCGGCCTGGATCTGGTACGGCCCGGGCCGGTCGCGGCGCAGGCAGCGGCGGACCAGCGCCTGCCCCTCGGCGATCAGCCCGGCGTCCCACCGGCCGCGGTCCTGACGGGGCAGCGGCACCAGGTCGCCGGTGGCGGTGGTCCGCGCGGCACGGCGGGACTCGGTGAGCAGCATCAGGGCGAGCAGGCCGATCGCCTCCGGCTCGTCGGGCATCAGCGCGACCAGCAACCGGGCCAGCCGGATCGCCTCGGCGCACAGCTCGACGCGGACCAGGTGCGGGCCGGCACTGGCCGTGTACCCCTCGTTGAAGATCAGGTAGAGCACCGCGAGGACGCCGTGCAGCCGGTCGGGTAGGTCGGCGTCGCGGGGCACCCGGTACGGGATCCCCGCGTTGCGGATCTTCGACTTGGCGCGGACCAGCCGCTGCGCCATCGTCGGCTCCGGCACGAGGAAGGCGCGGGCGATCTCGGCGGTGCTCAGGCCGCCGAGCAGTCGCAGGGTGAGCGCGACCCGAGCGTTCGGGGCGAGCGCCGGATGGCAGCAGGTGAAGATCAGCCGGAGCTGGTCGTCGCGCACAGGTCCCTCCTCGACGGGTGGGTCGGCGGCGAACAGCAGGGCCGCCTCGGCGTGCCGGTGCGCCCGGGACGCCTCCCGACGACGCCGGTCGATGGCCCGGTTGCGGGCGGTGGTGATGATCCAACCGGCCGGGCTGGGTGGTGGGCCGCTTCGCGGCCACCGCCGCACCGCGATGACGAAGGCCTCCTGGACGGCCTCCTCGGCGAGGTCGATGTCGCCGAGGAGGCGGACCAGGACGGCGACCGCGCGGCCGTACTCCGCGCGGAACACCGCCTCCACGTCGGACACGGTCAGTCGCCGGCCCCGCCCTGGAAGGGACGTACCTCGATCGGCAGGGTGGTCGCCAGCGCGTAGCGGCGACCCCAGTCCAGCGCGGCGTCCAGGTCCGGCACGTCGATGATGGTGATGCCGCCCAGGTACTCCTTGCCCTCCACGAACGGTCCGTCGGTGACCAGCACCTCGCCGCTCTCGCGGGCCCGCAGCACGGTGGCGGTCTCCGGGCCGTGCAGGCCCTGCCCGAACACCCACGACCCGGTGGACGCCAGCTCGTCGCGGAAACCGGCGAGCTGACGCATCACCCCGGCCAGGAACTCCGGGTCCGGTGGCAGCTCGCCCTGGGGCTGGTGAAGGCTGAGCAGGTACAACGTCATCGTTCCTCCTCGCGGGGCGGCCGGCCGCTCGCCGACCTCTCATCCTCCATACGATCGGCCGCCGTCCCAATCGACAGGTCGGCAGAAGATTCTCGGCGCCCGACCCAGCCCGGTGTTGACCCGTCCTTTGCTCTGCACCCACGGAGGCGACAGGCACCCGACCCGACCCGTTTGAACCGTCCTTTGCTCTGCACCTGCGGAGGCGACGGGGGCGCAGGCCGGGTGTCGCATCGGTGGGTGCAGAGCAAAGGACGAAGGACAGGGGTCGCGTCCGCCGGTGCCGGGACCGGAGCCGACAGTCATAGCGACGACAGTTGTGGGTAGACCCCGGTGTGGCTGACGCCTTGCGGGTGGTCGTGGTCGGCGCCGGTTTCTCCGGGCTCGCCGCCGCGCTGGCACTCACCCGTGCCGGCGCCCAGGTGCGACTGCTGGAGGCCCGCGACCGGGTCGGCGGTCGGGTGTTGACCCGCTGGCTGCCCGACGTCACCCAACTCGACCTGGGCGCGCAGTGGATCGGCCCGACGCAGGATCGGATGTACGCGCTGGTCGCCGAGCACGGGCTGACCACGTTCGCGTCGGCGGCGTTCGGCGCGCCCACGGTGCTCTGGGCCGGCGAGCGCCGAACCGAGCCGCCGGCGCAGGCCGCCCGGGTTCTCGGCCTGCTCGACGAGTACGCCGCCCGGCTGGACCCGGCCGCGCCCTGGCAGGCGCCGGAGGCCGGGCAGTGGGACCGGACGGTCCTCGGCGGCTGGCTGCGTGCCACGGCCGGGGACGACGACACCGCCGACTACCTGGGGCGGGTGCTCGCCGGCGGGCTGCTGGCCACCGGCGCGGACGAGGTGTCGTTGTTGCACCTGCTGTTCTACCTGCGCAGCGGCGGCGGAACCCGGCCGCTGCTGGGGATGGCGGGCGGCGCGCAGCAGGACCGGATCGTGGGCGGGCCACCGGCGCTGGCCGAACGGATGGCCGCCGCCCTGCCGCCGGGGGTGCTGACGTTGGCCACACCGGTGCGGGCCGTCGAACAGAGCGTCGACGGGGTGACGGCGTGGACCGACACCGGGCGCGTGGACGGCGACTTCGTGGTGGTCGCGCTGCCCCCGACCCTGGCGGGCCGGATCTGGTACGCCCCGCCGCTGCCCGCGCAGCGCGACGGGTTGACCCAGCGGATGCCGATGGGTTCGGCGCTGAAGGTACACGCCGTCTACCCGGAGCCGTTCTGGCGCGCCGACGGTGTCTCCGGGGTGTCCACCAGCACCACCGGTCCGCTCACCGAGACGGTCGACAACTCCACGCCGACCTCGCCGATCGGGGTGTTGACCGGGTTCAGCTACGCCTCGGACGCCGCGGTGTTGCGCGAGATGTCTCCCGAGCAGCGTCGCCGGTGCCTGTTGGACGCGTTCGCCGCGGTGGTCGGGCCACGCGCCGGGGACCCCGTCGACCTCGTCGAGTACGACTGGACGACCCAGGAGTGGACGCGGGGCTGCTTCTGCGGTGCGCTCACCCCCGGCGCCTGGAGCGCGTACGGCCCGCGGCTGCGGGCACCGGTGGGCCGGGTGCACTGGGCGGGTACCGAGACGGCGACCCGTTGGACCGGCTACCTGGAAGGCGCGGTGCGCGCCGGTGAACGGGCGGCCGCCGAGGTGCTGGCCGGCTGAGCGGCGGGCGCGACCGTGGCCGGCCCGGTCTCGGCGGGACCGGGCCGGCCTCGGCCCACGGTGCGACCCGGCCGACCCGTCCGTCAGACGTTCGGGCCGGCGCGGGACGCCCGGGTCAGGGGTAGGTGGTCAGGTACACCGTCTGGTTGGCCGCGTTCGCGGTGCCACCGGCGTTGTTGATCACACGGTTGATGGTGCCGACGCCACCGAGCGAGACGGTGACCATGTTCGTGAAGCGCACGTTCGGGTTGGTCGGCACCTCGAAGGACCGTTCCTCGACCACCGCGGGGTTGACGTTGAAGTAGCTGTAGCTGCCCAGCCCCCACGCCTGGTGACTGGTCACCGAGTCGGCGACCTTGTACGCGGCGTAGCCGCGGGTCGACCCGTTCATCCAGGCCGCCTGGTTCGGAACGTCGTACGGCAGCTCGTTCTGGTAGAAGTACGTCCGCCCGCCGTTGCCGTTCCAGATGGTCTGGTACTTCTGGTAGTGCTCGACGAAGAGGCCGTACATGGTGACGTCGTCGCCGTTGACGGTGAGCCCGGTGTCGGCGGTGTTCAGCGTCCACCCGGTCGGTACGCCGCTGGCGGCGTGGTCGGCCCGCCACAGCCACATGTGGTCGCCGATCACGTTGTCGCTGTTGACGGTCAGCGTGTTGGTGGCCTTGCCGACGTGCGGCCCGCCGATGCGGAAGAACACGTCGTGCAGCGACGTCGGGTTCGTGGCGTGGCTCGCGGACGAACCGGCCGGCCCGACCTCCATCAGCACCGGCGAGTTGGTCGTGCCGGCCTCGAACATGATGCCGGCGACCTTCACTCCGTCCACATCGGCCACCCGCATGCCCACCGCGCCGTTGTCGGCCTGAATGGTGGCCAGGCCGAGACCGAGGATCACTGTGTCGGCCCGGTTGACCTGGATCGGCTCGGTGACGTGGTGCACGCCCGGGGTGAACAGCAGGTGCCGGCCCTGGGTGAGGGCCGCGTTGATGGTGGCGGCGCTGGTACCGGGCTGGACCACGAAGAACTGCGACAGCGAGATCGACGAGCCGGCCGGGGTCTTGTTGTACCAGCTGGTGCCGGTGGAGTTGGTGCGCAGCGCGGGCACGAAGACCCGGTACTCGCCGGTGGCGTCGACGTAGAGGAACGGCTTCTCCCGGACCTGCGGGGTCTGCCCGATGACGGTGTGCGACGGGTTGGGGAAGCTCGGCGCCGGGGCGCCGACGACGCCCTGGAAGACCATGTTCCACACCGAGCCGGTCCAGCCGTTGCCGAACTCGCTGTTGCGGGAGTACCACTGCTGCTGTGAGCCGGAGACGACCAGGCCGTCGATGCGGGTGTCGGCCAGCAGGCCGCCGCTGGACCAGCCGTCGCCGCCGTTCCAGAGCTGGATCTGGTTCTGCGCACCACGCAGGTGCATCCGCCGGTACGGCGCGGCCTGCGACACCGCCCACCGCTCGACGGTCTGCCCGGCGGGCAGGGTGACGGAGAGGTTCTCGGCGGCCCGCCAGAAGTTCTGGGTGGCGTTGCCGCCGAACCAGAACGCCTCGGCGCGGACGTGGCCGTCGAGGTTGACGTCGTCGGGGCTCAGGCCGAGGCCGGCGACCTGGGTGAAGAAGCCGAGGTTGACGTCGGCGGTGTAGGTGCCGGGCTTGAACAGCACCGCGTAGCGCTGCGGACCGAACTGGTTGGTCTCCTGCTGGGTGAAGAGGGTGTTCAGGCGACTCTGGATGGTCGACGTCGGCGTGCCCGGCTCGAAGACGAAGGTGTTCGCGCCGAGGTTGGGGTTGTACGGGTCGGTCGTGCCGACCGGCGGCTCGGTGGTGCCGCCGCCGGTGGTGTTCACCGCCAGCTCCCACAGCGAGTAGCCGTAGGCGGTGCCCCGGGCGGTGCCGTACATCCGCAGGTAGCGGCCGCTGCCGCTGACGGTGAGCGACTGCGTGCCGCCGGTGGCGGTGGTGGTGGAGTAGATGGTGGTCCAGGTGGCCCCGTCGGCCGACGTCTGGAGCTGGAACGCCCGGGCGTACGCGGCCTCCCAGGTGAGCACCACCCGGCAGATGGTGCGGGTGCTGCCGAGGTCGACGCGCAGCCACTGCGGGTCGCTGGCGGCGCTGGCCCAGCGGGTGCCCGGGTTGCCGTCGACCGCAGCGGACGCGGCGAGGCCGGCGTCCTGGGTGGACGAGGCGGTCGCCGGGCTGCCCTGTGCGACGTTGGTGCTGCCGCAGGTGGGGGTGCTGCCGCCGCTCTCGCCATACACCTGGAACTCCCAGAGCGAGTAGCCGTAGCCGGTGCCCCGGGCGGTGCCGTTCATCCGCACGTAGCGGCCGGCGCCGGTGACGGCGAGGTTCTGGGTGCCGCCGGTGCCGGTGGTGGTGGAGTAGATCGTCGTCCAGGTGGCCCCGTCGTCGGAGGTCTGGAGTTGGAAGGCCCGGCCGTAGGCGCCCTCCCAGAGCAGGTTGACCTGGCTGATGGTGGCGCGGGCGCCCAGGTCGACCTGGAGCCACTGCGGGTCGCTGAACGCGCTGGCCCAGCGGGTGGCGGTGTTGCCGTCGACGGCGGCGGAGGCCGGGGTGCCGGCGTTCTCGGTGGACGAGGCGGTGGCGGGGCGGCCCTGGGACAGCAGGGTGGGCGCGGCCTGTGCGGGCGTGGTCGGGCCGGTCGGGGTGAGCGCCGCGACCAGGGCCACGGTGAGCCCGACCAGCAGGTGCCGGACGACCCGGGGACGCGGGCGTACGGATGTAGCACGAGATGTCATGACATCGCCTGTCGATAGGGGGTTACGGGTTGCCACGCGGAGGGGATCGGGCGCGCCCGTAGCGCCGTGGATGGTGTCGCCGCCGACGCGACACCGGGGAGGAGAGCGCTCTCGTAGGAGTGTTGCGGCGAGATTGCGACGGCGTCAAGACATCGATCTATAACTTCGTTATTTATCCCGAGAGCCGGGTTTTGTGTAATTCTCCCCCGCCATCGACCGTCGGCCCGCCATCGACCCCGCCGAGCGGGACGGCGGCTCGGCTACGGGGGTCAGGTTCGGCGGACGCCGCCCTCGGTGAGGAAGCGGGCGATCGGAAGGGTGGCCGCACCCAGCGCCACGGCGTCCACCCCGAGCCGGCACAGCTCGATCGACGCCTGCTCGTACGGCTGGCGCAGCGCCTGCCGGCCGGCGGCCTCCCGGACGGCCGGCAGCAGGTCACCGAGGGCCATCGCCGCCCAGCCGCCGAGCACCACCCGCTCCGGATTGAACAGGTTGATCAGGTTGGCCACGCCCGCGCCCAGGTAACCGGCGGTGTCATCGAGGACCCGTCGGGCGGTGGCCGACGTCTCGGCGGCGGCGACCAGCGCGGCGAGCTGGGACTCCTCGTCCTCGCCCGGAACGGCGCGACCCCGACGCGCCTCGCGGTAGCGGTCGATGATCGCCTCCGCACCCACGTACGCCTCCAGGCAGCCGCGCGCGCCGCACCGGCAGGCCCGGCCGCCGTACACCAGGGTGGTGTGCCCCCACTCCCCCGCGCTGCTGGACGCCCCCCGGTAGGTGACGCCGTTGGTCACCACCGACGCGCCCACCCCGGAGCCGACCAGCGCGAAGACGGCGTGCCGGGCGCCCCGACCGGCACCGAACCACATCTCGGCCTGGCCGAGGGTCTTCGCGCCGTTGTCGATGTGCAGCGGCACATCGGTGCCGGCGCCGATCAGGCGCTCCAGCGGCACCCGGTCCCAGCCGAGGGCCTGGGCGTGCACCACGGCCTCGGCGCCCTGCTCGACCACGCCGGAGACGCCGATGCCGACGCCGAGCACGTCGCCGGGGGTCACCCCGGCCTGGCCGGTCAGCGCGTCGATGCCGGCCAGCACGTGCCCGGCCACCAGGTCGGGCTCGGTGCGGGCCGGGTCGAGCGGGTACTCGACGCTGGCCAGCAGGGTCATCGCGAAGTCGAACAGCTCCATCCGGACCCGCGTCTCGCCGACGTCCACGCCGACCACGAACGCGAAGCGGGGCTCGATCCGCAGCAGCATGCTGGGCCGGCCGCCGTCGGACTCGGCGGCCCCGGCCTCGGCGACGAGCCCTTCGTCGATCATGTCGGCCACCACGTTGCTGACCGCGGGCTGGCTCAGCCCGGTGCTGCGCACCAGGTCCTGCCGGGTGAGCGGGCCGTCCAGGAAGAGCTTGGTCAGCAGGGCGGACCGGTTGCGCAGCCGCACGCTGCGGTTGGTGGCACGCGCCAGCTCCACTCGTCACCTCGTTCCCGTCGGCCGTTCGAGGCGACTGTAACCGCCTCGTGCTTGACGACCCACCGACCAGCAACTTTAATGACGACATAAATTAAGCCGTGATGTAACTCCCGGGAAACGCCGACGGACCCGACGGCGCACCCCCGAAACCCTGCCCGCAGCCGGCCCCCGTCACCCGACCCCTATCGGTGACGAAGGCCAGCGGACCCCCACCACGCACCGGAAGGGCTGACCCGTGTCGAGACGACACCTCGGGATTTTCACCGCCGCCGTACTGGCCGCCGCCTCGCTGACCGCCTGCGGTGGCTCCGGCGACGACTCCGCCGCGTCGCCCAAGACGCTCACCTACTGGGCCAGCAACCAGGGCGCCAGCCTGGAGGCCGACAAGACCATCCTCCAGCCCGAGCTGGACAAGTTCGAGAAGCAGACCGGCATCAAGGTTACCGTCGAGGTGGTCCCCTGGTCGGACCTGCTCAACCGGCTGCTCGCGGCCGCCGCCTCCGGCAAGGGCCCGGACGTGGTCAACATCGGCAACACCTGGTCGGCGTCGTTGCAGGCCACCGGCGCGCTCGTCGAGTTCGACGACGCCACCCTGCAGGCCGTCGGCGGCAAGGACCGGATCGTGCCCGCCGCGCTCGCCGCCGCCGGCGCCCCCGGCAAGCCGCCGGCCGCCGTGCCGCTCTACTCCATGGCCTACAGCCTGTACTACAACAAGAAGTCGTTCGCCGACGCCGGCATCACCGCCCCGCCGACCACCTGGGAGCAGCTCGCCGAGTACGGCAAGAAGCTCAGCACCGGCGGCAAGTGGGGCCTGGCGATCGAAGGGGCCAACCCGTCGGAGAACGCGCACCACGCCTTCACCTTCAGCCAGCAGTACGGCGGCGAGTGGTTCGACTCGGCCGGCAAGCCGACCTTCGACACCCCGCAGAACGTCTCGGCCATCAAGCGGTACATCGACTTCATGGCCGCTGACAAGATCACCAACCCGAGCAACGCCGAGTACGCGCAGAACCAGTCGGTTTCCGACTTCGCCAACGGCAAGGCCGCCATGCTGCTGTGGCAGTCCGCCGGGTCGAACCTGAAGACGCAGAACATGCCCGCCGACGCGTACGGGGTGGCCCCGGTGCCGTTCCTGGCCAACCCGCCGGCCGGCGGCAAGAAGGTCAACAGCATGGTCGCCGGGATCAACATGGCGGTCTTCAAGCACACCAAGAACAAGGACGGCGCGCTGAGCTTCGTGAAGTTCATGACCAGCGACGAGGAGCAGACGATCCTCAACAAGACGTACGGCTCGCTGCCGGCGGTGAAGACCGCCGCCTCCGACCCGGCGTTCAGCGCCACCGAGCAGAAGACCATCCAGGAGACCCTGGTCACCACCGCGGCCCCGCTGCCGCAGGTGCCCGACGAGAGCACCTTCGAGACCCTGGTCGGCACCGCGATGAAGGAGCTGTTCGCCGACGCGGCCAGCGGCAAGCCGGTCACCGAGGAATCGGTGAAGGCCAAGCTGACCGACGCGCAGCAGAAGATGCGCTGACCCAGGCGGCACCGGTGGCCGTGGTCGGGCGCTGAGCCCGGCCACGGCCACCGCCTCCGAGAGGACCCCGATGGCAACCAGCACCACCGCGCCGGACGCCGACCGGCGCGAACCCCGGGCCGGTTCGCCGGCCCGGGGGCCGGCCCGCCGGCCCCGCGGCCCGCGCCGCTCGCTCCTGCCGTACCTGCTGCTCGCACCGGCCGTCGTGCTGGAACTCGCCATCCACGTGATCCCGATGGTGGTCGGGGTCTGGATGAGCCTGCTGGAGCTGACCCAGTTCCACATCCGCGACTGGTCCACCGCGCCCTTCGTCGGGCTGGAGAACTACCGGGCGACGCTCGACCTGAACAGCGCCGCCGGCAAGGAACTGCTGCACTCGTTCTGGGTCACCCTGGCCTACAGCCTGCTCTCGGTCGGGTTCGCCTGGCTGCTCGGCATCTCGGCGGCGGTCGTGCTGCAACGGCCGTTCCGGGGCCGGGCGATCCTGCGGGCGCTGTTCCTCACCCCGTACGCGCTGCCGGTCTACGCCGCCGTCATCACCTGGAGCTTCCTGCTGCAACGCGACACCGGCCTGGTCAACCACGTGCTCGTCGACCAGCTCGGGCTGGTCGACGACAGGCCGTTCTGGTTGATCGGCGACAACAGCTTCTGGTCGCTGCTGGTCGTGTCCGTGTGGCGCAACTGGCCGTTCGCGTTCCTGTGCCTGATGGCCGGGCTGCAGAACGTGCCCGGCGAGCTGTACGAGGCCGCCGCGATCGACGGCGCGGGCTTCTGGCGTCGGCTGCGCTCGGTCACCCTGCCGATGCTGCGGCCGGTGAACCTGGTGCTGCTGCTGGTGCTGTTCCTGTGGACCTTCAACGACTTCAACACCCCGTTCGTGCTCTTCGGCGGTTCCGCGCCCGAGCAGGCCGACCTCATCTCCATCCACATCTACCGCAGCTCCTTCAAGACCTGGGACTTCGGCTCCGGGTCGGCGATGTCGGTGGCGCTGCTGCTGTTCCTGCTGGTCGTCTCGGCCGCCTACCTGCTGATCACCAACCGTCGGAGGGACGACCATGCGTGAGACCGCCGGTGAGCGCTGGGGCCGGCGCATCGTGCTGACCTTCCTCGCCCTCTTCGTCCTCGTCCCGCTCTACGTGATGGTCACCTCGGCGGCGAAGCCGTTGCAGGACGTACAGAACGGCTTCACCTGGTGGCCCAGCCGGCCCACAGTGCAACCGTTCATCGACATGTGGAGCACCGTGCCGCTGGCCCGGTACCTGGTGAACAGCCTGGTGGTGTCGAGCATCGCGGCGATCTGCTCGGTGGCGGTGGCCATCTTCGCCGCGTTCGCGGTGAGCCGGTACCGGTTCCGCGGTCGGGGTGTCTTCTCGGTGACGGTGCTGTCCACCCAGATGTTTCCCGGCATCCTGTTCCTGCTGCCGCTGTTCCTCATCTACGTCAACCTGGGCAACGCCACCGGCATCGAGCTGTACGCCAGCCGTACCGGCCTGGTCATCACGTACCTGACCTTCTCGCTGCCGTTCTCGATCTGGATGCTGGTCGGCTACTTCGACTCGATCCCCCGGGGTCTGGACGAGGCGGCGCAGGTCGACGGCGCCGGCCCGCTGCGCACCCTGTTCCAGGTCATCCTGCCGGCCGCCGTGCCCGGCGTCGTCGCGGTCACCGTGTACGCGTTCATGACAGCGTGGGGTGAGGTGCTCTTCGCCTCGGTGATGACCGACGAGGGCAGCCGCACCCTGGCCGTCGGCCTGCAGGGCTACTCCACGCAGTTCAACGTCTACTGGAACCAGATCATGGCCGCCTCGCTGGTGGTCAGCATCCCGGTCGTCGTCGGGTTCCTGGCCCTGCAGCGGTACTTCGTCGCCGGTCTCACCGCCGGCGCGGTCAAGTGAACCACCCAACCCCAGAGGAGAACCGACCCGTGCCCGACCTGTCCAAGCTGCCACCCGACTTCCTCTGGGGTGTCGCCACGGCGGCGTACCAGATCGAGGGGGCCGTCGACGTCGACGGCCGGGCACCGTCCATCTGGGACACCTTCTCGGCGACTCCCGGCACCGTCGACAACGGCGACACCGGCGCGGTGGCGTGCGACCACTACCACCGGTGGCCGGAGGACCTGGCGCTGCTGCGCCGCCTCGGCGTGGACGCGTACCGTTTCTCGGTGGCCTGGCCCCGGGTCATGCCCGACGGGGTCGGGCGGGTCAACGCCGCCGGGCTGGACTTCTACGATCGGCTCGTCGACACGTTGCTCGCCGACGGGATCCGCCCGTTCGTCACCCTCTACCACTGGGATCTGCCGCAGGTCCTCCAGGATCGGGGCGGTTGGCCGCAGCGCGCCACCGCCGAGGCGTTCGCCGACTACGCGGCGGTCGTCGCCGCCCGCCTCGGTGACCGGGTCGCCGACTGGTGCACTGTCAACGAGCCGCTCTGCGTGTGCTGGATCGGGCACCTGGAGGGGACGATGGCCCCCGGCGAACGGGACCTGACCCGCGCGGTGCACGCCTCGCACCACGTGCTGCTCGGGCACGGGCTGGCCACCCAGGCGATCCGCGCCAACGCGGCCCGGCCGGCGTCGGTCGGTCTGGTGCTCAACCTCAGCCCGATCGAGGCGGCGACCGACCGGCCCGAGGACGTCGCGGCGGCCCGCCGGGCCGACGGGCACGTCAACAGGTGGTGGTTGGACCCGATCCACGGGCGCGGCTACCCCGCCGACATGATCGCCACCTACGGCGTCGAGCCGCCGGTACGCGGCGACGACCTGGCGACGATCGCCACGCCGACGGACTTCCTCGGGGTGAACTACTACTTCCGGCAGCTGGTGGTCGACGATCCGACGGGCGCCGCGCCGTACGCCCGGCAGGTGCCGGTGCCCGGCTCGGTGGAAACCGCGATGGCCTGGGAGATGTACCCGGCGGGCCTGGAGCGGCTGCTCGTCGACGTGCACGAGGAGTACCGGCCGGGCCGGATCATCGTCACCGAGAGCGGCTCGGCGTGGCCGGACGAGGTCACCCCGGACGGCACGGTGGAGGACAAGGAGCGCACCGACCACCTGGAGCAGCACCTGGCCGCCTGCGCGTCGGCGGTCGCCCGGGGTGTTCCGCTGGACGGCTACTTCGTCTGGTCGCTGCTGGACAACTTCGAGTGGGCGTACGGCTACGACAAGCGCTTCGGGTTGGTGCACGTCGACTACGCCACCCAGCGCCGGACGGTGAAGGCGAGCGGTCTGCGCTACGCCGAGCTGATCCGCGCCCACCAGCGCCTCGCCCGCACCACCGGCACGGCGACGCCGGTGGCCTGAACGGGGGCGGTGTGAGCGGCCGCCCGGGATGGCGACCCCGGGCGGCCGTTCATCCACCGATCGGCCGAAACCGCCGCCGGCCGCGTTGCCCAGTGGCTAGCCTGCGGCAATGTCCGCAGCACCCGACGAGATCGAGCAGCCCGGTCCCCGGGGGCGGGTCTCCCCGACCGACCGGATGACGGCCTTCAGCGACGGCGTCTTCGCCATCGTCATCACGCTGCTGGTCATCGAGTTGCGGGTGCCGGAATACCACGAGGGCGCACTGCTCACCGGCCTGCTCGGTGAGGGCGCCTCCTACCTGGCCTTCGTGGTGTCGTTCGTCTACATCGGGGTGCTCTGGCTCAACCACCACGCGCTGCTGCGGCTGATCCGTGGCACCACCCTCGCGTTGAGCTGGATCAACCTCGCCGTGCTGTTCGGCGCGGTGATCATTCCCTTCCCCACGGCGGTGCTGGCGTCGGCGTTCACCCACGGCAACACCGACGACCAGCGCGCCGCCGTCGCCCTGTACGCCCTGGCCGCGGCCCTGATGTCGGCCCCCTGGCTGGTGTTCTTCGGCTACCTGCACCGGCACCCGGCGCTGCTGGACCGTCGGGTCACCCCCGAGTACGTGCGGACGCAGCGGCTGCGGCCGATCACCGGCCTGATCCTGTACGGGCTCAGCGGTCTGCTCGGCTGGTTCGTCAACCCGGTGCTGGGCCTGATCGGCGTCATCGTCATGATCGCCTATCACGCGGTCACCAGCGCGGGGCTGCCCCGCTGGCTCACCCGTCGCTGACCGGTCGAGGCGGTCCCCGGTGTCAGGCCGGCCCCGGCGCCGACCGCCGCGTCAGTCGCCGCAGGTCGGCCGCGCTGTCCACGTCGACCGGGGAGCCGACGTCGTCGCAGGGCACCTCGACCACCAGGTCCGGCCGCTCGCGCAGCAGGTCGCGGGCGCCCCGGTCGCCGACGGCGTACCCGCTCAGCAGCGGCCAGGTCGGCCGGGCCAGCAGGATCGGGTGCCCGGGGCGGCCGGCGTAGGTGGCGACCGCGACGACCGCGCCGTCGTCGTACGCCGCGCGCACCCGGCGCACCGCGACCGGGCTGAGCAGCGGCTGGTCGACGAGGACCACGACGGTGGCCGGCACGTCGGCCGGCAGCGAGGCCAGGCCCCGCAGCAGCGACGACCCCAGCCCGTCGGCCCAGCGGTCGTGCCGGACCCGCACCGCGCCGGGCAGGTCGGGCACCTCGTCGACGCCCGCGCCGAGCACCACGTGCACGGGTGCGCAGCCGCCGTCGGCGAGCAGCCGGATCGCGCGCCGCACCAGCGTTTCGCCGTCCAGCTCGACGAGCGCCTTGGGCCGGCCGTAACGCCGGCCGGCTCCGGCGGCCAGCAGCAGTCCGGCGGTCACCACCGTCACCTCCCGTACGAACGGCTTTGCGTTATTCGCCCTGAGATATACCGACAAAGCTAGTCTGGGCCGGTGCGGGGCGGACCGGAGAACACGACCACGATCGACGAGCGGCACTCGTCCCGGGTGACGGTCGAGGTCAACGGCGTGTCCCGCGAGGTCACCCTGGACAACCGCACCACACTGCTCGACACGCTGCGCGAGCACCTCGACCTGACCGGGGCGAAGAAGGGCTGCGACCACGGCCAGTGCGGCTCCTGCACGGTGCTGCTGGACGGCCGCCGAGTCAAGAGCTGCCTGGTCTTCGCGGTCACCGTGGACGGCCGGTCGGTGGTGACCGTCGAAGGGCTGGCCGGGCCGGACGAGCTGTCCCCGTTGCAGGCCGCCTTCATCGCGCACGACGCGTTCCAGTGCGGCTACTGCACCCCCGGGCAGCTCTGCTCCGCCCGCGGCATGCTCGACGAGGTCTCCCAGGGTTGGCCCAGCGCCGTCACCGACGACCTGAGCACGCCCGCCGCGTTGACCGACGCGGAGATCCGCGAGCGGATGGCCGGCAACCTGTGCCGCTGCGCGGCGTACCCGCACATCGTCGCGGCCGTGCGGGAGGCGGCGGGTGCGCGCGAGCCGACGGCCGGCGCGATGAGGGCGGCGGCGTCGTGAGGGCCTTCCGTTACCACCGGCCCGCCGACGTGGCCGAGGCGGTCGCCGTGCTGGCGGCCGAACCGCAGGCCGCCTACCTGGGCGGCGGTACCAACCTGGTGGACCTCATGAAACTCGGGGTGCAGCGCCCCGACGTGCTGGTGGACGTGACCCGGCTGCCGCTGGACACCGTCGAGGAGCTGCCCGACGGCGGGCTGCGGATCGGCGCGACCGTCCGCAACAGCGACCTGGCGGCCCACCCGGTGGTGCGCCGCGACTACCCGGTGCTGGCCCGTGCCCTGCTCGCCGCCGCCTCCGGGCAGCTGCGCAACATGGCCACCACCGGCGGCAACCTCTTGCAGCGCACCCGCTGCGTCTACTTCCAGGACACCGGCAAGGCGTGCAACAAGCGGGAGCCGGGCAGCGGTTGCGCCGCCCTGCACGGCCAGAACCGCGACCTGGCGGTGCTGGACTGGTCCGAGCAGTGCGTCGCCACCCACCCGTCGGACCTGGCCGTCGCGCTGGCCGCCCTCGACACGGTGGTGGAGGTGCACGAGCCCGACGGCCCCCGCGACATTCCGATCGCCCACCTCTACCGCTCCCCCGGCACCCACCCGGAGCGGGAGACGACGCTGGCCCGAGGCGCGCTGATCACCGCCGTCCGGCTCCCGCCGCTGCCGGCCGCGCGCCGCTCGACGTACCTCAAGGTGCGCGACCGGGCCTCGTTCGCCTTCGCCGCCGGGTCGGTGGCCGCGGTGCTGGACATCGACGGGGACGTGGTCCGCGACGTGCGTCTGGCGTACGGGGCGGTGGCGCACCGGCCGTGGCGGGCGTACCGGGCCGAGGAGGAGCTGCGCGGCCAACGGTTCAGTCCCGAGCTGGCCGCACGCGCCGCCGACGTGGAGCTGGCCGAGGCGCGCCCGCTGCGGCACAACGGCTTCAAGCTGCCACTGACCCGGGCCATCACCGTGCGGGCGCTCACCGAGTTGGCGTCGTCGTGAGCACCGACGCCGTCGGCCACCCGTACCCCCGGCTGGAGGGCCGCGAGAAGGTCACCGGCACGGCCCGGTACGCGGTGGAGTACCCGGTGGACGGGGTCACCTACGGCTGGGCGGTGCCGTCGACGGTGGTGCGGGGCCGGATCACCCGGGTCGACACCACCCAGGCGTTGGCGT
Source organism: Micromonospora sp. NBRC 107095 (assembly GCF_030269705.1). Lineage (NCBI taxonomy): Bacteria > Bacillati > Actinomycetota > Actinomycetes > Micromonosporales > Micromonosporaceae > Micromonospora > Micromonospora sp. NBRC 107095. The sequence goes on from NZ_BSTU01000005.1 coordinate 273,544, forward strand.
CGCCCGGCGTGCTGGCCGTGCTGCACCACGGCAACGCGCCCCGGATCGCGCCCGGCCAGCAGCCGGAGCTGTGGCTGTTGCAGGAGCCGGTGGCGCACTACCGGGGGCAGTACGTCGCGGTGGTGGTGGCCACCAGCCTGGAGGCGGCCCGCGAGGGCGCCCGGCTGGTCCACATCGACTACGACACCGGCCCGCACAGCACGGTGCTCACCGACGACCACCCGGGCCTGTACAAGCCGGACCACGTCAATCCCAGTTATCCGACGGACACCGCCGAGGGTGACTTCGACGCCGGGTACGCGGCGGCCCCGGTACGGGTGGACGCCACGTACCGGACTCCGGCGTACCACAACAACCCGATGGAGCCGCACGCCACGACAGCGCAGTGGCGCGACGGGCGGCTGCTGGTGCACGACTCCAACCAGGGCGCGTCGTCGGTCCAGGCCACCCTCGCAGAGCTGTTCGAGCTGCCCCCGGAGTCGGTCCGGGTCGTGGCGCAGCACGTCGGCGGCGGCTTCGGCAGCAAGGGGTACGCCAAGGCCGCGGTGGTGCTCGCCGCCCTCGCCGCCCGACACGTGGACCGCCCGGTGAAGCTGGCGCTGACCCGCCAGCAACTGTTCGGGCCGATCGGTTACCGCACCCCCACCATCCAGCGGGTCCGCCTCGCCGCCGACACCGACGGCCGGCTCACCGCCATCTGCCACGACGCCATCAGCCAGACCTCGACCATCCACGAGTTCGCCGAGCAGACCGCCGTCTACACCCGCAGCATGTACGCCGCACCGCACCGACGCACCACGCACCGGCTGGCCCGCCTCGACGTGCCCACGCCGTTCTGGATGCGCGCACCGGGCGAGTGCCCCGGCGCGTACGCCCTGGAGTCGGCGATGGACGAGCTGGCCGTGGCCGTCGGCATCGACCCGGTGGAGCTGCGCATCCGCAACGACACCGACGTCGACCCCGACCAGGGGCAGCCGTTCACCAGCCGCAACCTGGTGGCCTGCCTGCGCGAGGGCGCACAACGCTTCGGTTGGGCCGGCCGCGACCCGTCTCCCCGGGCCCGGCGCGAGGGGCGTTGGTTGATCGGCACGGGGGTGGCCGGGTCGAGCTACCCGGCCCGGGCCCGGCCGTGCTCGGCGACAGCCACCGCCCGGCCCGACGGGAGCTTTTTGGTGCAGGTCAACGCCACCGACATCGGCACCGGCGCACGGACGGCGATGTGGCAGGTGGCCGCCGACGCGCTCGGGGTGCCGCCCGAGCAGGTGGAGATCCACATCGGCGACAGCGCCCTGCCGGCCGCGCCGGTGGCCGGGGGGTCGATGGGGACCGCCAGCTGGAGCTGGGCGGTGATGCGGGCCGCTCAGGCGCTGCGCGAGAAGCTGCGCGACGGCGGGCCGCCGACCGAAGAGGTGACCGCCGAGGCGGACACCGCCGAGGAGGTGGGCGGTCAGCCGACACGACCCCGGTACGCGTACGGGGCGCAGTTCGTCGAGGTGCGGGTCGACGCGGACACCGGCGAGGTGCGGTTGAACCGGATGCTCGGCGTGTTCGCGGCGGGGCGGGTGGTGAACCCGACGACGGCGCGCAGCCAGCTCATCGGCGGCATGACGATGGGGCTGTCGATGGCGCTGCACGAGGAGGGCTTGCTCGACGAGCGGTACGGCGACTGGGTCAACCACGACCTGGCCACCTACCACATCACCGGTTGCGCGGATGTGGAGTCCATCGAGGCGTACTGGCTGGACGAGCGGGACGACGAGCTGAACCCGGCCGGGGTGAAGGGCATCGGCGAGATCGGCATCGTCGGTGCCGCGGCGGCGGTGGCCAACGCGGTGCACCACGCGACCGGCGTCCGGATCCGGGAGCTGCCGATCCGGCTGGACAAGCTCCTCGGAGTATCGGGCTTGGCTTAAATAAGCCATCAGTGATACAACTGTCGTCGTGCACGCCTTCGACGTGCTGGGCGATCCGGTCCGGCGCCGCATCCTGGAGCTGCTCGCCGACGGTGAGCAGCCCGCCGGCGCGGTCAGCGCGGTCATCCGCGAGGAGTTCGGCATCTCCCAGCCCGCCGTGTCCCAGCACCTCAAGGTGTTACGCGACAACGGCTTCGCCACGGTGCGGGCGCAGGGCACCCGACGGCTCTACGCGGTCGACCCGCGCCCACTGCGCGAGGTCGACGGCTGGCTGGAGCACTTCCGCCGGTTCTGGACCCCGCCCCTGGCGGCACTCGCCACCGAGCTGGCCCGGGGCCGACGCGAGCGTCGCCTCCGTGGGCCCGCCGACCCATCCGACGAGAGGAACACCTGATGTTCGACGCCACCGAGCAGATCAACGCCGTCCAACGCACCGTCGGCAGCCGCACCCTGGAAGCCGGCGAGGCGCGGGTCACCACGATCAGTCAGACCTACCAGTCGACGGCCGAGGACCTGTGGGACGCCTGCACCAGCGCCGAGCGCATCCCGCGCTGGTTCCTGCCGATCTCCGGCGACCTGCGGCTGGGCGGCACGTACCAGCTTGAGGGCAACGCCGGCGGCACCGTCGAAAGCTGCGAGCCGCCGCACCGCTTCACCGCCACCTGGGAGTTCGGCGGAGAGGTGAGCTGGATCGAGGTACGGATCACCGCGGTCGACGGCGATCGGGCACGGCTCGACCTGGACCACATCGCGCACGTCGACCAGGACCGGTGGGCCCAGTTCGGGCCCGGCGCGGTCGGTGTCGGCTGGGACCTGGGGCTACTCGGCCTCGCCTCGCACCTGGCCGGCGACGGCAGCGGCATCACCCCGGAGCAGGGTGCCGAGTGGACCGCCTCGGACGAGGGACGACGGGCCATGGAGCTGAGCAGCCAGCTGTGGTGCGAGGCGAGCATCGCCGCCGGCACCGACGCCGACGAGGCGAAGGCCGCCGCCGAGCGCACCACCGCCTTCTACACCGGCACCCCGGCAGCCTGACCGCACGACGGGACGGCAGCGCGGCAGTCGGGGCGCGGTTCGGAGTAACGTGCTGCGGCATGACCGGCACGCCGTACTCGCACTGCTCCTACTGCGGCGCCGCCTACCCGGCCGCCGCCGGATGGCCACGGGTCTGCGCGGTCTGCGGCGAGACCGTCTGGCGTAACCCGCTGCCGGTGGCGGTCGCGGTGCTGCCGGTCCGCACGGCCGGGAGCCTGGGTGTGGTGGTGGTCCGCCGGGACATCGAGCCGGCCCGCGGCCTGCTCGCACTGCCCGGCGGCTTCATCGAGTACGGCGAGGAGTGGTCCGACGCGCTCGTCCGTGAGCTGCGGGAGGAGACCGGCCTGATCGCGGCGGCCGAGGACGCCCAGCTGTTCGCGGTGTACGGCGCACCGGCGGGAGGCACCATGATGATCTTCGGAGTGCTGCCCGAACGGGCGGCCGAGGACCTGCCACCGTCGGCGCCGACCGACGAGGCCACCGAGTGGCTGGTGCTCACCGACCCGGTCGAGCTGGCGTTCTCCACCCACACCCAGGTGCTGGCCGACTTCCTCACCCCCGGCACTGTCTCTAGGTGGTCGGCACGTCGTCCGACGGGCCCTCGGTGATCGGCAGCAGGACCCGGAAGGTGGTGCGCCCCGGCTCGGTCTCCACCCGGATGTCGCCGTGGTGTTTGTGCACCACGATCCGGTACGAGATGTCCAGCCCCAGACCGGTGCCCGCACCCACCGGCTTCGTGGTGAAGAACGGCTCGAAGATGCGCGGACGCACCTCCGGCGGGATACCCGGCCCGGTGTCGGTGATCTCCACCGCCAGCAGCTCACCGACCCGTCCGGTGCGGACGGTCAGCACCCCCTTCTCCCCCATCGCGCCCAACGCGTTGTCGATCAAATTGGTCCACACCTGGTTCAGCTCGGCCGCGTACGCCGGAACCGGTGGGAGGCTGCGGTCGTACTCGCGGACCAGCTTGACCTCGGCGGGGATCTTGCCCTTGAACATCACCAACGTGGCGTCGAGCAGGTCGTGCACGTCCACCACCCGGTGCGGCGCGCGGTCCAGCTGGGAGTACTGCTTGGCGGCGCCCACCAGCCCGGAGATCCGGGTGACCGCGTCGCCGATCTCGCGCATCAACAGCTCGGTGTCGACCGTGTAGGTGAGCCAGCGCACCGCCGCCTCCAGGTCCGCCGCCCCGACCGCGGCCTTCACCTGCGTCAACCACTGCGCGTCGAGCCCACCGCCGACCAGGATCGGCGCCAGGTCCCAGGCCCCGTCGACCCCGTGCTCCTCCAACCAGTCGGTGAGGGCGTCCTCGGCGTCCGCGGTCGCCATCGGCGTCAACTTCGGCGCGGTGGCCACCCGTGCGACCGCCTCCTCCTGCAACGCGACCAGGCCGTGCAGGGCACTGCCGTCGAGCCGCCCATCGGCGATCATGGCGAGTTTGTGCCGCATCCCGGCGACCCGGTCCCGCAGCACCGACGTGGCCCGGACCGCCGCCGCAGCCGGATTGTTCAGCTCGTGGGTCAGCCCCGCCGAGAGCGAACCGAGGGCCAGCAGCCGCTCCCGCTCACCGACGATGGCCTGACTGTCCCGCATCCCGAAGAACAACCCCTCCAACAGGTGCATGGGCATCGGGAACCAGGACCGCAGGGCGTACGCGAAATCCTCCGCCGGCAGCACGAAGAACTCCGCGTCGGTCACCGCCCGCAGGCTGTTGCGGTAGGTCTGCTCGACCTGCTCACCCAGGTACGCCTGGGTGGCCCCGCCGTACACCCCGCGCTGGTCGGTCCGGCTGACCTCGACGTCGTCGCCACGCACGACGCGGCTCAACGCCACCGCCCCCCGCAGCAACACGAAGAAGCAGGTCGCCGGCTCGCCCTCGCCGTACACGAGGGTGCCGCCGGCACGCTGCTCGACCCGGCCGTGCTCGGCCAGCCAGTCGAGCTGCCCGTCGTCGAGCGCCTCGAACAGGAACAGGGTGCGCAACTGCGCCGGTGTCAGCCGGTCAGACTCGGTCGTCACTGGGACTCCTTGGTTGGCGGGAGCCGATTCACTGGGCTTCCAGATAGCGGTGCACCAACGACACGGCCATCGCGCCCTCGCCGACGGCCGAGGCGACCCGCTTGACCGACTCGGCCCGCACGTCCCCGGCGGCGAACACCCCCGGCACGCTGGTCTCCAGGTGGTACGGGTCGCGCGACAGCGACCAGCCGGGCGGTCGACGGCCTCCGGCGAGCAGATCCGGGCCGGTCACGATGAACCCGCGCCCGTCGCGGACCAGCACCCCGTCCAGCCAGTCGGTGCGCGGCTCCGCGCCGATGAAGATGAACAGCCAGGAGGTGTCGACCGAGCGGGCCTCCCCGGTGCGGGTGTCGCAGAGGGTGAGCCGTTGCAGGTGGTCCTCCCCCGCCGCGCCGACCACGGCGGTGTGCGGATGCACAGTGATCTTGTCGATCCGTTCCAGCTGGTCGATCAGGTACCGCGACATCGAGGCGGTCAGGTCCGCACCCCGGATGAGCAGGTGCACCCTGGCCGCGTACCGGGAGAAGTGCACCGCCGCCTGACCGGCGGAGTTGGCCCCGCCGACGATGTAGACGTCCTGCTCGACGCAGCTCGGCGCCTCGGTGGCGGCGGCGCCGTAGAACACCCCCCGCCCGGTGAAGTCGGCCAGCCCCGGGGCGTCGAGCACCCGGTACGACACGCCGGTGGCCAGCACCACTGTGTGCGCGGCGATCTCGGTGCCGTCGCCGAAGCGCAGCAGCCGGGCACCGCCGGCCTCGCTGAGACCGACCACCTCCCGGGCGCTGAGCAGCTCGGCACCGAACTTGACCGCCTGGCGCCGGGCCCGGTCGGTCAACTGCGCGCCGGACACCCCGTCCGGGAAACCCAGGTAGTTCTCGATCCGGCTGCTCTGCCCGGCCTGGCCGCCGGTCGCCCGTCGCTCCACGAGCACGGTACGCAGCCCCTCCGAGGCGCCGTACACCGCGGAGCCGAGCCCGGCGGGGCCGCCGCCGATCACCACCAGGTCGTAGAAGTCACACGCCGGCACCACTGTCAACCCGGCCAGGGCGGCCAACTCGGCCTCACTCGGGGCGACCAGCGCCTTGCCCTCGGGCGTCACCACCAGCGGCACGTCCGCCTCGGTGGCCCCGGCCGCGTCGAGCAACCGGACACCCTCCGGGTCGTCGGACAACAGCCACCGGTACGGCACCAGGTTGCGGGCCAGGAAGTCGCGGACCTTGAACGACGGCGCGGACCAGCGGTGCCCGACGACCCGGATCTCGGCGCTGGCCGCGTCCGGGGTGGCCGCCCACGCCTCCAACAACCCGTCGACCACCGGGTACAGCTTCTCCTCCGGCGGGTGCCAGGGCTTGAGCAGGTAGTGGTCCAGGTCGACCACGTTGATGGCCTCGATCGCGGCGTCGGTGTCCGCGTACGCGGTGAGCAGCACCCGACGGGCGGCCGGGAAGATGTCCATGGCCGCCTCGAGGAACTCGACGCCGGTCATGTCCGGCATCCGGTGGTCGGCCAGCAGCAGCGCCACCTGTTCGCCGCGCAGCTTGACCTCGCGCAGCGCGTCCAGCGCCTCCGGCCCGGAGGATGCCCGCAGCACCCGGTAACGGTCGCCGTAGCGGCGCCGGATGTCGCGGGCCACCGCCCGGGACACCACGGGGTCGTCGTCGACGGTCAGGATCACCGGGTTCGCCATGGCGCCATGAAATCACCTGCACCCTGTCGACCGCACCACCGCCGGGTCGGACCCATGGTTGATCGCGTTCGCGATGGGTAAGCCGGGGAGCCGCGTGGGTGCCCGGAGATCGACGACCCGCCCGGTTGCCGCGCACACCTCGGGGGGCCCATGGCGCACGCGACACCGACCCGACCGACGACGTCGGGCGCGATCGTGGAGCTGCGGGTGCACGGGGTCTCCGGCGCGGGGGCGGACCAGGTGTTGAACCGGCCCCACGTGCACCAGGTCGCGGGGGACCGCAGCGGAGGGTTCTACCGTCCGCGTCCCGGTTATCCGGACTCCACCGGAACCGACGGGGTGACGCTGGAGGCGTACCGCTGGAGTGACCTGCCGTCCGGCACGGCGGTGCGGACGTTGTCGCTGGTCTTCCTGTTGCCGTTCATGCTCTGCAACGTGGCGCTGTGGATGCGCCCGGCGAACACCGTCTCGAAGCGCGGCTTCATGGCGCTGTGCCGGGTGCTCGCGCTCACCCTCACCGCCCTCTACGTGCTCTCCATCGTCGGGGTGGCGTTGGACCTGATCGCCTGGCGCTGCATGGACACCCCGTCGTGCCTGGCCGGCCGGAGCTGGCTGTCCTGGCTCGGCGGACGCCCGACCGGGCTGCGCCTGGGCGTGCTGGCGCTCGTGCCGGTCGCCGCCATCGGGGTCGTCTGGTGGTTGGGCGCCCGCCCGAGCCATTCGTTCGACGCGTTCCGGACGCCGGCGACGCGGACGTCGAAGCACCAGTTGAGCGCCGTCGGCCAGTGGGACGGCGAGCCGTTGGTGGGGCGGCTGCGCTCGGTCCACGTCGCGGCGGCGTTCGCCACCCTGAGCGGCAGCCTGCTGGCCGCCCGCGCCAGCCAGCACCGCTCGTGGGTGATGGTGGTCCTGCTGGCGGCCACCGGGGCGGTGCTGCTGGCCTGCCTGGTCCTGGTCACCGTGGTGGCGAGCATCGACCACACCGATCCGTCGCCCCGGGTGGACGGCGTCTGTCGCGGGCTGCGCACGATCGCCTGCGGCGTGACGATGCTGGTGATCGTGCACGTCGTGATCAGCCCGGCGCCGTGGCCGCAGGGCGGTTCGCTGCCCGGTTACGGCGCGATCGTGGCCTGGCTGTTCGTCAGCCAGACCGTGCTGGTGGTGGTGCTCGGCGCGTTGGTGATCTGGCGCCGGGGTGACGGGCAGCGCCGGTCACCCCTGCGCGCGTTGGGGTCGCCGGTCTTCATGACGATCTCGGCCGGGCTCGCCGTGGCGTTCTCCGCCGAGCTGGTCTACCGGGTGGCGGACCTGCTGGATCGCAACGGGACGACCGCCGACGGCCTGGAGACCAGCCCTCCGCTGGCGTACAAGTGGGCGATCTTCGGGTTTTTCCTGGCCGTGGTGACGGCGCTGCTGGTGGCCGGCCTGGTGACCAGGATGACCCGGCGGGAGCGGCGACGGGCCGCGCGCGCGATCGTGGCCGCCGACTTTCCGCACGCGCCGCCGCAGGCGGCGGACCGGCTGCGGCGGGTCGAGCAGGCAGTGGCCCGGGCGCGTTTCACCGAGAACCTGGAACCGCTCTCCGTGGTGTACGCCTGCCTGGCGGCGCTCGGCCTGGCCACCAGCGTGCTCGGCCTGCTCCAACTCCCGCCGGGCGAGGTGGCGCAGCGCTACGTGGGAGTGCCGGAGAGCATGGTCAACTTCCTGATCGGGTCGGGTAGCTACGTCATCGCCGCGATCCTGCTCGGTCTCGTGGTGGGCGGTATCTTCGCGTACCGGACAGCGCAGTTCCGGCGGTACGTGGGTGTGCTCTGGGATCTGGGCACGTTCTGGCCCCGGGCGGCGCACCCGTTCGCGCCGCCCTGCTACGCCGAACGGGCGGTGCCGGAGTTGACGAAACGGATCACCTACCTGGTGGAGCAGGGGCAGGGGGTGCTGCTGGCCGGGCACAGCCACGGCTCGGTGCTGCTCGCCGCCACGGTGCTGCAACTGCCCACCCGGATCACCGACCGGGTCGCCCTGCTGACCTACGGGTCGCCACTGGGCCGGCTGTACTCCCGGCTGTTCCCGGCGTACGCCGACGAGCCGGCGCTGCGGGAGATCGGCGAACGGGTCGGCTGGCGCTGGATCAACCTGTGGCGCGACACCGACCCGATCGGCGGCTGGATCTTCGCCGCCCACCGTCCCGGGGAGGCCGAGACGCTGACCGGGCCGGCGGCGACGGTGGATCGGCGGTTGACCGACCCGCAGGACGTGGTGCCACCGCCCAGCGACAGTGTTCCCCCGCCGATCCTGGGGCACTGGCCGTGTGAGTCGCAGGAGGCGTTCGCCGAGGCGGTACGGGAGCTGACCCGGCGGCTGCGCCCCGAACACCGGGCGTCCAGTTGAGCCGCCGGCCGGCTATCGTCGCGGGGTGAGCCCGTCCACACCGCCCGCACGCCGGTTGATCGCCTCCAACAAGAAGGCCCGGCACGAGTACACGGTGCTGCGCACATACGAGGCGGGCATCGTGCTGGTCGGCACCGAGGTGAAGTCGCTGCGCGAGGGTCGGGCCTCGCTGGTGGACGCGTTCGCCCACGAGCGCGACGGCGAGATCGTGCTGTACGGCCTGCACATCGCCGAGTACGCCTACGGGACGTGGACCAACCACGCCCCGCGCCGCAACCGGAAGCTGTTGCTGCACCGGGCCGAGATCGACCGGATCCTGGACAAGGTCCGCGAGGGCGGGGTGACCATGGTCCCGCTGTCGATGTACTTCGAGAACGGTTTCGCCAAGGTCGAGTTGGCCCTGGCCAAGGGTAAGCGCTCCTACGACAAGCGGCAGACGCTGGCCGAGCGCGACGCCAACCGGGAGATCGCCCGCGAGCTGGGTCGGCACCTCAAGGGCCACCCCCGCCGTCCCTGATCTCGGCTCGTCGGTCCGGGGCACCGTCTGTCGCGCGGGTCGCGGCGCGGCGCGCCTGGACATCGTTGACGTCGTTCGACGGACGTGATCTGCTCAGCTGACGCCGTTAATGAAAACGACAATCGCCCGGGGTGGACCCGCCGGAGTCGCCGGTGGGTCCACCCTGGGGGGGCGCTAGCTAGCGGCCGATCGTGTCCAGCTCGGCGAGGTCGTCGGCGGAGAGGGAGAGTGCCGCGCCGGCGATGTTCTCGCGCAGGTGCGCCGCGGACGAGGTGCCCGGGATCAGCAGGATGTTCGGCGACCGTCGCAGCAGCCAGGCCAGGGCCACCGACATCGGCGTCGCCTCCAGCCGGGCGGCCACCGTCGACAGCACCGACGACTGCAGGGGACTGAAACCGCCCAGAGGGAAGAACGGCACGTAGGCGACGCCCTGCCCGGCGAGCGCGTCGATCAGCTCGTCGTCCCGGCGGTGCGCGAGGTTGTACATGTTCTGCACGCACACGATCGGTGCGATCGCCTGCGCCTCGGCCACCTGCTCCGGCGTCGCGTTGCTCACCCCGAGGTGCCGGATCAGGCCCTGCCGTTGCAGGTCGGCGAGGGTCTCGAACGCCTCGGCGAGAGAGCCGGGCCGCGGGCCCGTGGCGTCGCCCAGCCGAAGGTTGACAAGGTCGAGCACGTCGAGACCGAGGGTCTCCAGGTTCTCGTGCACGGACCGGCGCAGGCTCTGCGGGTCACGGGCCGGAGGCCAGCCGCCCTGCGGGTCACGGTTCGCACCGACCTTGGTCACGATGTGCAGCGCATCGGGGTACGGGTGCAGCGCCTCCCGGATCAACTGATTGGTGACGTGCGGCCCGTACGCCGCCGAGGTGTCGATGTGGGTGATGCCGAGCTCGACGGCCGTACGCAGGACGGCGAGTGCGCCGTCGTGGTCGGCCGGCGGTCCCATCACCCGGGGGCCGGCCAACTGCATGGCGCCGTAGCCGAACCGGGTGACCGTCAGGCCTCCCAAGGTCCAGGTGCCGCCGGGAAGGGAGGTGGTGAGCATGTTCGTACCTCTGGCTCTCGTGTCGCGCCGGGCGGTGCCGGCGCATCGTCTACCTGCTCCACCATCGGGGTGTAGCTTCACTATCGGAAGTAGGCACCTGAAGGTGCGTAACGCCCCGGTGGCTGAGGAGCGGCTCGATGACAACGACCACGGCGGCGCAGAAGAGGGCTCAGGCCAAGGTGGAATATGACGCCTTCCTGGCGCAGTGTCCGAGTCGTAAGCTGATCGACCGCATCGCGGACAAGTGGGTCACCCTGGTTCTGGCGGCGCTGAACAGCGACGGCTCGCACCGGTTCGGCCTCGACTGCGCCGGCAAGCCCCGGTCCATGCGCTACTCGGAGCTGTCGCGCCTGCTGGCCGGGGTCAGCCAGAAGATGCTCACCCAGACACTGCGCTCCCTGGAACGCGACGGTCTGATCACCCGCACCGTGGTGCCGACGGTGCCCGTCACCGTCACCTACGAACTGACCGACCTCGGCATCTCCCTGCACAAACTGATGCGCAGCCTGAAGAGCTGGGCCGAGACGCACATGGACGACGTGCTCGCCAACCGCGCGACGTACGACAACCGCGACGCCTGAGCCGCGCGCCGCCCGAGGCAACCACCGGGCCGCACAGGAGTCACGCAATCACGGCCACAGAAGCCCCGATAGGTACGCAGACACGACCCGTTTCGGCCTTTCGCGCTCGCAGATGCGGCGGCTATGGTGAGCCGGTGACGAGGTTCCGGATCGGTGAGGCGGCCGACCTGCTCGGCGTCAGCAGCGACACGATCCGCCGCTGGGTCGATGCCGGGCGGCTGACGGCCGGGCGCGACGAGCACGGCCACCGGGTGATCGACGGCGTCGACCTGGCGGCGTTCGCCCGCGCCCAGGCCGCCGACCCGGACGCGGGCGCCGAGTTCTCCTCGGCCCGCAACCGGCTACGCGGCATCGTCGTCGACGTCCGCAAGGACACGGTGATGGCCCAGGTCGACATCCAGGCTGGCCCGTTCCGGGTCGTGTCGCTGATGAGCCGCGAGGCGGTCGACGAGCTCGACCTGCAGGTCGGGTCGGTGGCGGTCGCGGTGATCAAGTCGACAACGGTGGTGGTGGAGCGGGCCGCACCAGCCCCGAGCAGGGGAAGGTCGGGCGGGTGAGCGCACGGACGACGCGCACGGCGATGGCCGTGGTCATGGCGCTGGCGGTCGCCGGCTGCGGGGCGGGCGACGACCGGGCCTCCGGCGCGGACGGCCGGGTCACCGGGGCGGTGACGGTGTTCGCGGCCGCCTCGCTGACCGAGTCGTTCCGCCGGATCGGCGAGGAGTTCGAGGCCGCCAATCCCGGCAGCACCGTGACCCTCAACGTCGCGGGCAGTTCCGCCCTGGCCAACCAGATCAACCAGGGCGCGCCGGCGGACGTGTTCGCCTCGGCCGCCCCGGCGAACATGGCCACGGTCACCGAGGCGGGCAACGCCGACGGCACACCGATCGTCTTCGGCCGCAACCAGTTGGTCGTCGCGGTGCCCCGGGGCAACCCGGGAGGCGTGACCGGGCTGGCCGACCTGAGCCGACCTGGCGTGAAGGTGGCAATCTGCGCCAACCAGGTGCCCTGCGGCGCGGCGGCCCGCACCGCCCTGGACGCGGCCGGTGTCGCGCTGACACCGGTCACCCTGGAGCAGGACGTCAAGGGCGCGCTCGCCAAAGTGAAGCTGGGTGAGGTCGACGCCGCCCTGGTCTACCGCACCGACGTGGGAGCGGCGAGCGCCGACGTGACCGGTGTGGAGTTCCCCGAGGCGGCGCGGGCGGTCAACGACTACCCGATCGTCGCGCTGAAGGACGCGCCCAATCCGGCCGGCGCGCGGGCCTTCGTCGCGTACGTCCGCTCGGCACCGGCGCAGGCGGTCCTCGCCGAGGCGGGGTTCCAGGCTCCGTGAGGCAGGTCCACGACGACGCGGCACCCGAGCGTGACGACGCGGCACGCGAGCACCGGGACACGCCGCGACGACGGGGGCGGGTGCCGGCGGCGCTGCTGATCCCCGCCGGGCTGGGGCTGCTCTTCCTCGTCCTGCCGCTGGTCGGGCTGGTGATCCGGGCGCCGTGGACCACCCTGCCGCAGCGGCTCACCGAGCCGGGCGCGTTGACCGCGCTGCGGCTGTCGGTGCAGACCGCGACGCTGGCCACCGCGCTCTGCCTGCTGCTCGGGGTGCCGCTCGCCTGGCTGCTGGCCCGGGTCGAGTTCCCCGGCCGCCGGCTGGTGCGGGCACTGGTCACCGTGCCGCTGGTGCTGCCGCCGGTGGTCGGTGGGGTGGCGCTGCTGCTGGTCTTCGGCCGGCGCGGGCTGCTCGGCGGCTGGCTCGACACCACGTTCGGCATCACCCTGCCGTTCACCACCACTGGTGTCGTGCTGGCCGAGGCGTTCGTGGCCATGCCGTTCCTCGTGATCGCCGTGGAGGGTGCGCTGCGCGCCGCCGACCACCGCTACGAGGAGGCCGCCGCGACGTTGGGGGCCAGCCGGTGGACCGCCTTCACCCACGTCACGCTGCCGCTGGTGGCGCCCGGGCTGGCCGCCGGGGCGGTGCTCTGCTGGGCGCGGGCGCTCGGCGAGTTCGGGGCCACCATCACCTTTGCCGGCAACTATCCCGGCCGCACCCAGACCATGCCGCTCGCCGTCTACCTGGCGTTGGAGACCGACCTGGAGTCCGCGATCGTGCTCAGCCTGGTGCTGCTCGTCGTGTCGGTGGGCATCCTGGTCGCGTTGCGCGACCGCTGGATGAGCACCGCATGAGTGAGACCCTGCTGGACGCCCGGGTCGTCGTCGACCGGGGCGTCTTCCGGCTCGACGTGCCGCTGCGGGTCGCACCCGGCGAGGTGGTCGCGTTGCTCGGCCCGAACGGGGCCGGCAAGACGACCGCGCTGCGTGCGCTGGCCGGGCTGCATCCGCTCACCGCCGGTCACGTCACCCTCGACGGCGTCGATCTGGACCGCCCGGCCACCGGTGGCTGGGTGCCCACCGAGCGCCGGCCGATCGGCGTGGTCTTTCAGGACTACCTGCTCTTTCCGCACCTGAGCGCGGTGGACAACGTGGCCTTCGGGCCGCGCCGGCACGGTGTCGAGCGGCGGGCCGCCCGCGCCACGGCCCGGGAGTGGCTGACCCGGGTGGGGCTTGACGCGCAGGCGCGGCACCGGCCCCGGCAGCTCTCCGGCGGCCAGGCGCAGCGGGTGGCGCTGGCCCGCGCGCTTGCCGTGGCACCGTCGCTGCTGTTGCTGGACGAGCCGCTGGCCGCGCTGGACGCCCGCACCCGGTTGGACACCCGCGCGGAGCTGCACCGGCATCTGTCGGCGCACGCGGGCGCGACGGTGCTGGTCACCCACGACCCGCTGGACGCGCTGGCGCTGGCCGACCGACTGGTCATCGTCGAGGGGGGCCGGGTGGTGCAGGAGGGCGACGGGCCGAGCGTGACCGCCCGGCCGCGCACCGACTACGTCGCCCGGCTGGTCGGGTTGAACCTGTACCGGGGCCGCGCCGACGGGCACGGGGTGCGGGTTTCACCGGAGCTGACCCTCACTGTCGCCGACCGGTTGGACGGCGAAGCGTTCGTGGCGTTCCGGCCGGCCGCGGTGGCGCTGCACCCGGCCCGGCCGGAGGGCAGCGCGCGCAACACCTGGGCGGGGACGGTGGTGGGCGTGCAACGCCACGGTGACAACGTACGGGTGCAACTGGACGGGCCGATCGGGGTGGCCGCCGACGTCACGCCGGCCGCCGCCGCCCACCTGCGGCTGATCCCGGGCCAGCGCGTGTGGGCGGCGGTCAAGGCGACCGAGACGCACGCGTACCCGGCCACCGGCTGACTCCGGCCGCGCGGCCCGCACCGGCGCGGACATCGCCCACCCACACGGGAGCGCGTCAGCCGGCGAGCAGGTCGTTGTGTGCGGCGCGCAGCCGGGCCAGCGCCGGGTCGCTGCCCGGGACGACCCGGCGATCCAGCTCGGACCACACCTCGGTCAGCGCCGCGCGGACCGCACTCAACTCGGCGGCGTGCCGCTGGCTGCTGCGTCGGTGCTGCTCGTCGAGGCGCCGAGCCCAGCCGGCGGTGACCGTGGCGAGACGGTCGGCGTCGGCGCGGGCCTGAGCGCCGCTGCGGGCGGCCGCGGCGGGGACGATCGCGGCGACCGGGCGGGGGTCGCCGTCGCGGGTGACGACGGTGACCGCGTCGGTCAGCTCAGCCAGCGCGACAAGCTGGCTGAACCGGGTGCGCGCCTCACGCAGCGGCACGGAACGCGGCGGGTCGGGACGAGGGGTGAGCGCGGGGACGGCCATGGATGCATGGTGTCGCCCGGGTACGACAGAAATGCGTCGTCAATGGACAGTGGCCGGCGACCCACCCGATCCGGCCAACCATTCGTCGGCCAGCACGGACCAGACTTCGAGGTCGATCCGGCCGTCCGGGCCGGGGGCGACCTGGCGGAGCGTGCCGTCCAGGCGCAGGCCGAGCCGACCGGCGAGGGCCTTGCTGCGGGTGTTGTCGGCGTTGGTGCGCCACTCCACCCGCTGGATGCCGCGCTCGCGCACCGCCCAGTCGACGACCCGGCGGACCGCCGGCGCGACCATGCCCTTTCCCTCGGCTGCCGGTTCCACCCAGCAGCCGACCTCGCAGACACCTCGGGTCACGTCGAAGGACACGAGCAGGACCCCGCCGACCAGGGTGCCGCGCCACCACAGCCCCCAGATGCCGCCGCTGTCGCTGGCCCAGCGGTCGGCGTAGCGTTGCAGGACCGCTCGGGCCGACGACAGGTCGGTGGCCACGAAGGTCGGCGACACCCACGGCTGGATGTGCTCCCGGGCCCGGTCGAGGTTGGCGAGGAACTCCTCGGCCCGCCACGGCTCCAGCGGGCGCAGCTCGACGTCCTCGGTCAGCGGCACTGCGAACACCGGGCCTCCACTCAGTACGCTCCGAACATCGGTGACAGGCTCGCACAGCCGTCCGGCGCACGTGTGCCGGGGCACCGTCGCCGAGGCGCACCCGGCGGCCGAGCCGATCAGATGATCGTGTGGGTCCAGTAGCTGAGCCACAACACGAACAGCACGCCCTGCACCACGGCGAGCGTCGCGGTCAGCCACACGTCGACGCTGGCGTGCCGGGCCCAGCGGGCCAGCACCAGCGCCACCGGGAAAACCGCGAGCAGGTAGCGCAGCAGGCTCTTGTACACCGGCGGGCCCATCGACAGCGGCACCAGCACCATCAGGACGCCGTACACCAGGTAGGCCAGGTCCCGGCGGCGGAACCCGGCGACCAGCACGGCCAGCACGGCCACGGCGAACCACACCCGGGCGGCGTCACGTGGCTCCCCGGTCAGCCCGTTCAGCAGCACCGGCACCGGGTTCTGCACCTCGATCCCCCACCCGGTCTGCTGGGCGTGCTGGTAGGCGAACCAGTCCCCACCCCGCCACCGGCAGTACGCCATGAAGGTGAACCACCCGGCGGGCAGCAGCAACAACGGCCACCCGATCCGCAGGTAGCCGACCACGGCGCGCGCGCCGAGCCGCCAGTCGTGCTGGCGCAGCAGCACCACTGCCAGCGGCAGCACCACGAGCAGGCCGACGGAGCGGCTCATCGCCAGGAAGTAGCCGACCACCCCGACCAGCAGCCAGCGCCTCCGCTCGGCGTAGTAGAAGGCGGCCAACGCGAGGCAGACGAAGAGCGACTCGGTCAACGCGGCCTGGAACAGGAACGCGGTCGGCAGCAGCACCAGGTACCGGGTGAACCGGCGGGCCGCGCGCGCGTCGCCGAGCAGCAGCTCCGCCAGCCGGTAGCCGTACCAGAGCGCCAGCAGGAACGCGACGTTGCTGATCAGCAGCAGGGCCAGGGCGGTGTCACCGCCGACCAGCACGCCGACCGGCCGGGCCAGGAACGGGTACAGCAGGGGAAAGCCGAAATCGTTCCACGGCCCGGTCAGCGGCAGCGTGCTCAGCCGCAAATAGAGCATCGAGTCCCAGGCGAACCAGAGCGAGATCCACCGGTGCCCGGAGAGGTCCCGCTGTTGCGCCCACATCAACGTCTCGTCCGGCGGCGGCGCTCCGGGGACACCGTCCCAGGCGTGGAGGACCAGAAGGCCGAGGACTGTGAGCAGCAGCTTCGCGCCGAGAAACAGGGCAATGACGTACGTCCAGGGCGCCGGCACCCGACGGACCAGGCGCGCCGCGCCGCGGCCGGCCACGACCGCCCGGGCGGCCAGCGCCGCCGCGCCGCTCCGCCACCGCCGCATCGGTCCCGCTTCCCCCGCTCCCCCGGCCGCGCGGGGGCACCGTTCTTCTCGTGGTACGCCTCCGCGCGCCCCCGCCGAAGCGAGGGCTGTCCGCCACCAAGTGTGACATTCTGCGCAGAACGGGTAGACGCCGCACCTCGACCATGGCGGTGAACAGGGAGCGCGGCAGCATGAGCGAGCAGCACGGCACAGTGATCATCGGTGCGGGGCCGGCGGGGCTCACCGCGGCGTACGAGCTGCTCCGGCACGGCCGGTCGGTGCAGGTGTTCGAGGCCGACGAGGTGGTCGGCGGGATCAGCCGGACCGTGGAGCGCGACGGGTGGCGGTTCGACATCGGCGGGCACCGGTTCTTCACGAAGGTGCCCCGGGTCGAGGCGTTCTGGCACGAAATCCTGCCGGACGAGGATTTCCTGACCCGGCCCCGGATGAGCCGCATCGCGTACCGGGGAGCCCTGTTCAACTACCCGCTGAGCGCCATGAACGCCCTGCGCAACCTGGGTCTGCCGGAGGCCGCCCGCTGCCTCGGCTCGTACGCGCGCGCCCGGTTGCGACCACCACGCGACCAGTCGCACTTCGAGGGCTGGGTGTCGGCCCGGTTCGGCTGGCGGCTGTACTCGATCTTCTTCAAGACGTACACGGAGAAGGTGTGGGGTATGCCGGCGCACCGGTTGCAGGCCGACTGGGCGGCGCAACGGATCAAGAACCTGTCGCTGGCCACGGCGATCCGCAACGCGCTGCTGCCCCGGGGTCGGCGCACCGACGTGACGAGCCTGATCGAGCAGTTCCAGTACCCGAAGTACGGTCCGGGGATGATGTGGGAACGCTGCGCCGAGCGGGTCCGCGAGCGGGGCGGGCAGCTGTCCACCGGCAGCTGGGTCACCGCCGTGCACCGCGACCCGGCCCGCCGACGGGCGATCAGCGTGACCGTCAACGGCGTGGGCGGGCAGCGCACCGAGGCGGCCGACCACGTGATCTCGTCCATGCCGCTGGCGGAGCTGGTGGCCGCGCTGCATCCTCCGGCGCCGCCGGAGGTCCGTGCCTGCGCGGCCGACCTGCGCTACCGCGACTTCCTGACGGTCGCTCTGGTCGTGCCGGCGGAGTTCTCGTTTCCCGACAACTGGATCTACGTGCACGACCCGGAGGTGCGGGTGGGCCGGATCCAGAACTTCGGCTCCTGGTCGCCGTACCTGGTGAAGGACGGCCGCACCTGCCTGGGCCTGGAGTACTTCGTGTTCGAGGACGACGAGATGTGGCGTACCCCGGATGCCGATCTGGTGGCCCTGGCCACCGCGGAGCTGGAGCGGTTGGGGTTGGTCCGACCCGGTGTGGTGGAGGCCGGCTACGTCGTGCGGATGCCCAAGGCGTACCCGGTGTACGACGAGCGCTACCAGCACAACGTGGAGGTGATCCGGGCCTGGCTGGCCGAGGCGGTGCCGAACGTGCATCCGGTGGGCCGCAACGGCATGCACCGCTACAACAACCAGGACCACTCGATGTTGACCGCGATGCTCACCGTCGAGAACATCACCACCGGCAGTACGCACGACGTCTGGTCGGTCAACGTGGAGCAGGACTATCACGAGGAATCCGCCGGCGGCGACGACCGGCGGGGCACGGGGCGGGACGCGCCGGTGGTGCCCAGCCGGATCATCGCGGCCTCGATCAGCGCGCCGGGCGGGTCGGACGAGCGGGCTGCTGCCGCAACTCCCCCGTCGCACGCGTGACGCCGAGCACGCTCCCGTGGCACGAGTCGACGGACGGATCATCGGCCCTCTGCGGGCAGGTGCTCAACGCGGCAGGTGCGTGCAGTGGGCCACTGTGGCGTCGTCCGGGCTGTGCGCACCCGCGCCACCGGCGGCCTGCGCCTCGGCCTGCCGGACGCGGGCGATGACGCCGGCCGGCCCGCTGGTGCGGAGCAGGTCCAGCACGCCCGGCCAGTCGGTCCGACCGTACGGGCTGACGATGCGGCTGGCACCGTTGCTGAGCAACGCGACACCGTTCAGGTCGGCGAGGGACCGGCTGCCGGTCACCGCTTCCCACGCCGCGCGCGGGTCGTCCTTGGCGATCCAGTAGCCGCCCGGCTGGTTCCGGCGGGCACGCAGCGCGGTGGCGCAGGAGGCTCGCACCCGGTCGTACTCTGGCGTTTCCCGAGCAATGCCGGCCAGCGGCGTCGAACATTCCCGCCGGGCAGTCATCTCGCGCTCATCGGTGATCACCTGTGGACCCCCGTCGACCTGGTCCACAACGAGGAACGAATCCGCGAGCAGGAGCCAGTCCAGCCGGTCCTGGTGGGCGCGGACCATCGCGACGGTGGCCTGCGGGCTGTTGGGGTCCGCGATGTCGCAGGTGTCGCCGTGCTCGGCGGCGATCTCGCCGATGGCGGTGGCGAGGATCGCGGCGAGCTCTCGCCCGTCGCCGCGCGACAGTTTACCGAGCAGCGCACCGCCGAGGCGGTGCGTGTACCAGGCGACGCCGTGGGAGCAGAGTGACTCGGCTCCCGGAATGCCGGCACCGTCGAGCAGGATGACAGCGCCGGGAACCGCACCGACGAAGTCCTCGTTCGACCGGTCGGCAGTGCCAGCGCTCGTCGCCATGGTGACCCGCACGGGTGGGCTCCTGTCTGAATGGCGAGGCGAACTCGCTCCGCGGGTCACCTGCGAGGTTGGCCGGTGATGCCGTCCAGGATGGCGGTCAGGTTGTGGTGGAAGGTCTCCTCGGCATTGAGGTGCGCGCCGTCGACGACGAGCCGGGCCACGGTGGGGTACCTGCCGGTCGTCAACATGCGGGTGAGGTAGGGGCCGAGGCTGGCCTGAAAGGCGGCGAGGTCGGTGCCGGTGGAACGGCTGGTACGGCGTTCGGTGACCTCTCTGCGGACCGCTCCGACGAGGAAGGCGTTGAGGGCGCCCACGGCTCGCTGGAGGTCGTCGATGTCACGCACGGCGGGAGCCTTGCTGAGCGCCGCAGCGGTCGCCTCACCCACGGCGAGCGCGTGCGGCCCCAGGTGCGGCCGTCCGCCGAGCAGGTCGGCGAACCACTCGTGCGCGAGGGCGGCGTCACGGGTCGCGTGGGCGATGGCCAGCACCGTGGCGCGCCACTCCGCGTGCTCGGCCACCTCGGCGATCCGGGCATAGACGACGTCGACCATGAGGTCCAGGAGTTCGGATTTGTTGGTCACGTAGTCGTAGAGCCGCATCGGGCCCACACCGAGCTCTTTGGCGATCTTGCGCAACGACAACCCGTCGAGGCCGCCCGCGTCGGCGAGCCGGATCGCCGTAGCGGCGATCGTGTCCCGGCTCAACGGCACCGGCGCCGCCCTCGGTTGAGGCTCCGGCCGCTCCCACACTGACAACGGCTCGCTACCGTACGGTGTATTCACGAATACAGTGTACGGTAGCGCCATGAGAACGCGAATCGCGATCGCCGGTGGTGGCCTCGGCGGGTTGACGCTGGCACGGATCCTGCACCGGCACGGCATCGACGCGGTGGTGTACGACCGGGAGGCGAGCCGGTCCGCGCGCCCCCAGGGCGGTTCCCTCGATCTGCACCCGGAGTCCGGGCAACTGGCACTGGCCGAGGCGGGTCTCGCCGACCGGTTCCAGTCGGCGGCACGGCCCGAGGGCGAGGAACACCGCATCCTCGACCCGACCGGACGCACCCTGGTGCACCACGTGCCGCAACCCGGCTCATTCTCCGGGCGACCCGAGATCGACCGCAGCGCCCTGCGTGATCTCCTGCTCGGCGCCCTGCCCAGCGACACGGTTCGCTGGGGGCACCGGCTCGTCGCGGCGACCGCACGCCCCGACGCGGGCTGGGATCTGACGTTCCACGACGGCCACCGGGCCAGCTGCGACATCCTCATCGGCGCGGACGGCGCGCGGTCGGTCGTCCGATCCCTGCTGACCGACGTCGCGCTGTCCTATGTGGCGACCCTGGTGGAGCTGAGCGTCGTGGACGTCGACCGGCGTCATCCCGACCTCGCCGAGCTGGTCGGCCCCGGGAACCTGTGGTGCGTCGGCGCGAACCAGATCCTCGCCGCCCAACGCCTCGGCGACGGCAGCCTCCGGGTCGGCATCTCGCTGCGCGCGCCGGAACAGCCCCTCGACACCTACCGCAGCAAGCGCGCCCTGCAGGACCTGTTCGCGGGCTGGGCCCCCCGCCTCACCGCACTCATCGAGGCCGCCGACAGCCCGCCGACCCGACGCCTGATCGAGGCGATGCCCACCGGCACGCGCTGGGCCAACCGGCCGGGCGTCACCCTCATCGGCGACGCCGCGCACCTCATGCCACCGGTCGGCGAGGGCGCGAACCAGGCCATGCTCGACGCGGCGGAACTCGCCGGCCAGCTCGCCGGCAGCCCTGCCGACCCGAACGCGGCGATCCGCGGGTACGAAGAGTCGATGTTCACCAGGATCCACCCGATCGCCGAGATGTCCGCACGGGTCCAGGCCATGATGCTGTCCCCTAGCGCGGCGGACGACATCGTCCGCTTCTTCACCCGGCCGGCGGAACCGGCACACGCGGACTGATACCAGCCCGTCCGGCCGGGCACCGGCGGTTCACCCCGCCGGTGCCACGAAGACGAGGTCGGAGATGACCACCGGAGGAACCTCGGCCACCGCCTCGACGACCACCCGCCAGGTCCCCACCGGCGGCAGCAGGTAGCCGTCGTAGCGGCAGTGCCCGTCTGGGCGCAGCATGGTCACGGCGACCGGTTCGCCGCGGTCCGGGCACTCGAGTCGGGCGTGCAGGAGCAGGTCCGGCCGATCGGCGGTCACCACCACCGGCAGCGGCGTGTCCGCCACCGCCACCTCGGGTACGTCCAGGCCGAGTTCCACCGGCGGCGCCAGGATCTCCCCCAGGTCGACGGGATCGATCTTGTCGAGGATCACGTCGAGCACCCGACGCGACGCGGTCAGCGGGCCGTGTCGTTCGGCGAAGCAGGTCGCCTCCTCGGTGGTGGCCCACTCCGGCGGCACGGCACTGAACAGCGGCACCGTCCCGTCGCCCAGATAGTCCCGCCCCTGGTAGGCCTTCCCGTACGACAGGCCGTCCCGGTCGACGGTCACGCTCTGCCAGGTGGGCTGGCGTTTGCCGGCGACGGCGTGAACGGTGTACTCGGGGCGGCCGTTCACCCGCACCGCCGCGGCGATCTCGTCATGGAAGGCCAGTCCGGACGCCACCGCGTCCGGCGGTAGCCCCGGCAGGGCCACGTCCCGCACGGTCGTCGGTCCACCGCCGACGTCCAGGCAACGGTACGTCGGCAGCAGCTCGTACAGCGACGGGAAGGTCCGCGTGACGTCGGTCAGCAGCGTGTCCCAGCCGAGCGAACGCAGCGGCCGGAAGGCATCGCCGGTCAACGCCCGCACCGCGTTCACCGAACCGCGGTAGGGCGTGCCCAGTGTGACCAGTCGGCGGGTCAACTCCCGGCCACCCAGCACCTCGATGAGGTACCGGGCGACGAGCCCGCCCATCGAGTGACAGACGAAGACGACTTTGGCGCTCGGGCCGCCGGCGCCGCGTCGCCACTCGTCCAACCAGGACCTCACCTGCTCGTTGAGCAGCCTCGCGGTGTGCCGGTTCGACCGACGCCAGTCGTAGCTGAACACCCGCAGAGCCGGGCCGACAGCATCGGTGAGCTGTCGCAGCAGGCGGTCGTACCCGGGGCCGCCATAGAACCCAGGCCACAGGTGGAGACCGCGAACCGCACCCGCCGGCCGCAGACCGTCCGTGTCCGGCGCGCCCTCGGCCACGCGCAGCAGTTCGACGGTACGGGCGAACGCCGCAGCGCCGCGGGCGACGGTGGGCCACGACAGATTCCAGACGTCACCCCGCCCGGGCAGCGTCAACACGCTCCCCGTCACCCCGGGCACCATGACGACCAGGTCACGGGTGGGCATGCGGCTCCTCCGCTCGGATGGTTCGGCTGGCTCAGTTCCCTCGGGGCCAGGGCGTCCAGGTGCGGCGTCGCCGACCCTCTGACTCTTCCGGCGGGGTCGGCGTCGCCGCCATGGAGGAGGGCTCCGGTTCCGGGGCGAAGACCGGCCCATCCGCCCGGACGCGCTGCCGGCGGCCGTCCGTCGCCCCGCCCTGCTCGGGCGGTGCCGGAAGTCGCCGCAGCTCCACCGTGTGAACACCGTCGTCGCCGCCGCTGGCCAGGAGCGTCCGACCGTCGCGTTCAATGATCGCCAGTGCGCGTACCGCCGCCGTCTGGGTGGTCAGTTGGGCCAGACGCTGGCCGGTCCGGCAGTCCCAGAGCAGCACCGTGCGGTCGTCGCCGCCCGAAACCAGCACCGTGCGCCCGTCGATCTCACCGAAGGCGAGCGCGTTCACCGCCTCCCCGTGCCCCCGCAGCGTGTGGATCTTTTCGCCCCGCTCGACGTCCCAGAGCACGACGTTGTTGTCCTGCCCGCCGGTGGCGAGCACTGGTCGGCCGGACAGGCTGCCGGCCGCGAGCGCCCGCACGTAGCCCTTGTGCCCGACCAGCAGCTGGACCTCCTCAGCACCGAGATCCCGCAGCTCGACGGTGTCGGAGAAGCCGACCGTCGCCACGACCCTCCGGTCCCCGTGGACGGCGACGGCGAGGGCGTTGACCCGGCCGCCCGCCGTCTGCACTGTCCACCTCTCGTGCGTCGCCGGAGACCACAGCACAAGCTGCCCCAGGTCGCCCGTGTAGGCGACAAGGACGCCCTCCCCCAGGTCGCAGAACGCCACCGCCATGACGGACAGCACGGCATTCGCACGGGTGGAGTCCAACAGGTTGCCGGTGGCGGCGTCGCGCAGTCGTACGGACTGACCGGCGGCGACGGCGACGACCGGCCGGCCACCCAGCTCGGTGACCGCCAGGGCGTTCACCGCGCCGACCCCGACGATGGGCTGGCGGACCCGTCCGGTCACCGCATCCCAGACCAGCACCCGCCCGTCACGGCCGCCGGTCACCAGCACGTGCTCGGAGCCGATCCGGGTGAACACCGCGCTGGTGGTGAACCTGCCGTCGTCCCGGGTGGTGCCGCCGGTCGACGTCACCGTCTCCCAGAGCCGCAAGGTGCGGTCGGCACCGCCGGTGGCCAGCACCGCCGGCCCCCGACCCGTGTTGAACCCCAGGGCGAGGATCGACTCGCGGTCGGCGGGCGGATCGTCGCGCGGCGCCTGCTCATCGCCGGGACCCTCCGGCCCTTCGAGCGCGAGCATCCGGCGGCCTTCACCGGCCCAGTCGGCTTCGGAGTGGTACACCGACGGCGGATGCCGCAGCGTGCGCAGCGCGGAGCCACTCACCGGGTCCCACAGGCGCACACCGCCGTCGTCACCGGCGGTGGCCAGCACCGTCCGGCCGTCGATCTCACCGAAGGCGAGAGCGTTGACCGCTCCGGTGTGACCGGTGCAGCTGACGTGGGACTCGCCGGTCCCCGCGTCCCACAGTGTCACCGTGCCGAACGCACCGCCGGTGGCCAGCAGGAGCCGACCGCCGATGGTGGCCGCCGCCAACGCGTAGATCCAACCGGTGGTCCCCAACGTCCGCAGCAGGACCCACCCGTCGGGGTCCCAGAGGCGTACCCGGCCGTCGTCGCCGCCGGTGACGACGAGGCAACGGCCGTCCCGACCCTGGGCCGTCACGATCGCCCGCACCGTCGTGAGATGGTCCGGCAGGGTGGTGTGCAGGTTCAGGGCCGGCAGCCCCCAGATCCGCACGCTGCCCGCCTCGTCGCCGCCGACGAGCAACGCCCGCCCGCCCGGCAGGTTGACCGCCGCCAGCGCGTGCACCCAACCGCCGGCGTGACTCACCGACGCTTCCTGCGCGCCGGTGGTGAGGTCCCAGAGCCGCACCGTGCCGTCGGCGCCACCGGTGGCGACGAAGTTTCGCCCGTCGACGGCGACGATCTCGACGGCGAGCACCGGAGCGCGGTGCCCCCGCAGCGTCGCCCGGTGGTTGCCTGTCGTGTCCCAGACGCGGACGGTGCCGTCCCCACTGGCCGTGGCGATGACCACGTCGCGCGACACCTCACGGATCGCCACCGCGGTCACCGCGCTGGTGTGCCCGGCCAGGCGTCGGTGGAAGGCGCTGCGCTCGCCCCGGCCCCACAGGCCCCGCCAGGGGACTTCGTCGACCGGGTGCAACAGCGGCAGGGCCTCCGGCTCGTGCGCGAGGGCCACCGACTGCAACGCGGCGGCGCGCTGCGCGGTGGACATGTCCGGGAAATCGGCGGCGGTGCGCCAGTAGAGCCGGACCAACGGCCGATCGCGGTGGTCGACACCGGCCAGGACCCGCCACAGCCGGGTCGGCTCGGCGTAGAGCAGGAAGGCGCTGTCGTCGACGAGTTCCGGCAGGCTGTCACCGGCAGCGGCGTGCGTCGCCAGGTGCCGCAGGACGTACGGATTGGCGTCCGGCCACCGACGGACGCCATCGATCGTCGTCAGGCCGACCAGGGCCCTGGTGATGAGCGCCTGCACCCGCCGGGTCTGGGTGCCCAGTCGGAGGTAGTCGTTGTACGACTGGTGGTACAGACGGTAGACAGCCTGGCCGTCCTCACTCGACTCCACCAGGTGCGCGCCGGCGTTGGCCATCAACCAGTGCAGGTCTGCCTCGGTGTACGAACCGCCGTCGGTGACGGCGTTGGCGAGGGCGAGCCACACGTCCCGGCGCGGCAGCCCGGCGCCCTCCGCCCAGGCCAGCGGGGTGAGCAGGTCACGGACCCTGCGCTCGTGGTCGCCGAAGCGGGCGAGGTCCTCGGCGAAGGCATCGACGACACTGCCGCTGAGCATGCTGCGCATCTGCGGCGAGCCGAGGTCAGCGACCTGCGGCATCCGGGCGAGTCGTCGGGTGAGGAGGCGGGCGAAGAGGAACACGCCGTTGCTGTGGGCGGCGATCTCCTCCGCCGCAAGCCGGGCCTCGCCGTCGCGTCCTATGTAGGGAGAGCCTGCGGTGTGCGTCAGCCGCCGGAACGAGTAGCTGGCGATGTCCGCGTCCTGGTCGGCGTCGCGGTCCAGCCAGATCACCTGGTCGTCGCTCACCCCCAGGGCACGCAGCAACGGCCGGTGGCCCTGCTCGGCTCTCACCGGGTCACGCGAGCGGTCCGGCCTGGTAGCCACGAGGACCTTGATGCCGGGCAGCTCGGCAAGAGGTCGCAGCAGTTCCGAGGCGATCAGGCGGATGTCGCGGTGCTGTGCCTCGTCCAGCGCGTCCAGCAGGATCGTCGCCCGGTGACGGCGAACCTCGCTGACCCGGTGCACGAACTCGCTCGCGGTCTGCCAACCACGGCTGGGCGCGGTGATGTTCAGGGCCTCGGACAGTTCGTTGACACAGTCCAGGATGGCCTTGTTCTTGGCGTGCACTCCCGCGTGGATCGACCCGGCTGTCGGGATGGTGTCCACCGGGACCCCGCTGAGGCCACCGTGGATCTCCACCTCCTGCCGGTAGTCCGGGACCGACAGGATCGCCAGCCGACCGAGCACTGCCGATTTGCCGCACCCCGGAGACCCGGTGACGGCGAGCATGCCCGGCCGGTCGTCGTTGAGCCAGGCCACGATCCGTCGCAGCACGGTGTGCCGGCCGGTGAAATACCACCCCTGGTCGTCTCCGGCATCGATGCCCCGGAACTTGAGCATGAAGTGCTCGACGACGTCCGCCGGCAGCAACGCGTTGCGCTGGCGCTGCTCGTCGACGTTGACGTCGGGCAGCCAGCCGCGGTGCCGTGGGTTGCGGAAGAATCGGCCCACCATGCCCGCCATGTCATGGTCGGGGGTCTGCAGGATCCGGCCGGCACCGATGCCCGCGAGCTTCACCCGCAGCGCCTGGGCCAGCTCGTTCGGGGTGATGTGCCGGTCCCGGTCGGTCCACGGCAGGTACGACGGATCCGGTGGCGGCCCGTCCCTGAGCACCTCGGCGAGAGCCCGGGAGAAGACCCGTTCCTTCGCCACCTCGAACCGGCTCGCGGAACTGATCACCGCGATGTTGGGCCGGCCGCCACCGGCCGCGACGCGGCGCTCCGCCTGCCGACGGAACCCGTCGACGATCTCGTCAGCGGCACCACCGGCGCCGCACGCGTCGACCAGGACGACGATCTCGGCGACGTCCTTCGTGGCGAGCAGCTCACCGAGCCGCCGTGCCGACATCGCGGTCTCCTGCGCCGGCTCCGGGCCGGTGGTGTCCCGGCAGCACAGGAAGAACTCGCCGCCGTGCACGGCCTTGCCGTGACCGGCCCAGTAGACCACCAGCCGGCGCGGGTTCGGGGACCACTGGCGGATGGCCTCCTTCACGCTGGCGGCGAGGCCGTCGCGGGGCAGGTCGTTGGCCGCGCGAACGAAGCCGGTGCGCGCCAGGACGGCTGCCGCCTCTTCCACCTCCGGACGAATCCGACGCAGCGGCGGAAGCGCGTCGTACCTGTCCATGATGACCGTGACCAGCTCACCCCAGGGCCCCTCCGGCCCGTTGCCGCGCATGTCGGTCAACCGGTACTCCTCATCGCCGCATCTCGCAGAAAGCAGCGTAGTGCAAGGGTCACCAGTCGCAACGGCTCAGGAAAACGCTTACCAGAGCGCTATTGACGGTTGTCACTGGCTGTCAGTACCGTGGTGCGGGCAGCGAGAAAGCGCTTTCCGACCCCTCACCGTCCAACAGGGAGCGCCCCCATGCCCGGACACCTCCGCGCGTTCTGCCTGATCCTGCTCGCCGTCGCCGCCGTGGTGAGCACCACCACCGCCCTGCCCGCCGAGGCCGCCCCGCGCTTCCGGGTGCTGGTCTTCTCCAAGATCACCAACTTCTACCACGACTCGATCCCGGCCGGCATCGCCGCGATCCAGCAGCTCGGCGCCGCCCACAACTTCGAGGTCGTCGCCACCACCGACGCCGCGGCCTTCACCGACGCCAACCTCGCCACCTTCGACGCTCTCGTGTTCAACAACACCAACTCGCTGCCCACCTCGGGCGACCTGCTCAACGCCAGCCAGCGGGCGGCGTTGCAGACGTTCATCCGCAACGGCGGCGGCTGGGCCGGCCTGCACGCCGCCTCGGCCAGCGAACGCGACTGGACCTGGTACGAGGGTCTGGTCGGCACGATCTTCGACTACCACCCCGACTTCTCCGCCACCGGCGGCACGTTCCCCGGCCGGGTCAAGGTGCTCGACCGGGCGCACCCCTCCACCCGCAACCTGCCGGAGCTCTGGGAGCAGAGCGAGGAGTGGTACAACTGGCGGACCAACCCGACCGGCAAGGTGCACACCCTCGCGCAGATCAAGGTGCGCGACGGGATCAACGGCCTGGACGAGGGCGTCGACCACGCGTACTCCTGGTGTCAGCGCTACGACGGCGGCCGGTCCTGGTTCACCGCCGGCGGGCACGCCAGCTCCCAGTTCAGCAACGCCACCTTCCTGGAGCACCTGCGCTACGGCATCGAGTGGGCGGCCGGCGCGGTCGCCGGTGACTGCTCGGCCACCAAGTCCGGCAACTTCGAACGGGTGGGTCTGGTCACCGAGAACCTGGCCGACCCGTTCGAGTTGGCCGTCGGCCCGGACCGGAAGGTCTACTACATCCAGCGCACCGGCGCGCTGAAGGTGGTGAACCAGGACACGCTCCAGGTCACCACGCTGCTGGACTTCGCGTACACCTCGGCGATGACCGACCAGTCCGACGGGCTGCTCGGCATGACCCTGGACCGCAACTTCGCCAGCAACGGCTGGATCTACCTGCTCTGGTCGGACAAGACCCTCAAACAGCTCAACCTCTCCCGGTTCACCGTCGCCAACAACAGCGTGGCGCTCTCCTCGGAGAAACGCCTGCTGGCCGTCCCCACCTACCGGGGCGAGGGCCGGGCCAACTCGCACATGGGCGGGTCCCTCGCCATGGACGGTGCCGGCCGGCTCTACGCGGCGATCGGTGACAACACCGACCCGTTCGCCTCCAGTGGCTACACCCCGATCGACGAACGCGCCGGCCGCGCCGCCTGGGACGCCCAGGGCACCGCCGGCAACACCAACGACCTGCGCGGCAAGATCCTGCGGATCACCCCACAGGCCGACGGTACGTACACAGTGCCCAGCGGCAACCTCTTCCCGGCCGGCACCGCCAGGACCCGGCCGGAAATCTACGCGATGGGCATGCGCAACCCGTTCCGGATCACCATCGAGCCGCAGACCAATGCGGTGCTGGTGGCCGACTACGGCCCGGACGCCCGCGCCGCCGACCCCAACCGTGGCCCGGAGGGGACTGTCGAGTTCAACCGGATCACCAGCGCCGGCAACTTCGGTTGGCCGTACTGCGTGGGCAACAACATCCCGTTCAACGACTACAACTTCGCCACCAACACCTCCGGGGCGAAGTTCAACTGCGCCGCGCCGGTGAACAACTCGCCCAACAACACCGGCCTGACCACCCTGCCGGCGGCGAAGTCGGCGCTGGTCTGGTACGCGTACTCCGCCTCGACCCAGTTCCCCGAGCTGGGCACCGGCGGTGGCGGGCCGATGAGCGGCCCGGTCTACGACTACGACCCGGCGAACCCCCGCACGACGAAGTTCCCGGAGTACTTCGAGGGCAAGTGGATCACCTATGAGCTGACCCGCCGGTGGTTCAAGACGCTGTCGATCCACAAGACGGCGCAGACGTTCGGCAACGCCCGCTTCGCGCCGACCGCCGTGGGTGACCTCCAGTCGATCAACGGAATCTTCGACACCATGAGCTGGATCCAGCCCTTCGAGGCGGAGTTCGGCCCGGACGGTTCGCTCTACGTCATCGACTTCGGCGAGGGCACCGGCAGCGGACGCGGCGGCAGCAACGCCGGTGCCGGCATCTACCGGATCGACTACGTCGCCAACGGCCGGCCACCGACCGCGAAGATAGCCGCCACCCCGGACAGCGGACGCGCGCCACTGTCGGTCAGCTTCTCCTCGGCCGGCACGACGGCGGGTGACGGCACGGCGCTCAGCTACGCCTGGGACTTCACCAACGACGGCAGCACCGACTCGACCGCCGCCAACCCGAGCTTCACCTACTCCACCGCCGGCAGGCACACCGCCCGGGTGACCGTCCGCAACAGCGGCAACGGGTTGACCGCCACCGCCGTCACCGAGGTGGTGGTCGGCAACACCCGACCGACGGTCACCATCACCGTGCCCGACGGCGGCTTCTTCGACTTCGGCGACAAGATCCCGTACACGGTGACGGTCACCGACCCGGAGGACGCCACCATCGACTGCGCCAAGGTGACGGTGCAGACGCAACTCGGCCACGACCAGCACGCCCACCCGTTGGACGTGTACACCGGCTGCTCGGGGCTGCTCGCCACCGAGGCCGACGCCGGTGACGGCCACGGGCCGGGGCAGAACCTGTACACCCTGATCACCGCGCAGTACACCGACGGCGGCGCGGCCGGTGGCGTACCGGCGTTGACCGGCTCCACCCGGGTCCAGTTGCAGCCGAAGAGCAAGGAGGCGGAGCACTTCAGCGCCCAGTCCGGCGTCACCGTCAACGACCGGGCCACCGCCCGCGCCGGAAAGCGGCTCGGCGAGGTCGACCACAACGACTGGGTCGCGTTCGGGCCGGCAGACCTGCGCAACATCGGGTCGGTGACGCTCGGGGTGACCAACGGCGGGCTCGGCGGAACCATCGAACTGCGGACCGGTTCACCCACCGGCACGCTGATCGGCAGCGCCACCATCGGCTCGACCGGCGGCTGGGACAACCTGGTCTCCCCCACCGTCACGCTGACCAACAAGCCCACCGGCACCACCACCCTGTACGCCCGGTTCGTCAACGCCGCCCAGACCGGTGGCACCCCGGACCTGCTCGCCTTGGACTGGCTACGGTTCAACGGCGCCGGAGTCAAGCAGGAGCCGGGCGGGACGCTGTCCCTGGCGGCGAACCCGGCCAGCGGCACCGGAACGCTGAACACCACGCTGACGGCGACCGCGACGGCACCGTCCGGGCAGAGCATCACCGACTACGCGTGGGACTTCGGTGACAACAGCGCCGTCACGCACGGGGCGACGTTGCGCTCGATCGCCCACAGCTACTCCCGCAGGGGCACCTTCACCGCCCGGGTGACGACCACCTACACCAGCGGGGAGACCCGCTCGATCAACCTGACCATCACGGTCAGCTGACCGTCACGCGGTGGCGGGCGGGGCGACCCCGCCCGCCACCGCTCACGATCGCGTCGTGAAATGACGGAGATCTTGGACAGTTGCTGTTCCGACGTAACGGAAACTGTCCAAGATCTCCCTCTCAGCGCCGCGAGAAGTCCAAGGGCGCGCCCGTCGCCCACCGATTCAGAGGGTCCGCATGAGCAGTCGATACGTGGTCATCACCGGTGGACCGGGAGCCGGCAAGTCAACGCTGCTCGACAGCCTGCGACGTGTCGGCCATGCCTGCGTCGAGGAGGCGGGGCGACAGATCACCCAGGACCAGCTTCGGATTGGCGGTCAGGCTGTGCACGGCGCGGATTCCCGGCTGTACGCCGAGATCACGCTGAGCTGGGAGATCCGGTCCTACCGTCTCGCCGGCCAGCACACCGGCCCGGTCTTCTTCGATCGCGGCATTCCGGACCTGGTCGGTTACCACCTCCTGCTCGGCTGGCCCGTTCCGGACCACGTGGCGGCGGCGGCACGGCGGTTCCGCTACCACCGGCGCGTCTTCATCGCACCGCCCTGGCCGGAGATATACGCCAACGACAGCGAGCGACACCAGGACTTCGCCGAGGCGGTACGCACCCACGACGCCATGGCCGCCGCCTACACCCAGCTCGGCTACGAGCTGACTGCCCTGCCGCTGAGCGACGTCAACTCGCGCCGCGCCTTCGTCGAACGACTGACACTCTGATCCGGACGCGGGCTGTGGGGCGGTGCGCGACGGCACCGCCCCACAGCTCAGGACGGTCTACTCCCAGGAACTCTGCTGGGTGTAGACGAGGTTGCCGGGGACGACGGTGCCGTTGGTGCTCCACTCGGTGTAGGCCCAGAAGTCACCATCGGGCAGCGGCTTCGTCGGCTTCAGCTTGAACGAGTACGTCAGGCCGCGCTCCACCGTGGAGGGGGGCTCCAGCGTGGCACCGGCGTACGTGGCGTTGCGCCCGATGATGGCGTGGCCGAGCTGGAAGTCGACCACCGGAGAGCCGGGGAACTGCGCGAACACGTACGCCGTGTAGCGCCCCGGCTCGGGCAGGAACTTGTAGGCCTGCTCGGTGCTGGTCCAGTACCTGTCACTGCTGTAGATCAGCTTGTCACCCTTGTACAGGTACAGGTCGAGGTTCGTGTTCGGGTCGTCGGTGGTGGTCTCGACCACGATGCCGGCGGTGTTCGCCGGCACTGTGAAGTCGACCTTCTTCACCCCGGTGGCCTTCGGGTCGAACACGCCGCCGTAGACGCCGGCCGGCATCGAGTACGACGTCCGCCGCATCGGCGTGTAACCGGTGCTACGGCCGACGAACGGTCCGGTGAAGCCGGGCTGGAGCGAGCCGAACGCACCGTTGGTCATCCGACCGAACTCCTCGCCGTCGTCGGCGTACGGTCGGGGGGTGATGCCCCACGGGCGGGCGGCGACCGGGATCCGGGCGCTGTGTGCCTTGCCCTGCCAGGTGATCGCCCCGGTCACGTACCGGTCCCAGGGTGCGCTGCCCCGACGCACGGTGATGGTCACCGTCGCGGACGTGCCGGGTGCCAGCGTCACCGATGCCGGGGACACGGTGACCTTCATGCCGGGCAGGCCGGACACCGACGAACGGTAGGTCTCCTTCGTCTTGCCCACGTTGGTCAGGGTGCGGGTGACGGTCACCGGGCGGGTGCCGTCGTACTCGCGCAACGAGATGGCCGGCAGGTTGAGTTCCTTGCCGTCGGGCTGGGCCGTCTCGCTGAACGTGACCAGTTCCTTCGCCGTCGGCTGGATGACCAGGCCGGGGTCGGTGGCCTTGGCCAGGTTGATGAACCCGCTGCCCTGCTCCAGCGGGTCGGTGGTGCCGACGGTGTCGGTGGCGGTGGTCCGCAGCGCGGAGGCGACCGCGCCGGGTGACCAGTCCGGGTGGGTGGCGCGCAGGATCGCCGCCGCGCCGGCCACGTACGGCGAGGCCATCGAGGTGCCGGAGTACGCGTCGTAGTTCCGCCCGAAGTTACCGGCCGGGGAGACCGCCGCGATGATGTTCGACCCCGGGGCGACCAGGTCCGGCTTGAAGACGCCGAGGGTCACCTTGTCCGGGCCGGTGGAGGAGAAGTCCGCCACGCTGGGCAGGCCCGGAACGCTGGAGCCGTCACCACCGCTGCGCAGGGAGACCTTCGCGTCGGTGGGGTGGCGCATCAGGTAGTTGAAGAGCGTGCCGGCCTGCTTCTCGGTGGGCAGGTAGACCACCGGGAAGTTGAAGATGGAGTTGATCCGGTAGTTGCCGACCGGGTCGAACACCACCATCGCCGCCCCGCCCTTGGCCTTGATCTCGGCGGCGGAGCCGAACATGTCGGACAGCGCGCAGGCGACGACCTTGCCCTTGATCTTGGCACTGTCGAGGCTGCCGGGTTCGCAGTAGACCGCGCCCAGGTCGGGCGAGCCGGCCTGGTCGCCGAAGACCATCGGCCGCGAGTCGCCACCGGGCAGGGCGTCCAGCGAACCGCCGACGAGCTTCGTACCGTCGCCCAGCTTGACCGTCGCCTCGTCGAGCTTGGTCACCGCCGCGCCGACAGTGGTCACCCACGGTGCCGCGTTGCTGATCGCCCCGCTCACGATGCCGGTGTTGCCCGCCGACGCGGCCACGAAGACCCCGGCGAGGGTGGCGTTGAGGAACGCGATGCCGATCGGGGTGTTGGCCTCCCAGTCACCGAGCTGGGAGCCGATCGAGAAGTTGAGCACCTGCACGCCGTCGGCGACCGCGGCGTCGATACCGGCGATGATGTCGGCGTCGTAGCCCATGCCACCCCAGAGCACCTTGTAGACGGCGATCTGGGCGTCCGGGGCCACCCCGGAGACGGGGCCGAAGCGGCGACCGTCGATGGTGACGTTCGGCAGCGGCAGACCGGCCGCGGTGGAGGCCGTGTGCGTGCCGTGCCCGGCCACGTCGCGGGGGGACAGGATCTCACCCTCGGGCACCGTGCCGCCGTAGGCGAGCCACGAGTCGGCGAAGTACCGGGCACCGACGATCTTGCCGTTGCAGTGCTCGGCCACGAAGGCGACACCGGTCTGGCAGGTGCCGCGCCAACTCGCCGGGGCGGGCATCTTCTTGGCGAACGACGCGCTCTCCGGCCAGATGCCGGTGTCCAGGACGCCGATCACCATGCCCGCGCCGGTACCAGGGCCGGGCTTGCCGGGCTTGCCGGGGGTGTCCGGCCGGCCGGCGGTGTCCGCTCCCGCCGACTGGGCCCGCTGCTCAGGAGTGGCGGTGGCCGGGGTGGTCGCGATCGGAGCGGTGGGCGGGGGCGTCGGGGTGCCCAGCGCCCGTGAGGCGGTGACGGCGCGGACGCGCTTGTCCGCCCGCAGCGCGGTCACCTGCTCGGTGGTCAGCTTCGCGGAGAACCCGTTGAAGGCGGTGGTGTAGGCGGCGGTGACCTGGACCTTCGCGGCGGCGGCGACGGCGCTGCGCTGCGCGTCGAGGTGGCTGCGGTAGGCCCGCGCCGGCGCGGACGTCACATCCAGCCGGTCACCCGGCTCCGGGCGGGTTCGCGCCAGCCCGGACGAGCCACCGGCGTACGAGGTCAGGGGCTCCTCGGCCAGTT
This sequence comes from Micromonospora sp. NBRC 107095, assembly GCF_030269705.1. Lineage (NCBI taxonomy): Bacteria > Bacillati > Actinomycetota > Actinomycetes > Micromonosporales > Micromonosporaceae > Micromonospora > Micromonospora sp. NBRC 107095. The sequence continues at coordinate 308,065 of NZ_BSTU01000005.1, forward strand.
CGACGATGTACCTGCCCGGACGGCTCTCGTCCGCCGTGGCCTGCTGCTCGGCCGCGTTCCTGCCGCCCGGCCGGCGATCGGCGCCGTCGGTCAGGATGACCTTCTTGTCGGACCCGGGGGTGAAGTACCCGCCCGCGCCGCCGCCCTTGGGTCCCGCCGGGGCCGCCGACGCCGGTCCCGCGATGCCGGTGGTGCCGGCGATCAGGGCGAAGACCAGAGTCGGTATCGCTAGTCTTCGCACCCTGTCTCTGCTCGTGCCTGTAGCCACGAGGCTCCTTTCGGTTGCTCCCTTGTGGAGCTGTTCATCGAACGCGACCCGCTTATGGGAGCGCTCCCCCACCTAAGCCGCCGACGGTTAATCGATGGTTTGCGCGGTGTTACGGATCGCCGGTGCGTATAAGATCACGTTCTGCCGGCCGCGCCTAGATCACTTTTTCCGGACCCCGCCAGGGCAGGGCGTACGCCCCGGTCAGCGTCGGGCCCGACGGAGGGGTGACCGCCCAGCAGGTCTTCCAACCGGGTCGCTCTCCGGTGTGACGCCGTGTTTCCCAAGAGGCTCCGACTCGGCTCTCCACAATGGTTGCACGGCCGAACTACCTGGTTGTACTGTCGAACCATGCAGGCTGCTGAGCTCGACGCGGCGCAGGAAGCACTGATGCGTTTCGTCCGCAATTTCGGCCTCCATCAGCCCGACCGGACACCCTGCGGGCAGCCCTTGCCCGTGTCGGAGGCGCACGCCATGGTGGAGATCGCTCGGGAGGGGCAGATCCGGCAGGTGGAGTTGGCTCGCCGGCTGCGTCTGGAGAAGAGCAGCGTCAGCCGCCTGGTCACCAACCTGGTCAACCGGGGCTGGGTGCACCGAGAGACGGCCGAGGGTGACGGTCGTGGCGTTCTGCTTCTGCTGACTCCCACTGGCGCCACGGCCGCCACCCGACAGGCCGATGCCCGTCGGACCCGGCTGTCCGCACTGCTCGATCGCGTGCCCGACGACCAGCGCGCGGCAGTGGTGCGTGCGCTCCAGACCCTCGTGGAGGCCACCGGTGAACCGTTCTAACCGCCCTCGCCCCCATCGGGCTCTCCTCCTGGCGGCCATCGCCGCCGCCGCGCTGACCGGCGGTTGCGCCGACGACTCCGCGCCGTCGATACCGACAACGACCACCTCCGATCGGCAGGCCGACGTCGCCGAACGAGGGGCTTCCGTCATGCCGTTCGACCTGGAACGCACCACGCACCGGTTCACGAAGAGCGACACCGGCGGCGTGCAGAGCGTGGTCGCCGACGACCCCCAGGACACCACCCAGGTCACCCTGGTCCAACAACACCTGAGCTCCGAGGTCGAGCGGTTCCGGCGCGGTGACTTCAGCGACCCCGCCCGCATCCACGGCGCCGAGATGCCGGGCCTGGCAACGCTTCGGGCACACGGCGGACGGATCACCATCACGTACGAAGCCGTTCCCGGCGGCGCGCGCGTCACCTACGCCACAGACGACGCGGCGCTTCGCGATGCCCTGCACCACTGGTTCGATGCCCAGGTCAGCGACCACGGCTCGCACGCCACCCGCTAAGCGCCACCAATCGGGTGGCCCCCGCCACCTCGGCGCCTCCAGAGCACAGTACAGGCCCCGGCGAGGGCCAGCCCCAGCAGCGGGGCGGCACCCACGCCGGCGAGCGTGCAGGCCACCGCGAGCAGCGCCGGAGGCACCCAGCACCAGGCGGGGACGGTACGCGGGACACGACCGCGCCGACGGGCCGCTGCCTCCACGGCCATCGGCACCACCAGCACCGGGAGCGCGGCGGCCAGCACCGTCAACCACTGCAGCACCAGACGGTCGAACCGCGCCACCGCCAACACACCGCCGAGCACCGCGACGAGCAGCATCGCCGCCCGCACCGGCAGCCGGGGAGCCAGGCCACGCAACGCCAACGAACCGGAGTACGTGGTGGTCAGCGCCGCCGCGAAGACCGCCACCGCGACGAACAGGTTCGCGTACCCGGCCAGCCCCGAGCCGGCGGCGAGCAACGCCACCACGTCGGCCGAGCCGGTGCGCAGCCACAGGCCGGCACCGGCGAGCACCCCGAGCAACGCCGGCCCGACCAACAACCCCACGCACCAGGCCAGGTCCCGCCGCCGGGCAAGACCCACGCTGAAGTCCGGTGCGCGCAGCGCGAACACGGCCGCGTACCCGATCAGCGCCGCAGCGTCGACGAGCCCACCGGCGGCCAGCCGGACCGGCGCACCCGGTGGCGGCAGCACCGTCAGGCACCAGCCGACCAGCACCACAGCACTGAGCGTGGTGAGCACCGCGACCCGGTTGCCGAGCCGGGCCGGCGCCCACGAGACGGCGAGGACCGCCACCTCCAGCAAGGCCGGCCCGGCCCAGGCCGGCAGGTGGGTCAGCGCCGCCAGCGAGGCCCCGCCGAGGCCCACGTTGAACCCGTTCCACCCGATCATCGACGCGGCCAGCACCGCCGCCAGCAGCAACCGCGAGGTGTCCCCCAGGTACGCGGGCAGCACCGCCGTCAACGGTGCGCCGTCGCCGAGCGGCCGGCGCAGACCGATCCGGCCCTGCCCCCAGAGCAGGGCCGCCATCAGCGCCCCACCGACCAGCAGCCCGGCCACCGGCACCGCGCCGCCGTGCCGGGCGGCCATCGCCGCGCCGAGCACCAGCGTGGCGGGTGCGGTGCCGATGCCCAGCCAGGCGCCGACGGCCGCCGGCCACCGCCGTTCGGGCAGGTCAGACAACGTGACGCAGGTACCCGGCGATCGCCGCGTCGAGCACCTGCGCGCCCGGACGCGCCCACACCTCGGCGGAGAAGACCTCCACCTCGATCGGGCCGGCGTAACCGGCCGCATCGACCGCCTCGCGCAGCCGGCGCAGCTCGATGCACCCGTCGCCGGGCAACGCCCGGCCGAGCAGCACCCCCTCCGGCAGCGGGGTCACCCAGTCACAGACCTGGAACGCGGCGATCCACTCGCCCGCGCGGGCGATCTGCGCGTACACCGTGTCATCCCACCAGACGTGGTACGCGTCCACGACCACGCCGACCACCGCCGGGTCGAACCGCTCGGCGATGTCCAACGCCTGACCCAGGGTGCTGATGACGCACCGGTCGGCGGCGAACATCGGGTGCAGCGGCTCGATGGCCAGCCGCACCCCGGCGGCCTGGGCGTGCGGGGCCAACTCACCGATCGCGTCGGCGACCCGACGCCGGGCGCCGTCGATGTCCCGGCTGCCGGCGGGCAACCCACCGGACACCAGCACCAGCTCCGGGGCCCCGAGGACGGCTGCCTCCTCGATGGCCCGCAGGTTCTGCGCGCGCCAGTCGTCGGCCGTGAAGAACCCACCCCGGCACAGCGACGTGACGGCGAGACCCGCGTCGCGGACCAGTTTCGCCGAACGGGCCAACCCGTACCCGGCCACCGGCTCCCGCCACAGGCCGATGCCCGGCACGCCGGCCGCCGCGCACCCGGCCACCACCTCCGGCAACGGCCAACGCTGGGCGGTGGCCTGGTTGAACGAGAATCGGGTCAGGCTCACTGGGCCGGTCTCCGCTCGCGACTGCGGGGCTCGCAAACCCGGCTCACTCCTCGCGCTCACTGGGCTGGTCTCCGCTCGCGACTGCGGGGCTCGCAAACCCGGCTCACTCCTCGCGCTCACTGGGCCACCCCTGCCACGGTGAACAGGGCCCGGGCGCGGGCGGCGGCCAGCTCGGCGTCGGGCAGCAGCCCGGCCGCGTCGGCCAGGGTGAGCAGGGTGGCCAGGTGCGCCGGCGACCGTCCGGACTGCGCGCCACCGACCATGGTGAAGTGGTCCTGGTGCCCGGCCAACCACGCCAGGAACACGATCCCCGTCTTGTAGTGCCAGGTCGGCGCCGCGAACAGGTGCCGGGCCAGCGGCACGGTGGGCGCGAATATCCCGTCGTACGCCGTCAGGTCCCCCCGGTCCAGGGCGGCCAGCGCGGCGGCGGCGGCCGGCGCGATGGCCGCGAACACCCCGAGCAGCGCGTCGGAGTGACCCACCTCGTCGCCCCGGATCAGCTCCGGGTAGTGGAAGTCGTCACCGGTGTAGAGGCGTACCCCGGCCGGCAGGCGACGGCGCAACGCGACCTCCCGGTCGGCGTCCAGCAGCGATACCTTGATGCCGTCCACCATGGACTGGTGGGTCTTGATCAGCTCGACGACCGTGTCGGCTGCCAGGTCCAGGTCGACCGCACCCCAGTAGCCGGTCAACGCCGGGTCGAACATCGGACCCAGCCAGTGCAGCACCACCGGCTCGTCGGCGGCGCTCAGCAGCTCGTCGTACACCCGGAGGTAGTCCTCCGGGCCGCGCGCGGCGGCGGCCAGGTGCCGGCTGCACATCAGCACCGGCCGGGCGCCGGCCGCGCGCACGTCGTCGAGCTGCTCGGCGTACGCGGCGGTGACCGCCGCCAGGGTGGCCGGACCGGCCGGCAACTGGTCGGTGCCGACCCCGGCGACGATCCGCCCACCCACCGCGCGGGCCTCGGCGGCGCTGCGCCGGATCAGCTCCCGGGTCGCCGGATAGTCCAACCCCATCCCCCGCTGGGCGGTGTCCATCGCCTCGGCGACCCCCAGCCCGTACGACCACAGGTGCCGCCGGAAGGCGAGGGTGGTGTCCCAGTCCACCGCCGCCGGGGCGCCCGGCACGTTCTCCGCGGCCGGATCGGCGACCACGTGCGCGGCGGCGTACGCGATCCGGCTGGTCACCGGCGCGTCCGGTCGGGCGAAGCCGCTCCCCCCGACGAACCGGTGCCGGCGTCCACCCGGCAACATTACGGCCGCGGTCATGGGCGCAGCTCCGGCACCTCGACGCGGACGCCCTCGCGGGCGGCGCGCAGCCCCAGCTCGGCCAGCTGCACCCCGCGTGCGCCGGACAGGAAGTCCCACCGGAACGGTTCGCCGGCCACGACATGCCGCAGGTACGCCTCCCACTGCACCTTGAAGCCGTTGTCGAACTCCTCGTTGTCGGGCACCTCGGCCCACTGGGCGCGGAAGTCCTCGGTCGCCGGCAGGTCCGGGTTCCAGACCGGCTTCGGGGTGACCGCCCGGTGCTGCACCCGGCAGGACCGCAGGCCGGCGATGGCACTGCCCTCGACGCCGTCGACCTGGAACTCCACCAGCTCGTCGCGGTACACCCGCACGGTCCACGACGAGTTGATCTGCGCGATCACCCCGCCGTCGAGCTCGAAGATGGCGTACGCGGCGTCGTCGGCGGTGGCCGGGTACGCGTGGCCGGCCTCGTCCACCCGCTCGGGCACGTGCGTGGCGATCACGCAGGACACGGCGTTGACACTGCCGAACAGCTCCTCCAGCACGTAGTGCCAGTGCGGGAACATGTCCACCACGATGCCGCCGCCGTCCTCGGCCCGGTAGTTCCACGACGGCCGCTGCGCGGGCTGCCAGTCGCCCTCGAAGACCCAGTACCCGAACTCGCCGCGTACCGACAGGATCTGCCCGAAGAAGCCGCCGTCGATGAGACGCTTGAGCTTGCGCAGACCGGGCAGGAAGAGCTTGTCCTGCACCACACCGGTCCGTACGCCGGCCGCGTCCGCCGCCCGGGCCAGGTCGAGCGCGGCCGCGGTGTCCTCGGCCAGGGGCTTCTCCGTGTAGATGTGCTTGCCGGCCTCGATGGCCTGCCGGATCGCCTTCTCCCGCTGCTGGGTGACCTGCGCGTCGAAGTAGATCTCGATGTCGTCGCGGGCCAGCGCCGAGGTCAGGTCGGTGGTCCAGTCGGTCAGCCCATGCCGCTCGGCGAGCTCCCGGAGCTTCGTCTCGTTGCGCCCGACCAGTACCGGCTCCGGCCAGATGGTGGTGCCGTCGGCCAACGCCACACCACCGGATTCGCGGATGGTCAGCAGCGACCGGACGAGGTGCTGCCGGTAGCCCATCCGTCCGGTCACGCCGTTGACGATGATGCCGATCGACCTGCGGGTCATGGTGTTCCTTCCGTCGTGCTGGTCGTGCCGATCCGCGTTCAGTGGTTGGCGGCAGCGCTGCCGAGCAACCCACGCAGGTCGGTGGCGAGCCGGTCGAAGCGGGGATCCGACATCACCTGCGCGTAGTCGCGGTGCGCCGGCAGCTCGACCGGGAAGGTGCGGATGATCCGGCCGGGCCGGGGACTCATCACCACGACCCGGGTGCCGAGGAAGACCGCCTCGGCGATGGAGTGGGTGACCAGCACCACCGTGGTCCCGGTCTCCCGCCAGATCCGGTGCAGCTCGGCGTTCATCTGTTCGCGGGTCAACGCGTCCAGGGCGCCGAACGGTTCGTCCATGAGCAGGACCGGCGGGGCGTGCAGCAGCGCGCGGCAGAGCGCCACCCGCTGCTGCATGCCGCCGGACAGCTCGTGCGGCAACGCCTTCTCGAAGCCGGTCAGGCCGGTCATCTCGATCAGCTCGTCGGCGCGGCGGGCGGCCGTCGTCCGGTCCATGCCGCGCATCTCGGCCTGGAGCAGGATGTTGGCCCGCGCGCCACGCCACTCCAGCAACGCGGCCTTCTGGAAGACGAACCCGATGTCCTTCTGCGGCCCGCGCACCGGACGCCGCAGCAGCGACACCTCGCCGCTGGTCGGCGTGACCAGCCCCGCGACGATCTTCAGGAGGGTGGACTTGCCACAGCCGGACGGGCCGACGATCGTGACGAACTCGCCCGGCTCGATGTCCAGTGACACGTTGTCCAGGGCGGTGGTCTGCGACCGCCGGGTGGTGAACCGGACGGTCAGCCCGGACATCCCGATGGCGGTGCCGGTGGCTGCCGGCGCGGCGGTCACCGGGTCACCCCTGCGCCGCGTACGAGGAGTCCCAGTAGGCGCTGGGCGCTCCCGGGTCCTTCAGCTCGGCGTAGCGGGACATCAGCTCGATGGTCTCGGTCCACTGGGCCTCGGTGTTCACCCCGGGCGGGCCGTCCGCGCCGATCAGTGGCAGGTTGAGGGTGAGCTGCTTGGTGAGCACCTCGGGCGCCGGTTCGTTCTCGGCCAGGGCCGCCATCGCGCTCACCGCGCCGGCCGGGTCCCGGGCGGCGTCGGCCCAGGACTTCTGGGTGGCCCGGACGAACTTGCGGGCCAGCTCCGGGTCCTTCTGCAGGGTCTGCGTGTTGGCGACCAGACCGGTGCCGAGCAGGTTCATCCCGTAGTCGGCGAAGAGCAGGACGTCGACCTTCTTGCCGGTCTTGCTCTCGATGGTGGGCGCCTGGTCGTGGAAGAAGCCCATGATGGCGTCGACCCTGCCCTCGGCCAGGGCGGCGATCTTGCCGGCGGCGTCGACGTTGACCACCTTGACGTCGTCCTTCTTGACGCCGTTCTTCTCCAGCCAGGCGGGGAAGGTCGCGTAGAGGGCGTCGCCGGGGGTGCCGCCGACGGTCTTGCCCCTGAGATCGGCCGGGGTCTTGATGTTCTCCTCGGTGAAGAACTCCACGGAGGAGGGTCCCTTCTCCAGGTACGCGCCGAGGCTGCGCACCGGCATCCCGCTGGCCACCGACTTGAGCAGCACGGGGCTGTCCGCCCAACCGAAGTCGGTCTGCTTCTGGGCGACCTGCTTGACCGTGTTGCCCGAGCCGTTGCCGGGCAGGATCTTCAGGTCGATGCCCTCGGCGGAGTAGTAGCCCTTCTGCAGGCCGTAGTAGAAGGGCGCGTGCTCGCCGTAGGGAACCCAGTTGAGGGTGAGGGTGACCTGCTTGCTGCCGTCGGCGTTGGTGCTGCCGGCGGGGTCGTCCCCACCGCAGCCGGTCGCGGTGAGAAGCAGGGCGGCGGTGACCAGGATGGTGGTGGCGGTGCGTTTCATCGGTGCCTCCGTGATGGGGTCGGTCAGGAGGTGGTGAGGGACACGCCGGCGCGTCGGCTGGCGTGCCACGGAATGAGCAGTGCCTCGGCGATCTCGACCAGGACGAACAGGACGATGCCGATGGCGGACATCAGGATCAGGTCGGCGAACAGCAGCGGGGCGTCGAGGTTGCCGTTGGCCAGCAACAGGACGTAGCCGAGCCCTTCGCTGGCGCCGACGAACTCGCCGACCACGGCACCGACCACGGCGAGGGTGACGGCCACCTTCAGGCCGGCCATCAGGTGTGGCAACGCGTTCGGAAAGCGGATCTTGCGGAAGGTACGCCACGGGCCGGCGCCCATGGTGGCGGCGAGGTCGAGCAGTTCCGGGTCGGTGGAGCGCAGACCGGCCACCCCGGAGATGACCACCGGGAAGAACGCGATCAGCACCGCCAGGATGATCTTCGGGGTGAGGCCGAGGCCGAACCAGACCACCAGCAGCGGGGCGATGGCGATCTTCGGGATGACCTGAGCGAACAGGACGATCGGGTAGAGCGCCTTGTCCAGGGTGCGGGAGTAGGCGATGGCGACCGCCGTGACCAGGCCCAACGCGGCGGCCAGCACGAAGCCGAGCACCGTCTCGTAGAGGGTGACCACTGTGTGCCGGGCCAGCTCGGACCACTGGGTGGTCATCGTCTCCCAGACCTGGCCAGGTGTGGGCACCAGGTAGTTCGGGACGTACTCCCGGGCCGCCACGAACCACCAGGCGACGAAGCAGACCGCGAGCACCAACGCCGGTCGCCACAGCGAGTCGGCGAGGGCGGCTGCCCGCCGGCCGAGCGTCGGGCGTGGGGGTCGGTCAGCGCCGCGCGACTGTTCCTGGATTGTGGACGCAGCAGCACCGGCGCTTCCCGGCCCGGGGGCGGCGGTGCGCGCACCGCCCGCCTCGTCGGCGGCCTGCCGGCCCGCCGTGTCCAAAGAGTTCTCGGTCACGCGGAACCTCCTCGGGGCCGGGCACGGCACCCAGGGACCGGGCCGGTCGGCGGATCAGGCAAACGCTTTCCTGGAGAGTAGGCGGCCCCCCTCACACCAGGCAAGGGCTTTCCTCGATCTATTCGTCGATCGCCGGATAGGTGTCGAGGAGACCGCACATGCCCAGCCGACCGCGCTCTACCGGCTCGTCCACCGTGTACACCCCGGCGTCGCCCAGGTGCCCGGGATCCCCCCGTCGCAGGGCGTCGAGCTGCGCGGCGGTCTCGGCGGCGGCACGGCCCGCGCCGTCCTCCCACCGCTGCCGCCACCGGGCCAGCAACGGCTGGCGCAACGTGACAGCGGCGGCATGGAACGCGGCCAGCGCCGCCGGACCGCCGGACCGCAGCTCCTGGAAACCGGCGACCGCCAGATCCCGCCTGCGGTACGCGGCGCGCACATCCGCCCCCGGCGCTCCCCCGTCGGGCAACGCCGCCGCCGCGGCGTACGCGGCCGGGTCGGCCAGCACCTCCGGCGGAAAGGTCAGCACCGCGTCGCCGGCCTCCGGCAGGCCACTGTTCTGCATGAGCACCACGATTTCCAGCCCGCCCCCGTTGACCAGCCGGTGCACGGTGCCCGGCTCGAACCAGACCACCACCCCCGGCCGCAGCGGCGTCTCCCGGAAACCGGCGGTGGTCAGGGTCTGCACCGCGCCCTCGCCGTCGGTCACCACGTACCCCTCGGTGCAGCACAGGTGCACGTGCGGGGTGCCGCCGACCAGGCCGTCGGGGGCCACCGTGTCGTAGACGCGCAGCCGGGACACCCCGATCCCGCCGGGCAACGGTGCCGGCCGATCAGCGCGGGCGGGAGGGTGGTCGGGTTGACGTACCGCGAAGCGATCGGACACGGCCGTGCCTCCCTGCGGGAAAGGGCTTTCTCTGCGGTACGGTGACGCTAGCCGGCACGATGAAACGCCGTCAACAGATCGAGGGGGCGGGCCATGGCGACCCTGTCCGATGTGGCCCGCCGGGCGGGCGTCTCACCCGCCACCGCTTCCCGTGTCATCAACGGCAGCAGCAAACCGGTCACCGACGAGCTTCGCGAGCGGGTGCTCGCCGCCGTCGCCGAGTTGCAGTACGTGCCCAACGCGCACGCCCAACTGCTGGCCCGTTCGCACCGCAGTGCGGTCGGGGTGATCGTGCACGACGTCTCCGACCCGTACTTCGCGGAGATCACCCGAGGGCTGCAACGGGTCGCCACCGACCAGGGCCGGCTGCTGATGATCTGCAACAGCTACCGTGACCCGGACCGCGAGTTGGAATACGTGGAGCTGCTGCGCGGCCACCAGGTGGCGGCGCTGATCCTGGCCGGCTCGGGCTACCACGACGAGGTGTTCACCCGGCAGCTCAACGAGAAGCTCGCCGCGTACGAGGCGACCGGCGGGCGGGTGGCGGTGATCGGCCGGCACGAGCACTCCGGCGACGCGGTGATGCCGGACAACCGGGCCGGCGGCTACCTGGCCGGGCGGGAGCTGTGCGGCCTGGGGCACCGGGCGATCGGCGTGATCGCCGGCCCGCGCATCCTGACCACCACGACCGACCGGCTGGCCGGTCTGCGGCAGGCGCTCACCGAGCAGGGCCGTGAGCTGCCCGAACGACGCATCCGGTACGCGGAGTTCGACCGCGACGGTGGCGCCGAGGCCACCGCCCGACTGCTCGACGCCGACCCGGAGTTGACCGCGATCGTGGCGCTCAACGACTCGATGGCCATCGGCGCGCTCGCCACCCTGCGCATCCGTGGGCTGGCGGTGCCGCAGCAGGTGTCGGTGCTGGGTTTCGACGACATGCCCATCGCCCGGGACGTGACCCCCGCGTTGACCACCGTGCGACTACCCTTGGTCCACATGGGAGTGCGGGCGATGTCCCTGGTGCTCGGCCCCGGGGCCGCCGTGCCCCGGGTCGAGGTGCTCCCCGCCGAGCTGATCCGCCGCGACACCGCCGGCCCCGTCCCACGTTCCACCCGCGCCACCGCGGCCTCCGCGCCACGGGCCCGCCGGGGGGACACCACGTCGTGACCGCCGTCAGCCCGACCCAACAGTCCCTCACCAGCGCCGATGTGGCATACCTGGTCGGCGCGTCGTTCGGGCCGGGCACCCGGGTCACCGACGCCGGTCCGCTGACCGGCGGTGGGTACGCGACGGTCTGGTGGGCGCTGCTCGACGACGGCCGGCGGGTGGTGCTGAAGCTGGCTCCGTCGGCCGAGACGCCGCTGCTGCGCTACGAGCGCGGGCTCTGCGCCGCCGAGGAGCGATACTTCCGGCTCGTCGCCGAGCGCGCGCCGCAGGTGCCCGTGCCCGCGGTGCTGTGGCACGGCACCGACCCGGCGTACGGCGAGTGGTTGGTCACCGAGTTGCTGCCCGGCCGGTCGCTGTTCGACCTGGCCGAGGCCGGCGGCGCGCTCGACGACGGCCCGGCGCGCTACGACCTGGGGGTGGCTCTCGCCGCGTTGCACCAGGTGACCGGTGACCGGTTCGGTTACGACGGCGGCCGGGCCGCCGGAGCGACCTGGCGGGCGGCGTTCACGGCGATGCTCGACGAGCTGCTGGCCGACGCGGCCGACTGGGACGTCCGACTGCCGGTGACACCGCAGCGCCTGCACGAGCTGCTGGGGCGGAACGCCGACGTGCTGGACGAGGTGCGCCGCCCGGCGCTGCTGCACTTCGACTGCTGGGACGGCAACGTGTTGGCGGCACCCGACGGTGACGGCCGGTTGCGGCTCTGTGGCCTGGTCGACGGCGAACGGTTCCTCTACGGCGACCCCCTGCTGGACCTGGTCTCGCCGCGGCTCTTCCAGCGCGCCGAGGACGACCCGGAGCATCCGCTGCTGCGCGGTTACCGGGCCGCCGCACCGCGGCCGCTGGTGCTGGACGCGTCGGCCCGCCGCCGGCTCGGTCTCTACCGGTTGCACCTGTACCTGCTGATGACCGTGGAGATGCCCAGCCGTGGGATGACCGCACAGAGCCATCCCGGGCGGTACGCCCAGCTGACCGCCCTGCTCGACGAGGAGATCGCCGCGCTCGCCTCGGGCTGACGGCCGGCGCGGGTGGCGTCCGACGCGTGATCGGACGCCACCCGCCGCCGGTCAGGGCAGGTCGATCGGACGGAGCACCCGGTCCACGGAGTGCGCGATCTGCCGGTTGCCCTTGTTGACGTCGAAGGTGACGACGCGCGCGTCACGGTCGTTGGTGTCGGCGTCGACCAGCCGCACCTGGCGGAAGAAGTACAGGTAGGTACGCACGTCGACCTCCACTGTGGAGCCGAGCGCGGTGGTCAGGTCCGTGCCGTCGGCCCGGACAGCCGTCTTGCGGTCGATGGTGGCGCCCGGCACCACGTGGTAGAGCAGCACCGACTCGACGGTGTCGATGCCGAGCCCGGCGACGGCGGTGAAGGCCGCGCTCTCACTCGGCAACTTCTTGGCCTGCGTGATCTCGCGGACCAACTGCTGGAAGGCCGCGTCGGTGGGGATGAACGCGGTCAGCGCCACGGTGCCGTCGGTGAGCACCTTGACCGGCGAGTTCGGCTTGGCTTCCAGCACGGCCAGCACGGCCGCGGTGAGCACGTCGAAGTCCCGCGAGTTGCGGTCGAACCCGCCCTTGTCCTTGGTGAGCACCTGGGCGAGGGACGTGGTGCCGGGCGGCTTGGGCTTGCCGGTGGCCTGAGCCGCCGGTACGGCGACGGCGGTGGTGGCCAGCGCGGTGGCCATGGCGCCCACCGCCATCCGGGCGGCGAATCGTGCGATCTTCATCAGCGGGCCTTTCGTCGAAGCGACCGGATCCGTGACGTCTCGTCACGATGGATGCTTCGCACCGGGTACGCCGCCCGGATGCACCAGCGGATAACCGATTGTCCGGGGCCCGCGCGCGGCTTAACCTCCCCCGGTGCTGATTCGGGAGTTCGTCGACCAGGACTGGTCGCAGGTGTGGCCCATCATCGAGGAGGTGATCCGGGCACAGGAGACCTTCCCCTACGACCCGACGATGACCGCCGAGCAGTCGTACGGCATGTGGGTCGAGGCGGCACCGGGCCGGACCGTCGTGGCGGTCGACGGCCGGCGGGTGCTCGGCACCGCGAAGATGGGCACCAACCGACCCGGGCCGGGCGCGCACGTCGCCACCGCAAGCTTCATGGTCGCCGCCGAGGCCCGGGGCCGGGGCGTGGGCACCGCGCTGTGCCGCGAGGCTCTGACCTGGGCCCGCCAACAGGGGTACGTCGGCATGCAGTTCAACGCCGTGGTGCAGACCAACCGTTCGGCGGTGGAGTTGTACCAGCGCGAGGGCTTCGAGGTGGTCGGCACCGTGCCGGGCGCGTTCCGGCACCCCGCCCTCGGCCGGGTCGGCCTGCACGTGATGTACCAGGAGTTCTGACCGCGCCGGTGGTCGACACCCTCGGAGCGGCACCGGTGGTCGGCGCCTTTGGAGCTGATGTCACAAACGAATCGGCTGCCGGCCGTGCCGCCCGAGTCGTCGCCACCATCGGGTCTGCTCCCCTGGCCGGGCCGTCGCCACCGGCCGGACCGTCGCCACCGGCCGGACCGTCGCCACCGGGTGAATCGTTTACGGCATCAGCTCCATAGCGTCTCAACCACCAACGGTGCCTCCGGCCGGTGCCGGGCGCAGTCCGGGTTGTCCCGCGGCTGGCTCCCCGCCGGCACGGCGAATCGGGGTGAAGAGGCCACCGACCGCTACCAGTAGACATCCGACGCCCGCCGCGAGCGTGACCGTCGAAGCGCCGTAGCGGCCGGCGGCCCAGGTCAGCACGACGGCGCCGGCCGGGCCGAGGGCGTAGTGGGTGCTCCAGAACGCGGAGGTGACCCGACCGAGCAGGTGGTCGGGGGTGATCTCCTGGCGCAGCGACATCGAGCAGATCCCGCCGATGCTGAGGCAGCACAGGTACACCGCTGTCAGCGCGGTGACCGCCGGCACGGTCGTGGCGATGCCGACACCCGCCACCGCGAACCCGCAGAGCGTGTGCGCGCCGATCCAGGTGGCACCGAAGCCACGACGGCGACGCAACGGGGCCACCAGCAGCGCACCGGCGACCGTGCCCAGCGCCGCCAGGCCGAGCACCGTGCCGACGGTGCCCTCGGAGCCGCCGAGGTCGTGCGTGACGTGGTAGATCAGCACGTCGACGAAGCCGTAGGTGAGGAAGATGAAGACCGACAACAGGACGGTCAACGCCCGCAGCACGGGCTGTCGCCACAGGAACCGCGCACCGGCCAGGAACTCGGCCAGCGGGCGCTGCCGGGCCACCGCCTCGTCCACCTGCACCGGGCGCAGTCGGATCAGCCACATGCCGGCCGCCGAGAGCGCGAAGCTCGCCGCGTTGACGGCGATGGCGGTCGGCGGACCGAAGCGGGCCGCCACCACCCCGGCGAGCAGCGGGCCGAGGACCGCCGCCGCCGCGTACGTGGCCTGCAACCGGCCGTTGGCCTCGGTGATCCGGTCGCGGTCGACCAGGTTGCGGACCGCTGTCACCGCGGCGACCTGGAACACCATGCCGGCCGCCTCGCAGATCGGCAGCACCACGAAGAGCAGCCAGACCTGCGGGCCGGACAGCCACGCCAGTGGCACCAGGGCGTAGAGCACCAGCCGGGTCAGATCCGCCACGATCATCAGGGTGCGGCGGTCGTACCGGTCGACCAGCACCCCGCCGAAGATCCCGGCGACCACTGACGCCGCACCCGCGACGGCGGTGAGCAGGCCCATCTGCGCCACCGAACCGGTCGCCTGCAGCACCAGCAGCGGCACCGCCAGGTAGGCGAAGGAGTCGCCGGCCGCCGAGAGCGACTGGGCGATCCAGTACGTGCCGAAGGTCCGGTCCCGCCAGAGGGGAGCCCGCCGGGCGGTGGCAGATCGGCTCATCGCGCCAAGGGTAGTGAACGCGGCCGTCCGATGGTGGCCCTGACGGGCGGCAGGGCCAGATGCCCGAAAACGGCCGCGGGATCCCCCGCGGCCGTTTCCGGATGAGCGGAACGCTCAGCCCTTGCGCAGCGGGGCGAGCGCACCGCTCCAGGCGACCACCTGGTCGAGGGTGGTGTTCAGCGCGTCCTGCTGGAACGGGCCGGGCTTGAAGATGCTGAAGTTCTCGAAGTCGGTGAAGAGCGACAGCGCGACCTGCGAACGCACGTCGGCCATCTGCAGCTCACCGGAGATCAGCCGCAGGTGCTCCACGGCGCGCGCGCCGCCGACCGAGCCGTAGCTGACGAACCCGACGGCCTTGTTGTTCCACTCGGCGTAGAGGAAGTCGATGGCGTTCTTCAGGGCACCCGAGGTCGAGTGGTTGTACTCGGGGGTGACGATGACGAACCCGTCGAACGACGCGATCGTCTCGGCCCACCGCTTGGTGTGCGGCTGGGTGTACTGGCCCATCGAGGGCGGGTACGCCTCGTCGAGGTGCGGCAGCTGGTAGTCGAGCAGGTCGATCAGCTCGTACTCCGCGTCGGAGCGCTGCTTGGCGATCTCGAGCACCCAGCGGGCGACGGCCTCGCCGTTACGCCCCGGGCGGGTGCTGCCGAGGATGATCCCGATCCTGGTCATGTGTGGCGCCTTTCAGAGGTGCGTGCCGGACGACGGGAACGCTAACTTCTGCTTGATTGGTCAAGCAAATATCTGGGCTATGGGCGTGGTCACACAGAGGGTAAGCATTTGCTCAGTCAAACAAGTATGATATGAGGATGCCTGACCCCTCCGCAGCGACTCCGCAACCCCTCACCCCTGACGAGGAATCCCTGGTCCGCGCCCTCGGCCAGGTCATGCACGTGCTGCCCCGCGCGATCGACGCCGACATGGTCGCTGACCGTCAGCTACCGCTCACCGAGTACACCGCGCTGATGAACCTCTCCGAGACGCCGGAGCGGCGGATGCGGATGAACGAGCTCGCCGCGCTCTGCCACCTCTCGCTCAGCGGCATGACCCGCACGATCATCCGGCTGGAGACGCAGGGGCTGGTCCGGCGGGAACGGTGCGAGGAGGACGCGCGCGGCTGGAACGCCGTCCTCACCGACGCCGGCTTCGCCCGCCTGACGGAGTCCTGGCCCAGCCACCTGGCCGCCGTACGCCGCCGGTTCCTGCAGCACTTCGAAGGCTTCGACCTCACCCAACTGGCCCTCGCGTTCCAGCGCGCCGGCACCGCGGAGCCGACCGACTGAGCCGGCGGCGGCCCAGTCGGTCACCCACCCGACTCAGCCGGACAGCCGACCCTGCGCCACCAGTGCCCAGGCCAGCAACCCGAAGGCGCCGGTCGACGCGACGGCCCGGACCACGTTGCCGCGTACCCAGGTGACCTCGAAACGCGACCGCAGCGCGGCGAGGTCGGTGCCGTCGTCGACGTCGCCGGCGCGGGCCAGCACGTTGTTGAGCGGCACGTTGACCACGGCGGTGACGCCGAGCACCACCAGGTACAGCAGCAGTGCGGCGACGACCCACGGCAACACCGTCCGACGCCCGTCACCGAGCTGCAGCGCCGCCGCCAGCAGCGTGAACAGCAGCGCGCCGCCGAAGCACACCGCAAACCATCCGTTGAGGATCGACTCGTTGATCCGCCGCATGGCGAGCACCAACGTCCGGTCGTCGGTACGCGCCAGACCCGGCATGACCGCGTACGCGAAGGCGGCGAACAACCCGGCGGTCAGGCCGGTGGTCACCGTGGCGGCGAACAGGCTGGCGGTGCTCAGAATTCCCATCCGCCTATTGCACCCGCTGACGCGCACAATGATCAAACGCGCTTCCCGGTCACCGGGCCGGCGCGTGAGCGGCCAGCGGGTTGGTGAGCGTGCCGACGAACTGGAGTGCCGCCGACGGATCGGCCAGGTTGATCATCTGTTGGTTGTCGCGCAACTGCAACCGGTTGAGGCAGGACAGCGTGAACTCCGGGGCGAACAGGTCGTAGTGGCGGACCCGCTCGGCCAGGTGCGGCACCCGGTTGAAGTAGTCGGCGGCGCAGGCCGCGACCGTACGCCAGAAGTCGTCCTCGGCGAGCACACCCGCCTCGACCAGGACGGCGTTGAGGTGCCGCAGGAAGCAGTCCACCACGTCGGTGAAGATGCTCAGCAGCTTGGTGTCGTCGGGCACGTCGACGCGGATCCGCTCCACCGCCGCCGGAAGCTCGACGTCGGAACTCATCACCGCGATCTCCTCGGCGATGTCCTTGAAGATCACCCGCTGGACCGTGTCCTGCTCGTCGAGGACCAGGATGACGTTCTCGCCGTGCGGCATGAAGGCCAGGTCGTACGCGTAGAAGCTGTGCAGCAGCGGGGTCAGGTAGGCGTCCAGGTAGCGGCGCAGCCACACCTCGGGCGCCAGGCCGGACCGGGCGATCAGTGCCGCCGCGAGTGAGCGGCCCTCGTCGTCGACGTGCAGCAAGGCGGCCATGGTGGACAGTCGCTCCCCCGGCGCCAGGTCGGGCACCGGGCTCTCCCGCCACAGGGCGGCCAACATCTTGCGGTACGCGGAGGTGCGGTCGGTCGCCGCCTCGTACTGCCGGTGCCGGTAACCCACCGCGGCCCGCTCCCGGATGACGGTCAGCCCGGTGCCGGTCAGCACCTCGTCGCCGGCGATCAGGTCGGCCAACCAGTCGTTGATGGCCGGGGTGGCCGCCATGTACGCCGCCGACAGCCCTCGCATGAAGCCCATGTTCAGCACCGACAGCGCGGTCTTGACGTAGTGCCGGCCCGGCTCGCTGACGTTGAAGAAGGTGCGGATGGACTGCTGGGCGAGGTACACGTCCGGCCCGGGGCCGAGGTGCACCAGCCGACGCTCGGCAAGCTCACCGGCGAAGGTGACGGCCAGTTTGTTCCACCACTGCCACGGATGCGCCGGGATCAGGTGGTAGTCGGCGAGGTCCAGCCCGAGATCGGCCATCGTGGCCGCGAACCGGGCCCGGGTCCCGGCGTCCAGCTCGCCCTCGATGAGCGTGTCGTAGTCGAGGTCGGCGGCACTGCTGAACGTCGAGTGGTCCCGGTGCGCGGCCAGCCACTCCAGCCGCACCGGCGCGGCGGCCTCCGGCGCGTACCGGTGGTACTCGTCGACGCCGAAGCCGAGCCGACCGTTGTTCGCCACGAAGCAGGGGTGGCCCTCGGTCATCGAGGTCTCGATGGTCTGGAAGTCCGCCTCGGCCAGCTCGGCGGCGCTCGGCGCGGCCTGGGCCAGCTTGTACGCCGTACCGGCCAGGGTGGAGGTGATCTCCTCCAGGTAGACCGGGAGCACCCGCGCGGAGAGCCCGAGGGTGTCGCGCAGTTCGACGATCAGGTCCACCGCGTCCGGTGCCAGCGACGTGCCGTCGCGGTGCCGGGTGATGCTGTCCGCGTCGATCTGCCAGTGGGACAGGGCGAGTACCCGCGCCGCGAACCGGTAGCTGACAGTGCCGTCGTCGCTGTGGATCTCGTACCACTGCCGGTCGTCGGGGCCGGCCACGGCCTGCGGGGTGAGCAGCCGCTCGTGGGTGAACTCGCCGAGCGCCTTGCGGACCAGCAGCCGGTTGGCCCGGGCCCACCGCTGCGGGGTGAGGTGCCCGACCGGGTCGCCGGAGGCGGGGTACGCGGTGGCGACGGGCGGGTGGCTGGGGACGGCGGTGGTGGTCACGCCGGGGCTCCTTCGGTTCGGGTGGTGACGCCGTCGGCGGCGGCAGTGCGGTCGGCGGCGCGGTCGGCGGCGCGGTCGGCGGCGCGGTCGGCGGCGGCCTGGAATTGGGCTCGGGTGCAGACGCTGAGCAGCGCGTCCTTCTCCGGCTTGGCGATCGGGCCGACGACGGTGAACCCGACGGCGGCGTTCAGCGCGTGCACGGCCGTGTTGCGCACGTCCGGCTCGACCACCACCCGTCGGGTCGTCGGATCGTCGAAGAGCCATGCCATCACGGTGCCGATCACCGCCCGGGTGAAGCCGTGCACCGGTGTGCCGACCGGCGCGCAGAGGAAGTGCATGCCCACGTCACCGGGCTGGTGGTCGTACAGTCCGACAAGTTCGACGTGGGCCGGGTCGTAGCGCTCCGCGAGGAAGGTCGGGCTCCCCCGCCACAGCCCGAGGTACGCGTCGTAGTGCGGGTGACCGGCGATCCGCCGGTACTCCTCGGCCACCTGGGCCTCGTCGGCGTCCTGCATCAGCCAGAACGCCGCCTTCGGGTGGGTCACCCAGCCGTGCAGCAGCGCCGCGTCGGCGTCCGGGTCGAGCGGCCGCAGCGCGAACTCGCCGAGCCGCTCGTCGACGCGGGTGAAGACGCTGGTCACGACGACACCCCGAACTCCTGGAAGGTGATGCTCTTCTCGATCGGGTAGTGCTCCCGGCCGAGCAGCTCCGAGATGATCCAGGAGTTGCGGTAGGCGCCCATGCCCAGGTCCGGTGAGGTGATGCTGTGCGTGTGGGTGCCCGCGTTCTGCAGGAAGATGCCCCGGCCGCTGTGGTCGATGCTGTAGTTGCGGGCCACGTCGAAGCGGCCGTGCGCGTCCCAACGGATCCGGTCGGACACCGGCGCGAGGAACTCCGGCACCCGGTAGTGGTAGCCGGTGGCCAGGACGAGGCCCTCGGTGCGCAGTGTGAAGTCGCGCTCCTGCTCCACCTGACGCAATCCCAGCGTGTACCCACCGTCCTGGTGCTCGGCGCTGACCAGCTCGGTGTTGGTGAGCAGGCGGGTGTTCACCGGTCCGTCGACGCTGAGCGCGTAGAGCAGGTCGAAGATGTCGTTGATCAGGTCCGCGTTGATCCCCTTGAACAGGCCCTTCTGCGCGGACTCCAACCGGTAGCGGGTCGCCTCGGGCAGCGCGTGGAAGTAGTCCACGTAGTCCGGTGAGGTCATCTCCAGCGTCAGCTTGGTGTATTCGAGCGGGAAGAACCGCGGTGAGCGGGTCACCCAGTTGAGCTGGTAGCCGTACCTGTCGATGTCACCGAGCAGGTCGTGGTAGATCTCGGCGGCGCTCTGCCCGCTGCCCACCACGGTGATGCTGCGCTTGGTGCGTAGCGTCGCGCGGTGCTCCAGGTAGTGGGAGTTGTGCACGGCGTCGCCGGGCAGTCCGGCGACGGCCGGCGGCAGGTGCGGCGGGGTGCCGGTGCCGAGCACCAGATGCCGGGCGCGGTATTCGACGGTCTCCCCCTCGCCGGTGGCGGCCCGCACCACGTACCGCTCGTCGGTGCTGTCGTACTCCACGGTGGTCACGGTCTGACCGAAGCGCAGGTTCGGCAGTTTCGCCGCCGCCCACCGGCAGTACGCGTCGTACTCGCTGCGCAACGGGTAGAAGCTCTCCCGGATGTAGAACGGGTAGAGCCGGCCGATCTCCTTCAGATAGTTGAGGAAGGAGAAGGGCGACGTGGGGTCCGCGAGGCTGACCAGGTCGGCGATGAAGGGGGTCTGCAACCGGGCCGACTCCAGCAGCATGCCGGGATGCCAGGCGAGGCTCGGCCGGGCCTCCAGGAACACCCCGTCGAGTTCGTCGATCGGCGCGGTGAGGCAGGCCAGGCCCAGGTTGTACGGGCCCAGCCCGATGGCGATGAAGTCGTGGGTGGACATCGAGGTCGTCTCCAGGCGCGGGTTCGTGGTCACCGGCGTCAGCCGACGGGGCAGGTTCATCGGCGTCAGCCGACGGGGCAGGTCAGGTCGGCGGCGACGTGGTCGTGCACGTACCGCCCGGCGTGGGTGGCGATCAGGTCGAGCACGTACCCGACGTCGTCGACTGTGGTTTCCGGGTTGAGCAGTGTGAACTTCAGGAAGTGCCGGCCGTCGACCCGGGTCCCGGCGACCACGGCGAGACCGGACGCGGCGAGGGCTTCCCGGGCGTGCAGGTTGGCGGCGTCGGCCAGGTCCCGGCCGGGGCCGGTGGGCAGGTAGCGGAACACCACGGTGCTCAGCTCGGAGCGCGTCACCACCTCGAAGCGCGGGTCCTCGCTGACCAGTTGCCAGGCGTCGGCGGCCCGGTCGACGACCTCGTCGAAGAGCGCGCCGAGCGCGTCCGGGCCCATCACCCGCAGGGTGAGCCAGAGCTTCAGCGCGTCGAAGCGGCGGGTGGTCTGCAGGCTCTTGTCGACCTGGTTGGGGATGCGTTGCTCCACCATCCGGGCCGGGTTGAGGTAGTCGGCGTGGTAGGTGACGTGCCGCAGCGCCCGCCGGTCGCGGACGAGCAGCGCACTGGAGCTGACCGGCTGGAAGAACGACTTGTGGAAGTCGACGGTCACCGAGTCGGCCCGCTCGATGCCGTCGAGCAGGCGCCGGCGCGTCGGCGAGACGAGCAGACCGCAGCCGTACGCGGCGTCCACGTGCAGCCAGACGCCGGCCGCCGCGCAGATCTCGGCCAGTTCGGTGAGCGGGTCGATCGAGCCGAAGTCGGTGGTGCCGGCGGTGCCGACGACCGCCATCACCACCAGCCCCGCCTGCCGGCACCGGGCGATCTCCGCGCGGACGGCGGCCGGCCGGATCCGTCGCCGGGCGTCGGTGGGTACCGCGATCACCGCGTCCGGGGCGAGGCCGAGCAGCTTGGCCGACTTCTGCACGCTGAAGTGACCGGCGGCGGAGGTGAGCACGCGCAGCCGGGGAAGCAGCTCGGCGCGGGCCGACGGACCGACGGCGCCGACGCACGCCTCCTCCCGGGCCAGCAGCAGCGCCTGCAGGTTGGACTGGCTGCCGCCGCTGGTGAAGATGCCGTCGGCGTGCGGGCCGAGGCCGATCCGTTCGGCGGTCCAGTCGATCAGCCGGCGCTCGATGAGGGTGGCCCCGGCGCTCTGGTCCCAGGTGTCCAGGGAGGAGTTCACGGCGGTGAGCACCGCCTCACCGAGCAGCGCCGGGATGGCCACCGGGCAGTTGAGGTGGGCCAGGTAGCGGGGGTGGTGGAACCAGACGGCGTCGCGCAGGTAGACGTTCTCCAGTTCGTCCAGCGCGGCGCCCGCGTCGCCCAGCGGACGGTCCAGGTCGACCCGGTCGACCAGGGGGGCCAGCTCGGTTGGCGTGATTCCGGTGCCGGGACGGTCCACCGTCGCCACCCGGCGGGCGACCCGGTCGACGCCGTCGGCGATTGTCCGGCGGTACTGCTCGACCGAGCCGCCATGCAGCAGCTGGGCCCGCGCGGCGGTCGACGCCGACGGCGGCGTGGTGGTCTTGACGGGGTGCGTCGGCACGGTCACGGAATGTCCTTCCACGTTCTCGACGAGGGCAGCCGGAACCCACCCCAGGCGCGGCGGTGCGCCTCGGGTAGGTGCGGTGTTCGTCAGCTGACCTTCTTCGCGTTCCGGATGGCGGTGGCGAGGTTCTCCAGCAGCGGCGCGGAGCCGGCGTACGAGAAGCGGGGCACCGCGTCCCACGCGCTCACCTGGTTGGCCTTCACCGCCGGCAGTTGCTGCCAGGTCGGCTTGGCGGTGAGGTCCTTGGCCTGCAGCGCGGTGCTGCGGTTGTCCAGCAGGATCAGGTCGGCGGGGAACTTGCCAGCGCTCTCCCAGCTCAGCGCCTCGAAGTAGTCGCCGGCCTCGAGCTTGGTGGGCACCACGATGTCGACGCCCAGCTCGGCGAAGTACATCAGGTCGGTGCTGACCTTCGGGTTGGAGACGTAGAAGAGGTCGGGGCTGCCGGAGCAGGCCATCACCCTGATTCCGGGGTTGGCCTTGACCGCCTGTCGGACCGCCTCGGCGGCGGCGTCGAAGCGGGCCTTCGCGTCGGTGACCTTCTTCGCGGACAGGTCCGCGCCGAGCGATTCGGCAAGTGCCGCGTACCGCTCGATGGGTTTGGTCATCGGCACCCGGGCGGTGGTGATCGCCACGCTGGGCGCCAGCGGGAGGATCTTGTCCTTGCTCTCGTCCGGCACGTACCAGAGCGCGTCCGGGTCGTACATGTGGGTGACCAGCAGTTCGGGGCGCAGCGCCGCGTACTTCTCCAGGCTGAACTCGCCCCACACGTTGCCGAGGATCTCGACGCCCTCGACGTTCAGGTCGCCGGCCTGCGGGTCGGCCGTGCCGTCGGCGCGCTTGGTCTCACCGAACACGCCGACGAGCTGCTTGTCGAGACCGAAATCGATCAGGGCCGCCGCCACGCCGGTGAACGCCACCACGCGGGTCGGGCGGGCCGCCGCCTCGACCTTCCTGCCCCGGTCGTCGGTGAACGACCAGGGGCCGCCCCCGTTGCCGGCAGCGGGCTTCGGGGCGTCGTCAGTGCCGCAGGCGGCGAGCAGGGTGGCGAGCGTGGCGGCACCACCGGCGGCCAGCAGACCACGGCGGGAGAGACGGCGGGCGGACAGGGCATCGGGCATGGTGTTGTCTTTCGATCAAGGGTTGGCCGGGCTCGACCAGGGCAGCGGGGTTAGGTTAGCCTAACCTCGGTCATTGTCAACAGCGGTTCGCCGTTTCGCCACCACCCCGGAGCCCACACTGGACGCCACACCCACCGTCACCCGACCGGCACCGTCCGTGCCGGCCCGGAGTGCTGTCGCACCCCCGAGCCGGCGTGGTCGCCAGGCGGCCCGCGCCGGCGGTCTGGTCGTCGCCGTGGCACTGCTCGCGGTGATCGTGGTGCTCAGCATCGCGGTCGGCGCGAAGTCCATGCCGCTCGCCGACGCCTGGTCCGGGTTGCTGCACAGCGACGCCGCCGAGTACGCGGTGGTGCACCGGATGCGCCTCCCCCGAACCCTGCTCGGGCTGCTGGCCGGTGCCGCCCTCGGTGTGGCGGGCGCGATCATGCAGGCCCTCACCCGCAACCCGCTCGCCGACCCCGGGCTGCTCGGCATCAACGCCGGGGCCTCGGCGGCCGTGGCCACCGCCGCCGCGTTCCTGGGTGTCACCGCCGTCGGCGGGTACGTCTGGTTCGCGCTGCTCGGCGCGGCGACGGTGACCGCGCTCGTCTACGCCGTCGGCGGCGGGCGGGGCGCCACCCCGGCCCGACTGGCGCTGGCCGGGGCGGCGCTCAACGCCACCCTCTACTCCTACGTGAGCGCGGTGATGCTGCTGGACACCGCGTCGCTGGAGCGGCTGCGCTTCTGGACGGTCGGTTCGCTGGCCAGCGCGGACCCGGCGACCGTCACCCGGGTCCTGCCGTTCATAGCGATCGGGCTGCTGGTCGCGCTCGGCGCGGCCCGTCCGCTGAACGCGCTCGCGCTCGGCGACGACGCGGCGCGAGCCCTTGGCGCCCGACCCGCGCTGATCCGCGCCGCGGTGATCGTCGCGGTCACCCTGCTCTGCGGCGCGGCGACCGCCGCGTGCGGTCCGATCGTCTTCGTCGGGCTGCTGGTGCCGCACCTGGTCCGCGCCCTGACCGGCCCGGACCTGCGCTGGCTGCTGCCGTACTGCGCGGTGCTCGCGCCCGCGTTGCTGCTCGGCGCCGACGTGCTCGGCCGGGTGCTGGGTCGACCGGGGGAACTCCAGGTCGGCATGGTGACCGCCGTGCTGGGCGGTCCACTCTTCCTGTGGCTGGTCACCCGCCGACGGGTGGCCCGACCGTGAGCGAGCGAAGCGAGCGAACCAGCAGGCTCAGCAGCGTGATGCCTCGCGTCATCGCGCAGCGAAGCGGAGCGATGGCGTGAGCGAGCGAAGCGAGCGAACCAGCAGGCTCAGCAGCGTGACGCCTCGCGTCATCGCGCAGCGAAGCGGAGCGATGGCGTGAGCGTCATCCGTACTCCCGGGGGGTTGTCGTTGCGGTTCCGGCCCCGCGCGTTGGGTGTCGGTGCCGGGGCGGCGTTGCTCGCGGCCGGGTTCGGCCTGGTGGCCCTGGGCAGTGGTGACTACCCGATGGGGCCGGCGGACGTGCTGCGCACGCTGACCGGCGGCGGGACCGCGGCGGAGCAGTTCATCGTGTACGACCTGCGCCTGCCCCGGCTGGTCACCGCCCTGTTGGTCGGTGCGGCGCTGGCGCTGGCCGGCACGGTGTTCCAGTCGCTGGTCCGCAACCCGCTGGGCAGCCCGGACATCCTGGGCTTCACCCAGGGCGCGTCGACCGGCGCGCTGGTGGTGGTGGTCCTCGGCGGCAGCAGCCTGGCGTTGGCCGGCGCGGCGGTCGCCGGTGGGCTCGGCACCGGCCTGCTGATCTACGCGCTGGCCTGGCGGCGCGGGGTGCACGGCTACCGGCTCATCCTGGTCGGCATCGGGGTGGCCGCGATCCTGACCGGCGTCAACGGCTACCTGCTCACCCGGGCACCTCTGATGGACGCCGCCCGCGCGGTGCTCTGGCTCACCGGCAGTCTGGACGGGCGGGGCTGGGCCAACGCCGGGCCGCTGCTCGCCGTTCTGCTCGTGTTGGCGCCGCTGGTGCTCGTCGGCTGCGCCCCGGCGCTGCGGATGATGGAGCTGGGCGACGACGCGGCCGGCGCGCTGGGCGTGCCGGTACGCCGGCTGCGCCTCGTGCTGCTCGCCGCCGCCGTGCTGCTGGTCTCGTTCGCGGCGGCCGCCGCCGGGCCGGTGTCCTTCGTGGCGCTGGTCGCCCCACACGTGGCGAAACGGCTGACCCGGGCACCGGGCCCGAACCTGGTCCCGTCGATGACCGTCGGCGCGGCGCTGCTGGCCGGCGCCGACCTGCTGGCCCAACGCGCGTTCGACGGGCACCAACTGCCGGTCGGCGTGGTGACCGGCGTGATCGGCGGCGGTTACCTGGTCTGGCTGCTCGCCGTGGAACGCCGGGCCGGCCGGCTGTGAACACCCGCGACACCCTCGAAGGAGCACCCATGCGACCCGGCGATTCCCGGCTCGGCGGCACCGCGCTGACCCTCGCCTACGACCAGCGCACCATCGCCGAGAACCTGACCGTGGCGGTGCCCGACAACTCCTTCACGGTGATCATCGGCCCGAACGCGTGCGGCAAGTCGACGCTGCTGCGCGCACTGTCACGGATGCTGCGCCCCAGCGCCGGTGCGGTGCTGCTGGACGGCCGTAACATCCACGACCTGCCGGCCCGCACCGTGGCCCGGACGCTCGGACTGCTGCCGCAGTCGTCGATCGCGCCGGACGGCATCAGCGTCGCCGAGTTGGTCGCCCGGGGCCGTTACCCCCACCAGGGGCTGCTGCGGCAGTGGTCACGCGAGGACGAACGGGTGGTCGAGGAGTCGATGGCCGCTACCGGTGTCGACGACCTCGCCGACCGGGCGGTGGACGAGTTGTCCGGCGGGCAGCGGCAGCGGGTGTGGATCGCCATGGCGCTGGCGCAGCAGACGCCGCTGCTGCTGCTCGACGAGCCGACCACGTACCTCGACATCGCCCACCAGATCGAGATCCTGGACCTCTGCGCCCGGCTGCACGAGGAGCAGGGCCGCACCCTGGTCGCGGTGCTGCACGACCTGAACCACGCGGCGCGCTACGCCACCCACCTGATCGCGATGCGCGACGGGCGGGTGGTGGCCGCCGGGGAGCCATCGTCGGTGGTCACCGCCGACCTGGTGGCGGAGGTGTTCGGGCTGCCCTGCCGGGTCATCGACGACCCGGAGACGGGCACCCCGCTGGTCGTCCCGGCGGCCCGACGCCGGGCCACCACCCTGGCCCCGGAGCCGGCGTGAGCACGCAACGTTTCCGCGACCCGTGGGGGGTGCCGCACCTGCGGGCCGACGACCCGCTCGCCCTCGCCACGGCGCAGGGTCGGGTGACCGCGTACGACCGGGCCTGGCAGATCGAGGTGGAACGGCACCGGGCCCGGGGCACCAGCGCGGCGTTCCTCGGCGCGGACGCGCTCGGTTGGGACCGGTTCGTCCGGCAGGTCCGGCTCGACGACACCGCCCGCCGCTGCCACGCGGCGCTGGACAAGGCGACCGCCGAGTGGGTGGGCGCCTACGTGGACGGCGTCAACGCCGGTCTCGCCGCCGGGGCGGCCCGGTCTCCGGAGTTCGCCGCCACCGGGCTTCGCCCCGGTCGGTGGGAGCCGTGGACACCGCTCGCGGTCTGGCTGGGCCACCACATCCTGTTCGCCGGGTTTCCGGGCAAGCTCTGGCGCGAGCACGTCGCACGGCGGCTCGGGCCGGACGCCGTCGACCTGTTCGCCACCGACGGGCCGGCCGTGGCCGGCAGCAACGGGTGGCTGCTCGCCGCCGAGCGCACCGGCACCGGGGCCGCGCTGCTCGCCGGCGATCCGCACCGGTTCCTTGAGGATCCCGGTGTCTACCAGCAGATCCGGTTGGCCTGCCCGGAGTACGACGTCATCGGGCTGGCGGTGCCGGGCGTGCCGGGCATCGCCCACTTCGGGCACACCGGTGCGGTGGCCTGGGCGATCACCAACGCGATGGCCGACTACCAGGACGTGTACGCGGAGCGGCTACGCCGCGACGGCCCCCGGGTGCAGGCGCTCGGCCCGGACGGCTGGCGGCCGGCGCACCGGCACGTCGAGACGATCGAGGTGGCCGGGGCCGACCCGGTCGAGGTCGAGGTGGTGGAGACCGACCGTGGTCCGGTGATCGCCGGTGGGCCCGATGACGAGACGGCGCTCAGCCTGCGCTACCCGCCCCGGGTCCGGGGTGACCTCGGTTTCGCGACGCTGCCGGAGCTGCTGCGCGCCCGCACCGTGGCCGATGTGGATCACGCGCTGCGGCACTGGGTGGAGCCGGTCAACGTGGTCCAGGCGGCGGACACCACCGGAGGGCTGCTGCACCGGGTCGCCGGGGCGGTGCCGGTACGGCACCCCGAGAACGGCCGGCGGGTGGTCCCCGGATGGGACGCCGCGCACGCCTGGCGGGGCTGGCACGCGCCGATGCCCCGCGCCGAGGTGGTCGGGCGGGCGGTGATGGCCAACGAGCGCGCGCTGGCGGCACCGTTCGGAGTGGAGTTCGCCGCAAGGCACCGGGCGAACCGCATCGCCGAACTGCTCGACGCCCGTGCGACGTGGACGGCCGACGAGATGGCGTCGGTGCACACCGACACGTACCTGGGCGCGGCCGGGCCGCTGCTGGCGGTCCTCGCCGAGTCGACGGGGCTCGGCCCGGCCGCCGCCGCGCTACGCGACCGGCTGCTGCGCTGGGATCGCCGGATGGCCGCCGACAGCACGGACGCGGCCGCCTACGCCATCCTGCGGGCGGCTGTCGTACGCCGGCTCGCCGCCCACCCGGCGCTGGCCGCGCTGGCCGAGCCGCCCGCGTACCCCGAGGTGTTCGCACCCTGGCTGGCGCTGACTCCGCGGGTCGGTTACGCGCTGGAGCACCTGCTCGGCGCGAACCCGCCGCCCGGTGTGGACGTCGGCGCGCTGGTGAGCGCGGCGGCCGAGGAGGCCGGCGACGCGGCCGCCGGGCCGGTGCCCTGGGGTGACCTGCACCGGTTGGCGTTGTGGCGGGCGCTGCCCGGCGCGGACGCCGTGCCCGGCCCCCGGCTCGCCGGTGACCACGACTGTGTGCTGGCCACCTCCAGCGTGCCCGGGGTCACCCACCGGTGCCTGCGGGGGCCGGCGGCGCGCTTCGTCTGGGACCTGGCCCGCCGCGACGACAGCCGGTGGGTGGTCCCGCTGGGCGCGTGCGGGGTGTCCGGCGACCCGCACCACGACGACCAGAGCCGCGCCTGGCTGGCCGGGGAGCTGCTGCCGGTCGTCACCGACTGGGAGCAGCTGACCGAGGAGCGGGACTGACGGCACCGGCCGTCGCCGGGGGTGCCCGAGGCACCCCCGACGACGGCCGGGCACGTGGCGTCAGCGCAGGCCGAACGCCCGGGTGATGCGTTGGCTCACGGTGTTGCCGGCGGCGTCGCGCGCGGTGGTGCGCAGGCTCACGAAGCCGGCCGTCGCCGGTGCGGCCAGCGAGGTGCGCCAGCCGTCCCCGTGCCGGGTCAGCCGCTGCTTCTGCCAGCTCGCCCCGTCGTCGTAGGACACCTCGACGGTCACCGCGCCGATCGTGCCCGTGACGTCGGGCAGGTGGGAGGCGACAACGGTCAGCGGCGCCCGCCGCGCCGCCCGGCCGGCGGCGTCGATGTCCACCTGGTAGTCCAGCTGGATCATCGGCAGCACCTCGGCCGACTCCTCCCCCGTCACCGCCGAGGTGAAGCCCCACTCGGTGCGGGTCTGCCGGGAGTACGGGTTGCTCCAGGCGGCCCTGTCGTTCTCCACCACCAGCCGGTACGGCAGTCGCTTCTCCGCCAGCCCGGAGACCTGGAGGTACTCGGCGTTGCCCCAGTTCAGCTCCTGGTCACCCTGATAGAGGGTGGTCCGGTTGACCATGTCGTAGTTGGCGTACGCCTCACCGATGTGCCCGCCTCCGTCGCCCCACCCGGGCGCGGGCAGGTAGACGGTGTCCAGGTACCGGACCGGCACGTAGCCGCCACCCATCCGGGGGCGCTGGATCGGCCCGAACCAGGTGACGGCGCTCGCCTTGCCAGCCGGGTAGGTGGCCACCGCCATCAGGTGCTGACCGGTCTCGCCGACGATGAACGCGTCGTCGACCCACCGCTGGTCGGCGCTCACCCAGTCGGTGCGCCGACCCTGCGCCGGGGCCGGCTCCTGGTTGCTCGACGCCCAGCCGCGCCAGACGTCGGTGCGGAACTCCAGCGCCTTGCCCTGCCGGTAGTTGCGGAACTCCACGTCGACCCGGGCCAACTGCCGCTTGGTGGGCCGGTAGGTGGGATCGGCCGGCACCGTGCCGGACCAGTGGTGCGCCACGTCGTACAGGTAGGTGGTCTCCGGGTGCGACTCGACGGTGAGCCGCACCGCGCCGCGCTCCAGCTCGGCGATGAGCTGCCCACCCTCGTCCGCGCCGAGCGTGGCCACTGTCACCGGGGCCGGGCTCTCCGGGCTCCACGCCGACTCGTCCCAGGGCTGCAGCCGACCGACACCGTCGTTGACCACCAGTAGCAGCTTCGCCCCGGCCGCCGCGGCGGCCTGCGCCTGGGTGGCGATGTCCACGGTGTCGCTGCGGCGCACCACCACGGCCCGGTCCCGGACCGGCCGCTTGGCCAGCCCCGCCGCCGACGCGTCGGCGACGTACACCGCGTCCAGCTGACGACGACCCTCCGGCAGCGCCGGGGTCGCCCGCTTCACCAACAGATCGTCGTACGAGCGACCGCCCGCCGAGACGGTCAACGCGGGCTGCTCCAGCCGCCACCGGGCACCGAACTCGAACTCGCCGTCGGTGACCGGACGGCTCGTCGGCAACGCCCACATGCTGTCGTACGAGTCGTCGGGCAGCACCTGACTCTCGGTGAGACCGTTCTTCGTGGACCGGTGGATGTCCATCCGCAGCGCACTGGCGGTGGCCTCCTGCGGCACCCGGGCCTGCACCTGCCGGGCGGCGCGCGCGTCCAGGGTGACGGTGCGGTCGGTGTCCAGGTTGACGTCGGTGAAGCTGAGCATCGCCATGCCCTTGGAGTGCGGCCCGTGCACGCCGCGCACGTCCGCCGAGATCCAGCCGTTCCAGCTCGCCACCGGCAGCCGCAGTGTGGCGGTGCCGCTCTCGGGCAGGTCCACGGCGGTGAACAGGGTGTCGGCGGTGAGGATGACCTTGCCGACGAGCGGCTTGCCGTCCCGGTCCTTGGCGACCAGCGTCAGGTTCTGCCGCTGACCCTCCTTGCCGGCGCCGATCAGGGTGCGGCCACGCACCGCACCGGCGTCGTCGGTGGCGACGATCATGCCGCTGACCTGCTTCTCCACCGGCAGCTTGTCGTACGCGGCGGTGACCGTCACGGTGGCGGTGCCGCCGGCCGGCACGGTGACCCGGTCGGCGGAGAGCGCGAACAGACCGGCCGGCGCGGTGGCCGCGTCGACGGCCAGTGTGAGCGCGACCGGTGTGCCGCCGACATTGGTGTAGGTGACAGTGCGGTCGACGGTCATGCCCGGCTGCTGCGGCCACGCCTGGAAGCCGGAGTACGCACTCGGGGTGGCGAAGACGGTGGCGTGCGCGGCGGCCACCGCGTCGACCCGGCCGGCACCCGCCTGGTACGGGGTGTACTCCGGGGTGGCCTTGACCGTGCTGACCAGCGCCTCCTTGATGCGCTGACCGGTCCAGTCCGGGTGCGCGGCGGCGACCAGCGCGGCCGTGCCGGCCACGTGTGGGGTGGCCATCGACGTGCCGCTCATCAGCGTGTAGTCCCCGGAGCCGCCCCGCACGAGGTGCGAGCGGGCGGCCAGGATGTCCACGCCCGGGGCGGTGATCTCGGGCTTGAGCCCGCCGTCGCCGGCCCGTGGGCCCTGGCTGGAGAAGTCGGCGAGGTGGTCGGCCTTGTCGACGGCGCCCACGGTGAGGGCGGAGTTCGCGGCACCCGGGCTGCCGATGGTGGCCGGGCCGCTGTTACCGGCGGCGATCACGAAGAGGGCACCGGTCTCGGCGCTGAGCCGCTCGACCGCCTGGCTCATCGGGTCGCTGCCGTCGGTGGACTCACCACCCAGGCTCATGCTGACCACCCGGGCCTTCTGCTCGCGGGCCGCCCACTCCATCCCGGCGATGATCCACGAGTCCTGGCCGCTGCCCTCGCTGTTGAGCACCTTGCCGATGTGCAACCGGGCGCCGGGGGCGACGCCCCGCTCGACGCCGCCGGACGCCGCGCCGGTGCCGGCGATCGTCGAGGCGACGTGCGTGCCGTGCCCCTTGTAGTCGAGGATGTCGGGCTCCGACGGAACGAAGCTGCTGGACTCGGCGATCTGACCGACGAGGTCCGGGTGTTCGGCGTCCGCCCCCGAGTCGAGCACCGCGACGTCGACGCCGGCGGCGGTGTTGCCCTCGGTCCACAGCGTCGGCGCGCCGATCTGCGCGGTGGACTCGGCCAGGTCGGCGTGCACCCGGCCGTCCAACCAGACCTTCGCGATGCCGTTGGCCAGGGTCGGGGCGTCGCCCGTACGTCGGGTCGAGCCGGCGGTGAGCGCGGTCCAGAACCGGTCGGCGGTGGCGCGTTGGCGGGTCAGCGCCGCGCCCTGCACGCTGTCCAACTGTCGGACCAGCTCGGCACCGTCCAGGGCGGGCCGGGTGCGGTTGCGGGCCGCCGCGTCGGTCATCGTGACGATCAGCGGGAGCGCGTCGGTGTGCGCGTCGTCGTAGCCGTCGGCGATGAGGTCGGTGACGTTGAACAGTTGCCGGTCCAGCAGGCCGCTGGTGACATAGGACAGCGCGGCGTCCGGGTAGACGTAGGTGTCGCCGTCGCGCACGGTGCGGTGGAAGCTCGGGGTGCTGCCGTCCGGTCGGCGCACCGTCGACACCGTGCTGCCGTCCGCCGCGGTGGTGACGGTGACCGTGTCACCGGTGATCAGGGTGACGGTGGACGCGCGCCCGGCGGCGGCCGGGGGCAGGCCCGCCGGGCGGTCGGGCTGGTTCGGCGGGGCGGCGGCCGCTCCCGCGCCGGGTGGGGTGAACCCGGCCGCCAGGGTGAGGGCGGCGCCGAGGGCGATCAGCCCGGATCGGCGACGCCGGTGAGACAGAGCCACGGTGACCTCTTTGTGTCGAGAAGTGGTACGCACCACAGCATCGACGTAACAGCCCGCCCAAAACCGCCGCCGCCCCCGACGCTTTTACGCCATGGCACAACCCCGCCACCCGTCCCCCGCCCGGCGGGGTCAGGGGGTGGTGCGGGTCAGCTTGGCGAGGGCGTCCAGTTGGGTGGTGTCGGAGAGGGCGGAGCCGACGGCCACCACGCGGACGCCCGCCTGCAGGAACGGGCCGGCGTTGCCCGCGTCGAGGCCACCGGTGGCGACGAAACGCAACTGCGGCAACGGACCGGCCATGGCCTTGAACCAGGCCGGCCCGAGGGAGATCGCGGGGAACGCCTTGAGCCAGGTGAGACCGTGCCGCAGTGCCTGTTGGGCCTCGGTGGGGGTGGCCACACCGGGCAGGTGCGGCAGGCCCCGCGCGGCGGCGGCATCGGCGACCGCGAGGTCCAGGCCGGGCGCGACGGTGAACCGGGCGCCCGCGTCGGCCGCCGCGGCGACCTGGTCGACGTCGAGCACGGTGCCGGCACCGACGATCCGGTCACGTTCGGCCCCCGCCGCGACGGCGGCCCGCAACGCCGGCACCGCGTCGGCGGTGGCCACCGGCACCTCCACCACGTCGATGCCGAGGTCCCAGGCCCGCTCGGCGAGCCGAACGGTCTCGGCGACCGGAAGGCCGCGCAGGATCGCCATCACCCGGGCGCCGCCGAAGATGTGGTCGAAGTCCGGTGTGGTCATGGTGCACTCCATCCAAGGTCGCGGTGACAGTGGTGCTGCTGGCCGGGGCGCCACCCGGCGGCCCGGCTCAGGTCGTCGCCCCCAGGTCGGTCAGGTCGAGCGGCGACCAGGCGTCGGCCGGGGCGTCGATCAGCTTCTCGAACCAGGCCCACGGTGGGACCGGGGAGTTGTCGGCGCTGCTGGTCAACGCCTGCGCCGCCATCAGGTGGCCGAGGCGCAACCGCCGCACGGGGTCGAGGCCGCGCAGCAGCCCGGCCAGGTAGCCGGCGGCGAAGGCGTCGCCGGCACCGACCGGCTCCACCACCGTCACCCGGGGAGCAGGCACGAAGACCGAGTCGGCGTCGCGGACCAGCGCGGTCGCGCCCACCGCGCCGTCCTTCACCACCACCGTCTCCGGAGCGGGCAGCACCTCACGCACGGCCGTCGGGTCGGTGACGCCCCAGAGGGTCTCCGCCTCGTCCTGGCCGACGAAGACGAGGTCGCAGCGGTTGGCGAGGTCCCGCAGCACCGGCGCGGCCTGCTCGGCGGACCACAGCCGGGCCCGGTGGTTGACGTCGAAGCTGACCCGGGCCGCCGGCAGCGGCCGGTCGGTCACCGCGTGCTCGACGAGCGCCCGGCAGGACGCGGACAGCGCCGGGGTGATCCCGGACAGGTGCAGCACCCGGGCACCGGCCAACGCCGGGTCGGCCAGCGTGGCCGGATCCATCCGGGTGGCCGCAGACCCGGCCCGGTAGTAGTGCACGGCGGTCCCCTCCGGGCCCGGGTCCTTGACGTACAGGCCGGTGGGGGCGGCCGGGTCCACGCACACCTGGTCGACGCGGACGCCGGCGGCGGCGACGTGCCGCACGACAGCCCGGCCGAACGGGTCGTCGCCGACCCGGCTCACCCAGGTCGTCAGGTGTCCCAGGCGGGCCAGGTAACCGGCCACGTTGGACTCGGCGCCGCCGACCGAGACGGCGACCCGCTCGGCGTGCTCCAGCAGCTCACCCGGCGCGGGGCAGAGCACCACCATCGTCTCCCCCACCGCGGCCACCTCCACCGCCGGATGGCCGGCCGGCACACTCGCCTGGTCAGGTCGGGGGTCGGTCGGCATCGGGCACACGTCCTCGCGGCGGGGGGTGCTGGGCGTCGCCGAGCCTAGGTGTCGCGCGCGGGACGGGCAAGCGGTGTCCCGCCGTCAGGGCAGCGTCAGCCCGTACGCGGCCAGCACCTCCGCGATCGGCTGGTAGTAGGTGGTGCCGCCGGTCGTGCAGTTGCCGCTGCCGCCGGAGAGGATGCCGAGGATGGTGCCGGTGGCGGCCACGTAGAGCGGTCCGCCGCTGTCCCCCGGCTCGGCGCAGATGTTGGTGCGGATCAGGCCGTAGATCACGCCGGTGGCGTAGTTGACGGTCTGGTTGAGACCGGTGACCGTGCCGCAGCGCACCCCGGTGGTGCTGCCGCTGCGGCACACCGCCTGACCGATGTACGCGGTGCCGGGGCCGTTGATGGTCAGCAGGCCGGGGTAGGTGTAGACGGCGCTCGGGTGGGCGATCCGACCGGTGTAGCGGATCAGCCCGTAGTCGTTGGTGGGGTAACTGGTGGCGGTGCGGGTGCCGAGCACGGTGCTCTGGGCGCTGTCGGCGTACCAGGTGGCGGCGGCCGCGGTGCAGTGCCCGGCGGTGATCACGTAGTAGGTGCTGCCGCTGCGCGCGTTTGCGCCGAGCGAGCAGCGCGCACCGCCGCCGTAGATGCCCTGCCCGCCGGCGATCAGCGGGCGCAGCGTTCCGGGTTCACGGCGCAGCAGCGCACCGGCCCGGTCGGCCACCGCCCGCAGTGCGCGCAGGTCGCGGGGGGTCACGGTGTCGTCGACGGTGAGGGTCATCCGGCCGGTGCCGGGGTCGAGGCCCCAGGCGGTGCCCGCGGTGCGTACCCCACTCAGCAGGGCCACCGGGTCGGCGGTGGGCGCGGCGGCCCGGTCGGGGACGGCGGCCTGCGCCGCGCCGGGTGTGACGAGCAGCAGGATGGTCAGGGCGAGGGCGGCCAGCGGGGAGCGACGCATCCGAACCTCCGAAGAGATCGAGAACGATGGATGCAGTGCAGCATCGCGCGGCGCTCGGCACCGTGGCAAGCTCCGCCCGCCCTCTTCCCCGACCAGCGAGAATCACCGA
This sequence comes from Micromonospora sp. NBRC 107095, assembly GCF_030269705.1. NCBI lineage: Bacteria > Bacillati > Actinomycetota > Actinomycetes > Micromonosporales > Micromonosporaceae > Micromonospora > Micromonospora sp. NBRC 107095. The sequence goes on from NZ_BSTU01000005.1 coordinate 343,009, forward strand.
TCCGGGGGACGGCCCGTGCCAGGGCACCGATAATCCTCGGGAGACGCGGCGGGAGGCCAGGCATGACCACCGAAGGGAATGCGACGCTGGTACGCCGGCTGGACGGGTCGACCCGGGCCACGCTGCTGGAGCTGCTCTTCGACGTGGTCTTCGTGGCCGCCCTCGCGCTGACGTCGAAACTGTTCTCCGAGGAACTCTCGTGGGCCGGCGGCGCCAAGCTGCTGCTGATGCTGACCGCCGTCTGGTGGACGTGGTCGGTCACCGCGACCACCACCGAGTTCTACGATCCGCAGCAACGCCCGATCCAGGCCATCCTGATGCTGGCGATGGTCGGGTCGGTGGCGATGGCGGCATCGCTGCCAATGGTCACCATCGGGCACCAACTGCTCTTCGTGGCCTCGTACGTCGGCACGCACGTCATTCGCTGCATCATCCTGGTCACCGCCCTGCACCGGCAGCGGCACCAGACGGCCAGGGAGCGGGCCACCCGGTTTCTCTTCTGGTTCACGGTGTCCAGCGTCTTCTGGATCACCGGCGCGCTGTCAGAAACGCCGAACTGGGCGCTCTGGGGGATCGCCATAACGATCGACCTGGTCGCCGGGGCGGCCCGCTACCCCACGCCCCGGCTGGGCAAGGTGCCACTCACCCAGTACGGCCGGACCACCGAGCACCTCGGCGAGCGGTACCAACAGTTCATCATCCTGGCCCTCGGCGACATCATCCTGGTGCCGACGCTGCAGGTCAGCCGGGGCCATCTCGACCAGCTCCGGCTCGCCTCCCTGCTCTGCGCATTCGCCGTCATGCTGCTGCTCTGGCAGATCTACGTCTTCCGCGCCGGCGAGTTGTTGGTGGCAGCCGGGTCCAAGGGGAGCCGGGCCACCCGGCTGGCCCCGTTCACCCATCTGGTCATGCTGGCCGGCGTGGTCTGCACTGCCGCCACCTTCGACCTGATCGTCAGCAGGCCGACCGGAACGACGCCGGTGCCGTGGCTCGTGCTGATCATCACCGGCCCGACGCTGTTCGTGGTCGGTCGCGTGTTGTTCACCATGGCGGTGTCGTGGGTCATGCCGTGGCGGCGCGTCGCCTGGCAACTCCTGCCGCTGCTGGTGCTGCCGTGGGCCGGCGGCTGGCCGCCGTTGCTGGTGGCCTCGATCGTGGCGCTCGGGTTGGCCGGTCACATCCTGATTCCCGGAGCGGCCCGGGAGACCACACCGGGCCTGCGGATGCGCAAGCCCGACGCGTGACCCCATGCCGTCGTCCGACGGGCCGACCGCCCCTCGGCGAGGTCCCGCGCGGGCGTCCGCCGTGCCAGCCTCCGGGCCTCCCTCGGTGACCTGCGGGAATCGCCGATCCGGGGACGAGCCGCGTCGACACCGCCGACAATTTCGGGAGACGCGGCGGGAGGTCCGGCATGACCACCGGAGGCACCGGGGCGCTGGTACGCCGGCCGGACGGGTCGACCCGGGCCACGCTGCTGGAGCTGCTCTTCGACGTGGTCTTCGTGGCGTCGCTCGCCCTGACCTCGACCCTGCTCGCGGAACGCCACACCTGGTCCGCCGCGGCGATGGTCCTGCTGATGCTGACCGCGATCTGGTGGACCTGGTCGGTCACCGCCACCACCACCGAGTTCTACGACCCACAGCAGCGTCCCATCCAGGCCATCCTGATGGTCGCCATGATCGGGTCGGTGGGGATGGGTGCGTCGCTGCCCAAGATCGCCAGCGGGCACGCGCTGGTCTTCGCCGTCGCGTACGTCGGCACGCACGTGATCCGCGGCATCATCCTGATCACCAGCCTGCACCAACAACGGCACCGGCTGGCCATGATCCGCGCTGCCCGGTTCCTCTTCTGGTTCCTGGTGTCCGGCGTCTTCTGGATCACCGGCGCGCTGTTCGACCCGGTGAACTGGACCCTCTGGAGCATCGCCATCGCGATCGACCTGGTCTCCGCGGCGGCCCGTTACCCCACGCCCTGGCTGGGCCGGGTGCCCTTCGACCAGTACGAGCGGACCACCGCTCACCTGGGCGAGCGGTACCAGCAGTTCGTCATCCTGGCCCTCGGCGACATCATCCTGGTGCCCACACTGCAGGTGAGTCGGGGGGAGTTCGCCGGGCTCCGGGTCGCCGCGCTGTTCTGCGCGTTCGCGGTCATGCTGCTCCTCTGGCAGATCTACGTCTTTCGCGCCGGCGAACTGCTGGAGGCCGGGGCGAGGGCCGGCCGCCCGGCGCGGGTGGCGCCGTACACCCATCTGGTGATGCTGGCCGGAGTGGTCGGCACGGCGGCCTCGTTCGACCTGGTCGTCGCCCGGCCAACCGGTACGACGCCGGTGGGATGGCTGTTACTGATCATGGGCGGCCCGGCCCTGTTCGTGATCGGCCGGGTCCTGTTCACCCTGCTGGTGTCCATGCTCGTGCCGTGGCGGCGAATGCTCTGTCTCACCCTGCCGCTGCTGACGCTGCCGTGGGCGGGCCGCTGGCCACCGCTGCTGGTCACCACGAGCGTGGCGCTCGGGCTGACGGTGCACATCCTGCTGCCCGGAGCCGCCCGGGAGACCACGCCGGGCCTGCGGGTGCGCCAACCCGACGACTGACCCGCACACTCAGCCGACGTGTCGAGCGGCCCACTCGGCGAGGTCGCGGGCGCACGCGTCCACCGACTCCTGCCAGGTCCGGGCCGCGCCCTCCCCCGCCTCGTCGCTGACCTGCTTGACCAGCCGGCACGGCACACCGGCCTGCGCCGCGGCCCAGGCCACCGCGTACCCCTCCATGTCGACCAGGTCGGCGCGCTGCGCCAACCGGTCCCGTTGCTCGTCGTCGGCCACGAAGGTGTCACCGGTGGCCAGCACCGCGCCCTCGGTGGCCAGCGACAGCGGCGCCCCGTACGTCTCGCCGGTGAGCGTGCGCAGCAGCTCGGTGTCCAGGTCGTGCTGGAGGACGGTGGCGATCTCGTGGATGCCGGCCAGCCCGGGACGCAACGCCCCGGCCGTACCCAGGTTGAGCAGCAGGGCCGGGCGCGGCCCGGCGGCCAGCACCGCGGCCACCGCGCTGGCGGCGTTCACCTTGCCCATGCCGGTGAGCAGGACCGGCAGCTCGCGCGGCAGGTAGCGGGCCTCCTCCCCGACGGCGAGCACCACCAACGGACGATCGGCGCGGACCGTACCTCGAAGATTCACCGGAGCATCGTACGAGCCCGGCGGTGGGGCGCTGACGTCAGTCGGCGGTGAAGCGGTACAGCACGAAGTCCTGCTCCGCACCGCAGGCGATCAGCTGGGTGTTCCACGAGCAGGACGAGCTGCGCACGTCCTTCAGCTCACCCAACTCGTCGACCTTCCCGGACTCGGCCCACACGCCGGCCAGCACCCGGTTGTCAGCGGCGGTGCTGGGTGCCTTGGCGAACACCAGCAGGTTGCCGGCATCCAGTCGTACCCCCACACCACTGCGGTCCCGCAGCACCGGCTTGCCGTCGGAGCCGAAGAGGGTGACCGCCGGTTCCGGGTACTCCCGCTGGGCGAGTACCTGCTCACCCACCGCGACCAGGCTGGTCACCCCCGGTGCCGGCCAGCGGATCGTGTCCTTCCCCTCGGTCGCCGCCACCACCTCGGTGCGCTTGGCGTCACCGTTCGGCAGTTGCACCAGGCAGGCTCGCCGCTCGCCGCAGGCCACCAGCTCCTTCGGGCGGTACGCGTCGTCGCCGGCCCGGTGCAGCACCACCGGCTTCGCGTCGGAGCCCAGGTCGTACGCCAGCAGCTGGTAACCGCCCTCGTTGGCGGCCACGTACAGGCGGTCCCCGTGGGCGACCACCAGGTCGTCGAGGTCGGCGACGCTGCCCCACTGGCGCAGCACCGCGCCGGACGCCATGTCGAGCAGCCGCACCGACCGGTCCGCACCGACCTGGACGAGTCGCCGCCCCTTGCCCGCCCACGGGTCGCGGGGCGTGCCGTCGAGGAAGGCCGGCCCGCCCGCCGCCGCGTCGGTGCCCACCGGCCGGACCACTGTGCGACTGCCGCTGTACTGGTCGGTGGGGTTGGCCTGGACCCACTTCTGCGCGCCGTCGCCGAGGCGGAGGCCGACGAGTCGGGCGGCGGCCCGGTCCACGAGCACCGCCGTGTCGTCGGCGAAGAAGACGTCGTCGTCACCGCGCACCGCGCGCTGCCACCGCTGCGCGCCGGTACGGGCGTCGAGGACCGCCAGCGGGCGGGGCGTGCTGTCGCCCGGCGCGTCGGCGAGCACGGCGACCCCTCCCGGTACGGCGATGATCGCCTCCCAGTCGTCGGCCCGGACGTCGGTCTGCTCGCGCCACACCTCGTCGCCGGTGGTGGCGTCGACGGCCACCACCTCCAACCGGTCGTCCGGCAGCGGGAACCCCAGGTAGGCCCGGTCGCCGAGGATCGCCGTCCACATGCCGACCGGCCGCTGAGCGCCGGCCGGCGGCCGGGACAGCTCCCGCAGCGACGTGAACTCCAGATCGGGATAGCGGTCGCGGGTCAGGTAGAGCGTCGCGGCTGCGCCGACCCCGACCAGCGCCACCACCGCCCCGAGCAGCACCCAACGGGCCCGACGCCAGCGGCTCGCGGACACCGCCGGGGGCGGTGCGACGCCGCCAGAGCCGGGCCCCGCCGGCGGGGTCGACAGCGGCCAGGGCTGCGGCGCTACGACCGGCGGGGCGGCTCCGGCCGGCGCATGCTCGCCTCCAGGGCGCGGGGCATACCCGCCGGCGGGGTTCGGCGGGAGCGGGTGTGCGGGGCTGGGCGCGTGCGGGGGTCCCGCGTGGGCCGGGGCGGCTAGCGGCCTGCGCAGTGGCAGGTCGGTCAGGGCACCCTCGGCCACCGGCAACTCCGGCTGGTCCAGCACCGTCGGCGCGATCCCCAGCTCGGCGTGCAGCATCCGGGCCACCAGCGGAATCCGCGACGACCCGCCCACGAGGAACAACCCGGCGAGCTGGTCGGGGCGCAGGCCGGCGGCGGCGATCACCTCCCGGGCCCGCTGCACCGCGCGCCGCAGCAGCGGCGTGGCCACCCGCTCGACGTCCGCCCGGGTCAGCTGGATCGCCTCGGCCACTCCCGGCACCGCGACCGGCGCGACAACGGACCGGGACAGGGTCTCCTTCGCGCCCCGTACCTCGTCCCAGAGCCGGACCTGGTCGCGGCGCTGCGCCGGATCCGCCGGTCGGGTGAGCCGGGCCCACTGCGCGGCGTGCCGCTCACCGACCAGCTCACCGACCCGCCGTACCAGCGCGGCGTCGAGGTCCAGGCCGCCCAGGTCGGGCAGGCCACCGTCGGCGACCACGCTGAAGCCGGAGTCACCCCACGGGTCCGCCCCCTCGTTGCGCAGCACCGCGACGTCGAGCGTCCCGCCACCGAAGTCGAACACCGCGATGGCCCCGCCGACCGGCACCGGACGGTGCAGCACCTGCGTGTAGTAGCGGGCGGCGGCCACCGGCTCCCGCAGCAGCCGGGTGCCCGGCGGAGTCGGCCCGGCCAGGGTGTGCTCGGCCGCCTGCGGCCAACCCGCCCGCAGCAGCGCGTCGGCGAGCACCTGCCGCCGCGTCGCGTCCCACGCGGCCGGGCAGGTGACCACGGCCGGGGGCAGGAAACCCACTGCGCCCACCGCGGCCCGCGCGACCGCCGCCAGCACCGCGGCGAGCAGCTCGGCCGGCGGGTACGCGTGGTCGCCGAGCCGCACGGTCGGCTCGTCCACCCGACGCTTCGGGTTCGCCTCGAAGCGGGCCGGGTCGGTCTGCGCCAACCGGCGGGCGTCCCAGCCACTGTGCAGGGTGCCGTCCTGGTCGGCGTAGACGGCGGACGGACTGAGCGGTTGACCGTCCATCAGCAGCGGACGGGTCCGCCCGTCCGGCCAGCGCAGCACCGCGACCGTGTTGGACGTACCGAGGTCGACGCCGAGTGCGAAACCCTCGTGCTGGCCTGCCATTGCCCGATACCTCCGCCGCGACGAGGGGAACTCGACCCCGCATCGTACGCAGGCCCCGCAGCGGTGCTGATCACTCGGTCAGTCACACTCGCCGCCGTCAGGACGACTGGCGTTCGCGGGACGGCGGAGATCGGCGCGACAGGCCGAACGGGTCAGCGCAGCGGTCGACACCGCCGGAGCGCGTCGCCGCGCTCGGGCTGCGGCGTCACGTCAAAGCTGGACGTTGTCGGCGAGCACGGTGCCGGTCGCGCCGTTGCTGATGCCACCGGCACCCAGCGAGCGCCATCGTGTGCCGGTGACTGTCATACCCACCCCGCTGTTGATCGCGACCGCATGCTTCGCGTTGCCGTAGGCGACGTTGTCGCGGGCGGTGACCCGGTTCGAGCCGACGATGTCGATGGCGCTGTAGGTGTTGGGCGTCCGGTAACCGGCGTCGGAAACCGTGTTGTGCGCGACCTCGGTGATGTCGACGCCGCTCAGGTGGATGCCCTGCTGGAGTGATCGGTAGATTCGGTTACCCAGCACGCGCACCAACTCGGCGTTGACCACCTTCACTCCGTAGCTGCCGGCACCCGCCACGTGGATGTCGTTGTCGGACACTGTGATCCCGGTGACCTGCGAGAGGTTGTTCCGGGCGATCAGGACGCCGCCGTCGGTGGGCTCGGTGATGGTGTTGCCGACGATGGTGACACCGATGACCAGGGCCGGGGTCACCGTCTCCTGGCTGAGAACTCGCACCCCGCGCTGGGGCCCGTTGAAGGTGTTGCCGTTGACGACGATGTTGGAGCTGGACGGATCGCCGACGAAGACGCCGTCCTTGCCACCCTTGGTGCTGTTGCCGGCGATGGTCATCGTGTTACAACCCCAGCAGTCGATGCTGTTGTCGTCGAAGCCGATGACCGTGTTGCCGGCGATCTTGCCGTTGCGGCCGTAGCGGTTCGAGATGCCCTGCGAAATCGCGACGGGCGGACTGACCGCGGTGATGACGTTGGAATGACAGGTATAGAAGTTGATGCCAACCGCAGCCGAATCACCGCGGAAGATGATGCCCCAGTTGCAGTTGAGGACGCGGTTGTCGGTGACAGCGCAGAAGTCGGCGTCGGCAACGTAGATCGAGCTGCGATAGTTGTTGTCGGCCACCGTGGAGCCGTGCCCGCAGTGGTCGAAGAAGCAGCCGGTGACTGAGACATGGTGCGCGCCGGAGGAGACGGACACGCCTGAGGCGCCGATGTTCGTGAACCGACAGTTGACAATGGAGCTGTACTGAGCGTCGCCCTCGACGATCACACCGACGCCACCCGGCTGGCTTGTTCCGTCGAAGTTGAGGCCGTCGAGCGCGTGGCGCGCCCTGCCCAGACGCATCAGGTTGACTGCCGCACCCGCCTTGATCGTGGCACCGTGGCCTTGCAATATCTGCGGTGCGCTCCCGTAGACCGTGAGCGTGTTCGTGATCAGGTAGACGTTGCCCGGCCCGCCGAAGTCCACGGCCCGGCCCTGCGACAGGCACCGCTGCACCGCCGCCGTGTCGTCCGTGACACCGTCACCAACCGCGCCATAGTCCTTCGGCGACACCACCGAGGTGTCGGAACCCGCCGCCGTCGCCGGCTCAGCGGCGGTCAGCGCCGCAACTCCCGCCAGCACCGGCGTGCCGTAGAGCAGAGCGCGGCGGCTAAGGCTGTTCTTCGTCATGTCGACCGATCCCCCGTAGATAGGCTTCACACCGCTGGGAGCCTACGCAAGGCAGATCCGACGCGGTGCCCCTCGGAATGGGGCGGCAAGCACCACCGTCGCGCCCGCCGACCGCACCTCAGGCCGTCGAACAACCGGGGTGAAACGGCCTGGTCAGTGGACGGACCGGACGGCGACGATCTGACCTCCGCTGGTCTCCCCGGTCGGACGGAATCCAAGCCTGAGATAGAACCCATCCGGGCCGTCCTCCCCCGATTCCCAGGTCGTGAAGATCTGGTCGTGCCCTCGGCTGCGGGCCTCCGCACGGACGGCGTCCACCGCGAAGCGGCCGTACCCCCGGCCCTGTTCCTCGGCGGCGATGTTGAGCCGCCACAGGCCCGAGCGCCTGTCGTCCGGTCGATCCCACTCGATGTCGAAGAAGCCCATCAGGAAGCCGACGATCTCATCACCCTCCACGATCAGACGTGGCCAGGCGATCTCGGGCTGCGCGTACGCCTCGGCGAGGGACCAGGCGACCGGGGACGAGTACTTCTCCTGGTCGGGTCGCACCTGCAACCGACACGCGGCTTCCACGTTGTGTTCAGTGATCTTCACCAGTCCGGGCACGCCCGCCACCTTATCGAGCGGAGACCGTCCGCAGCCGTCGAGTGGCCCGACCCACCATCCGAGCGCCCAGCACGACACAGTCCTGGTCCGCCCCTAGCCCGACCATCGGCCAGGCACCTGATGGTCAGAGACCGGCAGTGCCGCGCGCATCAGCCGCAGCTGACCGATCTCCGCGACGTTCTTCATCAGCTCCGAGTTGACCCAACCGATCGTGTGCGTGACGGTGTGGTCGGTCCCGTCCGGCCAGGGGAACGTCGCGGCGCGGTCGAGGTCACGCTCGCCGAGCTGGTCGAGCAGACCCAGCCACTCGGTGCGCAGGCCACGCAGCCAGGCGACACTCTGCTCGCCCGGACCCGGCCAGGCGACGGCCGTGCGGTCCCGCGCTGGCACCCCCCGGAGATGGTCCATCGTCACGGTCCACCACCAGCCGACGTGCCAGGTGAGCCAGCCGATCGTCGGCACCGGGACCGGGTCGGGTTCGGTGTCGGCCCAGTCCGGAATCCAGGTGCCGTCGACGCCCTGCCGCACCGACCAGCAGTGCGCGGCCGGCTCCCAGAGGAAGTCCTCGGGCGCGAGTCGCTCAAGGTGGTACTCGAACAGCGACCAGGTCAGGTCGAACTGCCAGCGCAGAAGGGCCAGCGGCGAAACGGACATCCGGGAATTCTGTCCGGGCGCCGGCACCGCCGTCGACAGAATAACCATTCGACGGTTCGCGACAGGGCCCGGCGGCTCGACGCGCGGGCCCTGATCAGTCGGCGGGGCAGCGCTCGGAGAGGGCGTAGCGGAGCAGGACCACGTCGCCGATCTGCCGAGCCTCGGCCAGGCGGGCGCGGCGACCCGGATGCCAGGGGAAGCGACCCTCGCCCACGAACCGGGGCGCCCGGCCGTCGCCGACGAAGAACGGGGCCACCACCAGGTGCAGTTCGTCGGCGAGACCGGCGGCGAGGAACTGGGCGTGCACCGTCCCGCCGCCCTCCACCATCAACCGCCGCACGCCCCGCGCGGCCAGATCGGACAGCAGCCACCCCGGGTCGACGGGCTCACCCGCGTCGATCACGGTGGCCAGTCGACCGACCCGCTCCCGGGTCTTCTCCAGCGCGCCGGTGGTGCAGTAGACGAGCCGCACCGGATCACCGGCGGTGAAGAAGCGGGCGGTCGGGTCGAGGTCACCCTGGGCGGTCAGGGTGACCTTGGTGGGCGAGGCCTGCCGACCGGCCGCGACCCGCTCGGCCCGACGGCTCGGGGAGCGCACCAGTAGCCGCGGGTCGTCGCGCCGGACGGTGCCGGCACCGACCAGGATGGCGTCACAGCTGGCCCGGACCGCGTCGACGCGGTCCAGGTCCTCGTCGTTGGACAGCAGTAACCGCTGCTCGGTGGCGTCGTCGATGTACCCGTCGATGGAGGCGGCGCAACTCAGCAGCACGTACGGCCGCGTCGGCTCCGGCCGGCACCTCATCGGGGCTGCTCAGGAGTGCGACCCGCGAGCGCGTCCGCCGCCTCGATCTCCGCCGCCTTGGCCGCCTTCGCCGCCAGGTAGTCGGCGTTGGCCGGCGACAGGAAGACGCTGGTGAGGATCCGTTCGACCACGTCCACGCCCAGCCGGGTCAACTGGTCTTCCTTGTCCGGGTTGCTGCTGAGCAGTCGGACCCGTGGCACGCCCAACGTGGCCAGCATCTGCGCGGCGGCCGTGTAGTCCCGCTCGTCCTCGCCCCGGCCCAGCGCGACGTTGGCCTGGTAGGTGTCCAACCCGGCGTCCTGCAACGCGTACGCGTCCAGCTTGGCGTACAGGCCGATGCCACGGCCCTCCTGCCGCAGATAGAGCAGGAACCCGCCGGTCTCGGCGATCCGCTGCACCGCCTCGCGCAGTTGCGGGCCGCAGTCGCAGCGTTCGCTGCCGAACACGTCGCCGGTCAGGCACTCGCTGTGCGGACGGACCAGCGGGGCCTCTCCCCCGACGGCGAGCCGGTCCAGGGCACCGGCCCAGTCGCCGAGGCCGAGGGCCAGGTGCTCCCTACCGTCCACCAGGCCCTTGAAGGTGAACACACGGGCGGTCGTGGTGTAGCCGTCGGGAAACGCCAGCGGCACCGTGACCTGCGTGCGGATCGTGGCGACCGGCAATGCTTCGGGCATGGGACTCCTTTGTCCGGCGCCACCGCCGTCCGGCGACGCGTACCGTCTCACCACCGACTTCAACAGCCGCCGCCGGAGGTGGCTTCCCGGGCGGCGACCGGAGTTCGACGCCGACGGGCCAGCAGCACAGCGGCACCGGGCAGGCTGGCCACCAGCACCAGTGCACCGTAGACGGTGGCGGTGGCGACACCCTCGGCCGCGCTGAGACCGGCCGCGCCGAACACCCACGCCGCCACCCCCTCCCGTGGCCCGAAGCCGGCCACATTCAACGGTAGGCCCATGGCGAGCAGGGCGAGCAGCGTCAACGGCAACAGTCGGGACAGCGGGGCGTCGGATCCGGCGGTGCGCGCCGCCACCAGGAAGGTGGCCAGGTGACCGGCGACCATCAGCGCCGACGCGACCAGCACACCGAACCAGGTGCGCCGCGCCAGCAGCCCCGACCGCACGTCCGCCACGGCGGTACGCAGCGCGGTGGCCCAGCGGGACCCGCCGCCGTTGGGCAGGACCCGGGCCGCCAGCACGACGACCAGCCCGCCGGCGACGAGGAGCGCGGCGGCGACCGGCAGGTACGGCCGCACCGGGGACGGGAAGGCCGCGAGCACCACCAGCGCGACGCCGACCAGGACCACCTGCCCGGCGGTGCGTTCCCAGACCACCGCGCGGATGCCCCGGCTGACGTCACCGGCGTCGCGGCCGTGGCGCACCGCCCGGTGCACGTCGCCCAGCACCCCGCCGGGCAGGGTGGCGTTGAGGAACACGGCCCGGTAGCAGTGCGCCACCGCCGTCGCCAGTGGCAGGCGGACGCCGAGGCCGCCGGCGACCAGGCTCCACCGCCACGCCGCGCAGACAGTGGTGAGCACCCCGATGACCAGCGCCGCTGCCAACGCCGGCGCGTCGATCAGTCGTACCCCGGCGAGGAACGGGCCACTGCCCACCTGCCACAGCAGGACGGCGAGCAGACCCACCCCGCCGACCACTCGTGCCCAGGCCCAGAACATCCGCGCCGGCCCTCCCCTTGAAGATCGTCCACTTGCCCTAGTCCACGTACCCAGGGCGTGATCGGTTCATCCCCCGGCGAGCAGGTCGGTGTGATCGACAAGCACGGTGAGTCGGCCGGCCGCCGCGTCCGCCAGCCGACGGCGGGCGTACGCCTGGGCGGGGCCGGCCAGGTCGGGGCGCTGCTCGCAGGCGGCCCCGAGCCAACCTCGGAACCACTCGGCGGCCAGGTCGGCCTGCTCGGGGCCGAGCCGCCACGGGCTGGGTCGTTCCCGCACGTCGACGCCGTGGCGGGCGAACGCGGCGACGGTGGCGGCGGCGGCATCCGGGCCGAGCAGCCGCCGGCCCTCGACGGTACGCCGCTGGTGGTCGTTGAACGCGGCTTCGACCTCCTCGTCCAGCGGGTCGGCAGGGCTGAGCCGGACCCGCCCGGTCACCGAGATGGCGAACAGCGCGGGCCGGCCGACGCAGGCGGCCACCACCCGTTCGACGTCGTCCGCGGTGAGCATGTCCAGCAGCGCGGACGCGGTGACCAGTGACGCCTCGGACAGGTCGGCGGCGGTCAGCCGGGTGAGGTCACCGCAGCTCGTCCGCACTGTCACCGGCGCACCGTCGGCGGCTCGCACCCCGGTCATGCCCTCGGCGGCGCGGGCCAGCAGGTCGGCGTCCCGGTCGTGCAGCACCCAGTGCTGCGGCCCGGGCAGCCGGGCGGCCAGCCAACGACTCATCGAGCCGGTGCCGCTGCCCAGGTCGTGGATCACCGTCGGGGCGTTCCCGGTCAGCCGGGCGCGGACGGCGTCGAGCAGGTCCTCGGCGCGCGCCGCCGCGTCGGCCGGCTCCCGCAACCGCAGCCAGTCGGCGAACGGCAGGGTCTCCTCGGCGGTCATTCCGCCACCTCCTTCAGTACGCCGGCCAGCAGCGCGGCGGTCACCGGCCAGTCGGTCAGGGTGTCGCGCCGGGCGAGCGCGGCATGCCGTAGCCGGGCGCGCAGCGCGTCGTCGCCCAACCACCAGCTCAACGCGCCAGCCAGCGCGGCCGGGTCGTCCGGCGGAACCAGCAGCCCCGGCAGGTCGCCGTCGGGGGTACGACCCAGCGCCTCCGGCACTCCGCCCGCCCGGGTGCCCAGCACCGGTAGGCCACGGGCCAGCGCCTCGGTGACGACCATGCCGTACGTCTCGCTTCGCGACGGCAGCACGAGCAGGTCGGCGCTGGCGTACGCGGCGTCGAGCGCCGCACCGGTCAGCGGGCCGGCCAGTCGGACCCGGTCGGCGAGACCTGCGCTGGCAAGCTGGTCACGCAGCCGGTGCACCAGCTCGGGCTCCCGGGTCAGCGTGCCGGCACAGACCAGCGTCCAGGACCCCTCGGCCACCACGGACAGGGCGTCTACCAGCACGTCGTGGCCCTTGTGGTGGCTGACCGCGGCCACGCAGAGCAGCCGGCCGCCGGTGGCCGAGCCCGGGAGCGCTGGCGGCGCGGGCGTCACCCCCGGCGGCGCGACCCGGACCCGGTCGGCGGGCAGCGGATGGCGGGCCAGCAGACGGCGGCGGGTCCATTCGCTGGTGGTGACGACGGCCCGCGCGGTGGCCAGCGCCCGCCCTTCGGTCTCGTCGTCCAGCGGCATGTGCACGAGGACGACGAGGCGCAGCCGGTGGGCGTGCGGAGCGAGCAGATCCGGCACCGTCGAGGCGATCAGACCGTCGAGCAGCACCACGGCGTCGTCGGGCGTGGCGGCGAGCAGCCCGGCCAGCGTCGCCCGGTCGGCCGGCTCGGGGTGCGGCCACGCGCCGGGCACCGGGTACTCGTGGACCGCCCAGCCCCGCTCGCCGAGCCCCGCGCAGATCCGCCGGTCGTAGGTGTTGCCGCCGCTGGGCGTGGCCGGGTCGTCGATGTCACCGGGCAGGACGACGTGCACCGCCCGGCCCGCATCGGTCACAGTGACCGCTCGTAGCTCGCCCAGGCGATGTGCGACTCGTGCAGGGTGACCGTGATGCCGGCCAGGTCGCGCGCTCCCGCGCCCAGCTGACCGGCGTACACCCGCTCGACCAGTCGGTCCGCGACAGTACGGGCCAGCACCTCCGTGGTGGTGTTCACCCCGGCGAAGGCCGCCTCGTCGTCGAGGTTGCGGTAGGTCAGCTCGCTCAGCACGGCCCGCAGCTGCTCGGTGGCCAGGCCGATGTCCACCACGATCCCGTCGGCGTCCAGGTCGGGCCGACGGAACGTCGCGTCCACCACGAACGTCGCGCCGTGCAGGCGTTGGGCGGGCCCGAAGACCTCGCCCCGGAAACTGTGGGCGATCATCATGTGGTCCCGAACGGTCACGCTGAACACGGTCACTCCCCGTCGTCGTAGGTGATGAGGTGGCAGAGGGCGGGCAGGTCACCCGAGCTGAGTCGGGCGAGCACGTCGGGCAGTTCCGCGAACCGGGACGCGCCGGTGATCAACGCGTCGAAGGCCGGGTCGTCGAGCAGGTCCAGGGCGAGCGCCAGGCGGTCGGCGTAACTGCGCCGCCCCCGTCGGGCGGGTGCCACCATGCCGACCTGGCTGCTGCGGACGGTGAGTCGGCCGGAGTGGAACGCGCCGCCCAGCGACACCTGCACGGGTCGGTCGCCGTACCAGCTCAACTCGATGACCGTGCCCTCCGGTGCGAGCAGGTCCAGCGACTGTTGCAGGCCGGCGGCGGTGGCGCTGGCGTGCACGACCAGGTCGCGGTCACCGCGGGCGTCGGCCGGGTTGGCGAAGTCGACGCCGAGCGCCCCGGCCACGCCGGCCCGGCGCGCGTCGGTGTCAACCAGTTCGACCTGCACGCCCGGGAACCGGGCGAGCAGCGCCGCGACACAACAGCCCACCATGCCGGCACCGATCACGGTGACCCGGTCACCGACCAGCGGCGCGGCGTCCCACAGCGCGTTGACGGCGGTCTCCACGGTGCCGGCGAGCACCGCGCGGGCGGCCGGCACCCCCTCCGGCACGGGCACCACGGCGGTGACGGGCACGACGTACGCGCTCTGGTGCGGGTGCAGGCAGAAGACCGTCCGCCCGAGCAGCTCCGGTGGGCCCTGTTCGACCACGCCGACGCTGAGGTAGCCGTACTTCACCGGGCCGGGAAAGTCACCCTCCTGAAAGGGCGCGCGCATCGCGGCGTGCTGGTCGGCGGGCACCCGACCGGTGAAGACCAGTGTCTCGGTGCCCCGACTGACCCCGGAGTACCGGGCCCGGACCAGCACCTCGTCGGGGCCGGGGGCGGTCAGCGACACCGGCCGGATCTCGGCCGCGCCGGGCTCACGCACCCAGCAGGCGTACGCCTCGCGGATCACCGTCGCGCACCTCACCTCGTGTTCTGGGCCGAACGGCCAGGCTTCCGTGCCCCGGTCGGGGTCGTCGATCATAAACACGGAGGCGAGGTGTCCACAGTTCGAAGTGCTGCCGTGCGCTGACCGCGGGTGTGCGCGTGGTGGCGGCGACCCGCTACCAGCGGTTGCGTGCCTCCTCGGCCCAACCGACGAGCCCGTCGAGGCTCACCGTCGTTCCGTCGTCCGTTTTCGCCCAGCCGGAGAAGTGCCCGAAACACTGGTGCGTCTCGTTCGCGACGACACCCAGGTTGGTGCGGGACACCTTCTCGTGGAACGGCTGGAACTCGACCTCGACCCGGTCGCCGCTGATCTGCCACTGGCGCAGCCAGTCCGCCCGGTCGTAGGTCCAGCGCAGCTCCTCGCCGATCTTGTGTAGGCGGCCGTCGACGAAGAGCCCGTTCTCGGTGACCCCGGTGCCGTCGGTCCACCGACCGCCGAGCTGGATCGCTCGCCCGGGCGCCGCACCGGCGGCCCAGTTCCACCTGACCGAGTACGGCCATCTGCCGCGACCGTGGTCCAGCACGGCGAACGCGTCCGGTCCACCGATCTCGTACGTCTGGCCGTGCAGTTCCAGCGTGCCGAGCACCGGGCGGCCGACGTCCTTGACCGTGTACTGGAATCGCCTGGTGTTCCACGGCACGACGACCCCGAGTGACTCGTGATCGGCCGGCAACGGCACGTCCACCTCCAGCCGTACGCCAGGGGCGCTCGCCGAGATCGCGGTGCCGTCCGGGCGCTGAACGATCCGGATCGCGAGGCCACCGCCGCGTGCGCCCGCCTCCCCCACGCCGCAGTGCGGCGGTAGCACCGCGCCCCGCGCCAGCGGCACCACCACGTCGGCCTTCGTCTCGGTGCCGCTGTCCCGGTCGAGCACGTAGACGCTGTGCACACCGGCGTAGTCCAGCGATGAGGCGACCAGCCCGATGATGTGCCGTGGGGTCACGATGCCCCAGTACTCCCACCGTTTGGTCCGACCCCAGCCGCGCAGGTTCGCGGTGTGCAGGGGACGCCGGGTCCAGCCCACCGCCGCGGGGTTGAGTCGCCCGTCCCGTTGGCACAGATCGACAGGCGAGACCAGCTCACGTTCATGCGTCACGAGCTGCACGATAGCCGCCGTCGCCCCGTCGGCTTGACTGACACATCGATGCGCCCTACGGTCATACGACATCGGACATAGGATGTCAGAGGATGTGGTGCACGCGGCGGCCCCGGCCGCTCCTGACTCTCTCTTTCCCGTCGTCCCGGTAGTTGCACCGCCCATCCCGCCGATGCGCTGTGGCCCGGCCCCCGCCTGCGACCACGAACCGCACGAGACCGGCAGGAACCCCTCGACATCGGCCGCTTCAGCCCCACGCGGCCCGACGCTGCCGGGCGGCCACGGACATCGGCGTCCCTGGCCGTCCGGCACCCCCTCAAGGAACAGGACCCCATGAAGCTGTCTGCCCTCGGCCGCATCGCTCTGGCCACAGGCATCGCCGCACTGGCCACCGCCACGCTCCCCGCAAGCCCCGCGGCCGCCGCACCGGTGAAGAGGAAGATGCTCCCCGTCCTGGTGGAGTTCAGCGACGCCTCCTTCCAGTTCCCGGACAAGGTGAAGGCGTCCACGCCGGACACCTACTTCGGCGCGAAGAGCGACTCGGCCGCGTCGTACCTGTCGGAGTTGTCGCGTGGGCAGTACACGCTGGTGCCCGCCGTACCGGAGCAGTTCCTCGGCCCGATCAAGCTGGACCTCAGCGCCGCCGGCTGCCCGCAGGGCAAGATCAACCAGTTGACCCGGGAGGAGCTGACCAAGCGCGGCCTGGTCGCGGGCAAGGACTACGAGAGCCTGTCGATCGTCTTCCCGGCACAGAAGACGAACTGCCCCTGGGCCGGCCTCGCCACCCTCCCCGGCCCGACCACCTGGATCAACCTGTACGGCACCGCCAGTGGCATCGACGTGGTCGGCCACGAACTCGGACACAACCTGGGCTTCGGGCACCAGGGTCGCGTCAAGTGCACCGGCGGCAACCTGGGCGCGTGCACGTCAGGGGGCGCCAGCCACACGACCATCATGGCCGGTGGGTACCGGCCGGCCGGCTTCTCCGCACCGGAGATGATCCGTGCCGGATGGCTCAACGGCGGGGCCTCTCTCAAGGTCACCAAGTCGGGGGTCTACACGCTGCGCTCCCTGCACGGCAAGGGCAGCGGAGTCCGGGCCCTGGACATCGCCCTGGGCGGCGACCGGCTCGTCATCGAGTACCGCCACGCGGCCGGCAACTTCGACGCGAAGCTCGAGGGCGTCCACGCCTACCGTGTCCCCAAGGGCTCCTACGGTGCCTCGTCACTCATCGACACCACGACGGCGGACAAGACGGCCACCAACAACGAACCGCCGAACGCGGACGCCATCACCAAACTGACGGACAGGGCGAGCAAGCTGTCAGTCGCCGTCGTGTCCTCCGGCGGTGGTCAGGCCACGGTCAAGGTCGCGCTCAACGGCGATTCGCTCGCCGCCATCGACGCGGCCCCCTCGAAGTCCCCGTCCCCGTCGCCGACCCCCAGCGCCACCCCCACCCCCACTCCCACCCCGAGTGCGAGCGCGAGCACCGGCACGGAGGCCGAGACCTACGGCTCCGAGCCGGTCAGTGAGCTCGGCTCCGCAGAGCTCACCGCCGCCGGCGGCCGCTCGACCACCCTGCCGCTCGCCGCCGCCGGCGGTGCCGTCCTGCTGGCGGCCGGCGTGGGAGTCCTCCTGCTGAAGCGTCGCCGCAGGCGCGCCTGACCGGCCTCTCGGGTCGCCCGCCCGCACGGCGGGCGAGCGGGGCGGTCAGACGGTCATTCGAACTCCTCCACGTACTCCTCGGTGGGGCCCAGCTCGGGCCGATCGCGCAGCTCCAGGACCGGGCCGAGCCAGTCGGTGTCCAGTACGACGATCGTGTTCTCGCCGGTGCGCAGCAGGGGCGCGGGGCAGTAGAGCGTCACCTGCGGACCGATGTCCCAGTAGCGACCGAGCAGGAATCCGTTGACCCAGACCACGCCGTGGACCGAGCCGGGCAGGGCAAGGAAGGTGTCGGCCGGCTGCTCGACGGGCACTGTCGCGACCGCGAACCCGGCACCGGTGCTGGCCGGTCCGGCGGTGGTGGCGTGACGCAGGTCGTCAGGCGTCCACTCGGTCAGGCCGATCGGCGAGCTGGCCCAGCCGTGCACGATCCGGCGGTCGACGAGCACCGGTCCGAGCAGGCCCTTGTGCTGACCGACCAGTGGGCCGTAGTTGATCCGGCCGAGGTTCTCCACCAGGATCTCCAGGCGCACGGTCGCGCCGGTGCCGTGAATCGGTATCTCCGGATGATCGGCGTCGGCGACACCGATCGGCACGCCGTCGGCGAGGACGATCGCACGGTCGCGCACGTCGCTGAGGATGATGGTGTGCTCGCCCGTCGGGATCTTCGGGTGGGCGGTGAACAGCACCATCCCGGCGTCCAGGCCGAGTTGTTCGAAGGTGGCCGGCCGCGGACCGGTCGACTCCGGCGCGGGCACGGCGCGCAGGCCGGCGATCAGGTCGGCGCGGTGGGTCAGCGGCACGCGCGTCGGCGGCAGCACCGGCATCCGCTCGGGCACCCGCAGCGGCCCGGTCACGCCGAGCGCCGCACGCATGGCGTGGAACTTGGCGGTGAGCGTTCCGTCCTCGGCGATGGGCGCATCGGAGTCGTAGCTGGTGATGGTGGGCTGAAGCCGACCCCGGTCCGCGTTGGCACCGGCCCACAGGCCGAAGTTGGTGCCGCCGTGCGCCATGTAGAGGCTGACGCTTCCGCCCTCGCCGAGGATGGCGTCGAGGGTGCGCACGGCGCTGTCCACCGTGCGGACGTGGTGCCGCTCGCCCCAGTGGTCGAACCAGCCGTTCCAGTACTCGGCGACCACGAACGGTTCGTCGGGCCGGCGCGTGGCGAACAGGGCGCGGGCGGCCTCGGGCTTCGAGCCGAGGGTGGCCGCGGCGAGGGTGCCCGGCACCGTGCCCGCGTCGTGCATCAACTCGGTCGGGCCGTCCGCTGTGAACAGCAGCTCGGTGATGCCGCGCTCGAGCAGGGCTGAGCGAATCCAGTGCAGGTACGCCTCGTCGTCGCCGTAGCTGCCGTACTCGTTCTCGACCTGTACCGCCACCACCGGTCCGCCGGCATGCGTCTGCTGCCGCGCGATACGGGGGATCAGCTCGTCGAACCAACGCTCGACCGGCCGGATGAACGCCGGGTCGGAGCTGCGCAGGACCACGTCACGCGCTGTCAGCCAGGCTGGCAGGCCGCCGTTGGACCACTCCGCGCAGATGTACGGGCCGGGCCGCACGACGACGTCGAGGCCTTCTTCGCCGGCGAGCGCGATGAACGCCTCGAGGTCACGCCAGCCGTCGAAGCGGGGCGCGCGCTCGGCGTGCGGCTGGTGGAAGTTCCACGGCACGTACGTGTCAAGGGTGTTGAGACCGAGGTCGGCCAGCCGCCGGATCCGGTCGCGCCACAGCTGTGGGTGGACCCGGAAGTAATGCAGGGCGCCGGAGAGGACACGGTGGGGGACGCCGTGCCGGTGAAGTTGACTGCCGCTCCAACCGAGCGCGGGTGATGGCCTGGGCGACGGTGGCAGCGCACTGCTCGGCCGGGTCGTCTCGATCATGGCAGAAGCTTATGTTACCCGTGCCATTTGTAACAATGGCGCTAGGATGCCGCCGTACCGGGTTCTCAGGAGGGCGGGGCGGATGACCGAGGCGACAATGCGCGACAAGCAACCGAGCATGACCGACGTGGCACGCGCCGCTGGCGTGTCGGCACAGACGGTCTCGCGTACGCTGCGCAACTCGCCGAACGTCAACGCGGAGACCCGACGTCGCGTACTCAACGCGGTCGAGCAGCTCAAATACCGGTACAACGGCGCCCCCCGGCTGCTCTCCTCGGGACGAAGTTTCACCCTCGGCCTGGTCCTGCTACAGGCCGGCGGCTACTACTCGCGCTCGGGGGTCACCGCCGGGGTGGAAGCGGCGGCGGGCCAGGCGGGTTACTCGGTGAGCATCGCGACCATCGCCGAGCTGGACACCGCACTAATGGAGAAGTCCCTGCTCAAGCTCTCTGACCAGGGCGTCGACGGCATCATCATCGCGGTCCCGTTGATCTCCGTGACCCAGCGGATGGAGGACATCACCCGGGACATCCCCACCGTCACGGTGGATGGCTCGCGCACGACCGGGGCGCGGGTGCTGGGCATCGACCAGCACGAGGCGGGGCGCGTGGCCACCCAACACCTGCTGGACCTGGGGCACCGCCAGGTGTGGCACGTGGCCGGGCCGGACGAGTGGATCGAGGCGCGGCAGCGCCGGCAGGGCTGGCAGGAGTGCCTGGCCGCCGCCGGGATCGACGCGCCACCAGCCCTGGAGGGCGACTGGTCGCCCGAGTCGGGCTACCGGCTGGGGCAGATCCTCGCGATGATTCCCGAGGTCACCGCCGTCTTCGTGGCCAGCGACGAGATGGCCTTCGGGCTGATCAAGGCGCTGCGGGAGCGCGGGCGCTCGGTGCCGCAGGACGTCTCGATCGTGAGCGTCGACGACATCGAGCTGGCCGCCTACTGCCACCCGCCGCTCACCACCGTTCGGCAGGACTTCTACCGCTCCGGCGCGGCTGCTGTCGCACTCCTGCTCGACACCCAGTCGGAGGGCGAATCGCTCACGCCGGCCACCCTGATCGTCCGGGAGTCCACCGCGGCGCCGCGGCCACGCTGACCGTCCTGCTGCGGGCAGATCATTCTTGACGGGTCATGTTACGGGTGCCACAGTAACAACACGCGGCCCGCCCAGTGATCCAGGCGGACCGTGCCTCGTGCTCGCCTGTCACTTCCGCACCGTTGTGCGCACCGCCCACGGAGGACCACCCCCATGTTGAGAAAACCCATCGTCCTAGCCGTCGCCGCGGCGACGGCGCTCAGCCTGCTCACAGGTTGTTCCGGAGGCGGCGACAACGCCGACGGCAAGAAGAGCCTGAAGGTCGCGGCCTTCGAAGGCGGCTACGGCCGGGACATGTACCTCCAGGTCGTCGAGGCCTACAAGGCGAAGCACCCCGATGTGGACGTTCAGCTGCAGCTCTCGAAGACCCTTGAGGACGAGATCAGCCCCAACATGAAGGCCGGCAAGTTCCCGGACGTCGTGGTGCTGCCCCAGGGCCGCAAGGCAGCGCTCGCCGAGACGCTGGTCAAGGACAAGGCACTGGAGGACCTCACCGGAGTCCTGGACATGACGGTGCCTGGTGAACAGGTCACCGTGCGGTCCAAGCTCGCCGACGGGATCGTGGGCAACCTCAGCACCAACCCGTACAACGACGACAAGACCTACCTGATGCCGATGTACTACGCGCCGACCGGCCTGGTCTACAACAAGGGCCTCTTCGCGCAGAAGGGTTGGCAGGTCCCGACCACCTGGGACGACATGTTCAAGCTCGGCGACGCCGCCAAGGCCGAGGGCATCGCGCTGTTCACGTACCCGACCGCGGGCTACCTGGACTCGTTCTTCTTCGCGCTGCTCGCCGACGTCGGCGGTGAGCAGTTCTACAAGGACGCCATGACGTATTCCGACGGTGTCTGGAAGACCGCCCAGGCGCGCCAGGTCCTGGACATCACCGCCAGGCTGCTGAGCTACGCGGCGAAGACCACCGTGGGGTACGCGAACGAGCAGGACTTCACCAAGAACCAGCAGTCCCTGCTCGACAACAAGGCCCTGTTCATGCCGAACGGCACGTGGGTCGTCGGCGAGATGAAGGACGCGCCGCGCTCCCCGGGCTTCGAGTGGGCGATGGCCCCGCTGCCGGCGGTCAACGCCGGTGGCAAGCGCTACCTGACCACCATCGTCGAGTCGGCCTGGGTCCCGAGCGGCGCCCAGAACAAGGACGCCGCGAAGGACTTCGTCGCCTACCTCTACTCCGACGAGGCCGCCGGCATCTTCGCCAAGGCCAACGCGATCCAGCCGATCAAGGGCATCGCCTCGACGCTGCCCACCGAAATCAGCCCGTTCTACCAGCTCTACGAGGACCCGAGCATCTCCGCCCTGGTCGGTGGCTTCGCGAGCGCCGCGCCGGTCGAGGGCGTGAACATCAAGGGCACGCTCTTCGACACCGCGAACAGCATCATCAGCGGCGACAAGACTGTCGACCAGTGGCAGACCGCGCTGAACGACGCCAGCGAGAAGCTGCGGCAAGCGGGCAAGTGACGCCCCGGCGGCAGCCCGGAACCGGGCTGCCGCCGCCCCTTCCCCGCGAGACCCAAGGACTGGTCACGGTGACGACGACCCTCACTCCACCACCCAGGGGCGCCAGCAAGCGTGCGCCCAGCCGACCCCCGGTGTCAGCGCGTGGCAGCGCCGTACGCGGCCGGCCCGGCGACGGCCGTTTCGTCGCCGCCTGTCTGCTCCCGGCGCTGGCTCTGTTCGCGCTGTTCATGATCTGGCCGACCGTCAGCGTGTTCCGGATGTCGCTCTACAGCTGGAGCGGCTTCTCAGCGCAGATGCGGTTCGTCGGCCTGGACAACTTCACCAAGCTCGTCGACGACGAGCAGTTCCTCCGCGCGTTCCAGAACACCGTCGCGCTGCTCGTGGTCGTGACCGTGGTGACGATGGGGATGGGTCTGTTCCTCGCGGCCGTCATGACCCGGCAGAAGCTGCGCGGCCACACCCTCTACCGGTTCGTGCTCTACATCCCCAACGTGCTCTCCGTCGTGGTCATCGCGGCCATCTTCTCGGCCGTCTACGACCAGGAGAACGGCTTGCTCAACGGCACGCTCCGGCTGCTCTCGCTGGACGGCCTGCAACAGGTCTGGCTGGGCGACCAGAAGCTGGTGCTCTACTCGGTCGCGACAGCGATGCTGTGGCAGTCGCTCGGCTACTACATGGTCATCTACATGTCGAGCATGGCCAGCATCCCGGAGGAGTTGTACGAGGCCTCGGCGCTCGACGGTGCCTCGGCAGGTCGGCAGTTCTTCGCCGTCACGCTGCCGCTGATCTGGCAGAACCTGCGCACCACGCTGACCTTCTTCATCCTCAGCGCGGTCAACCTCAGCTTCGTGCTGGTGCGGGCGATGACCGGTGGCGGCCCGGACGGCGCCTCCGAGGTGCTGCTCAGCTACATGTACAAGCAGGCGTACACGAACTCGGCCTACGGCTACGGCATGGCCATCGGCGTGGTGATCTTCGCTTTCTCGTTCCTCGTGTCGCTCCTGGTGAGCCGCGCGACCCGGCGTGAGCCCCTCCAGTTCTAGAGGACACTCCCATGACCACGATCAACAAATCCGGTCCACGGCCCGGCCGTGGCCTCACCCACCTGCTCGTCGGTGCGATCACCCTGCTCATCGTGATCCCGGTCGGCTGGGTGCTGGTGGCCTCGCTGAAGCGCAAGAGCGAGTTCTTCGGCAGCCCGTGGACCCTGCCCGAGGGCCTGCACCTGCAGAACTACGTCGACGCGTTCGGCGGCGCGCAGATGGGCCGCTACTTCGCCACCTCGGTACTGGTCACGCTCCTCGGCCTGGTCCTCGTGCTGGCGGTCTCGGTGCCGGCGGCGTACGTCGTCGCCCGGTACGAGTTCCGCGGCAAGGGCATCGTCGAGGTGGCGCTGCTGGCCGGGCTGTTCGTCAACGTCAACTACATCGTGGTGCCGATCTTCCTGATGCTCGTCGACTGGGACCGCGCGCTGGTCGACGTGTTCCCCGACGGGTTCTTCCTCGACAACCCGGCGATGCTCTCGCTGGTCTACGCGGCGACCTCGATCCCGTTCACGATCTACCTACTGACCGCGTACTTCCGGTCGATTCCGGGGGACTTCGAGGAGGCCGCGCTGCTGGACGGGGCATCCCGGTTCCGGATCATGACGCGGGTGATGCTGCCGATGGCCCGACCGGCGGTCACCACGGTGATCCTGTTCAACTTCCTGGCGTACTGGAACGACTTCATCATCGCGCTGACGCTGCTGCCCGGTGAGGGCAAGACGTTGCAGGTCGGCCTGCTCAACCTGATGGCCGCGCAGAAGGCGGCCGCTGACCCGGGGCGGCTCTACGCCGGCATGGTCATGGTCATCGTGCCGGTGCTGCTCCTGTACGCGTTGATCCAGCGCCGACTGATCCAGGGCATGGCCGCCGGCGGCGTCAAGGGCTGAGGCCCGAGAAAGGGATGTCATGAAGGAACCGACGCGTGCCGTGCTGATCGTCGTCGCCCGGCTGCTGATCGCGCTCGCCTGTGTCGTCGCCGTGGTGGTCGTCCGACCCACTGTCGGCTGGGGCCATCTCGCGATCATGCTCGTTGCGCTCGCCGTCCTGATCGGTCTTCTCGCGGACTACAACAAAAAGTTCCGGTGAGCCGCGGCGTGCGGCGGGCCCGAGCTCCACCGGGGGCGTTCCCTCCCAGCGTACGAACGAGACAGCGCAAAAAATTGAAAGACTCCCCCACCCCGACCACCCCCACGGTTAGGACTCTCGATGCGCCTGTTCAGGTCCTCGTTGGTGGCTGTGACCACGCTAGCCACCGCAGTACTGGTCGCCGCGCCCCCCGCCGCGGCAGCCGCCACGAACTACTACGTCGACTGCTCCGCGAGCACGTCCGGCAGCGGCACCCAGGCCAGCCCCTGGAACAGCTTCACGCCGGTGAACTCCAGGACGTTCGCCGCCGGAGATCAGATCCTGATCCGGCGCGGCACCACCTGCGCCAACCAGCAACTCTTCCCCAAGGGTTCCGGCGCTGCCGGCGCACCGATCGTCATCGACGCGTACGGCAGCGGCGCCAAGCCGGTGCTGGCCGGCAACGGCGCGGTCGTCGACGTGGTGAAGCTCTACAACCAGCAGTACTGGGAGATCCGCAACCTGGACATCTCCAACAGGGGGTCGGCGATCGCCACCCGTCGCGGCGTGCACATCATCCGTGAGAACTCCGGCACCGGCACCTACTACCGGGTGACCGGGGTCGACGTCCACGACATCAACGGCAACCAGACCAAGAAGGACGACGACGCCAGCGCCGGCATCTTCTTCGAGGTCCTCGGCTACACCACGCAAACGAAGTTCGACGACGTGCTGATCAGCAACAACACGATCACCACAGTCGACCGCTACGGCATCCACTTCTGGACCCGGTGGATGGTCCGGCCCGAGCTGGCCAACCCCAACTGCGGTTCCACCTGCGGCACCTGGCTTCCGCAGACCCGTGTCGTCGTACGCGGCAACACGGTAACCGACATCGGCGGCGACGCCATCGACGTGCACCACACCCAGAGCGCCCTGGTCGAGAACAACCGGGTGGACGGCTTCCGGGTACGCGAGCCCGCGCAGTGCGCCGCCGGCATCTGGGGCTGGAACATCAACGACGCCCTGTTCCAGTTCAACGAGGTCAGCGGCGGCCGGAGCACCTGTGACGGGCAGGGCTTCGACCTGGACGAGGGCAACATCCGCACCATCTACCAGTACAACTACAGCCACGACAACGAGGGCGGCTTCATCCTGCTCTGCAACGGTGGAGGCTCGACCACCCGGGACAACATCGTGCGCTACAACATCAGCCAGAACGACCGCGGCCAGATCTTCGACCTGGTCTGCGCGAAACTCACCAACACGAAGATCTACAACAATGTCTTCTACGTGGGCGAGGCAGCCCAGATCATTAACAACGGCAACGGCTCGGCCGGCGCCAATGTGGAGTTCTACAACAACATCTTCTACGTGACCTCGACCCAGGCCAGCTACAACGCCGGCGCGCTGCTGTTCGACTCCAACGTGTTCTACGGCCAGCACCCCGCCGGCGAGCCCGCCGACTCGAACAAGATCACGGCTGATCCGCTGTTCGTCGCGCCGGGCACCGCCACCTCGATCAGCAACGCCGGTGGTTACCGGCTCCGCGCCGGCTCCCCGGCGCTGGCCAGTGGCCAGGTCATGACCACCCCGGGCAGCCGTGACTTCTTCGGCGGCACCGTCACCCAGGGTTGCCGTCCGGACCGGGGCGCACACCAGCTGAGCACGGTCTGCGTACCCAACGCCGGCATCATCTCACGTGCCGGTTGGTCCCTGAAGTACGCGGAC
This sequence comes from Micromonospora sp. NBRC 107095, assembly GCF_030269705.1. Taxonomy (NCBI): domain Bacteria; kingdom Bacillati; phylum Actinomycetota; class Actinomycetes; order Micromonosporales; family Micromonosporaceae; genus Micromonospora; species Micromonospora sp. NBRC 107095. Next base: position 368,759 of record NZ_BSTU01000005.1, read on the forward strand.
AGCCAGGAGACGGCCGCCGAGAACGGCGCGGCGACCAACGCCTTCGACGGCAACGTCAGCACCATCTGGCACACCAAGTACACCGGCGGCAACGCCCCGATGCCCCACGAGATCCAGATCAACCTGGGTGCGAGCTACTCCGTATCCGGAATCCGCTACCTGCCCCGGCAGGACAGCGGCTCCGGGGCCGCCAACGGGCGCATCGGCCAGTACGAGGTCTACGTCAGCACTGACGGCACCAACTGGGGTACGGCTGTGGCCACCGGCACGTTCGCCAACAACGCCAGCCAGAAGGAGGTCCGGTTCACCGCGAAGACCGGGCAGTACCTGCGGCTGCGCGCCCTGAGCGAGGTCAACGGCAACCCGTGGACCACCGCCGCGGAGATCTACGCCCTCAACTGACCGGGCATACCGAGGAGCCTCCGGCATCGTGCCGGAGGCTCCTTGGCGTACCCCCGGTTGGGCTCATCACCTCGCGGGTGGCGCAACCGCCCCGGTCAACCGCCAGACCCTGCTCGCGACGTCGTAGACCATCCTGCGATCGCCCTGCTTCGGAACCGACTGACCGAGCCGCCACGGCATGGCGTGCAGTTCGACAGTCACCGAGCCCCGCGTCGGTGGGCCCAGCTCGCCGACCCAGTGCCGGCTCTCTTCGATCAGCCGCTGCACGGTCTCGACGTCGGGCGCCGTCACCTCCACCGCTGTGGTGTCGGCGAGCGCCGAGCCGACCAGCAGGGCCAGGAGCCGGCCCAGGACCGCCGCAGGCACCGCGGGGTCCGTCGTTTCGACAGACACGTAGCAGTCGTCATGCCCGGAGAACAACAGGCGTGAGCCTGCCAGAGCGGGTAGGACCGGCTCGTCGAACGTGGCCGTTCCGATGGTGACGATCATTTCGTCGACGCGCTCGGCGGAAGGCGTACCCGGCACGTCGACAAAGGTCAGCTCGTAGGGGTACCAACCGGCCAGGAACCGGGGCAGCTGCTCCCGGCGTATCAGCAGGGCCTCTTCGCTGAGGCCGACGACGCCGGATGTCAGGCTGCCGACTTGATGTGCCTCGAAGCTGACGCCCTGCTCCGCCGCGATCCGCGACGGAGGCCATTCCGCGAACCCTTCGTCCAGGAAGCTGTTGGTCCACAGGCCGGCAACCATGATGGTGTCGTTCACGGCGGTCATGAGCACATCGGCCAGCTCCGCGGCCTGCGCCGCGGTCGCATGGACCAGCCAGGAGCCCTCTACCTCGCGAACGCTGAAGCTCAACGGGAAGGGCGCCGCGTTCAACCCCACGCCGTTCACCGAGAACGCGCCGTGCGGGCCGACCTCGACCATCCCGGCGCCGACGATGGGGTAGCCGAAGGCGCCGTCGGCGACGTCGTAGGCGGTCACCGGGTCACCCTATTGAGGCGGCAGTGCCCCGGTGTCGGGGGTGAGGACCCGGGTGAAGAACGCCAGTGTGTCGCGGATCAGCGGCTCCAGCGGCACTCCGGCGAAACAGTGGTCGGCTCCCCGCACCACCGACAACTCGACCTCGGCACCCGCCGCGGTCAACGCCGCGGCGAGCTCCTCGCTCTGCCCCACCGGTACGACCAGGTCCTCCTCGCCGTGCATCAGCAGCATGGGCGGGGCCTGGTCGGTGACGTAGGTGATCGGACTGGCTGCCCGGCCCAGCTCGGGGTTGCCGGCCAACGGGGCGCCGATCAGCAGCGACTCGGGCGAGTCGGCGGCATCGTGGTCGATCGTCCCGGCCGGGTGGGCCTGCGACTGAATGGTCAGCAGGTTGGACGGCGCGTACCAGCAGACCGCCGCCTGAACGCGGGTGTCGTCCTGGTCGTCCCCGGTCAGCGCGAGCATCGACGCCAGATGTCCGCCGGCCGACTCGCCCCACACCCCGATCCGTTCGCGGTCCACGCCCACCGTGTCACCGTGTCGGCGCAGCCATCGCACCGCCGCCGTGACGTCGTCGAGTTGGGCGGGGAAGTGCGCCTCGCCGCTGAGCCGGTACTGCGCGGAGGCGACCGCGAAACCGGCCCGGATGGCGGCGGTGAAGGGATCCACCTCCATGAGCCACTCCGGTGGCTGCTTGGGCGAGCCGTACAGCCACGCGCCACCGTGGATCCACACCAGGACCGGGGCCGGCGCGGACGCTCCAGCCGGCACGGCAAGGTCCAACGTCAGCGGGCGGAAGCCCGGGACCTCGTTGACGACGATGTCACGATGCTCGACCCGGTCGGTCCAGCCGCGGAATGCCGCATCGATCATCGTGCCATCTTCGCACCGACGGCGTGCCCGGACAGGTTCGACCTCGCTCGACACGAGGTCAGCGCTGTCGGGGTGGTGGCGGGGATGCCCGATGACACCAAACCCCGCGTTGATCACTGCTGCTTGTCCGGACTGGCGGGACGGGCGCGGACGTGCAGCCGCTCCCCCTGTGGTCCGAAGAGACTGAGGGCTTCGGCGGTGCCCGGGCCGGGGTTGTAGAAGAGGTGCGGGATGCGGGTGTCGAACTCGGCCACCTCGCCGGGGGTGAGCGTCAGATCACGGTCACCGAGCAGCAGTCGGATCCGGCCGGAGAGCACGTAGAGCCACTCGTACCCCTCGTGGGCCTGCGGGATCCGGCCTCCGGCGGACGGGTCCGGCGGGAATATCTGCTTGAACGCCTGCACACCGCCCGGTCGGCGGGTCAGCGGCAGGTACGTCACGCCGTGCCGGACGATCGGTTTGGGGCGCACCCGGGGGTCCCCGGTGGCCGGAGCGTCGACCAGCTCGTCCAGCGCCACCTGATAGGCCCTGGCCAGCGGGAGCAGCAGCTCCAGGGTCGGTCGACGGCTCCCGGACTCCAGCCGGGACAGGGTGCTCACCGAGATGCCGGTCAGGTCGGCGAGCTGGGTGAGCGTGGTGCCGCGTTGGTGACGGAGGGCACGCAGCCGGGGGCCGACGGCCGCCAGCGCGGCACTGTCCTCGTTTGCCATAACGGCAAGGATAGTTGCCACCGGGCTGGCGGCGGCGGATGGTGGGGACAGCCGACAGAACAACGAGGGGGACAATCCGGTGGACGAGACATACGACGTGGTGGTGGTGGGTGGCGGCGCTGCCGGGCTCAGCGGCGCCCTGGCGCTGAGCCGGGCCCGACGGTCGGTGCTGGTGATCGACTCCGGTGAGCCGCGGAACGCGCCCGCCGACCGGATACACAACTACCTGGGCCGGGAGGGTACGCCGCCCGGTGAGCTGCTCGCTGTCGGACGGGCCGAGGTGGCCGGGTACGGCGGTCAGTTCCGCACCGGGCGGGTGCGCACCGCCACCCGGGACGACGACGGGTTCCAGCTCAGCCTCGACGACGGCGAGCCGGTGCGCGCCCGGCGGCTGCTGGTGACCACCGGGCTGACCGACGAACTGCCCGACGTGCCCGGCCTGGCGCAGCGGTGGGGGCGCGACGTGCTGCACTGCCCGTACTGCCACGGCTGGGAGGTCCGGGACCGTCGCATCGGCATCCTGGCGACCGGGCCACTGGCCGTGCACCAGGCGGAGATGTGGCGACAGTGGAGCTCCTCCGTGCTGCTCCTGCTGCACGACACCCCGGCGCCGGACGCGGAGACGGCCGAACGGCTCGCCGCCCGCAGCATCACGGTGGTGCCGGGCCCGGTCGCCGCGGTGGAGGTGACCGACGACGCGCTGACCGGGGTGCGGCTCGCCGACGGCCGGGTGGTGGCGCTCGACGCGATCGTGGTGGCGACGCGACTGACCCCCCGCGCCGACCTGCTGGTGGGGCTGGGCCTGGCCCCCGAAGAGGTGACGATGGGTGAACATGTCATCGGTGCCCAGATCCCGGCCGACCCCACCGGCGCGACCACCGTCCCCGGTGTCTGGGTGGCGGGCAACGTGGCCGACCTCCGGGGACAGGTGATCACGTCCGCCGGGGCCGGGTTGACCGCCGCGGCGGCGATCAACGCCGATCTCATCGCCGAGGAGACCCGCGACGCGGTGGCCGCGTACCGCCAGTTGGTGGCCACCACGTTCGAGGAGCCGGCGTGGGAGGAGCGCTACCAGTCCCGTCCCTCGGTGTGGAGTGGCCGGCCGAATCCGCAGTTGGTCGCCGAGGTCACCGACCTGACCCCGGGGCGCGCGCTGGACGTGGGCAGCGGCGAGGGCGCCGACGCGGTGTGGCTGGCCGCGCGTGGTTGGCAGGTGACGGCGGTGGACATCTCCAGCACGGCACTGGGCCGGGCCGCCGCGAACGCCGAGACCGCCGGGGTCGGTGACCGGATCGAATTCATCCACGCCGACCTGCGGGACAAGCCGCCCGCCGAGCAGGCGTACGACCTGGTGTCCGCGCAGTTCATGCACCTACCCGCGGAGCAGCGGCGGGAGTTGTTCGCCGGGTTGGCCGCCGCGGTGGCACCGGGCGGCGTCCTGCTGATCGTCGGCCACCACCCGTCCGACCTGTGGGGGGCGGCGCACCGGATGCACATGCCGGACGCGATGTACACCGCGCAGGACGTGGCCGCCGATCTGGACCCGGCCCACTGGGAGGTGCTGACGGCGGAGGAACGCGCCCGTCTCGCCACCAACCCCGACGGCGAGGACGTCACCCACCACGACGCGGTCCTGGTCGCCCGCCGACGCTGACCCGCACCGACCCGTCGCCCCGCGTCCGCACGTCGACCCGCGTCGATCATGGACTCTTCCCGGATGACAAAGGTGGTGGAGCAGCACCTTTCCGGCATCATGAGTCCGTGATCGGCGCGGGAACGGGGGGACGCGGGGCGACAACGTGAGAGGGGGTGGGGCAGGACTTCGCATGAGGTCGGCTCGGCGGTAGCGTTGCGCCACACTGACGGCCCGTGGGGCAGGCGACCGCCGACCCTGACGCCCCGATCGTACGGAGGATGGTGCATGTCCATCGGCGCTGAGCCGCACGCAGCACGCGACGATGCGGCCTCCCGGCCGAGCTTCGAGCTCGCCCTGCGCGGATACGACAAACGCCAGGTGGACCGGCACCTGGAGCAACTCGACAGTCAGATCGCGATGTTGAGCCGCGAGCATGGACAGTCCGCCGTCCGCGTCCGTGAGTTGACCGCCGAGGTGCAGCGGCTGCGTGCCGAACTGGCCGAGCTTCAGGAGCAGCCCGTGCAGGTGGACCGCGCCTCGTTCCACGACCTCGGCCCGATGGTCGGCGAGATCATGGCACTCGCCGAGAAGCAGGCCGGGATCATCACCGAGTCGGCCACCGACCGGGCGAACGAGCTGCGCAGCGAAGCTGAGCGGATCCTCGCCGACACCCGTGAGCGGTCCGCGCAGGCACGTCAGGACCTGGCCGAGGAGCTGGCCGCCCGGCGGGCCGAGCAGGAGCAGGCGTACGAGGAGCGGCGCACCCTGGCCGAGGCCGAGTTGACGGCGATCCGTGAGCACGCCGAGCAGTTGCGGGCCGACGGTGAGGCCGCGCACGAGCGCGCCCAGCACGAGGCCAAGCGGATCACCGAGCAGAGCGCGCAACAGCTCAACCAGACCCGGGTGGCCGCCGACGCGCTGATGAAGTCGGCCCGTACCCAGATCCAGCAGGAACTCCAGTCCGCCCGCGCCAAGAACCAGCAGGAGATGGCCCAGTGGCAGGCCAACGTGGAGCGAGAGGTCAACGAACGGCGCACCGCCGCCGAGCAGGACATCGCCGAACAGCAGGCCGCCGCTGAGCAGGAGCTGGCCGAGCAGCGCAGCGCGACCGAGCAGCAGATCGCCGCGCTGCTGGCCGAGGCGCAGCAGCACGTGACCGAGCTGCGCAACCGCGCCGACGAGCAGGCCGCCAGCCAGCAGCAGCAGCTCGCCGCCCTGCAGAAGGAGCTTGACGAGCGCCGGCAGGAGGCCGCGGAGCTGCACGCCGAGCTGGACACCGGCCGCCAGCAGCTCGCCGAGATCCGCCAGGAGGGCGAGGCGCTGGAGAACGAGCTGTCCCGGATGCAGCAGCGGCTCAGTGAGGTCCGCCGGGACCTCACCGCCGAGAACGCCCGACTGGACGAGGCCCGCCGGGCCGGGGACTCCGCCGAGCGGCACGCCAAGGAGGTCCGCGCCCGCGTCCAGCGGGAGGCCAAGCGGGTGGCCGACCTCGCCGCCGCCGCGGTGATGGCCGCGGCAGCCGGCGGTACGGAGACCGCGGAGTATCCGATGGTGGGTTCCCGCTCCAGCGCCGATCGACCCGCCCCCGAGCGGACCGGCGTCGAGCAGCTCACCGTCGACCGCGTCGGCGTCGACCGGCACGCCACGGAGCAAGCGCCGGCGGCTGACGCCGACGCCGATCGCGCCACGTCCGACCGCTCCCCTGTCGACAGTGGCCCCGCCGACGGGGCCCCGGCCGAGCAGGTGGACGGCGACCCGGCCGAGCAGGTGAGCGGCGCGGCGGTGGTGGCGGACGAGCCGGCGGCGCCGGACGCTACGGCTGCCCGTGAGGTGAGCGCCGACGCCGAGCCGATCTTCCCCCGGCACATCGGCACTGACGCGCCGACGCCCGTGCCGTTCCTGGCCTTCGGGCAGCCGGTCAGTGAGAACGGCGCCGCCCGGCACTGATCCCAGCAGCGGTTGCACCCGGGCCCGGAGCACCTCCGCAGAGGCCCGGGTGCAACCGTCCGGTCGTTCACCGCTAAGGGCCGCTCACGCAGGAGGCTGAGCTGACCGAGCGAGGTACCTCCGCAACTCGGCGGCCTCCTCGTCGCTGAGGACGGGGGCGAAGTCGAGGTGCTCACCGGGGTGGACGGCGGTGCCGGAACCGGCCACCGTGACGAACCAGGCGCCCCCGTGGCCGAACCAGTGCGCCTGGCCGGCCCGACCGAGGTCGACTCCGCTGGGGTCGTCGCCAGTGGAGACGATGCGCACCCACTGCCCGTCGCGCCCGTACGGCGGCTGAGGGATCACCACGTCCAGGCGGGCCTCGGCGATCTGATCCACCGGTACGCCGAACAGGCGGGCCGCACCCTGGCGTGCCACCGTGCGCACGTCCCGCAGGCTACCGGTGGCGCCGGCCAACACCTCCCCGTCAGGTCCTTCGACCAGCACCGCGTACGACCGATCCGGCTCATGGCGGACCCGGGCACGGAACTGCGGCGGGACGTCAGGCATCCACCGATGATCCCTCACCTGCCGCGCCGCGTGGGTCCTCGGCACCTGATCAGGGTCGGGGTGGATTCTGCGCGGAACCGGATCGCGGCGCCCGACGGAGCTGGCAGGCTGGGCTGGCCGACGTGCACCAGCGGTGGCCGCCGGCCTGACCGGTGACCGAGAGGAGCGCCGGGTGACCGACCAACCGGAGGAGTTCGACCTGCTCGTCGTCGGTGGCGGCAAGGCCGGGAAGACGTTGAGCATGGACGTCGCCCGATCCGGGCAGCGGGTCGCCATGGTCGAGCGGGGCATGATCGGCGGCAGCTGCATCAACGTCGCCTGCATCCCGACCAAGGCGTTGGTGACCAGCGCGCGGGCCGCCCGCCAACTGGGCGACGCGTCGGCGCTCGGCCTCACTGTCGACGGCGGCCGGGTCGACGTGGATCTGTTGCGCGCGCACAAGCAGGACGTGGTCGAGGGGATGGTCGCCGCCAACCGGCAGCAGTTCCTCGACTCCGGCCTGCACCTGGTGATCGGTGCGGCCCGGTTCGTCGGCCCACGGACCGTCCGGGTGGCCCTCGCCGACGGCGGCGAGCGGCTGCTGCGCGGCACCGACGTCGTGATCAACACGGGGACCCGCCCCCATCTGCCGTCGGTGCCCGGGATGGCCGAGGCCGGGGTGCTCACCAGCGACGAGCTGCTGCGCCTGGATCGGCTGCCGGCCCGGCTGGCGGTGCTCGGCGGCGGCACCGTCGGGGTGGAGTTCGCGCAGATGTTCGCGTCGTTCGGCAGCGCGGTGACGCTGGTCGAGGGCGGTCCACGGCTGCTCACCCGGGAGGATCCCGACGTGAGCGACGCGGTGATGCGCGTCTTCCTCGACGACGGCATCGACGTACGGGTGGGTGTGGCGGTCGCGCGGGTCGACCGCAATCCCGACGGCGCGTTGCGGGTGACGCTGGACGACGGCGGCATGGTGATCGGGGACGACGTGCTGGTGGCGGCCGGCCGGGAACCGGTCACCGACGGGCTCGGCCTGGACGTGGCCGGCGTACGGCTCACCGAACGGGGCTTCGTGGAGGTCGACGAACACCTGCGCACCACCGCCGAGCACACCTGGGCGGCCGGAGACGTCGCCGGCAGCCCACAGTTCACCCACGTCTCGTTGGACGACTACCGGATCATCAGGGCGAACCTCGCGGGCGGCCAGCGCAGCACCACCGACCGGCTGATCCCGTACACCGTCTTCACCACCCCGGAGCTGGCCCGGGTCGGGCTGACCGAGACCGAGGCGCGCCGCGCCGGGTACGACGTCCAGGTCGCCCACCTGCCGGTCGCCGCCATCCCCCGGGCCCGCACCCTGCGTCAGACCCGGGGCATGTGGAAGGCGGTCATCGACACCGGCACCGACCGGATCCTCGGCGCGGCGCTGCTCGGCGCCGAGGCCGGCGAGGTGATCACCTCCGTGCAGCTGGCCATGCTCGCCGCCATGCCGTGGACCGCCCTGCGGGACGCGGTCATCACCCACCCGACCATGACCGAGGGCCTCAACCTGCTGTTCGCCTCGCTGGAGTCCCGCCCGGTCCGCTGAGCGGCGCGACAACCGGACACCGGCTACCCGGCGATCTCGTCGCGTACCCGTTGCTGAAAGGCGCGGGCCTGAGCGCCGGTGGGCGACGGCCCGCCGTGCCGCGCGGCGACCGCCTGCCGGATGACCTCGGCCGGGTCGCCGGCGTCGATCAGCCGCTGACCGGCCGCCGTCTTGGCGAGCCAGATGCCGTCGCGGTGGCGGACCAGCGATCGGCAGGCCCCGAGCACGGCGTCCTCGGCGCCGGGTGCGGGTTGGTCGGCGGGCGGTGTGGGTAGGGCGAGCCACCAGGTCAGCGCCTCGATGAGTAGCCGGCGCAGGTCGCCCGGGGCGAGGTCGGCGAAGACCTGCCCCGCTGGCGGCCCGAGCAGCGCGAGTCCGCTCTGGTGCAGGATGCTGCGGTCGAGGCCGTACCAGAACCGGCCGTCGGCGACCGGGCGGTCGGTGGGGTCGAGGGTGCGGCGGAACGGCATGCCGGCCCCGGTGTTCAGTTCGACCTCGAAGCCGGGTTCGGGGGTGCCGGAGGCGGCCACCGCCCGGTCGTAGCAGACAAGTTCGAGCCCGCGCGCCGGGCAGGGCAGGGCCTCGTGCCGCAGCCGGGCGACCAACGCCTCCTTGGCGTCGGTGGTGAGCGGCCCGGCGCTGAGCAGCGCCACGTCCACGTCACTGCGGCCGGGCTGGTATGCCCCGAGCCCGACCGAGCCGGCGGCGTACGCGCCGACCAGGTCGGTGCCGAGCACCTCCCGGGCGGCGGTGACCAGGTCGTCGAGGTAGCGCTGAAGATCGGAGTGCACGGGCCATCATGGCGCACGGTCCGGAACCGGGCGGCACTACCCCGCGTAGAGCAGCAGCAGACCGGCGACGGTGTAGGCGACCATCAGCGCGAGCAGGGGCAGTTGGCCGGCCACCGCCCGGGCGCGGGGGAACAGGTGCAGGGCGCGGTCGTGGGCGAGCAGGGTGCCGAGCAGGTGCCCGACGACGATGACGGTGATCTGGAGGGTGGCCACCCCGGAGGGTGTGATCAGCGCGGTGTGCGGCTCCCAGCCGGCGGTGCCGAGCCAGTTGGCGCCGGCGCCCAGCGGGTCGGAGAGCAACGCGACGGTGCGCTGACCCTCCAGGATCAGCAACGAGTAGTAGTGCGCCACCACGTACCCGACCGCGATCGGCACGATGGAGTGGGCGATCTCGCCCGGCACGGCACGGGCCTCGGCCGGGTCGGCGCGACCGATGCGCGCCGCGGCGCCGGTGGCGGCGAGGTACGCCACCGCGACGGCCGCGATGACGAGGCTCAGGCCGGCGCTGCCGGTGACCGCCGGGTGCAGGCCGTTCTCCTGGCTGAAGCGCAACCAGCCCGGCGCGTTGGAGAGGCTGTCGTACATGGTCGAGCCGAGCAGCACGACCACCACGGCGACCAGCCCGGGGCGGGGACGCAGACCGGCGATCCCGTCGAGCGGGTTGTGCCACACCAGGACGCCGTCGGCGGCCCGGCCGAGCGGGGCGAGCTGACCGATCAGGGTGCTGTACGCCTCGAACGGGTCGGCGTGGTCGAACCAGCCGGCGCCGAACACCACCGCGCCGACCAGCAGGAGCACGGCGTACCCGGCCAGCCAGGCGGTGATGACCGGCAGGGTGGCCCGGTCGGGGGCGACGAGTTCCAGCCAGACGAACCCGAACAGGGTGGCGGCGGCGGGCCACCATCCGACGCCGTCGGGCAGTTCACGCAGCCCACGGTACGGGTCGCGCCGCGCGGCCAGCGCGGCGAGCAGGTGCACGGTGCGCAGTGGGTTGACCGCCCGCCAGACCGGGCCGAGCAGCAGCGACAGCGGTGCCAGCCCGACCCAGAGCAGGACGTAGAGCGTGCCGGCCGTCGGGTTGTCCGCGGTGTCCGGCCCGCCCAGCAGGCCGAGGCAGAACCAGGCGGCGGCGAGCAGGCCGAGCCCGCGCAGCGCCCACCGGACGGCCGGCGCGTCGACGAGTCGAGCGAGCCAGCGCGGCACGGGGCGTCCGCCGGTGGCGTCCCGGTCGAGCCGGGGTTCGCGCCACAGCAGACCCAGTGCCACGAACGTGACGACGAGGGTCAGCGCGGCGGCGACGACGAGTTGCGGCAGCGTGATCGGCAGGTCCTGGCGGCCGCCGACGCCGTGGGCCAGCAGCGCGGGCGCGGCCGTCATGCCGCTCAGCGGACGACGAGCTGGAAGAGCACCAGCTCGGAGTCGTGCGTCTCCACCTCGAACAGTCCGGTCTGGTCGGCGCGGAACTCGACCGAGCCGGGCGTGCCGGCCGGCAGCCGGGCACCCAGGTCGTAGCCGTGCACGTGCAGTTCGTCGGACACGTCGGAGGTGACAGTGATCCGGACCAGCTCCCCCTTACTGACGGTGACCCGTCCGGTCGGCGGATCGACCCGCCGCTTCGCGATCGTCACGGTGACCTGTCGGTCCACCGCCGGGGTGCTGGCGGAGGCGCCGGGTGTGCCGGTGGGCGTCGGAGCCGGTGCGGTGGGGGTGGCGCCCGACGGGCCGGCGGACGTCGGCGCCGTCGTGGGGGTGCCCACCGAGGGATCGTCGTCCTGTCCGCAACCGGCGAGGAGCAGGGCGGCGAGGGCGACGGCGGTGACGGTGGCGGCGGCGCGGGCGGCGGGGGTGCGGACGAACACGGGTGGACTCCGAACGACGCGAGGGGGACGGGTGTCGGTTTGATCGTCGGGGAGGAGAACTCTACGTCTTGTTCGGTGCCGGGGAAATGACCATGATGAACGGATGCGATCGAAGCTGGTCACTGTAGGTAAGGTCCTGAGCCGTACCGTGGCGGCGCTGACGGCGACCCTGGCGGTGTCGCTGCTCCTGCCGGTCGCCCCGGCGTACGCGCACGGCCAGTTGGCGACCTCCACCCCGCTGACCGGCACCGTGGTACGCGAGCCGCTGACGCAGTTGGCGTTGTACTTCACCGAGAAGCCGGCCTCGAACGCGCACTTCGCCGTCACCGGGCCGGGCGGGTCGCGGGTGGACAGTGGCTGGTCGCACGGTGAGCCGAAGCGACTGGACAAGCCGGTCACCGAGTACTTCATGGTCAACGGTGTGTTCGAGCCACGGCTGTACCACACCGGCTTCCCGGCCATGGTGGCCGTCGCCCACTGGCCGGCGAAGGGCCGTTACACCGCCAGCTATCTCTCCGTGGCCTCCGACGGTGAGGCGGTGCGGGGCGAGGTGAGCTTCGACTACCAGGGCCCCGGCACGCCTGCCCCGGCCGGTTGGTCGCCGCCCACGGCGGGGCCGGATCCAGCGCTGCTCGCCCAGGCCGAGGGTGAGGGCTCGACCACCCCCGGGGCCACCGGCAGCCCGGTCGCCCCCACCGGCGCGCCGGCGGACGACCCGGCCAACGCCACGCCGGAGCAGCGCGGCGGTGGTTTCCCGGCCTGGCTGGTCCCGGCCCTGATCGTCGTGGTGGTCTCGGCGGTGGTGCTCCTGGCGGCCCGCCGTCGACCGGCGACGCGGGGCGCCTCCACGGCGGGCCGCCGGCCGGCCGGCGCAGCGGGTCGGGGCGGCGGCGTCACCCGCAAGGCCGCGGGTCCGACCCGGAAGACCGGCGCCCGGACGGGTGGTCCGGCGCGGCGCGGACGGCGCTAGGCCGTCACAACACCCGGCATTCTTCGCGTACTGCCTCGAACTTTCGCACGGACATAGGAAACTTTTGATGTATCGAGGCGAAGCCATGGACAGTGCAATCGAAACACCTTAATGTCTCGACCCATCAACCCGGTGTTTCCGCACTGTCACTCGTCGGCGTCGAGGACGTTACGGAGCCGGGGCCGACGGTCATCCTCACCACTGATCCACGCCGGCCGTCGGGCACTCCACTGCCTCCTGGAGGAACGATGGGCACACCCCTGCTACGCCGACTCCACCACCCCGTCCTCGGTGCGCTGGCGCTCGTCCTCGCCGCCGGCCTCTGGGCCGTCCCCGCCACCGCCGCCCCCGCGCAGGAACCGGGCGTCACACTGCGCGTCTTCGACGTGCAGGTCCCCCTCTCCGAGCTGTGCACCCTCAAGCCCGCCCAGACCCCGAACGTGGACAAGCTGATGTCCACCATCAACTGGACCTCGGCGGCCGACTTCGGCTTCGAGGACAACTTCGTCTCGCAGGTACTCGGCAACATCACCACCACCCAGGCCGGCAGCTACACGTTCCGGCTCAGCAGCGACGACGGATCCAAGCTGTCCATCGACAACGCCGTGGTGATCAACCACGACGGTCTGCACGGCGCGACCCCACCCAAGGAAGGCACCGTCACCCTCACTGCCGGCCTGCACCCGCTGCGCATCGACCACTTCGAGCGCGGCGGTGGGCAGCAGATCACCCTGGAGTGGAAGACGCCCGGCTCGTCGACCTTCGTGGTCGTACCGAACTCGGCGCTGAGCACCGACGCCGGCGTGGTCCGGGTGACCGCGCCCGGGCGCAAGGAGTGCGAAGGGGTCTTCGACTCCCCCGGCGACGGGTTGCCGCTGACCGGCGTGCACCCCGGCTACACGCTGACCAACCTGCGGCCCAGCGGCTTCCAACCGAAGGTCACCGGCATGGACTGGCTGGCCGACGGCCGGCTCGTCATCAGCACCTGGGGTGGCAGCGACCAGTCCGGCACCTCCCAGGACGGCGAGGTCTGGATCCTCGGCAACACCGGCGGGTCGACCGGCCCGGGCACCGTGACCACCAAGAAGATCGCCGGCGGCCTGAAGGAACCGATGGGGCTCAAGGTCGTCGACGGGGTGGTCTACGTGACCGAGAAGCAGCGGTTGACCCGGCTGGTGAACACCGGCGGTGACGAGGCGGCCGAGCGCCTGGAAACCGTTGCCACCTGGCCCTACGGCGGCAACTTCCACGAGTTCGCCTTCGGCCTGCTCTACGCCGACGGGTTCTTCTACCTGAACCTGTCGGTGTCGATCAACTCCGGCGGCGCCACCACCAACCCCCAACCCGCCACCAACCGGGGCACCACCATCAAGGTCAACAAGAACACCGGCGCGGTCAGTTACGTCGCCGGTGGCCTGCGGACGCCGCACGGCATCGGCTGGGGCCCGGAGGGCGGCCTCTTCGTCACCGACAACCAGGGCGGCTGGCTGCCCTCGTCGAAGCTGGTGCACGTCAAGCAGGGCCGGTTCTTCAACCACTACACGAACCCGGCGGGGCCGTTCGACACCGCCCCGGTCACCCCGCCGGTGCTCTGGATGCCGCAGAACGAGATCGCCAACTCGCCCAGCACACCGCTCTACCTGACGAGCGGCCGGTACGCCGGCCAGTTCGTGATCGGCGACGTGACCTACGGCGGCCTGCAACGGGCGAACGTGGAGAAGGTCAACGGCGAGTACCAGGGCGCCCTGTTCCGGCTCACCCAGGGCCTGGAGGCGGGCGTCTCCGAGGTCAACATCGGCCCGGACGGCGCGATCTACGTCGGCGGGCTCGGCGCGGGCGGCAACTGGGGCCAGAGCGGCAAGCTGTCGTACGGCCTGCAGAAGCTCACCCCGAACAGTGCCACCACGTTCGAGATGCTCGCGATGCGCGCCACCACCACCGGCTTCGAGGTGGAGTACACCCAGCCCGTCTCGGCGGGGACCGCCGCCGAACTGGCCGCCCGCTACAAGATCAAGCAATGGCGGTACGTGGCGACGTCGGCCTACGGCGGGCCGAAGATCGACGAGGAGACGCTGACCGTCACCTCGGCCACCCTCTCCTCCGACGGAAAGAAGGTCACCCTGGTGGTGCCCGGTCGCAAGGCCGGTCGGGTGGTGCACCTGCGCTCACCGCGCCCGTTCACCTCCACCACCGGCCAGTCACTGTGGAGCACCGAGGCGTGGTACACGCTCAACTCCATCCCGGGCAGTCCGCCACCGCCGCCCGGCGGCACCATCACCGGCGTCGGCGGCAGGTGCCTGGACGTCGACAACGCGGGCACCGCCGACGGTACGAAGATCCAGCTCTGGACCTGCAACAACACCGCCGCGCAGTCGTGGACGCGGGTCGGCGACACCTACCGGGTGCTCGGCAAGTGCCTCGACGTGGACAACGGGGGCACCACGAACGGCACGAAGATCCAGCTCTGGACCTGCAACGGCACCGGCGCGCAGGTCTGGCAACCGCAGAGCGACGGGTCGATCCGCAACCCGCAGTCCGGCAAGATCATGGAAGCCGCCGGCGGTAACACCGCCGAGGGCACCCAGATCCAGCTCGGCACGTACGCGGGCGGCGCACACCAGAAGTGGGTGGTCAGCAGCGGAGTAACCGGCTGACCTACGACGGGGCGCGGTCTGATCGGCGGATCAGGCCGCGCCCCGGCCCCCGCCCGGGATGCTGTGGAGGCGCTCCGAGGCGTCGGTCAGGGGCCATGCGGCAGCGGCTGCGCCAGCGCCCGCAGGTCCGCCGGCAGCTGGGCCAGCGCGTCCTCGAACTCCCGGTGCCCGACCACCCGGTGCATCGTCTGCAGCACCGCGCGGGTGCCCCGCTCGGCGGCCGGGCGGTCGATCCCGGCGCGGTCGGCCACCCGGCGCAGGAACTCGTCGTAGTCGAACGTCTCGGCCGGCTCGGCCGCCTTGACCAGCAGCGGGCTCAGCTCGTCGGCCAGGTGGGGGGCCAGCGCGCCCGCCTCCCCGCCGCTGAGCCGCTCGGTGAGGGTCCGCAGGACCGCCTCGGTGAGCGGGCGCGCCTGCTCCGGCGGAACATTCGCGCGTGCCGCAACCTTGTCGACGAACGCCAGCTCGGCCATGTCCCCGCCCTTCGCCTCGGAGACGCGTGGCTACCCCGGCCACGCGGCGGCAAACCCGACGGCCGGCGCGATGGTTCTGCTGGTTGCCCCGCGCAACGCCGTCGGCTTCTCGTACGGTGAGGTCGGACCGGGAACCCGACGGCTGCCCGACGGCGGCCCGTGCCGCAGGAGGAGCAGATGGCCCTCGACCTGCCCGACGTGATCGACCGGTACTTCCGGGCCGTCAACGACCGGGATCTGGACGCCTTCGTCGCCTGCTTCGCCGACACCGCGAGCGTCGCCGACGAGGACCGGCTGTACGACGGGCGGGCCTCGATCCGCTCCTGGCGGCAGAAGACCATGGAGGCCTACTCGTACACCGCCGAGCCGGTCCGCCTCACAGCGCAGGCGGGCGATTCGTACCTGGCCCTCACCCGGGTGTCCGGCGACTTCCCCGGCAGCCCGGTCGAGCTGCGGTACCGGTTCACGCTGCGCGACGGGCTGATCGGCGCCCTGGACATCCGGCCCTGACGGCACCGTGCCGCGAGATCCGACCCGGCCGCGCGGCGACCGCGTCCGGCCGGCGAGCCCAGCCGGGCGATCCGGCCCGCAGGTGATCAACCGCCGAACGGACGAGACGGCCAACGGGTCGGTGGATGACATGATGTGAAGAACAGCTGTCGCTAGGAGAAGGGTTCCGGCTGCCCGATGGCGCACTTCGAGGCTCGCACGCCGACGACACCCGCGTGGCTCGCGGTGCCGCCGGCCGGGCAGCCGCGTCGGGCGGGCTGATGCCGGGAGAGCGACGGGAGGCCGTGGCCGAGCAGAATGTCCCGACCCACGCCACGGACACCATGGCGTACCAGGTCGCGACCGATGTGCGAGCGTTGCGCGCGTTCGTCAGCGCCGGGGCGCTGGCCCGCGGCCTGCCGGCCGAGCGGGTGGAGTTGTTGACGCTGGCGGTCAGCGAGCTGGCCAGCAACACGTTGCAGCACACCACCGGCGGCGGCTGGGTCCGGCTCTGGGCGGAGTCGGGTCAGCTGTTCTGCGACGTGGTCGACCACGGGCCGACGCGGGCGTTCGGGCGGAGCATGCCGGCCGCCGACTCGGTACGCGGTCGTGGGCTGGCCATCGTCGAGCAGATCTGTGACGAGGTGGCGGTGCTCACCGGCCCCGGGGAGACCGTCGTACGGATTCGCCTGAGTCTGTGAACGTCGGCGGCGATCCCCGTCCGCGCGGGGCCACGCCGGCTGTCACAATGCGGACAGCCCGGGCCGACGGTGGCCCCGGGTCAGCCCCGAACAGGAGGACGCCACGATGCCGGACAGCGCACGCGAGGCGGAGCTGCTCGACGCCGAGCGCACCCTGCAGGCCGCCCAACGAGCCGGCGACGTCGCCGCCCTGGACCAGCTGCTGGTCGACCAGCTGATCGCCATCGGCCCGGACGGGCGTGCGCTCACCAAGCAGGATGACCTGGCCGCCCACCGGGACCGCCGCGCGGTCGTCGAGGAGTTGGTCGAGGAGGAGCTGGACCTGCTCGTCGTCGGTAGAACGGGGGTCACGTTCTTCCTGGGTCGGGTATCCGGAGTCCTCGACGGGGTGCCGTTCGCGGCGCGGCTGCGCTACACCCGGACCTGGGTCCATGACGACCCACACGGCTGGCGGGTCCTGGCCGCGCACATCAGCCCGGTCTGACTCAGCTCGGGTCCTCGTCGTCCTCGTCGAGCAGGCCCTGCTCGTCGAGGAACGCGAACCACCGGTCGTCGGCGGGGGTCAGGTCGGCGTAACCCGGCCCGAGCAGGTAGTAGTCCACGAAGGATTCCACGTCGGGGGCGAGCTCCTCGAACGCGTCGGACATGAACCACTCGGTGCCGGTCGGTGGGAAGTACCAGATCGCGCCGGTGCCACGGTCCATGAAGACCGGTTCGTCGCTGCGGGTGCCGATCACCAGCCAGCCGGCCCGGTCCTGCGGAATGGACGAGAAGTCGGGCGCGTAGTCCAGGTGGTACTGGATCCCGGGCAGGGCCGACGTGGACGCCAGCTCGACCCGACCCGCCCGTATCCCGTCGGTCACCAGCAGGAGATCCCGCAGGTCGGCCGGGAGCCCCGCCGGCACGGCGTCGATGGCCGCCCCCTCGCCGAACTCGGCGTACGCCAGGCTCTCCGGCAGATCGGCCAGGTCGGCCCGCAGCTCCTCGATGAGCTGCCGCAGCTCGGCGTTCACCGCACCACCTCTGTTCGGATGAGGCCCGACTGCGCGGTTACCGGCGAGCCGATGCGCGGTTTGGTTCTACCACGCGTCGGCCCACCGGGGCGTCACCTCGCCGATTCCGCCAGACCAACGGAACGGAAACTGCCCAGGATCTGATGCTGGGGCTGACGTCGAGCCCTTTCCTCAGGTCACGACGGCGTCGATCGGGCCGACGCGCAGGGTGCCGTCGTTGAGGGGGGTGCAGCGGATGCCGCCGGTGGTGCGCAGCGCCTTCCACGCCCCCGGGCCGACGGTCACGTCCATCCAGGCGCACGGTCGGGCCGCCCGGTTGACCCGCAGGCTGACCGGGCCGTCGCCGGAGTCCAGCACCAGCACTCTGCCGATCAGCTCGTCGACGGCGATCCCGGTGGTGAGGATGTTGCGCCGCACCTCGGCCAGGCCGATGCCGTCCGGCAGCGATTCCCGGGCGATGACGGTGACGCTGGCGTCGCGGTGTGCCTGCTGACCGAAGTACCGGTCGCCGACGATGCCGAGGCCGGCCCGGATCCGGACGGCGTCGACCAGTTCGCCGGGTGGGGCGGGTGCCGGACCGTCGGCGGGCCGGCCCAGGAAGCGGTGCACGGGCGAGGCCAGCAACTCGACGATCTCCGGCATGACAGGAAGTCTACGAAGCGGACGGGGTGGCGCGGCGCAGGTCGACGGATGACGAGGCGGGTCTGCTGTTGCCAGGGCGATCGCACTGTTCTATAACTGTGACATGAGTTCTATAACAGCGCGCGCGACGGCGGTCCTCGGACGGTACGGAAGCTATGGCGGGCGGTACGTGCCGGAATCCCTGATCCCCGCCTGCGAGGCGGTCGCCGAGGCCTTCTCCGAGGCGTGGGCCGATCCCCGGTTCCGCGGCAGTCTCACCGCGCTGCTGTCGGCTCACGTGGGACGGCCGACGCCGCTGACGCCGGCCGTGCGCCTGTCGGCCGAACTCGGGGTGACGGTGCTGCTCAAGCGGGAGGACCTGACGCACACCGGATCCCACAAGATCAACAATGTCCTCGGGCAGGCGTTGCTGGCCCGGCGCATGGGGCGTACCCGTCTGATCGCCGAGACCGGAGCGGGCATGCACGGTGTCGCGACGGCGACGGCCGGCGCCCTGCTCGGTCTACCGGTGACGGTGTTCATGGGCGAACGCGACGTGGAGCGCCAGGCGCACAACGTCTTCCGGATGCGGCTGCTGGGCGCCGAGGTCGTTGCGGTGACCACCGGCAGCCGCACACTGAAGGACGCCACCAGCGAGGCCATGCGCCACTGGGTGACCGACGCCGACGAGGCGTACTACTGCGTGGGCTCGGTCATCGGTCCGCACCCCTATCCGATGATGGTCCGCGAATTCCAGCGCGTCATCGGTGACGAGGCCCGACAGCAGTGCGCGGCCGAGTTGCCCGCCGGCACCCCCGACTACGTGGTCGCCTGCGTCGGCGGCGGCAGCAACGCGGCCGGCACGTTCGCCGGGTTCGTCGAGACGTCGGCGAAGCTCGTCGGGGTCGAGGCCGAAGGCGGCTCCGGCGCGGCGAACGGGGAGGTCGGCGTCCTGCACGGCTTCCGGTCGCTGTTCCTGCAGGACGAGCACGGGCAGATCAGGGAGGCGCACTCGATCGCGGCCGGACTGGACTACCCGGGCGTCGGCCCCGAGCACGCGTACCTGCGCGATCTGGGGCGCGCCCGGTACGTCACCGCCACCGACGGGGAGGCGGTCGCGGCAGCGGTCCGGCTCGCGCGGGCCGAGGGCGTGCTGCCCGCCATCGAGTCGGCCCACGCGCTCGCCTGGGTCGTTCGCGCCGCCGGCACACCGGAGCTGCCCAGCGGGTCGACGGTACTCGTCACCCTCTCGGGGCGCGGCGACAAGGACGTGACCACCCTGATCGCGGAGGCGGACCTCGGATGAAGCTGTTGATGCCCTACATCACCGGCGGGATCGTGCCCGGTTGGACGGCCTTCCTGAGCGCCTTCGCGCACGCCGGGGCCGACATGATCGAGGTCGGGCTGCCGTTCTCCGATCCCACCGTGGACGGTCCCACCATCCAGGAAGCCTCGGACGCCGCGCTCGCCCGGGGCGCCACGCCCGCCTCGGTCCTGGCGGACCTCGCCGGAACGCGGGTGGGCATCCCCCTGGTCGCCAGCACGTACGCCAACATCGCGTTGCGGCCGGGGTTCGGCGACGCGCTCACGGCGGCCGGGGTGACCGGGCTGATCGTGCCCGACCTGCCCCTCGACGAACTGGCCGGGTTGGCCGTGCCGGGCGTCCAGGTGAGTCTGCTCGCCTCGCCCGCCACGCCCGACGACCGGCTCGCCGAGATCGGCCGGCGCAGTCAGGGTTTCGTGTACGCCGTCTCGGTCATGGGCACGACCGGCGAACGCGACCGGCTCGCACCGTCGGCCGTCACGCTGGCCGCTCGACTCAAGCAGGTCACCGAACTGCCCGTGCTGGTGGGCTTCGGCATCTCGACCCCGCAGCAGGCCGCCGAGGCGGCGGCGGCGGCCGATGGGGTCATCGTCGGCGCGGCCGTCGTGCGGCGCATCCTCGACGGGGCGAACCCCGCCGAGGTCGGGGCCTTCGTGGCGTCGCTGCGGGCCGCGCTGCCGCCGGTGGCCCCCGTGCGATGATCGGCGGTGGCCGTCGGTGACGGGGGGCGGACAGTCGACGCATCGGGAGGCAGACCAGTGGCACGCTACCGGGCCATCGCCGCCGACCTCGCCGCCAAGATCCGCGACGGCCACTACCGGCCGGGCGACGCGCTGCCCGCGCAACGCGAGCTGAGCGCGGCGTACGGCGTCACGGTGATGACACTGCGGCAGGCCCTGCGCGACCTGAGCGTCGAAGGGCTGATCGTGCAGCGGCCCGGCAAG
Organism: Micromonospora sp. NBRC 107095; assembly: GCF_030269705.1. Lineage (NCBI taxonomy): Bacteria > Bacillati > Actinomycetota > Actinomycetes > Micromonosporales > Micromonosporaceae > Micromonospora > Micromonospora sp. NBRC 107095. The sequence continues at coordinate 389,263 of NZ_BSTU01000005.1, forward strand.
GGCACCTACGTCGCACCGTCGCCCGCGGCGTACCAGCTGGGGTCCTTGCGGAGCTTCGGCGACGACCTGCGCGAGCAGGGCCACGAGGTCCACACGACGGTGCTCTCCCGCGCGCAGCGCCGGGTGCCCGCACGCGTCGCGGCCCGGCTGCGGGTCCGCGAGGCCGAGACGGGCCTGCGCCTCGAGCGGGTCCGCGCGTTCGCCGGTCGCCGCGCCATCCACCAGGTTTCCTGGGTACGCGAGCCGCACGCGAGCCTGTTGCACGACGTGGACTTCACCGGCACGTCGCTGTACGCGGCCCTGGCCGACCTCGGTGTAACGGTGGCCCGGGCGGCGGAGACGATCCGGCCGGAGGTGTTGAGCGCCGACGTGGCCCGGCATCTGGACGAGGCCGAGGGAGCGCCGGTGCTGGTCAGCGACCGGATCACCTACGCGCCCGACGGGACGGCCCTGGTGACGGACCGGGCGACGATGCTGGGCAGCATGATGCAGATCACCGCCGACCGGGCCACCACCGGGCTGTCCCTGCACTACGGCGCGGTCTGACCCGACAGCGAGCCGGAACTGGCCGGCGTGCCGGTGACGGTCAGGTCGCGCAGTCGGCCCACGTTGTCGAACGAGCCGAAGCCGACCCGCCCCGCGCCGAACGTGGTGTCCTTCGCGGTCAGCAGCGGGTCCCGGTCTCCGTCGACGTAGACGGCGATCTCGCCGGTGGCCGGCAGGTGCACCACCCGCACCCGGTGCCACCGGGCATCGGTGACCGCCGGGTTCGCGCCCCGGGACCGGCCGTTCCACTGGTGGTCGATGCGCTCCCGATCGGCGTTGTCCACCTTGAAGATGCCGTTGTGCGGATAGATCGTGTTGTCGGTGGAGAGGTGGGCGTAGTAGAACTCGGTGTCCGAGCGCCAGCCGAAGACAATGATCACGTCCCGATTGCTGACCTCCACCGGTGTGTCGAGCCGTACCTGAGCATCCACCCGCACCGACGACCACGCCGGGCCGGCGGTCAGCACGGCGTACTCGAAGGGCCGGCGCGGACCCGGCCGGCTCTCCCCGGCCTCGGCCAGGATGACCTGGTCGCCTGCGAACCGCCACTTCTCCGGCGTCACCGGCGCCCAGTTGGCCGCACCGGCGGTGCGGCGCAGCGTGACGTCCCCGACGTCGCCGCTGGCGTACTCGGTGGTGCCGGTCACCTTCCAGACCTTCCCGTTGGCCTTCGCGACGACGTAGAGCTCACCGGCGGCGTCGGTGCCGAAGCGCAGGTCGACCCGGTTGGGATCGCCGGGCGCGCCCGGCGCGGACAGGTCGCGCATCCGGACCGGGGTGCCCGCCGTGTCGAAGAGCGCGAGCTGGTGGATGGTCGCCAGCTCGCGGCCCCGCCGCATCTCGGCGGCCTCGGTGTAGAACACCCGGCCGTCGACCAGGTCACCGAAGACGTACTTGCCGCGCAGCGCGGGCAGCGTCCGTCCCCGGTAGACGAAACCACCGGCCACCGCGACACCGACGTCGTCGGTGCAGTTCCAGCCGGCGGCGGGGTCGTGGTCGTACGCGGCGACCGGGTAGGTGTAGCCGTAGCTGTCGTCGTCGGCGGGCAGCGGAAGCAGCCGGTCGCAGGGATTGGTGGCCGTCTTGTCGAAGACGAATGAGCCTTCGCGCTCGCTCCAGCCGAAGTTGTCCCCGGCACGGACCTCGTAGATCGCCTCGACGGCGTGTTCACCGATGTGCCCGAGGTACATCCGACCGGTCGCCCGGTCCCAGCTGAACCGGTGCGGGTCCCGGAAACCCACCGCGTAGAGCTCGCCGAGCGCGCCAGCCCGCCCGACGAACGGGTTCGCCGGTGGGATGCCGTAGCGCCCGTTCGCGGCGTTGGTGCCCCGGGGGTCGATCCGCAGCAGCTTGCCGTGCGGCACCGCCAGGTTCTGCGGGTCGGTGTTGCGCGCGCCCTGCCCGCCGTCGCCGACGGCGAGGTACAGCAGGCCGTAGTCGCGGTCGTGGCGCTTGGCCGTGGGGTTGAAGTTGATTTCCTGGATGCCGTGCACCTGGCCGCCGAAGCCGATGCGCAGCACCTCGCGGTGCGTACCGACGAAGGTGGCGGCGGCCGGTTCGGTCGCCGTCCACTCGGTGATGACGCCGTGGAAGAGCGTGTTGGGCTGGGCGTAGTCCGGTACGGCGGTCGTCGTCGACGCCAACTCGGTGTGGATGGTGTAGAACCGGCCGTTCACCCCGAACTCCGGGTGGAACGCGACGTACCCGAAGCCCTGGCCGAGCCCACGACCGGAGAAGAACCGCGGCGCGAACGTCGCGGCCACGTCGAGGTAGACGTGTGGCACGCCCCCCTCGACGAGGTAGAGGCTGCCGTTGAGGTCGGGCACCGCCCGTCGGCCGGAGCCGTCGGGCACCTCCATGATGGTGTTGATCCGCGCGGTACGCATGAGCCGCGCGTCGGTCGGCGCCGGCGTGGGGTACGACTGCGGGAAACTGGCGTACTCGCTGAGCACCAGCCCGAGGCGGGACTGGGTCGGCATCTCGGGGATCGGGTCGTCGACCGCGTCGGCGGCGCGCGCGGGTGTGGCGACCAGTGTGGACACGATCAGCACGAGGGCGGTGAGGCCGGCCCTCACTCTGGGCCGGCGGACGGCGCCGGCGCGGCGGTGCACTGTGCGCACGCGTGTCTCCTTCTCGGTGGGACGGTGCCGAGGGTGGTCAGCGGGCGGTTACGTAAGCGCTTACGTACCCTAGGCTGCGATCAATGTCACTCGCAATAAATCGGGTGACATGAATGTTTCCGGAGGGTTGCGGATGTCCAGGGCCAGCCGGCGGCCGCGCCTCGTGGACGTCGCCGAACACGCCGCCGTCTCGCTGGCGACCGCCTCCCGAGCCCTCACCGGCCGCGCGGGGGTCAGCGCCGAGGTGGCCGACCGGATCCGGCAGATCGCCCGCGAGCTGGGCTACGTGGCCAACCCGTACGCCCGCACCCTGGCCGGCGGAGCCACCTCCACCGTGGGTCTGATCGTCCACCAGGTCGACGACCCGTACTTCGCCGAGATCGCCGCCGGGGTCATCCAGCTCGCCGCTGAGCAGGGGCTGCTGGTGCAGATCTGCCAGTCCGGCCGCGACCCCGGATACGAGCTGCACCAGCTGCGCCACCTGATCGCCCAACGGGTCGGCATCGTCCTGATCAGCGGTTCCGGCTACGACGACCCACGGATGGAGAGCGCGGCCCGCGCCGAGCTGGCCGCGTTCCAGGACCACGGTGGCCGGGCCGCGGCCATCGGCCGGCACGCGCTCGGCGTCGACGCCGTCCTGCCGGACAACGAGGCCGGGGGCCACGCGCTCGCCCAGCACCTGATGGATCTCGGCCACCGCCGGATCGCGGTCGCCGCGGGCAGCGCCGGCCTCACCACCGTCGCCGACCGGCTGGCCGGGGTCTCGGCGGCAGTGCGCCAGCGCGGCCGATCCCCCGCCGACCTCGCCGTCGTGCACAGCGCCTTCACCCGCGACGGTGGGCGCGCCGCCGCCGAGCGGATCCTCAACGAGCATCCGGAGACAACAGCGATCATCGCGCTCAACGACGTGATGGCCATGGGCGTGCTGTCCACGCTGCGGTCCCGCCGGGTGCCGGTGCCCGCGCGGATGTCAGTGGTCGGCTTCGACGACGTCTCCGTGGCCGCCGACCTCGCACCCAGCCTCACCACCATCCGGCTGCCGATGACCGAGATGGGCCGCACGGCACTGACCCTCGCACTCAAGCCCCGAACGACCCGCCCCCGCCGCCGCCCCACCGGGCACCTGCTGGTCGTCCGCGACTCGACCGGGCCCGCACCGACGAGCTGACCGCAATGCCGCACCGCGACGGCCGGACGTCTGGCACGGTCGAGGGGTCCACCCCGTGACCGGGTCAGGAGAGTCAATGGCCGAGAACGCCGTACGCCACCGGACCGTCGACGTCGACGGCATCGCGATCTTCTACCGCGAGGCCGGTCCCGTCGACGCGCCGGTGGTGCTGCTGCCGCACGGGTACCCGTCGTCGTCGTTCCAGTTCCGCCACCTGCTGCCCGCACTGGCCGACCGGTGGCACGTCATCGCGCCCGACTACCCGGGTTTCGGTTACAGCGCGCTGCCCGACCCCGACCGGTTCGCGTACACCTTCGACGCGCACGCTCACCTGCTCCAGCGCTTCGTCGACACACTGGGGCTGACCCGCTACGTGATCTACCTGCAGGACTACGGCAGCCAGTTCGGGCTGCGCCTGGCGATGGCCGCCCCGCAGCGGGTCGCCGGCCTGGTCATCCAGAACGGCGACATCTACCCCGACCAGCACGGGCCCAAGTACGAGCCGCTGAAACGGTTCTGGCGCGACCCGACTGACGAGGGCCGGGAGGAGTTGGCCGCCGCGATCAGCGAGGAGGGCTTCCGGGGTGAGTTCCTGGGCGAGCTACCGGACCGGCTGACCGACCTGGTCAGCCCGGATCTGTGGCGGCTCTCCGGCGCGCTGGTCACCGATCCGCGGCGGCGGGACGCCTGGCTGCGGCTCCTCGCCGACCAGGGCAGCACCGTCGCCTGGTTCCCCCGCCAGCAGGAGTACCTGCGGACCCACCGGCCGCCCACGCTGATCGTGTGGGGACCGCACGACGGCTACATGCCGGAGGGCGCCGCCTGCGCCTACCTGCGGGACCTGCCCGACGCCGAGCTGCACCTGCTCGACGGCGGGCACTGGCTGCTGGAGACGCACCTCGACGAGGTCGTCCGGCTGGTCCGCGACTTCCTCAACCGCGTCCAGCCGTGACAGACGCCCCGCCGATCAGACCGCCAGGGCCGCCCGGACCTCCCGCTCCGCTGTGACACCCCCGTCGCCGTGCGAGGTGACCCGGCCGGACTCCAGCACGTGGTAACGGTCCGCCACCCGCAACGCGAAACCCAGGTGTTGCTCGACGAGGAGCACACTGAACCCGGACTGCCGGGTCAACTCGACGATCCGCTCCTGGATCTCGGCGACCACCGACGGCTGGATGCCCTCGGTCGGCTCGTCGAGCATCAACAGCCGGGGCCGGGTGATCAGGGCACGGGCGATGGCCAACTGCTGGCGCTGACCGCCGGAGAGCAGCCCGGCCCGACGCCGCAGCAGCGGGCGCAGCGCCGGGAACAGATCCAGCACCTCCGCCGTGGCCACCGCCCCGTCGCGCCGGCCGTCGGCGACCAGCCGCAGGTTCTCCGCGGCGGTCAGGTGCGGGAAGCACTGCTGACCCTGCGGGACGTACGCCATCCCCCGCGCCACCCGCTCGTGCGGCCCGGCGCGGGTGACGTCCTCACCGTCCAACTCGACGGTGCCGGCGCTCGGACGCAGCAGGCCGGCCGCGACCCGCAACAGTGTGCTCTTGCCGGCGCCGTTGTGCCCGAGCACTGCGGCCACCCCGTCGGGCGGGACGGCCAGGTCGACCCCGTGCAGCACCCGGGAGCGCCCGTACCCGGCGTGCACCCCACGCAGCGTCAGCATCATGCCTCCCGGCCAGTGCGGGCCGACCCGGCGTCGACCGGGTGGCCAAGGTAGACCTCCTGCACGCGCGGGTCCGCCTGCACCTGCGCCACGGTGCCCTCGCTGAGCACCCGCCCGGCGTGCAGCACCGTGACACTGCGCGCGAACCGGCGCAGGAAGTCCATGTCGTGCTCGATCACGACGACGGTGCGGTCCCGGCTCACCGTCTCCAACAGGGCGCCGGTGGCGTCGCGTTCCTCGTGGCTCATGCCGGCGACCGGTTCGTCCAGCAGCAGCAGCCGGGCGTCCTGCACCAGCAGCATGCCGATCTCCAGCCACTGCTTCTGGCCATGCGCGAGGGTCCCGGCGAGGTGCCCGGCGCGCTCGGCCAGCCCGATGGTCTCCAGCGCCGCGGCCACCTCGTCGGGGACACCACGGCGACGCCGGGCCAGGGTCGCCCAGCTGCGCCGGGCCCCGGCGGCGATGTCGAGGTTCTGCAACACCGACAGCTCCTCGAAGACCGTCGAGGTCTGGAACGTCCGCCCGATGCCGAGGCGGCTGATCTTGTGCACCGGGCGACCCAGCAGCTCCTCGGCACCGAAGCGGACCGAGCCGGTGGCCCGGACCAGGCCGGTGATCGCGTCGACAAGTGTGGTCTTGCCGGCCCCGTTCGGTCCGATCAGGAACCGGATGTCCCCGGCGGGCACCTCCAGGCTGACCCCGTCGACGGCGGTGAAGCCGTCGAAGCTGACCCGCACGTCGCGGACGGACAACCCGTCCAACCGTTGACCGCTCATGCCGTCCTGGCTGGGCATGCCCTCACGGCCCTCGCTGCGCTCGGTGCGTTCGCTCATGCCGCCGGCACCTCCGTCTGTTCGGCACGTCGTCGGGCTGGCGACAACCACCCACGCCGCGCCGGCTGCCCGCCGACGTCACGGCGGCGAGCCAGCGCCCACAGCGACGCCAGGCCGCCGGGAAGGAACGCCACCACCACCACGAAGAGCAACCCCTGCAGGTACGTCCAGGTACCCGGGAACCGCTCGGACAGGGCGGTCCGCGCCCAGGCCACCGCCACCGCGCCGAGCACCGGCCCGAGCAGTGTGGCCCGGCCACCCACCGCGACGCCGATGACGAACTCGATCGACGGGACGATGCCGATCAGCGCGGGCGAGATGATGCCCACCGCCGGCACGAACAGCGCACCGGCCAACCCGGCCATGCCGGCCGCGACCACGTACGCCACCAGCTTGACCGACGCCGGGTCGTAGCCCAGGAAGCGGACCCGTTCCTCACCGTCGCGGACCGCCACCAGCAGCTCGCCGTAGCGGCTGTGGATGAGCTGCCGGGTCAGCGCGAGCAACGCCAGCAACGTGCCGGCGATGATGAAGTACACCATCCGCTGGTTGACCGGGTCGTCCAGGTCGTAACCGAAGAAGCCCTTGATGTCGGTGAGCCCGTTGGTGCCGCCGGTGGTGCCCTGCTGACCGATCAGCAGAATCACCATCGCGGCGGCGAGCGCCTGGCTGAGGATGGCGAAGTACGCGCCGCGCACCCGGCGGCGGAACACCAGCGAGCCGAGCCCGAAGGCGACCGCCATCGGCAGCAGCACCGTGGCGGGCAGCGCGAACCACGGGCTGGCGAACGGCCGCCACCACAGGGGCAGCTCGTCGAGCTGCCCGTACAGCTGCATGAAGTCGGGCATCCCACCCGGGCCCGCGTCGGCGAGCTTGAGGTGCATGGCCATCGCGTAGCCGCCGAGACCGAAGAAGACGCCCTGGCCCAGGGTGAGCATCCCACCCCGGCCCCAGGCGATCCCGATGCCGACCGCGACCATGGCGACGCAGAGGTACTTGGCGAGCAGCGCCAACCGGAAGTCCGACAACACCAGCGGGGCGACGGCGAAGAGCAGCGCCGCGCCGAAGGCGAACCCGGCCGCCGTGCGCAGCCGTGAGCGTCGTCCCGGCGGGTTCGGTGGTGCGGCGCCGGCGGGGGCCGGTGCGACGGCGGTACTGGGCGGCGCGGGGGTGACGGCGGTCATGCGAGGCTCCTGGTCCGCAACGTGAACAGGCCCTGTGGTCGCCACTGGAGGAACGCGACGATCGCCACGAACACGATCACCTTGGCGACGCTGAGGGTGGTCAGGTACTCCCCGGTGGCCTGGAGCACGCCGAGGGCGAAGGCGACTATCACACTCCCCTTGAGCTGGCCGATCCCCCCGACCACGACGACCAGGAAGGCGTCGATGATCAGGTTGGTGCCCATGGTCGGGCCGATCGGCCCGAGCAGGGTGAGCGCCACTCCGGCCAGCCCGGCCAGGCCGGAGCCGAGGAAGAAGGTGGTCCGGTCGACCCGGGACGTGGCGATGCCGGATACGGCGGCCAGGTCGCGGTTCTGCACCACCGCGCGGATCCGACGCCCGAGCGGGGTGAGTCGCAGCGCCAGTGTGAGCGCCGCGACGGCGGCCAGCGCCAGAGCCAGGATGAACAGCCGATTGTTGGCGATGGTCAGCCCGCCGGGCAGCGCCACGTTGCCGGTGAGCAGTTCGGGCGCGCGGGTCTGCACGTTCGGACTGCCGAAGACGTCGCGGGCCAGTTGCTGCAGCATCAGTGACACCCCCCAGGTGACCAGCAGGGTGTCCAGTGGTCGGGCGTAGAGCCGGCGGATGAGCAGCACCTCCAGCAGGACACCCATGGTGCCGGCGACCACGAACGCCACCGGCAGCGCGACCACCAGCGACAGGCCGGCGCCGGTGATGCTCTGCTGCAGGACGTAGGTGGTGTACGCGCCGGCCATGATGAACTCACCGTGCGCCATGTTGATCACGTTCATCTGGCCGAAGGTCAGCGCGAGGCCGAGCGCGATGAGCAGCAGCACCGCGCCGATGCTGATGCCGGTGAAGAGTTGACCGAAGAGGACTGTCACGGTGGGTACTCCGTACTGCTGGTCGGGTGGCCCGGGCGGGGCGCGTCGCCGCGTGGCCCGCCCGGGCCGGCGTCGTCAGCTCAGCCCGCTCGCCCACGGGTAGGTCTTGAGGTACGGGTCCGGCGCGACCGGCTTGCCGGAGTTCCACACCTCGGTGATCAGACCGTCCGCGCCGATCTTGCCGATCCGGGCGGTCTTGGCGATGTGCTGGGTCTTGCCGTCGACGGTGACCAGACCCTCCGGCGCGTCGAAGGTGATCCCGTCCGAGGCGGAGCGGACCTTCTCCACGTCGAAGGCGCCGGCCTTCTCGACCATCGCCTTCCACAGGTGGACCCCGACGTACGCGGCCTCCATCGGGTCACTGGTCGGTTTGTCCGCGCCATACTTCGCCTTGTACGCGGCCACGAACTTCGAGTTCGCCGCACCGGGGGTGGTCTGGTAGTAGTTCCAGGCCGTCAGTTGGCCCTCCAGGTACTGGGTGCCGATGCTCTTGACCTCCTCCTCGGCGATCGACACCGACACCACCGGCATGGCGGCGGCGGTCAGCCCCGCGGACTTGTATTCCTTGAAGAAGGCCACATTGCTGTCACCGTTGAGCGTGTTGAACACCGCGTCCGCGCCGGACGATTTGACCTTGTTGACGATGGTGCCGAACTCGGTGGAGCCCAGCGGCGCGTAATCCTCGCCCAGCACGGACATCCCGTTCGCGGCCGCGTACGCCTTGATGATTTTGTTAGCCGTACGGGGAAAGACGTAGTCGCTACCGACCAGATAGACCGACTTCGCGCCCTGCGACTTGAGGTAGTCGAGCCCTGGAACGATCTGCTGGTTGGTCGTCGCTCCGGTGTAGAAGATGTAGGGCGACTGCTCCAGACCCTCGTACTGCACGGGGTAGAACAGCAACGCCTTGTTCTTCTCGAACACCGGTTTGACCGCCTTGCGGCTGGCGGAGGTCCAACAGCCGAAGACGGCGGCCACCCGGTCCTCGGAGATGAGCTTCTCGGCCTTCTCGGCGAAGGTGGGCCAGTCGGAGGCGCCGTCCTCACCGACCGGTTGGATCTTCTTGCCGAGGACGCCGCCGGCCGCGTTGATCTCCTCGACGGCGAGCATGATGGCGTCGCGAACGGTGACCTCGCTGATCGCCATGGTCCCGGAGAGCGAGTTGAGCAGGCCCACCTTGACGGTGTCGCCGGAGACGTCGGCGCTGACGCCGGTCGCGCCGCCGGAGTCGGTGGTCTTGCTGCCGCACGCGGTCATCGCGGCCGCGGCGACCACTGTGATGGCACCCGCCAGGATGCGGCGGCCCCGGAATAATGACATCTACTCTCCCTGCGGTGCACTCAGGTGACGAAAGGACGGTCGGTGCGGTCCGATGGAGCTGACGTGGGCGGTGCCGGGGTCGACGGGTGGACGCCGCGCGGGGCACCGGATCGGATATGGGCAGGGAAAGCGTCGACCGACATGATTGCGCGGGTGTTTCCCGGTCCTTAATTGACTGTTTCCGAGGCCCTGTCAGGCGCGCACGAAAAACGGCCGACACCGTGGGGAGGAAACGGTGTCGGCCGTTGGGAAAGACGCGAGATAAGTGCCACCACAATGGTGGGCGAAAGAATCCGCCGACGGCGGGCGCACAATGGTGACAGCTGACCGCCCGGCCAGATACTTCACGCAGGAAGCATCTTAGGACGGGATCGGGTGGCGCTGTCAAGGGCCCGGTGGGCCGACTCCCGGCGCCCGGTTCAGAGTTGGGCGAGCACTGTGAAGTCCAACCCGTCCGCCTCGGCCAGGTAGATGCGCTGACGCACGTGCCGCTGACGCAGCCGCAACCGTCCACGCGGCCCGTGGTAGGCGACCGTGTCGGCGGCCGTCTCGATGGCCCGCACGTCGAGGGTGCGGGCCTGACCGATCAGCGCGGCGAGCAGCATGACACCCTCGTAACAGGACTCCCCCAGGCTGCCCAGCGGTGGTGCCTCCACCCCGAAACGCCGGGCGAACTCGCCGTGGAAGTCGAGGTTCTCCGGGGTCACCAGCCCGGCGAAGAAGCCCGCCGTGCTGTACAGCCTCCGGGTCGCGCCGGCACCGCTGGCCAGCAGCATGTTCTCGTCCATCAGGGTGCTCAGCCGCAGGCAGCGCTGATCCAGGCCGGATCGGGCGAACGCGCGGTTGAACCGCACCGCGTCGGCACCGACCAGCAGCATCAACACCGCGTCCGCGTCACTGTGCTCGATGCGGCGCAACACCTCGGTGAAGTCGTGCGCGTCCAACGGCAGGAAGTGCCGGCCCACCACCTGCCCACCGCCGCGCAGCGCGTACCGCTGGGCTGCCCGCGAGGTACGACGCGGCCACACGTAGTCGTTTCCCACCACGAACCAGCGACGCACCCCCTGCTCCCCGGCGAGCAGCCGCATCGCGGGCCACAGTTGGGCATCCGGTGTCTCGCTGGTCAGGAAGACCCCTTCGGTACGCTCACCGCCCTCGTAGAGTGCGGTGTAGACGTACGGCACCCGATGCGCGACGCGGGGCGCCAACGCCTGGCGCACCGAGGAGATGTGCCACCCGGTCACCCCCTGCACGGCTCCCACCGACACCAACGCCTCGACCTCGGCGGCCACCTCTGCCGGCGGTGCGCCACCGTCGACGGGCACCAGCCGCACCTCCCGGCCCAACACCCCACCGCACCGATTGATCTCCTCCACCGCGAGTTGCGCGCAGAGCTCGCAGGTGGGGCCGAACATGCCGGCCGGCCCGCGCATCGGGTAGACCAGCGCGATGCTGACCACGGCACGGTCGACGGTCAGCCACGGCGGTGCCGGCGCGGACATGAGCACATGATTGCCCGGCCCACGACGGAAGACCAGCGCTCACCACTGGCCGGGACGACTCGCTACCATGACACTGCCACCGGACCAGGGAGTTTCATGTCAGACGTGCCCGGGGCGCCAGCCGACCTGCTGCGCTCGCTCACCCGCGCCGAACGTTTGCTCTCCCGCCGACTGGGCGCGGTGCTGGCCGACGACGGGCTGAGCATCGAGGCCTGGCGGGTGCTCTGCCTGCTCTCCGACGGCCAGGGTCACCCGATGAGCGAGGTGTCCGCCGAGGCGTCGCTGCCGCCGGGCACCCTCACCAAGCTGGTCGACCAGCTCGTCGACCGCAACCTCGTCTTCCGCAGGATCGATCCGATCGACCGCCGTCGGATCCGGGCGTACCTGAGCGCCCGGGGCCGCCGCGAATATGCCCGCCTGGACGAGCGGGTCCGCGCCAGCCTCGCCGAGCTGGGCGTGGAGCAGGCGTTCGATTTGATCAGCCACCTCGACGACCTGATCGGCCGCCTCGACCCGGCCCGGCAGCGGGAGCACGCCGACGCGTCCGGCCCTCACCGCTGACCTCTGCCCGGCGCGCCGACCAACCCTCGTCCCGCCCTGCCCCCGACGCGGCAAGGATCGCGACGCGGGCTGGCCTTGAGCGCGCCCCGGCCGCAAGCACCACCCGACCGCGAACGCCCCCCGACCACACACGGCACCCAGCCACGAGCGCCACCCAGCCACACACGGCACCCACCCGCGAGCACCGCCCGACCGCGAACGCCACCCGGCCGCGAACGCCACCCGGCCTCGAGCGTCACCCGGCCTCGAGCGTCACCCGGCCTCGAGCGTCACCCGGCCTCGAGCGTCACCCGGCCTCGAGCGTCACCCGGCCTCGAGCGTCACCCGGCCTCGAGCGTCACCCGGCCTCGAGCGTGATGTCTGTGAGTCATCGTGATGACTCACAGACATCACGCTCTCCGCAGCGTCCGCGTCCAGAACGGCCGGGGCACCAGGCGAACCGACAGGGCTTCCTAGCCGGTGAGATGGGCGCGCTAGCTGGTGAGGTGGGCGCGCAGGGTGTGCGCGTCGGGGGCGGTGGCGGTCCACAGTGTCGCCGGGCCGCCGGCCAGCGGCAGCCGGGCGACACCGGCCTCGACCGCCGCGGGTCCGGCGGGGCGCGACGGGTCGACCACCAGCAGCGACCCGGTGGCCGGGGCCCCGCCGAGCACCGCCGGGCCGGCCCAGCCCGGCGCGTGCGGTCCCACCGCGAGGGACTGGCGCAGCAGTGGTCGACCCGCGTAGTCGACGTGGGTGTGCACCACGGCACCGCCGGGCGTCTCGCCGTACCGACCGCAGATCAGCTCGTCGCGCCAGCGCAGGCTCGCACCGGCGGCCAGTTCGACGCGGGATTCGGCGAGATGCGCGCAGCCGGCCGCCGCGACCAACTGTTCCGGAAGCCAGTGCAGCGTGGCACCGGCGTGCACCATCGCCCGCACCGCCATCCGGGAGACGGCACCCGAGCGACCCGGCAGGGCGATGGAGGCGGCGACGCTGTGCACCCGGACGGCCGCGCCCGGGCCCACCTCGATCTCCAGGCGCAGATCGTCGCCGGCGAGTGGTCCGGCCGCCCCGCCGACGAGGTACACAGTGGCGACACCACCGTCGGTCGGGGTCTGGCGCAGCAGCAACGGCGTTTCGCCGTGCAGCTCGACCAGTGCTGTGCCGCCCCGACCGTCGGCCCGGGCGACAAGCCGGGCGAGCGCTCGCATCAGGCCGGGCCGACCGGCGCGGTGAACGGGTGCAGGTCGGCGTGGTGGGCCAACTCGTGCCGGATCCACTCTGCGACCGCTGACGCCGTCGGATCTCCCACAATGGACAGGAAGAGGGTGGGGAGGTCGCCACGTCGGGCTCGCGCGTCACGGTCCATGACGGCGAGATCGGCACCCACCAGCGGTGCCAGGTCGGTCTTGTTGATCACGAGGAGGTCGGCGGCGGTGACCCCCGGCCCACCCTTGCGGGGCACCTTGTCCCCGCCCGCCACGTCGACCACGAAGATCTGCCGGTCGACAAGCCCCCGACTGAAGGTCGCGGTCAGATTGTCCCCGCCGCTCTCCACGAGGACCAGGTCCAACGGACCGACCGTCTCGGCCAGTTCGTCGACGGCGTCCAGGTTGGCGCCGATGTCGTCCCGGATGGCCGTGTGCGGGCAGCAGCCGGTCTCCACCGCCCGGATCCGGGCGGGGTCCAGCACCCCGGCCCGCCTGAGGAAGTCGGCGTCCTCGGTCGTGTAGATGTCGTTCGTCACCACGCCGAGCCGCAACTCGTCGGCGAAGGCCCGGCAGAGGGCGGCCACCAGGGCCGTCTTGCCGGAACCGACCGGGCCGCCGATGCCGACCCGCAGGGCACGGCCGGCGCGCGCCAACGGCGGGTGGGGGTCCACCCCCGGCTCCGGGTGGCTGTGCGGAACGGTCTCGTCGTGGGGTGGGGCGGCCGGCGGCGGCGTGGTCGGGTCGACGGCGGGCACAGCGCTCGGCACAACGGTGTCAGGACGCAAAGAGACGCACCTCCCAGGTGGCATGGATTTCGGCATGGATGTCGGCGAGTGGAGCGGCAGCGGCCGGCAGCCGCTCCGGTGGACCGTCGGCGGCCCGTGCCGCGTCGGCAGCGGTGCCGTCGCAGGCGTCGGCCAGGCCGACCAGCAGGGCCTGGACCCGGTACGGGTCGAGACCGAGCAGACGTACGCCGGCGCTGGCCGCCCCGGTGACCGTCCCGTACGCGGCGATCGTGGCGGTCTCGACGCGGGACAGCCCGGCCGCGGCGCAGAGCAGCCCCAGCACCAGCGGTTGGTGTGCGCCACCGGGCGTCGCGGGCAGGTCCGCGAACGGGGCGTCCGGGAAGATGGCCCGGCCGGCCCGCAGCAGCGCCCGGCCCTGTCGACGCGAGACCGCCCGCAGCGCCGGTGCGGCGGTACGCGCGTCCAACTCCGCGTCGAGCCGGGCCAGCGCCTGCGACCTGACGGCAGGGTCAGCCAGCACACCCGACCGGGCCGGGTGCGCCGAGCCGACGGCCCCGGGCGCCGCCGTCCGGTGCGCGGCCGCCGCGAACGCCGCACCGACCAGACCGGCGGTGGCCAACCGTCCGGCCAGGAACGCCTCCAACGTGACCAGGTCGGTGACCCGGCCGGCGGCGACCGCCGCCTCCAGACCACCGGAGTGCGCGTGCGCCCCCGCCGGAAAGCGCCCGTCGGCCAGCAGCAACAGCAGGCTCGGCGTCGCCATCAGAACAGGAAGTACCGCTGGGCCATGGGCAGCCGGGTCACCGGGTCCGGCTCCACCACCTGCCCGTCGATCCGCACGGTGAAGCTGTCCGGGTCCACCTCGATGCGCGGCATCGCGTTGTTCTCCGGCAGGTCGGCCTTGCCCCGCGACCGCACGTCGCTCACCGGTACCACCCGGCGGCGCACGTCCAGGCGGAGCCCGGCGTCCACTGCCGCCGGGGCCACGAAGGCCAGGCTGGTGGCCGCCGCCGCCGCGCCGTACGCCCCGAACATCGGCCTCGGCAGCATCGGCTGGGGTGTCGGGATCGAGGCGTTCGCGTCACCCATCTGGGCGTACGCGATCATGCCGCCCTTGAGCACCAGGTGCGGTCGGACGCCAAAGAACGCCGGATCCCAGAGCACCAAGTCGGCGAGCTTGCCCGGCTCGACCGAGCCGATCTCCCGTTCCAGCCCGTTGGCCATCGCCGCGCAGATGGTGTACTTCGCCACGTACCGCCGGGCCCGGTGATTGTCGGCGGCCCCGTCACCCGGCAGCGCGCCGACCCGGTCCTTCATCACGTGGGCGCTCTGCCAGGTCCGCGTGATGACCTCGCCGACCCGGCCCATCGCCTGCGCGTCGGAACCGATGATCGAGATCGCGCCGAGGTCGTGCAGCAGGTCCTCGGCGGCCATGGTGGACGGTCGGATCCGGCTCTCGGCGAACGCCAGGTCCTCCGGCACGGACGGGTTGAGATGGTGGCAGACCATCAACATGTCCAGGTGCTCGGCGAGGGTGTTGGCGGTGTACGGCCGGGTCGGGTTGGTCGACGACGGCAGCACGTTCGGCTCGCTGGCCACCGTGATGATGTCCGGCGCGTGCCCGCCGCCGGCGCCCTCGGTGTGGTACGAGTGGATGGCCCGCCCACCGATCGCCCGGAGGGTGTCGGCGACGAAACCGGCCTCGTTGAGCGTGTCGGTGTGGATCGACACCTGCACCCCGGACGCGTCCGCAACTCGCAGGCACGCGTCGATCGCCGCCGGTGTGGTGCCCCAGTCCTCGTGCAGCTTGAAACCGCCCGCGCCGGCCCGCAACTGTTCCCACAGCGCCTCGTCGGAGACGGTGTTGCCCTTGCCGAGCAGCAGCACGTTGACCGGCATGGTGTCCAGCGCCTCGTGCATCCGGGCCAGGTGCCAGGCGTTCGGGGTGACAGTGGTCGCGCGGGTCCCCTCGGCCGGCCCGGTGCCACCGCCGACCAGCGTGGTGACGCCGCTGGACAGCGCCTCGGTGACGATCTGCGGGCAGATGAAGTGCACGTGGGTGTCGACAGCGCCGGCGGTGAGGATCCGCCCGTTGCCAGCGATCACCTCTGTCGACGGACCGATGACCAGGTCGGGGTGCACTCCGGGCATGGTGTCCGGGTTGCCGGCGCGACCGAGCGCCACGATGCGCCCGTCGCGCAGCCCGACGTCGGCCTTGACCACACCCCAGTGGTCGAGCACCACAGCGCCGGTGATGACGGTGTCCAGGGCCCCCTCGGCCCGGGTGGCCCGGGACTGCCCCATCGACTCGCGGATCACCTTCCCGCCGCCGAAGACCGCCTCGTCGCCGCCGACGCAGTGATCGGTCTCCACCTCGATGAGCAGGTTGGTGTCGGCCAGCCGGATCCGGTCACCGGTCGTCGGCCCGTACAGGTCGATGTAGCGGTCCCGCCGCACGGCGCTCATTGCGGCGGCCCGGCGGCCGTCGGGGTGTCGAGCGGTCCGCCGCACTCGCCCCGCAGGCCGGGTACGACGCGCGCGCCTCCCAGCGGGACGAGGTCGACGCTGCGGCTGACGCCCGGCTCGAACCGGACCGAGGTGCCGGCCGGTACGGCGAGGCGCTGCCCCCAGGCGCCGCCCCGGTCGAAGGAGAGCGCCGGGTTGGCCTCGGCGAAGTGGTAGTGCGAGCCGACCTGCACCGGGCGGTCGGCGGTGTTGACCACGAGCAGCGTGGTCACCGGGCGACCCACGTTGATCTCGACCGGGTCGGCCGCCGGCAGGATCTCCCCGGGGATCACGGGATGGGGTGGTGCACCGTCACCAACTTGGTGCCGTCCGGGAACGTCGCCTCCACCTGCACCTCCCTCAGCAACTCGGGGATGCCGTCCTGGACGTCGTCGCGGCCGAGCACGCTGCGACCGGCTGTCATCAGGTCGACAACGGACCGGCCGTCGCGTGCCCCTTCGAGCAGGAACGCGGTGATGATCGCGACGGCTTCGGGGTAGTTGAGGCGCAGGCCGCGTTCGCGGCGGGCGCGGGCGACGTCGGCCGCCACGTGGACGAGCAGGCGGTCCTGCTCGTGCGGGCTGAGGAACACAGGGCTCTCCCGGTGGGTCGGCGTGCCCCGGCTCGCCGTCGGCTCCACGCGGAGCCCTCCGGGCGGACCCGGGGACGAGCTGGGAGTCACACGACCGCCGGGGCACCGCCGCCGGGGCGACCCGGGACTCCACCATCCCGGCCCGCGCGACGGGCAACCGGCGGTGTCGGGTCGGATGCGGACCGCACCGCCCACCGCTGAGCCGACCGTAGAGGATCACCACCGGCCGGGCAACAGTCCGTCCGGAATGCGGGCCGGGCCGGGTACCGGTACTCATTCCGCTTCCACGGCGGGCCAGGCATGATCGTCCGATGACGGCGACGAGGGGTACCCGAGCACTGCTCGGTGTCCTGTTCCTGGCGGCGGCCACTGTCGGAGCCTGGCTGCTCTGGCTGGGTTGGGACGACGAGTACACGGTCGACTCGCAGACCGGTGCGACGAGCGGCCCGTACGACCCGTGGCAGGTGATCGGCTGTGTGCTGACGCTCGTCCTGCTGGCCGCGCTGGCGGGGGCGCGGCTCAGCCCGTGGCTGGTGGCACCGGTGATGACCGTGGCGTTCACGACGGTCTGGTCATGGCGGGCCGCGTCGACCGACGACAGCGGGTTGTGGGTGGTCGGGGGGATCCTGGTGCTGGTCGGGATGGCGGCCGGCAGCACGCTGGTGAGCCTCGCGGCGCGGCGGCTGAGCCGGCGAAGGCTGGGGGGCCGACCCGGCTAGGAGCCGATGCGCTGTCCTGGCCACATTGCGGGTGTTCTCGACGATCGCTGGCAGCTCAGCGGCGCCCCGCCCGGAGTGTCGAACCGCTCAGCCGCCAACGATCTACGCCTTGCTGCGGGCGTGACCGTCCATCGTGGAAAGCGCCGATCTGTGATCTCATGTCGGCATGATCACTCCCACTCCCCTCATGCGTCTGGTGGCCGGTGTGTGGGGGTTCAAGACCCTCGCGGCCGGCGTCGAGCTGGGCCTGTTCACCAGGTTGGCCGGTGGGCGGACGATGACCGTCGAGGAGGCCGCCGCCGAGTTCGGGTTGCCGGACCGGCCGGCGGACCTGTTGCTGGCCGCGAGTGCCTCGCTCGGGCTGTTGGAGAAGGCCGGCGACGCGTACCGCAACACCGAGTTGGCCGAGCAGTTCCTGGTCGAGGGTCGCCCGTACTACTTCGGTGCGCAGATCCGCTACTCCGACCTGCGCACCTACCTGCCGTGGCACCGCATCGGCGAGGCACTGCGCACGGATCGGCCGTTGACCTGGGACCCGGAGGCCCAACAGTCCATGTTCGACACGGCCGACCCGGAGATGCTGGCGCAGTTCTGGGACGCGATGTTCTCCACGTCCAGCTTCACCGCCAGTGCGTTGGCCGACGCGTACGACTTCTCGGCGCACCGCCGGCTGCTCGACGTCGGCGGCGGGGCCGGCGCGTTCCCGATCGAGTTCTGCCGCCGCCTGCCCGAGCTGCGGGCGACCGTCCTGGATCTGCCGCACGTCTGCGTGCGGGCCCGGGAGCGGATAGCGGAGGCCGGCCTGACCGGACGGATCGACGCGGTGGCCGGTGATTTCCTCGCCGACCCGGCGCTGCCGACGGGCCACGACGTCATCCTGCTCAGCATGATCCTGCACGACTGGGACGAGCCGACGAACCGGGCGTTGCTGGCCCGCTGCCACGAGGCGTTGCCGCCCGGCGGGGCGATCGTCGTCTGCGAACTGCTGCTCAACGACGAACGCACCGGGCCACCCGAGGCGGCGCTGATGGGGATGAACATGCTTGTCGAGACCGAGGGTGGGCGCAACTACTCGGGCGCCGAGTACGCGGCCTGGCTGACCGACGCCGGTTTCGTCGACGTGCGTACGGTGCCGTTCGACGCGCCGGGGGCGAACGGCGCGGTGGTGGCCCGCCGGGCCTGACCGACGACGACACCCGGCCCCGGTGCGAACCGTGGGCCGGGTGTCGCGGCGCCTCACGGCGCTGGCGTCCGATCGGCTACCGATACGGGTCAGGCGCGCGCCTTGGCCGGCTGCTTCATGAAGTCCAGGACCGCCTTGTTGATCTCGTCGGCGTGGGTCCACGGGATGCCGTGCGGCGCGCCCTTGAGCGTGATGAGCTGGGCGGTCGGCATCATCGGCCCGAGCCGCTGACCGGTCACCGGGTAGGGCAGCACCCGGTCCTGGTCACCCTGCACGATCAACACCGGAATGTTGATCTTCGGCAGATCGGGGCGGAAGTCTTCCTGCCAGGCGTCCACACTGTCGTGGGTGGCCTTACCGGAGGCCATCGCGCCGATCTGCCAGTGCGCCCGGTACGCCTCCTCGCTGACCCGCTTGCCCATGTTCTGGTCCGGGTTGAAGAACGCGTCGCAGAAGGACGTCAGGTAGGCGAAGCGGTCCTTGATGATGGCGTCCTGGAAACCCTTGAAGAGGCTTCTCTCGACACCCTCCGGGTTGTCGTTGGCCTTGGCCAGCATCGGTTGCAGCGGGCTGATCAGCACCGCCCGGCTCACCCGTTGCGAGCCGTAGTTGCCGAGGTAGCGGACCACTTCGCCGGTGCCCATCGAGTGGCCGATCAGGGTCACCTCGTTCAGGTCCAACTCGGTCATCAGCACGTCCAGGTCCGCGGCGAACGTGTTGTAGTCGTACCCGAACGCCGGTTGGGCGGAGTTGCCGTTACCGCGCCGGTCGTAGGTGATCGTCCGGTATCCGGCGTTGAGCAGCGCGGTGGTCTCCTTCTCCCAGGTTGCGCCGTTGAACGGGAAGCCGTGGATCAGCACCACCGGCTTACCGGAACCGTGATCCTCGTAGTACAGGTCGATGGGCGCGGAGTTTTCCGTTCCCACGGTAATGAAAGGCATGTTTTTCTCCTGCTCCGGTTTCGGGCTGTCGGACGCCCCGCGCTTTCCCGTCGGGTCGACGGATATGCGGGCCACCGGACACGCCCAGAAGCCCCGAACAGGGGTGTTCTGATCGGGGCGCGACGGCCTAGCCTCGGGTGGTGAGCCTTCCGCCCCGGCTGCGGGCTGTCAGCGACCTGCACGTCGGGCACCCACTGAACCGGGCGTTCGTACAGCAGCTACGCCCCGACAACGACGGCGACTGGCTGCTGGTCGCCGGTGACGTCGCCGACCGGTTCGCCGACATCGAGTGGGCGCTCGGGCTGCTGAGCAGCCGGTTCGCGCGCGTCGTCTGGGCGCCCGGCAACCACGAGCTGTGGACGCCCCCGGGTGACCCGGTCACCCTGCGCGGCGAGGAGCGCTACCGCGAGCTGGTCCGGATGTGTCGACGGCTGGGGGTGCTCACGCCGGAGGACCCGTACCCGGTGTGGGACGGCGACGGCGGCCCGGCCACCGTCGCGCCGCTGTTCGTGCTCTACGACTACACGTTCCGGGTGCCGCAGGCCCGTACCCAGCAGGAGTCGCTGGCACTGGCGTACGCGGCCGGAGTGGTCTGCACCGACGAGATGCTGCTGCACCCCGACCCGCACCCCAGCCGGGAGGCGTGGTGCGCGGCCCGGATCGCCGAGACCGAACGCCGGCTGGCCGAACGCGACCCGGCGCTGCCGACCGTGCTGGTCAACCATTACCCGCTGGTGCGGGAACCCACCGACATCCTGCGCTACCCGCTGTTCGCCCAGTGGTGCGGCACCGTCCACACCAGCGACTGGCACCTGCGCTTCGACGCGGCCACCGCCGTCTACGGGCACCTGCACATCCCCCGCACCACCTTCCACGACGGGGTGCGTTTCGAGGAGGTCTCGCTCGGCTACCCCCGGGAGTGGCAACGCCGAGGGCCGGTGCCCGACCCGGTGCGCACCATCCACCCGGCCGACGACCTGCGCCGGCGCTCATCCGTCAGCGGGTGAGGTTGTCAGGGGTTCCGCAGCGGCCGGAACGCGGCACGCACCTCGGCGGAGAAGAGTTCCGGCTCCTCCCACGCCGCGAAGTGCCCGCCACGGTCAGCCTCGTTGAAGTACGCGATGCCGGGGTAGACAGCCTCGGCCCAGCTCCGCGGAGCGGCCCAGATCTCGCCGGGGAACGTGGTGAAGCCGACCGGCACCGTGACCGGTGGCGGAGCCTGACCGGCCGCCTGGGCCGCTGCCTGAAACCGCCCCTGCTCCCAGTACCACCGGGCGGACGAGGCCCCGGTGCCCGTCAACCAGTACAGGGTGATGTTGTCGAGGATGCTGTCCCGGGTGAGGCCGCCGGCCGGCTCACCGTCGAGGAACACGCGGGAGATCTTGTAGTAGCTGTCCGTGTCGTGGTCGAGCATCCAGGCCGCCAACCCGACAGGTGAGTCCAGCAGCGAGTAGCCGATCGTCTGCGGCCGGGTGGACTGCTCCAGGAAGTAGCCGAAACCGTCCGTCGAGAACAGCTTGAGCGCGTCGAGCGCGGCGCGCTCCTGCTCGGAGTTCGCCGGCAACTTGTCCTTGATGCCGACCGCCCCGGCGAGCAGGTTGACGTGGATGCCGAGCAGCCCTTCGGGTCCCTGCCGGCCCATGGCGTCGGTGACGGCGGCGCCGACGTCGCCACCCTGCGCGACGTAGCGCGGGTAACCGAGGCGGTCCATGAGTTTCGCCCACGCCTGTGCCATCCGCGCGGAGTTCCACCCAGGCTCGGTCGGCTCACCGGAGAACCCGTAGCCCGGCAACGACGGCAGCACCAGGTGGAACGCGTCCTCGGGCGTGCCGCCGTGCGCCGTCGGGTCGGTCAGCGGGCCGACGACGCCGAGCAACTCGACGACGGAACCCGGCCAGCCGTGCGTCATGATCAACGGCAGGGCGTTCTCGTGCGGCGACCGTACGTGGATGAAGTGAATCTCGACGCCGTCGATGGTCGTGGTGTACTGCGGCAGCGAATTCAGCGTCGTCTCGCACGGACGCCAGTCGTAGTCGGTCATCCAGTAGCGGGCCAGCTCCTGGATGGTCGCCAGCTGTACCCCCTGGGAGCGATCGGTGACCAACTCGCGGGTGGGCCAGCGGGTGGCGGCGATCCGGCGGCGCAGGTCGGCGATCGTGTCCTCCGGTGTGTCGAGCCGGAAGGGACGAATCTCGTTGTTGTTGGACATCTTCCCCCACCTCGTCACGTCGAATCGGACAGCGCCGACGCGTCGACGGTGTCGGCACTCGCCCAGTCTCACAGCGGACCGACGCCGTCCGGGCCGAAACGCGAATCGCCGACGCGCCCCGGCGTCGGACCCATGAAATGATCAGCCGATGGGCCAGGTGGACGACGTCGACGACAACTGGCTGAACGGTGAGGACATCACCTGTCCGGAGTGCCACGAGCGGCTCTACCGCCTCGACCACTCGCCGCTTCTGGACTGCTATTTCCTCTACTGCGACAGCTGCCCGATGCGGGTGGACATCAGCTACTACGACAGCACGTGTACGGCCATCGCGGACGCGCTGCCGCCCCGGGACGACACCTACCCCACGCTGATGGCGGCACTTGAGGCACGGCTGCGGCCCTGCGAGTGCGGCGGGCGGTTCCGGGACTCGGCACCCCGGCGCTGCCACCTGTGCTCCACCGTCCTGACGGCCATCAGCGCGCCCTCCGGCGTCGACGTCTGGCCAGGCTGGTGGACAGCCGAGACGGACACCGGAGCCGTGGAAGAGCAGTTCACCGCCAGGTACTTCCGCACCGAGAACCTCTGGGAGCACTGACGCCCCCGTCACGCACCATCCGGCCTACGATCTGCACCTGCGCTCGTCCGTCAGCGGGTGAGGCCGACCACCGTGGCCAGTCGCGCCACGCCGGCCGGCGCCGGCTGCGCGCAGGCGACAGCGGCGATCACGGTACGCGCCAACGGCCGACACCGAACCTCAGCCGGCGCGACACTGTCCGCGTCGACAAGCGCGCGAGCCGCCCCGCGCAGGTCACCCATCTGGAGGTACGCCCGAGCGACGTCCACCAGGTACGCGCCCCGATACTCAGCCGGCAACCGCCGCCACCCCTCCCGCCGCACCACAGTCGAGTGCCGCTGTAACGCCTCGTCGGCGTCACCGCGCTGCGCCGCCACCAGCACCCGCGCCAGCTCAACAGCAACCGGCCCGAAGCTGGTGCGGTGCGTGTCGTCGTACCCCCGCAGCCTGGCGGCGACCCCTGCCGCCCGGTCGGTCAGCTCATCGGCGCGGCGGTGCTCGCCGCAGCCAGCGGCGGCGAGAGCCGCTTGGAGCAGCAACGTCCCGCCTACGGCCCACTCCCGGCGCTCGCCCCGAACCCGGCGATTGCCCTGACCTTGGTGATCAAGAGAATTGGGGGCGGTTTGATCTCCAAAAGTGACGCAAACCTCTTGATCACCATAGTGGGATGAGGGTGGAAGGACGCGGTTGGCGGCGGGGAGCAGCGCGGCCAGGGCCAGTCGGTTTCGGTCTTGGGCGCGGAGCGCTTGGCCTACCGAGATGGCTGTTGTCGCCGCGAGAACCGGGTCGTCGCCGGCTGCGGACATCGCCCGGTCGGCGGCCAGCCAGGCGAGGTCGGACTCGCCGAGCTTGACCAGCAGCGACGAGGTGATCCGGTACGCCTGCACCAGCACCTCCGCCGACCGCGCACCCTGAGCGGCGTCGAGCAGACCCGGCACCACCCGCACCAGTTGCCCGTAGTGCGCGTGCTGGTAGCTCAACCAGGCGTACCCGACCTGTCTTCTCAGCTCGTCCGTCTGTGGTGGAGCCTGCGGGGTGTCGTAGCGGGCGAGCGCGGCCCGGATGTCGTCGACCCCGTCCGGTGGGCCAGCCGGGGTGCTGCGCGGCTGGCCGAGCAGCACCTCCGGGTCGACTCGCAGGACGTGGGCCAGTTCCTGGATCACCGAGTACCGGTCCAGGGTGCGGGCACCGCGCTCGATCTTGTCCACCCAACTCTTCGACCTGCGCAGGCGATCCGCGAGCATCTGCTGCGTCATCGACCGCCGCACCCGCCACCGGGCCACCCGACGACCGATCGGGACGTCATCGCTGGTCACGCCGCCACCGCCGGTCCGGCACCGCACGGGTCGTGTCCTCCACGGGTACGCGCTCCGACTCGGCCTGCGCCAAGAGGCGCTGTTTGGCAGCCTCCCGCTCGACCGCGTCGACCTGCTCGCCCTTGTCTTCCGAGTCGTCACCCTGCCTGCCTTTTTTACTGCTCATCCCTCACCCTTCGGCCGGGGCGCGACGTCAGGAAGGAGCCGGGCGCCCAGCTCACCGCGCCGATGTACCAGCGCAGCGATACCTAGGTGACAGCTTGTGACGGTCAAAGTGCGCAATCCAGACGGATCGCGTCCGCTACTGTCCGCCGAGGTGTCCGCCACCGACAACGGACAGATCGGCGGACAGCTCCAAAAACTCGGCGACCGCATCGGTCTCGCCCGCAGCGGCTGCCACCATCCGACTGAGCTCAGCGACGCGTTCGACAGCCCTGGGCGACTGCGCCTGGCGAGCCAGCTCCAGAGATCGTCCGGCCGCGACCGCCACCCGCTCGAACTCTCCCGCCTGAAGGAGGGCTTCGGCGAGCCAGCTCAGGTACAGCGATGTTTCTCGCGGAGAGTCGTCGCCATAGCGAGCGGTGGCGCTTTCCAGGATGGGCACTGCCCGCAGTGGTCGACGCAGCTCGGTCCACACTCGCCCCGCCATGACCTCCACCTCGTCCTGCGTCAGCCAGTACGCCCAGGACGGGGCTTGATCAAGGTCACAGCGTGGATAGATCTCCTCGACCTGCCCGAGCGCCCTTTCGGCAAAGCTCACTTCACCCAGGCGGGCATGCGCCCAGGCGACCCGTTCCAGCAACAGAGCCTGACCCGTAGCCTCGGCTGCGTGCCGACCACCGACGTACGCCGACCGGGCCAAGGTGACAGCACCTCGCCGATCGCCGGTGCTCGCCTCAAGGTAGGACAGACTGCTCAGGCAATTTGCTGCGCTAGCAGTGTCTCCCCCGGCGTGCGCGGCCCGCATTCCGGACAAGTAATGCTGGCGCGCCTCGGTGATCTTGCCGGAGTCTTCGGCAACGAAGCCGGCCAGCTGACACAGGTCCGCGACGACGTGAAGCAGCCTGTGGCTGACCGCCTCGGAATAGCTGCCCGCCCGAAGCAGTTCGGCGGTGGCGGCCAACTCTACGGCTACCAGCGCATACGTCTCCGCACCGCCGACGTGGTCGTCCAGCCGCCGCAGTTGACGAATTCGGCTCTCGATTCGGGTCACCGTGCTCGCGCCGACCCGTCGGCCAGCACTCAACTCATACCGCTGCGGCGGGTCTGCGATCAGCCACTGATGGGCTAGCGCGGCAGCGTTGTCCGGATTCGGAGTCTGCGCTGTCAGTAGGTCGGCGAGACGCTCCGCATCACGCCGCGACCACTGCGCTCCCTCGCTGACCGCCCATGGCTCGCCGATGCCCGGCTCGACGACGAGCACAGCCAACTCCCCGCCAGCCTTC
Source organism: Micromonospora sp. NBRC 107095 (assembly GCF_030269705.1). Classification (NCBI taxonomy): domain Bacteria; kingdom Bacillati; phylum Actinomycetota; class Actinomycetes; order Micromonosporales; family Micromonosporaceae; genus Micromonospora; species Micromonospora sp. NBRC 107095. The sequence goes on from NZ_BSTU01000005.1 coordinate 414,464, forward strand.
AACGCCGCGTCCAGACGTTGAGCGGTCTTCGTGGTCGGCGCTTTCCGACCACTCGCGAGATCGTGAAGATAGCTCTTGCTGTAGAAGGTCTGCGTGGCGAGTGTTCGATAGCTGACGCCGCGCTTCCTCATCAGAGCCCTGAGCTGTTCGGCGAAGAGTGCGGCAGACGCGGGCATCACGGCTCCCGGGAGTAGCGTTCGGTCCGGCGACGGCCGTACAGCCGCCACCACTTCGGACAGTACATCGATCGGCACGATGCGTACGCCCGGCGGCGCCTCGGGCAGGCGCCCCTGCACTCTGAGACGAAGCTTGGAGCACCAGATAGGCGGTTTTCGGCCATCCCGACTCCCGGCGGCAGCTCTGCCAGTAACTGCTCGGATCACCGACGACCATGCTGCTCGATGCACCTCTGGGCACTAGCGTCAACGAGGTGACCTGGACGGAGCCCGCCACCTGGTACGCCAACCTGGCTTCCTTCTACGCCGCCGCCGCGGCTTTCATCACCAACTCGGCCGGCAACGTGCTGCTCGTCAAACCCACGTACCGCGATCATTGGGCCTTCCCCGGTGGCTATGTCGACGAGGGCGAATACCCGCATGATGCCTGCGCCCGCGAGATCCGTGAGGAGTTGGGGCTCTCCGTGGTGGTGGGTGACCTTCTCGTAGTGGACTGGGCACCGCCCGCCGGGCAGCGGCCACGCGCGATTGTCAGCTTCACGTTCGACTGCGGGACCATGGCCAGCCTCGATGGTCTCGCCCTGCCGGGACATGAGTTGGAGGACGCCGCCTTCTTTACGCTCCGAGAGGCCGAGCAGCGTCTTCCCGACAACGTCGCCGCACGAGTTCATGCGGCGATCAGCGCGCGCAAGCAACACGCCCCGATGTACCTTGCCGGCGGCTCGGTCGTGTCACGGATGCAGAACAAGTAGCAGGGCCTCGGGCCTGACGGACCATCGCGACCGTGCCCCTGAGCAGGGTGTCACGCGCGGAGAGGACCTGCTTGACGTTGACCTTCGCTGGGTGCGGCTTGCGCCCGTTCGATGAGGTGGGCGGCCGCCGCCCCCTCGGCGGCCGCCCACGTCTCGGTCAGCTGGCGTAGACCTCCAGGGCCGACAGTTGCCCCGCCGGCCAGCCGGTGTTGCCGGTGACGGAAATCCGCACGTAGCGGGCCTGCGCAGCGCTGAACGTCAGCGTCACCTGGTTGCCGCTGCCCGGGTCGAACGTCCGCCCCGCCGAGCCGACCAGCGTGCCGAAGCTGCCCCCGTCGACGCTCCCCTGCACGGAGAGCGTCTGCGTCCGAGCGCCCCACGCCGACGACGGTGGCAGCTTCAGCACCACCCGTCCGACAGTGCGCGTCGCGCCCAGGTCGACTTGGACCCACTGCGGGAACGCGTTGTTGGCGCTCTCCCAGTAGCTGTTCGGGTCACCGTCGACGACGTTGCCCGACCCGTAGCTCTGGACATGGCTGCTCTCCGACGTGGGCCGACCCCGGGCGAGGTCCGCGTTCGCCGGGGCGTCAGTGGTGACGGTGACCGCGTTGGATGCACTGGAGGTGTTGCCGGCGGCGTCGCGGGCGGTGACCGTGAACGTGTACGCGGTGGACGGGCTGAGCCCGCTCACCGTCGCCGTGGTGCCGGTGACGGTGGCGACGACGGTGCCGCCCTGGCGTACCTGGTAACCGGTCACTCCGGTGTCGTCGGTGGCGGCCGTCCAGGACACTGACACGCTCGTCGACGTCTTGCCGGTGACGGTGAGGCCGCTCGGGGCGGTCGGCGGGTTGTCCGGGACGGTGCTGCCGGCGTACACCTCGACCTTGGCGAGCTGGCCCGCCGGCCAGCCGGTGTTGCCGGCGATGCTCAGCCGGATGTGGCGGGCCGTGGTGGTCGTCAGCGTGCGCGTCACGGTGTTGCCGGTGGCCGGGTCGAAGGTGAACGCGGAGGCCGCGGCGATGGTCGAGAAGGAGCTGCCGTCGACGCTGCCCTGCACGGTGATGGTCTGGGTACGTGCGCCCCAGCCGGCGGGCAGCCGCACGACGAGCTTGTTGACCTGGTGGTTGGCGCCGAGGTCGACCTGCCACCAGTGCGGAAAGGATCCGCCGCCGCTCTCCCAGTAGCTGCCGGCGTCGGAGTCGACGGCGTTCGACGCCGGGAACGGGCCGTTCTGGCTGCTGGCCGAGGTGGACCGGCCGGCTGCGAGGTCCCCACCGGTCGGGGGCGGGGTGCCGACCATCGGCACTGTGGGGCGGACGGCGGTGAGGGCGAGTTGGCCCTTGAGCATCCGGCCGCCGTCGGCGGTGATCCGCAGGTAGTAGTCGGCGGAGCAGGCGACGCCGTCCTCGTCGAGGGCGCGGATGTTCGCGCCGGCCGGGGTGGTGGCCTGGGTTTCGGAGGTCTTGGCGATCTGGTTGCCCTCGTTGTACTCGTCGAACATGGACACGTACAGGCCCTGGGAGCCGAGCCGGATCATGTTGTAGATGTGCCGCCAGTAGAAGTCGCCGTGCTTGCGGTGCCCGCCGGCCAGGTCACCGGGCATCACGCAGGGCAGGTAGTCGATGCCACGTGCCGCGCAGTCGGCCATGTCGCCGACGTTGACGTTGTTGTAGTACGAGTCCAGTTCCTCCACGGTCCGGGCCCGGTAGACCATCCACGGCGAGATCGCGTGGAAGGCGTGGTAGACGTCGAGGAAGCCGGGGCGGGAGTCCTCGATGCCCTGCCGCCACCAGGTGGGCACACCGCCGATGACGTAGCAGCCCTGGGCCTTGAACCAGTTGATGACCTCCAGGCAGGGCCCGGGGGTGAAGGGTCGGCTGGGCTCGCTGAAGCCGAAGCCCCAGATGCAGACGACCGGCTTGCCGTTCTGCCGGGCGTACGCGGACGACGCGGTGTGCGCCGCCATCTTCGTCGTCCAGTCGGTCTTGATCTCCGACTGGAAGCTCAACCAGTCGGTGACGTCGTACATGATGTAGAACTTGCGGGTGTACCGCTCGGCGGCGGAGCGCACCTTCTGTGCCATCGCGTCGCGGGTCGGGCCCTCGTCGCCCATCGGGTTGAACCGTTGCAGGGCGGCGGTGTCGCAGCCGTACTCCTGCATCCAGCGGAAGTGCGTGTCCACCGTCTGCTGGTCGTACGAGGAGAAGAGGGTGGCCGGCTGACCGTTGCCCAGGTTGGGGTAGGCGGTGGGGTAGGTGCGGGTGTACTCGCGCAGGTCCGGCCAGGACACGATGGTGGTGTTGGCGGGCGAGGGCGGCTGGAACCGGTCGCGGCTCCAGTGCCACCACCCGCCGATCGGCGCGCCGTCGCCGGGGGCGCTGAACCAGCCCTGGTATCCGACGGTCACCTTGCCGACCACGTCCCCGGGGGGACTGGCGGCGTGCGCGGGGCCGGCCACTGTGGTGAGCAGCTCGGTGGTGGAGGCGGTGGCGAGGGCGGACCCGGCCAGTACCGATGTGACGAACCTGCGGCGGGACACCGCCATGACGACCACTCCTTCTTCGACGGAAGGCATTGACGGCCATCGTGGCAGCAGTGGATGCTATACCGCAAGAGTGAGACTGTTTGATGAAATTCCCGATCAGATGACGGGAAATATGCGCTGGGCTGTCAGCGACTGAGCGCCCACGCCGGGGACAGGATCTGGCTGCCGGTCTGCCGGCGGCGGGCTTCGCGAACCGTCATCCGGACACCCTCGGTGAAGCCGACAGTGGGGTACCAGCCGAGCAGCTCGCGTGCCCGGCGGGTGTCCAGCGCCATGTCGCGGACCTCGCCCGACCAGGGCAACGGCTCGTAACGGGCCACATCGTCGACGCCGAACGCCTCGCGGACCGTGTCGTACACCTCGTTGACGCTGGTCTGCCGCCCCGAGGCGATATTGACCGTCCCCACCCCGTTGTGGTGACAGGCGATCGCTATCGCCTCGGCGACATCGCTGACGTAGACGAAGTCCCGGGTCTGCGTACCGTCGCCGTGGATGACCGCCTGCCGGCCCCCGAGAAGCGCATCGACCATCAGGGACACCACCCCGCAGTCGCCGCCCTCCTGCCGGGGCCCGTAGACATTCCCCAACACCATCGAGGTGTACGACAGGCCGTGCTGACGTCCGTACCAGTCGAGGTAGTGCACGCCCACGGCCTTGCTGACGCCGTACGGGCTCACCGGCGCGATCGGATGGTCCTCGCGCACCGGCAACTCGTCCGCGGCGACGCTGCCGAAGATGTCGCTGCTGGTCGCGTTGACGATCAGCCGTACGCCGCTGCGGGCGCAGGCGTCCAGCACGTTGACGGTGCCGAACACGTTCACGTCGGCGTCGTACAGCGGTGCACGACGGGCCGTGGGAAGGCTCGGCTGCGCGGCGAGGTGCACCACCACGTCCGGCTGCCACTCGTGGATGACCTCGACACCCTCCGACGCACGGATGTCACCGGAGATGACGTCCGCCTCGGTCAACCCGCCGCACACGGCGTCGGCCAGGTTCTCGATCCGGCCGGTGGAGAAGTTGTCGAGCACCCGGACCTGGCTGCCCATCAGCATCAGCCGGGCGACCACGTGGCTGCCGATGAAGCCGGCGCCTCCGGTGACCAGCACGCGCCGGGGCACCAGGCCCGTCGGCGGATCGACACCGACGGCGGTGACGGGCAGGTCCATGAGGAACTCCTTGGAACGACGGAACGGTCGGCCCGCAGCTGCAACCGGCCGACCGTAACCCACCCAACTGCTACCAAACGGACACTTAGCCCAATGCCCCGAGCGGATACCCGGGATTTGGTCCCTTGAGGTCAGATTTAACCCATTCGACCGCACGTCGACGGTGTCGCGAGTAATTTGCGCGCCGGTCCTCGCCGGCTGGCTGCCGCAACAGTGCCGGAGCCGAGACCGGCTCCGGCACCGTCGCTACGCCCGATCCCCGCTACGGGGTCGGGTACCGGCTCAGGTAGACCGGGGCGCCGACCTTGGTCATGTCGGCCGCGTCGCCGACGCCGTTGACCACGTGGTCGATCGTGCCGGCGCTGAGGTTGACGGTCATGATGTGGTGCAGCCGCACCCCCGGCCGGTTCGGGACCTCGAAGCCGTTCTCGGTGTGGATCGACGGGTTGTTCTGGTTGAAGACGTACACCCCACCGCCGTACAGGGTGTGGTGCCGCACCCGGTCGGCGACCTTGTACCCGGCCCAGCCCTCGACCGGGCCGTTCATCCAGTCGGCCTGCGTCGGCGGGTCGTACGGCAGCTCGTTCTGGTAGAGGATCGTGGTGCCGTGCTCGCCGTTCCAGACCGTGTTGTACCGCTGGAAGTGCTCGACGAACAGCCCGGTCGCGGTCACGCGGTCGCCGTTGATGACGGCCCCGTAGCGACCGGTGTTGGTACGCCAGCGGTCGGTGTCACCGTTGACGCCCTCGGCGAAGCCCTCGACGCCGTGATCGCCGCGCCAGACCCAGGTGTGGTCGATGAGCACGTTGTCGCTGTTGACCTCCAGCGCGGTGTTCGTCCGTCCGATGTGCGGACCGCCGACCCGGAAGTACACGTCGGAGAGCGTGGTCGGGTTGTTCGGGCTGCTCGCGTTGTGGCCGTGCTGGCGTCCGACCCGTAGCAGGACCGGCGACTCGACGGTGCCGGCGTCGATCGTGACGCCGGCGACGATCACCCCGGGCACACCGGCCACGTCCAGCGGGATCGCGCCGTTCACGGCGGTGAGCGTGGCGTGCCCGATCCCGAGCACCACGGTGTCCGGACGCCGGACCTCGATGCTGCGCGCGATGTCGTACGTGCCGGGGGTGAGCAGCAGGTGCTTGCCGCGGGCGAGCTGGCTGTTGATGAGCCGTACCGGGTCGGAGGGCTTGGCGATGAAGAAGTCCCCGATGGGGATGCTGCGACCCGGCGTCATGCCGTCGGCCCAGGAGACGCCCCGGCTGTCCCGTTGGGCGGCGGGCACCCGCACCTGGTAGCGACCCTTGCCGTCGACGTACAGGTAGGGCTTCTCCCGGCTCAGCGGCGTGGTGTCGAGGGTGGTGTACGGCGGGTCGGGGAAGCTGGCGTCGTCCGGCGCGCCCTCGACCCCGGCGAACACCTGGTTCCACACCGCGTTGGACCAGCCCGCGACCTCGCTGTTGCGGGTCAGCCACTGCTGCTGTGAGCCGTTGGTGGTGGCGGGCAGCCGCGAGTCGGCGATGAAGCCGCCGCTGGCGTACTGCGGGCCGGCTGTGCAGTAGTCCATCAGCGACAGACCACCACCGCCGATGTTCAGCCGGCGCATCGACACCGCCTGGGACACCGCCCAGAAGTTCGCCGACGACCGGCAGTCGTCCTGGCCGGCCGCGTTGATGGTGAGCGAGAGGTTGGACAGGGTGCGCCAGAAGTTGACCAGCGCCAGGCAGTTGCCGGTGCCGCCGTCGGCGAGGCAGCGGTTGTAGACCTCGAGTTTGCCGTTGATGGCCACGTCGGTGGGCGACGCCCCGAGGCCGGACACCTCGGTGTAGTAGCCGACCTCGGCCTGCAACGGCTGCGCGGCGGTGCCGTACGTGCCCGGCTTGAACAGGTAGGCGTGCCGCTCGGTGCCCATCTCGTTGTCGACCTGCCGGGCGTGCGCGGCGTCGAGGGTCTGCTGGATCTGGCCGACCGGCATGGACGGGTCGAAGATCGTCACGTTCGGGCCGAAGTCGGGTGCGCCGTGCGTCGGGCGGCCGGCGGTGGCGGCGGTGCTGGACATGGTGACGGCGGCGGTCACCAGCAGGGCAAGGGTGAGGGTACGTCGGGACGGGCTTGTCATGTGGTTCGTCCTCTCCGCTGACCGGACGGTCTCGTCCGGCACAGCTGGGGCGGCGTGAGAGCGCTCTCTGACCACGACGGCCGAGAACGGGTCGCGGCGAAGGGGTCGACATGTTTCTACCCGTTAATTCGGCCGGCCGCCATGACCGGGACGGCGAACTTCGCGCCGGGCGGAGGAGGATCAGGGACGACCTGGGAGGTGCCGATGCCGATCGACCCACTGCCCCGCCTGGACGAACACACCACGATCATCAACGCTGGGCCCGACCGGGTCTGGCCCCACCTGATCGACGTCGTGGAGAGGTCCTTCTCGCGGTTCGGCGCGATTGGGTACGCCCGCCTGGTGCGTGCCGCCGATCCCGTCACGTCCGGGCCCCGCCCCCTCACCGAAGGCTCGACGCTGCCCGGCTTCCACGTCGCCACCGCGATCCCCGGTCAGGAGCTGGCCCTGCGGGGCAGCCACCGGTTCTCGACGTACGCGCTGATCTTCCGCCTCGACGCCGACGGTCCGACCCGGTCACGGCTGCGCGCCGAGACACGCGCGGTCTTTCCCGGCCTGGCCGGCGGACTGTACCGGCAGATCCTGCTGACCTCGGGCGGCCACGTGCTCGGCGTACGCCGCCTCCTCGCGGCGGTCCGCCGCCGATCCGAGCAGGACCCCCGGTAGTCCGCCACGATCTTGCACGGTGCTCACGGCCTGTGTCACCGCAGAAAGTGCACGATCGCGAAGCGGGGTCGTGGTCTGGTCAGCACCTCAGTGGTCCGGGTTGGTCTCGGTCAGAAACTCGTCGATCATCGGGGCCAGCCAGTCGGCGCGCTGCGGGATCGTGGTGTGGGTGGTGCCGGGCAGGATGGCCAGCCGGCAGGCCGGCAGGCCGGTCAGGTCGCCGGGCACCGCGCCGCCGAGCAGCCGGAACATGTGCACCGCGTGCTCGGGTTGGACGATGTCCGCGTCGCCCAGCACGATCATGGTGGGTGCGGCCAGCGCGCGGACCTGCTCGGGCGTCCACCGGGGCAGGTTCGCGTCCAGCACCTTCATCTTCGTGACCAGGGTTGCCCAGCCCGCCGGGTCCGGTGCGGTGCGCAGGTACTCCTCGTGGAACTCCGAGCCGTGCAGGTGCTCCGGTTGCAGGTCCTGGATCCCGTCGAGCAGCCCGGGGTGCAGGCCGTCCTCGTCGAAGCTCACCGAGGCGAGCACGAGGCGGCCCACCCGGTCGGCGTGGTGGGTGCCGAGGCGCAGCGCCACCGCCGCGCCCATGCTCCAGCCGAACACGTCCGCCCGTCCGACGCCCAACCGGTCCAGCAACTCGACGACGTCGGCGGCGAAGTGCTCCACGGTCAGCGGGCGGTCCACGTCGGGGGTGTGGCAGTGGGCCTGCAGCTCGACGGCGATCACCCGCCGGGTCTTCGCCAGCGACGGCAGGATCGTGCCGAACGACGTACCGATGCCGGAGAGCGCGCCGTGGATCAGCACCAGCGGGCGACCCTCACCATTGCCGTGCGTCTCGTGGTAGATGTCCATGCCCACACGGTGCGCCAGCGCGCTTACGGTCCGCTTCAGGTCGCCTTACCGGCGCCAGGCCCTAAGATGACCGCCGTGCAGTTCGGGGTGCTCGGGCCGCTCGCCGTGACCACCGACGCCGGCGAGCCGGTGGTGGTGCCCGGCACGAAGGTACGGGCGTTGCTGGCCGACCTGCTGGCCAACCGTAACCAGGTGGTCTCGGCGGACCGTCTCATCGACGACCTGTGGGGTGACGACTCCCCCGCCAACCCGGCCGGTGCCCTTCAGGTGCGGGTGTCGCAGCTGCGCAAGGCACTCAACGACGCCGAGCCGGGTGCCCGCGACCTGGTCGAGTCCCGCGCGCCCGGCTACCTGCTGCGGGCCGGCGCGGTCGACGCCGACCGGTTCGCCGAGCTGGCCCGGCACACCGACGTCGGCCGGCTGACCGAGGCCCTCGCGCTGTGGCGGGGTGAGGCGTACGCCGACGTGGCCGACGCCGAGTTCGTCCGCGCCGAGGCGACCCGCCTCGCCGAACAGCGGCTCGCCGTGCACGAACGGCTGGCCGAGGCCCGGCTGGCCCGGGGCGAGCACGACCTGGCCGCCGCCGACCTGGCCGAGTTGGTGGCCCGCAACCCCCTGCACGAGGGGCTGCGCGCGGTGCAGCTCCGTGCGCTGTACGCGGCCGGTCGCCAGTCCGAGGCGCTGGACAGCTACACCGACCTGCGGGACCGGCTCGCCGACGAGTTGGGCCTCGACCCGAGCCCCGAACTGGTCGCCCTGCACCGCCGGATTCTCGAACAGGACGCCGGGCTGAGCGCGCCACCGAAGGCCGCGATCATCCGCAACAGCCTGCCGGCGCAGCTCGACGAGTTGGTCGGTCGGGCCGAGGCGTTGACCGAGCTGCGGGCCCTGCTGCCCGGGCAGCGCCTGGTCACGCTGGTCGGGCCGGGTGGCGTCGGCAAGACCCGGCTGGCCACCGAGGCCGCCCGTACCCAGTCCCCACCGGACGGCGTCCTGCTGGTCGAGTTGGCGCCGCTGCCGGCTGGTGACCCGGGCGTCGTCGAGCAGGTGCTCGGCGCGCTGGACGTCCGCGAGGCCGCCGGCGCCAGCCTGTCCCCCACCGACCGGCTCGTCACGACGCTGCGGCAACGGCAACTGCTGCTGGTGCTGGACAACTGCGAACACGTCGTCGAGCCGGCCGCCGCGCTGGTCGCCCGGCTGCTGCGCGACGCGCCCGGGGTGAACGTGCTCGCCACCAGCCGGGAACCGCTCGGCCTGACCGGGGAACTGCTCTGGGACGTACCCCCGTTGTCGGTGCCGTCGGACGGTGACCCGGACGCGGTCCGGCGCTCGGCGGCGGCCCGGTTGTTCGCCGCTCGCGCCGCCGCCCAGCAGCGCGGGTTCCGCCTCGACGAGCGCACCGCGCCGGCCGTCGCCCAGCTCTGCCGTCGCCTGGACGGCCTGCCGCTGGCGTTGGAGCTGGCCGCGACGCGGGTCCGCGCGCTGGGCGTGCAGGGCGTGGTGGAACGACTCGACGACCGGTTCCGGCTGCTCACCACGCAGCAGCGCGACGTGCCGCCGCGTCAGCGGACGCTGACCGCGGTGATCGGCTGGAGCTGGGACCTGCTCGACGAGGCAGACCGGCAGGTGCTCGCCGCGCTCGCGGTGTTCCGCGACGGCTGCACGCCGGAGGCCGCCGAGCAGGTCTGCCGGACCGACCTGGACGCCCTGGCCCGGCTGGTGGACCGGTCGCTCGTGGTGCTGGACGACTCCCCCGAGGGTCCGCGCTACCGCCTGCTCGAATCGGTCGCCGCGTTCTGCCTGGACCGCCTGGCCGACGCCGACGAGGTCCGGGCGCGGCACGCCGCCTACTACACCGAGCTGGCCGAGCGCGCCGACCCGGAGTTGCGCGGGCCCGACCAGCGACGGTGGCTGGCGCTGCTGGACGCCGAGACGGCGAACCTGCGCGCGGTGCTGGCGCACGGCGACGGGTTGCGGCTGGCTGTCGCACTGAGCTGGTACTGGTACCTGCGGGGCCGGCTCACCGAGGCACGGCGAGCCCTCGCGACGCCCGGCGACCCGACGCAGGAGAGCCGCGCGGCGGCGTGGCGGATCGGTTTCGGGCTGTTGCAGGGCGAGCAGATCCCGCCGGCCGAGGTGCGCGCCACCCTGGCCGGTGTCGCCGACGCCCGAGCCGCCTGGTTCGCGGCGAACGCGGTCCTCGAGAGCAGTGACCTGCCGCTGGCGTCGGAGCTGCTGCCCACCGCCGCCACCGATCCGTGGACCGAGGCCGCGGTGCTCAGCTCCCGGGCCATGATCGCGCACGCCGGCGGTGACCTGCCCACGCTGGAGAGCGCAGCGACGCGCAGCACCGCGCTGTTCGCCGAGGTGGGTGACCGGTGGGGCCGCCTCCAGGCCAGCGACTGGGTGGGAGGGCTGGCCGAGATTCGCGGTGAGTACGAACGCGCGGCAGCCCTGCACCGGGAGGGGCTGCGCTGGGCGGAGGAACTGGGGCTGTGGCCGCACGTGGGCGGCAAGCTGTCCTGGCTGGCCTGGCTCGCGGTGCAGACCCGCGACTACGCGCAGGCCCGGGAGCTGGCCGAGCGCGCCTACCAGCTGGCGGTGGAACAGGGCTCGCCGAGCGCGATCGTCTTCGCCGAGCTGGGCCTCGGCTTCGCCGCCCGCCGCGACGGCAAGCTCGACCTGGCCGTCACCCACCTCACCCGCCTCGCCGAGCAGGGGCGCAGCGAGGCCCAGCCGGCGCTCTACCTGCCGATGGTCCTCATCGAGCTGGGGTACGCGGTCGAGCAGAGCGGCGACCCCGCCGCCGCGCTGGCCCTGCACCTCGAGGCGTTCGACGTCGCCGAGGCGATGGCCACCGCGCGCGATGTGCTCGGCCCGCTGGAGGGGATGGCGTCGGCGGTGCGTTCACCCGAGGTCGCGGCCCGGCTGCTCGGTGCCGCGGCCGCCGCCCGACAGGCCGTCGGCGCTCCGGCCGCGCCGGCCGAGCGCGACGACACCGACCGGGTGACCGAGCGGGTGCTCGCCGTGCTCGGCCAGGAGCGGTTCGACGCGCTGTTCGCCGAGGGCGCGAAGCTGAGCCCGGGCGAGGCCCGGGCTCAGCTCTGATCGCCGTTCAGCCGCTCAGCTCGCCGACTTCGGCTGGTACGAAGCGATGATCACGCCGCTCTTGTGGACCCGGGTGTCGACCAGCTCGAACGTCGCCTTCACGTCGGTGAGCGGGGTGCTCAGGCTGGCGGCGCCCTCGAGCACCGGGTGGATCCAGAACCGGACCTCGTCCACCAGGCCCGCCTTGACCAGCTGGGCGGTGACCGAGCCGTAGCCGTACTGGACGATGTCCTTGCCGTCCTGAGCCTTGAGCTTCGCGACCGCCTCGACCAGGTCCCCCTGGAGCACCTCGGTGTTCTTCCAGGTGGGGTTGGTGAGGGTGGTCGAGGCGACGTACTTCTTGACGTTGTTGAAGAACGCGGCGCCGGTGGTCGGGTCGCTCTCGTCCATCGTCGGCCAGGCCTGCGAGAAGCCGTCGTAGGTGGCCCGGCCCATCAGCAGCGCGTCGGCGTTCTCGGTCTGTGCGCCGGCGAAGGCCATGGCCTCCTCGTCGAAGTAGGGCGCGGTCCACATCGGGTTCTCGATGACGCCGTCGAGGGTGATGTAGGTCGAGTTGATGATCTTGCGCATCGGAATCTCCTGGGTGTCTGTCGTGTGCTCCGGTGACACCCAGAACTCTGCCGAGCCCCGCTTACGATTCGCTTCAGGTCCCCTTGCGCGGGTCCGGAAGCAGTCCCGAAAGCGGGTCGGTCAGCGGGATCGGGAGCGCCTGCGGGGCCGCCGTACCGCTGCTGGCCGAGTGCGCCGGCGCGGGCCGGTCGCCGACACGGCTGTGCAGGCGTCCACGCCCCGGCGGTCCGGGACGTCGGGTCACCTCGACGGTCACCATCACCACCGGCGGCGGCGGGACGGTGAACCGGCCGACACCCCAGCGCACCCAGATCGGGATACGTCCGGCGTCCGCCTCCGCGGTCAGCTTCTGCACCGTACGGGCCCGGTCGGTGTGGTCGACCTCCACCACCACCGGCGGCCCGTCCGGGCGGGCGCACGCCACGTCGAGGACCGAGTGCCGCTGCTGCATCGGCGGCGGCAACGGCAGGACGCTGGGGGCCCGCCGGTAGACCCGCCAGCCCTGCGCCCTGGCCCACCGCACCACCGCGTCGATCACCCGCGCGGTGACCTCGTCCGTGCCCAGGTCGACGAAGGTCAGCTCGGCGAGGGACCGGCCCAGGTCGGCGGCCAGCCGCTCGCCCTGCGCCGGAACGTCCACTGGCGCAGGATAGCGCCTCAGCCGAGGGTGACCACGGTCGTGGCGAGGTGCCGGGTCAGCCAGGAGGTGGTGGCGGTCCGCGCCGCCTCGGCGTTGTCGCGGGCCAGGAACTCGTGCCCCTCGCCGGCGAGCACGAGGTGCCCGTGCGGCACGTCCCGGGCGGCGAGGGCCTGCGCCACCTGCGCCGACTCCCCGGCCGGCACGTTGGTGTCGTTCGCGCCGTGGATGAGCAGCACCGGCACGTCGAGCTGGTCGATGCGGGTCATCGGCGACAGGTCGCGCAGCAGCTCCGCGTCGCGCACCGGGTCGCCGTACTTGCTGACGGCGGCGGCGGCGATCCACGGCTCGGTGCCGGCGTAGAAGGTGCGGAAGTCGGAGATGCCGCACTCGGCCACCCCGGCGGCGAACAGGCCGGGGAAGTTCACCAGCACCGCGAGCACCAGGTAGCCGCCGTAGGAGCGGCCCAGGCAGCCGAGATGGCCCGGGATCGCGACTCCGCTGTCGATCAGGTGCTCGGCGCACGCCGCCACGTCCGCGATCGCCCCGTACCGGCCGGCGAGGTTGTCGGCGGTGACGAAGGAGCGGCCGAAGCCGGACGAGCCGCGCACGTTGGGCGCGAACACCGCGACGCCCTGCGCCACGAGGGCCTGGAACAGCGGGTTGTAGCCGGGCCGTTCCTGCGCCTCGGGGCCACCGTGCAGGCTGATCGCCGTCGGCCAGGGGCCCGGCCCGGCCGGGCGGTAGAGCCACCCGGACAGCGGCAACCCGTCGTGGGCGCGCAGGTCCAGCAACTGCGGCGCGACACCGACGCCGGTGCGCGCGTCGTCGGTGTCCGGTCGCAGCGGGCGCGGGGTACCGGTCGCCGGGTCGACCAGCCAGACCTCCCGGGGCTGCACCGGCCCCTGTGCGGTGACGCAGAGCAGGTCGCCGCCGGCGGCGAAGACGGCGTCGCCGAGCACCTCCCCGGGGGCGGTGACGGCCCGTTGGACGCCGCTGGCGAGGTCGTACAGGCTCAGTTCGCTGCGCCCGCCGTAGGTGTTCCACAGCAGCGCGGCCTGACGCCGGTCGGCGTCGAGCGCGATGTGCTCCAGCTCCGCGTCCGGCCGGGCCGCGACGCGCGCCGGGGCCGGTGTGGGTGCCGCGAGGTCGACGCGCACCAGCGCCGCCAGCTCCGAGAACGCGTCGGTACGCGCCAGCACGCTCGTCCCGCCCGGACCGAACCAGCCCTGGTCGGTGCTGCCCCGGCCGGTGTCCGGCAGCAGGCGTACCCGGTCGCCGGTGGCCACCGCGAGCAGTTCCAGCCAGCGGGCGTTGCGGGGGCCCCGACGCAGCAGGGCGGACCCGCCGTCGTCGGTGACGTCCAGGAGGGTGAGCAGGTCGTCCTCGGCGAGCACCCGCCGCTGCCCGGTGCCGGCGTCGACAAGCACGGCGGCGTTCCGCTCGGCGGTCTCGGTGACGGCCATCAGCGCGCCGCCGGGCAGCCACCGGGACAGGCTCGCGCTGCGGCGGCCGAAGCCGGCGACCTGACGGCGTTCCGTGCCGTCCGGGCGCAGCACCCACAGCTCGGTACGGGGCGCGCCACCGGGCGCGACGACGCAGGCCAGCCACTGCCCATCCGGTGACCAGCTCACCGACAGGACCGGCTCGTCACCTTCCGGCAGCGCGACGGCCTCGGCGGCGTCCACGTCGCGTACCCAGACGGTCGGGGTGCCGGACCGGTCGGACACGTACGCCACCCGCCGGCCGTCCGGCGACGGCGCGGGCGCGAAGTCCTCGCCGGGCGGCAGGGTCACCGTCGGACGGCGCCGCGCGGGGCGGGTCCGGCGCGGCACTTCGGTCCGTACGCTCATCTAAACCCCGATCCGCTGCAACCAGAGCTCCAGCAGCCCGAGCTGCCAGAGCGCGTTGGAGCCCAGCGTGGTCCGCCGGGCGTTCGGCGCGTCCAGCAACTCCTCCAGGTAGTCCTTGCGGAACAGGCCCCGCTCGCGCGCCGGTTGGGCGGTCAGCGCGTCCCGCACGTCGTCGAGCAGCGGGCCGGCGAGGTGCCGGATGGCGGGCACCGGGAAGTAACCCTTGGGCCGGTCGATCACCTCGTCGGGGACGATGCCGCGGCTCGCCGCCTTCAGCACACCCTTGCCGCCCTGCGCGAGCTTCATCGCCGGTGGGCAGGCGGCGGCCAGCTCGACCACCTCGTGGTCGAGGAACGGCACCCGGGCCTCCAGCCCCCACGCCATCGTCATGTTGTCGACCCGCTTCACCGGGTCGTCGACCAGCATCACCAGGCTGTCCAATCGCAGCGCCGCGTCCAGCGCGGTGTCCGCGCCGGGCGCGCCGAAGTGCGCGGCGACGAACTCCAGGCTGGCGTCGTGGTCGAGCATCCACTCGGGCGCCAGGTGCCCGCCGAGCGCGTCGTGGCGACGATCGAAGAACACCCGGGCGTACGCCTCGACGGCGTCCGCGCGGGCGACGTTGGCCATCGGCGGGTACCAGTCGTAGCCGGCCAGGATCTCGTCCGCGCCCTGCCCGGACTGCACCACGGTGATCCGTTGCGAGACCTCCTCGGAGAGCAGGTGGAACGCCACGCAGTCGTGGCTGACCATCGGCTCGCTCATCGCCGCGATGGCCTGGTGCACGGCGGGGACGAACCGTTGCGCGCCGATGCGGATCTGCTGGTGGTCGGTGTCGAAGTGGCGGGCCACCAGGTCGGAGTAGTGGAACTCGTCGCCGCTCTCCCCCGCCGCCGCTTCGAAGCCGATGCTGAAGGTGGCCAGGCCGGTCTGGCCCTGCTCGGCCAGCAGGGCGACGATCAGGCTGGAGTCGAGGCCACCGGAGAGCAGCACGCCGACCGGCACGTCGGCGACCATCCGCCGCCGTACGGCGGTGCGCAACGCGGCCATGAGCCGTTCCTGCCACTCGTCGGCGGACATGGCGGGGGCGGCGGCCCGGTTGAACTCCGGTCGCCAGTAGGTGGTGTCGGTGCTCCGACCGTCCGCGGTGATCAACCGCACGGTGGCCGGCGGCAGCTTGCGGACCCCGGCGAGGATCGTGCGGGGCGGCGGCACCACCGAGTGGAAGGTCAAGTAGTGGTGCAGCGCCACCGGGTCGAGGCCGGTGTCGACGTCACCGGCGGCGAGCAACGCCGGCAGCGTCGAGGCGAAGCGCACCCGGCCCGGCCCCTCGGCCAGGTAGAGCGGCTTGATGCCGAGCCGGTCCCGGGCCAGCACCACCGTGTTCGTGGCCAGCTCGACCAGGGCGAACGCGAACATCCCGTAGAACCGTTCGACGCAGGCGGTCCCCCACCTGTGGTACGCCTTGAGGATCACCTCGGTGTCCGAGGTGGACCGGAAGGCGTAACCGGCGGCGGTCAGCTCGTCGCGCAACTCCCGGTAGTTGTAGATGCAGCCGTTGAAGACCAGGGCCAGACCCAGCTCGGGGTCGATCATCGGCTGCGCGCCCGCGTCGGACAGGTCGATGATGCGCAGCCGGCGGTGCACCAGGGCTACCGGCCCGTGCTGCCACCGCCCCTCGCCGTCCGGGCCCCGGGAGGCCAGCGCGGGCAGCATCCGCTCGACGGCCGCCAGGTCCGCTGGTGCCCCGTCGAGGCGGAGTTCGCCGCCGAAACCGCACATGGCACGCACCTCTCGTCGGCTGGATCGGCTGGGCCGCTGCCCGGTCCAGGCTTGGCGGACCGGGTTGCGTCCCGATGACGGGTCAGTCAAGCGTGGGTTACACCGGCGGTCCGTCGGCTCCACCGAGC
This sequence comes from Micromonospora sp. NBRC 107095, assembly GCF_030269705.1. Lineage (NCBI taxonomy): Bacteria > Bacillati > Actinomycetota > Actinomycetes > Micromonosporales > Micromonosporaceae > Micromonospora > Micromonospora sp. NBRC 107095. The sequence goes on from NZ_BSTU01000005.1 coordinate 430,815, forward strand.
AGCCAGGTGTCCTTCGACCCGCCGCCCCGCGACGAGTTGACGATCATGCTGCCGGCCGGTGCCACCCGGGTCAGCGCCACCGGCGCCACCTCGGCGGTGTCACCGAGGAACACGAACGCCCGCAGGTCGACGTGGCGGGGAGCCAGCGCCGTGCCGTCGAAGACCGGGTGGGTGGTCAGCGCGATCATCTCCTGGGCGATCCATCGGTGCGGGGCCGCGAGGATCTGCTCCCGGACGGCGTCCAACTCCTCGGCCTCGGCCCGGGGGCCGATCACCACCCGGTCACCGCCGTACCCGTCGACCGGCTTGAGCACCAGCTCGTCGAGCCGGCCCAGCACCTCGGCCCGCTGCTCGGGCAGCCCGCACAGGTAGGTGGGCACGTCTGCCAGCAACGGCTTCTCGCCCAGGTAGTACTCGACCAGCCGGGGAACGTAGGCGTACAACGCCTTGTCGTCGGCGACGCCGTTGCCCAGCGCGTTGGCCAGCGTGAGCCGCCCGGCGTGCACCGCGGCGAGCAGCGGCCACCCCAACGGCACCCCGTCCGCGCCCGGGGCGTGCAGCAGCGCCTCCTCGTCCATCCGCAGGTAGATCACGTCCACCTCGCGGCGGCAGCCCTCCCGGACCAGCCGGACCCGGCCCTCCTCCACCAGCAGGTCGCTGGTCTCGGTCAGCGGCACACCCATCTCGTCGGCGAGCAGCCGGTGCTCGAACCACGCCGGATCACCTGGGCCGCCGCTGAGCACCACCACGGCGGGATCGTCGGTCGCGGCGGGCGCGGCGGCGACCAGCGCCCGGTACAGCATCGCGGGCGTCTCGTCGGCGGGCAGCAGATCCTCCGGCACCGGCAGTTCCGGCAGCACCGCCCGGGTGAGCCGCCGATTCTGCACCGCGTAGCCGATCCCGGAGGGCACCCGCAGGTTGTCCTCCAGCACGTACCAGCCACCGTCGGGGTCGCGGACCAGATCGGTGCCGGACACCTGGGCGCGGGTGCCCCGCCGGCCCATCAGCGCCCCGGTCGGGCGCAGCCCGGGTGACGACTCCACCACCCACGCCGGCACCACGCCGTCGGCCACCACGGACCGGTCGGCGTAGACGTCGCGCAGGAACGCGTCGAGGGCGCGGGCGCGTTGCACCAGGCCGGCGCTCAGGGTCCGCCAGTCGGCGGCGGGCACCACCCGGGGCACCAGGTCCACCGGGAAGAGCCGGGTGCTCGCCTCGCCGGCCACGCTGAACGTCACCCCGCGGGCCCGCTGTTCCTCGTCCCGGTCGTGCTCGCGTTGACGCAGGGCACCGGCACCGAGCTGACGCAGGGCCGCCAGCATCGGGGCGTACGCCGGTTGTGGTCCGGCCGGTCCGAAGACCTCGTCGCCGGCGGCGGCGTACGTGGGCAGCGCCGGCGGTGTCGGCGCACCCGGCAGCGGCCCTCGGGCCCGGCCCCGGGTCTCGTCGAGCAGCAGGTCGACCACGTCGGCCAACCGACCACGCCGCTGGTACGCCCGCCGCTGTCGCGCGGCGGAGCTGCCGCGTTCCAATGCGTACCGGGCCAGCTCGGTGACCTGCTCCCAGTCCCCGGTCGCTGCCAACTGCGGGCGCAGGTCGGTCACCAGGCGGCGGACCGCCTGGGCGGCCGGCACCGGTCGGGCCGAGCGGGGCAGGTCGAGCAGGTCACCTTCCAGCCCGGAGCGGGCCGCCCGCCACACGGCCGCCCGCAGCACCGGTGGTCGCACAGCCGTCCGCTCCACCCCGGCGCGCAGGGCGGCGACCTCCCGCCGGACGAGCGCCCGGAACAGACCGGTGAGCAGGACGATCGTCTCCACGTCCGGGTTGGCGTCGGTGATCCGCAGTTCCACTGTGGGCACGTGCGCCGACGGCCGGACGTCGAAATAGATCATCGCGGGGTCGGTGATGGTCTCGGAGGCGATCAGTTCGGCGACCAGCGCCTCGTGGTCGGCGGCGCTGGTCACCTCGCCCGGGTCGCCGGCGGTGGGCCAGCGCTGCCAGACCAGCGACCGGACGCTGGCGTACCCGCTGTCCTGCCCCATCCAGTACGGCGAGCTGGTGGAGAGGGCGAGCAGCGCCGGCAGCCACGGCTGGACCCGACGGGTGACCGCCACCGCCAGGTCCCGGTCGGCGACGCCGACGTGCACCTGCGCCCCGCAGATCAGCTGCTCCCGGGCGAGCAACTGGTACTCGTCGAGCATCCGCCGGTAGCGGGAGGTGGGTGTGACGCTGGGGTCACCGTCGGCGCGCAACGGCACCGTACCGGCCGCCACGATGCCCAGCCCGGCCCGGTCGGCGACCTGGACGGCGCTGTGCCGCAGCCCGGTCAGCTCGGCGCGGATCTCGTCGAGGGTGCGGCAGACCGCGGTGTTGGTCTCCACCACGCTGCGGTGCAGCTCGGCGGTGAACGAGGCCGCCGGCAACCGGTCGAGCAGCTCGCCGGCGCGGGGCACCAACTCCCGGGTGTGCAGGTCGACGACGTGGAACTCCTCCTCCACCCCGATCGTGGCCAGGTCAGCCGGGTCGCCGTCGTCGAGCGACAGGGCCCCGTTGGTGCGCGGCGTGGGCGGTGTCCGGCCGTTGCCGGACCGCACCGGCCCGTCGTACGTCGGCGCGTTCGTGGTGTTGTCGGCCATGGTCACCCCGGTTCGCGTGCGGTGGTGTCGACTGTCCGACGAGCGTTCCCAGGGTTGGTACCGGGGGTGTTTCCGGCGCGTTAAGGTGACGCGCCCGTTCTGTCCGGCCCGCTCAGGGCGGGTGGTCAGGCAGCGGATGGGGGCGCGCCGTCAGCGGGTCCGGGGCCGGTACTCGATGGTCGCGGCGACCCGTTTCGCCGTGGCGGCGCCGAGTTCCCGTTCGGTGAGCCAGAGGCCCAGATCGAGCCCGGCCGAGAGCGCGCCGGCGGTGACCCGGTCACCGTCGTCGACCACCCGCTCGTCGAGCACTGTGACGTCCCGCGCGCGCAACTCGTCGTACGCGTTGCGGTTGGTGGTCGCCCGCCGGCCACTCAACAGACCGGCGGCGGCGAGGAGCAGCGCACCGGTGCACACCGACGCCATCCAACGCGCCGACGGCGCCAGCGCGGCCAGCCGGGCCGGGAGCACGCCGCGCTGTGCCTGGGCCCAGGCACCCTCGGCGGCCCGGTTCAACCACCCTCCACCGGGGACGATCACGCCGTCGGCCTGACCGAGCACCTCGGCGACCTGGAGGTGGACGCCCCGCATGCTGGTGACCGGGCCCGGCCGTTCGACGGCGACCAGCCGCACCTCGAACCCGGCCATCGACAGCACCTCGAACGGCCCGAAGACGTCCAGTTCGTCGAAGCCGTCGAACATCACGATCTCGATTCGCATACCGCCCAGGATCGTCGGACGACCGCACGGCGGCGAGTGGCATCCTTGCCATCATGCGTAAGAGTTCCGCCACGCATCGGGTCGCCGTCCTCGCCCTGCCCAGAGTCGTCGCGTTCGACCTGACCATCGCGACGCAGGTCTTCGGCCACGAAGGCAACGGCCGGTACGCGACGACGGTGTGCGCACTGGACAGCGGCCCGGTCTCCACCACCACCGCCGGCCTGGAGCTGACCGTCGCCGCGCCGCTTGACGCCCTCGACGACGCCGACACGGTGATCGTGCCCGGATTCCGCCGTGGCCCGGCACCGGCGCGCGCCCTCGAAGCGCTGCGGCTGGCGCACGCCCGGGGCGCCCGCATCGCGTCGATCTGCACCGGCGCCTTCGCGTTGGCCCAGGCCGGTCTGCTCGACGGCCGCCGCGCGACCACCCACTGGGCGCACGCCGACGCGCTGGCGGACGAGCACCCCCGGGTGCTGGTGGACGCCAATGCCCTCTACATCGACGAGGGCGAGGTGCTGACCAGCGCCGGGCTCGCCGCCGGCCTCGACCTGTGCCTCTACCTGGTCGGCCGCGACCACGGGCAGGATGTCGCCATCCACCGGGCCCGTCACATGGTCACCCCACTGCACCGGGCCGGCGGCCAGGCACAGTTCATTCCGGTCGGCGGCGCGGGTGAGGACGACGAGTTGGCCGCGGTCACCGCTTGGGCGATCAGCAACCTGCATCGTCCGGTCACCGTCGCGGACCTTGCCCGGCAGGGGGTGATGTCCAGCCGTACGCTGCACCGCAGCTTCCAGAACCGGTTCCGGATGAGCCCCCGGGCCTGGCTGATCCAGCAACGGCTGCGCGCCGCCTGCACGCTGCTCGAGAACGGCGACATCACCGTCGACGAGGTCGCGCGGCGCACCGGCCTGGGCACGGCGACCAACCTTCGGGCGCACTTCCAACGGGCCTTCGCCACCACCCCCACCGCGTACCGGCGGGCCTTCACCCCCTGACCCGTCCGACAGTGTCTGGTGATGTCGGGGCCTCCTGCCGGCCTGGACACCCCGACATCACCAGTCGCGATTCGATCGATCACGGCCACGCGGCGGCCGGGGTCACCTCATGTTCGCCACCACGAACGGCGCGTGGCCGTGCAGGTAGTTGGTCCACCCGCCGGTCACCGGCGCGCCCGGGCTGAGCAGGTTGGTGGTGTCGGTGCCGACGTCGAGCTTCCAGGCCGTCCAGGAGATGCCGTTCGCCCTCATCCAGTCGATCCAGGACTGCGCCTCGGGCAGGCAGGCCCGGCCGTCGAGGCCGCCGTCGGCGTTGCTGGCGCCCCACTCCGTGACGAACAGCGCCAGACCCGCGCGGATCGCGGCGTCCCCCTTGGCCCGCAGCGACGCCCCGTGCGTGCAGGAGTAGAAGTGCAGCGTGTACATCAGGTTGGTGCCGGTGACCGGGCTGGCCGCCGCGACGTCGACGTCCTGTGACCAGGTCGGGGTGCCGAGCACGATGATGTTGTCCGGGTCGGCGACGCGGATCGCGGACACCACCGCCTGGTGGTACGGCTTGATGACGTTGGTCCAGCTGACCTGAAGCGGCTCGTTGTAGGGCTCCCAGATGACGTTGGGCAGGTTGCCGTACCGGCGGGCCAGGTCACCGAAGAACGCCACCGCCTGGGACTGGTTGTTCTGCGCCTCGTGCGCGTGCCAGTCGACGATGACGTACACCCCGGCGGTGACCGCGTTGTTGATGATGGTCTCCACCTGTGCGCGCGCCTTGGCCGGGTCGCTGAGGTACGCCCCCGCCGGCTCCACACCCATCGCCGCGCGGATCACCTGGAGGTTCCAGTTGTCACGCATCCAGCGCAGCGCGGAGAGGTTCTCGGCGTACGGGGCGGTCTCCCAGTTCAGCCACATGCTGCTGATGCCGCGCAGCTGCACCCGGGCGCCGGACTTGTCGCACATCGTGGTGCCGCAGACCCGCAGCTGCCCGTGCCGCTCGACGGGCGTGCCGGAGGTGGGCGGCGGGGTGGTCGGAGGCGGCGTGGTCGGAGGTGGCGTGGTCGGGGGCGGCGTGGTCGGGGGCGGGCCGCCGGCACAGCCGGCGCCGTTCACCGTGCAGTTGACCGGGGTGCCGGTGCCGTTGACGAGGAAGCCGAACGAGGTCGAGGCACCAGCGGCGAGGTTGCCGTTCCAGGACACGTTGGCGAAGGTGTGGTGACTGCCCGAGGTGGTCTGCTGCGCGTTCCACGACTGGGTGATGGTCGAGGAGGACGGCAGGTCGAACTCGACCCGCCAACTGCTGATCGGCGCGGAGGTGTCGTTGGTGACGGTGACCTGCCCCTGGTAGCCGTTGCCCCAGTTGTTCGTCACGGAGAACACGGCGGTCGCCGCGCTGGCCGGCGTGGCGGCGACCACTGCCGCCCCACCGGCCAGCAGGCCGGCGACGGCCAGGGTCGTGACAAGTCTCAGTGTGCGCATGCGGAACCCGCTTCGGATCGACGATGGTGGCCTGAGGCGGGGCGGCGCCTCCGCAGACAATATCGATCAACGCCGATGCAGGCAAGCGGAGCCGCTGCTCAGAGGGTCCTGGCGAGCTCGACGAGCTGGTCCAGCGCCGCACCCCAGCCCTCGTGAAAGCCCATCTCCTCGTGCGACTTCTTCGCCGACGCGTCGGCGTGGATGGCGGTGGCGGTGTACTTCGTGCCGTCGCCGTCCGGCTCGATCTGGATCACCGCGGTGAACGGGAAGCCGTCGGCGGTGACGACCGGGCGGAACCCGGCGCCCATGGCGGAGGTGAAGACCAACGTCGAGCCCTCGTCGGCCACCAGGATGCAGCCGCTGCTCGGAAATTCCTGGCCCTCGGGCGAGCGCATGGTGGTGTCGAACCGGCCGCCGGGCCGCAGGTCGATCTCGCAGGCGACGGTCGACCAGGGTTTCGGGCTGAACCACCGCATCAGCAGCTCGGGCGTGGTCCAGGCTCGCCAGACCAGCTCGGGGGCCACGTCGACGCGGCGTTCCAGGACGAGATCGAGGTCGGGGTTCACCGGGTAGGCGGTCATCGCTGTTGCTCCTTCAGGTCGTAGAGAACCGAGTCGAGTTGGTCGAGGCGTCGGGTCCACCGGGCGCGTTGCGCGGCGAGCCAGGTGTCGAGGCGTTCGAGCGACTGAGGCGCGAGCCGGTAGGTGCGCACCCGCCCCCGCTTCTCCGACGTCACCAGGCCGGAGCGCTCGAGGACGTGCAGGTGCTGGGTGAACGACGGCAGCGCCATGTCGAACGGGCGGGCCAGCTCGCTGGTCGTGGCCGGGCCCTGGGCCAGGCGCTCCACGACCTGGCGGCGGGTGGGGTCGGACAGCGCGTGGAGCACGCTGTCGAGCGCGTCGCCCCCCACATGCTTAGCCATACGCCTAACTATTCCATCGGGCTGACACTGAGGTCAACCCCTAAGTGTCAGCCCGATGGTCAGCGGCGTAGCGCGTTGACGACCAGGTCGGCGTAGCGGCGCCACACCGCCGGGTCACGCTCGTCGAGCACGATGAGCTGCCGAACCGCCCCGCAGAGAAGCACCCGGATGTCCAACTCGCCGGCGTCCTGGCGGATCTTGCCGGACGGCCGGGCCGCCGCCACCAGCTGCCCGATCAGGCTCAGGATGCGCGCGGCGGGCACCAGTCGGCCCTCGAAGAACGCGTCGGCGAGGACCCGGTCGCGCGCCAGGCGTCCGAACAGGTCGGGCACGTAGGAACACCACTCCCGGTACGCGTCGGCGCCGTCGAGCGCCGCGCGGGTGCGCTGCTCCAGCTCCTGAAACTGCCGCTGGACGACAGCGACGATCAGGTCCTCCTTGCTGGGGTAGCTGCGGTACACCGTCGCGCGACCCACCCCGGCCCGCTCCGCCACCTGCGGCACCGTCACCTGGAGACCCTGCTCGATGAAGAGTTCCCGGGCGGCGGCGATGACCCGCTCCTGGTTGCGACGGGCGTCCAGCCGCCGACGGGGTGCATCCGGGTCACTTGGCGTCGGTGGGGTCATGGAGTCAGTCTGCCCGTTCGGTCCCGCCGGTCAGCAGCGGCTCGTCGCCGTACACGGTGGTGAGTTCGACGTCGAGCACCGTGGCCACCCGTCCGAACGACCAGTAGTAGCCGATCACCTGGAGCACCTCGACGATCTCGCGCTCGCTGAGGTTGCCCCGGACCTCGTCGAAGAGGTCGTCGGGAACGCGCGGTGAGCGCACCACCTCGGCGGCGAACCGGATGAGCGTCCGGTCGTCCGCCGCAAGGCCCGGGTTGTCGAGGTCCCGGCTGCTGATGATCTCGCGGGTGCGCTGGTCGACGCCGACGGCCTCGGACATCGGGCGGTGCTGGGCCGCCACGAACTCGCACCCGGCGTACTCGGCGACCGTCAGGATGACCAGCTCCCGCGAGCGGGCGGGCAGTTCCAGCGAGGTGAACTGCGCCTTCGCGAGCTGGATGAAGAGGGCCACCGTGCCGACCGAGTGGGTCAGCATCTTGACCATCGGGTCGGGCGGCAGGGCGGACAGGACGTCGCGGACGTCAGCCGGAATGGCGTTCGGATCGGGGTCGGCAAGGCGGGGCATGGCTCTCTCCGGTGCTGATTGTCGGGGTGGGTCAGGCGGGCAGGTCGAAGCCGGTCTCGCTGAGGTGGCGGAACCGGCCGTCCTCGGCGTACGAGCCGAAGATGGCGATCTCCCGCCTGGCGGTCGACCCGTCGGTCAGAGTGATCTCGTAGACGTGCCGCTCGGCGTAGCGGAGACCGTCGCGCAGCTCGTCGAGAACCCGCACGGTGCCGCCGACGATCTGACCGCGTACCCGGGTCACCATCTCGACGAATCCGGCCCGGTCGACGGTCTCGCCGTCACTGCGGTGGGTGTAGTCCGGGGCGTAGAACTCGTCGAGCGCCTCGGTCAGGTCGCGGGTGGGTTCGAAGACCACCGCGCGCAGGGCGTCGCTGATCCGTACCGGGGTCATCGGGGCTCCTCGTGGTGAGGTGAGGCACATCCGGACTCGCAGGTCCGCTTCGTGACCACCGTACCGGACTCGCGAGTCCGTTTCTGGTGAGAGTCGTCACCCAGCAGTTTCGGATAAGCGTCCGGCGGCGCGGACCCCTAGCGTGACGTGCATGTTCACCGCGATCACGCACTCACAGATCTACGTCCTCGACCAGGACGAGGCCCTCGACTTCTACGTCGGCAAGCTCGGCCTGGAGGTCAACGCCGACGTCGACATGGGCTTCATGCGCTGGCTGACCGTCAACGTCCCCGGCGAGCCGGATCGCCAGATCCTGTTGGAGAAGCCCGGCCCACCGGCACTGTCCGAGGAGACCGCCCAGCAGGTGCGCGCCCTGGTCACCAAGGGCGCGATGGGCGGCTCGCTGATCTTCTCCACCGACGACTGCCGCAAGACGTACGAGACGCTGCTGAGCCGGGGCGTCGAGTTCACCGAGGAACCCACCGAACGCTTCTACGGGATCGACTGCGCCCTGCGCGATCCGTTCGGCAACAGCATCCGCTTCACCCAGTTGACGTCCTGAGCGGCGAGGGGTCCCGGGGGCCGACGCGGGCACCCGAACATCGGGGCGGTCGACCCGGCCGCCCCGACGCGCGAGGTGCCCGCCGCCCGCGTCGGTCGTAGCCTGGGCGCATGCAAACCACCACGCTGGGCAGCACCGGCCCCGAGGTCGGCGTCATCGGCCTCGGCTGCATGGGCATGAGCCATGGCTACGACATCACCGGCCCGCGCGACGACGACACGTCGATCTCCGTCATCCGACAGGCGCTGGACCTGGGCGCGACACTGATCGACACGTCGGACGTGTACGGGCCGTACACCAATGAGGAGCTGGTCGGGCGGGCGCTTGCCGACGGCGAGCGGGAGCGGGCCGTGCTGGCCACGAAGGTCGGCCTCGTGGCCACCTCCCCCACCGGCGGCCCCGGCAACTCGCCGAGGATCGGCAACAACGGCCGACCGGAGCACATCCGCGCGGCGATCGACGAGAGCCTGCGCCGACTCGGCACCGACCACGTCGACCTCTACCAGTTGCACCGGGTCGACCCGCAGGTGCCCATCGAGGAGTCCTGGGGCGCGATGGCGGAGGTCGTGGCGGCCGGCAAGGCCCGGCAGATCGGGCTCTCCGAGGTGACGGTCGCCCAGATCGTGCGGGCCCAGGCGGTGCACCCGGTCGCGTCGGTGCAGTCCGAGCTGTCACTGTGGACCCGCGACCCGTTGACCGAGGTGCTGCCGTACTGCGCCCAGCAGGGCATCGCCTTCCTGCCGTTCTCCCCGCTCGGCCGCGGCTTCCTCGCCGGCCGGTTCACCTCGTTCGACGACCTGCCCGCCGACGACTTCCGGCGCGGCCTGCCACGCTTCCAGCAGGACGCGCTGCGCGCCAACCTCGCCATCGTCGCCCGGGTCCGGGAGATCGCCGACCGGGCGGGCGTCAGCCCCGCGCAGGTCGCCCTCGCCTGGGTGGTGGCCCAGGGCGATCAGGTCATCCCGATCCCCGGCACCAAGACCCCGAAGTACCTGTTGGACAACTGTGCGGCCGCTGACGTGCGGCTCAGCGCCGAGGACCTGGCCGACCTGGACGCTCTGCCCGCGCCCGAGGGTGGCCGCTACTGAGCCCGCGGCGGCCCGGCGGCACGGGGCCGGGCCGCCACCGGCGGGCCGAACCGGACCGCGACACCGGGCGAGTAGAGCACGCTGACCGGCGGCCCGACCGGTGCCGGCAACCCGGCGGCGGCAACCAGCTCGTCATCCAGGTGCAGCAGCTCGCACCGGTGCAGCGGCCAGCTCGGATGCCAGTTCGGCAGGTGCAGCGTGCGCCCGTACGCCCGGGTGTGCAGCCCCCAACGGGCGGTGAGGAAATGGTCGAGCGGGGTCGGCTCGACGATCCGCTCGCCGACCCGCACCACCATCCGGCTCGTCGCGCCCGCCGGCCCCGGCCAGCGCCGCCGGCACCGGTAGGTGCGGCGGTCACCGTCGCGGTCCAACCGCATCGACGACCAGAGGTACGGCAGGCGCAGCGTCGCCCGGGCCACCAGCACCGGCACCAGGCGGGACGCGTCGAGCGACCGGAACACCACCGCTCGTCGGCCGTCGTCGTCGACGGAGTAGAGCCGGACGTTGGTTTCTGAGAAGGTGCCGAAGTAGGGCACCCCCGGGCCACGGCCGAAGCCCAGCCCGACCATCCGGAAACCGATCAGGCCGACGTAGCTGACCCCGTGGAGCGTGTCCGGCCGGGTCCCGACGGGAAGCAACGGCGCGACGAGCGACGGATCGACCGCCCAGTGCAGAAACGTGAGGTCCTCCCAGCGCTGGCGCAGCACCGCCCAGGGGAACGCCTGCCGGGGCGCGTGGTCGACCGGTTCGGGGAGCACCCTCTCATCCTCGCCCAGCGGGCCGGCCGGCGTGCTCAGGCGTGCGGTCCGACACTGACGGTGCCCACGGTCAGCGACGCCCGGCCCTCCAGGATCTCGCCGACCCGGTCGACCTCCTGCGCCAGCGCCCGTTGCCGGGCGGCGTCGAGCGGGCGCAGCGGCTCGACGGTGACGCGGATCGACCGGCCGGAGCGGCGTTGGTGCCACACGCCGGCGACCACCCCGTCCACCAGCAGCACCGGATAGTTGCCGGCCTGGCCACCGGCGAGCGCCCGGGTGGCGGCGACACCGGGGAAGAGCCGCTCACGGGGGTGGCAGCCGACCGCGTACGCGTCGAAGTAGGGCAGCAGCCGTAATCCGGACGGCCGGTCGTCGGGGAAGGCGGTGTCGTCGGCGGCCACCCAGGCCGGGCTGCCCTCCACTGTCACCTCGGTCAGGTCGAGCGAGTCGAACAGCCATGTCCCCCACGCCGGTGGGACCGCCAGCCACCTGGCGAACTGCGCCGGGGTGGCCGGGCCGTACGCGTACAGGTAGCTGCGCACGAGTGCGGCCAGTGCGGCGCGACCGGGCATCGGCGCGAAGTCGGGCAGCCACCGGGTCGGGCTGGTGTACGTGGTGACCCGACCGCGGTTCGGGCCGAAGCAGATCACCCCGCTGCGGGTGGCGGCGGTCATCGCGGCGACCCACCGGGGCCATCTGTCCTGAAAGGCCTCCATGACCAGGTCGCCCGCCCACGCGCCGGTACGGGCGACGATCTCCTCGGTCAGCTCGGCGGTGGTCAGGTCGGCCTCGGCGACCGCGTCGGCGATGGCCGCGAGGACCTGCTCGGTCTGCCGGGGCGTCAGCAGGACCACGCTCCGTTCCCACGACGGGGCCGGCACCGAGGTCAGCGCGCCGACCCACATCGGCAGGTCCGCGGCGGCGAGCAGGTGCACGGTGCCGCGTGGTCCCCGGGTCTTGACGAGGGTGCGATCCGTCCACAGTGCCCGACGTACCAGGGAGCGGGTCGCGCCCGGCACCCGCAGGCCGACGGACAGCTCGGCGGCCGACGCGATCTGGGCGTGCGCGCCGCACATCGTCGACACCACGTCGGCGACCCGCCCGGCGTCCGGTGCCGCGCCCGCCGCCGGGGTGCGCAGCCCGTGCCGCTGAAGACGTCGGGCGGAGACCTGAGCCCAGGTCAGCTCGGTCATCGCAGCCCTCGGAAGAACGCGCGGATGTCCGCGGCGTGCGCCAGCGGCTCGTCCATCGCCACGAAGTGGCTGCCCGGGTTGCCCTGCGGCCAGTGCACAATGGTGTTGTCCCGTTCTGCGAGGCGGCGCATCAACGCGGACCCACCGCCGTACACACCGGACGGCACTCGCCGTTGGCCCGCCGGCCAGGCGAAAGCGCCATCATCGGCAACGGTCAGCCGCTCGTACATCGGCCATGACGACGTCCCCGACGTGCCGGTGAACCAGTAGAGGCTGACGTTGGTGAGCAGGTGATCCCGGTCGATGGCCTGCTCCGGCGTGGGCACCGTCATGGTGAACTCCTTGAACTTCTGCATCATCCAGGCCAGCAGCCCGACCGGCGAGTCGTTCCAGGCGTACGAGAAGGTCTGCGGTGCCGCCCGCAACAGCGCGTGATGGTCCACGCCACCGCTCATCCACCGCTGCATCTGCTCCCACTCGGCGCGTTCTGCCACGCTCATGTCCGGCACGTCCGCGGCGGTCGGGAAGCCGAACCCGCCGTCGATGTGCACACCGACCACCCGCTCCGGCGCCACCGCCGCCACCCGCGGCGCGACGTACGCGCCCAGGTCGCCGCCCTGAGTGCCGTAGCGGTGGTAGCCGAGCCGGGCCATCAGTTCGGCCCACATCCGGGCGAGCCGGTCGATCGTGAAACCGGCCGGTGGCGCCTGCGAGAAACCGTAGCCGGGCACCGACGGGACCACCACGTGAAACGCCTCGGTGGGATCACCGCCGTGGGCGCGCGGGTCGGTCAGTGGACCGATCAGCTCGATGAACTCGACGACGGAGTTCGGCCAACCGTGCGTGAGCAGCAACGGCAGCGCGTCCAGCTCCGGCGAGCGGACGTGCAGCAGGTGCACGTCCAAGCCGTCGACCTGGGTGACGAGTTGGGGAAAGTCGTTCAGACGCGCCTCGTGCGCCCGCCAGTCGTAGTCATTCGCCCAGTACCCGGTCAGCTCACGCAGGTAGTCCACCGGCACCCCGCGGCTCCAGCCGGCGCCGGGCAACGAGCGGGGCCACCGGGTACGGGAGAGCCGGTCACGCAGGTCGTCGAGGTCCGACTGGCGGATGTCGATGCGAAAGGGTGTCATGCCGGAAACGCTACGGCCCATATAGGACAGCTTCTGGCACACTTCGCTGGCATTCTGGGAATCATGTCCGACACCCCTGCCCGACTGCTGAGCCTGCTGTCGCTGTTACAGACGCCCCGCGAGTGGCCCGGCAGTGAGTTGGCCACCCGGCTCGGGGTCAGCCTGCGCACCATCCGCCGCGACGTGGAGCGGCTGCGCGATCTCGGCTACCCGGTGCAGGCGACGATGGGCGCGATCGGCGGATACCGTCTGGTCGCCGGCAGGGCGATGCCCCCGCTGCTGCTCGACGACGACGAGGCGGTGGCGATCGCGGTCGGTCTGCGCACCGCCGCCGGTCACGCGGTGGCCGGCATCGAGGAGGCCTCGGTGCGGGCGCTGGCGAAGCTCGAACAGGTGCTGCCGTCGAGGCTGCGGCACCGGGTCAGCGCGCTGGGGGCGGCGACCGAACCGATGCTCACCTGGGAGCAACCGACTGTCGACCCGGAGCGCCTGAGCGCGCTGGCCGCCGCCGTCAACAACCGGGAGCGGCTACGGTTCACCTACCGCCGCCGCGACGGCGTGGACGCCGAACGGCTCGTCGAGCCGTACAAGCTGGTGTCGGCGGGGCGGCGCTGGTATCTGGTGGGCTACGACAACGACCGCGACGACTGGCGGATCTTCCGGGTCGATCGGATCACCGACCTGCGGCCCACCCGGAACCGGGTCGCCGCCCGGCAACTGCCGGCGTCCGACGCCGCTACGTTCATGACGGAGAAGCTGCTTGAGCTGACCCCCGTCTACCGGGCGGTGGTGACGCTGCACGCGCCGGTCGAGCGGATGGCGGGCCCGCTCAGCGGCGCCGGCGTCGAGCTGGAGCCGATCGACGCGACCTCGTGCCGGCTGCGCAGCAACGCCGACACGCTGGAGTGGCTGGCGTGGCGCCTGCTCACCCTCGGTTGCGACCTGGAGGTGCACGAGCCGCCGGAGTTGATCGCGCACCTGCGGCAGATCGGCACCCGGGCCACCCGCGCCGCGAGCCCTCCCGCAGCGTAGGACGACCGTCCGCTCGGGGCATCGACGCGCCGGCCCGCCGTACGCTTGATGGAGCACAAGCCGGCAAGAACGGCTTTTCCGGGAGGAAATGGACGTGACGCAGAGCGACGCGGAGCTGGTGGTTCTCGCGCAGGCGGGAGACGCGGCGGCGCTTGGTGTGCTGCTGGCCCGGCACGAGGCCGGGATGCGGGCCGTCGCGCTGAGCGTCCTCGGTTACGGTCCGGACGCCGAAGACGCGGTGCAGGACACCATGGTCGTCGCCCTGCGTCGCATCGGCGAGGTTCGCGACCCGAACGCCGTCGGGTCCTGGTTGCGGGCCATCGTCCGCAACACCAGCCGCACGACGTTACGCAAGCCCCGAGCCCTCCCGGTCGCCGAACCGGAGTGGTTCACCGGCCCGGCCGACACCCCCACCCCGGAGGAGGCGCTGGACCGGGCCGCGATGCGCGACTGGGTGTGGCACTCCATCGGGCAACTGTCCGAGCCTGACCGCCTGGTCACCCTGCTGCGGTACTTCAGCGACGCGTCCTCGTACGAGCAGATCGCCGCCGTGTGTGGGGTGCCGGTCGGCACCGTCCGCAGCCGCCTCAACCACGCTCGCCGGGCGCTCGCCGGCGGTCTGCGCACGGCCGCGACCACGGCGCACGCCGACGTCGCCGCCGCGAACGACGCCCGGTGGCGCGAGGGCCACGACATGATCGCCACCGCGATGCGCGGCGACTTCGAGCGGGTGGTCCGCGAAAGTTGGTGGCCGAACGCCGAAATGATCGTGCCGGGCGGCCCGCGCGGCGGTCGTGACCTGGCGATCAACGGCATGAACCGCGACCTGTCCGCCGGGGTACGTCAGCGGCTGCGCAACGTGGCCGCCAGCGGCGACGTGCTGATCTGGGAGACCGACCTGATCAGCCCGCCCGACGACCCGGAGCACTGCCCACCCGCGGCGCTGTGGTTGCAGGTGCTGCGCGAGGGGCGGGTACGTCAACTGACCCTCTTCCACCCGGTCCCCGCGCTGGCCTGAAAAACCCCTCCCGGCCGAGCGAACTTTTCCCCCGACCCGAGCATCTGGTCCGCGTCATGCACCAGTCGCCGTGCCGGCGGACGCCGCACGGGTCTCGGATCGGGAGATAGTTCATGGGTTCCACCAGCCACGACGTCAGCGCCCTCGCACCCGGTGCCCACACCTTCACCGTCGACGGCGTTCGGCAGGTCTACCACGTCGCCGGCACCGGCCCGGTCTGCGTGGCGCACTCCGGCGGGCCCGGCATCGAGTGGGCGTACCTGCGCACGCCCAGCCTTGAGACGCACTTCACCATGGTCTACGTCGAGCCGGTGGGCACCGGCGCGTCCGGGCAGCTGGACAACCCGGACGATTACCGCCTGGACACCTATGTCCGGTTCCTGCACGCCGTCGTCGAGCACCTCGGCGAACCCCGGGTGTACCTGCTCGGGCACTCGCACGGCGGTTTCGTCGCCCAGCGGTACGCGCTCACCCACCCCGACCGGATCGCCGGCCTCGCCCTGTACGACACCTCACCCGTCACCGGCGCCGAGTTCTGGGGCGAGGCCATGGCGGGCCTCGCCGCCTACCCGCAGCGGCACCCGGACCGACCGGAGGCGGCGGCGGTCCCGGCCGCCTTCGCGCAGATCGGCGGCGCGACGGACGACGAGTCGTTGGGGGCCGCGCTGCGCGCCGCCCTGCCGGTGTACTTCGCGGACTTCTGGGGCCGCCAGGACGAGTTCGCCCCGTTTCAGGCGGCCGTCCGGATCTGGTCGACGCCGGCCGGCGCACAGGACCCCACGCCCTTCGACGTACGGGACAACCTGGGTGAGATCACCGTGCCCGTCGTGGTGATCGTCGGGGCGTACGACTTCATCTGCGGCCCGCGCTGGGCCGAGCAGTTGCACGCCGGGCTTCCGGACTCGCGGCTGGTGACCCTGCAGCGAAGCGGACACTTCGCGCACATCGAGCAGCCGGCCGAGTTCACCGACGCCGTGGCGGAGCTGCTGAAGCGCTGACTCGCCCCGGTGCGGCGCGCCCCGAGGTCCGTTCGTCACAGCGGGCAGACCTCGGGGCGCGGGCGCGTTGCACGGTCATAGGCTGAGCACTTTGCCGCACCGTGACACAGAGGAGACCGCCGTGAGCCAGACCGAACGGATGGATTCCGTCGACGAGTGGAACGTAGCCGAGGACGACGGGGTGTTGGACGCCTCCGACACCCTCGACGACGACCTGGTCGGCGACCCCCTCGACACCGGCATCGTCGCCGAGGACCACTGGACGGCGGCCAACCGGTTCGGCACCACGCCCGCCGAGGAGCGGGCGGGCGAGTCACTGGAGCAGCACCTCGCCCAGGAGGTGCCGGATGTCGACCCGTACGCCGAGGGTGGCGACGACGAGGACGAGCTGACCCGCCGGGGGTACGAGGCGGAGGCGCGCGCCGGCCGCCTCGTCGCGTACGACGACGGCGTCCGCGAGGACGACGAGGCCGAGGCGGTGGCATGGGACGCCGGCATCGACGCGGGTGCCGCCAGCGCTGAGGAAGCGGCGATCCACGTGGTCGAGGACCCGGACGGGCCCGGCGACGGTCCGTTGCGCTGACGGCGTACCCGCCGCGCCCGGCACCTCACCGGGTGCCGGGCGCGGCGGGGTCGGTCAGTGGATGACGACGGGCGTCTTGACCTGCTCGCCCTGCGGGTCGTCGAGCTGCGCCGGCTGCCGTCGGCGCGGCAGCAGGGCGGCCGGGATGAAGGTGAGCACGACCAGCGCGAACGCGACCCAGAACGTGGTGGCGAACGACTTGGCGGCGAAGTCGAGCCCGCGCTCGATGAGCGACGGGTCAACCGGCATCTGCTGAAGCAGCTCCGGCCGCTGCTGGGAGGCGATGGCCAGCCCCGCCTCGGTGACCGGCTTGCCGCTCTCGTCCACCAGGCCGGGGATCGGCCGGGAGCCGTTCAGCTCGTTGGTGAGGATCACCGACATGACGGCGGCACCGACCGACCCGCCGATCTGCTGGAGGATGTTGACGAGCGTCGAGCCGCGCGCCACCTCCTGCGCCTGCAACGTCCGCAGCGCCGACGTCATGATCGGCATCATCGTGCCGCCCATGCCCAGACCCATCACGAACAGCGACGCGCCGAGCAGCCAGTACGAGGTCTGCGGGTCGACCTGGGTGAAGCCGAAGAACCCGATGACGATGAGCCCCAACGCGAACGGGACCGTACGCCCGATCGGCACCCGGTCGGCGAGCGTGCCGGCGATCGGCATGGTGATCATCGCGCCGATGCCCTGCGGGGCCATCAGCAGGCCGGCGGCCAGCGTCGACTCACCGCGCACCTGCAGGAAGTAACTCGGGAACAGCAGCCCGGCGCCCATGAACGCGATGATGAACACGAACATCGTCACCGATGCGATGGTCAGGCTGCGGTTGCGGAACAGCCGCAGGTCGAGCAGCGGGTGCCGGGGCCTGAACGAGTAGAGCACGAACGCCACCACCAGCGCCCCGCCGACCAGCATCGGGGCCCACACCTTGGCCTCGGCGAAGGTGCCCACCTCCGGCAGGGACGAGACGCCGTAGAGGAAGAGGGCCAGACCCGGGGAGAGCATGAGCATGCCGACGAAGTCGAACGACTCGGACGGCTCGGGCGCGTCCTTCGGCAGCGCGAACTGCGCGTAGATCAGGGCGATCAGGCCGATCGGCAGGTTGATCAGGAAGATCCAGTGCCAGCTCGCGGTGTCGATCAGCCAGCCACCGAGGATCGGGCCGCCGATCGGGCCCAGCAGCATCGGGATGCCGAGGACGGCCATCAACCGGCCGATCCGGTGCGGCCCGGCCGCCCGGGTCATGATGGTCATGCCCAGCGGCATGAGCATGCCGCCGCCGAGGCCCTGCAGGACCCGGTAGCCGATCAGCTCGCCGATCGTGTCGGCCATGGCGCAGAGCCCCGACCCGATCGTGAACAGAGCCAACGCCACCATGTAGAGCCGTTTGGTGCCGAACCGGTCCGCCGCCCATCCGCTGAGCGGGATCACGGTGGCGAGCGCGAGGGTGTAGGCGGTCATGGTCCAGGCGACGCGGGCGTAGGACGCGTCGAACTCGCTCTGGAATGTGGGCAGCGCCACACTGACCACCGTCACGTCGAGGATCGACATGATCGCGCCAAGGACGACGACGCCCGCCACCTTGAGCACCGCACCGTCGAGTTTGTCCGATGTCGCGATGGATTGCTGTGTCACTAACTCTCCTGAAATCGATTGAGCCGGCCGATGGTGGGCGGTGGCGGCGATGCCGCGCCGACCTGGCGCGGGGCGCGACGTGCCAGGACGACGACGCGCGCAGGAAGACTAACTGCCGGTTGTGACGATTCGCCCCCGGTTTTCGTGACCACCGGGCCGCGTATCCGAACGGCCGTCCATCTTCAGCCACTCGTCGGGGTGGCGATCAGCTCATCCTCGGACAATGCCCAGATGGCCGTGTCGGCGCAGGCCGCGATGCCTCATCGCCGCCACCATCCGGCTTGCATGATCTGGTTGGCAGGAAGAGCCAACTTCAGCGACGCCAGAACTGACGGGGTGCGAACCCTTCACGTCGCAGCCAGTGTTCGGTATAGACAATCCGCTCCGCCTCAACGACCACCAGGGTGTCCTCGGGCGGCTCGGACAGCGATCGCCCTCGCTCGGCGTGCTCGTTCTCCCATCGGAACGCTTCCCAATAGTGCGCACGGTCCGGATGCCCCGGTTCAAGCGCCCTGGCAGCTCCGAACAGCTGGGCCCCGCGGCTGCTGGCCAGCCCGACCAGCGGTGCGAAGATCCCGACGGACACCCGCGGATCGACAGCGATGTTGCGCATCTTCGGCGAACGCGGCGAAGCCGTGAACAGCACCGTGAAGCCGAGCGGGTAGTACCGCACCGGGGTGGCCAGCGGCCCGTCCGGACCCGTGCTCGCGAGCACGCACATGTTCTGCGACGACAGCAGGTTGAGAATGCGCTCTTCAAGTCGTTCACGATCGAGCCGCTTCGCCGGGGTGGGCTCGGCCAGCCAGGGATTCGTCAACGGCATGCGGGGGCCTCGATCATGGCGAGCACCCTACCCATACGGTCTGCCCGACGGCCACCAAGATCGACAGGACACGCCCTAGCTGCCGCGTTTGCCGGCGTCGAGGGCAGCCTGCTCCACTCGCTGACGGTGTTCCCGCCACCATGACTCGTCGGCCGGGGGCAGGTTGTCGTTGGGGGACAGCAGCCCGACCGCGCCGTCGATGAGTTCGCGCACGATGTCGGCGTGGCCTGCGTGCCGTTGCGTTTCCGCGACGACGTGGACCAGGACGTGGTGCAACGTGACCGCCGCATCGCCCCACCACGGAACGCGGCCGACCTCGTCCAGCGCAAGGGTTTCGATGGTGGTGTCGGCGTGGGCGATCGCGCGACGGTACAGTGCGACGATTTCCTCGCGGGTCTCGTCCGCGCTCGCCCACATGTCGGCGTTGGGCTCCGCCCCGTCGCCGACGTACGGCAGTTCCTCCTGGAACGGCCGGCCGAACACGACGCCGAAGTAGAGGACCTCCATGGCCGCCGCGTGCTTCACCAGACCCAGCAGGTTGGTCGCGGTCCGGGTCAACGGACGCCGAACATCGTATTCGCTGAGCCCGTCGAGCTTCCACAGCAGCGTGTCGCGGCCGCCCTTCAGGTAACTGTGCAGGTCTGCCTTCATCGCGGCACTATGGCATCCGATCTGGTGTCGGCGCCGCCCCGGACAATGAACGAAGCTCGTGACCGGCAGAACCTAGGCGGTGACCACCGGCACGGCGGCGGTGAGCGCCCAGTCGTGCCCGATGTCGGCGGCGGCGCGCAGCAGCCTCGGCAGGTGCTCCTCGCGCAGGGTCTCCACCGAGGTCTCGGCGGCGTGCACCGTCACGTTGATGGCGGCGACGACCCGCCCGTCGCCGTCGCGGACGCCGGTGGCGACGGACCGGATCCCCGGGGCCAGGTCCTGGTCGGCGAGCGCCCAGCCCTTCGCCCGGACCTCGCGCAGCACGGCGTCGAGCTCGCCCCGGGTGGGCTGCCAGCGCGGGGTGATGCCGGAGCGGCTGGGCTCGGCGAGGACGGCGGCCAGCGTGTCCGGCGGTAGCGCGGCGAGCAGCACCTTGCCCATCGACGTCGCGGGCGCCGGGAAGCGGGTGCCGATAGTGACGCCCAGTGTCACGATCTTGGGGACGGCCACCCGGGCGACGTAGACGATGTCGCTGCCGTCGAGCTGGGCCATCGAGGTCGACTCGTTGGTCTGCGCGACCAGCTTCTCCATGTGCGGGCGGGCCACGTCCCACATGTTCAGCGCGTTGACATACGCCATCCCCAGTTCGAGGACGCGCGGGGTGAGGGTGTGGCCGCGGCCCGCCGCGCGGACGTAGCCCAGCGATTCGAGCGTGATGAGGATGCGCCGGACGGTGGGGCGGGCCAGGCCGGTGGCGGCGGCGATCTCGCTGAGCGTCATCGACGGGCTGGCGGGACGGAAGGAGCGCAGGACGTCGAGGCCACGCGCGAGGGCCTCGATGAAGTCGGGCCCGGCGCCCCTTCCGTTGTCACTCATGTCCTAATGCTTCCATTGCGCCGACCCGGCGTCCCACTCGGTGTACTGGTACGGGTTCTCCAGGATCGCGGTCTCGGGGATGTCCGGGTTCATGCCCCGCTGCCACGCCTGCTCCCCCATCGTCTCGCGCAGGTGGTCGATGGTCGCCGCCACCCGGGCCCGCGCGGCGGCGAGGTCGACGCCGACGAGGCGGCCGTCGCGCTTCACGACCCGCCCACCGACCAGCACGGTGTGCACGTCGGCACGCTGGGCCTGGAAGACGACGTGACCGTGCGGGTTCAGGATCGGGAACATCACCGGCGAGGCGTCGTTCTTGATCAGGACGACGTCGGCCTGCCGTCCCGGGGTGAGGGCGCCGATCGTGGAGTCCATGCCGAGGGCGCGGGCGCCGCCCCGGGTAGCCCACTCGACGACCTGCTCGGCGCGCAGGTGGCAGTGGGTGATGGTCTCCTGCTTGGCGTGCGCCTCCAGGTGCTCGCGGGAGCGATCCGCGCCGAGGGTGGTCCGCATCGCGGAGAAAAGGTCGCCGCTCCACCAGACGCTGGTGTCCATCGACAGTGACACCGGGATGTCGTGGTGGCGCAGTTGCCAGGTGGGTGGGTAGCCCTGGCCGGCGCTCTGTTCACTCTCCGTCGAGACGGAGACCGAGCCGCCGGTCGCGGCGATCCGGTTGTACGAGTCGTGGGTGAGCGTCGCCGCGTGCACGTAGACGGTCGACGGGGTCATGAACCCGTTCTCGTGCATCAGTCGGATGCCGTCGTCGTTGGTGGCGCCCCACACGCCGGCGTGGGTGGTCACCGCGGCACCCAGTTCCCGGGCCACCTCGAACGCGGCGCGTTCCGGGAAGGCGGGGTCGCCGGTGACGTCGAACGCCATCTGGAAGCCGGCCAGCCTGCCGCCGTCGATGCGGCGGCGGTGGAAGTCGCGGAACTCCGGAGAGGTGGCCCACTCCCAGGGCCCCTGCTGGATGTTGCCGTAGGCGAGCACGAACCGCCCGTCGACCGCCTCCAGGGCGTCCACGGCGGCGTCGGCGTGCTCGGGTGTCTGCAACCCGTGCGACCAGTCGACAGTGGTGGTGACGCCCGCGTCGATCGCCTCGATCGCCCCGAGCAGGTTGCCGGCGTGAATGTCCTCGGGCCGGAACAGCTTGCCGGACTCGAGGTAGTACCAGACGAAGTACTGGGTCAGGGTCCAGTCGGCGCCGTACCCGCGCATCGCGGTCTGCCACAGGTGCCGGTGGGTGTCGACCATGCCGGGCATGAGGATGCCGCCGCTGGCGTCGATCTCCAGGGCGTCGTCGGGCGCGGTGAGGCCGACGCCGACCTCCGCGATCCGGTCGCCGACGACCAGCACGTCGGCGCCGGGCAGCACCGTGTGCGCGTCGTCCATGGTGAGAACCAGGCCGTTACGGAAGACCACCGGCCGGTCGGTTGCGCTCATCGCCACCCATTCCTTTCCGGGGTACGAGGGGATTCGGACCGATGTCCGCTGTGCGGCCAGCCCGAGTGGCGCAAGTGTGGTCCCGGTCACGATTGGTGTCAAGGGCATGTTTCCGCGCGGTGAACGCGCCGTTGACAGCGATCCTGCGGTGTCGCAAGCTGTCTCGGCGGACAGGTGTCCGCAGAACGGGCGGAAACATGGTGCAGCATTCGACGGGTCCACTGGCCGGCCTGCTCGTCGCGGACTTCTCCCGGATCCTCGCCGGGCCGTACGCGACGATGCTCCTGGCCGACCTCGGCGCACAGGTGATCAAAGTGGAGAGCCCCGGTGGCGACGACACCCGCACCTGGATGCCCCCCACCCGCGACGGTGTCTCGACGTACTACCTCGGCATCAACCGCAACAAGCGGTCGATCGCCCTGGACCTCAAGAAGCCCGACGACCTGGCCGCCGCGCAGGAGCTGGCCCGCCGCGCCGACGTGCTGATCGAGAACTTCCGGCCCGGTGGCCTCGCCCGGTTCGGCCTCGACTACGACACGGTCACCGCGACCAACGAGAAGGTCGTGTACGCGAGCATCAGCGGCTTCGGCACCGGTGCCGGTCGGGACTTCCCCGGCTACGACCTGATGGTGCAGGCCATCTCGGGCCTGATGAGCCTCACCGGCGACCCGGACGGCTCGCCGTACCGGGCCGGGATCTCCGTCTTCGACGTGATGGCCGGGCTGCACGCGAACATCGGAATCCTCGCCGCGCTGCACCATCGCGGGGAGACCGGACGAGGCCAGCACATCGAGGTCAACCTGCTCAGCTCGGCGCTGTCCGGGTTGGTCAACCACTCCAGCGGCTACGTCGCCGGCGGCACCGTCCCGTTCCGGATGGGCAACGCCCACCCCAGCCTCTTCCCGTACGAGCCACTGCCCACCGCCGACGGGGAGCTGATCGTCATCGCCGGAAACGACGGGCAGTTCCGCAAGCTCTGCCAGGTGCTCGACCTGCCCGACCTGCCGGACGACCCGCGGTTCGGGCGCAACCAGGACCGCACCGCCAACCGCGAGCAGTTGCGGCCACTGCTGGTGCAACGACTCGCCAAGCGGACCAAGGACGAGTGGTTCCGGGACCTGCTGGCTGCCGGGGTCCCGTGCGCGCCGATCAACACCATCGACGGCGGTGTGGCGCTCGCCGAGGAGTTGGGGCTCGACCCGGTCGTCACCGTCGGCGACGTGCCCGGCGTGCGCAACCCCATCACCTTCTCCGACACCCCGGCCCGGTACGAGCTGCCGCCGCCCGGGCTCGACGAACACGGCGAGGAGATCCGCGCGTGGCTGAAGAACTGAGCTTTCCGACCGGGATCGGCACCTCCGACCCGACCACCATCTCCCTGCTCGGGCAGGACCTGGCCGCCGACCTGATGGGAACGGTGGGCTTTGGCGAGCTGGCGTACTGGCTGGTCGCCGGCCACCGCCCCTCCCCCGGCGAGGTACGGGTCTTCGAGGCGGTGCTGGTGGCACTCGCCGACCACGGCTTCACCCCGACGGCGATCGCGGCCCGGCTGACGTACCTGTCCGCGCCCGAGTCGTTGCAGGGCGCCCTCGCCGCCGGTCTGCTCGGCGGCGGCTCCCGCTTCCTCGGCGTCACCGAGGACTGTGGACGCTTCCTCGCCGACACGCTCGCCCAGGCCGGTGAGGTGACCGACTACGACGCCGTGGCGCTGGACGCGGTCGCCCGGGCCAGGCAGGAACGCCGGCTGGTCCCCGGGCTCGGGCACCCCGTGCACAAGGAGCAGGACCCGCGTACCCCCGTCCTGATCCGGATCGCCACCGAGGAGGGTCTGCACGGCCCGCACCTGCGGCTGTTCGAGGCGATCGGACGCGTACACCCGCAGGTGCTCGGCCGCACCCTGCCGCTCAACGGCGCCGGGGTCTGCGGCGCGGCCCTGGCCGACCTGGGGCTCCCCGTCGAGATGCTGCGCGGCTTCGCCCTGCTGGCCCGCGCGGCGGGGCTTCTCGGGCATCTCGCCGAGGAGCGACGACGACCGCTCGGCATGGACATCTATCGCACCGTCGACAGCAACGCCGTCTACGAACCCTGACCCCCTCTCGCACCCGAAAGGAGCGGGAATGGCCTCCATCGTCGCGGTCATCGCCTCCACCCACCACCCCTTCTACTACCGGGCCAGCACCGCCACCGGCGAGGATCGACCACCGTTCGCCGACGAGTGGACCCGCAAGATCCTGGCGTTCCGGGAGACGTTGACCCGGGCCCGACCCGACGTGCTGGTGATGATCGGCTCCGACCACTTCCACCAGCTCTGGCTGGACAACATGCCGCAGTTCCTGGTCGGCAAGGCGCCCCGCTACGACGCCAACTGGTACAACGAGGAGCGCGAGTTCGGGCTGCCCCGGATGCTGCTCACCGGCCAGGAGGACCTGTCCGCGCACATTTTGCGGGCCGGGCTCGACGCCGGGTTCGACCTCGCGTTCAGCAACGAGCTGCGCATCGACCACAGCATCACCTGCCCGATCATCACGCTGCGGCCCGAGGCCGACCTGCCAATCGTGCCGATCTACACGAACATCTTCGCGCCGCCGCTGCCGCAGCCGAAGCGCTTCGTCCAACTCGGCCAGAGCATCCGCGACATCGTCGAGTCGTGGCCGTCGCACCTGCGGGTGGCCGTCATCGGCACCGGTCACCTCTCGCTGGAGCTGGGCGGCCCCCGGCAGTTCGGCCCGCACGGCCCGGACCCGGAGTTCGATCAGCGGGCCGTCGAGTGGATCGCCAACGGCGACCTGGACGAGTGCCTGCGCGAGGTCACCCTGGACAGCCTGCACTCACCGGGCAACGCCACCCACGGCTTCATGGACTTCATGCTCATGATGGGCGTGGCCGGCGCCGGCGTGAAGGCCGACTACGTCGACACCCTCGATCTGTTCCACACCATGGAGGCGTACTTCACCTGGTACCCGAACGGAGCGCCGACGGCATGAGCAGATACCTGCTGAACAAGTTCCTCTTCACTGTCGACCGGGACCCGGAGCTGGTCGAGCGCTACCGCAGCGAGCCGCGCGAGCTGGTCGCCTGGTGGGAGGCCGAGTGCGCCAACACGGTGCTGAACTGCCACACCGGCGAGGCCAGCACCTGGCTGCGTTTCGACGACGTGGAGCGCGAGGCGCTGGCCACCCACGACCACGTGAAGCTCTTCGAGCTGGGCGCGCACCCGTTCCTCACCCTGACCCTCTTCATCGCCCTCTTCGAGCGGGACAACACCGAGCCGTTGGAGTACCAGAAGTCCTACGGCGCGCGGCTGGCCCACTTCTCGATGCCCTACCCGGACATCGCGACGTGATCCGCGCGGCAGTGCTCACCCGCTGCGGTGCCGCCCCGACGCTCGCCGAGCGGCCGACACCCGTGCCGGCCGACGGCGAGGTGGCGGTCACCGTCGAGGCGGTGCCGATCACCCCGCTGGACCTGCTCTGCGCCAGCGGCACCAGCTACTTCGGCCCGCCGACCACCCCGTACGTGCCGGGTGTGCAGGGGGTCGGTCGGCTGGCCGACGGCACCGCGGTCTGGTTCGGCACGTCGGCCGGGATGCGCCCTGGTGTGGACGGCAGCATGGCGACGACCGTCGTGGTCCCCACCGCCGACGTGGTGGCGCTGCCCGACGGCGTACCGCTGAGCCTGCTCGCGGCCCTGGGCCTCTCCGCGGTCGCCGCGCAGGCGGCGCTGACCGACGCCGGCGGCCTGTCGGTCGGCGACCAGGTCGTCGTGCTGGGGGCCGGGGGTGTGGTGGGCCAGGCCGCAGTCCAGCTCGCCGTGCTCGGCGGCGCCCGCCGCGTCATCGCGGTGGCCCGCTCGGCGGAGGCCCGGGCCCGGGCCGAGGAGTTCGGCGCTGCCGTCGCCCTCCCGCTGCTGCCCGACGACGACGTCGCGTCGATGGCCGACCGGCTGCGCCATGCCGCCGACGGGCCGGTCGACCTCGTCCTGGACCCGGTCTTCGGTGTCCCGGCCGCGGCGGCGCTGCGGGTGCTGCGCCCCGGTGGGCGACTGGTCAACCTGGGCAGCGCGGCGGGTGCCACCGCCCCCATCGAGTCCGCCGTGCTGCGCAGCGGGGCACTGCGGATCGTCGGTTACACCAACAACGGGTTGTCGACCGCCGCGCGGGCCGCCGCGCTGACCGTGGTGGCCGCTCACGCGGCGACCGGCCGGCTCACCGTCGACCATGAGATCGTGCCCTTCGACGCCGTGGCGGACGCCTGGGCCCGGCAGGACGCCGGCATCGCCGCCGGCCGGATCGTCCTCGCGCTCTGACCGGGCCGGGCCCCAGCCAGGGATCGCGAAACCCTGGATGAACCGCACCTGGTTGGGGTTCCGGCACGGTGCGACGGTCGGTCCATGACATCTTCCACCCACACCGTCGCCGGCCACTGGATCGGTGGCGAGACCGTCACCGGCTCCGCCGGCACCCTTCCCGTCGTGAACCCGGCCACCGGCGAGGTCGTCGCCGAGACCCCGGCCGGCACCGCCGCCGACGTCGAGCGCGCCGTCGTCGCCGCCCGGGCCGCCTTCCCGGCCTGGTCGGCGACCACCCCGCAGCACCGGGCGGACGTGCTGCGCCGCCTCGGTGCCGGCCTCGCCGCCCGTACCGAGGAGATCGCCCAGGCGATCACCGCCGAGATGGGCTCGCCGATCAGCATGTCCCGCACCGCCCAGGTCGCCTTCCCGGCCGCGGTGCTCGAGTCCATCGCCGGCCTGGCCGACGGCTTCGCCTGGACCGAGGAGGTCGGCAACTCACTGATCGTCCGCGAGCCGATCGGTGTGGTCGGCGCGATCACACCGTGGAACTTCCCACTCCAGCAGATCGTCTCCAAGCTGGCCCCGGCCCTGCTCGCCGGCAACACGATGGTCTTCAAGCCGTCCGAGAACGCCCCGCTGACCGCGCGCATCCTCGCCGAGGCCGCCGCCGAGGCCGGCGTACCGGCAGGCGTCTTCAACGTCGTCTACGGCACCGGCGCGACGGTCGGCGAGGCGATCTCCGCCCACCCGGACATCGACATGATCTCGTTCACCGGCTCCACCCGCGCCGGACAGCGCATCTCCGCGGTGGCCGCGGCGAGCGTCAAGCGGATCGCGCTGGAGCTGGGCGGCAAGGGGGCGAACATGATCCTGGACGACGCCGACCTGCCCGCCGCTGTCGAGCGGGGCCTGATGATGGCGTTCAGCAACGGCGGTCAGGTCTGCGGCGCGTGGCCCCGGATGCTGGTGCCCGCCTCCCGGCAGGACGAGGTCGTGGCGCTGGCCGTCGAGGCCGCAAAGCAGTACACCGTCGGCGACCCGGGCGACGAGGCCACCCGGATCGGCCCGATGGCGTCCGAGGCGCACCGACAGAAGGTGGTCGGGTACATCGAGCGGGGCATCGCCGACGGCGCCCGGCTGGTGTTCGGCGGCCCGCAGCGGCCCGAGGGGCTGACCGTGGGGGCCTACGTCCAGCCGACGATCTTCGCCGACGTCGACCCGGCCTCCGCGATCGCGCAGGAGGAGATCTTCGGCCCGGTGCTGACGATCATCCCGTACGCGGACGAGGAGGAGGCCGTGGCCATCGCCAACGGCACGGTGTACGGCCTGACCAGCGGCGTCTTCGGTGAGCCGGAGCACGCCCTCGCCGTCGCCCGGCGGCTGCGTGTGGGCCAGGTCGACGTGAACGCCGGCCACTGGAACCCGCTCGCCCCGTTCGGCGGCTACAAGCACTCCGGCAACGGCCGTGAGTTCGGCCGGATGGGCCTGGAGGAGTTCCTGGAGACCAAGTCCATCCAACGCTGACCGCCCAACCCCACCCTCCGCGTCCCACCCCGCCCCCCGCCCCCACCGATCTTGCACTTTCGGTTACCGATCCGAACCCTTTTGCACCCTTTGTCGCGACGGTAAGTGCAAGATCGCGGGTGCGGGCGCGGGCGCGGGCGCAGGGGCGGGGCGGGGCGCGGGGGTGGAACAGCGTGGCGGGTCTTTCCTGTTGCATTCGACGTGCCGACCAACCGCCGGCACCCACCGATCGGAGTCACCGTGGACCGCGCCCAACTCGCGAGCTTCCTGCGCACCCGCCGCGAGGCCCTCCAGCCCGAGGACGTCGGGCTGCCCCGGGGCCCGCGCCGACGCACCGGAGGGCTCCGCCGCGAGGAAGTCGCCGCGTTGAGCGGAATGTCCACCGACTACTACAGTCGGTTGGAGCAGCAGCGTGGTCCACACCCCTCCGAGCAGATGCTCGCCGCGCTCGCTCGTGGCCTGCGGCTCTCCCTCGCCGAACGGGATCACCTGTTCCAGCTCGCCGGGCACGCGGTTCCGCGTCGGGCGCTGCGGGCCGATCACGTGAACCCGGGCATGATGCGGATCCTCGACCGGATGCACGACACCCCGGCCCAGGTGGTGAACCACCTCGGCGAAACCCTGGCGCAGACCGCGCCGGCCGTCGCGCTGCTCGGTGACGAGACCCGGTACACCGGCCTGGCGCGCAGCGCCCACCACCGCTGGTTCACCGACCCGACGGCACGGCAGCTGCACCCGGCGGAGGACCACGAGACGCAGAGCCGCCTGCTCGTAGCGCACCTGCACGCGGCGTACACCCGCGACGGGCGCGGCTCGCGGGCCGCCGCGCTCGTCGACGACCTGCTGGCCAGGAGCGCCGAGTTCGCGCGGCTGTGGCGCGAACACCCGGTGCCGGCCGGCTACTGCCCACCCAAGCACTTCGTGCACCCGGAGGTCGGGGCGTTGGAGCTGCACTGCCAGACGCTGGTCGACCCGGACCAGTCACAGACGCTGCTGGTCTTCACCGCCGTGCCCGGGTCGCCCAGCGACGAGAAGCTGCGGCTGCTCTCCGTCATCGGCGGCCAGCTCGTCTGACCGCCCGATCAGCCCCGGGCGGGGTAACGGGCCGGGCTGACGCCCAGGTAGCGCCGGAAGTGGCGGGTCAGGTGCGCCTGGTCGTAGAACCCGGCCGCGACGGCGGTCTCGACGGGCCGCTGCCCGGCGAGGAGCAGGCGCCGCGCCAGCTCGACCCGACGACCGGTCAGGTACGAGTGCGGTGGCACGCCGTACATCTGGGTGAAGGTCCGGACCAGGTGGGTCGGGTGGGCGTGCAGCAGCTGCGCGGCCTCCCCCAGCGTGACGCCCTCGACGGTCCGGGCGTCCAGCAGCTCCCGTAGTCGGACCGCCAGGCCGCGTCCGGCCGGCTGGCCGTCGACCGGGGGGCGCTGGCGCAGCCGGCGGCGTAGCCGGTCCAGGATGAGCGCGAGGCGGCTCTCGGCCTCGAACTCGTCACCGGGCACGGCCAGTGCCTGGTGCAGGTGGTGGATCCGGTCGCGCAGCTGCGGATCGGCCAGGTCCGGCTCGTCCACGGCCCGACCGATCAGCGCGGCGTCGAGAGCGGAGGTGTCGAGGTAGAGGACGCGCTTGCGGAAGCCGTCCGGGGTGGCGGAGCTGCCGTCGTGCGGGACGTGCGGCGGCAGCAGGGTGACCGACGTGCGCAGCGCGCCGTGCCGGTGCCGGTCCAGGTCGAAGCGGACCGCGCCGTCGTCGACGATCAACAGGGTCCACACCTCGTGGATGTGGCGGGGGTAGGCGTGGCCCACGAAATGGGCGTGGAAGACCTCGGCGACCCCGGCTACCGCGGGTCGCCATGCGCTGACGTGCGAGCCAGCCAGGCGGGTGGCCACGCTAAGAACGTACAAGACCCGGCGGTCTCGGGGCGGGCAGGCTCGAGGCCATGACCGAACCGATCCGCTTTCCCACCAAGATCGCCGTGCTGCTCCGCAACGACCTGGCGAGCTGGCAACGGCTGAACGTCACCGCCTTCCTGGTCAGCGGCGTCGCGAGCACGCTGCCGGAGCTGATCGGCGAGGAGTACCGCGACGCTGACGACACCGGCTACCTGCCGATGTTCGGCCAGCCGGTGCTGGTCTTCGCCGGGGATCGGGCGACGTTGGTCGGCGCACACTCACGCGCCCTCGCCCGCGGCCTGCGGCTGGCCATCTTCACGTCCGAGCTGTTCGCCACCGGCAACGACCGGGACAACCGCGCCGCCGTCCGTGCGGTCGGACGGGAGAAGCTCGACCTGGTGGGCGTGGCGCTGCACGCGCCACGCAACGTGGTGGACAAGGTGCTCAAGGGCGCGTCGATGCACCCGTAACGGTATCCGGGGCGACGAAGACATTGATATCAGTGCGTATGACTGTAATGATTAACACACTTTACAGTTATTTCGCCGCCCCGGAAGGACCCCGACATGGCGCGACGACTGGCCGGGCTCGTACCCCGCCGCCCCCGCACCAGACTGACCTCCGCGCTCGCCGCGGCCCTGCTCGCCGTACCGGCCGCAATGGTCGTCGGCACGTCACCGGCGACGGCGGCCACGACCGGCGCGATCACCGGGTACGGCGGCAAGTGCGTCGACGTGGCCGCCGCGAACCCGGCCAACAACACGCAGGTCCAACTCTTCACCTGCAACGGCTCCACCGCGCAGCAGTGGACGGTGGCCGACGACGGCACGATCCGGGCGCTGGGCAAGTGCCTGGACATCGCCGCCGCCAGCACGGCGAACGGTGCCCGGGTGCAGATCTACGACTGCAACGGCACCGGGGCGCAACAGTGGTCGCCCAACGCCGGCCAACTGATCAACCCGGCCTCCGGCAAGTGCCTCGACGCCACCGGTCCCAGCTCGGCCGACGGCACCCCGCTGCAGATCTGGAGCTGCACCGGCTCCGCCAACCAGACCTGGACACTGCCCAGCGGCGGCACGACACCACCGCCCTCTGCTGGTTTCACCCACCCCGGCGTGCTGGTCAGCCGAGGCCAGCTCGACTTCGTCCGGGGCCGGGTCCAGGCCGGCGCGCAGCCGTGGGCGGCGGCCTACAACCAGATGATGGGCAGCCGGTACGCCTCCCTGTCGCGCACCCCGGCGCCCCGTTCGGTGGTCGAGTGCGGTTCCTACTCCAACCCGAACAACGGCTGCACCGACGAGCGTGAGGACGCGATCGCCGCGTACACCGACGCGCTGGCCTGGTATGTCACCGGTGACGCCCGGTACGCGCAGAAGGCCATTCAGATCATGGACGCGTGGTCGGCCACGATCACCGCGCACACCGGCAGCAACGCCCCGCTGCAGACCGGCTGGGCCGCCTCGGTCTGGCCCCGGGCCGCCGAGATCATCAAATACACGTACCCGAGCTGGCCCAACGCCAACCGCTTCGCCACCATGCTGCGCACCGTCTACCTGCCGATGGTGCGCAACGGCTCGAACAGCAACGGCAACTGGGAACTGACCATGATGGAGGCCGCCGTCGGCATCGCGGTGTTCCTGGACGACCGCAGCGCCTACGACGCGGCGGTCACCCGTTTCCTCAACCGCACCCGGGCCTTCGTCTACCTGCCCAGCGACGGCGCGTTGCCGTACACCACGCCCGGCAGCGGTCTGGACACCAGCGCGGAGATCATCGGCTACTGGCAGGGCCAGTCCACCTTCGTCGCCGGCCTGGCCCAGGAGACCTGCCGCGACTTCGTGCACACCGGGTACGGCATCTCCGCCATCTCGCACGTCGCGGAGACCTCGCGGATCCAGGGCCGGGACCTGTACCCGCAGGTCGGCGAGCGACTGCGTCAGGCGCTCGGCTTCCACTCGCGCTACCAACTCGGCGAGGCACCGCCCTCCTGGCTCTGCGGCGGCAGCCTCACCCGGGGCCTCGGCCCGATCACCGAGGTCGGCTTCAACGCGATGAGCACCCGGTTGGGCAACGTCATGACCAACACCCAGACCCTCACGCTGCAACAACGTCCGGCCGGAACCAACAACCTCTTCGTCGCCTGGGAGACGTTGACCCACGCCAACAACCCCAACTGACCAGGCCGCCGTGGGGGGCGCCGACTTCCGACGCCACCCCACGGCGGTGCTCAACTGTCAGCCCCGAGCGCCACCACCGGGCTGACCCGCGACGCCCGACGGGCCGGCAGCACCCCGGCCAGCGCGGTCAGCCCGACCAGCACCACGAACAGCCCGGCCAGCGGCAACAGCGGCGCGGTCAGCGGTGCCGCGATCCCGAGAGCCTGCACCGCCAACCAGGCGTACGGGACCCCGAGCACCAGGCCGATGGTCGCGCCGATCAACCCGTACAGGCCGGACTCGACCGTCAGCATGGTGCGCAGGCCCGTCCGGGACAGCCCGATCGCCCGGAGCAGCCCGGACTCGCGTACCCGCTCGACCACCGACAGCGCGGTCGTGGAGCCCACCCCGACGACCGCGATCAGCACGGTCAGGCTGACCAGACCGACAGCGATCCAGACCAGGGTGCGCACCAACGCGTCGGCGCGGTCCCGTTCGTCGGCGAGCACCGTGAGGCCCACCCCGTCGCTGCCCGCGATGGCCTGCCGCAGCGCCCGCACGCCAGCGGTGCGACCGTCCTCGCCGGCACCGGCCGCGTCGGCGAGCAGACCGGTGTACGCCGACGGCACGCCGAGCCGGTCGAGGTCGGCCGGGTCGGCGAGGATGCCCGCGTGCAGCGGTCCGTCACCGGGCAGCACCGCTACCACCCGGACGTCGACCCGGCGGGTGGCGACGGCGAGCGTCGCGGTGTCGCCGGCCCGCAGACCCGCGTCCCGCGCGACCCAGCTGTTGAGCACGATCCGGCCGGGTCCGCGATCGTCCAGGCTGCCCTGGGCCACGTCCAGGTCACCGGTGCTCGGCAACGCCGCCACGTCCAGGTCGCTCGTCGGATAGCCGGACTCGACGGCGCCGAGCTTGTCGGCGCCGCGCAGCAGCGTGACGTCGTCGACCTTCCGGTACGGCACCACCTGGGCCAGCGCGCCGTGCGCCGCCTCGACCCGACTCACCACCACCGGCGGCAGCGTCCCACCGTTGCCGGTGACCTCGAAGTCGGTAGGGGCCGCGAGCGCCATCTCGCGGTCGGCGAGGACCTGCAACGAGGTGCCGCCGATGACCACCCCGGAGATCAGGGTCGTGCCCAGCGCGACCACGACCGAGACCGCGGCCGCCCGGCGCGGCGCACCACCGATGCCACCGACCGACATCCGCCCGAGCGGCCCGAGCTGGCGCAGCGGCCAACCGACCACTGCCAGCACCGGGCGTACCAGCAGCGGACCGAGGGCGACCAGCGCGAAGAACGCCAGCGCACCGGACCCGACCAGCAGCAGCAGCGGCATCGCGGGGTCGTAGCTCGACTGGTCCGGCTGCGGCAACTGACTGATCGTCGCGACCGCCGCCAGGATCGCGCCGATGGCCAGGAACAGCCCGCCGACCAGACGGAAGACCCCGATGCCGCGCCGGCCGGCGGTGGTGCTCGCCGTCCGCAGCGCCTCCAGCGGGGAGACCCGGGCGGCCGAGAACGCCGGTGCCAGCACGGCCAGCACGGTGAGCACGACAGCACCGATCACCACCAGGACCGCCGTCGCCAGTGGCAGGCCCGGCGCGGAGACCGCACGGCCGGTGGCGCGCAGGGCCGCCGGCAGCGCGTACCCGAGGGCGAGGGCGCTGACGACCCCGACGACGCCGGCGACCAGCCCGGTCAGGGCTCCCTCGGCGGTCAGGGCCCGCACCAGGGTGCCCCGGCTCGCACCGACCGCCCGCAGCAGTGCGAGCTGCCGCATCCGCTGGGCGAAGACGATGCGGAACGTCGAGGTGACCACCAGCGCCGCGGCGACGACGGCGATGGAGACGAACATGCCGACCAGGATGAAGAGTCGCCCGACCTCCTCGGCGGCCGCGTTGGCCTCGACCTCGCGCACCTCGGCGCCGGAGCGGATCGGCTGGCCGGCGACCGCCGCGGTCACCCGTTGGCGGACGACCTCCGTCGGGGCGTCAGCGGCAACCCGCAGGTCGACGCGCTCCACGCCGGTGAGGCGCGCCCAGGCGATCACGGCGCTGTCCGGGGCGTACGCGTCGTAGCCGGCGTCGGCGGCGGTCTCCACCACGGCGGTCACGGTGAGTGCGGCGGGGGCGGTGAGCTCTCCGCCCGTACCGCTGGTGGTGGTGCCGACCGAGAGCCCGAGCCGCTCGGCGGTGCGCGGCGTGACAGCGATCTCGCCGGGCTGGTCCGGGTAGCTGCCCTCGACCACCCGGACCGTGCTCAGCGGGCCGGTGCCCGGATCGGACTGGAGGTTGAGGTAGCCCTCGCCGACGGAGACCCCGGCCGACGCCCGGGCCACCGCCTCGGCCACCCCGGGCACGGCCCGGATCCGCCGCACGTCCGCCACGGTGGGTGGCGGCGCGTCGGCGCTGCCGATCACCAGGTCGGTGACGGCCGGGGTGCCGCTGAGGTTGTCCCGCACGGTCCGCTCGGTGATCTGCTGCACCAGCACGGTGCCGAAGACGACGAACGACGCGACCAGGATCGCCAGGCCGGTCAGGATCAGCCGGCCGGGCCGCCGGGCCGCGGCGGCCGTCTGGGTACGCAACACCGTCGCCCTCATGCCCGGGCCGCCAGCTCCCGCAGGGCGTCGGTGACCGACACCTGGTCCGGCTTGTCGATCTCGCCGGCCAGCCGCCCGTCGGCGAGCAGCACCACCCGGTCGGCGTACGCGGCGGCGATCGGGTCGTGGGTGACCATGACGACGGTCTGGCCGAGGTCGCGTACCGAGTCGCGCAGGATGGTGAGCACCTCCGCGCCGGAGCGCGAGTCGAGGTTGCCGGTCGGCTCGTCGGCGAAGACCACCTCGGGCCGGGCCACCAGCGCCCGGGCCAACGCGACCCGCTGCTGCTGGCCGCCGGACAGCTCGCTGGGCCGGTGGTTCAGCCGGTCGCCGAGGCCCAGCACCCGCACCAGGTGCGCGAGGAGCTCGGCGTCGGGTCGCCGACCGGCGAGGTCCAGCGGCAGGGTGATGTTCTGCGCGGCGGTGAGCTGCGGCAGGAGGTTGAAGGACTGGAAGACGAAGCCGATCCGCTCCCGGCGTACCCGGGTCAGGGTCCGGTCCGACCGGCCGGTCAGCTCCGTGCCGCCGAGCAGGACGCGTCCGGAGGTGGCCGTGTCGAGTCCGGCGAGGCAGTGCATCAGAGTCGACTTGCCGGACCCGGACGAGCCCATGATCGCGGTGAACTCGGCCCGGCCGAAGCCGACCGAGACCCCGTCCAGGGCACGGACGGCGGTCTCGCCGCTGCCGTACACCTTCACCAGGTCGACCGCGGCGACCGCGGCGTGGCTGGTCTGCGGCGGGGCATGGGTTGTCATCGTTCCTCCAGTGGCTGCGTGGTGACCGGGGAAGCCTCGCCGCCGCCGTGGGGTGGGCGCATCGGCCCGGGGCCGGGTATCGCCGCCACCGGGTCTGCCTTTCGGCCGATCCGGCAGCGCCGTCGGGCTGGCTACGCTGGGTCACCATGAGCGCTGCGGATCTTCGACGTCTGTGGGTACGCCTGGCCCAGGCGGCCGGGCTGGCGGCCTTCGGCCTCCTCGCTCTCTTCGACTTCGCGGCCAGCACGGCGGACGACCGCAGGATCCTGGCTCTCCTGCTCCTGCTGGTGCCGATGGGGTTGGCGGCGGCGACGGTGCCGCTCTGGCTACCGGTGCACCAACCGGGTTCACGTCGGCTGCCGGTGGCCGCACTGGCCCTCGCCTGCGCCTCACTGGCCGTGACCGCAGGGGTGGTGCTCCTCTCCGGAGGCGCCGGCATCATGCTCGCCCGCACCTGGGGGCTCGCCGAGTCGGCCGGGCTGATCGGCGTGGTCTTCGTGGTGAGCCGCTGGGGCGCGCCCCGGCTCGCCCCGTGGGCGGCGGTGGCCGCCGGGCTCGCCGTCGCCGCGATGCCGCTGCGTGTCGGCACCGACAGCCTGCTGGTGATCTTCGGGCTGCTCCAGGCGCTCGCGGCGGCCGGGGCCGCCGGGGTGGGCCTCTACCTGCGCGTGATCGCCGCAGGCCGGGCGCGGGCTATCGCGCTGGTCCGGGCCGAGCAGCGCGCGGAGTTCGCCCGCGACCTGCACGACTTCATCGCCCACCACGTGACCGGGATCGTGGTGCAGGCGCAGGGGGCCCGTTTCGTCGCCGAACAGGACCCGCAGCGGGTGATCGTCGCCCTGGAGCAGATCGAGCGGGCCGGTGCGGAGACGATGGCCTCGATGCGGCGGATGGTCGGGATCCTGCGTAACCCGGACGCCCCGCCGGACGCGCCGCTGGCCCCGCTGGCCGGGGTGACCGAGTTGGAGCCGCTGCTGACCGGGTTCAACGGCGCGGCGAACGCGCCGGCCAGGCTGCACGTGGACGGCGACCTGACCGGACTGCCGGTGGAGGTCTCGACGTCGGCGTACCGGGTGGTGATGGAAGGGCTGACCAACACCCGTCAGCACGCGCCGGACGCCCGGTCCGTGGACGTGGTCGTACGGCGTACCCCGGACTGGTTGCTGGTCCGGGTCGCCGACGACGGCGCGTCGCCGCGCACCGCGCCGGCCCGGGGGCACGGCTTCGGTCTGATCGGCCTCACCGAGCGGGTACGGGCGCTCGGCGGCACGATCACCGCCGGTCCCGGCGTCGTCGGTGGTTGGGTGCTCGACGCGGCGTTCCCGCTGCACGCGGCGGTGGCCCGGTGATCCGGGTGTTGATCGCCGACGATCAGGCGATGGTCCGGACCGGCTTCGGCATGATCATTGGCGCCCAGTCGGACATGGAGGTGGTCGGCGAGGCCGCCGACGGGGTGCAGGCTGTCGAACTGGCCCGACGACTGCGCCCGGACGTGGTGCTGCTGGACATCCGGATGCCCCGCCTCGACGGTCTGGAGGCGCTGCGACTGCTCGCCGGAGCAGGTGTCACCGACCCGGTCCGGGTGGTCGTGGTGACGACCTTCGACCTCGACGAGTACGTGCACACCGCGCTCGCCAACGGCGCCTGCGGCTTCCTGCTCAAGGACTCGGGCCCGGCCCTGCTGGTGGAGGCGGTCCGCGCGGCCGTGTCCGGCGACGCGCTGATCAGCCCGTCGATCACGGTACGGCTGTTGGAGCACCTCAGCGCACCGGCCCCGGCGCGCGACGACGGCGGGCTGTCGCCACGGGAACTCGACGTCGTGAAGCTCGTCGCCCGCGGCCTGACCAACGCCGAGATCGCCACCCAGCTCTTCATCGCCGTGGGCACGGTCAAGACCCATCTGGCGAGCGTGCAGATGAAGCTCAAGGCCCGCAACCGGGTCGAGATCGCCGCCTGGGCCTGGGAACGGCGCCTCGTCGGTTGAGGGGCCGACGGCGCGACCGGCATTCGCTTAACATCGTCAGCAGTCGATGACTGGTCCGCTGCGGTCACCCGGAAGCGAGGCAAGCATCATGCGCGATCATCAGGTGCGCGGCGTCCGATCCAGGGCCGCCGCGCTGGCCGCCTGCGCGCTCACGGCGACCCTGCTGGCGGCGGGCACCACCCCGGCGTACGCCGCTGTGGACACCGAACGACCCACGGCCCCCGGCCCGATCACCGTCGTCGCCATCGACACGACCTGGGTCGAGTTGACCTGGGCGGCCGCGACCGACAACGTCGGGGTGGTCAGCTACCCGGTCGGTGCGCAATTCGAGGACAACGGCGCTTACTACTCGACCGACACGAACAGCATTCGGATCACCAACCTGCGACCGTCACGCACGTACACCTTTTCCGTCGCGGCGCTGGACGCGGCCGGCAACAGGTCACTCGACGATCCGCGGCTGCGGCTGACCATGCCACCGGGGGACGACCAACCGCCCGGCGCACCCGGCCAACCGGTCGCCTACGACGTCGCCGCCACGGCGGTGTGGTTGCGCTGGGCGCACTCGGTCGAGAACGTCGTCCTCGACCGGTACGAGGTGTTCCGGGTCGACGCCGACGACGCCCTCACCCGGGTCAGCGAGGTCTACCAGTACCCGCCCGGGCGCAACAGCACCCAGATCAGCGGGTTGACGCCGAGCACCACGTACACCTTCGTGGTGCAGGCCCGCGACGAGGCCGGCCACCTGTCACCGCTGTCCGTGCCGGTCACCGTGACCACACTGCCGCCACCGCCGAGCTGCACGGTCCGCTCGACTGTGGGGCAGTGGCCCGACGGTCTGGTGGCCCGCCTCCTGGTCACCAACACCGGCACGACGGCGGTCGACGGTTGGACGATGCGGTGGCGGTTCTACGCCGCCCAGCAGCTGCGCAGCCTGTGGGGCGCGGAGGTCGTCGACCGCGACAGCAGCTACCTGCGGGTGCGCAACGTCCGCCACAATGCGCTGATCCCACCCGGCGGCACGGTGTCGCTGGGGTTCGTCGCCACCGGGTCGCAGCCGCCGGAGGAGGTCACGCTCAACGGCGGCATGTGCACGGTGGCGGCTGAGTAACACTCGGGTACGAAGTCTGGCGCGGGCCAGGACATCTTGCGACGCTAACGCCTGTGTATGACTACGACCTGTTGGTGCTGGGTTCCGGACCCAGCGGTCAGAAGGCCGCGATCGCCGCCGCCAAGCTCGGCCGGCGGGTCGGCATCGTGGACCGCCGCGACATGATCGGTGGGGTGTGCATCAACACCGGCACCGTCCCCTCCAAGACCCTGCGCGAGGCCGTGCTCTACCTGACCGGCCTGAGCCAGCGGGACCTGTACGGCAGCAGCTACCGGGTCAAGGAGGAGATCACGGTCAGCGACCTGGCCGCCCGGACCCAGCACGTCATCACCCGGCAGACCGACGTCATCCGCAACCAACTGGCCCGCAACCGGGTCGCGATGATCACCGGCACCGGGCGGTTCGCCGACGCGCACTCGATCTGGGTCGACGGTGGCTCCGGCCGTGAGTCCAAAGTGACTTTCGACAAGATCGTCATCGCCGCGGGGACCCGCCCGGCCCGCCCGGACAGCGTCGACTTCGACGACCGGACCATCGTGGACTCCGACGGCGTCATCAACCTCCAGGCCGTCCCCCGCAGCATGGTCGTGGTCGGCGCGGGAGTGATCGGCATGGAGTACGCCTCGATGTTCGCCGCGCTCGGCACGAAGGTGACGGTGGTGGAACGCCGCGACCGGATGCTGGAGTTCTGCGACGACGAGATCGTCGAGTCACTCAAGTACCACCTGCGCGACCTGTCCGTGGCGTTCCGCTTCGGCGAGGAGGTGGCCGCCGTGGAGAAACACCAGACCGCGGCGCTGTGCGTCCTCAAGAGCGGCAAGAAGATCGTCGCCGACACGGTGATGTACTCGGCCGGCCGGCAGGGCCAGACCGACGACCTGGCGCTGGAGGCGGCCGGGCTGGAGGCCGACCGACGCGGCCGGATCACCGTCGACGGCAACTACCGCACCGCGGTGGAGCACATCTACGCGGTCGGCGACGTGATCGGCTTCCCCGCGCTCGCGTCCACCTCGATGGAGCAGGGCCGGCTGGCCGCGCAGCACGCCTGCGGCGAGCCGATCCGGGAGATGCACGGCCTGCAACCGATCGGCATCTACACGATCCCGGAGATCAGCTTCGTCGGGCAGACCGAGGCGCAGCTCACCGAGAGCTCCACCCCGTTCGAGGTGGGCATCGCCCGGTACCGCGAGTTGGCCCGGGGTCAGATCGTCGGTGACTCGTACGGCATGTTGAAGCTCCTCGTCTCCCCCGACGACGGCCGACTGCTCGGGGTGCACGTGTTCGGCACCGCCGCCACCGAGATCGTCCACATCGGTCAGGCGGTGATGGGCTGCGGCGGCACCATCGACTACCTGATCGACGCGGTGTTCAACTACCCGACGCTGGCCGAGGCGTACAAGGTCGCCGCCCTGGACGCGTCCAACAAGATCCGCAACATCACCCGAATCGACGGCTAGCCCCTCGGGGCGGCCGGGCCCGCGGGCCACCGCCGATCACCCGTTGGCGGGATCCCCGGCGACCGTCGCCAATGCCAGAATTCCCCCATGCGACGCGCCATCGTCGGGCGGGACGAGGTGTTCGACCGGTCCTGGCGGTTACTGGGTCGACCCGGGCCGGTGCTCCTGGAGGGACCGGCCGGCATCGGCAAGACCGAGCTGTGGCGGGCGCTGACCGCGCGGGCCGCCGAGGCCGGCTGGTTGGTGCTGAGCTGCGCTCCCACCGAGGCCGAGGCGGAGCTACCGTACGCGGCCCTGGCCGACCTGCTCCGGCCGCTCGCCGACCAGGTCGCCGCCCTGCCCGGGCCGCAGCGGGTGGCGGCCGAGGTCGTCCTCCTCTCCGGCGACGCCACCGAACCCGTCGACGTGCGGGTGGTCGGTGCGGCCACCCGCACGTTGCTCGAGGTGGCGACCACCACACACACCCACCCCGGGGTGCTGGTCGCGGTGGACGACGCACCCTGGCTGGACCGGCCCAGCGAGCGCGCCCTGCGGTACGCACTGCGACGGCTGACCGGTCTGTCCATCCTGGTGAGTCGCCGTCGAGGCCAGGAGGCGCCGCCGGACGTCCCGCTCGGGCTGGACGAGGGCCGGCAGGGAGCACGGGCCGCCCGGATCGAGGTGCCGCCGCTGGACGTCGGCGCCCTGCACCACGTTCTGCGTGACCAGCTCGGTGTCACGCTCACCCGTCCCCTGCTCGTCCGGGTGGCCCGGGAGGCCGGGGGCAACCCGCTGCTGGCCATCGAGGTGGTCCGCGCGATGCAACGCCTGCCGCGCCACCCCGCGCCCGGCGACGATCTGCCGGTGGCAGCGTCCATGCACCACCTGCTCGCGAACGTCGTCGCCGAGCTTCCCCCGCCCAGCCGCGACGCGCTCCGCCTGGCCGCCCTGCTGACCGTGCCCACGCTCGTCGACCTGGACGCGGCCGGGGTGCCCGCCGCCGCGCTGGACGCGCCCGAGGAGGCCGGGCTGATCGTCGTGACACCGACGGGCGTGCGGTTCACCCACCCGGTGCACGCCGCCGCCGTGCGGGCCGGCATCCCGTCGGGGGTCCGCCGCCGCCTGCACCGCCGGCTGGCCGATCTGGTGGCCGATCCGGAGGAGCGGGCCCGACACCTGGCGCTGTGCACGACCGCATCCGACCCGGTGGTCGCGGAGACCCTCGCCGCCGCGGCCGAGCGCTGGCACAGCCGGGGCGCTCCCGACCTCGCCGCCGATCTGCACGAGCGCGCCAGCCAGCTCACTCCGGTCGAGGACCGGTCGCTGCTGGGCCGGCGGCGGCTGGCGGCGGCGCGCTGCCGGCTGGACAGCGGTGACCTCCCGGCGGCCCGGCAGGCGGCCGAGGCGGTCGCTGCCGACTTCACCGGCGACCTACGGGCCGAGTCGTTGCTGCTGCGTGCCATCGTCGCCTGGTCCAGCGGCGAGGCCGGCCAGGCGGCGGTGGAGATCGCCACCCGGGCCCTGGCGGCGGCCCGACCTGGCTCCGCCCTGGCCGGCCGCGTCCACGCCCACCTGGCCGTGTTCGACGACCACACCGAGGCCGCACGGGCGCACGCCGAGGCCGCCGCCGCCTTGTTGGACGGCCGCGACGGTGAGCACGACCTGCTCGCGGCCGCCCTGCTCCTGCTCTTCTTCCAGGAGGTACGCCTCGGCCGGGCGCCACGTACCGACCTGCTGGAGCGGGCGCTGGGCCTGGAGGGCGACGAGCCCGCGTGGCTGGCGAGCACGGTGCCCGCGATCTGGTGGAAGTCGATCGACGACGCGGAGCGGGCCCGCGGTCGGCTGCACCGGATGCTCGCTCGGGCGGAGGCCCGCGGGGACGAGCCCCTGCAACACGAGCTGCTCTCGCACCTGGGTGAGGCCGAGTTGCTGGCCGGCCGGTGGGACACTGCCGAACGACACATCGCCGCCGCCCGGGACCTCGGCGACCAACTCGGCAGCGGCCTGGTCGCGGAAAATTGGCTGGCCGCCCTGCTCGACGCCCACCGGGGTCGGCTGGCCGAGGCGACCCGGGTGGCCGAGTCCGGCCTGCGGCTCGCCGAGGAGCTGGACGACGACTGGTGCCGACGCATCCACCAGCAGTTGGCCGGGTTCGTGGCCCTGTCGGCCGGCCGGATGGCGGAGGCCGCCGCCGCCTACACGGCGCTGGCCGCGACGATCGATGCCAGGGGTCTGGTGGAGCCCCTGGCGATGCGCTTCGAGCCGGACTGGATCGAGGCGTGCGTCGGGGCTGGCGACCTCGACCGGGCCGCCGCCGCGCTGGAACGCCTGAATGACCGCCATCGCCGGCTGCCCCGGCCCTGGACGATCCTGGGCACCGCGCGGGCCCGCGTGCTGCTGGACAGCGCCACCGGCCGGGACCCGGGGCCGGCGCTCGACGCGTTGACGGCGGCGCGGGACGCCGTACCGCCGGATGTGCTGCCACTGGATCGCGCACGCTGCCTGTTCGTGGCGGGCATGGCGCACCGGCGCTTCCGCCGCAAGTTGCCGGCCCGGCAGGCGCTGGAGGCGGCGGTGGCGGAGTTCACCGCGATCGGCGCGGCCGCGTTCGCCGAGCGCGGCCGGGCCGAGCTGGCTCGCGTCGGCGGCCGGGCACCGACACCCCGGCATCTCACCCCCACCGAGGATCGGGTGGCGCGGCTGGCGGCGCGCGGGCGGACCAACCGGGCCATCGCCGACGAACTGTTCGTCAGCCCGAAGACCGTCGAGGCCAACCTCGCCCGGGTCTACCGCAAGCTCGGCATCTCCACCCGTGCGGAGCTGGGCGCGGCGATGACCAGGGCAGACGCGCAAACATAGGGAAACGCCCGATTCCTCGCCGTCGGCCACGTCCTAGCGTCGATTCATGGCCAACCACCTGTTCGTCCTGGAGCAGTACTACTGCTCCGCCGACGCGGGCGTGGCGGCACCGCTGATCGCCACAGTGGACTGCCGGCTGGTCGCCACCATCCGGTTGCCCACCGACGATGTCGTGATCGCGCTGGTCGAAGGCCCCGACGCGGAGGCGGTGGCCGCTGCCGCCGCCGTCAGCGCGTGGCGGGTGGACCGGCTCATCCCGGCCTGGTGGATCCATCCACCACAGGCCAACCCCACCATTTCGGACGTTCCATGACAGGTGAAGGAAGCATGACCGTGCGCCGACTGATCGCACCCCTGTGGTGCTCGCTGCTGCTGATCCCGCTCGTCGCCTGCGGCCCCGACGACACCGGGGGCAGCGACCCCGTCGTCGGCGTCGGGGTCGACGCGGACACCGACGCCGGCGGTGACCTGCCCGACGTGCCCCGGCCCCCGTGCCCGTTCAGCGCCGCCCAGGTCTCCGACCTCGTCGGTCAGTCGATGCAGGACCAGGGCAACTGTCTGTTCGGCGACGGCAAGGGCGTCGCCTCGCTGACCATCACCACCGCTTCGCCGCTCGCCGGCGAGAGCACCTACGCCTACCAGCGTGATCAGGCCACCCAGGTCTACCGGGAGGTGCGGGACGTCGACAAGGGCCGGAAGGCGTACCTGGCCGTCAAGGACATCGCGGGCGAGGCCGTCGTGGTCAGCGACAAGGGCAGCTACACGGTGATCCTGAGCAGTTTCGAGCGGCTGGGCGCCACGTCGGACGGATACGAGAAGACGTTGCGCTCGGTGCTCGACGCCCTCCCGCTGTGAGCCCGAGGCCGGGACCGGCCGAGTCCGAGACAAGGAGAGGATCCACGATGACCCACCTCGTACCGGTGTGGCGACGCGCCGGAGGAACCGTGGCCGCAGCGGTCCTGGCGCTCGCCGGGCTCGGCGGCTGCGCCCTGTTCGGCGGCACGGACGCCGACGGGGACGACCCCGCCGCCGGCAGCCAGCCGACAGTGGCGGCCACCTCCGATGACGAACCGTCGGTGACGCCGGAGCAGGTGGCCCCGGCGACCACGGCCGTCGACGCCTGCACGCTGTTGACCAGGCAGGAGGCCGAGAAGCTGGCCGGCACCGGGCTGGCGGAGCCGGCGGAGCCTCCCGCGCCGGATCGGAGCAGCTGCACCTACACCGGGCCGCCGACCGGCCCGACCGCGCAGGTCGAGGTGTATGTCGGTGACGGCGCGAAGAAGTTCCTGGACATCGATCGCGAACTCGGGCACAAGCTGACCCCGATCAGCGGAGTGGGTGACGAGTCGTACGCCGAGGACGGCACGGTCTTCGTCAGCAAGGGCGGGCTGTGGGCCTGCGTCCGGTTGGTTCGCACCGAGGATCCGGCCGTCTACCGCAAGGCGCTGGAATCCGCGGCCGCTACGGTCGCCGGTCGACTGTGACCGTCCGGACAGGCGACGTGGTGCCCGCCGGGTCGGCGCGTCGTCGTCCGGTGGTCGCGTTGCTCGCCGCGACGGTGCTCCTGCTCGCCGGCTGCGAGCGGGGTGACGCCGCACCGAGGCCGGCCGACCCTCCGACCGCCGACCCGGTGGCGGAGCAGCGGTACGGGGCCGCGCCGACGTCCGACCCGGGGGTGACCTACCAACCCGACGTGGTGTTCGTCGGTGGCGGCGGCACGTCGGTGCGCGGGCTCTCCGAGGACGCGCTCACCTGGCGCATCGACCCCAGCGCCAGCGGCGCGGACACGCTCGCCCGGGGGAAGGTCATGTTCCTCACCGGGCGGGCGGTCGGGCGGGTGCTCGACCTCCGGCGTGACTCCGGTGACCTGGCGGTGACCCTGGGGCCGGTGGCCATCACCGACGTGATCCGCGACGGCACCTTCGCCAGTGACGGCCCGGTCGCGTTGGAGAACCCGATCCGGCACGACGCGGGCACGCCCTTCTGGGCGGAGTACGACGCCGACGGCGAGGGTGCCGGGGGCGCGGCCTCGACCGCCCCGGTCGCCCGGCAACGGCCTGAATGGACCTCGGGCGGCCGGCGCGGGGCCGCCCGCCCGGTGCGACCGGGAATCGTCGCCGCTCAGCGGCGGGTGGCCGGGTTCGCCGTCACCCCGATCTGTTGTGCCGGCGGGGTGGGCGCGCGGTTCAGTTACGACGGCGGCGGCATCCGCGTGGCGGGCACCGCGACGTTGC
The DNA here is from genome assembly GCF_030269705.1 of Micromonospora sp. NBRC 107095. NCBI lineage: Bacteria > Bacillati > Actinomycetota > Actinomycetes > Micromonosporales > Micromonosporaceae > Micromonospora > Micromonospora sp. NBRC 107095. Next base: position 475,768 of record NZ_BSTU01000005.1, read on the forward strand.
TGATGAAGAAGCCCACCGCCCAGTTCCACCTGGAGATTCGCGGCGCGACGGTCCGCCGGGCAGAGTTGCGGATCGGCGGGATGGCCGGGCTGCGGATCGAGATCGCCGGGGCCACCGACAGCCACCAGAACATCAACAAGCGCATCCCCATCCCCCTGGACTTCAGCGTGCCGGTGGGCGAGATCCTCGGGGTACCGTTCTCGGTCACCGCCAACCAACTCATCGGCGTGCAGACGGCCTTCAGCGCCAAGGACGGCAACATCAAGGCGGCTGGCGAGTGGTCCCTGGGCGGCTCCATGGGGTTCGGTTACGCCAACGGCGCGTTCGGCGCGACCGAGCCCTGGCGCCTCAGCGTCCGCAACAGCATCACGGACTCGATCAGCGGCCCGTCGGTCGGCGTGAACGGAATCATCGTCCACTACCAGGCCGCGTTCCGGGCTGGTCTGGGTGCGCTCGGCTTCACCGCCGGGTTGTACGCGACAGTCACCGCCTCGGTGGGGCTGACCGTCGGCTCCGCCCTGGGAGCACCGCTCGTGCTCTGCCGCAGCACCCAGCTCGGGCTGTACCTGGACTACGGCGTCGGTTACACGATTCCCGCTGGTCTGACGAAGGCGATCAACGCGTTCCTCGATCTGGTGAACGCCGGACCGATCGCGGCGAAGGCGGGCATCGGCAGAGTCGACAACGTCTTCAACAAACTGGACATCCAACCGCCCAAGAAGATCTGCACCTCCTGACGTCCCCGGCCTCCCCCACCCCGCACCCCCACCCCGACTCGGTGATCAAGAGATGTCGGTCAACGTCCACGGCGTGTCGTGACGCAAACCTCTTGATCACCCGCTCCGGGGTGGGGGTGGGGGTGGGCCGGCCGGTGCGGGGACAGGGCCTCCGCACCGGCCGGTGGGGATTTAGCGGGCTGAGCAGGTGGGGCTGAGAGTGCCGGCGGTACCGTTGGCCTGGAAGCCGTACTCGGTGGACTGCCCGGCGCCGACCTGGCCGTTGTACGACACGTTGGTCCAGGTTGTGGTGCCGCTGTTACCGCTGCGGTCGGCGCTCCACGCGTTGGTGACCGTCGCGCCCGACGGCAGCGCGATCGTCACCGTCCAGCCGTTGAGGGCCGACGAGCCGGCCGTCACCCGAACGTTCGCCACGAAGCCTCCCGTCCACTGGTTCACCGTGACCGTGGCCGTGCAGCCACCCGTCCCCGGCGGCGGGGTCGTGGGCGGGTCGGTCGGCGGGTCGGTCGGCGGGTCGGTCGGCGGGTCGGTGGGCGTGGTGCCGTTGTTCAACGCGGCGAGGACCGCGTCGTACGCCGGCTTCTTCGAGCCGTTGCTGTTGAACAGCAGTGGCGTCTGGGAAGCGCGCCACGAGTCGCTGTCCCGGATGCCCCACACCGTGATGCCGGTGCAGCGCGAGACCGCGAGGCAGTCCTCGACCACGCTGCGGTAGGTGTTCGCCGACGCGCCCTGGATGTCCAGCTCGGTGATCTGCACGTCAACGCCCAACGCCGCGAAGCTCGACAGCGTGGTGCGGTAGTTGCTCACGTAGGGCGAGTCGTTGTTGAAGTGCGACTGGAACCCGACACAGTCGATCGGCACACCACGCGACTTGAAGTCCCGCACCATGTTGTACACAGCCTGCGTCTTCGCGTGCGTCCAGTTGTCGGTGTTGTAGTCGTTGTAACACAACTTCGCGTTCGGATCCGCAGCGTCCGCCGCCCGGAACGCCGCCTCGATCCAATCATTACCCGTCCGCTGCAAATTCGAGTCACGACGCGCACCCGAACTACCATCAGCGAACGCCTCGTTCACCACATCCCACGCCACCACCTGACCCCGGAAATGCGTGGCCACCTGCGTCACATGATTGAGCATCGCCTGCCGCAACGCACTACCACTCATGCTCTGCATCCAACCCGGCTGCTGCGAATGCCACGCCAGGGTGTGACCCCGCACGCTCATACCCCGACTACGCGCATGACTGACAATCTGATCAGCAGCCCCGTAACTGAACCGACCCTGCTGCGGCTCAGTCGCGTCGATCTTCATCTCATTCTCAGGCGTCACCGAATTGAACTCACGGTTCAAAATCGTCGTGTACGCACTATCAGACAACTTGTTCGCCGCCACCGCCGTACCGAAGTACCGCCCCTTCTCCGCGGCGGACGCGCCGAGCGTCGTACCGGCGGCGGCCGGCGCGGTCAGAAACACCGCCATACCGGCGGCGAGGGCCCCCGCGCTGGTCAGCGCGATGGCGGCTCTCGATGCCGCCTTCCATCTCGCATTTCTCATCGTGTGACTCCTTCTCGGGTGGTGGGTGGAAGGGGAAATCAGGACACCGAACAGGCGGCACCGTTGAGGGCGAACGAAGCGGGCTTGCCGGTGCCACCCTCATGCGTGGCCTGGAAGCCGATCTCGACCGACGCGTTCGGGGCGATGGTGCTGTTGTAGGAGACGTTGCGGGCGGTCACCGCACCGCTCGTCGGCGCGTACTGGGCGTTCCAGCCGCCGGTGATGCGCTGCCCGCTGGGCAGGGTGAAAGTCAGCGCCCAGCCGTTCACGGCGGTGGTGCCGGTGTTGGTGATGGCCACGCTCGCGGTGAAGCCGTTGTTCCAGGCGTTGACCGTGTAGCCGACCCGGCAGGCGCCCTCGGTCGGCGGCGGGGTCGTCGGGGGCGGAGTGGTCGGGGGTGGGGTGGTCGGGGGCGGAGTCGTCGGCGGCGGAGTGGTCGGCGGTGCGGTGCCGTCCAGCCCGAAGAAGCGGATCACCTGCGCGGCGTCGACCGGGATGTTGTGCGTGACCCCCTGCATGCTGATCGCCTCGACCGGCGCCATCGGACCGCTGCTGCCGTACCGGGTGCGGGTGTAGCCGGACTGCGGGGAGTCGGTGTACGTCGGGGTCTGGCTCAGCCCGTGCACGTTGGTCCACTGCTTGACCTGCTCCCCGAAGTTCGGGTAGCGCAGCGTCTCATCGTTGGTGCCGTGCCAGATCTGCATCCGGGGCCGCTGTCCGGTGTAGCCGGGGTACGCCTCCCGGACCAGGTCACCCCACTGCTGCGCGGTCCGGATGAGTTGCCCGTTCGCGCACTGGCTGTTCCACTCCGAGGTGCCGCCGGTGGCGAAACAGGCGAACGGCACCCCGGCGAACGAGGCGCCCGCCGCGAACACGTCCGGGTAGTCCCCCAGCATGACGTTGGTCATCATCGCGCCGGACGAGGTGCCGGTGGCGAAGATCCGCGCGGGGTCGGCGGAGTAGCGCTGCTTCACGTAGTCGACCATGGACATCAGCCCGACCGGGTCGCTGCCGCCGCCACGGCGCAACGCCTGCGGCGAGTAGACGTCCCAGCACTTGCTGCTGCGGGTTGCCGACGGGTAGATCACGATGAACCCGTACCGGTCCGCCAGGGATGCGTACTGCGTGCCCGAGTGGAACGCGGGGCCCGTCCCGGTGCAGTAGTGCATCGCCAGGAGAATCGCCGGTCGGGTCGCCACCCGGTCCGGGACGTAGAGGTGCATCTGCAGGTTGGTGGGGTTGGTGCCGAAGTTGGTCACCTGCGTGAGCGTCGCCGCCGACGCGGGGGTGGCGAACGTCAACGCGGCGGCGGCCAACGTCACGGCAGCCATGACGACGCCGAGCGTTCTCGTCTTGAGTGTCATCGTCGCGATCCCTTGCGAAAAAAAGGCGCGTGGAAGGGGACTTGAGTCGAGGACTGCCCTTCGCCCGACCTTGACCGCGGCTCGCGTGACCATGTCAGCTTCAATCGAGCACGCTCGATTGTCAAGACTTCCGGAAACCTTTCGCCGCCACGGTTCCGGCAGCGACCTGCGCTACGGCCGGCATTGACAGGCATGATCAGCGACTACCAGGTGCGAGAAATTACCGGGACATTCCCGGAACCCGTCAGACCCCGGTGAACGCGAGGTGACCGACGGCCCGACCGGGTGGTTGGGCCGTCCGCCGCCGCTCAGTAGATGTCCCGCCCTCGCTCGTCCGGCACCCCGGACTTGCGGAAGAAGTACGTGTTGATCTGGTCGCGCCACTCGGTGGCGCAGCGCACCTGCTCCTCCAGGCGCTCGGCGACCCGCTCGTACACGCTCGGGTCGATCATGCCGTTGAGCCGCTGCCACCGTCGCCGCATCGCCGTCACCTCCTCCACCCCCGCGAAGTGGGTGTCGTAGATGTGCTGGATGACCGTCGAGCCGCTGTGCAGCACATGCCCGTACGGCACGTGGTGGAAGAAGAGCAACAGCTCGTCGGGGCAGCTCTCGGGCGACTCGTACACCTGCGCCCAGTACGGCGGGTACTGGCCGGTGAAGCCGGTGCCCGATGCGCGGCTGCGGTCCACGCCGACGCCGTCGCGGTCAGCGAAGTGGTAGGTGCCCCACCGCGTGTACTCGTACCCGTCGACGCCGGGGCCGTAGTGGTCGCCGGGGTTGACCATGAAGCCGACGCCCAGCGGGGCGGTGTAGCGCTCATAGGTGCGCCACGAGTCGTCCATGATCTCGTGCAGTGTCCGCCGCACCAGCTCCGCGTCGGCGGTCGCCGACGGCGGGAAGGTCAGCGTGATCCACTCGTCGAGAATCGCCGTCGGGTCCCGCCGCGGGTCCCAGGCCAGCCGGCCGAACGTGTACAGGTTGGCCTGCGCCAACGGATGCCCGGTCCAGAACGGGTCGTCGCCGACGTTGGCGACGGCGACCATGCCGCCGCCCGCTGCCGCCTCCCCGGTGACCACGTCGGCGATCGTCCGCCCGCCCGGCCCCCAGGGGGCGAAGCTGAGCACCTCACTCCACCACGGGCCGAGGTGGCAGACGTGCCGCTGCTGGCCCGTGTACTCCTGGGTGACCTGCAACTCCACCGCCAACCGGGTCGCCGGCATCGCGGCGAGCACCGGTGAGATCGGCTCCCGCGCCTGGAAATCCACCGGACCGAACTTCACCTGGACGACCACGTTCGTGCGGAAGCGCCCGTCGAGCGGGGCGAAGTGATCGTAGGCGGCCCGCGCCCGGTCGGTGGACCGGTCCCGCCAGTCCTGGTGGTGGTTGTAGACGAACGCCCGCCAGTGCACCACTCCCCCGTGCGGGGCGAGCGCCTCCGCCAGCAGGTTCGCGCCGTCGGCGTGGTCACGGCCGTACGTGAACGGGCCCGGTTGCCCCTCCGAGTCGGCCTTCACCAGGTAACCGCCGAAGTCCGGGATGCGCTCGTACACCCGCCGGGTGGTCGCGGCCCACCAGACCCGCACGTTCTCGTCCAAGGGGTCAGCGGTCGACAGGCCACCGAGGACCACCGGCGCGGCGAAGCTGACCGACAGGTGCACCCGGATGCTGTAGCGGCGCAGCACGTCCGCGATCTCGGCCACGTCACCGAGCCGTTCGGTGAGCAGCAGCGCCTCGGTGCGGGCCACGTTGACGTTGTTCACCGAGATCGCGTTGACCCCGCAGGACGCCAGCAGCCGCCCGTACTCCCGCACCCGGTCCAGGTCGCCGCGCGAACGGCCGTCCCGCCAGAAGATCGAACCGCCGGCGTACCCCCGTTCGACCTGACCCATCACCGGGTGCACCGCCACGTTGTCCCAGTGGTTCAGCATCCGTCGGCGCAGCGCCGGCCGGTGCCACTCCGGGGGGCGGGCCGGGTCGAAGGCCGCCGCGCAGAGCCGGACCACGTGGAAGAGTCCGTACAGCAGACCGGCCGGCGCGTCGGACAGCACCACCGTCACGTCACCGGCCCGCGCCAACACGAAACCCTCGTCGCCGAGCGTCTCGCCGTCGCCCAGCTCGACCAGCGCCGCCTCACCGGCGGCACGGGCCGCCTCGACCGACGGGTTGGGCAGCTCAGCGGCGTCGCGCAGGGCGAGCACCAGGTCGACGTCGACGTCCCAGGACGGGGAGTGCCACACCAGCCCGCCGTAGCGCGCGCAGGCCTGCGAGACCTCGTCGAGGACGGTGTCGACGAGCAACCCCTCGCCGTGCACGAGGACGCGGCGCGCACCGAGCGACCGGAACGCCTCCGGGGGCAACCAGGCCGGGTGGACCCGCGGCCCGTCACCATCCATCGGCTCGTCGACGAACATCAACTGCTCCAGGTCCACTGACTCTTCGGCGTTCACCGGTCTCCCTCCAGCACGACGACCCGGTACGCCGGCAGTCGCAGGATGGCGAGCGCCGACAGCGGTTCGGTCTCCTGTCGCGGGTTGTCGTCGCCCCCGAAGGGCACAGCGGCGCTCAGGGGCAGGCTCATGTGGTGAACTCCTTCCGGATCAGGTGGATCATCGGCTCGCTGACGCGCAGGAACGCCAGGACGGCGATCGACGCGAGCAGCATCAGCACCGCCTCGGAGAGGACCGCGGTGACCCCGGCTGCCGCGGCCAGCAGCAGGACGTTCCCGACGGTGACGGCCGGGGTACGCACGAGGAAGTGCACGGCCAGTCGGAGCACGTCCCGGGTGCGGAAGTCGAACAGCGAGGTGATCACCAGGGCGTTGGCCGCGCCGAGTGTCACCGCCACCGCGATCAGCACCAGCGGCACCGTCCACCAGGTCGCCAGGCCGACCGCGTCCCGGTAGGCGAGGTTCAGGGCGAGCACGGTCAGCCACAGCAGCGTCGGCACCCAGATGCGCAGCACCCCGAACGCGTTCGCCCGGTAGCCACGCCAGAACAGGGCTGCCGGGCGCAGGTCGGTCAGGTCGGCTCGCTGCTGGCGCAGGGCGTACAGGGCGGCGGAGAGGGCCGGGCCGACAGGTACCAGGAAGAGCGCGACCAGCGGCAGGTTGCTGGGGTCGCGGCCCAGCAGCAGCAACGGGAGCAGGCCGGGCACCGTGGTGAGCAGCAGGAGCAGTTCGACAGCGAGCAGGATGTAGACGCGCGAGGTGATCCGCGACAGTGGTCCGTCGCCGAACTGTCGCCAGGTCTGGGCCGCGCCACTCACCATCGTTCCCTCTGATCGTCCGCCCGGTGGTCACCGCGAAGTCCGGTCGGGCCGCGACTGGCCGCCCGACCGGATCCCGCTGATCAGCCGTTGTTCTTCTGGAACCGCTCGTACGCCTTGTTGACCAGCTCGATGTACTGGTCGGAGTTCTTGGCCTTCAGCTCGGCCACGTACGCGTCCCACTCGCTCAACGGCCGCTGGCCGAGGGCGAACTTCAGCGTGTTCTGGGTGACGAAGTCCTTCAGCGGAGTCTCCCAGAGCGACACCTGCTCGCGTTCCTCGTCGGTGAACGGGCGGGGCGGGGGAACCTCCCGGGGCTTGCGGGCGTCCATCACCTTCTGGAACTCCAGCTCCTCCGGGGAGAAGAACCCGCGGACCAGGTCGGGGCTGCCGCCGTAGGCGAAGACGCCGTTCTGGAAGCCGAAATCCTTCTGCAGGTGTTTGGGCGCCTTCGGGTTGAGGCCGAGGAAGTCGACGCCGGGGTTGAGCGTGCGCTTCCCGGACGCGTCCTTGGTGAAGGTGGTGCCCTCGACGCCCCAGCGGGCGAACTCCAGGCCGGCGTCCGAATACCACAACCAGTCGATGAACTGCATCATGGCGACGAAGTTCTTGCTCTCCCGGGCCTTCGTGGAGATCATGATGCCGTTCTCCAGCCGGGGGAACGGGTTGATCTCACCCGCCGGGCCGACCGGCAGCGGGATCTTGGCCATCTTCGCGTTCGGCAGCGTCTTGGCCAGGTCGGGCCGGTGGTTGTTGACCAGCGTCTGCGCGTTGCCGGTGACCACGAAGGACTTGCCGTTGGCCAGCTTCTGGCGGGCCTGGTCGTCGGTCTGGGTGAAGCTCTCCGGGTCGAGCAGGCCCTCGGCGACGAGCTTGTGCAGGAACGTGACCATCTGCTTGTACTGCTCGGACGAGCCGGTGTAGGTGAACTTCTTCGCCGTCGGGTCCCAGGTGGCGTGCTGGAAGTCCCAGCCCGCGTAGGTGCCGTGCGACGAGCCGAGGAGGTTCAGCAGGGCGCCGGTCGGGGTGGGCTTGCTGAAGAGGTCCGAGTACGGGTAGACGTCCGGGTACTTGGCCTTCATCGCCTTGAGGACCGCGTACAGGTCGTCCCAGGTCTTCGGCGTCGGCAGGTTGAGCTCCTGCATGATGTCGGTGCGCACCAGCACCGTGTAGTCCTGCGTGGGCTTCTCGTGCAGCCCGGGCAGCAGGTAGAACTTACCGTCGGCCTGCCGCAGGTTGTCGATCTCCGGCTTGAGGTTCCACTTGGCGATCTTGTCCTTGAGGTTGGGCATCAGGTCCAGGTAGTCGCTCACCGGGAGGATCGCCCCGGAGGCCACGAACGCGTCCTCCTGCGGGTGGTACGTCTTCGGGATGATCAGCGGCGCGTCCCCGGCACCGATCAGGAGGCTGCGCTTCTGCTCGTAGTCGCTCAGCGGCACGGCGACCGGTTCGATGGTGACGTTGGTCCGCTTCGTCAACTCGGACCAGAACAGCCAGTCCTCCTTGAGCGGGTAGAACGTGTGGTTGTTGTAGAGGGTGGAGAAGGAGAGCGCCTCGGTGGCCTTGAACTGGTCGCCGACGCCGTACTCGGCCATCGCGCCGACCCGGTTCCCGGAGAGGTCCGTCGACTCACCGGGGTCCTCGGAACAGGCGGTGGCAAGCGAGAGCGCGAGCAGACCCGCGGTGGCTACCGCCACGCGGCGCCACGTCTTGTGGAGCATGGCTCGTCCTTTCAATGGTGGGTTCGGAGGTGCCGCGGTGCGGCGCTCGGCGTCATCCCTTGACCGCGCCGAGCATCACGCCGCGGACGAAGTACCGCTGGACGAAGGGGTAGACCGCCAGGATCGGCAGGGTGGTGAGCACGATCGTCACGGCCTGGAGGGTGGCCGCGGCCTGCACCTTGTCGGCGTCGGCAGCGGCCGACTCGGCGCTGGTGGCACCCGCGATGAGGTTGCGCAGGTAGACGGTGACCGGCAGCAGATCCTGCTGGTCGATGTAGAGGAACGCGGTGAACCACGAGTTCCAGAAGGAGACCGCGTAGAAGAGCACCATCGTCGCGATGATCGCTTTCGACAGCGGCAGCACGATCCGCAGCAGGATGCCGTACGTGTTCAGCCCGTCGACGGCCGCGGCCTCCTCCAACTCGTTCGGCAGGCTCTCGAAGAACGCCTTCATCACCAGCAGGTTGAACACGCTGATGGCGTTGGGAACCACCACGGCCCAGATGGTGTTCTTCATCCCCAGGCTGGTGACCAGCACGTAGTTGGGAATCAGGCCACCGGAGAAGAACATGGTGAACAGCGCGACGCCGACGAGAAAGGTGCGCCCCTTGAGCTGCGGCTTGGACAGCACGTACGCGTAACAGGTGGTCAGCACGATGGAGATGAGCGTGGCGACCACCGTGTACACCACGGTGTTGCGGTAGTTCGTCCAGAACAACGAGTCCGACATCAGCAGCTTGTACGCGGTCAGGTCGAACCCGCGCGGGACGACGGTCACCTTGCCGGCGATGATGTACGCCTCTTCGCTGAGCGAGCGGGCCACGATGTTGAGGAACGGGTACAGCGTCACGACCACGACGCCGAGCAGGACGACAGTGTTGACGACGCGGAAGATCCGGTAACCCCGGCTGTCGTCCGGCCCGCGGGTCTTCGGGGCGTCGATCTTCGTACCGAGGGTCACCACAGGCTCGTCCCCACCGTGCGACGGGAGATGACGTTCGCCGACAGGACGAGGATCAGCCCGATCACCGCCTCGAAGAGACCGATGGCCGCCGCGTAGCTGAAGTTGCTCGACTGGAAGCCCATCCGGAACAGATAGGTGGAGACCACGTCGGCGGTCGGGTACGTCAACGGGTTGTAGAGCAGCAGGATCTTCTCGAACCCGACGGCCAGGAAGCTGCCGATGTTGAGGATCAGCAGGGTCATCATCGTCGGGCGGATGCCGGGCAACGTGACGTGCCAGGTTTGGCGCAGCCGTCCCGCGCCGTCGATCCGGGCGGCCTCGTACAGGTCCTCGTCGATGGTGGTGAGGGCGGCGAGGTAGAGGATCGTGCCCCAGCCGACCGTCTGCCAGACCTCGGACGAGACGTAGATGGTGCGGAACCATTCCGGTTTCTGCAGGAATGCCACCGGGTCGCCGCCGAACAGGCTGACGAGTTGGTTGGCCGTGCCCTCGATCGAGGTCAGCTGCATGACCATCGCCGCCACGATCACGATCGACAGGAAGTGCGGCAGGTAGGAGACGGACTGGACGAACCGCTTGAAGCGGCGGGCCCGGACCTCGTTGAGCATCAGCGCCAGCACGATGGGCAGCGGGAAGCAGAACAGCAGGGTCAGCGCCCCGAGCACCAGGGTGTTGGTGAACACCTCCCAGAACGTCGGGTCGGTGAGGAACATCCGGAAGTAGCGCAGCCCGACCCAGTACTCACCGAAGATGCTGCCGCCCGGCTTGAACCGGCGGAAGGCGATGATGTTGCCGAGCATCGGCAGATACCGGAAGACCAGGAAGAACAGCAGCGGCAGGATGGCGAGGGAGTAGAGCTGCCAGTCCCGGCGCAGTGCCTGCCGCCAGCTTCGGCCCCGTCGCGCCGGGCGCGGAGCAGGGCTGTGCGCCTCCCGCGGTGAACGCGGCGGCGCCGGCGGCGGTGGCCGCAGGGTGGATGTCATCCACGACCTCCAATGCCGACTGGGGTACAGCCCCGATCCGAAACTTCACGATCCGAAACTTTCCGGAAACCTGCGCAACCTTTTCGGCAACCTAAGTGCCCCATCGATGACTGTCAAGGGTCTCAATCGGACCACCAGGCATTGTTCACTGCATACGGTGACTCTCCGATCGGCAATCCGTCGTCTATGAGCCGCGCGATGACCCACCAATGGCACCCCGACGTCGAGACCGACTGGCGTGAATGTCACATCATGTTAAGGTCGGCCGAAACTTTCGGATGTCGTATGGGGCTGCGATGACAGAGCACCGCCCGCTCGGCCCACCCGCCTCCACCACCATCGCGACCATCGCCAACGATGTCGGCGTCTCGGTCGCGACGGTGTCCAAGGTCCTCAACGGACGCGGCGACGTCGCCCCCGGCACCAGAGCCCGGGTGGAGGAGAGCCTCGACCGCCACCAGTACCAGCGCCGCGCCCGTCGGCACGCGACCAGCGGCGGTCGGGTGGGCCTCGTCTTCCACGAGTTCGACACGGGTTGGGCGATGGAGATCCTGCGGGGCGTCGAGGCGGTGACCTCCGCCGCCGGCATCGGGCTGTCCGTCGCCCAACTCGACGGCGCGCACCGACCGCCGGCACGATGGCTGGAGGCGTTGCTCGCCGACCGCCCGCTGGGTGTGGTGTTCGTCCTCTCCCACCTGGCCGAGGCGCAACAGCAGCACCTGCGTCGGCAGGGCATACCGTTCGTCGTCGTCGACACCGACAGCGCGACCTCGGCCTCCGTGCCCACCGTCGGGTCGAACAACTGGAACGGCGGCCTGCTCGCCGCTCGGCACCTGCTGGATCTCGGGCACCGCCGGATCGCCGTCATCTCGGGCCCGCCCGAGGTGCTGTGCAGCCGCGCCCGCGCCGCCGGCTTCCAGTCGGCCCATGAGGAAGCCGGGCTGGTGGTCGACCGCGAGCTGATCCGCTACGGCAGTTTCTCCGCCGGAGCCGGGCACGCGCACGGGCTGCAACTGCTCCAGCGGCCGGACCGACCCACGGCGATCTTCGCCGGGTCGGACATCCAGGCCATGGGGGTGCTCCGGGCCGCCCGCCAGTGCGGCCTGCGGGTGCCCGAGGACCTGTCGGTGATCGGGTACGACAACCTGCCGCTCTCCGCCTGGACCGACCCGGCCCTCACCACGATCAACCAGCCCCTGCGCGACATGGCCGGCATCGCCACCCAGATGCTGCTCGACCTGACGAGGGGAAACGAGCCGGCGACCAGCCGGATCGACCTGGTGACCGAACTGGTCGTCCGGGAGAGCACCGCGCCCCCCACACACCCGCACTGACCCCGGCCCCTGCGAGGACCCGTGCCCCACTTCGCCTTCACCCTCGACGAGCTTCAGCGCTACGCGCCCGAGGTCGCCGAGCCCGACGATTTCGACGAGTTCTGGCGGGACACGCTCGCCGAGGCGACCGCCGCGCCGGTGCTCGTCGACGTCCGTCCCGAGCCCACCGACCTGCGGCTGCTCGACTCCTGGGACGTCACGTTCGCCGGCTTCGGCGGTGACCCCGTACGCGCCTGGTACACCCGCCCGGCGGGGGTCCGAGAGCCGCTGCCGGCCGTGGTCGAGTACGCCGGCTACGGGCGCGGTCGCGGCCTGCCCCACGAACGGCTGACCTGGCCGGTGGCCGGGTACGCGCATCTGCTGATGGACAACCGGGGCCAGGCGGGCCAGTACGGCGCCGGCGACACCCCCGACCCGCACGGTGCGCCCGGCGGGCCCGCGCCGGTCACCTGGGGGATCCTCGATCCCCGGACCTACCACTACCGCCGCCTGATCACCGACGCGGTCCGGGCGGTCGAGGCGATCCGGGCGCTGCCCGGGGTCGAGGGCGACCGGGTCGGCGTGGTCGGCAACAGCCAGGGTGGCGGCGTCGCCCTGGCTGTGGCCGGCCTCGTCGACGACCTCAGCGCGGTGCTGACCACCGCCCCGTTCCTGTGCGACATGCGCCGGACCGTCGCGCTCACCGACCTGCCGCCGTACGGCGAGATCGCCCGGTACCTGGCCGTGCACCGGGAGGCCGAGGAGGCGGTCTGGCGCACGCTGTCCTATGTCGACGGCGTGAGCTTCGCCCGTCGAGCGACGGCGCCGGCGCATTTCGGGGTCGGCCGGCGCGACACCGTCTGTCCACCGCGAACCGCCTTCGCCGCCTACAACCACTACGGCGCCGCGAACGGCAGGCCGGTCCCACCGGAACGCGAGATGCACGTCTACCCGTTCAACGGCCACGAGGGCGGCGAGGCCGTGCACGTCCGGCGTCAGCTGCGCTGGCTGGGCTCGCTGATGCACCCAGCCCGGCACCGCCCCGCGCATCCGCTCGTCGACCGGACGTCACCTCGCGCACCGACACCGTGAACGTGCTGGTCACGGCTCCAGCAGGCGCTGGACCGGAGCACACGCCCGGCAGGGCCAGACGCGTACGGTGCCGTCGTCGTGGGTCGAGACGAGCCGCTCGCCGTCCGGACTGAAGTCGACGGTCTCCACGGACGCCCCGAACCCGTCGAAGGTCACCGACTGCGCGGCCTGCGACGAGCGCCACAGGCGAGCGGTGCCGTCCTTTCCGGAGCTGAGCACCCACCGCCCGTCCGGGCTGAACGACACGTGCCAGACGGGACCCTCGTGGCCGCGCAACACCATCGGCGCGACGCCGGTGGTGATGGAGTGGATCTGCACCGTGCCGTCGAAGCCGGCGCTGGCGACCCGTTCTCCGTCCGGGCTGAAGGCCACGGCCCAGACCAGTCCCTCGTGACCGGGAAGGAGCAGCGGATCGGCCGCCCCGAGGGCGTCCCAGATCCGCAGGGTGCCCTCCGCGCCGGCGGTGGCGACCTTCGTGCCGTCGGGGCTGAAGGCGGCGTACCGGATCTCCTCCGCGACCCGATGGACCACCGGGTCGCGCTGGCCGGTCAGGTCCCAGATGCGCAGGCTCCGGTCATTGCTGACACTGGCCAGGCGACGGCCGTCAGGGCTGAAGTCGGCGGTCCACGCCTGTTTCTCGTGCCCGCGCAGCACCACCGGATCGTCTCTGCCGGCAAGGTCCCACACCCGCACCGTCCCGTCGCTGCCGCCGGTTGCCACCCGCGTTCCGTCCGGGCTGGCCGTGAGGCCGTAGACGTCGCCGTCGTGGCGGCCGAGCAACCGAGGCTCGTCGGGCGCGGCCAGGTTCCAGACCCGCACCGTGCCGTCCTCGCCGCCGCTGACCACCCGCTGCCCGTCCGGGGTGAACACGGCGGACCAGGTGGCCTTGTCGTGGCCGCGCAGGATCACCCGTTCGCTGCCCGGATCCCAGACCCGCAGCGTGCCGTCGTCGGCGGCGCTCACCAGCCGCGATCCGTCCGGGCTGAACGCCACCGCCCAGACCCGGTTGGTGTGACCGCGCAGCACCAGCGGGTCGCCAGCGCCGTCGGCGTTCCAGATCCGTACGGTCAGGTCGTCGCTGGTGGTCGCGATCCACTGTTCGTCCGGGCTCAGCGCGAGCCCTTCCACTGTGCCCTCATGCCCCCGCAACACCACCGGAGCGCTCGACCCGGTCAGCGACCACACCCACGCCGTACCATCGCTGCTGGAGCAGGCCAGGCGGCTACCGTCGCGACTGAAAACCAGTGTCCTGGTGGCCGTGCGCGGCCCGGTCAGCGTCGTCGCGGCGGATCGTCCGGCCAGATCCCAGAGCCGCACCGTCGCGTCGTGGCCGCTGCTGGCCAACTGGCGCCCGTCGGGGCTGAACGCCACACCCACAGCGACCTTGGTGTGCCCCCGCAGCACCACCGGTCGAGCGCCGCCGCGGGCATCCCAGACCCGGACGGTGGTGTCCTCGCCAGCACTGGCGACCAGCCGTCCGTCGGGGCTGAACGCCACGCCCCACACCGGGCCCTCGTGCCCGCGCAGAACGATCGGCCCAGCGGTCGCGTCGACCTGCCAGATCCGGACCGTACCGTCCGAGCCGGCGGCGACCAACCGCTTGCCGTCCGGGCTGAACACCGGGTTCCAGACCTGCCCGTCGGGTCCGCCGGGGAGGGCCAGGCCCGGCCCGGAGACGCCGCGCCCGGTCCAGGTCCACACCCGCACCTCGCCGTCCGTCCCGGTGGCCGCCACCCGCTGCCCGTCCGGACTGAACGCCACGCCCAGGGCCTTCTTGCTGCTCATCGGCACGATCGCCTGGAGCCGGTCGTCGACGGCCGCCTGGCGGAGCACCATCTCCGCGTCGAGAGTCGGGCGTACGGTCAGCGCGCGCCTGGCGAGCCGCTGGGCCTGCCGCGGATCGATCTGCAGTTGGTTACCGGCCTCGACCGTCAGCTGCCGAGCAACAGCGAGATCCCGTTCTGCGGCCGCCCGGTTCGCCTGCACCAGGGCCACCGCCGCGAGGACGCTCACCACCACAACGGTTGCCGCGAGCCCGGTCAGTGCCACCCGGGTCCGCCGCCGTCGGGCCGAGCGACGCCGGGCCTCCCGGGCCCGGCTGGCCTCCAGAAAGTCCCGTTCCAGGTCGCTGAGGTCCAGCACCCGGTGGGCTCCCCAGAGCGCCAACTGAACCCCCCGGTACAGGAACCCGTCGACGCGGTGGTGCCGATGCCACTCGGCGGCGGCCTCCGTCAGCCTGCGGTGCGACCGCAACAGCTCCCGATCCTCGGTCAGCCAGCGGCGCAGCCGGGGCCACTCCTGGATCAGCGCCTCGTGGGCCACCATGACGCCCTTCTCGTCCGCGGTGACCAGCCGCGCGGCCGTCAACCGACCCAGCACCCCGGCCGCGGCCAACGGGTCGGCGCCACCCACCAGCTCGGCGAGGGGAGCCCGACGTCGGGTGTCCTCGGTGCCGTCACCGAGGGCGGTCAGCCGCAGGAAGATGTCCCGGGCCAGCCCTCGCTGCCCCTCGTCGAACTGCGCGTACACCCCTTCGGCGGTCCGGGTGATGGCACCGTTCACGCCGCCCGACTCGCGATAGTGGGCCAGCGTGATGCGCTTGCCCTGCCGCCGGCGTGACGTTTCCAGCAGTGCGTGGGACAGCAGCGGCAGCGCGCCCGTCTGACCGCCGACGTCGGCCACGGCCATCTCCACCAACGCCGGATCCACCAGCAACCCGGCGCGCTCGGCCGGGCCGGTGATCGTCCGACGCAGATCCTCGTCGTCCATCGGCCCGACCAGCAGTTGGTGCTCGTGCAGAGCTTCCACCAACGCCGGGTAGGCCGCACACCGACCATAGAAGTCGGCCCGCACCCCCAGCACCACACGCGCCCCGGGAAGGTCCGCCGCGGCGAGCAGCGCGGCAATGAAGCCCGATCGCTCCTCCTCGTCGCGGCAGAGCGTGAAGAGCTCCTCGAACTGGTCCACCACGATGAGCAGGCGTGCGACCGACGGACGGGAGTCGAGAATCCGCCCGATCGTCGCGCGGATGTTCGCCGGATCGTCGGTCAGCTCGCTCTGGACCGTGTCGCGAGCCAGATCGTGGCCATTCACGAGCTGAGTCGCGAGTTCCTCGACTGGGTGTTCGCCGGGCGTCATCAGCACAGTGGCCCAGGCCGGCTGACCGTTGCCGGGATTCTCGGCCACGGCCGCTAACAGGCCGGCGCGGAGCAGGGATGACTTGCCCGCACCAGACGGGGCGAAAACAGCGACGAACCGCAGACGGGTGAGCATTTCACACAGTTGAGCCACCATGCGCTCGCGTCCGAAGAACCATTCCGAGTCCTCCGGCTGAAAGGCCGCCATTCCCCAGTACGGCCCCCGGCTGACCTCCGTCGTGCCGGCGGACGCCACGCTGGCGATCAAACTGTGCCACCGCTCGGTCCACTCGGCCAGATCGCCGTCACACGCGGCCACGTACGCGAGTGTCACCTGGAGGCTCGGCACGGTCTCGCCGCTGGCCGCCTTCGCCAGGGTGGTCACCGAGAAGTGCGCGCGCCTGGCCAGTTGGCGGTACGTCGGCGTCCCCGCCTTCGCCCGCAGTTTCCGCAGGTCGAGCGCGAATCGCTCCAGCTCACCCGCCTCCGGGTCGAGCGGCCGCTCAGGTCTGCCCACGTTGTCCCCCGTCGAAGAGTTGTTTGTCAGCCTCGCGACACCATTGGCAAACAATCCATGGGGGACTATATCTAGTTTCGTGATCGCCGATCGGCGACTGTCAGATAGCAGGCATCGTACGACGAGGTGTACGGGCGGCTTCGACAGGCGACGCGATCGGCGGCACGGAGGGAAACGGGGAGGGCGGTGTGACGCGCGCCAGAAACGGCATCGGCGTTGTTACCGACAACACTGGTGACCGTCCTGGGATCGGGGGGCGTCACACGGTCCTGAATAGACGGGGGGCCTTATCCAGATACGCACATGATCGACAACTCGGGATTCGTCGACACTGTCAGACCGGCTGATGGGGCGGCGACGGATTCCGTCGCCGCCCCATCACGGTGCGCCGTTGGTCAGGAGGCGGTGCAGGACTGGACCACCGGGCGGTTCCAGTTGCCGTTGGCCATGGTGGTGAAGCCGAAGGAGTTGCCGCTGCCGTTCGACCGCATGGTCATGACGTTCCCGCTGCTGTCCCAGGTCGGGCTGCCGTTCCAGGTGCTGGAGATCTTCTGGGGTGAGGTGACGGCGACCACGACGGTCCAGTTGCTCGCGCCGCTGACGGTGACCGTGCTGTTGAACCGGTCGCCCCAGCGGGTGCCGTCCTGCAGAGTCGCGGTGCAGCTGCCGCCGGGCGGGTTGGTCGGCGGAGTCGTGGGCGGGGTGGTCGGCGGGTCGGTCGGCGTGGTGCCGTTGTTCAACGCGGCGAGGACGGCGTCGTACGCTGCCTTCTTCTGACCACTGTTGTTGAACAGCAACGGGGTCTGCGACGCCCGCCACGAGTCGCTGTCCCGGATGCCCCACACCGTGACGCCGTTGCACCGGGCCACGGCCAGGCAGTCCTCCACCACAGCGCGGTAGGTGTTCGCCGGAGCGCCCTGGATGTCCAACTCGGTCACCTGCACGTCGACACCGAGAGCCGCGAAGCTGGACAACGTGGTGCGGTAGTTGCTGTTGTACGGCGAGTCGTTGTTGAAGTGCGACTGGAAGCCGACACAGTCGATCGGCACACCACGCGACTTGAAGTCCCGCACCATGTTGTACACAGCCTGCGTCTTCGCGTGCGTCCAGTTGTCGGTGTTGTAGTCGTTGTAACACAACTTCGCGTTCGGATCCGCAGCGTCCGCCGCCCGGAACGCCGCCTCGATCCAATCATTACCCGTCCGCTGCAAATTCGAGTCACGACGCGCACCCGAACTACCATCAGCGAACGCCTCGTTCACCACATCCCACGCCACCACCTGACCCCGGAAATGCGTGGCCACCTGCGTCACATGATTCAGCATCGCCTGCCGCAACGCACTACCACTCATGCTCTGCATCCAACCCGGCTGCTGCGAATGCCACGCCAGGGTGTGACCCCGCACGCTCATACCCCGACTACGCGCATGACTGACAATCTGATCAGCAGCCCCGTAACTGAACCGACCCTGCTGCGGCTCCGTCGCGTCGATCTTCATCTCATTCTCAGGCGTCACCGAATTGAACTCACGGTTCAAAATCGTCGTGTACGCACTATCAGACAACTTGTTCGCCGCCACCGCCGTACCGAAGTACCGCCCCTTCTCCGCGGCGGACGCGCCGAGCGTCGTACCGGCGCTCGCCGTGCCCGGCAGGAACGCGGCGCTGGTTGCGGCGAGCAGGGCGGCGGCGGCGAGGACGACCGCCGTACGCGCTCGGGGGCCGAACCGTGGGCGGGCGTCCTCTTGGCACCGTTCGATCATGTCTTTTCCTTCCGTGGAACCCGGGGCAGCGCAGGTGACGCGCACCGCCCCTGCGGTGGTGGGGTGCCGGGTCACGACCACGCGCGGGAGTGCGCCCGGGAAGTGGCACACACCGTTGGTCATCGACCTCGGTGGATGTGGAGTATGTCAGCGCCACCGATCGACGGGCAAGAATTTCCGGAAGGATTGCGAGAATTGATTCGGCCCGGGTGCTGGAGCAGGACGTAGCTGCCCAGGCCGGGTGCAATCGAGAGGCGACGGCGGCGCCCTGTCGGGACAGTCGGATGGATTCACCAGCCGCAGGGCACCGCAAGTTCCGGAAGTTCTCCCGCAACGCTACCGGAGGTCGCCGCGCACCGACCAGACCACGAACGAGCTGGGGTCACTGCTCCACGGCGCGGTAGAGCCGGCTCACGGCCTCGGCCACGCAGACGGGCTTGCCGCCGCTGTCGCTCTCCACCACGACCGTCACGACCAACTGGACGCCGCCGGTCACCGGCGACACGTCGGCGATGGTGGCGGTGGCGCGTACGGCGGCGCCGACCCGCAGCGGCGCGGGGAAACGCACCCGGTTCAGCCCGTAGTTGACCCCCATCGCCACCCCCTCGACCCGGTAGAGCCCGCCCGCCAGGGCCGGCAGCAGCGACAGGGTGAGGTACCCGTGCGCGATCGTCGCGCCGAACGGCCCCGCTGCGGCTCGGACCGGGTCGACATGGATCCACTGGTGGTCGTCGGTGGCGTCGGCGAACAGGTCGACGCGGCTCTGCTCGACGCGCTGCCACGGACCGGGTCCGAGGCTCTCGCCGCTCGCGGCGGCCAACTCCTCGAACGAGGTGAAGACTCTCATGCCAGGTCTCCCTACAGGTGCTAGAAGGCGTTGACGCCGGTGAGCGCGCGTCCGATGAGGAGTTGCTGGATCTGACTGGTGCCCTCGTAGAGGGTGGCGACCCGGGCGTCGCGCAGGTACTTGCCGACCGGGTACTCGTCGATGTAGCCGTACCCACCGAACACCTGGACCGCGTTGTTGGCCGCGCGGACGGCGGCCTCGCTGGCGAAGAGCTTGGCCACCGACGCCTCGGTGGCGAACGGCTGGTCGCGGTCGATCAGGTCGGCCACCTGCCAGACCAGCAGCCGGGCGGCGGCGGTGTCCACAGCGATGGCGGCGAGCAGTTGTTGGACGAGCTGGTGTCCGGCGATCGGCTTGCCGAACTGGGTCCGCTGCCCGGCGTAACCGACCGCCGCGTCGAGGCAGCCCTGGGCGATGCCGACACACCCGGCGGCCACCGACATCCGTCCCTTGGCGAGGGTGGCCAGGGCCAGCCGGAATCCGCCGCCCTCGGCACCGAGGAGTGCGTTGTCGGGCACGCGTACCTCGTCGAAGCCCAGCTCGCCGGTGGCCTGGCCGCGCAGGCCGAGTTTGCCGTGGATCTCCCGTCGGGTCAGCCCCGGACTGTCGGTGGGCACCAGGAACGCGCTGATCCCCTGGTGCCCGGGGCCGCCGGTGCGGGCGAAGACCAGCGCCACGTCGGCGGTGGTGCCGTTGGTGATGAACGTCTTCGTTCCGGAGATCAGCCAGTCGGTGCCGTCGCGGACCGCACGGGTGCGCAGTGCGGCCGCGTCGGAGCCGCTGTCCGGCTCGGTCAGCGCGAAGCAGCCGAGCGCGGTGCCGGCGCAGAGTTTCGGCAGCCACTCGGCCCGCTGTTCCGCGCTGCCGTTGGCGGCGATCGACTTCGCGACCAGGCCGAGGGAGACCGAGACGATGCCGCGCACCGCGGAGTCGCCCCGGCCCAGTTCTTCCAGCACCAGGCAGTACGCGAGGTGGTCGCCGCCGGACCCGCCGTCGGTCTCGGCGATGGTGAGCCCCAGGAAGCCCAGGTCACCGAGCATGCCGACGATGGCGGGGTCGACCGATTCGCGGCGATCCCAGGCGGCCGCGTGCGGCAGCAGCTCGCGGTCGGCGAACGCGGCGGCCAACTGGCGGACCGCCGCCTGCTCGGCGGAGAGGGTGAGGTCCATGACGCTCAAACTAGCGGTGATAGTTTAACGCGTCCAGAGCGGAGGGGTCACCGCTCGGGGGCCAGACCGACGTGCCGTTCGGCGGTGAAGGCGCGGGCCAGCTCGGTACGAGAACGGATGCCGAGCCGATGGAACACGTTGCGCAGGTGGTGGTCGACCGTACGGGTGGAGAGGAACATCCGCGCGGCGATCTCCCGGTTGGTGGCGCCCTCGGCGACCAGCTCGGCGATCCGCAGTTGCTGGCCGGTCAGCAACCGCGCCGCGGGCAGGTCCGGCGGGCCGATCGACTCCCCGGCCGCCCGCAGCTCCGTGGTGGCCTGCTCGGCCCAGCACTCCACGCCGAGCAGGCTGAACATCTCGCGGGCCTGGTGCAGGTGCGTCCGCGCGTCGCGGGGGCGTCGGCTGCGGCGCAACTCCTGACCGAAGAGCAGTTCGGTGCGGGCCCGCTCGACCGTGCCTGCCTCTGTCGGGTGCAGCCGCAACGCCGCCTGGAAGTGCCGTTCCGCCTCGGCGCCACCCCGGGGAGCGAGCAGCGCGTGACACCGCGCGGACAGGGCCCGGCGCAGCGGGCTCGCGGTGCTGCTGGCCCACCTGTCGAACGCGGCGAGCGCGGCTGTCGCGGCCGGCCGGTGCGGCAGGTGCGCCGCCGCCTCCACCAGGTACGGGGTGGCCATCACCTGCACGAGGACCTGACCTCGACCGGTGCCGAGCCGGGCCAGCGACGCCAGCCGGTCCGCCGCTTCGGCGTGCCGGCCGTCGACCAGGTCGAGCACCGCCAGGGCCCACGCGGCCAGCGCGTGCGGACGGCTGCCCGGCGTCGGTGACTCGCCGATCTCGCGGATCCGCCGCAGGCTGGTGGCCCGGTCGGCCCGGATCGCGGCCAGTACGGCCAGCATGCCCAGATGGACGTTGGCGCAGTTGACCTGGCCGGTGGCCCGGGCGACGCGCAGCCCGTCGCGGGAGGTCTCCGCCGCCGCCTCGTGTCGGCCCAGCCAGTATTCGGCGACCGCCCGCAGCTCCAACGCCCGCGACAGCATCGACAGCTCGCCCCGTTCCCGGGCCAGTTCGACAGCGCGCCCGGCGAGCCGGTGGGCCGCGCCGTCCACTGCCACCAGCAGCCCGGCCGCCGCGGCGCAGCTGAGCGCGGTGGGGGTCAGCGCCCAACCGGTCAGCCGGCCGCCCAGCACCACGGCGCGGCGCAGCGCGGGTCCGGCCCGCTCGTGGTCGCCCCGCAGGGTGGCCGCCACCCCGGCGACCAGACAGCCCATCACCTCGAGGGCCGGCGGGTCGTCCGGGCGTCGCAACGCCAGCGCCCGGCGGCCGACCTCGGCGTAGCGGTACTGGTCGCCGGCGAAGCAGACCGCCTCGCCGGCCCGCACCAGCCCGGTCAGGGCCAGGGCACGGTCGGTGCCGTCCACGGACGCCGCGGCGGCCAGCAGCGTGACCGACGCGCCCGACGCGGTGCCGCAGCGCAGCTCCAGCTCACCGCGGAGCAGGTCGGCGCGGGCGCGGACGACCGGGTCGGCGCAGACCGCGCGGAGGCGGTCGAGCAGCAGCCGGGCCGCGTCGGGCTGCCCTCCGGCCCAGGCGTAGCGGGCCGCGGTCACGAGCCGGGCGGCGGTCAACTGTGGCTGATCGCTCAACTCGGCGGCCCACCGCAGCGCCACCGACGCGGTGGCCCAACCGTCGGATCCGCCGACCGCGGCCTGTTCCAGCTCGGCGGCGAGGGCCGGATCGGCGCCCGCCGTCGCGGCGGCGAGGTGCATCGCCCGGCGGAGCCGCTGCTCCGGCGCGACCAGCACCTCGGCGAGCAGCCGGTGCGCGGCGCGGCGCTCCGCGAGCGGCGCGCTGGCCGCGATCATCATGCGCACCAGCGGCTGCGGAAAGGTGACACCGCGTGGCTCGACGCGGATCAGGCCGGCGACCTCCGCCGGGGCGAGCGCCTCGACCTCGGCGCCGGCGGCCGCCGCGGCCCGGATCAGGGTGCCCGGCGCGCCGTCCTCGTCGAGCGCGGCGAGCAGCAGCACCCGTCGGGTCTCCGGTGGCAGCAGGTCCAGCCGGGCCCGGTACGCCCGACCGAGCGCTCCATCCGCCGGTGGCGCGCCGGGCAGCGGCTCCTCCCCCCGCCACTGCCCCGCGCTGAGCACCTCGGCGAGGTCCACCAGGGCCTGCGGGTTTCCGCCGCCGGTCGTCGCCAACGCGGCCAGTGCCGACGCGGCGGGCCGTTCGGGGAGCCGGTCGACGCCCGCGCGGTCGGCGAGCCGCCGAAGCCGGTCGGTGAGGACGGCCATGCTCTCGTGCTCGGTCAGCGCCCGCAGCCGGTGCGCCGGTATCCCGTCGAGGTTGGCGGTGACGTCGGCGGTGAGCAGGACAGCGAGGGGCAGGTGCCGCAGTCGGCGGGCGACGAACGCGAGCACCTGCGCGGTCTGCGGGTCACCCCGGTCGACGTCGTCCATGGTGACGAGCAGCGGCCGCGTGTGGGCGGCGGCGGCGAGCAGCCCGAGCACCGCCATCGACAGCGTCAGTTGCCGGTCGGCCGGGCAGCTCTCCCCGGCCAGCGCGCGCCGCAACAGTTGGCGCTGCTCGTCGGGCAGGTCGGCGGCATGGTGCAGCACCGGGTCGACCAGCCGTTGCAGGCCGGCGTACGGCAGGGTGGCCTCCTCGGCGAGCCCACTGCCGACGAGCACGGTGCGGTCCTCGGCGTGCCGGTGGGCGTAGCCGATCAGCGCGGTCCGGCCCGATCCGGGCTCTCCGCGCAACAACAGGGCACCGCCGGCGTTGGTCATGCCGTCGAGCAGGCTCCGGACAGCCCGGCACTCGTCGTCCCGGCCACGCAGCACGGTTAGTTGCACTCTTGATGCAGTAACCATGCCTGCCAGTGTTACCCATCGGAAACCGAATGGAAAGGGGCCGATATCGGGCCGGGCCGGAATCAGTCGGGCGTGACCTCGGCCAGCAGGGCGCCCACGGTCCGGGACATCACCGCGCGAGCCTGGTCCACGCCCAGACCGAGCCCGTAGCGCAGCATCGACCAGGCCTGCCAGGTGCTCGCCACCACCAGGGCGTGCACCAACTGTTCCCGCCCCGCCCCGGCCTCGGCCAGCTCGACGGCGAACAACTCCTCGACCTCGTCGCGGACCCGCTCGATGTGCTTGAGACGGTTGCGGTGCAGCTGCTCGGAGACGGGCTCACGCATCTGGGCGGCGCGCGCCGACGGCGCGATGAGCTGGAGCAGCCGGGCCCGCTGGCGGCAGTACGCGTCGACCCGCTTCGCCAGTGGCAGCCCGGGTGAGATCGGCCGGTGGGCGGCGTCCTGCTGGCGGAGCACCTCCGCGCCGCTGGCCTCGAAGAGCGTCTCCATGTCCTTGAAGTTGGTCCAGAGGGTGCGCAGCGAGATCCCGGCCCGCTCGGCGATGCGCTCGCCGGTCGGGCGGAGGTCACCCTCGGAGATGAGCGCGAGGTGCGCCTCGACGATGGCCGCGCGGGTGCGTTCGGCGCGGGCGGTGCGCCCGTCGACCCGGCCCGCCACATCGACCCCGTCCATCCGCCCCCGCCCTCTCACCGCCATGGCGTCCCCCGACGCACCGCCGAGTCTAGACAGGGGTTGATCAGCGTTCCCGGACGCGCCACCGACGCCGTCATCCGGCCCGGCCGGTCAGCGAGACGCCGCCGTCGCACCGACCCACCCGCGCGCGGTCGGCGACGAGGCGCGGGGCGAGGGCCGGACCGATCCGCCGACCGGCACCGGTGACGGTGGCGACCCGGTCCGCGAGGCGATCCGAAAATGCATTCACGGTGCAGATAGTAGGAGCGTCGATCGGTATCGGTCAACGCTTCGAACGGTCGCGCCGGCGGACCGCGTCAACAACCCGCGCGCAGCCGTCCGACCGGGCGTGGTCACGCGAACCAGCCCGGTCGGACGTCGGGACACACCGACTCAGGAGCCGGTCGGCACCCCGTTCGCCGGCGGCACGGCCGGAGCGGCGGTGTACTCGTTGACCGCCCCGTCGGCCTCGTCCGTCTCGTACGCCGGCCCGAAGTAGCTCTGCACTCCCCCGGTCACCCGGCTCAGCCGCTGGCCGCCGTACCCGGAGTGGTCCTTCTCGGAGAAGCGCAGCGGCACCAGCCCGGGGCCCTGGAAGCCGCCCTTCTGCACGGCGTCGAGCACCTTCTCCCGGGTGAGGTCCTTGCCGGCGGCGATCAGCACCTGCACGAAGAGGTACCCGACCGACATGCCGTAGACGGTGTTGCCGTCGAATGGCGCGTCCCCGTTGTGCTCCTTGTTGATCTTCGTGAAGAGCTGGATCCACGGGTTCGCGGTGTCGTTCTGCATCGGCAGGTAGTTGGTGCCCACCATGCCCTCCAGCAGCGGCGCGGCGGCGCCGAGCTGCTTGGCCAGGGTCGGGTGGTCGGCGCCGACGTTGGAGACCAGCCACTGCGGCTTGAAGCCCAGCCGCGCGGCGGTGCCGATGGAGAGCGCGGTGAAGCCGGGCACGGTGGCGAGCACGACGACCTGGCAACCGGCCGCCTTGAACGCGCCGATCTGCGGCGCCACGTTGGTGTTGCTGGTGACGTACGTCTGCTTGACCGCCACGGCCCCGGCGCCGAGCACCTGCTCCACGCCCGCCAGGCTGTCCCGGCCGAAGTCGTCGTCCTGCCCGAGGAAGCAGACCTTCTGACCGGCCAGGTCCCGCTTCGCGTAGTTGGCGAGGATCTTGCCCTCGACGGTGTAGTCCGGGTTGAACCCGAACGTGCCCGGATACTTGTCCGGCTGGTCCCAGCTGCGGCTGCCCGAGGCGACGAAGAGATCCGGCACCCGGTTGCTCTTGAGGAAGTCCAGCACCCCGGTGTGCGTCGGCGTGCCCAGACCATTGAGGATGGCGAAGACCTTGTCCTGCAGGACGAGCTGACGCACCACCTGCTGGGTGTTCGCCGGGTTGTAGCCGTCGTCCATGATCTTGTAGGTGATCTTGCGGCCGTGCACGCCGCCGTTGGCGTTGACGTAGTCGAAGTACGCCTTCGTCGCCGGGGCGATCTTCGAGTAGCCGGCCGAGGCCGGCCCGGTCAGCGGCATGTGGGTGCCGACGGTGATCTCGGCGTCGGTGACGCCCGGCACCGACGCCCCGCCGGAGCCGGGGCCGTCGTCACCGCCACAGCCGGCCACGGCGATGAGCAGGGCAAGGGTGCTGGCGATCGCGAGGCCGCGATGCGCTTTACGGTGCATGGGAAACACCGACCTTTCTCGGTCCGGTTGTCTGGGGAACGGTGTGGTGGTGGGGCGCCCGGCCGGGGCCGGACCGAGGACAGCTCAGGAACGCCGGATCGGCCGCCTGGCCAGCAGAGCCCGGCCGAGACGCGACAGCAGACCCTGTACACCGCCCGGGGCGGCGATCATGACGACGATCAGGGTGAGTCCGAAGATCGCCAGCGGGAGGTTGCCCTCCAGCCGCTGCGCCACCGCGGGCGAGAGCGTCAGCAGCTCGGTCAGCGAGTGGGTGAGATCGGGCAGGGCGACCAGCAGGACCGCCCCCCACAGCGCGCCGCTCAGTCGACCCAGGCCACCGATCACCACCGCCATCAGCAGGAACAGCGACAGGGTCAGCGAGAACGCGCCGGGTGAGACGCTCTGCGCGAGCACCGCCAGCAGCGCGCCGCCGAGCCCGGCGGTGGCGGCGCTGACCACGAACGCGAGGACCTGGGTGCGGGCCACGTGGATACCGGCGAGGCGGGCCGCCACCTCGTCGTCGCGGACCGCCCGGAAGGTCCGCCCGTACCGGCTGCGGATCAGGTTCGCCAGCAGCAGCAACGCCAGCAGGGTGGCCGCGCCGGTGACCCAGAGCTGCCACCGCTCGTACGGGAAGTACGCGCCGAGCGACAACGGCGGCGGCTCCACCGGCACCGACAACCCCTGCTCACCGTTGAACACGCCGTCGAAGGTGACGGCCAGCGCCGGCACCACCACGGCCACGGCGAGAGTGACCCCGGCCAGGTAGGGGCCGCGCAGCCGGGCCGCGGCCACCCCGACCACCGCGCCGACCGCCACCGTGCTGACGACCGCGGCGGCCAGCGAGACCGGCAACAGCCAGCCGCCGGTCATCCCCCGGTCGGCGAACGCGGTCTGGCACAACGCCACGGTGTACGCGCCGGTGGCCATCAACGCGCCGTGCCCGAGCGACAGTTGACCGTTGAGTCCGGTGAGGACGGTCAGCCCGGCGGTCGCGCAGAAGTAGGCGGCCACCGTGGCGAGCTGGAAGTTGCGGAACGGTTCCACGGAGTAGCTGACTGCCACCAGCACCAACCCGGCGACCAGCACCACCGCGAGGTGGCGCAGCACTGTGGAGCCGCGTCGCCGGTCGACCGGTCGAGCACCCGGGTCGTCGACCTGCCGTGCCGGCGGCACCGCCGCCCTCGTGGCGCTCACACCCGCCTCGCCGCGACCGGGGCGAACAGCCCACCGGGCCGGACCAGCAGCACCGCCAGCAACAGGACCAGCACCGCGAGCGGCGTCAGGTCGCTACCGGCGTAGCCACTGACGTAGGAGAGCACCAGTC
This sequence comes from Micromonospora sp. NBRC 107095, assembly GCF_030269705.1. Lineage (NCBI taxonomy): Bacteria > Bacillati > Actinomycetota > Actinomycetes > Micromonosporales > Micromonosporaceae > Micromonospora > Micromonospora sp. NBRC 107095. The sequence continues at coordinate 502,744 of NZ_BSTU01000005.1, forward strand.
CCACCACCAGGCCGCCGACCACCGCCCCCGGTGGACTGTCCAGCCCACCGACCACCGCCGCGGTGAACGCCGAGACGAACACCAGGTCCATCGCGTGCGGGTGCAGACCCAACTCGGTCGGGAGGACCAGCATGGCGGCCAGCGCGCCCACCCCGGAGGCGAGCGCCCAGCCGAGAGTCAGCATCCCACCGACATTGACCCCGAGCAGCCGGGACACCTCGGGGGCGAAGGCCGCCGCGCGCATCCGCAACCCCACCGGGGTACGCGCGAACAGCCACGCCAGACCGCTGACCACCACCCCGATCGTGGCGAAGACGAACAGGTCGTACGGGGACAGCACGGCGACCCCACCCACGGTCAGGGCAGACCGGCTGAACGGGGCCTGCGCGGGACGGAACTCGCTGCCGTACACCATGCCCAGCACGGCCTGGATCAGCAGCACCAGCCCGAGCGCGACGATCACCGGATTCAGCGGTGAGGCGTGATCGACGTGCCGCATCACCACCCGGTCCACCAGCGCGCCGAGCAGCAGGCCGGCGACGATCGCGACCACGAAACCCAGCCAGTACGAGCCGGTCGCGGTGCTGACGGTGTAGGCGACGTACGCGGCGGCGACGGCCATCGCCCCCTGGGCGAAGTTGACGACCCGCGCCGCCCGCCAGATGAGCACCAGGGCCAACGCGAACGCGGCGTACACCGCGCCCCGGGACAGGCCGTCGACGGTGAGGAAGACGAAGCGGTCCAACAGTTCTCCCTCCGGGGGACGAGGTGGTGGTCAGAAACCGAGGTACGCGTGGCGCAGGTCGACGTCGTCGCGCAGTTGCGCCGCCGGGGCGGCGATCACCACCCGACCGAGGGACATCACGACGCCCTGGTCGGCGACGGCGAGCGCGCTACGCACGTTCTGCTCGACGAGCAGGACGGTCAGGCCGGTGCGGTCGCGCAGCTGGCGGAGCAGGGCCATGGTCCGCGCGACCACCCGTGGCGCCAGGCCGAGCGACGGCTCGTCCAGCAGCAACAGACGGGGCCGACCGACCAGGGCTCGACCGAGCGCGAGCATCTGCCGCTCACCCCCGGAGAGCTGGTGACCCAGGTGCCGGCGGCGTCGGGCCAGTGGCTCGAAGAGTTGGTAGACCTCGTCGAGGGCCCGTCCCGCGTCGGCCCGGTCGCGCCGCCACAACCCGCCGAGCCGCAGGTTCTCGTCAACCGTCAGCTCGCTGATCACCCCCCGGCCCTCCGGGACGTGCGCCATCCCGCGTCGAACGAGCTGCTCCACGGGCGTACCCCGAAGGTCCTCCCCGCCCAGCAGAACCTGGCCGGCGGTCGGGCGGATCATGCCGGAGAGAGCGCGCAGCAGGGTGGTCTTGCCGGCGCCGTTGGCGCCGACCACAGCGGCGATCGTGCCGGCCGGGACGGTGAGGTCGATGGCCCGCAGCACGGGCGCGGCCCCGTAACCGGCGGCCAGCCCCCGCACGACGAGCAGGTCGGTCCCGGTCATGGGGAGACCTCTTCCTCGACCGTGGCACCGAGGTACGCGTCGGTGACCGCGGGGTCGTCGCGGACCTCGTCCGGGGTGCCGGCGGCGATGACCCGGCCGAAGTCGAGCACCACGATCTCGTCGCAGACGGCCATCACCAGGTCCATGTGGTGCTCGACCAGGAGCACCGCACAGGGGTCGGTGTCCCGCCGGGGCAGTTGCCGGACCAGCTCCGCCAGCTCGGCGATGTCGTCGGCGCCGAGGCCACCGGCCGGCTCGTCGAGCAGCAGCAGCCGGGGCCGGGCGGCGAGCGCGCGGGCCAGCGCGACCCGCTGACGTACGGCGAAGGGCAGGGTGCCCGGCGCGGCCTCGGCGTGCCCGGCGATGCCCAGCTCGTCGAGGATGGCCAGGGCGTCGCCGCGGAGTCGGCGCTCGTCGCGGTCGCTGGCCGGCAGCCCGAGCAGCGCCGGGACGAAGCCGGCACGGGCGGTGTGCGACGCGCCGGTCATCACGTTCTCCACCACGCTGAGCCCGGCGAAGAGCCCGGTGCCCTGCAGGGTCCGGGCGATGCCGAGCCGGGTCAGCCGGTGCGGTCGTGGTCGCAGCGGCCGGCCGTCGAGGGTGAGCGAACCCGTCTCCGGCGCGACGAAACCACAGATCACGTTGAAGAGCGTGGTCTTGCCGGCGCCGTTGGGCCCGATCACGCCCACCACCCGGTTGGGTGGCACCCGCAGGGACACGTCGTCGAGGGCGGTGAGGCCGCCGAAACGGACGCCGATGTGGTGCAGTTCGAGGCCGCGCTCCATCACCCATCCCTCTGTCGTGGCGGGTGTTTATTTACACTCGCAGTGTACGTTTCTCGGGTATGGCGTCAAGACCTTCGATGCTCCCCGCACGCAGGCGGACGGGGCGGCCGCCAACGGCGACCGCCCCGGTGACCGCCGTCAGGCGCTCGGACAGGTGTTGCGGTACTCCTGGATGGCCGAACCGCTCGGGCCGGGGCAGAGGAACTGCTCGTAGCGGGTGTCGTCGTCGACGAACCGCTTCAACCAGGCCACCATCTGCCGGGCGGTCGGCGTGTTGGTGGTCTGCGGGAAGAAGTGGCTCGCCCCGTTCAGCTCGAGGTACGCCTTCTCGGCGGAGGCCGGGATGCTGTTGTAGAAGGGCACGGAGTGCGTCGCCACCGGCGCGACGCTGTCGCTCTCCCCACCGATGATCAAGGTCGGCACCCGCAGCTCGGACCAGCTCTTGTCCAGGTTCCACGGCGCCAGTGGCACCGCGGCCTGCAACGAGGGCCGCGACGAGGCCGCCTCCAGGCTGCCCCCGCCACCCATGGAGTGGCCGGCCACCGCGAGTCGGCTGCTGTCGATCCGGGTCCGCACCGAACTGCGCTCGGTGAGGTAGTCCAGCGCGGCGAGCAGCTGCCGGCCCCGGCTGTCCGGCTGGTCCAGCCGGGTGTTGGTCTCGATGCCGATCACCACGAAGCCGTGCGAGGCGATGCGCGGTCCGAGCCAGCTGATGCTCGACCAGCTGGCGGTGTAGCCGGGCGAGATGGCGATGGCGCCGAAGGTGCCCTCGCTGGTGCTGGTCGGGTAGTAGATGACGCCACCGCCGAAGCCGGTGACGCTCAGCGAGGACACGCTCTGCGAGGCCGTGGCGAACGGGCCGCGACTGGCCTCCAGGATCGCGGTGGTCGGGGCCGGGCCCCGCTCGTACGGGCTCGCGGCCTGGGCGGCGCCGGCCGAGCCGGCCACGACGCCGCCGGCGGCCAGGACGGCGGCCAGCGCGAACCGGGCTACGACGGAACGGGGACGGGTGGTGGTTGGTGAGGACACGTCGGGCACTCCCTAGAGTCGAGGGATATCGACGTGTGTCAGTTTCAGCCGCTCCGCCGGTCCCGGCATCGGCGAAATCACCAGTCCCCGTGGAGGATGCCGCGACCAGATGTGTTTCGACCCTCTGACCAGGGGTAGCAGGGCAGGCGCCTGCCCGTACACGCGCCATCGAGAGGGTTCGTTCAGTGGATTCCAGCAAGCCCGCCGAGGCGGTCAAGAACGCCGTGAAGACCGCTTCAGGAAAGATCGCCGACGCCCTCACCCCGGACGTCCCCGGTGCGCCGGGGAGCGCGCCACCACCCGTCGAGGAACCGACGACGCCGCACGACCCGCTGCCGCCGAAGCCGGAACAGGGTACGCCGCAGACGCGTACGCCGACCGGCGCCGAGACCGGCGTGCCGAGCACTGCGAAGGGTCAGCAGGGCGCCTACCTCACGACCGCCAACGGGGCGCGGCTGCGCGACACCGACCACTCGCTCAAGGCCGGCCCGCGCGGCCCGGTGCTCCTGCAGGACCACCACCTACGCGAGAAGATCACGCACTTCGACCACGAACGCATCCCGGAGCGCGTGGTGCACGCCCGGGGCGCGGGCGCGCACGGTGTCTTCACCGCCTACGGCACCGCCGAGGCGGTCACCCGGGCCGGCTTCCTCAAGAAGGGGCGCGAGACCGAGGTCTTCGTCCGCTTCTCCACGGTGCTCGGTTCGCGGGGTTCGGCCGACACCGTCCGCGACACCCGCGGCTTCGCCACGAAGTTCTACACCGACGAGGGCACCTTCGACCTGGTCGGCAACAACATGCCGGTCTTCTTCATCCAGGACGCCATCAAGTTCCCGGACATCATCCACGCCGGCAAGCCGCACCCGGACCGGGAGATCCCGCAGGCGCAGAGCGCCCACGACACCTTCTGGGACTTCGTGTCGCTGCACACCGAGGCGCAGCACCACACCATCTGGAACATGTCCGACCGAGGCATTCCCCGTTCGTACCGGACGATGGAGGGCTTCGGCGTGCACACCTTCCGCCTGGTCAACGAGGCCGGGGAGACGGTGCTGGCCAAGTTCCACTGGAAGCCCAAGCTGGGTGTGCACTCGCTGACCTGGGAGGAGGCGCAGCTGCTCGGCGGCATGGACCCGGACTTCCACCGCCGCGACCTCTACGACGCCATCGAGGCCGGCGCGTACCCCGAGTGGGAGCTGGGCATCCAGGTCTTCCCGGACACTCCCGAGGAAACCTTCGCCGGCATCGACCTGCTGGACCCGACGAAGATCGTCCCGGAGGAGCTGGCCGAGGTGCAGCCGATCGGCCGGTTGGTGCTCAACCGGACGCCGACGAACTTCTTCGCCGAGACCGAACAGGTCGCCTTCCACCTCGGTCACCTGCCGCCGGGCATCGACGTCACGAACGACCCGCTGTTGCAGGGCCGGCTCTTCTCGTACCTCGACACGCAGCTCACCCGGCTGGGCGGGCCCAACTTCGCGCAGATCCCCATCAACCGCCCGCACGCCGCCGTGAACGACATGCTGCGTGACGGCTTCCACCAGCACGCCGTGCACGCGGGCGTCGCGCCGTACCGGCCCAACTCGCTCGACGGCGGCAACCCGTTCCCGGCCGGGGACGCCGAGCACGCCTTCGTCGACGTGCCGGTCACCGTGGCGCAGGCGCCGAAGGTACGCGCCAACCCGGCCTCGTTCGACGACCACTACAGCCAGGTCCGCCTGTTCTGGCTGAGCATGTCGCCGGTCGAGAAGGAGCACATCATCCGGGCGTACACCTTCGAGCTGGGCAAGTGCTACCACCAGGCGATCAAGGAACGTCAGCTGCAGAGCCTGGCCAACATCGACCCGGTGCTGTGCGAGCAGGTCGCCACCGGCCTGGGCCTGCCCGCGCCGCAGCCGAGCGTGCCGCTCGCCGACGTCACACCCAGCCCGGCGCTGTCGCAGGTCGGTCGGGAGTGGCCCGCCGACGGCCGCATCGTCGGGATCGTCGTCGACCCCGCCGGTGACCTGGACGGCGTCGACGAGGTCCGCCGGGCCGTGTTCGACGCCGGCATGGTGCCGCTGCTGATCGCCCCGCACGGCGGCATGGTGGGTGACCTGCCGGTGCAGCGCACCTTCGCCACCGGCCGGTCGGTCGAGTTCGACGCGGTCCTGCTGGCCGGAGCGCCGGCACCCGCGCCGGACGCCCTGCCCGCCCGCGACGCCAAGGCCGGCCGGCCGGAGCCCACCACAGTGGACCCGCGGGTGCTGCTGCTGGTCGAGGAGTGCTGGCGACACGCGAAGGCGGTCGGCGCCTGGGGCGCCGGTGTCACGGTGCTGGAGCAGGCCGGCGTCGCCGGCACGCCGGGTGTCGTCGCGGCGGGCTCGGGCACCGAGGCACTGACCGCGGTGCAGCAGTTGATGGCCGCGCACCGGGTGTGGGAACGGTTCCCCGTCTCGGTCGCCTGACCTGGCCAACCGACGAGGGCCGTCCTCCCCACGGGGACGGCCCTCGTCGGCGTGCTGGCGCTATCGCCGGGCCCACTGCAGCTGACCCGTGCCGGCGCCACAGCTGCGTTGCTCGATCAGCGCGCCGTTCGCGGTGCTCTGGCCGACAGTGCCCAGGCACATTCCGCTGTGCGCGTTGACGAGTTGCCGGGCCTCGGTCAGGGCGAACTGCTGCGCCGGGGTGGTGTTGCAGGTGGTGAGCTGGATCGCCGCCCCGGCGTCGCTGGACGCGCCGAGCACGTCCAGGCAACGCCCACCCAACTGCACGCTCCCGTCCGGGCGGAGCGACCAGGTCTGCTGGGCGGCACGGTCGTCCCGGCAGTCGAAGATCCGAACCCGGACCGGGTCGGGTGAGTCCGGCGCGTCAACGTCCAGGCACCGGTTGCTCGCCACCCCGACCAGCCGGTCGCCCGACCGCGCCGGCGGGCCGCTCGGCGTCGACGACACCCGCCGGTCCGGCGTGCCGGACGGGGTGACGCCGTCCGCTGTCGACGCCGGCCGGAAGCCCGCGGTGACCTCCCGGAACACGTCCGCCCCCGCCGCCCAGGCGGACTCGGGCGCCAGCCAGGCGATGCTGTAGCCCTGACGCTTCCCGGTCGTGAAGGTGCGCTGGCGGGCGTGCATCGCAGTGCCCGCGTCACTGGTGTAGACCCACTCCAGGTCGGCCGCCTTGAGCTGGTAGTTGACGGCGACCAGCTCGACCCGGCGGAAGTCGCGGTACCGCTCATTGACGGCCGGGCCGCCCAGTTCGGTCAGCGGATCGCTGGTCGGCGAGTCGGTCCGGCTGACGACCAGCATCCGTTCGCCGTCCGGCTCGTGGAGTTCGACCCGCTGCCCGCGACGGACGATCCGCCAGTCGCGCGGCGCCGGCATCGAGAAGCCGCTGCCGTCCCGGTAGACCGACCAGGAGATCGGCCGGGGCGCGGCGGTGCTCGGCGCAGCGGTGCTCGGCGCGCCGCCGGTCGTCGACGGCGCACCCGGCACTGCGGCGTCCACCAGCTCCGCCCCACCGCCGGTCGGCCGCGCCGCCCGCTGGGTGGCCAGCGGAACCCCGACCGCCACGCCGAGCGCGACCACTGCCGCGAGGCCACCGAGAAGCCAGGCCCGCCGACGACCGGCCCGTCCCGGACGGTCACCGTCCGCCGCAGCGGCCGACGATCGGGGTACGTCCGGCACGTCGACCGAGCCGGACCTGATCGCGGCCGGTGAAGGTGCGGCGGGCGCCGAGCGCCAGGTCACCGCGATCGGCGGGTGTGGGGTGCCCGCCAGCACCGCCCGGAGCAGTTGCCCGGCCGTGTCGGGGTCCATCCGCTCGGCCGGGTCCTTGCGCAGCAGGCCGGCCAGCACCGGCGCGAGCGGTCCGGCGTGTCGCGGCGCGGGTGGTGGCTCGGTGACCAACGCGGTGAGACTCATCAAACTCGACGGTCGGGCGTACGGCGACTGACCCTCGACGGCGGCGTAGAGGGTCGCGCCGAGCGACCAGAAGTCCCCCTCCGGACCGACTGTGCCCCGCATCGCCCGCTCGGGCGAGACGTACGCGGGCGAGCCGAGCACCACACCGCTGAGGGTCAGGTTCACGTCCTCGACGGCGGTAGCCAGGCCGAAGTCGGTGAGCACGATACGACCGTCCACCCCGATGAGGATGTTCGCCGGTTTGACGTCGCGGTGCATGATCCCGGCGCGGTGGGCGGCGCGCAGCGCGCCGAGCACGGCCAGCCCGATCTCGGCCGCCCGCACCGGCGGGACGGGGCCGTCGGTGGTGATGGTGTCGTGCAGCGACCGGGACGGCACGTACTCCATCACGATCCGCGGGTCACCGTCGGCGCTCAACAGCACATCGAAGACCCGCACGACGTTGGCGTGGTCGAGCTGCGCGATTGCCCGCGCCTCCCGAAGTGACCGGACCCGCAATTCCTGTCGGGCCTCATCGGTCAGGCCGGGCGGTGGAACGATTTCCTTGATGGCGACGTCCCGGTGCAGCATTCGGTCGCGGGCTTTCCACACTCGACCCATTCCGCCCTGGCCGATGACCTCGGCGACGTCATACCGATCGGTAACTAGAGGCGGCACCATCTGCGACACCCGAAGAGGCTACCTGGCACGACGTCGAACAATTTCCGGCGTCCGAAGCGCGCCACATTCTGTGATCCGGCTCATCCCCACCGGGGAATGTCGTTAATGGAGCCCGAGACGGTGCGGGCGCACCGTTGATCCACCAGGAATTGGCGAGTTGTTCACCGTGGCACCCGCACCCGTCACGGCGGAGTCAGCCGATGTCGGCCAACCGGGGCAGCACCTCGTCGCCGAGCCGCTGGGCGAACTCGACCGGGTGCCGATCCGGCGTCACCTGCACCTCGCTCACGCCGAGCGCCGCGTACGCCGACACCTCGGCGAGGAACGCGTCGGTGTCGTCCAGCGGCGCCTGGGCGGCGACCACCGTCTTCTCGATGGTGTCGTAGTCGCGGCCCTCGGCGGCGCAGTGCCCGCGCAGCACATCCAGCTTGCGCGCGACGTCGTCGATGCCGGCGCGGCCGAACAGGTTGCAGGCGTCGGCGTACCGGGCCACCAGCAGCAGGGTCTTCTTCTCGCCCCCGCCGCCGATCATGATGGGCGGGTGCGGGCGGCTCAACGGCTGCGGCGAGTTGATGGTTTCGGCGAGCTGGTAGTGCTTGCCGTTGAACGGGCCGTCGTCGGCGCTCCACATCTGCAGGCAGATGCGCAGCGTCTCTTCCAACCGCTCGAACCGTTCGGCCACCGGTACGACCGGCACACCCAGCCCGAGCTGCTCCCGCTCGTACCAGGAGGCGCCGATGCCGAGGCGGGCCCGGCCGCCGGAGAGCACGTCGAGGGTCGTCACGGTCTTGGCCAGCAATCCCGGGTACCGGTACATCACACCGGTGACCAGCACGCCCAGCGTCATGCGCTGGGTCTTCGCCGCGACGTAGGCCAGCGTGGTGTACGCCTCCAGCATCGGTTCCTCGGCCGCGAACACCGCGTCCATCTGGAAGAAGTGGTCCATCACCGTGAACGACGCGACGCCGGCCTGCTCGGCGCTGGCGGCGGCCTGCGCCAGGGTCGGTGCGATGGCGGCCGGGTCGGCCGGGGTCGAGTAGTTCCAGTAGTGCAGCCCGAGCTTCATGTTCGGCACCTCCGCACCGAGCCTAGTGCTGCCGGGCCTGCGCCGGGGCGGCTCCGCACCGCCGACGAGTCGGGTCCGGCCACGTCCATTACCGGATCATGACAATTCGGGGATCACGCGCGGATATCCGGCTGGCAACTTTCGATGGGTGATCCAACAGCTCACCGAGTCCCGGCCCACCGAGCGGGAGCCCGACGCGACACGTGTCCGGTTCCGCCACCGTCAGCGGACCGGACCCACCAGTACCACCGCGCCCGCCGCCGGGTCCCCGAGGGCACAGTGGGCCGATGCCGCGAAGGGCGTCTGCATCGTCCTCGTCGTGCTGTGGCACGTGGTGGTGAAGGACTACCTCCAGATCGACTGGCACATCGGCGTACCGGTGCCGGGCTTCTGGGGAACGCTCGGTGAACAGTTCCTCCCGCTGCGGATGCCGCTGTTCTTCACCATCTCGGGCGTCTTCGCGGCGAACGCCGTCCAGCGGCCCTGGCGGCTGGTCGCCCGTGGCCGGATCGCCGGGTTCCTCTACCTGTACGCCGTCTGGCTGCTGATCCACACGGCGGTCCTCGCCGCCGCGCCGCAACTGCCCACCGACCGGGCCACCTCGGTGCTCGGTCTGCTGGAGCAGCTCACCGTCACGCCGTCCAACCTCTGGTACCTGTACGCCCTTGCGGTGTACTTCACGATCGCCAAGGCGACCCGACGGCTGCCCCGGACGCTGGTCCTGCTCCCCGCCGCCGCGCTGTCCGCCGTCGCCGCCGCCGGCCTGCTCGACACCCCGGGCAACCGTGCCGGTCTCTACCAGAACCTGGTCTTCTTCCTCGCCGGCCTGTACCTGCGCCCGCAGATCGAACGGTGGGCGGCCACGGCCAACCACCGCCGGCTGGTGCTGACCTCGGGCGCCTACGTCCTGGCGCTCGCCGCGATGGCGGTGACCGGCGCCCAGCAGTGGTTCGGTGTGTGGCCGGCGGTCTCCGTGCTGGCAGTGATCTTCGGCATAACCGCCGCCGCCCGGCTGACCTCGTGGTCGGCGCTCAGCGATCCGCTGGCTAGGCTCGGCCGCATCACCCTGCCGATCTACGTCATCCACATGCCGGTCCTGGCCCTGCTGCACCGGCTGTTGCTCGTACCGGTTTCCGGGCTGGGTGGGTCTGGTCAGGGCCTGATCGTGCTCGGTTATCCGATTCTGCTCACCGGGCTGGTGATCGGCCTGAGCCTGGCCGTCCACCGCGCGCTGCTCGCGGTCCGCGCGGGCTGGCTGTTCGCGCTCCCCGGCCGGCGGCGGGTGGAGGCGGCCCGATGAGCATGCTCGCCGAAGCCCTGGTCGACCTGGAGGCGATCTCCAGCAACGTACGGACGATCGCGTCGGTCACCGGCACCGGACTGATGGCCGTGGTGAAGGCCAACGGGTTCGGCCACGGCGCGGTGCAGGTGGCCCGGGCCGCGCTCCGGGCCGGCGCCGCCTGGTTGGGGGTGACCTCGACCGCCGAGGCGCTGAGCCTGCGCGACGCGGGTGTGACAGCGCCCACGTTGAGCTGGCTGCACCGCCCGGACGACGACTTCGGTATGTTGATCAAGGGTGGCGTCGACATCGGCGTGTCCACGACGACGCACCTGCACGCCGTCGCCGACGCGGCCCGTCTGCTCGGCGCGCCGGCGATGGTGCAGCTCAAGGCGGACACCGGGTTGTCCCGCAACGGGTCCGCCGGGGACGACTGGCCCGAGCTGGTCGGTTGGGCCCGCAAGTACGAACGGGAGGGCGGTATCCGGGTGCGTGGGGTGTGGTCCCACCTCGCCGACGCCGACCTGCCGGGCGCCCCCGCGCTCACCCGACAGGTGGCGGTCTTCGAGGAGGCGCTGCGGATCGCACGGTCGGCGGGTCTGGACCCCGATCTCCTCCACCTGGCCAACTCGGCGGCCGCGCTCCGCGCACCACAGACCCGCTTCGACCTCTGCCGGATCGGGATCGCCCTGTACGGCGTGGACCCGTTCGGCGCGAGCGGTCCCGGCGAGTACGGGCTGCGCGCCGCGATGACACTGCGGACGAGCGTGGTCAACGTCAAGCGGGTACCGGCCGGCACGGGTGTCTCCTACGGGCCCGAACACGTGACCAGCGCACCGACCACGCTGGCGCTGCTGCCGCTCGGCTACGCCGACGGGCTGCCCCGGGCCGCGGGTGGGCGCGCCTCGGTGTGGCTCGGCGGTCGGCGGTGCCCGGTCGTCGGACGCATCGCCATGGACCAGTGCGTGGTCGACGCCGGGGATCTTCCCGTGACGATCGGCGACCCGGTCGTGGTGTTCGGCCCCGCCGAGGGTGACCACCACCCTCCGAGCGTCGTCGAGTGGGCCCGTTGGGCCGACACCAACCCACACGAGATCTTGACCGGCGTCGGGGCTCGGGTGGCCCGCGACCACCTCGACGGAAGGGCACGGAATTCATGACAACGCGACTGGCGGTCCTCTACGGCGGGCAGAGCGGCGAGCACGAGGTGTCCTGCCGCTCGGCGGCGAGCATCCTGGCACACCTGGACCGGGAGCGGTACCAGGTCACCGAGGTGCTCATCGACCGCGACGGCGGGTGGCACGTCGGCGGTCGACCGACGCCCCTTCCCGCAGCGTTGCGTGTGCTGCGCGCCCAGGACGTGGTGTTCCCCGCCCTGCACGGCCCGTACGGCGAGGACGGCACCGTGTCGTCGCTGCTGGAATGGCTCGGCGTGCGGTACGTGGGCAACGGTGTGTTCGCCAGCGCCGCCGGCATGGACAAGGGGGTCACCAAGCGACTCCTCGCGGCGGAGGGCCTGCGGGTCAGCCCGGGGGTGACCCTGCGTCCCGGCGAGGAACTGTCGCCCGATGACCAACACCGGCTGCAGCTGCCGGTCTTCGTGAAACCGGCCCGGGCCGGTTCGAGCCTGGGTGTGGTCAAGGTGGACGACTGGGCGGGGGTTCCCGCCGCGCTGGAGCAGGCCCGTCAGGTCGACCCGAAGGTGCTCATCGAGCAGGGCGCGCGCGGACGCGAGATCGACGTGGCCGTCCTCCAGCACCCCGACGGGCAGGTGCAGGCCGGCCCGCCGCTGGAGATCAGGGTGAGCGGCGCGGGTTTCTTCGACTACGACGCGAAGTACGACGGCGGGGCGACCTTCCAGATTCCCGCCCCGCTCGACGCGGCGACCACCGAGGTGCTCCAGGACCGTGCGATCCGCGCCTTCCAGGCCCTCGACTGCCGCGGGCTGCTGCGGGTCGACTTCTTCCTGCCCACCGAGGGGTCGCCCGAGCCCATCGTGAACGAGGTCAACACGTTCCCCGGCTTCACCGCCGCGTCACAGTTCCCGCAGATCTGGCAGCAGGCCGGCATCGGTTTCGCCGCCCTGATCGACATCCTGATCTCCGGCGCGCTGGCCGATCAGGACCACAGCCACCACAGTGGCCTGCCCCGGCAGGCCCGAGCTGTCGACCTGGTGTGAGGCGGTTCGGCCCGGTCACCTGGCGGGACACCGGCGGGCTGGCTGGGCACCGTCGGACCCGACGATGGTGACCGGGCCCGAACTTGCCACCAGGCCGGCCTGGGCGGCGGCGTCGGACACCGTGCAGATGATCTGATCGGTCGCCGTCGGCGACAACGCCTGCGCCGTCCCGGTGACGCGCACCGTGAGACCACCGAACCGACCGGCCGCGGGCGTCACCTCGACGACCGGGTTCAACCCGGTCGGCACGTCGCTGGTCAGGCCCTGGCCGCGTTCGTTCGGCTGCGGGCCGGCGGCGAGCAGGGCAAGCGCCTTGTTCGGTGAGGAATCCCCCTTGACCGGGCGCAGCACCAGCACCAGTTCGCCCTGCGCGACCAGGTAGAGCCCGACTCCCTGCGCGGGGCCGCTGACCGCTGGACGACCGGTGATGACGACGCTGGGCCGTACCCCGCACCCCGCCGTCAGCAGCGGTCCGAGCAGCAGTGCGGCGGCGAGCAGCGCACGCCCGGTCCGCCGGCCGGTCACCGGGCACCCCCGGTGTCCGTCGTCTCGCGGGGCAGCCGGAGCGTGAAGAGCGCGCCGCCACCCGGGGCGTTGCCGGCGACGAGGGCCCCCCGGCGCTCGCCGTGGCGGTGCAGCCGCGCGTTCTCCCAGGAGATGGCGAGGCCGAGGCCGCTGCCCTCGGAGCGGGTCCGCGCGGTGTCGGCCTTGTAGAAGCGGTCGAACACGTGCGGCAACACCTCCGGGTCCAGCCCCGGCCCCTGGTCGGCCACCTCGATGGTGACCCAGTCCGGGTCGGCGCTCAGGCGTACGGTCACCGGCTCGGCACCGTGCCGGAAGGCGTTGCCGACCAGGTTGGCGACGATGACGTCCAGCCGGCGGGGATCGAGCCGGGCCACCACAGCGGGCGGCAGGTCGGCGCGTACCCGGTCGGTCCAGCCGCGGATCCGCAGGGTCGCGGTCACCGCCGCGCCCACGTCCACGTCGTCGAGGGCGAGCCGGGCCGTGCCGGAGTCGAACCTGCTGATCTCGATGAGGTCGTTGACCAGGTGGGTGAGGTTCTGCGTCTCCTGGCTGACCAGCCGAGCGGCCCGGCCCGCGTCCCCGGGCAGGTGGTCGGCTTCCTCGTCGAGCACGTCGGTGACCGCCGTCATCGCGGCCAGCGGGGTACGGAGCTCGTGCGAGACGTCGGCAACGAAGCGGCGGGCGTCGGATTCCATCCGCCGCAGTTCACCGACCTGCCGCTCCAGCGTGCCGGCGGTGTCGTTGAAGGTCCGCGCCACGTCGGCCAGCTCGTCCACTCCTCGGACCGTCAGCCGGGTGCTCAGGTCGCCCTCGCCGAGGCGGCGGGCCGCTCGGCCCAGGTCGCGGACGGGTCGCAGGACTCCCCGGGCGGACAGCAGGGCCAGCAGGACGGCGAGGAGCAGGGACAACCCGCCGGTCCACCACGCCCTGGTGGCGAGCTGGTCGATGCTCTGCTGCTCGGGCACGAGATCGCGCACCGAGTAGACCTCCAACCCGGACGGGTGGGCCGTGCCGTCGGGGCGCTCGAGCCGCAGTTGGGTGCCGATGAGCAGCCAGGGCTGCCCGTCCTGCGAGACACGCTGCCAGGCGATCCGACCGTCGCCGACTTCAGCCCGCAGCTCGGGGCTGAGCGGGGCGGGTGTCTGCGAGCCCTGTGCCCGCATGTCCCGGTAGATGACCACCGCGAAGCCCTCGCGGTCGGAGAGCCGCTGGGCCAACAGGTCCAGGTCGTTCTGGGTCGGCGGGAGCTGGGCGATCGGGTAGACCTTGGTGAGCTGGTCGGTCAGCGACATCACCGCGGCGTCCTGCGCCTGCTGGAGGATGACGGTCCGGGCCTGGAAGTAGCTGCCGCTGGCCACGACGGCCGTGGTGGTGACCCCGAGCAGCGCGAACGCCAGCAGTAGCCGAACCCGCAGGCTCGATGCCTGGGCGGCGACCGAGCGCCAGAAGGTCACAGCGGCCCGAACCGGTATCCGAAACCCCGCACGGTCTGGATGAAGACCGGCGCCGACGAATCGGCCTCGATCTTGGCGCGGACCCGCTGGACGCACGCGTCCACCAGTCGCGAGTCACCGAGGTAACCGTGCTCCCACACGGCTTCCAGCAGTTGCTGGCGGCTGAGCACCTGACCGGGCGTGTGCGAGAGTTCGAGCAGCAGCCGCAGCTCCGTGGGGGCCAGGCTGACCGGCGTCCCGTCCTTGCTGACCACCAGCGCCGCCCGGTCGATGGTCAACGCGCCGTGCTGTTCCAGGCCGGCCCGTTCGCCGCCGCGCCGCGAGTCGCCACCGGTGCGTCGCAGCACCGCCCGGATGCGCGCCTCCAGGACCCGGGCCTGCACCGGCTTGACCACGTAGTCGTCGGCGCCGGCCTCCAGGCCGGCGACCACGTCCATGTCGTCGTTGCGGGCCGTGAGCATGATGATCGGCAGGTCACCGAGCTGCCGGATCCGGCGGCAGACCTCGAACCCGTCCATGCCGGGCAGCATGAGATCGAGCACCACGACATCGGACGGGGCCGCGCGCAGCCGCTCCAGCCCCTGCTCGCCGGTGCCCACGGCGTGCACCGTGTGGCCCTGCCGAGTGAGCGCCAACTGCAGTCCGTCGCGCACCGTCTGGTGGTCTTCGATCAACAGCACCTGGGACATGTCGTCAAGTATCCCATCATGAGATCTTTCGGGTTTCGGTCGACGGCTGCGGCTGCGCGGGGCTCCGTGCCGCCCGCGGCACCACGAAATCCGTCGAACGCACCAGGAACACCACCGTGCCCACCAGGAACATCGTCGACCCGGCCGCGGCCACGATCGCGACCAGCAGCCCGCGCTGCACCGACGCGGCCAGACCGGGCACGACCACCACCAGCGCCCAGACCAGCACGACCAGCCCGGCTGCCGCCTCGGCCAGCCTGCGCCAGAGGCCGCCGCCGGCCGGACCGCCGGCCACGTCCTGGTCGGTGGGCCAGGCCGCCAACGCGGCCGCGGCCAGGAAGAACACTGTCACCCCCAGCAGTACGCCACCGAGCACGTCGCTGAGCCGGTGCCAGCCCGCGACCATCGTGGCGGCGGCGATCACCGAGACTCCCGCCGCGCCCGGCACCGCCAGCCAGCGCCGGGCCCACCCGGGCAGGACCAGCAGGAACGCCAGCAGCAGGGCGGTCGCCGCCGCGACGTGACCGCTGGGAAAGCTGTTGTGGGTGGTGGAACTCCCGATCCCCAGGTCCGGGCGGGGCAGCTGTGTCTTCACCGCGCCGGCCACCAGCACCGCGCAGACGACCACGCTCACGCCGACGACGCCCGCCACCAGCCGGCGGCGCAGCACGCCCACCAGCAGCACCACGCCGAGCAGGGCCGCGATGAGCGTCGGGTTGCCGAAGGTGGCCAGTACCGTCTTGGCCGGGCCCACGAGCACTGTCTCCTGCTCGTACCCGCCGCCCCGTTGGGCGGGCGGCAGGAGCACCCCGTCCAGCCACTGCCCGGGATGGGTCCGCACGAAGACGGCGGCGGTGAGGGTCAGGGTCAGCAGACCACACAGCGCTGCGGCGAGCAGTCGGAGCCCCAGCGGCACCGCCGCGCGGGCGTGGGGCAGCGGGCGCGCCGGACCGGGTGTCGAGCGCCCGACGGAGTACAGCGATCCGGTGGACATGGCGACCATGCTCGCCCCCGCAGGTCCGTACGCCGTCCTCGGATTGTCTTGGTTCTGTCACAAACACCCCTACCGCTTCCGGAGAAGCGCATGGTCGGCGGTGGGGTCGGGTGGCCTGGCCGGCGCAACGGAATTCACATGCTTACATGCAACTATGTTTTACCCAGCCGAGATCAGCCACCACTAGGGTCAGGACGCCGATCGATGTCTCGGTCGGTGGCGCGAAAAAATCCATCCGGAGTGATGTGGGGAACCGGAAGGTGTTGGCACATGCAGGAAATTCCAGTCGCCAGCCTGGTCATCGGCATCGCATCCTCGCCGGCCGAGCGGCGACATCTGGCCCGGTTGCTCGGCGGCAGCGACGCCTTTCTGATCGTCTCGACAGTCGACCAGGCCCGAGAGTTTCTCGGGGTGGTCGAGGCACCCGTCGCCCCGGCTCCGCCGGCCAGGGCGGCGCTCGCCGAGGTGACGCCGAGCCCGCAGCCCCCGCCACCGGATCTGGCGGTCGACTCCGACCGCCGGGTGCTGCGGTGGCGTGACCAGGAGATCGACCTGACCCGGTTGGAACACGACGTGCTGCTCTGCCTGGTGCACGCCCCCGGGCAGGTGTGGACCTACGAGCGGCTGCACCTGGAGGTCTGGGGCAACCGGCACCTCGGCCGGGGCTCGGACATGCACTCGGTGGTTCGCCGGGTGCGCGCCAAACTCGCCAGGCTCAACGCCGCCGCGACGATCCACTCGGTACGCGGCGTCGGTTTCCGGCTCGCGCCCGTCTGATCACCCCGGGCGCGGTCCGGCCCGCCTGGTCGAGGACCAGGCGGGCCGGACGTCATGCGGCTAGTGCTCGGCCGTCAGCACCTGATGGGCGCCAACCCGAAGTTCTCCACCGTGGGGGTAGCGGTGTCGATCCTGGTCTGGCGGGTCTGCGGCTTCCAGCCGTCCTTGGCCACGATCATCGTCAGCGGGTTGTTGCGGCGGTCCACCCAGTAGGCGTACTTGCCTTCGGCATCGGTGGCGAAGGTGTACGACGCCGCCCACGAGTCGACCTGCACGACCGCACCGGCGAGCGGCGAGGTCGCACCCTGGCAGCTGGTGCCGGTGACCGTACCCATGAGCTTGCCCCAGGTCTTCGGGGGGTTCGCGGTCATGGTCACCGCGACCGGCGCGACCGAGTACGGGGTGTTCTCGGAGATCGCGACCGCGCCGGAGTAGGTGCCCGGCTGGTCCACGTTCGCCGTCAGACCGACGGTGACGGTGACCTTCGCACCCGGCGCGAGGGTGACCTCCGACTTGTCGACGGTCATCCAGCTGACATCGGCGGCCGACTCGGAGCAGCCCTCGAAGCCCGGGAGCACCTCGCTCTCGGGAGCCGCGTCGAAGCTGCCGGACGAGCCGCCGATCTTGTAGAAGCCGCACGCCGCGCCGCCGCGGTACCGCGCGGTGTTGGCGTTGGGCAGGTTGGACCACGAACCGGCGACCGGGTCGAAGGCGAAGCCGGCGTTGCTGATGGCCCCGCCCTGCGAACCACCGACGACGAGCAGCTTGCCGCTGGCGACGGCGTACGCGCTGGCCCAGTTCTCGGTCGGCGCGTCGGCGATGGCGGTCCAGGTGTTGGCACCCGGGTCGAAGGCGTAGCTGGACTTCTGCGCGGCGGAACCGTCGTTGCCGCCGGTGCAGTAGAGGACGCCGTCGATCCCGCCGCAGGAGGCGAAGGCCACCGACTTCGGGTAGTTGGCCATCGTCTCCCAGGTGTCACTGGTCGGGTCGTACCGGACCACGCTGTTCGACATCGGCGTGCAGGACGCGGTCGTGCAGCCACCGACCGCGTACAGCTTGCCGTCGACGACGCCCTGACCGGCCGCGGCCCGGGGTGCCGGGTTGTCGGCCAGCTCGGTCCAGGTGTTGGCCCCGGGGTCGTACGACCAGGTGGCGGAGTCCGGGCCGGCGTCGCCCCAGCCACCACTGACGATGATCTTGCCGTTCACCACGCCCGCGGTCACGGCGTTGCGGGCGCCCGGAAGGTCGGCGATCGCCGTCCAGGTCTGCGCGGCCGGGTCGTAGGCGTAGTTCTTGGTGGTGGAGGCCTCGCCGTTGCCGCCACCGATCGAGTACACCTTGCCGTCCAGGTTCACCACCCGGTTGTCCATGATCGTGGCCGGGTAGTTGGCGATGTCGGTCCACGGTGCCGCGTTCGGGCCGACCGCAGCGGCGGCGGCCTTGGCTTCCTTGCCGGACGCCTTGGCGGCGAACGACGTCGGCACGGTTAGCCGCTGCTCCGGCGCGCCGCCGGACCCGAGCACCTGCTGCCGGGTGACAGTGGAGCCGTCCGCCCGCAGGAGTTCGAACCCGTTGTCCCGCTCACCGAACTTCACCTCGACCGGCGCGCCGCCGGTGTTGGTCACCGTGAACGTCTTGCTGGTCTTGCCGTTGGGCATCTGGAGGGTGGCGCTGAGCTGAGTCGGCGTCACCGACAGTCGGCCGGCCGCGAGCTGGAAGTTCGCGGTGGTCGCCCAGTCGGCCTCGACGTCGACAGTCTTGGTCTGGCTGACGTAGTTGCCGGCGGTCGCCGTGAACGGGTGCGCGCCGGTCAGCGACGAGTAGATCCAGTAGAAGCCGTCGGCCAGCCCCGGGTCGTCCGGGGTCGCCACCGTGACGGCCTTCTCGGCGGGCCGGTCCTTGCTGGTGACGGTCGCGCCGTTGACGTAGCTGCCGTCGTTCTTGTCGCGGACGTTGCCGACGACCAGACCACCGTCGACCGGTACGCAGGTCACCTGGCTGCCGATCAGGACGTTGTCGACCTCCCACCACCACTCGTACGAGGCGTCGTAGTAGTGGAACCGGACCTGCACCCGCGCCTGACCGGCCGCCTGCGGGATCGGGATCTCGGTCAGCTTCGGTCCCCGGACGTCCGTCTCCTGCCGGAGCACGTTGGTCCAGGTGGCACCGCCGTCGATGCTCAGGTCGACGTCGGCGGTGTCGTCGTTGAGCTGGTTGAAGTCCTGGTTGAACCGGATCACCGGGGCGGTGACCGCGGTCAGATCGACCACCGGGCTGACCAGGGACGTGTCCTGGCTGTTGCCCGCACCGTAATCGTCGCTGTCGATCATCGCGAAGTTGCCGCTGCCGCCGGTCAGGTTGCCCCGGTTGCCGTCGTCGGTGAACTTCCAGACCTGACCGCTGCCCGCGTTGTCCACCACGGTCCAGCCGGCCGGCGTGGTGGTGGCGTCGAAGGTCTCGTACTCACCGTCGGAGCCGAACGTGTACCCGGGGGCGGTGGTGCAGACAGTGGTGTCCACCGGCACGGCGACGTTGGCGGTGACGTTGCCCGAGCCGACCACGACCTGCTTGGTGACGGTCTGGTAGCCCGGGTACTGCGACTCGTACGTCAGGGTGTACGTCTGCCCGGCCGGCAGCTTGATGCTGTAGCGACCGTTCGACGGATTGGTGTAGTCGTAGACGCCGGACACGCCGGTGACTGTCACCTTCGCGTACAACGGCCAGCCGTGGCCGGAGCCGTCGGTGACCGCGCCGGTGACGTTGACACTCGGCACCGCGGTGAGGGCGACGTTGAGCGTCGTGGTCGTGGCCTTGGCGACGGTTGCCGTCCTGGTGGCGCCGCCGTACCCGAACGCCGCGACGGCGACCTGGTAGTCACCGGTGGGGAGCTGGGTCGAGAACTTGCCGTCGGCACCGGTGGTCAGCTCGCGCTCGGACGGGCCGGTGAGCGTCAGCGTCGCGCCGGCGATCGGGGCGCCGGAGGTCGCGTCGGTGACCGTGCCGGCCAGCGTGCCGATGTCGCCGGTCGGGGCGGCGTTGAGCAGCGCGAGGGCGTCCAGCCGGCCTTCGCCGTAGACGTTGTTGTCGGCGGCGGTGCCACCGCACTGGTCGTCGGCCTTGTCGATCGCGGCGCCGTTGAGCAGTGCGCGGGTCGCGTTGACGTCACCGACCAGCGACGGCGCCGCCGAGTACAGCAGCGCGATCGCCCCCGCGAGGTGCGGCGCGGCCATCGAGGTGCCGCTGATGCTGCCGTAGGCGCTGCCCGGGATGCTCGACCGGACGTTCACGCCCGGCGCGGAGATGTTGGGCTTGATCTCGCCGTTCTGACCGGCGCCGCGGGAGGAGAAGCCGGCGACGTTGTTGTTGATGTCGTACGCGCCGGTGGAGTAGTTGCTGGCGAGGCTGCCCGGCGAGCCGCTGGTCTGGCAGGCCGGTCCGCTGTTGCCGTTGGACCAGACGCCGAAGATCCCGGACGCGGCCCAGGCGTTCGTCACGTCCTCCATGAACGGCTCGTTGGACGGGTCCCGGGTGCCCCACGAGTTGTTGATGATGTTCGGTCGCTTGCTCGCGTCCGCGTTCTGACCGTTGAGGTCCAGCGGCTCGAGCATCCACTGACCGGATTCGATCAGGGCGGCGTCACTGGGGCAGCACCCGTTCGCCGCGATCCACCTGACCCCGGGGGCGACACCGATCTGATTCGCGCCGTCGGAGCCGGCCATGGTGCCCATCGTGTGCGTACCGTGGCCGTCGCCGTCGCAGGGAGCGGTCGCGCAGGCCCCGGTGGCGTTGGCGGCGTTGAACCAGTTGTAGTTGTGGTCGAACGTCCCGTCACCGTTGTTGCCCCGGTAGGAGTTCACCAGCGCCGGGTGGTCGAACTGCACACCGGTGTCGATGTTCGCGATGGTGATGCCCTCGCCCTTGACGCCGTACTGGGACCAGACGTCGTCGGCGTTGATGTTGGCAATGCCCCACTCCAGGGCGTTCACCGTCTTCTCGTCGGCGCCCTTCGTCGTCTCCGGCACCTTGTACGCGACCGGGGCGTAGAGGCCCTCGACCTCCGAGTGGCCGGCGAACTTCTGCGCCATCGCCAGGGAGCCGCTGTTCACCTTGATGGCGTTGGTGGCCCAGAAGGTCTGGTACTTCGTGCCCGAGCTGTCGAGGTCGGCCCGGATCTTGCCCTGGCTCGCCGCGGCGGTCTTGCGCAGCGCGTCCGCCACCGCCGTGCCGCGCTTCGACCAGTCCTTGATGGCGCTGGCCTTGCTCAGGTCCGCCCGGTCCTTGAACCGGATCCAGAAGTCCCCTTCACTCTTGGCCTGGAGCTGCTTGGCGAGTTCGGGTCGGATCTTGTCCCCGGTCGAGGTGCCCGCCCCCATCGCACCGCCCGGCGCGGCCTGCGCGCCCGAACCGATGGTGGTCAGGCATGTCGCGGCGAGGATCGTCGCCGCACCGGCGCTCACCAGCGATCTGGCTGCGCGTCGCCATTGTGGACGTCTGAACATAGGTGCTGCCTCCCTCAGAACGACCCAGGGTGTAGTGGGCCATGGTGGACCTCCCCATGCACCGCGCGGGTCACGCCGGTTGCCCGAGTGGACACTATGATCGAGAAGAACGGACGATCAAGAACTTGCCGTGAGCAACTTGTCGCTAAGAGTCGCAGTGGCCGGCGGCGCGCTTGCCAATCATTGTCAGAACCGTGACGAGAGCTGGGCAGGGATGCCCATCGATCCCGGGTGGTGCGGTGTGGCCAAGGATGAGGCAACGGTGAACAGGGGTGATCCGGCCGACGAGCCGTTCCCGCTGCTGATCGCGGTCACCCCGTCGCCGGCCGAGCGCATCCGGCTCGCGGAGCTTCTCGACGGCATTGCGCCGCTGTTGCTGGTCGCCGACCTCGACGAGCTGCGCCGGCTGATCGCCGCTCCGCAGCAGGTCGCCGCCGCGCCCGAACCGGCGCCGGTCGCCACCCTGGTGATCGACTCGGCCCGCTCCAGCGCCCGTTGCGGAGAACGGGAGATCGACCTCACCCGGCTGGAACACGACCTGCTGACCTGCTTGATCACCGAGCCGGCCCGGGTGTGGAGCTATGCCGAGCTGCACCGGTCGGTCTGGGGTGACGAGGGGCGCGAACGCAAGGCGGACGTGCAGTCGCTGGTGAAGCGGCTGCGCCGCAAGCTGACCGACCTGGGCACCGGGGCCACCATCGACGTGGTGCGCGGGGTGGGGCTACGGCTGACCGATCACCAGCAGGCCCGGGTCGAACGGGCCTGACAGAATCGTCGCCTGAACTGACGGACAAGGGTCAGATCAGCCCGGCCCGGGCCCACAGCAGACGCCCCGGCCCCGCCACCAGGCCGACACCCGCCAGGTTGGCGTACACCCGGGCCGCCGACCAGCGCAGGGTGGCTCGCCAGTGCGGGTTGGCGCGGGCGGCGGCACGACCGACCGCCGGTGGAATGCCCACCGCCGCGTACACGTCGGGATGGACCAGGCGGTTGGCGATCGTGTAGGCGGCGCGACCGACCAACAGCCGGGCGTACGCCATGCCCACCGGGCCGGTGGCCGCCACCGCGGCGGCCAACTCCTCGCGGGCGAACCGGACGTGCCGCGCCTCCTCCACGACGTGGATGTGGGAGACCATCCGGATCAGCGGTTGGAGCGACTCGTCCGCCATGATCTCGCGCTGGAACGCGTCGAGGATCTCCTCGGCGATGAGGATCGCGGCGTACATCCGGGGGCCGCTGGCGGTGGCCTTGAGGAAGCGCCCGAGGTGGTGGTCCACCGTGCTCGCGCGGTAGACCGGACACCCCATCGCCTCGATCAACCGGCCGAACATGATGGAGTGCCGGCACTCGTCGGCGACCTCGGTCAGCGCGAACTGGGCCTGCCGACTGGTCGGGTCGGCGCGGTAGTACTCGCGGATCAGCATCTGCATGAGGATCGTCTCGAACCACAGCCCGGCGCTGGCGGCGCTGGCCACCTCGTGCCTGGTCAGTTCGACGCGCCGCTCCTCGCTGAGCCCCTCCCACAACGGGGTGCCGTAGAGGCTGCTGCGGTGGGGTGGCAGCCAGTAGGCGCCGGGGGTGTGCGGGGCGTCCCAGTCGATCTCGACGGTGGGGTCGTAGCTGGTCCGCAGTGCGGACGTGAGCAGTCGCTCGGCCACCGCCGCGCGCTCGGTTTTCGCCGGTGCGGCCTCCATGACTCCTCCATATTGACGTGACGGCCGGTAACTGTTACGAGTAGTAGCATGCAATCGCCGCTCACCGATGTCAATGCATCCGACCCACCTCCGGCCGACGATCCGAAAGCAAAGGGCAACGGCCGCCGGGACCGCTGGGCAGACCATCGTGAGAACCGACGCCAGGAGTTGGTCGGCGCCGCCGTGCAGGCGCTGCTGCGACACGGCCCGGACGTCGACATGGAACAGGTCGCCGCCACCGCGGGCGTCAGCAAGCCGGTCCTGTACCGCTACTTCGCCGACAAGTCGCAGCTCTGGGTCGCGGTGAGCGAGGTGGTGGCGGCCCGGGTGGTCGACGCCATCGCGCCGGCGATCGAGCAGGTCCGCGAGGAACGTGACCTGGTCGAGGCGACGATCGACGCGTACCTCGGGGTGATCGAGTCACAGCCCACGCTCTACCGGTTCCTGATGCGACAGTCCGGTCAACCCGGGATCCACCAGGTCGTCGCCGGCACCAGCCGACAGGTCGCCGCCGGGCTGGCCCGGGTGATCGGTGACCGGCTGCGGGCGCTGGGGCTCGACGCCGGTCCGGCGGAGCCGTGGGCGTACGGCCTGGTGGGCTTCGTGCAGGCGGTCGGCGACTGGTGGACCACGCACGGCCAGCCGATCAGCCGCGCCGCCCTCACCGACTACCTGACCACCCTGCTGTGGAGCGGCATCGAGGGGGTACGCGCCAGCGCCGACCTGCCACCCGAGCTGACCCGCGCCCACGAGCGGATCGTGCCGTGACCTACCACGGCCCGGCGGGCGTCGAGGGCACCTCGGTCCGGGTGCACCTCAGCGGGCGGTGGGAGCCGGTCGACGGTCGCTTCCACTGGGGCGGGCGGATCGAGCCCGCGCCACCGGTGGCCCACCTGCTGCGCTCCGGGCGGCGCGACGTCGAGGTGCGCATCGCCGACCGGGTCCGACCTGCCCGACTGGTCGAGGTCGATCCGTGGGGCGGCGTACGCATCACCGGCGTGGGCGATCCGCCCTGGCCGCCCGAGCCCGACCCGGCCGCCAGGCCCGAGCCCACGGAGGAGTGAATGGACACAGACGTTGCCATCATCGGCGCCGGCTTCGGGGGCCTGGGCGCCGCCATCCGCCTGCAGCGGGCCGGCTTCACCGATTTTCTCGTCTTCGACCGGGGCGACGACGTCGGCGGCACCTGGCGTGACAACAGCTACCCCGGCTGTGCCTGCGACGTCCCGTCGCACCTCTACTCCTTCTCCTTCGCTCCCAACCCGAACTGGTCCAACACCTTCTCCAGCCAGCCGGAGATCTGGGACTACCTGCGCGGCTGCGTCGACCGCTTCGGCATCCGCCCGAGGTTGCGGCTGCGCCACGAGGTGCACGAGGCGAGGTGGGACGACCAGCGCCAACGGTGGTTGCTGCGCACCTCCGGCGGCGAGCACAGCGCCCGGGTCCTGATCTGTGCGGCCGGCCCGCTCAGCGACCCGGCCATTCCCGACCTGCCCGGGATCGACGAGTTCGCCGGCACCGTGTTCCACTCGGCGCGATGGCGGCACGATCACGACCTCACCGGCCGCCGCGTCGCGGTGATCGGCACCGGCGCCTCCGCCGTCCAGTTCGTGCCCAAGATCCAGCCGACGGTCGGGAAGCTGATGCTCTTCCAGCGCACCCCCGCGTGGATCATGCCGAGGCTGTCGCGCCGGATCAGCACTGTCGAGCAGGCCGCGTTCCGCACCGTGCCCGGCGCGCAACGCCTCGCCCGGGTACGGCTCTATCTGCTCCGCGAGAGCCTGGGCCTGGGCTTCCTTTTCCCGGCGGTCAACCGCTTCGCCTCCCGGCTGTCCCTGCGAACGCTGCGCCGGCAGGTCCCCGACCAGCACCTGCGGGACAAGCTCACCCCCCGGTACACGATGGGTTGCAAGCGGGTGCTGATCTCCAACGACTACTGGCCGTCGCTCACCCGGCCCAACGTCGACGTGGTGACCGCCGGCATCGCCCGCATCGTGCCGGACGGCCTCGTCACCGACGACGGTGTGCACCACCCGGCGGACACCGTCATCTTCGGCACCGGTTTCCACGTCACCGACTCCCCCGTCGTGCGGCGCATCCACGGGCGGGCCGGACTAAGCCTGAGCGAGGCCTGGACCCCGAGCATGCACGCGTACCGGGGCACCACCATCGCCGGCTTCCCCAACCTGTTCTTCCTGCTCGGCCCGAACACCGGGCTCGGGCACACCTCGGTGGTGCTGATGATCGAGGCGCAGCTGCGCCTGGTCCTCGCGGCCCTGCGGCACATGCGGGCCACGGGCATCCAGGCCATCGAGCCCACCGCGCGGGCGCAACAGCGCTGGACCGAGCGGATCGACCAGAAGATGGCCGGCACCGTCTGGCAGACCGGCTGTTCGAGCTGGTATCTCGACGCCACCGGCCGCAACACCACCGTCTGGCCGGGCCTCGCCACCAGCTTCCGGATGCGGCTACGCCGGTTCCGTCCGGGCGACTACCAGGCCGCCTCGCCCGGCAGCACCCCCAACGAATCGGAACGGGAGCACGCCGATGCGCTATGACCTGACCGGCAAGATCATTCTCATCACCGGCGCGGCGCGGGGCATCGGGGCGCAACTGGCCCGCCAGGCCGTCGCCCGCGGGGCCCGGGTCGCCCTCGTCGGCCTGGAAGGCGAGCTGCTCGAGCGGCTCAGCGCCGACCTCGACGCGCACTGGTACGAGTGCGACGTCACCGACCAGGCGGGGTTGGACGCCGCGGTGGCCTCGACTGTGGACCGCTTCGGTGGCATCGACGTGGTCGTGGCCAACGCGGGCATCGCGAATCTCGGCACCGTCGCCGTGGGACCGGTCGACGCGCTGGTCCGTACCGTCGAGGTGAACCTCTGCGGCGCGATCCGCACCGTCAGCGCGGCCCTGCCCCACGTCACCGCCGCCCGCGGCCACGTGCTGATCGTCTCGTCCGCCGCCGCCTTCACGGCGATGCCCGGCATGGCCGCCTACTGCGCGTCCAAGGCGGGGGTGGAGCAGTTCGCCAACGTGCTGCGCCTGGAGACCCGCCCGCAGGGCGTCACCGTCGGCACCGCGCACCCGATCTGGATCGACACCGACCTGGTCCGCGACATCCGTGACGACCTGGCGTCGTTCCGCACCGCGCTGCGCCGGCTGCCACCGCCGCTGTCCACCGTCGTCCCGGTCGAGCAGTGCGCCGAGGCCCTGCTGCGCGGTGTCGCGCGCCGCAAACGCAAGGTGTACGTGCCCCGGTCGCTCGCCGTGGTGCAGGCGCTGCGACCGGTGGTGCTGAGCGGCTTCTCGGACGCGTTGATCAGCAGGTTCGGCGGCCGGACGATGGTCGACCAGATGGAGGACGAGGTGCGCCAGCTCGGGCGGTCCTTCGGCAGGACGTCGGTGGGAGGACGGTCATGACCGTTCATTTCCGCCGGGCGGGCAGCGGGGAGCCGCTCGTGCTCGTGCACGGCATCGGTCACCGCCATCAGGCGTGGGAGCCGGTGTTCGACCGGCTCACCGCCCACCATGACGTGATCGCGCTCGACCTGCCCGGGTTCGGGAACTCCCCGGTGCCCGGCACCGGCATGCCCGCCGACATGGCCGCCACGGTGGCCGGGGTCCTGCCGGTGCTGACCGGGTGGGGGCTGACGCGTCCGCACGTCGCCGGCTACAGCCTCGGTGGGGCGATCGCCCTGGAACTCGCCGCCGCCGGGGCGGTCGCCTCGGCCACCGCCCTCTCCCCCGCCGGCTTCTTCACCCCGGCGGAGCGCCGCCGGGCGCTGGCCATCCTCCGGACGCTGCGGGCCAACTCGTACCTGCCCACCCCGATCATGCGGGTCGCGCTGCGCTCGGCGTACCTGCGGGCGTTGTGCTTCGCGCCGCTGATGGCCCGCCCGACGCTGCTGGACGTCGAGCGCGCGCTGGGCGACGCGCTCGCCCTACGCCGCGGACGCGGCTTCAACGCCGTGGCACGGGCGGCCCGCGACTACCGCTTCGACTGCCAGCGGCTGTCCGACGCGACGGTGCCGGTGACCGTCGGCTGGGGGGACCGCGACCGGATCTTCGGCGTCCATCAGGCCGAGCGCGTCCGGTCGGGCCTGCCGGCGGCACGGGTGGTGACGCTGCCCCGTTGCGGTCACGTGCCGATGAGCGACGATCCGGACCTGGTCGCCGCGCTCATCCTGGAGACCACCGGCGCCGTGCCCCGCGGCGACCGGCCGGATCCGTCGGTCGCCGTCTGACGGTCACGAGTCAGAAGATCACGTCACACTCTCACCGTCGGCGTCGACGTCGCCATCCCGCGTTTCCCGGTAATCACATGACGTGCGCAGGCAGCCACGTAACGTGAGGTAGAGCCGGTAATCGGCTGATCGCCAGACGTGCGCCGGGCCGCCACTGCGGTGCCGCTCGGTCAACCGCCGGGCCGGACAGCTCGGCACCGTCGCGGCCCACTCAGCCGCAGGAGGTGTGGACGATGCCCATGCTGTCGGTCTTCGATCCTCGGCATACTGTCGCTCCCCCGGGATACAGCCGCTGGCTCATCCCGACCGCGGCACTGGCTGTGCACGTGTGCATCGGTCAGGTCTACGCGACGAGTGTCTACAAGAACTCCCTCATCGCGCACTTCGACAGCAGTCAGACGGCGATCGGGGCGATCTTCAGTATCGCCATCGTCATGCTGGGCTCGTCAGCGGCGGTGGGTGGCCGGTGGGTGGAAAAGAACGGGCCGCGCCGGGCGATGTTCACTTCCGCCTGTTTCTGGGCCACCGGGTTCCTGGTCGGCGCGCTCGGCATCGCGACGCAACAACTCTGGTTGCTCTACCTCGGGTACGGCGTCATCGGCGGCATCGGGCTCGGCATCGGCTACATCTCGCCCGTCTCGACACTGATCAAGTGGTTCCCGGACCGCCCCGGCCTCGCCACCGGGCTGGCCATCATGGGGTTCGGCGGTGGCGCCCTGGTCGCCGGCCCGCTCGCGCGCCAACTGCTCTCCCTCTACGACTCCGGCTACAACCCCAACAACCCGGCCGCCGTCGCGTCGGGCAGTGCCCTCGTGGCGCTCTTCGTCACGTTCGGCATCGGCTATTTCGTGATCATGATGTTCGGCCCGTTCAACGTCCGGGTTCCGGCGCCGGACTGGCGGCCCGCCGGGTTCGACCCGGCGAGCGTTGCCGCCAAACCTCTGGTGACGACGGCGAGCGTGTCCGCGTCGAACGCGGTGCGTACCCGGTCGTTCTGGTTGCTGTGGATCGTGCTGTTCTGCAACGTCACCGCGGGCATCGGCATCCTGGAGCAGGCCAGCCCGATGATCCAGGACTTCTTCCGCGACAACGGAACCGCCACCACGGTCTCGGTGTCGGCGGCGGCCGGCTTCGTGGGGGTGCTGTCGCTGTTCAACATGGCGGGCCGGTTCGTCTGGTCCACGACGTCCGACCTCATCGGCCGCAAGCCGATCTACATGGTCTACCTCGGCGTCGGCATGGTGCTGTACCTGCTGCTCGCCGTGGCCGGGCACTCCGCGACCGCGGTCTTCGTGCTGATCGCCGCCGCGATCATCTCCTTCTACGGCGGTGGCTTCGCCACCATGCCGGCCTACCTGCGTGACCTGTTCGGCACCTTCCAGGTCGGGGCGATCCACGGCCGGATCCTGACCGCCTGGTCGGCCGCGGGTGTCGCCGGCCCGCTGATCGTCAACGGGATCCTCGACACGCAGGGCAAGCCCGGCACGCTCACCGCGGCGGCGTACCGGCCCGCGCTGTTCACCATGGTCGGTGTTCTCGCCATCGGGTTCATCGCGAACCTGCTGGTCCGTTCGGTGCCCGAGCGGTTCCACGAACCGAACCGGGGGCCGACGTCGCCCGTGGCGAAGGCGACCGTCACCGAGCCGGTGGCCATCGGGCCGCAGAGCCAGCCGCCCGCGCCGCCGCGCGTCGGTAGCCAGACCGGGCGACTGTGGTTGTCGTGGCTGCTGGTCGCGGTGCTGCTCGGGTACGGCATCATCCAGACCGCCATCACCGCCGCGAAGCTGTTCACCGGCTGACCGGCCGCGCTGGCGGCGGCCCGTCGCGCCCGGACCTCGGGTCGCGTGGCCAGCCTCCGGATCCGGAGAAAGGCGCCCCGTCAGGGGGCGCCTTTCTCGTCGATCCGCTCAGAGTCGGCTCGTCGACCGGCTCTCGTCGAGCCGCTCCCGCTGGGGCACGACCGTGTACTTCGGATCGCGCGCCGACACCCGCCCCGCCTCGAAGACACCGAACCGGGTGGCGACCGACGACGCCACCAGGGCGGCGCCGGCGAGCGCCGACAGGACCCGGCTGCGTCGACTGACCAGCGCGGCGACGGTGCCCACCGTCAGCAGGACGCGTCCCGCCTTGATTAGCCGGCCGCTGCGTCCGCGCGTGTAGGGCTCGCCGGTGAGGCCCTGCCGCTCCAGCCGGTGCCCGCCACCGAACTCGACGGCCGCCGCGGCCAGGGCGAGTCGCCGTAGGGGGGCGGTCTCCGCGGCCGGTGCCGCGACCAGTCCGACCCCGGACGCGGCGGCGAGCGCGCTGCCGGCGAAGACGAACGGCAGCGACGGGTAGGCGTCGTGCCAGGACGGCACGGCCGTGTCGGCGAGCAGCACCCCGGTGTACGTCGCCAGCGCCGGTGCGGTGGCGGCGGCGGCCAGTCCGGCGACGTTGCCGACGGGTGGTCCGATCCGGCGGGCGAGGCCGAACACACCGTGCTGCGGGAGCAGCGGCGCGAGTTCGGCGACCGCTGCCACGCCGGCCAGCGGCCCGAACGCGGCGAGGATCCAGGTGCCGACCGACATCGGCGAGGTCACCTTGGCCACCCGGAGCATGTGATGGAACCGGGTCGGCCGGCCGAGGTCGTGGATCAGCAGGTACGTGCTGGCGGCGACGCCGCCGAGCGCCGTCCACCGGCCCACCTTGCGCAGCCCTGGTCGTCCGGTCAGCTGGGCGCCCGCGCCGACCAGCGCGCTGCCGGCGGCGAGGCCACCGGTGAACAGGTAGCCGGCGATGTCGTACTTCCACACCGGCGGCTTCAGCACGGGCCGGCCGTAGTAGGAGGCGAAGTCGGCCGGCGGCACCGTGAGCTGCTCACCGCCGTCGCCGCGTCGCCCGCCGGGCTGCCGGTGGCGCTTCCCGGCGGGCTGGTCGAGGCCGGCCTGGAACTCGCGGAACCGGGCACCGACCGGCTCGTTCGATGGTGTCTCGTCGGTCATTGCCGCCTGCCCAGGAACGCGACCGCCGCGGCGACCGCCATCGTCATCGCCGCCAGGCCGGCGCGTTTCCACATGGCCGGTAGGTCGCGGGTGGTCACCACCGGATCCGGTGGCAGCCCGTACACCTCGGGCTCGTCGAGGAGCAGGAAGAACGCGCCGTCACCGCCGACGCCGTCGTTCGGGTCGTGCCCGTACAGTCGCGCCTCCGGCACGCCCCGCTCGTGCAACGTCGCCACCCGCGCGGCAGCCCGCTCCCGCAACTCATCCAGCTCCCCGTACTGGATCGACTCGGTCGGACACGCCTGCGCACACGCCGGCGTCATCCCCACACCCAACCGGTCGTAGCACAACGTGCACTTCCACGCCCGACCATCACCCTTACGCTGATCGATCACCCCGTACGGACACGCCGAAATGCAGTACCCACACCCGTTGCAGATGTCCTCCTGCACCACCACCGTCCCGAACTCCGTCCGGAACAACGAACCCGTCGGACACACATCCAGACACGCCGCATGAGTGCAGTGCTTACAGACGTCCGACATCATCAACCAGCGGAAGTCCGTCCGACCCTCCGCACCCGTACCGCGGCCCGGCGGCTGCGCCCCCGGCATCCCCAGAAACTCCGGCCCACCCGACATCCGCGCCGCCGCCCCCGGCGAACCGGTAGGCAAACCCGGATCCGTGCCCGTATCGGTGCGGGTACGCGCGCCGACCGCCGCCGTCACCGGGCTGACCGCCGGCCCGTCCGGATCACCCGCGAACGCCGGAGTCGCCCAGCCAGCCGAGCGGGGCTGCTCGATGAACGCGACATGACGCCACGAGTTCGCGGTCAGCGCACCGGTGTTGTCGTACGACATGCCCAGCAGGTCGAGCCCGCTCTCGGGGACACCGTTCCACTCCTTGCAGGCCACCTCGCAGGCCTTACAACCGATACAGACGCTGGTGTCGGTGAAGAACCCCATCCGCGGCGGCGCGTTCTCGTAGCCCGCGTCCGGTGCGGGGTCCAGCGGCCCGTACAGGGCGTTGGCGTGGGGCATCGGTCAGGCCTCCTGGTCGCTGGCGCTGTCGGCGACGTCGGTCGTGACCATCGGTGGGTAACGGTGCACGAGGTTCCCCGACCGCCGTCGGTAGTCGACGACGAGGTCCAACAGCTCCTGGCCTCTGGGGCGTCGTCCGGGCCGGACGTCGCACGTGCCGACCTTGCTCTCCTGGATCAGGACGTTGGGGTCGAGGGTGATGCCGAACAGGTCGTTGGCCGAGTCGCCGGTCACCAGACCCTCAAAACCGAAGTGGTACGGCAACCAGACCTGGTGGATGATCCGGCCGTCCACCCGCAGCGGCGTGACGCGGTCGGTCACCAGCACCTTCGCCTCCACTGACGCGCGGCTGGTCACCAGGTGGGCCCAGCCCAGGTGGCTCAGTCCTCGTAGGGCAGCCAGTTCCGGCGACACCTCGACGAACATCTCGGGCTGCAACTCGGCCAACGGCGACACGTTGCGGCTCATCGCGCCGGCGGTGTGGTGCTCGGTGAGCCGGCTGACCGTGAACACGTACGGGAAGACGTCGCTGTGCTCCTGCGGCGGGCTCGGGTTCAAGGTGTTGATCGGGTGCGTGTAGACCTTCCGGGTCGGGTTGGCCTGCTGCCGGTAGAGCGGGTTACGCACCGGTGACTCCACCGGCTCGTAGTGGGTGGGCAGGGGCCCGTCCAGGACGCCGGTGGGTGCGTACAGCCAGCCCTTGCCGTCGCCCTGGAGGATGAACGGGTCGTCGCCGGCGATGCCCGCCACGCCTGAGGCGTCGTGCTCCGGTCGGTAGGACGGCGGTTTGGTCTTCTCGAAGTCCGGCACGTCGTAACCGGTCCACTCGCCCTTGTCCGCGTCCCACCACACGTAACGCTTGCGCTCACTCCACGGGTTGCCGTCCGGGTCGGCGGAGGCCCGGTTGTAGAGGATCCGCCGGTTCGCCGGCCACGCCCAACCCCACTCGGGCGCCACCAGTGACTGCTGCGCGCCGGGTTTGCGCCGGGCGGCCTGGTTGACCCCGTCCGCGTACACCCCGGTGTAGATCCAACAGCCGCCGACGGTGGAGCCGTCGTCCTTCATCTCGGTGAACGACGCCAGCGGGCGGCCGGTGGCCACGTCGTACCCGTTGATCTCCCGCAGCACCGCCTCGGCGCTCGGCTCCGCGTGCGGACCGTGCGTGGGATAGTCCCAGGCGAGGTCGAGCAACGCACGGTCGCGCGGCATGGTCGACGCCGCCAACCGTTCCCGGATGATGCGCCCGAGGTGGTAGAAGAACCACAGCTCGGAGCGGGCGTCGCCCGGCGGCTCGACGGCCTTCTCCCGCCACTGCAACAGGCGCTGCGTCTGCGTGAACGTGCCCTCCTTCTCCACGTGCGACGCCGCGGGCAGGAAGAACACCTCGGTGCGACACTCCTCGGGCACGATCTCCCCGGTCTCGATCTCCGGCGCGTTCTTCCAGAACGTGGCGCTCTCGATCTCGAACAGGTCCCGGACCACGAGCCAGTCGAGGTTGGCCATGCCGAGGCGCTGCGCCCGACCGTGCGCCGACCCCACCGCCGGGTTCTGCCCCAGCAGGAAGTACCCCTTGATCTTCCCGTCGATCATGTTCAGCACCTGCTGGTAGGTGCCGTGATCACCGGTCATCCGGGGCAGATAGCCGTAACAGAAGTCGTTCTCCGCGGTAGCGGCGTCTCCCCAGTACGCCTTGAGCAGGTTGACGCCGTAGATGCGGGCGTTGCCCCAGAACCCCTTCTGCCCGGGGTGCGCGATGCTGTCCACCCACTCGTTCAGGGTGGGGTGGTCGGCGTGGTGCGGCATCGGCAGGTAACCGGGCAGCAGGTTGAACAGTGTCGGGATGTCGGTGGAGCCCTGGATGCTGGCGTGCCCGCGCAGGGCCATCACCCCGCCACCCGGGCGGCCCATGTTGCCCAGCAACAGCTGGATGATCGCGCCGGTACGGATGTACTGCACACCCACGCTGTGCTGCGTCCACCCCACCGAGTAGACGAGCATGCCGGTCCGCTCCCGGCCGGAGTTCTGCGTCCAGGCCTGGGCCAGTTCGAGGAACTTCTCCTGTGGGATGCCGCAGACCCGCTCCACCATCTCCGGCGTGTAGCGGGCGTAGTGCCGCTTGAGGATCTGGTAAACGCAGCGCGGGTGCTGCAACGTCTCGTCACGCTCGGTCTCGCCGCCGACGGGAGCACCGTGTGACTCGTGTTCCAACCCGGCCCCGGTCTCCCGCTGCGTCTCGGTGTCCCGGGTCGTCTGGTTCTGGGCGTGGCCCTCGTAGCGCCAACTGGTCTGGTCGTACGAGGCGTTCTCCTCCCGAAAGCCGGAAAAGAGCCCGTGCATGTCCTCGGTGTCGGCGAACTCCTCGGTCACGATGGTCGCGGCGTTGGTGTAGGAAACCACGTACTCCCGGAAGTCCAGCTCGTTGTCGAGGATGTAGCGGATCACCCCGCCGAGCAACGCGATGTCCGTGCCCGCCCGGATCGGCAGGTACGCGTCGGCCAGCGCGCTGGTGCGGGTGAACCGTGGGTCGATGTGGAAGACCTTCGCCCCCCGACGCTTGGCCTCCATCACCCACTGGAAACCCACCGGGTGCGCCTCGGCCATGTTCGAACCCTGGATGATGATGACGTCGGAGTTCGACAGGTCCTGCTGGTACTGGGTGGCGCCGCCACGACCGAAGCTGGTCCCCAGACCGGGGACGGTGGAGGAGTGTCAAATGCGGGCCTGGTTCTCGATCTGAAGCGCCCCCATCGCGGTGAACAACTTCTTGATCAGGTAGTTCTCCTCGTTGTCGAGCGTCGCCCCGCCCAGGCTGGAGATGCCCAGCGTCCGGTTGAGCGGCCGGCCCTCGGCGTCGACGTCCTCCCAGGTTTCGTCCCGGGCGGCCAGCACCCGATCGGCGATCATGTTCATCGCGGTGTCGAGGTCCAGGTCCTCCCACTCGGTGCCGTACGGGCGGCGGTAACGCACCGTGGTCTGCCGCAACGGGCTGGTGACCAGGCTCTTGCTGGCCGCGCCCTTCGGGCAGAGCCGACCCCGCGAAATCGGACTGTCCGGATCGCCCTCGATCTGACTGACCCGCCCGTCCTTGACGAACACCCGCTGACCACAACCCACCGCGCAGTACGGACACACCGACCGCGCCATGCTGTCAGCGGAATCGGTACGGGCAGTCAGCGCGCGGGACCCGTCCGACTTCGCGGCGGCGCCCCGGCCCAACGGGTCCGTGCCGGTCAGCTGGCGGTACACCGGCCAGCCCGCGAACCAGCTGCGCACCCCCATCGCCGCACCTTCCCGACCAATCCGCCATATATGAACACTCTGACGGTAGATGAGGTGCCGGTCCGGTCGCAGCGGGATCACCAACAGTCATGCCTCCCCCGGCCGTTCGTGCCGGCCGGGAGAGGCACCGGGTGCGGCGCTGATCAGCTCGGTGCGAGCTGACCGACGGGGTGCTCGCCGAAGGTGCGGTAGCGGCGCAACGCCCAGAACAACCAGCCGATGCTGATGATCGCCACCACGACGAAGACCAGCGAGCCGGAGAACGTGTCCCAGAGGGTGTGCAGGACGACGACACCCAGAAACGTGCCGATGAACCCGACGATCCGGCCGACACTCGGGCTCGCCAACAACGCCCACAACGCGCCAGCGGTGAGCCCGGTCCAGGCGGTGTGCCCGGCCGGCGCGGTCAGCCCACGGATGAACAGCGTCTGCTCCACCGCGCCGATGTTGCCCTGCGAGCTCAGCAGCGCGGTGAAGGCGTAGCCCATCGTCTCCAGCGCGGCGAACCCCATGCCGGCCGCGACCCCGATGATCAGCCCGTCCGAGGGCACCCGACGCCGGTGCTGGGCCACCACCGTGAACAGCAGGATCACCGGGACGATCAGCTTCGCCGACTCCTCGATCAACGCCACGAACAGCATCGGCAGGGTGCCGAGCCCGCGCAGGGTGTCGTACTCCAGGGTGCCGGCGACCACCGTGCCGATCACACCGCCGAAGAACGCCGAGGTCACCAGCACCGACGCCGGCACCTGCCACCGCCC
This sequence comes from Micromonospora sp. NBRC 107095, assembly GCF_030269705.1. NCBI lineage: Bacteria > Bacillati > Actinomycetota > Actinomycetes > Micromonosporales > Micromonosporaceae > Micromonospora > Micromonospora sp. NBRC 107095. Next base: position 538,076 of record NZ_BSTU01000005.1, read on the forward strand.
GGTACGGGCCTGCGCGAACGTCAGGAACGTCAACGGGACCAGCGTCGCCCCGAGCAGGATCAACGCCGGTACGAAGTTCGGATTCTTGGTGCTGACCAGGGTGCGCAGCACCGCCAGATAAAGGATCAGCCCGACGACGAACACACCGACCCACGCCCACCGGCGCCAACGATCACCCATACCACGCAGTCTGTCGGACGCAGGTTACGAAGACGAACCACGGCACTGAGATCCTGACGACTTCCCGCGCCGGCGAGTCCGCTGTTCAGGGGCGGCGATGCGCGCGAGTGATGGTTACGATCTTCGCCCATGCGCCGCGGAGCCCCGTTACTGTCACTCGTCGTCCTGCTGTCCCTTCCCGCCTGCACCTCGAAACCCGAGGAACCCGGGGACGTGGCGTTGACCGTCTTCCTCGACAACGACGTGACGGTGGCGCAGAAGGGCAGCGTGGAGCAGCAGCTCCGGTCGATGCCCAGTGTCACTGAGGTGTCCCTCGAAACCCGCGAGCAGGCGTACGAACGCCAGAAGGCGGAGCTGAAGGACCAGCCCGACCTGCTGGCGGCCCTCAAGCCGGAGTACATGCCGGAGCTTCTCCACGCCACCGTCACCGATGCGTCGATCGCCGAGGCGGTCGAACTGGTGGTGGCCGAGGCCGACGGCGTGGAGGATGTGGCGCTCAGGATCGCGGACGTCAACCCTCGACCGTCGCGGATCGGCGTCATTGTCCGGCTCAAGTCGTCGGCGACCGACGAACAACGCGCCGCCGTGGAGAAGGCCGTCCGGGCACTCCCAACGGCGAAGTCGATCGAATTCGAGGACCGCGAGGCCGCGTACGAGCGCCTGCGCAAGCGGTGCCAGGGCAAGGGCGACCTGTCCGCGCAGCTCCAACCGCAGATGACGCACGAGTCGTGGCGGTTCGAGATGCCCCTGAACAGAGAAGGATCTGGAGTGGGTGAGCTGATGAGGCTCGACGGCGTCGACGGCGTACCCCTGGCCCCTCTGGCGATGCTGTGACGCCTGCGGACAGAGCCGGCTCTTCCTCCACACCGCCGGCCTCCCCGGGAGGCTCGTGCGTAGGCTCACAGCTGTGCGCCCGTTGCTGATCGCCGAGACAGTACTGACGCCGCCGACCTTCGTCGAGTGGCTGACCGGCACAGGGTTACTGGCGTGGAGCCATCGTTCGCTGCGCGTGTTGCGCTCGGACCTGACCGTCGCGCTGGCGTGGGAGCCCTCCGACGCGGATCCGATCCTGGCCGTCGGCGTGGCTCCGGACCGGTCGCGGTTCGCGGTTGTGGGACCACGACAGGTGCAGGTCCGCAGCGCTGATGGCCGCGTCCAGTGGGCGGTCGAGCACGGCAGGGCCTTGTCGACAGGTTGGCCCCGCCCGAGTTGTCACCTGGCCGGGGACGACCTTCTCTGGCTGTTTGTGCCCGACGCTACCGGCGACCAACTCGTCGTGCTGGACGCGTCGAGTGGCGGTATCGAGGTGGACCGGCGCCCCCTTCAGACCGTTGAAGGCTTTGCCACATTCATCCTGGACGCCAATCGAGAACACGTCGGGCTGCACATCGCGGTAGGACCGGAAACCTGCCGCAGTTACCGCTGGACGACGGGCGATCAGCGGCTTCTCGCCGGGCAGAGAATGAACGGCTGCCTGGCCGACATGAACGCCGACGGGAGCTTCTATCTCTCCATGCCGCACGGCAGCGGCCGGATCGCGATACGCGATGTTGCCGACGACAGTGCCCGGGTAGAGCGCCGCTACGACGACATCCCGGATCTGGGCGACTCCGACGACTACTCGATGTACGAGGCCGCAGCCGTCGTATCCGACGACTGGGTCATGGTCGGCGTCGCGACTGACCAGGGCGACTCCGAGCAGCATCTCCTACTCTCCACCCGCACGTTGCGACCGCAGACCGTGATGGATTACGGCATCGACATGCCGCAGAACTCGATCCGGTCCGCCGGTGGAGACGGACGGTGGATGACGCACGACGCCCGCCTTGGGGTGATCCGCCTCTGGCAGTTACGGGAGCCACACGCGGATGAGGTCGAGGGCCAGCTCGCACTGCTGTAGGTGGTGCTGCTCCCTTGATCGTTGGCAGCTGCGCTGTTCGACACGCCGAGCAATCCCCTGCTGAGCTGCCACCGATCGAGGTGCCGAACCCCGCCTACTGCGCTTGCCCGGAAGTAGGGTGGGCGGAAACGCCCGGCTGCGGCCGGCGGTCCCACAGCACCAGGCCGGCGAGCAGCATCGCCACACCCAGGCCGATCATCGCCAAACCCACCGCCGTGTGCGCGCCCCCGCTCAGATGACCGGCCACGATCCACCCGCTGTCGATTCCGAACGCCAATGGCATCACCCCCTGCGGGATGACCGGGATCCACCCCACGGTGAGCAACCCCAGCGCCCACGCGGTCAGCTTGTTCTCGCGGAACCACTGCGCGTCCCAGGTCAGCGGGAGCACCGTCTCCGTGGGCCTACTGCGCTGGCCGGCGGCGGCGAGCACGTCGAGCCCGCGTCGGGCGAGACGTTCGTCAGCCAGCCAGATGCCGCCCCGCCAGGCCGCGGCGCCGCTGAGCAGCCCGACCAGTGGCAGCAGCGGCGTCACTCCCGACGGGCCCCAGATCACCAGGGCGAGCACCGGCGCGGCGGCCACCAGCCCCGACCCGGTGGCGACCAGCACGCTGACGATGTCCGTGGGGTTGTCAGCCGCGGTGGGGTGTCGGGGGTCGGCCACCGGGCGTACGCGCAGCAGCGACACCCACACCGGCACCGAGGCACCCGCGCCGAGCAGGGCCGGCAGGGTGGAGAGCGCGGCCAGGGGGTCAACGTCGGGCGCGAGGAGGACACCCGCGACGGTGAGCAGCACCCCGATCGGGGTGATCAGCACCAGCCAGGCCAGGGACCGTCCCCGGACCTCGGCGCGTTCGCCGCCCGGCGTGGTGAGCGGCAGCCACAACGCGGTGCCGTCCAGCCCGACCAGGCCGGCGGACATGGCCGCCGCGCCGAGCACGGCGAGCGGCCCGGCCCACGGCAGCAGCAGGTCCACGTCGGACAGCAGCGGCAGCCCGGCGAGCAGCGCCCCGTACACCACAGCGAACGCCAGATACTGCAACCGCAGCGGATGCCGCATCCAGGCCCGCAACTCGCGGCCGACGACCGCCCGCGTCGCGGCCGGCACCCACCCCAGCCACTCGCGGTCAGCCACGGCCGGTGGCACGGCCGTGGTCCGACGCGGCCGGAACGGCACGCCAGCGGCGATCACCCTTCGGACAAGCATGAGGTACGCGGCGGCGCAGAGCGCCACGATGCCCACCAGGGCCGCCATCATGCCCACCCCTCGCCCGGTCGGCCCGGTCACGGCGGCGATCGGCCAACCGCTCGGCACGTACGCCATCGCCCGGACCACCTCCTGCGGCGCTGCCACGAGCAGGACCGACACCCACGGGAAGACCGCCCAGAGCGACCCCGCGACACCCATCGCCGTACCGGTGAAGACGCCGGTGAGCAGCGCCCCGGCCGGACCACCGGCGTGGCCGACGACCTCCAGCGCGATGGCCGAGCCGATCAGTCCGAGCAGCCAGAGCAGCACCGCACCGCAGGCGGTGACGAGGACCGCGACGGTGCCGTGCCGGGCGGCGTGCACCGGCAGCGCGGCGAGCGCCACCAGCGAGACGGCCGGACCGATGCCGATCGCCGACGCGGCCAGCAGGCCGATCGCGGCCGGGAACCCGCCGATCGGCTCCAACCGCAGGTGGGCCGGGCGAACCCGGCCGCGACCCCCGCCGAGCAGCAGCGGCAGGACGATCCAGCCGAGCACCCAGGCACCGGCGAGCAGGCCGAGGGTGTGCTGGTCGCCGCGCAGCGCGTACCGGATCAACCAGGCGGCGGCGAGCAGACCGACCAGGGCGGCCACCGTGGGCCCGGGGTGCTCGCGCAGTGAGCGGCGCAGCATCGTCGCGCGCATCCGGGCCGGCACCGCGATCGCGCCGAGGGTGTCAGCCAGCGGGGCGAGGGAGGGTTGCGCGCTCATCGTGCCCCGGTCAGCCAGTCCAGGCCGGCGCTGCCGGAGGTTTCGGCGCCGACCAACTCGACGAACCGGTCCTCCAGGCTGCTGCCGGCGGCGACCTCGGCGACCGGCCCGGCGGCGACCACCCGGCCCTGGTGGATCACGGTGACGTCGTCGCACATCTGCTCGACGAGCAGCATCGAGTGGGTGGACAGTACACAGGTGCCGCCGCCGGCCACGAACCGGCGCAGCACCTGGCGGATGGTGGCCGCCGACACCGGGTCGACCGCCTCGAACGGTTCGTCGAGCACGAGCAGCCGGGGCGCGTGCAGCAGCGCCTGGGCGAGGCCGAGTTTCTTGCGGGTGCCGGTGGAACAGTCGGCCAGCGGTGTGCCGGCGCCCTTGGTCAGGCCGAGCACGTCGATCAGTTCGGCGGCCCGGTCGGTGGCCGCGGCCCGCGACAGCCCGCGCAGGCCGGCGCTGTAGCGCAGCAGCTCGGCACCGGTGAGGCGTTCCGGGAAGTCGAGGCCGTCGGGGAGTACGCCGGTCAGCGCGCGGGTCACGCCGCGCTCGCGCAGCGCGTCGTGACCGAGGATCCGGATCTCCCCGGAGTCCGGGGTGACCAGGCCGACGGCCATCCCGATGGTGGTGGACTTGCCGGCACCGTTGGGACCGACGATGCCGTGGAAGGTGCCGGGGTGGACGGTCAGATCGACGCCGTCCACCGCGCGATGCGCCGCGAAGGTCTTGACCAGGCCACGGATCTCGAGTGCCGGGGGGATCACGCGCCGAGCATAGGTGACCTTGCACGACCGCGTGGCCCGCCGCGGATCGGTGCGCGGCGGCTCGGATCGCTCAGACGACGTGCACCAGCCGGAAGCGTTCGGTCACCACGAGGGTGTCGTCGTCCACGGTGAAGTCGGGGTCGCCCAGCTCGGCGCGCACCTCGGCGCTGTGCCAGAACGTCTCGTGTCCCGCGCGCCACTGGGCCACCGACTCGTCACCCTCCCCCTCGGCCAGGGCGTGTGGCAGGTCGACGTCGGCGAGCCGGATCACCCGTACGTCGGTCAGCTCGATGGCCGCGACCCGCCGGCCGGCGGAGTCCACCACGGCGGACAGGTGGCCCACCGTGGGCAGCGGCTCGTTGGCACGCTGGTAGCCGATCAGCAGGCCGGTCGTCGAGGTCTTCGCCCCGGACAGGATCGCGCCCACCAGCTTGTCCCGCAGTGGCCCCGGAAACGCGAACTCGGCGAGCGGAAGATCGTCGAGGTGCATCCGTGCAGGGTATGCGATCCGCTGCGCCAGCGGATTCCCACCCACCGTGACCGTCCATCAGACGACCCCACCAAGGCGGTGCGCCTCTCACTCGACGAGGAGTCGGTATGCCGGCCCGGATCAGATGTGGTGGATCGGGGGCCAGGGCGCCACCGTGACCGCTCCTGCCGGTGCCACGTCCGTCGACTTCGCCGGCAACATAGATCTGGGTGTCGCCTCCTGCACGACCCCGCCGGGCGGTGTCTCCGATCCGGAGTGCACCCCGAACTGCTCCTCGACAGTGATCACCCCCGCCGCGCTGAGCGTGGATCTGGCAGTGGTGAAGACCGCGTCCCCCAGCCCGTACCGACCTGCTCCTCGACAGTGGTCCTCCCTGGGCCTGTTCCGCCCATGCCGGTCACGGGTGGCCGTCCGACAGCCATCGCCACCATCGGAGCCTCTGTCGCCGCCCTCGGTGTCCTCATGGTCGGCGGCCTGGCCCTGATCCGCCTACGCACCCGCCGCGAGCCCTGACCACGGGTCGCCGCCGCCTGGCCCGGAATCCGCTTGTCCAGGGTGTCGGTACGGGCCTATCGTCGTCACGCGCCTCCCGGTGCGCAGGCAACGGCTACTTCCGCTCTCAACGGGGAGACGTGGGTTCGAATCCCACCGCCACCTCAGGTGGCGTCGACCAGCGGCCCAGGTCACCTTGGCCCGCAAGGGCCGGTCGCCGTCGCCGCTTCGATCTCGGGAGACGCGCTCACGCCGCACACCGGTGCGACGGACACGGTTACTTCTTGGTGAAGGTCCCGCGAAGGACCCGCGGTTCGAGCCCGCAACACCGTGTCCAATCTGATCTCTGGTGTGCGGCGTGACCACCTTTCCCGCTCGCAAGATCGTAAATAAGTTGCCCCGCTGTCGCCGCCGTCGCTACGGTCGTGCCCGCACTTCCCGGTGCGCGCAGATGACGGTTGCCTCTGAGGGGTTCAGACCCCGGTGAAGGGCCATCCGTCGTCGACCTGGACCTCGGGACGCGCGACCACACCGCAAACCCTGTGCGCTGACCGCGGTCATGGGTGGCGTATTCGAGCTGATTGACGTGGGGGACGTCATGGCCAAGTTCAACATCAAGCTGCGCAAGAGCCGTCGGCAGCCGGTGACCGCCCAGGGCGCGCCCGGCTTCGCCCGCGAGCCCCGCGTCGAGCTCTTCCTGCTCGGTGTCTCCGCCATGGTCGGCGAGGACACGTTCTACGAGGGCGCTGCGGACCGGGACGCTCGCTTCCGGGACCTGGTTGCGACAGTCGCCGTCGCAGATCCGGACTGGTTCGCTCGCTTCGTACCGTGGCTTCGGTCCGGCGCCATGATGCGCTCGGCGGCCGTGGTGGCGGCTGTCGAGGGTGCTCGCGCCCAGGTCGCCGCACAGATTCCGGGTTCGCGGACGGTCGTGGATGCCGCGTTGCAGCGTGCGGACGAGCCCGCGGAGGCTCTGGCGTACTGGCTGGCCCGCCATGGCCGGAGAATCCCCAAGCCGGTGAAGCGGGGTATCGCCGACGCGGCGGTCCGGCTGTACACCGAGCGGAGCCTGCTCAAGTACGACTCGGTCGGCAGCAGCGTGCGATTCGGCGACGTCATCGACCTGACCCACCCCACCGCGAAGGACGAGCGGCAGGGTGACCTGTTCCGGTACGCGCTGGACCGGCGGCACAAGCGGGGCAATCCGCTGCCGGCGTCGCTCCGGATGATGGCGGCACGGGACGCTCTCATGGCGTTGCCCGTCGAGCGGCGCCGGGAGGTCACCGATCCGGCGGTGCTGGGCGCGGCCGGCATGACGTGGGAAGCCCTGGCCGGCTGGCGACAGGGAGCGATGGACGCCTCGGCGTGGGAGTCCGTCATCCCGACCATGGGGTACGTGGCGTTGCTGCGCAACCTGCGCAACTTCGACCAGGTCGGGGTCAGCGATGCCCTGGCGGAGACGGTTGCGGCCAAGCTCTCCGACCCGGGGCAGGTCGCCACCTCGCGGGTGCTGCCGATGCGCTTCCTGTCGGCGTACAACGCGGCACCGAGTCTGCGATGGGCGTACCCGTTGGAGAAGGCCCTGCAGCATGCCCTCGCCAACGTGCCTGCCCTGGACGGACGGACCCTCATCCTCATCGACACGTCGGGGTCGATGCAGAGCCCGTTCAGCAAGGACGGCTCGTTGCTCTGCTGGGACGGCGCCACGGTGTTCGGCCTGGCGTTGGCCGCCCGGGCGCGGGCGGCCACCGTGGTGTCGTTCTCCCATGACACCCGGGTGTTTCCGTCGGTGGCGGGCGAGTCGGTGCTCGCGGCGGTGCGACGGTTCAAGGACGACGGCTACTTCTTCGGCATGGGCACCGACACCGAGAAGGCGGTACGGAAGCACTACGACGGGCATGACCGGGTGGTCATCCTCACCGACGAGCAGGCCCATTGGCACAACGCTTCGGACGTCGCCGCGGCGGTGCCCGCCGAGGTGCCGGTGTACACCTGGAACCTCGCCGGTTACCGGGTCGGGCACACGCCGGCCGCGGCGAACCGGCACACGTTCGGCGGGTTGTCCGACGCCGCGTTCGCGATGATCCCGCTCATCGAGGCCGGCAGTCACGAGCGCTGGCCCTTCTGACCTGGCTACCGCCGCCTCGGATCGTGAGGCGGCGGTAGCTGTCGCAACCGGCCGCGGGACACGCAGTACACGTCGCCGGAATTCGCACCGTGCGGCAGCGCGGCGAGGTGGGTGGTCATGTCGGTCGCGGAGACCCAGCGTCGGAACGTCATCGACTTGTCGTCGCCCAACGCCACGTCGAAGCCGTCGAAGCCGAGCGCGGTCAGCCGGTCGAGACACCGGGAGGCGACCGGTCGCGCGATCGTGGTGAACTCGAACGAGAGCGCGGGCAGCGGGCCGGTCAGCCCGGCCAGCACCTCGTCCTCGAAACCCTCCACGTCGATCTTTGCGAACGTCGGCTCGCCGTACTCGGCGATGAGCGCGTCGACGGTGACCACCGGGACCTCGATGTCGGCGTCCCACACCTCGCCCTCCCACCCGCCCGCGCCCTCCGCGGCCCGAACGAAGTCGGGCGAGGCGGTGGACACTGTGGGGTTGGCGGAGTTGACGTGGAAGCGGGTGCTGCCGGGGGCCGCGCCGCAGACCGCTTCGACGAGCGTCACCTGGTCGTCGTCGGCGTAGATGGCCCGTAGGGCGCGGAGGCACAGCGGCTGCGGCTCCACCGCGACCACCCGCGCCCCGAGGCGACGGAAGCTGGCGATGTGGTCACCCACGTGCGAGCCGACGTCGAAGACGAGATCGCCCTCGGTGACGAAACGGGAGTAGAAGGCGTCCATCCGGGCGTCGCGCTCGGCGTCGCCGTAGTAGACGTCCAGCGATCGGTGCAGGAGGGACATCGCGGGGTCGGTTCTGAGCGCGGCGATCCTGGTGTCGGTGCCAGCCGTCATCTGTGTGAGTCCAGTCCGTGGGGTTGGCCGGGCCTACGGCCCGAAGGCGGTCAGGAAGCGGTCCCGGAAGGTGTCCATCCGCCAGACCGGCGCCTGCGGACCGGGCTTGAGCCCGTCCTGCCAGCCCCACCCGGAGATCCGGTCCAGTACGGCCCGGTCCCGGGTGATGATGCTGATCGGGACGTCGCGGCTGGCGTTGTCGCCGGTGACCACGGCGGCGGGCTGGTGGTCACCGAGGAAGATGAACACGAGGTCATCGTCGCCGTAGGTCTGCACGTAGGAGATCAGTGCGCTCAACGTGTACTCGATGGAGTGCCGGTAGTCGGCGCGGATCTGCTCGGTGTTGCGTCGTTTGTCGTCGGACTCCTTGGCGGTCCCCTTGAAGATCGTCCCGTTGCCGATGGCGGCCCAGTCGACCAGATCCGGTACGGGCGTCCAGGGGGCGTGACTCGACACCAGCGCGAGTTCCGTCATCGTCGGCCCGCCGTCGCGCTTCGCCTGCTCCAGCCGCCGCCAACTGGCGAGGGTGTACTGGTCGGGCATCGTGCCGAAGCTGAACTTCGGGCCGCGGTACCCGAGGGCTCTGGCGTCGTAGAACCGCTCGTAGCCGAAGAAGGAGCCCTCCGGCCATGCCCTGCTGACGGCGGGCATCACGCCCACGGTCTGCCAGTCGGCCCGGCGGAAGGCGCCGTTGAGGGTCATCCGGTCACTCGCCAGCAGGGTGCGGTGCCGCTGGTCGTTGTCGACCCACAGGCCGGAGAGCAGCGTGTCGTGTGCGAGCCAACTGCCGCCGCCGAACGTCGGCGAGGTGAGGAAGCCGCTCTGCGCGGCGAACCCCGCCGCGTTCAGCCGGTTGGTCCCGTCGTCGAGGACCGCACCGACCTGCGGGGCGAACTCCGGGTCCTCGACGGCGTCGCGGCCGTAGCTCTCGACGAAGGAGATGACCACGTTCTTGCCGCGCAGCGCGGTGAGGAGTTGGTCGCCGGGGGTCTGCGCGAACCGGTCGTCCTTGAGTAGCGCGGCGAACTTCTCCCGGTCGTCGAGTCGCAGGCGCACCTGGAAGCCGTGGCCGTTGGTGAGCGTGGTCGCGGACGTGTCGGCAACCGTCACGCCCTCGACCACCCGCACGTTGAACGCGGCGCAGACCACCCAGACGACCACCAGCGCCGCCACGGTCCGGGTGGTCCCGGCGCGGTGCCGGATCACCAGCCCGCGCAGCCGCCGCATCGACAGCGTGACCGCTGTGGGCAGGCCCACCGCCACCACCGCCAGGGCGACCGCCACGGCGATGGCGGCGGGCCGGCCGTACGACTCGCTGAGGAACGCGAACCCCTCGTCGAGCAGCGCCCAGTCGAGCACCGGGTCGAAGGCCCGGCTGAGCGAGGCGGTGAATCCCAGGTCGAACAGCTTGAGCAGTCCGAGCAGGCCGAGGGCCAGCCCGGCGAGGGTGGCGACGAACCGGCTTGCGCGCGCCGGCAGGGCGAGCAGGAGCGCGACGGCGAGCAGGGCCTCCAGGGGGATCCGCACGAACGCACCGGGGCTGAACCGGCCGAAGTCGTACGGCAGGGTGAGCACGAGCAGCACCAGCAGCACGGCCAGCAGGGTGACCAGTCGGCCCACGATGGAACGGCGCGGCCGCCCCTCGGGTGCGGCGCCGTCGGTGGCGGTGGCGTCCGTGGCGGTGGCACCCGTGGTGGTGGCACCCGTGGTGGTGGCACCCGTGGTGGTGGCGTCCGACAGTTCGCCCCTCATCGCCCTCCGTCCCTGGCTCGGCAGCTGACGTACGCGCGTCAAGAGCGACAACCCGGGCATCCTTCCATGATCTTCGTTGGGTGCGGCATCCGGGCGGCTCAGACGCGGGCGATCCCGCGTCGGGCCACGGCGACCGGCCGGTGTTCCGGCCAGGGCAGCCCATCCGTCCTGCCGTGGCCCAGACCGGTCAGCCCCGCGCCCGCGCTCGGGGCGCTGTGGCTCGGCTGGTTGCCCGCGTGGACCATCGCGTCCGACTCGTGTGCGACGCCCGCCCGTTGGTCGACCACGTCGTTGGCGACGGCGCGGCGGAGGTGACGGGTCGTCCACAGCCACCTGACGTCCCGCCCGAACGACTCGAGCAGCAGCGCCAGTGACGCCACCAGCACGACTGTCGTCAGCGGACCGGGCAGCGCGTCGCCCATCGCCACCGTCAGCACCACGCCCTGGACCGCGGCGACGACCTTGCGCCAGTAGCGCGGCGGCAACGAGCCGCGCATCCAGCTCAGCACCCAGCTCGCGGCGACGAAGACGTACCGCATCGCGCCGATCGCCAGCACCCAGGCACCCGTCGAGGGCGCCACGTACAGGCAGAGCACCAGGACCAGGAACGAGTCGATCTCCATGTCGAAGCGCGCGCCGAGTTCGCTGGACGTCCCGGTGCGACGGGCCGTGTATCCGTCCACCGCGTCGAGGGCCAGCGCCACGCTGGTGAGGACGACCATCACCGCAACCGGTGCCGGCCGGGTGAACGAGTCCGCGGCCAGGGCCGTCACGCCGCCGGCGAGGATCGCCCGGCTCAGGGTCACCCGATCGGCCGGGCTCAGATCGCCAGCGCCCGCGCGGGTCATCCCCCGACTCAGCAGGGCGCACAGGACCACCCCGTAGACCAGCCCGGCCGCCCAACCGGCCGGGCCGAGGCCGACCGTCTGCGCGAGCACCGCCAGCACGCCGATCTGCGCGAGCAGTCCGATGACCGGACCCGTTCGAACCGTTGACATCGCGCCTCCGTGACTCTGGTGGGTGACCCTGACCGTCATCACGGAAAACATGACCGATCGGTTCATTCTGAACGGGCCTCACCATGTATACGGAGGGACGTGCCCCGTCGGATGCGGATTTGTCGTCGCCAGTGAGAGCGGCCCGTCCCAGCCGACGACGCCCCGGACGCGATGACGGTGTTCGGGTCAGGCCACCGTGCCGAGGGCGTGCAGCGTGGCCCTGGTGACCGGGTCGGCCGGGAAGAACGCCTCGACGGCCAGCCCGGAGACGGTGACATCCAGCGGGGTGCCGAAGAGGGTGGTCGTGCTGACGAAGGACAGCTCCCGGTCGCCATGGCGGTAGCGCAGTGGGATGACGACACGCGACAGGGTGTCGCCCTCCGGTGCTGCGACATCGTCGCCGTCGGGATAGCCACGAAGCTCCTGGAGCAGGGCGGACAGGGCCGCGTCGTCGGTTGCCAGGACCTGCTGGCGCAACCGTCCGAGAAGGTGGGCCCGCCACTGGGAGAGGTTGACGATGCGCGGTGCCATTCCGCCGGGGTGCAGGGTGAGCCGCAGGACGTTGACCGGTGGGACCAGGAGGCGGGGGTCGGCGACGGCGGTGAACAGCGCGACGGCGGGGTTGGCCTCGACGAGGTGCCACTGTCGATCGACGAGGACCGCGGGGTACGGGCCGTGTCCGTCGAGGATCTGCCGGACGGCTGCCCGCAGTGGGGCCAGTTCCGGGTCGGTCAGCTGGTGGCTGGGGTAGGCGGGGGCATATCCGGCAGCGAGCAGCACGGTGTTGCGCTCAGCCAGCGGAATGTCGAGCTGCTCCGCCAGCCGCAGGATCAGGTCGGGGCTCGGCCGGGATCGCCCGGTCTCCACGAAGCTCAGGTGCCGGGCCGACACCCCCGCCTCGATCGACAGGTCGAGCTGACTCAGTCCGCGCGCTCGACGCCACTCGCGCAGGAGTTCCCCCAGCGGTCGTTTCGGTCTGGCCACTGTCGTCACACCCCGACCCTAGTGACCTCACCTGTGTACGCCGCTTTACCTGCGACGTAATCGACAACGCACGCCCGTGCTCGCGATCATTTCTTCGAAGGCGAGGCCGACCGAAACGAACGGAGAGTCATGACCGCGTACGCGCTTGCTCATCTGCGTAAGGCACCCATGCATGCCGAGGTGCTGGAATACCTGGAGCGCATCCAGGCCACCCTCGTGCCCTTCGGTGGCCGGTTCATCGTGCACGGCGGGCCGATCGAGGTGCTGGAGGGCGACTGGGAGGGCGACCTGGTCGTCATCGAGTTCCCCGATCTGAGCGCGGCACGCTCCTGGTACGGGTCCCCCGCGTACCAGGAGATCAAGCCCCTGCGGACGAGGCACCTCGCAGGCGAGGTGATCCTCGTCGAGGGGGTGGAGGCCGACCACGACTCGTCGGCGATGGCCGCCGCGATCCGCCGGGCCGGTGGTCACTGACGTCGGGGTCAGGACCTCGGGAGGGTGAGCACCTCGGCGCCGTCGTCGGTGATGGCGATGGTGTGCTCGCTGTGCGCGGTCCGGCAGCCGGTCACGCTGCGCAGGGTCCAGCCGTCGGGGTCGGTGACGAGCGTGGCGGTGTCCGCCATGACCCACGGCTCCAGCGCCAGTAGCAGCCCCGGGCGCAGCCGGTATCCGCGCCCGGGGCGCCCGGTGTTGGAGATGTGGGGGTCCTGGTGCATCGTCGACCCGACGCCGTGGCCGCCGAACTCGGTGTTGATCGAGTATCCCGCCGCGCCGAGAACCGAGCCGATGGCGTGCGAGATGTCACCGATGCGAGCGCCGGGCCCGGCGGCGGCGATCCCGGCCTGCAACGCGCGCTCGGTCGCATCGATCAGCGCGACGCTCTCCGGGGGCCGGACGTCGCCGACGATGAAGCTGATGGCCGAATCCGTGACAACTCCCCCCAGTGAGACGGCGAGGTCGAGTGAGAGCAGGTCGCCGTCGGCGAGCGGGTAGTCGTGCGGCAGCCCGTGCAACACGGCGTCGTTGACCGACGTGCAGATGTAGTGGCCGAACGGGCCGCGCCCGAAGGACGGCTCGTAGTCGACGTAGCAGGACTGCGCCCCGGCTTCGGTGATCATGGCCTGGGCCCAGCGGTCGATGTCCAGCAGGTTGGTGCCGACCACGCAGCGACTCTTCAGTGTCTGCAGGATGCCGGCGACCAGCGCGCCGGTCTCCTTCGCTCGCAGCACGTCGGCGGGGCTCAGGATCTCGATCATGCAACGCCTTCCACGGACCAATAAGTATCCCGGCCATATTATCCCGGTACTAGAATCGGACCATGGTCAGGTTGCCACTCACCCCCGCAGAGGTCGAACGCGGACAGCGCCTCGGCGCCCTGCTGCGTCGCGCCCGCGGAGAGCGTTCGATGCTCCTCACCGCGCTCGACGCGGGCGTCTCGCCGGAGACCCTTCGAAAGATCGAGTCCGGCCGGATAGCCACCCCCGCCTTCCCGACCATCGCGGCGATCGCCGACGTGCTCGGCCTCTCCCTCGACGCCGTCTGGTCGGAGATCAACACGTCTGACGCCGAGGCCAGCCTCCCCCGACCGGCGCACGTCGCTGGCGAGCGACTGGCCTCGTAGCCTCGGCCCCACCTCAACAGGACGGGTCGACCGGTGACCGACCACACGACGCTGGTCCCGATCGATGACCGACCGGGACCAGCGGGTGGTGCGCTCAGGAGGCGGCGATGCCCTCCATGCCGATGCCGTCGGCGAACTTCGGCAGACCTTCCACAGTGGTGACGAGCGTCAGCGACCCGTCCCTGCCCACCTCGTAGCCCTGCACGTTGCCGGCGACGGCGTTCTGTACGTACAGGAAGCCGTCGCTGGTGGTCATGTCGATCGACCCGCCGCCGGTGTCGGCGGCCACGGCCTTGACGAGTTCGAGCTTGCCGTGGTCGTTGACCCGGTAGGAGCTGATGGTGGAGGTGCCGGCGTTGGCGGCGAAGAAGTAGTCGCCGACGCGCTGGATCCAGCACGTCGCCTGCTGACCGTTGGGCACCGACGGCCCGATCTGGTCGAGCGCCCCGTCGTCCTCCAACTCGAACCGGCTCACCGCGTTTGCGCCGGACTCGGTGACCAGCAGCGTGTCGTCGGTGTCGAAGGTGAAGCCGAACGGGGTGTTGCCCGCGTCGCTGATGACCGGGTTGCGCGACAGGTTGCCGTGGCGACCGATCTCGTAGCTGAACATGACGTTGGCGGCCTTGGTCGAGACCAACACGAACTCACTGTCCGGGTCGATCTTGACCTGGGCCGGGGCGGTGCCGAACGCGGGCGGGTTGCCGTTGTGCAACCCGAGCGACCGGTTGGCGTCCTCGATCCGGGACAGCCGACCCTTGTGCAGCTCGAAGCCCTGCACCGAGCCCTCGCCGCCGGCGTTGAGGACGTAGACGAGGTCGCCACGGGCCGCGACGCTGACCGGCAGCAGGCCACCGGACCAGACGACCTGGAGCTTGTGCAGCCTGGTGCCCTCGACCCGGAAGACAGTGACGGTGTTGCTGCCGGCGTTGACGGCGAACAGCAGCCCCTTGTGATAGGTCAGGGAGCCCTGCGAGGCCAGCGCGTCGAGCGGCGCGCCGATGGTGAAGCCACCCAGCCCGCCCGTCTCGTACTCACCCGCCTTGGTGAGACGGCCGTCCTCGTCGCGGTCGTACACCTTAATGGTGTTGCCCTCGGCCTTGTTGGTCTGGACGAAGACCGCGCCCTCGTCGCCGTGGTGGTGATCACCCCCCTTGCGGTCGTCGTGGTACCCGGGGCCACCGCCATCGGCGAGGGCGGTCCCGGGGATCGATCCGATGCTGGTCAGACCTGCCAGGAGGGCTGCCGCGAGTGCGACACTGCGCTTCATCACTGACTCCTTGTGCATCCGAAGGGAGGAATCCGAGTTTTCCTCTCCTTCGAAAGCTATCGGAGCAGCTATCGCAGATCGTCATACTTACCCTAAAGCGGTAATTCCGTGCCGTTTCATGGAATTACCCGACGCACCCAACAGAAATCGGCTATCCCGGGATGATCGGGCCGTCCGTCGGCGTCGGCACCCGGACTTGCCGCGGTCCCGCGACTCACGCCCGCTGCGGCCGACGCTCAGCTGGCGTCGGGCCACCACGGTTCCAGGACGGCCGGGTCGGCGACGTACTGCCGCACCTGCGTCCGCTGCTCCGGAGGCAGGTGCAGCGCGCGGAGGCGCTCGCCCCACTCCGGCACCCGATCGTCCTTGTCCAACGCGGTCGCCAGTTCGATCAGGGCGGCCAGCGCCATCGCCTGCTCGACCACCGGCGCGTCCTCCGCGCGGCGGCGCATCCCCGAGTCGAGCGCCCGGTACGCCGCCCGGTCGTCCATCTTGAACTCGCGCAGGATCCGCGCGTTGTCGAGCACCCGGGCCAACCCCTCGAGCTCCGTCGAACCGCCGTACTCCAGGTCCTTCGGCTCATCCCGCTGGATGAAGGTGATGGTGTTGCCCGACGGGTCGACGATGCTGAACCGCGACGCCCCGGCCCGGTAGCGGGTCATCCGCGGCAGGCCCTTGACCAGCACCTTGCCGTAGCTGCGGCGCATCGCCTCGGTGAACACCGCGTGGTACGCGGCGACCGCGTCCACCAACACCAGGCAGCCGCCGGAGTGCTCCCTCGCCGGGTCGAGATCCTTCGGTGCCGGCCCGTAGTGCAGGTCGAAGCCGCTCCACCGAAACGCCAGGTACACGTACGGCCTGGTCTGCTCGTAGGTCACCTCGAACCCGAGCGCCCGCCAGAACGCCAGGGTCTGCTCCGGGTCCGCGCAGTGCAGCAGCGGCACGGCGGTCTCGTTCGGTTGGACACGGTCGGCATTGGTGGTCATGGTCACTCCCCGTCCGGTCGGCAGACCGGCCATTGTGCCAGCACCGTCGAGCGACTCTGACGGTTTTCGTCTCCTACCCGGGGAGGAGACGGACTCCGACCACCGGCCGCGAACAGGGCTCGGGGTCGGACGCGACCGGCGGGTACGGCCACGAACATCTACAGGCATGACAACCCTGCTGCGCCGGGCGACGCACTGGAATCGCCCCCTGATGGTCTTCGTCTCCGCGATGGCGGTGCTCGCCGTCGTCGCGGCGGTCGGCATCCTCGTCGACCCGCGCGTCCTCACCGGAGCGCCGATCTGGCTCAAGCCGTTCAAGTTCGCGGTGTCCTTCGTGCTGTACGGCGCGACGCTCGCCTGGATGCTCTCCCTGCTGCCGCGCCGCAGCCGGGCCGCCGAATGGGCCGTCACGGTCATCGTCGCGATGGCGGTGATCGAGATGCTGGTGATCGTCGGTCAGGTCATACGCGGGCAGACCAGCCACTTCAACGGCACCTCCGCGCTGAACGGCGCGCTGTTCTCGGTGATGGGCGCGGCGATCATGGTGCTCTTCCTCGCGCACCTCGTGGTCGGCATCGTGGTGCTGATCCGGCGGATCCCGGACCGGGCGGCTCTGACGGCCGTCGGGTGGGGGCTCGGCCTGTCGCTGCTGGGCATGCTCGCGGCGATACCTATGGTGCTGCCCATGCAGGAGCCGGGCATCGACGGGATCTCCGGGGCGCACAGCGTGGGCGTCATCGACGGCGGACCGGGGTTGCCGGTGGTGGGTTGGAGCACCACCGGCGGTGACCTGCGGATCGGGCACTTCGTGGGGCTGCACGCCCTGCAGGCGTTGCCGATCCTGGCGATCCTGCTGAGCCGGTTCGCGACGCGGTTGGACGAGCGCACCCGCGCACGGCTGCTGGCCGTCGCGGGCGGCGCGTACGGCGTACTCACTGTGTTGTTGACCTGGCAGGCCCTGCGCGGACAGCCGCTGCTACGCCCGGACGCCACCACGCTCGTCGCGGTCGCGGCACTGGTGCTCGCGACGGCGACCGCGACCGGCCTGGTGCTGGCCCGCCGCCGCCCTGATGTGGCGCTGGCCGCATGACCGCGACGCTGTTCGCCCTGACCTTCGCGGTGGCCGCGCCGTTCTGGGCGCTGATGATCCTCCTGCCGAACTGGTCGTGGACCGCCCGGATCGTCGGCTCGCCGCTGATCGTGCTGCCGGTCCTGGTGATCTACGCGCTGCTGGTCCTCCCGGCGTTCGGTGACGTACTGCCGGCCGTTGCGTCGCCGACCCTGGCCGGGGTACGCGACCTGCTCGGTACCTCCGACGGGGCGGCGGCGGGCTGGGCGCACATGATCGCGTTCGATCTGTTCGTCGGGCGGTGGGCGTGGTTGGACAGCAGGGAACGGGGGGTGCCGGCGCTGGTGATGGCTCCGGTGCTGCTGCTGACCATCCTGTTCGGACCGCTCGGCCTGGCCGCCTACCTCGCGGTCCGGACCCGGTGGCGGCGGCCGGCGACCGCCGCCACCGGCCCGCAGCGCCTAGGCTGACCGTCGTGAGCTGGCTGGTGCGACTGTTCGACCTACGGGACACACTCGTGCGGATGGTGCTGCTCGACCTCACCGGGTTGTGCTACCTGCTCGTCGTCCCGCACTCCACCAGCACGCCCACGACGGCACAGTGGGTCCTCGCGGTGCCGGCGTTCACGGTGGCGCTGGCAGCGCACCGTCGACCGGTGGTGAACATGGTGGCGCAGACCGCCCTGCTGGCGGTCGCCATCAGCCTGATCGACGACTTCACCATCAACCAGGTCGGCGCCAGCTGGGCGTTGCTCGAGATGACCATGCGGGCGCGCGGCCCCCGGGCCATCTGGTTGGCCACCGCGCTGCTGGTGATGGTCGACCTGACCGACTCGATCGGCGACCCGCCACGCCGGTTCGCCTCCGGGGTCGTCGGGCTCGCCGTGGAGGTCGGCGTGCCGGTGCTGCTCGGCCTCGTCATCCGCGCCAACCGGGAGTTGAGTCGGCAGGCCGTGGAGCGGGCCCTGGCCGAGCAACGCCAACACGAGTCGGAGAGCCGCGCGGCCCGCGCCGACGAACGCAGCGCCATCGCCCGCGAGCTGCACGACGTCGTCGCGCACCACGTGGCGTCGATGGTCCTGCGGGTCGGCGTGGCCCGGCACGTCCTCACCGACCTGGACCCCCGGGTGGGCGAGGTCTTCGACGACGTGCACGGCACCGGCACCGCGGCCCTCGCGGAGCTGCGCCGGCTGGTCGCGGTGCTGCGCAATCCCGACGGGGTACGCGGCGACGCGGCGCTGACCGCGATCGAGCCCGCCGCGCTGCCGGCGGCGATCGGCGCGTCCATCGACCGGGCCCGGCAGGCGGGAGTCACGGTGGAGGCCGATCTCGACCCGGCGATCGGTTCCCTCGACGCGGTACGCGGCATGGCGGTGCTGCGACTGACCCAGGAGGCGCTGACCAACGTGGCCAAACACGCGGGGACGTCAGCGGTGGCGCGACTCGTCGTCGCCGTTCGCGACGGCGCTGTGCACTGGGAGGTCGCCGACAACGGGCGGGGCGGGGTGCCGGCCGGCGTGCCGGCCGGCGGTGGACACGGCATCACCGGAATGCGCGAGCGGGTCGAGGTCCTCGGCGGCCTACTGGAGGCCGGCCCGACGGAAACGGGGTGGCGGGTGCGCACCGTGCTGCCGGCCACCGCTTCCGAGCCGTCGACCCGGTCGCTGCCCCGGGACCGCGCGGCGTCCGCCGGGTCCCCGGCGCCGGAGCCGGCGTGATCCGGGTGCTGCTGGTCGACGACCAGCACCTCATCCGGGCCGGTCTGCGCATGCTCTGTGACGCCCAACCCGACATCGAGGTCGTCGGGGAGGCGGACAACGGCCGCGAGGCGATTCCGCTGGCCGGGCGGCTCGTCCCCGACGTCGTCGTGATGGATCTGCGGATGCCCGGTGTCGACGGGATCACCGCGACCAGCCGGATCCTCGCCGACCGTCCCACCATCCGCATCCTGGTGCTGACCACGTTCGGCGACGACGACCACCTGTACCCCGCGTTGACCGCCGGGGCGTGCGGGTTCCTGCTCAAGGACGCGCCCCCGACCGAACTGCTGGACGGCATCCGCCGGGCCGCCGTCGGTGACAGCCCGTTCAGCCCGGAGGTGCTGCGTCGCCTCGTCCAGCGCGCGGTGCACGCCCGCCCCGACTCCCCACCGGCCCTGCCGGGTTTGACCGCCCGGGAACGCGACGTGCTCGACCTGGTCGCCGAGGGTCTGTCCAACACTGAGATCGCCGACCGGCTCCACATCGGCGTCACCACGGTCAAGACCCACATCACCAGCCTGATGGCCAAGACCGACAGCCCCAACCGGGTCCGTCTGGCGCTGTTCGCTCGCGGCGTCTGATGCGCGGACGCCGTCCGCTCGCGCCTCTTGACGTCCCGCTGGGAGCGCTCCAAGATCAGCTGGAGCGGAGCCGCGCGAACGGCGGGCCGCCCGAGGCGGGTGTGGTGGTCTGTTGCTGGGCGCATTCGGTCTGAGCGAGCTGGAGGAGAAGGTCTACCTGGAGTTGGTCCGTGGCCGTGCCGGGACCGCTACCGAGCTGGCACCACGGGTAGCGGCCACGGTCGCCGAGCTGGAGCACGCGCTCGACGCTCTCACCCGGGCCGGGCTGGTCCGCGTGGTCGCCGGCCGCGCCGGTGCCGCCCCACCCGACCTGGCCATCGAGTCGCTGCTGAACCAGCGGATGCGCGAGCTTCAGGAGGCGCGGGTCGGCCTGTGGGACTGGCTGCGGCAGCAACGCCCGGCGAACCCGATGGACCAGGACGTCCAGTTGGTGGTCGGCGTTCCCGCGATCATGCAGGCGTTCGACCAGTTCCTGCGCGGGGCGCAGGAGGAGGTGCTCGGCTTCGACCGCCCGCCGTACGCGGCAGTGCTGCAGGACAACCCGACCGAGATCGAGATGCTCGGCCGGGGCGTCGCCTTCCGGGTGGTGTACGACCGGCGGGGGTTGGAACGGCCGGGTGCGGCCGCCCACATCGGCCGGTTCGTCGCCGCCGGGGAACAGGCGCGGGTCGCCGCGAACGTGCCCGGCAAGCTCGCCGTCGCCGACCGCCGGGTCGCCCTGATCTCCTTCCCCGCCCGCGCCGACAGCACCGAGCCGTGGGCACTGGTGGTACGGGGCGCCACCTGGGTGGAGGTGCTCGTGGCGCTGTTCACCGAGGTGTGGGACCGGGCCACGCCGCTGCGGCTCGCCCCGGCCAGCGAGGTGGTCGACGACGTCGAGCGGCAGAGCACGCCCACCACCGTCGACCGGCAGATCCTGTCGCTGCTGATGACCGGGCTGCCGGACAAGGCGGTCGCCTCCCAGTTGGGCATCTCGCTGCGGACGGTGCAGCGGCGGCTGCGTCAGTTGATGGACGCCACCGGCAGCGCCACCCGGATGCAGCTCGGCTGGTTCATCGCCCGCCACGACTGGCTCTGAACCCAGCACGTGGGGGCCTGCCGACACTGGAGGTGACGGCAGGCCCCGGTGCTCACTTCGTGACCGTCACCGACACGGTGACCGGGGTGGACGCGCCCTTCGCACCGTTGTTGGTGACCAGCAGCGTGGCGACGTACGTGCCCGGTGCCAGGCCGGTGGTGTCCACGGTGACGGCCAGCGTGCCCTTCGCCCCCGCCGGCACCTCGCCGGCGGTGGCGGCGGACAGCCACGGCACGTCGCTGTACGCCGGCAACGAACCGTCGACGTGGTAGACCTTGGCGCCGTACGGCCGGTTGGTGGCGTTACCGAGCACCCACAGGTTGCCCTGCTCGTCCAGGTCCAGCCCGGCCCCGCTGAGCGGGTTGGGGTCCGGGTCGGGCACCGAGGCCAGCGGCTGGCAGGTGGCCGGGTCGAGCGCCCAGATCGACTCCTTGGAGTCCTGGTTGATGCCCCACAACACGTTGTGTTCCTCGTTGAGGGCCAGGCCGGTCATCCACGGGATGGGCGGGGTGCACTCCCCCAGCACCGATCCGGGCTGCGGGTGCGACAGCCCGGCGAGGTGCCGGATGCGGTTGTCGCCGCTGAGGTAGAAGGTGTCGTCCGAGGCGCGGTAGGCCAGCCCGTAGTAGAGCTTGCCGGCCCACGGCCCGGTGATGGTCTCCTTCACCTCCAGGGTGTCCGGGTCGAAGCACACGATCGGCAGGTCCCCGATGAACGACATCTTCGGCGCGCACATCAGGTCCCGGCTCGCCACGTACGCCATGTCCGAGGGCCAGCCGTCGATCGGCAGCACACCCTTGGCCAGTGACCGGCCGTCGGTGCTGAAGCGCTGCATCTGCCCGAACAGGTACGAGTTGGAGACGATCAACTCGCCGTTGCGGTAGCCGACGCCGTAGGCGTTGTAGAGCTCCTTGAGCGGGAACGAGCTGAGCTGCCGGCCGGGGATGCCGGTCGGCGGGGTAGGCGAGTTGATCTCCCGGGCCAGCCAGTTGGCCGGCAGGTCGCCCCGGTTGGTGAGGTTCACCGTGGCGGTCCGGGTCGCCCCGGCCCGGGCGGTCACCGAGATCGCGTTCCTGTTGGCCAGCAGCAGTGGCGTGCGCAGCGCCAGGTCCTGCGTGACGACCGTCGACTCGACCACGTCGACGGTGCTCCCCGGCAGGTCGTAGCCCGGTTGCAGCGCGGTCACCGTGACCGGCCCGGCCGGCGCCTCCAGCTGGTAGAAGCCGTCCGCGTCGGTGGTCGCGGTGACCGGCTGTGGGGCATCGCCCGACTCGACCCGTACCGTCGCGCCGGCCAGCGGCTGACGGTCGTTCGCGTCACGCACCGTGCCCCGCAGCAGGCCCCGACCGGCCACCCGGAAGGTGACCGCGTCGCCCGCGTCGAGCACCTGCTCGTCGCGCGAGTAGGTCAGCGCGTCGCGGCCGGTGGCGTCCTCGATGCCGACGGTCGCCGAGCCGCCGGCCCCCTCCGCCGTGGTGGCGAGCTTGCGGTACTGGATGGTGACGGTGCCGTTCTCGCCGAGGCGTACCTGCACGTCGACCCGGTTCTTCGGCGCGCTCTTCAGCGCAGCCCGGTTCCAGGTGACCACGAACTGTCGGGCCGTGCCGGTGCCGGACACCCTGGTACGCACCGTCGAGGCGTGGTCCAGGACCAGGTCGTCCCAGAACGCGTAGACGGCCGGCGCCGAGACCGCCGGGGCGGGCAGCGGGCCGTTGTCACCGACCGAGGTGCTCGTGTCGGCACCGAGGGTCAGGTAACCGTCGGTGTGCACGGTGAGCCGACGGTAGGTGCTGCCGTAGAAGGTCATCGGGAACGGCAGGTCGACGGCCCGGCTCGCGGTGTCACCGGTGAGGGCGAGCACGCTGCCGCCGTCGACCCACTGCGCGGCGGCCGTCCCCGCCTGGTAGCCGTGCCGGTCGGCCTTCGCGGCGAGCGCCACGTCCACCGTCTCCGGCCCGTCGACGCTGAGCGCGACCGTCTTCGGTGCCAGCCACCGGCCGTACTCGATCAGCAGGTCGTAGTCGGCCTCGGGCAGCATCCCGGTGTAGTGACCGTCGGCGTCGGTGACGAACGCCGGGAACGTCTCCCCGGCGAGCGCCACCCGGGCGCCCACGACCGGCTTGCCCGCCGGGTCGGTGACCCGGCCCTGGATCGCCTGCCACGGCGCGGGCTCGGACAGGTCGAGGGTCAGGTTGGTGGTGCCGCTGGTCGACACGGTGATGGTCTGCCGTACGGTCCGCCGCGCGAAGAACGACGCGGTCAGGGTGTACTCCCCGGCCGGGACCCGACCCAGTTGGACAGTGCCGCGCGCGTCGGTGCGGGCGCTGCGGGTGACCAGGGCGGAGGTCAGGGTGATCTTCGCCCCGGTGAGCGCGGTGCCGTTCAGGTTCGCGTGCACGACGACGCCGCCGAGCTGCGCCGACGCGGCCTGGGTCACCAGGTCGTACGCGTCGAGTCGACCCTCGCCGTAGACGTTGTTGTCGGCCGGGGTGCCACCGCACTGAAGGTCGTTGACGTCGTGCGCGGTGCGGTCCAGCAGTTCCCGGGTGGTCGCCAGGTCGCGGCGCAGGTTCGGCACTGCCGACCACGCCAGGGCGACCGCGCCGGCGACGTGCGGAGCGGCCATGGAGGTGCCGTCGCTCATGCCCCAGTCGCTGCCCGGCACGGACGACAGGATGCCCACCCCGGGGGCGGTGATGTCCGGCCGTACCGCGTCCTCACGGCCCGGCCCACGGCTGGAGAAGTCAGCGATCACACCGGTGGAGTCGGTCGCGCCGACGGCGTACGCGAGGGGGTTGGTGGCCGGGTGCCCCGCCGAGCCGCACGGCTCGGGCAGCTCCTCGGCCTCGTTGCCGACCGCGAAGACCGGGAAGATGCCGGCGGCGACCCAGGAGTCGATGATGGTGTCGTAGAAGGTGGGGTCACCGTCGTGGCCGCCCCAGGAGTTGTTGATGATGTCCGGGGCGAGGTCGGGGCGGGGGTTCTCGCCGTTGTGGTCGGTCGGTGCAAGCATCCACTGACCGGCGGCGAGCAACGCGCTGTTGCTGCAGTAGTTGGCCTCGCACCCTTTGGCCGCGATCCAGCTGGCGCCCGGGGCCACACCGGTGATCCGCCCGTCGCCGTCGTCGCCGACCATCGTGCCGACCGTGTGGGTGCCGTGCCCGAAGTTGTCGCAGGGCGTCGACGGCAGGCAGATCCCGGTCGGGTCGTACCAGTTGTAGTCGTGCGTGAAGGTGCCGTCACCGTCGTTGCCACGGTACTGGCGGACCAGGGCCGGGTGGTCGTACTGCACACCGGAGTCGACGCTGCCGACGACGATGCCCTCGCCGCGGGTGCCGTACTCGCGCCAGACCTTGTCGGCGGCGAGCGACGTGAGGTTCCACGGCAGCTGCGGGTCGTCGGCGGCGGCGCCGGCGGTGCGGACCGGCTCCGCGAGCGTGGTCCCACCGATCGCGGTGATCCGCGCGACGTCCGCCCGCCCGGCCAGCTCGGTCACCAGCTTCAGGTCACCGGTGACCTCGATGATGTTCGCGATCCAGTACGGGGTGAAGTCGGCGTGCCGCTCGCGCAGCAGGGCACGCAGCCCACGCTGGGTCTTCTCGGCATGGGCCAGCTTGGTCTGGTAGACCCGGGTGGTGCGGGCGACCCGCCCGGCCCGGCCACCGGCGGCCCGCGCGACCCGGTCCAGGTCGCTCTGGTTCAGCGTGGCCTCGTCGGTCAGCTCGACGAAGAAGCTGGCGTTGGTGCCGGCACGGGCCGAGCCGAGCACCACCGGGTCCACCTTGCGCAGTGGGTCGACAGCGCCGTTGCCCGGTGCGGGCGCGGCCACGGCGGCGCCGGTCGGCAGTGCGAGCACGATGGCCAGCGCCGCGCCGACGGCGCCCATGGCTCGACGTGTCAGCGGTCTGGGTCTGAGCATGACGTACGTCCCTCCCTCGGGCGGTCGCCCGGGAGGGCCGACACCGCCGTCGCCGATTCTCAGGCGACGGGCATCCGGTTGACTCGCAAGATCACTGGCGGAGCACGGACATGGCGGGTCTCCGCCATCCTGCGTTGGCCGCACCGACACCGGCGGGCCACCACCACGGTCAGCCCCGCATCCGCGCGGACGCCACGATGACGAGCACCAGCGGCACGATCAGCAGGGCCGGGGCGACGACCGGCAAATGCAGGGCGACCAGGGCGCCGACCGCCGCGCCGACCATCAGGGCCAGCAGCACCTGCGCCTTGGGCCGCAGGCTGGCCCACGGGCTGCGGGCGGCGACCCCGGCGATCAGGCTGGTGAGCGTGCCGGTCAGGTACGTGGAGGACAGGCCGGAGACGCCGAAGCGTTGGATGGCGCTGCTCTGCACGCCCAACGCGACAGCGGACAGCATCAGCAGCGCCAGGTGCACGCGCGCGTCGGGGGCGTGCAGCGTGACCTCCCAGACGACGGCGAACACCACGAACACCGACAGCTCCAGGACCAGCGCCCAGGTGACCCGTCGTGGCCAGACCGGGTCGTCGGGCTGCGCCGAGCCGACGACGCGGGCACCCGCGAGGACACCGACGATGAAGCTGACGATGGCGCAGCCCGACGTCAGGGCCAGGTCGGCCTCGCCCCGGCCCGCCGAGAGCCCGAGCAGGACCATGTTGCCGGTCATCACGCTGGCGAACGCGCCCCCGAGGGCGAGGAACCCGAGAGCGTCCGCGCTTCCGGTCAGGAAGGTGAGGACGACGACGAGCGCGTGCCGTCGCCGCAGCAGTCGGTCGTCCGAGTGTGCGGCGACGTGGGGGCGGGTGACGCGGGGCGCTGTGCTCGACACTGTCGGCCACCTTCCGGTGATTGTTCTTCGTATACACTTTGTCCGGACACGTTCACGGAGAGGCGAGGCGACCAGGTGGCTGAAGACCTACGGGACAAGCTCGGCGCGCAACACCTGCCGCTCCGCGATCAGGTCCTCGCCGCGCTGCGGACCGCCATCATCGACGGCGACTACCTGCCCGGCGAACGGCTCACCGAGGACCGGCTCGCCGAGGACTTCGGCGTCTCCCGCAACCCCGTCCGGGAGGCGCTGCGGGTCGCCGAGGCAGAGGGGTTCGTGGTGATCCTCCCCCGCCGGGGAGCGGTCGTCGCCTCACCGAGCAGCGGGACCATCGCCGACATGTTCGCCGTACGCGAGCGGCTGGAGGCGCTGGCCGCCCGGCTGGCCGCCGAGCGGGCCACCGCGGCCGACGTGGCGTCCCTGCGTGCCCTGCTCGACCAGGGCCGCGACGCGACGCAGCGACAGGACCTGGCCCGGGTCGCCGAGCTGAACAGCACGCTGCACCTGCGCATCCTGCAGATCAGCGGAAACCCCTGGCTGTCGTCGATCGCCAAGTCGCTCTACCTCCATGTGCAGTGGATCTTTCGGCTCGGGGCGGCCGAACGGGCCCCACACTCGTGGGCCGAGCACATCCAGCTCGTCGACGCCATCGAGTCGGGCGACGGTGACCGCGCCGAGCGGGCCGCGCTCAACCACCTCGACGCGGCCTCCGCCGCGGCGTACGAGAACGCCGAAGGCGGCTACGCCGCCCGCTGACGGTCAGGTGGCCGCTACCGGCCGCACGCGTAACCCTGCATTCCCCGGGGGTTCGCACCGGCGGCCAGCAGCCCGGTGCCCGGGTCGCGGCTCACCGCACAGAGCCGGCCCAGGCTCCACCCGTCGGTGACCCGCACCTCGTGCCCGTACGCCCGCAGCGCCGCCAGCACGCCCTCGTCGAGCCGGTCCTCCACCACCAGGACACCCGGCTGCATGTCGCGTGGATAGAACGACCCCGGCAGGCTGACCGTGTGCCACGCCGGCGCGTCGATGGCCTCCTGCAGACTCTGACCACCCACCAGGTGCCGCAGCAGGAACGGCAACTGCCACTGGTCCTGCTGGTCGCCACCGGGGGTGCCGCACGCCAGCACCGGCTCACCGTCGCGGTGCACCATCGTCGGGCTCAACGTCGTCCGCGGGCGTCGGCCCGGCGCCAGCGACGAGGCCAGCCCCTCCTCCAGCCAGAACATCTGCAACCTGCTGCCCAACGGGAAGCCGAGCTCCGGAATCGTCGGGGAGCTCTGCAACCAGCCGCCGCTGGGCGTCGCGGAGATCATGTTGCCCCAGCGGTCGACCACGTCCACGTGACACGTGTCGCCCCGGGTCACCCCGTCCGACTGCACTGTCGGCTCCCCCGTCGCGGCATCCGTCGACCCGGTACGCCGGACGGCACCGGGTCGGACGTGGGCGGGCAGGCGCGGCAGCAAACCGTCCGGACGCCCCGGCCGCAGCTCCGCCGACGCGCGGTCGCCGATCAGGGCGGCCCGCTCCCGCGCGTACTGCGGGGAGAGCAGCGCCTTGGCGGGCACGTCGACGTCGTCGCCGTACCAGGCCTCCCGGTCGGCGAACGCGAGCTTGAGCGCCTCGACCTGGGCGTGCACGCCGGCCGCGGTCCCCGGGTCGTACGCGCCCGGGTCGTCGAGCGCGTCCAGTGTGGCCAGTGACTCCAGCAGCACCGGCCCTTGACCCCAGAACCCGGTCTTCGCCACCGAGTAGCCGTGCCAGTCGAGGGTGGCGGGCGCCTCCCAGCTCGCCGAGTACGCGGCCAGGTCGTCGCCGGTGACCAGCCCGGCGTGCGGGCGTCCGCTGGAGTCCTGGAACGGTCGCCGGCTGAACGCGTCGATCGCCTCGGCGACGAAACCCGTGCTCCAGGCCCGGCGCGCCGCCTCGATCTGGGCCTCCCGGTCGACGCCGGCCGCCTGTCCCGCCTCGACGAGCCGGCGCAGCGTGTCCGCGTACGCCGGGTTGGTGACCAACTCCCCCGCGGCCGGTGGCCGGCCGTTGCGCAGCCAGAGCGCGGCGGACGTGGGCCAGTGTTCCTCGAACAACGACCGGACGGCGGCCACCGTGTCACCGACCCGGCCCACCACCGGGTGTCCGGCGCCGGCGTAGCCGATCGCCGGTTCCAGCACCTCGGCGAGGGTGAGAGTGCCGTGCTCACGCAGCAGCAGGAGCCAGGCGTCCACGGCGCCGGGCACGGCCGCCGCGAGTGGGCCGGCACCCGGGATGAGGTCCATCCCGAGGGACCGGAAGTGCGCGATGGTGGCGCCGGCCGGTGCCGGCCCCTGCCCGCACAGCACCTTCGGCCGGGGGTCCTGTGCGGTGGCCACGATGGCCGGCACCTCGCCGCCCGGCCCGTTCAGGTGCGGCTCGACGACGTGCAGGACGAACCCGGCGGTGACCGCGGCGTCGAAGGCGTTGCCCCCGCGTTCGAGGATGCCCATCGCCGCCTGGCTGGCGAGCCAGTGGGTCGAGGAAACCATGCCGAAGGTGCCCTGCAACGTGGGTCGGGTGGTGAACGTCATGACAACACCTCACTGGGATCTGCGGTGCGAACGTCGGGGCCGGTGCCGTCCGGCTGGACCAGGTGGCACGCGGCCATGCCGTCGCCGATCGCGGTCTGCGCCGGCACCTGGGTCGCGCACCTGTCGAAGGCGAGCGGGCACCGGGTCCGGAACCGGCACCCGGACGGCGGGTCGAGCGCGGACGGCAGGTCGTCACCGAGCAGCACCGGCTGACGGTGGCGCTGACGTACCGGATCGGCCACCGGCGCGGCGGACAGCAGGGCCTGCGTGTACGGGTGGGCGGGCCGGGCGAAGATCCGCTCCCGGCTGCCCCGCTCGACGAGTTGCCCCAGGTACATGACCGCGATCTCGTCGGCCAGGTACTCGACGGCGGAGAGGTCGTGGGTGATGAAGAGGCAGGCGAACCCGATGTCGCGTTGCAGGTCGGCGAGGAGGTTGAGCACCGACGCCTGCACCGACACGTCGAGCGCGCTGGTCGGTTCGTCAGCGATGAGCAGCATCGGTTCGGAGATCAGTGCCCGGGCGATGCTGACCCGCTGGCGTTGCCCGCCGGACAGCTCGTGGGGGTAGCGACGGGCCACCTCGGCGCGCAGGCCCACCCGTTCCAGTTGGGGAGCGACGCGGGCCTCCCGGTCACGCCGGGACATCCGCTTGCCGGCCAGCCGCAGCGGCTCGGCCACGATGTCCCCCACCAGCATGCGCGGGTCCAGGGACGCGGCCGGGTCCTGAAAGACGATCGACACCGCGCCGCGATGGGGGCGCAGGTGCCGCCGGGACAGGTGGGTGACGTCGGTGCCGGCGATCCGCACCGTTCCCGCTGTCGGCTCGACGAGGCGCACCACGCAGCGGCCCACCGTCGATTTTCCGGAGCCGCTCTCCCCCACCAGGGCGGTGACCCGGCCGCGCGGGATGGTCAGCGACACCCCGTCCACGGCACGCACCGGGCCGAAGTGCATCACCAGGTCCGTGATCTCCAGAGCGTTCGGCTGCGGCGTCATCGGTTCGCCTCCTGAGGGGCCATCTCGCACGGGTGCCAGCAGGCCGCGACGTGGTCGGTGCCACCGACACCCGCCAGCGGCGGGGCGGCCGTCCGACACCGCTCGTCGGCGGCCGGGCAGCGATCCGCGAAGGTGCAGGCGTCGGGTTGGCTGGCCAGGACGGGCACCAGCCCGGGGATCTCGGTCAACCGATCCGTGCCGGCGTGCCGGCCCGGCTGCGGTGACGCCGACAGCAGACCGGCGGTGTACCGGTGTCGGGGGTGGGCGAACAGGTCGTCCACCGGTGCCCGTTCCGCCACCCGTCCCGCGTACATGACGACGACGCGGTCCGCGATGTCGGCGATCACGCCGAGGTCGTGGGTGATGATGAGGACGCTCGTACCGAGCTGGTCGCGCAGGTCCCGCAGCACCTGGAGGATGCCGGCCTGCACGGTGACGTCCAGCGCGGTGGTCGGCTCGTCGGCCACCAGCACCTTCGGGCCGCAGGCCACCGCCATCGCGATCATCACGCGCTGGCGCATGCCGCCGGAGAGCTGGTGCGGATAGTTGTCGACGCGTTGGGCTGCGGACGGGATCCCGACGAGCGTCAGCAGCTCGATGGCGCGCGCCCGCGCCGCCCGCCGGGACATCCGCTCGTGGACCTGGAGCACCTCCCCGATCTGCCGCCCGACGGTGAGCACCGGGTTCAACGACGTCATCGGCTCCTGGAAGATGTAGGCGATCTCCCGGCCCCGGACCCGACGAAGCGCCGCCTCGCGGGCCCCGATCAGCTGCGTGCCGTCCAGGCGCACCGAACCGGTGACCCGGGCGCTGCCCGGTAGCAGCCCGGCGATGCTCATCGCGGTGACGCTCTTCCCACACCCCGACTCACCCACCATCCCGACGATCTCGCCGGGCGCGAGGTCCAGGCTGACACCGTCGACCGCCGAGACGGTGCCGGTCTCGGTGGGGAACGACACCGACAGGTCGCGGATCTCCAGCACGGGCGCGCCGGTCGTGGTCATCGTCGGTCTCCCTTCGGGTCGAGGGCGTCGCGCAGGGCGTCACCGAAGACGTTGAACGCCAGCGCCAGACCCATGATGACCACGCCGGGCAGGACGGCGGCCCACGGTGCGCGGGCGGCGAACTGCTGGGCGGTGGCCAGCATCGTGCCGAGGCTGGGCGCCGGGGGCTGGATGCCGAGGCCGAGGAAGGAGAGCACCGCCTCGCCGAGGATCGCGGCCGGGATGGCGACGGTGGCCTGCACCAGGATCACCGACGTCGCGTTCGGCAGGATGTGCCGGGCCAGCACCCACAGGTCGCTCGCGCCGTCGACGACGGCCGCCGCCACGAAGTCGAGGGACTTGAGGCGCAGGGTGTCCGAGCGGACCACCCGGATCACCCCGGGGATCTGGGCGATGCCGATGGCCACCGCGGCGTTGCCGAGGCTGGCACCCCGGATGGCCGCCAGCCCCACCGCCATGATCAGGAACGGAAACGCCAACAGCAGGTCGGTGAAGCGGGAGATCACCGCGTCCCAGGCCCGGAAGTAGCCGGCCGCGAGCCCGAGCGGCACCCCGATGACCAGGGACGTGGCCACCGCGAGGAGCCCCACCTGCAACGACGCCCGGGCACCGAGCATGATGCGGGAGAGGACGTCGCGGCCGAGGTCGTCGGTGCCCAGCAGGTGCCCGGCGGTGCCGGGCGGTGCGAACGTACGGGCAAAGTCGGTCTGGTCGACCGAGTACGGCGCGAGCCAGGGCGACAGCACCGCGATGACGCCCGCCAACGCGAGCACGACGAAACTCACGACGGCGAGCGGGTTGCGGCGCAGCCGCCGCAGCACGCGGGTACGTCGGGTGACGCTGGCGGCGCCGGCCTCCGCCATCGGTACGGTGAGGACGGTCATGCCGGATCTCCCGTCACCCGGATGCGTGGATCGATGACCGAGTAGAGCAGATCCACGAAGAAGTTGATCACGATGTAGGCCGCCGCGGTGAGCAGGACGACGGCCTGGATCACCGGGTAGTCCCGTTGGAAAACCGCATCGATGGTCATCTTGCCGAAGCCCGGCAGCCCGAAGATCTGTTCGGTGACGACCGCGCCGGAGATCAGCCCGCCGAGTTGCAGGCCCACGACGGTCACCACCACGATGAGGCTGTTGCGCAGGGCGTGCCGGGTGATGACGGCGCGCGGTCGCAGCCCCTTCGCCTTCGCCGTCCGCACGTAGTCGGAGGAGAGCGAGTCGAGCATCGCCGAGCGGGTCTGCCGCATGATGATGGCGGCCAGGCCGGTGCCGAGGATCACCGCGGGCAGGACGATGTGGTGCAGGTTGTCCACCGGGTCCTCCAGGATCGGCACGAAGCCGGAGGCGGGGAACAGCCCGGTCGCCACGGACAGGTAGAGGATCGCCAGCAGCCCCAGCCAGAAGTGCGGCACGGACAGGCCGATCAGGGCCAGGCCGTTGGCGAGCCACTCCGCCGGGCGTCCACGACGGACCGCCGCGAGCACCCCGGCGCCGACACCGAGCGCCGACGCGATGAGGATCGCCAGGACGGACAGCTCGACGGTCACCGGCAGCGCGGTGGTGAGCATCGACGAGACCGGCGTGCCGGTGCGGATCGACACGCCGAAGTCGCCCTGCGCCATCCGCTCCACGTACTGGGCGAACTGCACCGGCAGCGGCTGGTCCAGCCCGTAGTGCCGACGGATGGCCTCCAGGGCCTCCGGCGACCGGTCCTCGCCAGCGAGGGCGAGGGCCGGGTCACCGGGGAGCGCCCGTACGCCGACGAAGACCACGATCGTCGACAACAGCAGGGTCACTGCCGACTGCCAGGCACGGGTGAGCAGATATCGGGCCACGACGACCTACTTGCCGAAGCCGGCGAAGGCCGCCCGGATGACGCCGTCCGGGTAGACCTGCAAACCCTGGACCTGCTTGCTGACGGCGGTCAGGTTGCGCTGCCGGTAGAGGTAGATCAGGGCGTCGTCCTGCTGCATCAGGGTGACCGCCTGGCCGTACAGCTTGCGGCGCTGCTCGACGTCACCGGCCTGGCGGGCCTCGGTCAGCACCGTGTCGAGCTGCGGGTTGCGGTAGCCGGCGACGTTCTGGCTGCCGCCGGTGCCGACGAAGTTGGTGATGTTGGCGTCCGGGTCGATCCGTCCGCTCCACCCCAGTTGCAGCAGCTCGAAGTTGCCGCGGTCCTGCTCGTCGAGGAGCGACGAGTACTCCACCGGGTTGATCTTCAGGTCGAATCCGCCGTCCTTGACCATGGACTGCAACGCCTGGGCCAGGCGCAGCGTGTCGGGGGTGTTCGAGGCGAGCATCGTCACCTCGTACGGCGTCTGCACGCCGGCCTCGGTCAGCAGTTGCTTGGCCTTGGCGGGGTCGTGCGCCGGGCAGGTCTGCGCCTCGGGGGACGAGAACGTGCTCGCGGGCGAGATCGGCGAGCAGGCAACGGCGTGCTCACCGTTGAAGACCGCGTCGACCAGGGCCTTGCGGTCGATGGCGTGCTCGAAGGCCTGCCGCACCTTGGCGTTCTGGGCGAGCGGGCGGTTGATGGGCTTGGGGGTGGTGCCGACGCCGTCGACGTTGCCGACGTTGATGGTCAGTCCCTGGTATCCCAGGGACTGCGACTGCAGGACGGAGACCGCGGCGTCCTGCCGGAGCGAGGCGACGTCCTGGGTGGAGACGGAGTCGGCCACCTGCGCGTCACCGGAGCGCAGGTTGGCGGCCCGGATGCTCGCGTCGGTGAGGATCCGCCACGAGATGCCATCCAGGTGCACCTTGCCGGCGTCGTAGTAGTTCGGGTCCCGCACCACCTCGATCGAGTTCTGGGGCACCCGCTTGGCGAACTTGAAGGGGCCGACGCAGACCGGCGCCGAGGCGAAGTCGTCCCCCCGGGCCTGCAGTGCCTGCGCGCTCATGATCATGCCGGCCCGGTCGGCGAGGGCGCCGAGCAGCGGCGCGAACGGCTGCTTCAACCGCAGGACGACGGTCTGCGGGTCCGGGGTGTCGACGCCGTCGATGGGGCCGAGTTCGCTCTTGCGCGCCGACCGGGCGTTGGTGAGGTGTCGTTGCAGAGTGGCCTTCACCGCGGCCGAGTCGAACGCCGTCCCGTCCGCGAAGCGCACGCCGGGCCGCAGCGGGATGGTCACCGTCCGGCCGTCGGCGCTCGTGGTGGGCAGGGCCGTCGCGAGCTGCGGTACGACCTGCGCCTGCTCGTTGACGTCGTAGAGCTTCTCG
Source organism: Micromonospora sp. NBRC 107095 (assembly GCF_030269705.1). Taxonomy (NCBI): domain Bacteria; kingdom Bacillati; phylum Actinomycetota; class Actinomycetes; order Micromonosporales; family Micromonosporaceae; genus Micromonospora; species Micromonospora sp. NBRC 107095. Next base: position 571,498 of record NZ_BSTU01000005.1, read on the forward strand.
CACATCGCCTGGAAGACGTAGCGGGAGTAGAGGCTTCTCGACAGCGTCGGGTCCAGCGCGTCGGGTTCGGCGGAGAGGGCGATGACCAGGTTGCCGCCCTGCTTCACGGCGGCGGGGTCCGCTGGCGTGCCGAAGGCGTCCTGGCCGGCCGACTGATTGCCACCGGACGGGTTGCCGCCTTCGCTGTTCGACACCGGCGAGCAGGCGACGACCGTGCAGACGACGGCAGCCGCCGCCACCGCGGCCCGGAGCACCCGACGGCGGGGCAGGTTCGTTTCGCGGACGGAGAGGTTCGTCATGGAGAGCTCCTCAAGTGGGCGATTCGGGGAGCGTATGTTGTATACGATGACCGCCGCAAGACCTCCGTGAAGGGGCGCTCAGGCCAGGGTGCGGCCGTACAGGGCCGCCCGCAGCGCCGGCCGGAAGACCCGCCGAACGTCGACCGGGGACAGCGCACCGACCGAGCGGATCGGGTTCAGGTAGCGCGTGAAGATCAGCCCACCCAGCACGCCGACCGCGGCGGTGGCCCGTCGCGTCGCCTCCGGCCCGCCGATAAATTCAGCGATGCGGAGGCGCAGCTCACCGTCCAGGTAGTCCCGCAGGGCACGCATCGTGGCGTCATCCTGCACCGCCATCCGACTCTGCGCGGGCCCGGCGGCGTCCCACAGGCTGGTGACCGAGTCCAGCAGACGGTCGGCCAACTGCTCCCGGTTGCCCCGCAACGCCTGGTCGAGAGCGGTGGGATCAACGCAGAGCAGGTTCAGTGACTGACTGAAGAGGCCCTGCTTGGAGCCGAAGTGATAGCTGATCAGCGCCGCGTCGACGCCAGCGGCGGCGGCGACGGCCCGGAGGGTGGTGCCCGGATAGCCGTGCTTCAGGAACAGCTCGCGGGCGGCCTGTGCGATGCGGGCCTTGGTGTCGGGGTTGCCGCGAGGTCGGCCCCGAGTTTTATTCAACACGGTTGAATAATGCGCGTCCCCGCTGGCACCGTCAACGGCGTCAACCCCAACGAGGAGCGAACACATGCGCACTGTCGTCTTCGGCGCCACCGGCCCCACCGGCCGTCAGATCACCGAACAGGCTCTGGCCGCCGGCCACGAGGTCGTCGCGGTCACCCGCCGCCCGCCCGCCGGGCCACCGCGCCCCGGCCTCACCGTGGTCAGCGCCGACGTCGCCGACCCGGACGCCGTCGACCGGGCGGTGGCCGGCGGCGACGCCGTCCTGTCCAGCCTGGGCGTCCCGCTCACCCCGAAGCCGATCACCGTGTACTCGACGGGCAACGCCAACATCCTGGCCGCCATGCACCGCCACGGCGTCAAGCGCCTGATCACCGTCAGCTCCAGCGTGCTCGACCCCACCTGGCGACCGACCGGCGAGTTCTTCTTCAACAACGTGCTGGACCCGCTGTTCAACCGCAGGGCGGGCCGCACCGCGCACGAGGACATGCGGCGGATGGAGTCCCTGGTCCGCGAGAGCGACCTGGACTGGACCATCGCCCGACCGTCCGGGCTCTTCGACCACCCGACCGTCACCCGCTACCAGGTGGCCGAGGACGTCGCCGACGGCCTCTTCACGGCACGCGCGGACCTGGCGGCGAGCATGCTGGCGCAGCTGACCGACGAGCGGTACGTCCGGCGGGCGATGGCGGTGGTCACCACCGAGGTCAGGCCGAGCATCGCGGGTCTGATCTGGCGCGAGGCCGTACGGAAGAAGAAGTGACCCGACGGCCGGATCGCGGTGGGAAGCGGCCCGCCCAGCGCCGCTTCCCACCGTCCTCCTAGGAGTTGTATGCCTGCGCGGTCACCGTGACCTGATGGGCGACACCCGGCCGCGCCGGCCAGGAGATCCGCACCTCGCGGGTCTCCCCCGGCAACAGCCAGAAATAGTTGTCGTCGTAGCGGGCCGGCAGAACCCGGCTGCCGTCCTTGTCGCGCACGGCGAGCCGGACCAGCGCGGCGACCGTACGGCCCTGGTTGCGGACGGTCGTGGTGACGGTGTTGCGCCCGTCCACGACGCGTACGCTGCTCGACGACGTCGACAGTCGGGTGCTCGGTACATCGTTGAGCGCCCGCATCTGCTCGGCCTTGTCGTAGCGCCAGTAGGTGTTCTCCGCGAGCAGCCGGTCGCGGCTGTCGCGCAGCTCCAGCCGCACCAGGTGCAGCCCGCCGCCGTCCGGCGCGGCGAGGGGGAAGACCTCCGTCGTGGCCGAGCGGGCCACGTCCACCCGCTGACGCCGCGCCGGACCCAACGACCGGCCGCTCAGGTCGTAGCGTCGGGCGCTCACGGTGACCCCGCTCAGCGGCGCGGCGGTGTGGTTGACCACCCGCACCTGCCAGGTGCCCGGGTCGGCCTGGACGTGCACCGGCTCGCACCCCTTGCGGGCGCCGTAGTAGGCGCCGTTCACGTCGAGGTCGTAGTCGTAGGTCTGCCAGACCGTGCTGTGCCACGCCGGGTGCGACATCCACAGCAGCAGACCGGTGGCGTCCTGCCACAGGTTGGCGTTCCACGCCTCGAACATCGCGCGGTGGCTCTCGTAGTTGACGAACTGCGCCCGGGTGGCGAACTCGTCGAGCGAGCCGGACTCACCGAGGCGCGCGTCGATCGCCGACTGGTACGTGCCGACGCGCTGGTTACCGACGGTCGACCAGTCGTGGTAGTTCCACACCTCACCGATCGGCCACTCCGGAGCGTCCCCGACGAGGTTGCGCATGCTCTCGGTCACCGACACCACCGGCATGCCGATCTCGGTGTGGAAGCCGAACGAGTCCGCCTCGTAGATCGTCTTGTCGGTGTAGGTCGTCGGGTCGACCCAGCCGTACGGCCCACGCCCGCTCACGATGCCGCTGGCGGAGTTGGGGATGTAGAGGATCTCCGGGTGCTCGGTGGCGACGGCCTGCTTGAGCCCGGCGTCGACGATCGGCGGCGGGTCCCCCTCGTTGGCCCCGCACCAGACGACGATGCTCGGATGGTGGCGGAAGCGCCGGATGGTGTCGGCGGCGATGTCGACGTAGCCGGGCGGGTTGGGCAGGAACGCGCCGGCCTGCCAGAAGTCGTTCCACACCAGGATGCCCTGCTCGTCGCAGGCCTGGTACAGCTCCTCGCGGTTGCTGCTGCCGAGCCAGTTGCGGATCATCGTGAAGTTCATGTCGCGGTGCATCTCGACCGTGTCGGCCAGCCGGTCGGGCAGCACCCGGCGCAGCAGCTCGTCCCAGCCCCAGTTGCCGCCACGGGCGAACACCGGCACGCCGTTCACCGTGATCTTCAGCTCGGTGATCTTGTTGCTGACCGCCTTGACGTCGGTCCAGCGCTGGCCGTCGGCGGAGACCTGGATGACGAAGTCGCGGGCGTACGCCTGCTCCCAGACGATGGTGACCTGGTCGAACGCGACGGGAGCGCCGAGGTCGACCTGGATCCACTGGTTGTCCTCGAACCTCGACGACCACCGGGTTCGCGGGTTGCCGTCGACGGCCCGATCCGGGCCGTTGGAGTCGCCGTCGGACGACGACGCGGTGGCGGTGCGGCGCAGCGCCAGGTCGACGTCCGGCTCGGCCTGCCGCTGCACCGAGAGCGCCCACATGGACACACCCCACGACGTCGCCCGCGCACCGGTCTGGATGCGCAGGTGCTGGGCGGTCTGGCTGGGGAACGTCTCGACCTGGGTGGCGCGGCTGCCCAGTGGGGTGTCGTTGCTGACGGCCTTCACGTCGGTCCAGGCGTTCCCGTCGGCGGAGACCTGGACGCGGTAGTCCAGCGCGTACGCCTGCTCCCACACGATGGTGACCCGGTCGAAGTCGACCGCCGCGCCGAGGTCGACCTGGATCCACTGGTCGTCCTCGGCCTGGGAGGCCCACCGGGTCGCCGGATCGCCGTCGACGGCCCGGCCGGGAAGGTTGCTGTCGTTCTCCGAGGACGACGCGGTGGCGTCGCGGCGCAGGGCGAGATCCGGGCCGGTGCCGTCGGCGACCGACAGCGAGAACATCGAGACGCCCCAACCGGTGGCGCGCTGGCCGGCCTGGATGCGTACGTGCCGGGCGTGCTGACGGTCGAACGTGACCGTCTGGGTCGCGGCGCCGTCGACGAACTCCAGCGCCGGCTTGCCGGGGGGCGAGATGACGACCGGCTGGTGCCAGTCGTAGGCGAACTCGCGGACGCCGAAGCGGAGCGAACGCCGGTCGCTGACCGAGCGGTTGACGGTGGCGGTGAGCGTGAGGTCGTACAGGTGCGGGTCGCCGTAGCCGTTGGGCCACCAGAGCCGGGGCTTGCGCAGCCGCAACGCGGGGAAGCGCTCCGGGCTGAAGGTGACAGTGGTGTTCGCACCGCCGGGGACGGTCACCGCGGCCTCGACGCGTACCTTGTCGAACTCGGCGCGGACGGTGACCGTGGTGGCGCTGGCCGCCGCGTTGCGGACCGGCACCCGGATGGTGACCTCGGCGGTGTCGGTACCGGGCAGGTCGGGCAACGTGGTCTGCACGTGCGGGTCACCGATGACCACGGCGCCGGTGCTGCGCAGCCGGACGTGGTCCCAGAGGCCGGTGACCCGGTCGCGGACGGCGGGCATCCAGTCCCACCCGGAGACCGCCAGGTAGGTCGGCGCGTCCAGGTAGTGGTGGGCCGACTGGAGGAAGGTACGGCCGTCCGGGCCCTTGTCGCCGGGGGTGCCCGGGTGCGGCATCGGGGTGACCCGGACGGCGAGGACGTGCTCGCCACGGTGACCGGCGAGCGCGTCGGTGATGTCGAAGGCCGCCCGCGCGAACGGGTGCGTGACGGTGCCGACCTGGACGCCGTTGACCCAGGCGATCGCCTCGTGGTTGATCCCGTCGAACTCCAGCCAGATCCGTCGGCCGGCCGAGGTGTCCATCTCGCGTGGCAGTCGCAGCGCACGCCGGTACCACCAGGCGTGCCGTGACAGCGCCTCCGGGATGCGCATGTTGTTGAAGCCGGCCACGGGGTCGGGCAGGTGACCCTGCTCGACCAGGGTGCCCAGCACGGTGCCGGGCACCGTTGCCGGCAGCCAGGACCGGACGTCGACACCGGCGCGGGAGAGTTCGGCGCCGTCGACTGTGCCGGCGAAGTCGTCCATCGTCAACGACCAGCCCGACTCCAGCGGGACCGTACCGTCGGCGGCGACTCTCAACTCGGGGGCCGGGCCGGTGTTGCCGCCCTCCCAACTGGTCCAACCCGCGGCCTTCGGCCGGCCGGCCAGCGGTACACCGTAGACCTGGAAGCCGTTGAGGCCCACCGGGTTGCTGTTCGATCGCTTCGTGGCGGTCATCCGGATCCACCGGGCGGTGACGGGCTCGGGCAGCCTGATGGTCTGTGTGCCGCCCTGCCCCTCGCTGGTCTCGTACACCGACCGCCAGGAACGGCCGTCGGTGGAGACCTCGATCCGGTACGCCGTCGCGGCGCTGGACAGGATCTCGTCACCGTCGGTGTCGGTGTAGTTGCCGTCGAACGGCGCGTCGGTGAGCGTGGCCTCGAAGACCAGGCAGACGGCCTCGACCCGGCACGGCGCCTCGAGGTCCACCGAGATCCACTGTGGATCGCCGTTGGCGGCCCGCCACCCGCTCCCCCGCACGCCCACCAGCGGCAGGCCGTCCACGGCGAAGGTGGCGGGTGTCGGGGCGTAGTCGGTCGAGGAGACCGCCACCGGGCGGTACCGGGCGAGGTCGGTGGTGGTCGGGGTGGTGCTCGGCGTCGGCCCGGCGGCGGACGCGAGGGCGTCCGGCAGGACCGCTGTCACCCCGACCGAGGCGAGCAGCGTCGCACCGGCGGAGAGGAAGGTACGCCGCGAAATCGGCGATGGCTCGGACATCGTGCCTCCAGAAGTGACAACGTTGTCAGACGGCGGAGATCCGTGACAACGTTGTCAGATGGTGGCCTGATGTTTCCCGAGAGTCAAGAGCCGACGTGCGACAGCGGGGGTTGCGGGCGGCCGTGCACCGCCCGCAACCCCGGCCGATCACTCCGGGTACGAGGGCCCCGGCTCGGTCCGCAGCATCCGCTTGAGCATGCGGTTCGCCGCCCGCATCTCGTCGGTGATCAGACGGGTCCGCACCGTTCCCTTGCCGGTCAGCTTGCCGCCCACCTCGAACACCTCCGTCTCGCCCGGCAGCGGCACCGCCTGGCAACCCGTGTACGTCTGGGCGGGCAGGCGGCCGTCCAGCAGGTAGGCGTACACCGGGTCGTCCACGCAGGGCGTGTAGTACGGGAAGACGCCGTGGCTGCCCTCGTTGTCGACGCTGATCATCGAGGCTCCCGGCAGCTTCTTCGACGCCGCCAGCGCACCTTCGTAGGCCGTGGCGACATCGAGCTCGTCCTGGAGCATCAGCACCTTCGGGAACGTCTTCCGGTCGAACGTCGGCATCCGGTTGCTGGTCGGCCAGTACGCGCAGGCGGGCGGGTTCTGCAGGTACGGCGCGACCAGCGGGGCGTCGCGGGTCAGTCGCCGGCTGAACGCGTTCCAGTACGCGACGCTGTCGTTCCACTGCCCGTCCTGGCAGCGGATCACCTCGAAGACGTAGTCGATGTCGTACGTGTACTCGTCCGCGGCCTGAACCAGCTGGGCACGATCACGCTGCGTCTTCAGGGCCGCCTCGGCGGAGACCCGCGCCTGCTCGACGTACGCCCGGCCGTCGGCGGTGACCCCCGGCGCCACGCGCAGCTTCGCGCTGGCAGCGGTGAGGATCTGCTCGGGCGTCCAGCCGTTCCACTCCTCGTAGTACTCGATCACGGTGTTCACCGCCGCCGCGGCGACCGGGTAGTTCTGGGTGTCGTAGAGAGCGCCGAGGATGAACCAGCCGAACATGAACGGACCCATGCCGACGCGGGTGCCGCCGGCCCGCTCGAACATCTCCCGGATCTTCATCGGGTCGGTGCCCCGGCCGTACAGATCGTCGTGGCGGGCCATGTACGGCAGCAACTGCTCCTGGAACGCCCGGTCGCGGGTGAACGGCTGCAGGTCCCAGGTCTCCTGCAGGGTGCGCGAACCGACCGCGGCCACCGAGTCGAGCACCATCCGGTCGGTGCGGCTGCCGAACGTCGCCGCGTACCAGGTGCCCAGCCAGGTGCCGTACGAGTAGCCGAGGTAGTTGAGCTTGCGCTCACCCAGCAGCACCCGGATGAAGTCCATGTCGTAGGTGGTCTGCTCGGTAGTGATGTACTTCGTCAGCTCGGTGCTGCGGCAACCGGCCACGTTGGCCCGGGTGATCAGGTCGTTGGTGTTGTCGGTGTCGCGGTAGGTGACCGTGCAGAGCAGCGGGGTGCTCTGACCGACACCACGCGGGTCGAACCCGATCACGTCGTAGTGCTCGGCGAGGGCGGGCGCGGACCGCGCCACGTAGGGCGCCAGCGACAGGCCGCTGCCGCCGGGGCCGCCCGGGTTGACCAGCAGGATCCCCTTGCGGTCACTACCGGAGGCGACGGTACGGCTGATCCGGACCTGGATCGTCGCGCCGTCACCGGGGTTGTGCCAGTCGCGCGGCACCGTGACCGTCGCGCAGGCCAGCCGCAACTGCGCCTCGTCTTCGGCGCCGACGTCGGGCAACCCGCACGGCTCCCAGGCGAGCCGTTGGGTGGCGAGCGTCGCGGCCAGGGCCGCGGTGTCCGGCTCGGCCGCCTTCGCCGCGGCGGCCGGGGTGCCGGCCGTACCGCTGCTCAGGACGGCCGCGACCAGTGTCGCGGCGAGGATGGCGGCCGGCCGGCGCACCCGACGTGGGTGGCGCGGGCTGGTCGTGAGGTGGGGCATCGTCCCGTCCTCTCGTGGAGCGGTTGATCGAGTGGCTCCACCCTGGATCAGGAGTGTTTCGCGACGATGGTCCCCCGTTGACGAAGACCGGCCATGTCAGGATCCGGCCAGTCACAGCCAACCGCGGCGGCTGGCCTGCACACCGAGCTGGAACCGGCTGCGCGCGCCGAGCAGCTCCTGCAGGCGACTGACCCGCCGGTGCACGGTCCGGTTGCTGACGCCGAGGTCGCGGGCGATGGCCTCGTCGGTGAGGCCCGCGGTGAGCAGGGCGAGCAACCGCTGGGTGGCGGCCGTGGGCTCGGCGTCCGGCTCGGCGGCGTCGGTGCTGGCGTGGATCGGCGCACCGAGTCGCCAGAACACCTCGAACAGCTCGGAGAGCCCGTCGAGCAGGCGGGAGCGGTGCACCAGCAGCGCGTCGGTGTCCTCCCCGCCGCCGCGCGGCAGGATGACGATGCCACGGTCACTGTCGGTCAGCATCATCTTCAGCGGCAGCTCCGGGAAGATCCGCGCCTGCTCACCGGCCGCTACCGCGGCGCGGACCGCGGCAAGCATCGCCTCGTCGTGCAGCAACTCCCCCTCGTAAACGCAGCGATAGCGCAGGCCGCGCCGCATCCCGTCGTACTGGACCTCTTCCGGCACCCGGGTGGTGTCGCGCAGGTACGGCCCGCGCTCCAGACCGCGTACCTCCGTGCGGGCACCGGCCTGGAGCTGACGGAACAGTTCGCGAACCGCGTGCTTGCCCTCGACGACCTCGACGAACGCGGCGCCGGTGCCGTGGACCGCGCTGTACAGACCGGACAGCGCCTCCGCGGCGGCCCGGGCACGGGCGGCCTCCATCTCACGCTGGGTGGCCCAGCTCTCCAGCGCGGTTCGCGGTGGCCGCAGGTGCAGTACGCCGGCCGTGTCGCGGTGGACCGCCCCGCTACCCAGCAACCCGGCGAGCGCGCGGGCGGCCGCCGGCGACGCGGTGGACAGGAACTCCCGCTGCGGCACGGGTGCCACGCGCAGCAGGTCGCGGTAGACGTCCGCGATGTCCGAGGCGATTGGGAGCGGTCCCATGTCGAGGGCGGAGGAGGCCACGCCGGGAGGCTCGGTTGGCATGCCGGGGATCGTAGAACGCGAGGCCGCCGGCGGTTCCACAGGGCCGGACGCCGCCCGCCGTTGCCGCTGGCTCCCGGCCTGCACAGCGGTGGGCGGGAGGCTTGGCGGTTGCCTTTGGAGCTGATGTCACAGACGAATCACCCACGCCGCGCGGTCAGCTCGCCGGCCCGCCCTCGCGGCGATCGGGATCCCGGGGGCGGTACTCGGGGCGCAGCTTCGCGCTCGCGAACGCCGCCTTCACTGCCGCCGAGAGCGCGACGATGTCGTACGCGCCGTGGTGTCGACGGCCGTTGATGAAGAAGGTCGGGGTGCCGGTGACGCCGCTGAGGTCGGCGGAGTCGACGTCCTCGGCGATCCGGTCCACGCCCATCCGCTTCACCATGTGCTCCCGGAAGCCGTCCAGATCCAGGCCGAGCTGTTCGGCGTAGCCGAGCACGTCGGCGGGGTTGAGCGCGTCCTGGTGAGCGAGCAGCAGGTCGTGCATCTCCCAGAACGCGCCCTGTTCCCCCGCCGCCTCGGCGGCCTCGGCGGCGAGCTGGGCATGCGGGTGGACGTCGGTGAGCGGCAGGTGTCGCCAGACGTACCGGACGTTGGCGAAATCCGCCAACAGCTCTCGGACCACCGGCTCGGCCTGCCCGCAGTAGGGGCACTCGAAGTCGCCGTACTCCACCACCGTCACCGGCGCTTCGAGCGACCCGCGCATGTGGTCGCGGTTCGGGTCGACCGGCAACATCAGGTCGACGATGCCCTCGGTGACGCCCAGCAGCGCGCGTGACCGCCGAGCCGGCGAGAGCCGGCCGACGGAGCGGAACACCAGCCAGGTGACGAGGGACGCGCCGAACGTGGCCACCAGGATGCCGAACTTCGCCTCGTCCAGGGCCGGGCCGTCCAGGGCATGGGTGGCGATCAGCAGCGCAACGGTGAACCCGATGCCGGAGACCGTGCCGACCCCGAGGACGGCGAGCCACCCGACGGGCGGCCGGAACCGGTTGCCGCTCAGCCGGGCCACCAGCCACGCGGTGAGCACGATCCCGGCCGGCTTGCCGACGACGTACGCCACCACGACGCCGAGCGTGACCGGGGAGGTCACGGCCCTGGCCAACAGGTCGCCGTCGATCACGATCCCGACGTTGGCCAGCGCGAACAGTGGCACGATCAGATAGCTCGCCCACGGGTGGTAGAGCGTCTGCAGCCGCTCGTTCGGCGACAGCGCGGCGGTGAGCCCGGCCCGGGCCATGCGGGCCAGTTGTGGGGTGGGCTGTTCCCGGAAGAGGCGGAACTGGTCGCTGGCGTGTTGCAGGTCGCTGCGACCGGGGGCGTACGCGTAGGTCAGCAACCCCATCACCAGGCCCACCGCCACCGGATCGACGCCGGACATCGAGACCGCCAGCCAGGCCGCCACCCCTAACAGCCCGTAGATCGGCCCGAACTGCACACCCCACGCCCGGACGAGCAGGACGACGCCGAAGATCACCGCCGCGACGACCAGCGCCGTCACCGAGGGATGGTGCGGGTACGCGATGGCCAGCACCGCGATCGCCACCACGTCGTCGACGACGGCGACGGTCAGCAGGAAACCCCGCAACCGTTCCGAGAAGCGCGGCCCGAAGACGGCCAGCGCCCCGAGCGCGAGCGCCGTGTCCGTGGCCATCACCGCGCCCCACCCCGCGGCGGTGGTCCGCCCGGCGTTGATCGCGAGATAGATCGCGATCGGCACGAGCATGCCACCGATCCCGACCAGCATGGGCAACGCCAGGCGACGCCGCTCCCGCAACTCGCCGATGTCGAACTCGCGGCGCAACTCCAGCCCCGCGACCAGGAAGAAGAACGTCATCAGGCCGCTGTTGATCCAGGTACGCAGGTCGTGCGACACGGTCCAGCCGCCGAGCTGGATCGACAGGGAGGTGCCCCAGACCGACTCGTACGACGACACGTGCAGGTTCGCCCAGCCGAGAGCGGCCACCGCGGCGATGAGCACCACCCGCGCGCCGCCGGTCTCGGTGCGCAGGAACCGGCGCAGCGGAGCGTTGATCCGCCCCTGCCAGGCCGTTCGGCTGGTCCAGCCGCGGCGCATGTTGTCGCTCGTCACGGGGACAATCTTCGCCGACCCGCCCCCCACACGGCCCCGATTGCCACTCCTGCCCCGCCCCCGCCCTTCCCCCGCCCCTCCCCGCCGCGCCGATCTTGCGATTTCGGTGGTCGTGATGCGGGACTCCGCGTCATTTGTCCCGCCAGAAAGTGCAAGATCGCGCGGGGAAGGTTGGCCTTGGCGGGCATGCACTCAGCGGCATCGATTGGTAACGTGCCGTGGGGTCGTCGGTTGCCGCCGGCAGCGCTCCCCTGGGGAGGGTCGACATGTGGGCGGACGACGCCGCGCTCGACGCGGCGGAGCGCCGGCTCGACGAGTGGGAATCATCGCTCGCCGAACGGGCGGAACGCACCAGGGCGCTGTCGACGACGATGCGGAACCTGACCGGCACCGCCCGCAACGCCGACCGGACGGTCGAGGTCACCGTCGACTCGACCGGCATCCTGATCGACCTCAGGCTCGACGAGCGCATCCGGCAACAACCCGCTACCCACACCGCCCGGCAGATCCTGGAAACCACCGCCGCCGCCCGCGCCGACCTGCTCCGACAGGTCACCACCGCGGCCGGGGAAACGCTCGGCGACGACACGAGCGCCCAGGCCATCATCGACTCGTACCGCAGCCGGCTTCTCCCCGACCAGGGGTCGAACGATGCCCGCCGGTAACGGCATCCAGGTCGACCCGGACGACCTGACCGCCCACGCCGCGCGCCTCGACCGCCGCGCCGGCAGCCTCGACACCGCCCACCAGGCTGGCCAGCACGTCCGGTTGGGCGCTGACGCCTACGGGCAGCTCTGCGCGATGATGCCGGTGCTGCTCGGCGGCCTCCAGCAGGCCCTGGTCGGCGGCATCGACGCCGCCGCCACATCGGTGCGGGACACCGCCGGCAGGCTGCGGGTCGGCGCGGACCGCTACCGCAGCTCAGACGCCCACGCCCAACACCTGCTCGACAGCGTGCGGCAGCACCGGCTCGACGAGGTGCGGCAGCGCCGGCTCGATGAGGTGCGGCAGCGCCGGCTCGATGAGGTGCGGCAGCAGCGGTGACGTCGAACCCGCTCGTCGCCGCCGCGGCGGACACCCCGCCCAGCGCCTGGGCGGGCGTGTGGATCTGCGAGGACATCGACCTCATCGCGCAGGGCGTCCGCAACGGCAGTTGGATCGACGGCAGCCTCGGCGTCGTGAGCGCCGGGCTGGACGCCCTCGCCCTCGTCTCCGACCCGGTCGGCGCGCTACTCCAGTACGGGATCGCCTGGCTCATCGAACACGTCAAGCCGCTCAGCGAGGCACTGGACTGGCTCGCCGGCGACCCCGCGCAGATCACCGCACACGCCCAGACCTGGCGCACCGTCGCCGGGTCGCTCCGCGACGACGCCGCCGAACTGGCACGCGCCGTCCGCAACGACGTCGCCGGCTGGGGCGGCAGCGCCGGACCCGCCTACCGGGCCTGGGCCAACGAACAACACCAGGCCATCACCGGCCTCGCAAAGGGCGCGGACACCCTGGCCGCGATCACCGAAGGCGCCGCCGGCCTGGTCGCCGCCGTCCGACTCCTCGTCCGCGACGCCATCGCCACCTGCGTATCCCGCATCATCGTGTACGCGGGCGAACTCCTCATCACCGGCGGACTGGCCGCGCCACTGGTCGTGGAGCAGGTGACGACGTTGGTGGCGTCGTGGGGTGCGCGGATCGCGCGGCTGTTGCGCGGGTTGCTGGCCAGCCTGCGGCGGCTGATCCCGGAGGTACGCCGACTCGGTGACCTCATCGAGAAACTCAAGCAGGCGTTGGGGCGACTACGGGGCTCGTCAGCTGACCCCAGCGATCTCAGTCGTGTTCGCGGTCGAGGTGCTGGTCCTCGAATGCCGATGAACGTGGAATCGGTGACGAATATTGCCGCGAAGTACGGGATTGACATCTCGAACATCCAGCTCACCATCAACAACCGGGTGTCCGGGGTGTGTGGCCTGACGAAACCCGACGAGTCGGTCATGCTCTGTCGAGAAGCCTTCCGCAGCGAGGAGGACCTTGCCCGTACCCTTGAGCATGAGCGGTTCCATGTCGCCGAACTCCGGCAAGGGCACCCGTACCCAGCCAGCCGTCATGAGATCGACGCATTCGAGGATCGAGCTTATGCGCATGAGGAACAGTGGTGGACCAATCATTTGGTCAGGCCCGAAGGAGCGCGTTGATGGCCACGTTCGATGAGTGGCTGACGGCGTACGACGTCGTCTACCGGGCACTGCCGGCGACGTCCGATCTTGCCTGCCCGAACTGTGGACACCGGACCCTACGAATTGTCTTCACAGCGCGGCCCGCAGCTGAACATGGGTACGTCTCGTTCTGGTGCGACACCTGCCTGGAGGGCATCTACGTGTCCCGGGCACCTATTCCAGCCGGCGTCACCGCCAGGTCTACGGACGAGCCGACCGAGGAACGCAACCGGGGCATCCCTGACTACCGCCTCGTGACGTAACGACCGAGCGCCGGTCAGGCCAGGTGAGGCGGCCCTGCTGGTCGTAGGGGAGGCGACCGCTGGCCACCGCGACGTGCAGCCCGTATCGGAGCAGCTTGTCGATCTTGCGGTGCGTCGGCGGTGACCGAGCCGTCGATTCTGATGGGTCGGCACAGGCGGGCGCGCTGTTGGCGAAGCCGCGCCAGAGCGGCTACGACGTCACCCACGACGAGGGGCTGGGTCGGTGAGAGTCCCGATCCGGAGGGGACAAGGCGGATGCTTCGCGAGCACCGCTACGCCTGTTGACGTGTTCCGAGCGGTCGGTGGCGCATTGACGGAGGCCGTCAGAACAACCTCGGGATACGCCCTTCGTCAACCGTGGTGAGCTTGGCGGCTCCCTGTACCGGCAGGACGCCGCCGGCCGCCAGGTCTGCCACAGAGATCAGCCGACCGGTGCAGATGCGATCCAGTAGTTCCAGCTGCCGCGGTTCGGCAGCCACGCAACCTCCGAGCACCGCGAGGATCTCCAGCAGCTCGTCGGTCAGGTCGCTGCTCCACCGGTTCAGGCCCTCGTCATCCAGCGGAGAGGAGCGACGTCGGTGGCGTTGGTGTGCGCAGCGATAGTTGAACCAGTGCCGGAGAACTCTCATCCCACCGACGTCGTACTCCCAGACTCGACGGTGAACAGGAGCGATGCGCCCGTTGCCGACCAGCAACGTCTCGCTGTCCGCCTCCCAGGAGATGCTGTCGGGGAGGGCTCCCGGCTCGTCCGGTATCGCTGTCTTCACCCTTGGCGCCGCCTCATCAACGAAGTCGCGAAACGAGATCGGGCACTCACCCAGGCTGATCTGCCCGAAGGTGTGCAGCCACAACACCTCGCGACCGATCGACACCGCCTCGGCCCAGCTGTTGGCATCCGCTGTCAGCGGCACCCGAACGCCGGGGTGCTGCAGCTCCTGCCGAAACCGCTCGGTGTAGCCGGGATGGGCGGTGACTGCGGCGACGTAGGCCATCACATCGGCGCCCGCCACCTCGGTAGCGAACGTCTCGGCCAGCATCGCGCAGAGCCCTGGTGCGATGTTCGGCCGCTCTGTCGAGGTGTCGCAGTAGAGCGGGAAGACCCGCCCGCTGCGTCCGTTGTAGTGGTGCAGGTCGGGTATCAGCTGGGTGAAGGTCACGCCCGGACCACTGTCGATCGGCTGGCTGTTCTGCTCGGTCAGGTAGATCTGGTGCGGTGATCGGACTGCCCACAGCGGTGGTCGTGGCATCACCATGAGCCGGCTGTCCGGCAGCACCCACTGTCGGTCAAAGGAGCGGTAGGCGACCCTTACCGGCGTCGGTGCCGGGCCCGTCTCCGCAACGAGCGGCCTGGCCGGTCCCGGCATCCCGGGCAGCGGACGAACGACGGTGTCGAGCTTGCGGTCCCGGGACTCGGGCAGCATCCGTCGGCGCAGGCTCTCCCCCGCCTGGGTGAATCTGCGCCAGCGGCGGCCAAGGGTGTCAGCGTCCGGGGAGTAGATCCAGGTACGTCCTGCTGTCACGCCGCGTGACGACTCCGGAAAGAGCTGCTTCAATCCCGGGTAGCGGCCCCAGTCGGTGTCGGATTCCGGCAGGAACGGCGCCCGCCAGTCCGCGCGGCAGAGCTGCCACCCCGGATCGGCGAGGCGCAGCTCCTGCAACCGCTGGAGTTTGTCCTCCCTCGCGCCGGTCAGTGCGAGGGTCCTGACAGTCGCCGGGGTCGTTCGGTCGCCCTGGCCGTAGCGAGCGAAAATTGCTACGCAGAGCTGCCGGCCGACGTCCGGACCGAAGAGGCGGGTGTGTTGCTGTGGTCGGTTTCCCTCAGGGGACAGCTCGATGATCCATCCCTCGTCGCAGGTTCGTCGAAGGTACTCGCGCATGCCCTCGAAGGACTTGCCCTTGACGAAGCTCGACGGCGTCACGAAGGCCACGATCCCCTGCGGTTCCCCGGGGTGAGCTTCGAACGCCTTCCACAGCGCCCAGCGCCAGAAGCACCATGGCAGCCCGTAGAGGTCCGACTCGTAGCGGCCTCCGCCGGGCACCCGGAACTCGTCGAGCGAAGGCCGATCGGGACACGTGCCCGGAAGAAGGGGCGTCTTTCGCCGCTCTTCGATCCACGGCGCTCGGCCTCGGGTGTTCTCCACGTGCGGGGGGTTGCCCACCACAACCATGACTGGCATCTCACGCTTGATCCGGTTCGCCTCCAGGCGAGAGCGTTCGATGACCCGGTACGCCGCCCGCAGCCGGCCCTGCTGAATATCGGGATCTTCCAGCGCGTCGGTGAGGAAACGGTACTCGGATGGGGGAAGTTCGGTGCGGAACTGCGCCTTCATCGCCTGATGCAGCCGAAGTTCGGCGACGGCGTAGGGCGCGGCCTGGATCTCGAAGCCAACGAGACGCTGTTGGAAGAACTGCCGCAATTGTGGTCCCCGCGCGCCCGCACCCTGCTTGGCGTCGATCGTCCCCGAGACCGCTCGTAACACCTCGACGAGGAAGGTTCCTGTACCCATGGCGGGATCCACGACAGTGACATCATGGGCGGCGAACCCCCACGCACGATCGAATCGGTCACGCAGAATCTCGTCCACAAAGTCGACGACCGCACCCGCCACCGGCTGCGGAGTGTAGAAGGATCCGCTGCGCCGTCGCAGCGTGGGGTCGTAGATGGACAGGAAGCGCTCGTACAAGTCGGCGTGGATATCGCGCCGCCCGTTGTCGATGGTGCTCCAGTCCACACAACCGATGACCCGCAACAAGGTATCGATCATCCGAAGCTCGTAGGCGGCGTCGTTGTCGGTGAGCACCGCCAAAGCCCGGCCCATCAGCGAGTGTCTCTTGCCGAGCAGACGGGCGATCTCGTGCATTGGGGTCTCGTCGAAGACGATTCCGTCGATGCGAGCTAGAAGCAGCGCAAAGGTGACGGTCTGGGCGTAAGCATCCGCGAAGCCGGCGTCATCCAGATCGGGAAACAGCAGGTCACGCCAGTCATCGGCGAGCAGCGACAACTCCTCGTGGGCCAGATCACGGGTGGGGTCCGCGAGGATCGCACCAACCTCGTCGCGGAGCAGCCGACACAACCCGGCGACGATCCGGATGAGCTGGGCCAGGGTTCGCGGCTGTTCCGGTTGCCACAGCAGGAATTCCTGGATGAGGGCTTCGAACTCGGGCCCATTCGGCCGCAGCGGGCGTCGACCGCCGGAGAGGTCGCCCGCCAGGTGAACAACAGGGCCAGCCAGTTTTCCGTAGGTGTATCTCGCCCAGGCAGTGCCGTCGGAGTAGAGGACGTTCGGTAGGGCCTTGAGCTTTTCCCACTGCAGGCGCTCACGTTTCGTGGGGCGACGCCAGGTCGAGGGGATCCCGTGCCCGTCGGCTTTCAGCTCGACGTACCCGACGCGGACTCCCCCGACGTCCACGGCGAAGTCGGGGCGTGCACGCACCACGTCGAGCCGGACCTCTCCGTAGGGAACCGCGTCGACTCCCAGGTGCCGGCCCATGCGACGAAGCAACTCTTCCAGAGGACTGCGCAACTGATCCTCGGGATCACCGCCTCGACCGGTCTTCTCCGCGACTCGGGCACCGAAGGCAGCCACTGCTTCGGCGGTGGGATCGGGCACCAGGCGTAGCTGACGCTCACTGGAAGGCGTATGACGGCGACGTGCAGGACTACCCATGAATCCCCCTGCAGCCGTGGGCTGGCCCTTCAGGATTACCGGCGCTTCGGGCCGGGCACATCCTGCAATCGATTGATAGCTATTCGTGTTTGCGGCTCGTAGAATCGGCACCGGCTATGTCCTGACCAGCGGTGGAAGCACGCGCATCCGCGCCGTTACCACTGACGCCACACAGGACCAGACCCTTAGCGATGTCTCGCACCTGATGCAGGCGTCGGTCACGAACCGTTTCCGGGTCAGCCGGCGAGGGCAATGACGCGTAGGTGGGCGGTTCCAGGTGCGGTGACGGCCAAGCTCCGGACGACGGCAGCCGCGAAGAAGACTTGGATTGGATGGCGACCGGGCCCATCAATCAGGCAGGGAGGCCTGCACTCATGACGGCGGATGTGCGGTAGCGGCTTTCGATGAGCGGGGCGGCGTGATCTTCAAACGGATGTGGCAGGACCTACGACGGCAACCTCGGTGGTTCCTCCAGGCAATGCTGGTATCGGCGGCTTGCACCTTTGCGGCGATGCTGATGAGGGGCCCCAACCAGGGGTTCGGTGGTCCGGTGTTGTACGTCGCGGTGCTACTCGGGTCCGGTGCGATGCTCGTGTCGTTGGTCGTACTGGTGCTGTTGCGCGGGCGGGACTCCCGCCGGTGACCGGGAGAGCACTTACGAACGTTCGAAGCTGCTTGATGACCTGCCGTCCGAGAACACCAACATCGGGCGACGCGACAGCCGCCTGCCGTCACCCGCACGTTTCAACGTTGGATTCGCAACAGGCGGCCCGGATTGGACTGACGCCTGGTTCCCATCGGCCGCCGCGTCCTCGTCGATCAGGACGCGGCGATTTCGACCAGCGCTGACCGGTAGGTCGATCAGGCCCCGACGGCCTGGAGATGCCGGGTCAGCGGCGTAGGCGGCGGGAGCAGTCGCCGTCGTGGCCGTCGCGCAGGAGGCAACGCCGGCCGCCCGGCATGAGCAGATCGCAGAAGACCCGGTGACGGAGGAACTGCTGGTCCTCCTCGGAGACGGTGGCCTCCCCCGGGTCTGCCATGGGCAGCACCAGCATCCATCGGCCGATGACCCTAGCCAGGCGTTGCGCGGCCGGCAGGTCGTTGGCAACGACGGGCAGGTGGATGACGTACCGCTGGCTCATCGGGCCTGGTCCCGCTCGTTGCGGGCGCGGGCCTGATCGGTCTGCCAGCGACGCAGGCCGGCCTTGATCCGGGCGATTTCGCGGCGGCTTTCGGCGAGGGCCGCGTAGACGGCGGCCATGTCGCCGGCGACCCGGTCGAGGAAGGCGTACACGTCGTCGGGGTTCAAACCGCGACGTCCGAGCCTGGTGGGCGGGAACCGGCGCTCACGCACCTGCCATGGCAGCAGACCGGTGTACGCGGCGGAGCGGTAGGTCGCGCCGCCGCGCGGCGGCTCTGGTCGCTGGTTGCTGGCGCTCATGTCTGCCTGCCTTCCCGCCGCGCAGGGATCTTCGGGGATGCACGGCGGCCGTTCGGGGGGACCGGCCGGCCGCCGTGCTGTGATCAGCCTGCGACAGTCCGCAGTGGAAATACAACGTTCCACACCGCAATTTCGCCGTTGTGCATTGACTTTCTTTGCTGAAACCCGTAGGAGTTGCAGGAGCAGGTCACGCAGTGTTGCGTGACGGAACCAGGGAGTGTGCGGATGCCCGAAGACATCGGATCGACAATGCCGCGCCGGCAACTCGGCCGGCTGCTGCGACAGTTCCGCAACGAGGCCGGGGTGACACTCGACGCCGCCGCCGAGGCCCTCGAATACAGCCGGCAGAAGATCTGGCGCCTCGAATGCGGCCAGGGCTCCGTCCGTGTACTCGACGTCAAGGCGATGTGCGAGCTGTACGGGGTGTCGCCGGAGATGACCGAGGCGATGCGCGGGCTGGCCGCGGAGACGAAGTCGAAGGGCTGGTGGCACGCGTACGGCGATGCGGTGCCAAACTGGTTCGAGCTGTACGTCGGCTTGGAGTCCGCCGCCGCCCACCTGCGCCGATATGACGAGTCGCTCATCCCTGGGATCCTTCAGACCAAGGAGTACGCCCGCGCGCTCTATCGCCTTGGCGGGATGCTGAACGAGGAAGAACGCGAGCGGGCGGTCCAGGTCCGGCTTCAACGGCAGGCACTGCTCTTTCGGCGTCTGCCGGCCGCTCCCAGGGTTGAATCCGTGTTGTCCGAGGCGGTGCTTCGGCGTGGCGTTGCCGGCCCACCCGTCATGACCGAGCAGTTCGCTCACCTCACCAAACTGTCCGAGCTACCGAACGTCAGCGTCAGGGTGCTGCCCCTGGCCGCGGGCCCGCAGCCCGGGGCCGTTGCGGGATCCTTTGTGATCCTCGACTTCCCCGCGACCAAGGGCGGTCGTACCGCGCCGGAACCGTCCGTGGTCTACAGCGAGTCATTGACCGGCGCCCTGTACCTCGACAAGCCCGACGAGCTGGCCGCCTACCAGCGCGTCTGGCGAGGCCTGGATGCGCTGGCCCTCGGCGAGGCAGAATCGACTGACATGATCAAGCGGATCGCTGGGGAGATGCGGCATGACTGAACTGAGCGGCACCATCTGGCGCAAAAGTACCCGCAGCGGCGACAACGGCGGTGACTGCGTCGAGGTCGCCACCAACCTCCCCGGCGTTGTCGCCGTGCGCGACTCGAAGGATTCCACGGGACCGCAACTCACCTTCACCGCCCAGGCCTGGACGGACTTCATCGCGGCTGCCAGCCGGGAGAGCCGCGCCAGCTGAAGACCGGGTGCCGCTGACGCGCAGGCGTCGCCTTCTCCAGTCGGTCACCAGTCACCTGCCCACGTCGGCGGCGGTGTGACGGCGAGGTGCGGCTCTGCACTGATCGGTTCGAGAGCGTGCAGCACCCGCAGGTGCCCGTCGGCCGCCGCGTCCTCGTCGATGATGACGCGGCTACTGCTGCGGTCGGTGCTGACCAGCAGCCACCGGCTGGGGTACTTGCTGATTCGCAACACCTACAAGGTTCTGCTGACCTGCGGGATGCGGGGCACCATCGTCTACTCCACGGACCCGGAAACGCGCGAGTATCTCGCGTCGATGGTCAAGGTGGTCCGGCCGGTCGAGACCGTTTACGAAGCGGCCATCGGAGACGACCTCGGTTGACGACCGGTGGGCTCGGCAGCACGACAGGTGCGAAGGGGCACACTCGTCTCCCGGGGTCGACTGGTCAAGGGATGTCTGGGCAAGGAGGTCAGCCTGGTAAGCCAGGTGGCTTATGGTGAGAAATCGGGCACCGGGTGGGCGGCCCGGGGCCGTGGGTTTCACGTTGTTCAGCCGGAGGGTGGACCGATGACCGACAACGCCCGCGGCGCCGACGACCGCTGAGATGGACTGGGCCGGATGGGCGTTGTTCGGGTTGGTCGCCACCGCGGCGCTCACCGCGGCGATGATCACTGCTCAACTGGCCGGTCTCACCCGGCTCGACATTCCCCTGGTGCTCGGGGCCTTCGTCACCGGGGACCCGGACCGGGCGCGGGTCGTCGGGTTCTTCCTGCACCTCTGCGTCGGTCAGGGTTTCGCGCTCGGCTACGCGGCCGCGTTCGCGCTGTTGCACCGTTCCACCTGGTGGATCGGGGCGGTGTTGGGGATCGTGCACGTTGGGATCGCGCTGACGGTGATTCTGCCGCTGCTTCCTGGTGTCCACCCGCGGATGGCGTCGCAACGGGCGGGGCCGGCCAGCACTGCGGTGTTGGAGCCGCCCGGGTTGTTCGCCGTCAACTACGGCATCCAGACCCCGCTGGTCACGGTTGTCGTCCACGTCGTCTACGGGGCCTTGCTCGGGTTGCTCCTGCAAGCCAGGTGATCCGTGTGACCCACCGCTCGTCCAGGCGGCCCGGCACGGAGCGATCCCCATGACTGACGGGCCACCGATCAGCGACTACGGTCTGCTCGGCGACACGCGCACCGCCGCCCTGGTGTCCAGTGACGGCGCGATGGACTGGCTGTGCGTACCACGTTTCGACGGCGATCCGCTGTTCGGCCGACTGGTCGGTGGCCCGGAAGCCGGCACCTTCCGGGTCGGCCCGGCCGGGCCTGCCACCGTCGTCGAGCGACGGTACAAGCGGCACACCGCCACAGTGGAGACCACCTGGGCGGTGTGCGACGGCCGGCTGCGCCTCACCGAGGCGATGGTGGCTGAGGTCAGCGGTCGGCTGCTGCCGACGACGCTGATCGTGCGACGGTTGTCGGCCGAGCAGGCGCCGGTCGACGCGGTGGTGGAGTTCGATCCCCGCCTCGGCGTACGGCACCGCCGGCCGCGTACCCACCACCGACGCCAGGGCCTCGTGTGTGAGTGGGGGGCGCTCGCGGTCGCGCTGGACAGCACGCCCCCGTTCAGAATTGAACCGGGTCGGCCTACCTCGGTCACGGTCCGGCCAGGCCGTCCGGTCACCCTCGTCCTGGCCGTGGCCCACCGCGAACCGCTGATCCACGTCGAGCCGGAGGCCGCCTGGGACCTGCTCGTCGGGGACGAGGCCCGGTGGCGGGCCTGGACCGCGGAGATCGACGAGCGGCTGCCGTTCCGGGAACACGTCGTCCGAAGCCTGCTCACAATGCGGCTGCTGACCTACTCGCCGTCGAAAGCGCCGGTGGCCGCACCGACCACGTCGTTGCCCGAGGATCCCGGTGGCGGACGCAACTGGGATTACCGCTATGTCTGGCCCCGGGACGCCAGCATCGGCGTCAGCGCCTTCCTCAGCGTGGGTAAGGCCGACGAGGCCCGCGGTTTCCTCGCCTGGCTGCTGCACGCCAGCCGGCTGCAACGGCCACGCCTGCCGGCGCTGCTCACCGTGCACGGCCGGCGCGTACCAGCGGAGCGAGAACTGCCTGGTTGGCCCGGATACCTCGACAGCCGTCCGGTGCGGATGGGCAACGGTGCGGCCGGTCAGCACCAGCTCGACGGCTACGGCTGGGTGATCGACGCCGCCTGGGCGTTCGCGCAGGCGGGGCACCGCCTGGACGCCGAGACGTGGCGGGCGGTGCGCGGCTTCGCCGACGTGGTCGTCGGCTGCTGGCAGGAACCCGATGCCGGCATCTGGGAGGTCCGGGAGCCCGGCCAGCACGTCCATTCCAAGCTCATGGGCTGGCTCGCCCTGGACCGCGCCCTGGCCATCGCCGACACGCACCCCCTGCGGGAGGCTCAGCGTCAACGCTGGCAGCACGCCCGTGATGCCATCGCCGCCGAGGTCCGGACGCGCGGCTTCGACGCGGAGGCGGACAGCTACGTCCGCGGGTACGGCTCCGCCGATCTCGACGCGGCGGTGCTCGTCCTGCCGTTGCTGGACATGGACCGGGCCGAGTCCCCTCGGGTGCGGGGCACCGTCGACGCCGTGCGGGACAGGTTGTCCGCCGGCGGCCCGCTGCTCTACCGCTACCCGCCCGGACGTGACGGCCTGCCCGGCACCGAGGGCGCGTTCCTGCCGTGCTCGTTCTGGCTCGTACAGGGCCTTGCCCGCACCGGGCGTCGCCGCGAGGCCGTCGAGCTGTTCCGGGCCATGGTCGACCACGCCAGCCCTCTCGGCCTCTACGCCGAAGAGGTGGACCCGGCGACGGGTGCCCACCTCGGCAACTACCCGCAGACGCTGACCCACGCCGCGCTCGTCCAGGCGGCACTCGCCATCCGGGACGCCCCCGCTGGTGACGGGTCTGCCTGAGGGGCCGTCCGGGGCGTAGGACACGCCTGCGGGGCGGCTCACGCGGGTAGGGTTCCGATCATGACGATTCCGCATCTGACGGCCGCCGACGGCACGACTCTGCCGGCGATCGGGCTCGGCACGTACAAGCTGAACGGCTCGGCGGGTGTCGACGCGATCGGGCAGGCGATCCGGGCGGGTTACCGGTTGCTCGACTCGGCCTTCAACTACGAGAACGAGGGCGCGGTCGGCCGCGCGGCGCGGTCGGCCGGCGACGTGCGGGACGAGCTGATCGTCACCTCGAAGCTGCCGGGGCGGCACCACCGCTACGACGAGGCGCTGACCACCGTCGAGGAGAGTGTCTTCCGCACCGGCCTCGACCACATCGACCTGTATCTGATCCACTGGCCGAACCCCAGGGAAGACCTGTACGTACAGGCGTGGCGGGCGCTGATCGAGGCGCGCGAGCGTGGCCTGGTCCGGCACATCGGGCTGTCCAACTTCCTGCCGGAGCACATCGAGCGGCTGGTGGCCGAGACCGGTGTTGCCCCGGTGGTCAACCAGATCGAGGTGCACCCGTACTTCCCGCAGCAGGAGGCGATCGACTACCACCGGGAGCACGGCATCCTGGTGCAGGGGTGGAGCCCGCTCGGCCACGGCAACGACCTGCGACAGCATCCCGTGATCGGGGAGATCGCGGCGGCGCACGGCGTCAGCCCGGCGCAGACGATCCTGGCCTGGCATGTGGCCCGTCAGGTGATCCCGCTGCCCAAGGCCGCCTCCCCGCAGCGGCAGGCCGAGAACCTGGACGTCTTCGGTATCAAGCTCACCGACGCGCAGGTCGAGGCCATCAGCGCGCTGGGCCGCCCGGACGGGCGGCTCGCGAATCAGGACCCGGCGGTGTACGAGGAGTTCTGACCGACCCGCCCGACCAACCTGTCGGAGGGTCGGGAGAGCATGGGGCGTGCTCGACGGACTTGACGACATCGACTGGGCGCGGCTGGGCCACGCCTACGGATCGGCCGCCGACGTGCCCGGCCAACTGCGCGCCCTGCTCGATCCCGATGGGACCGTTCGGGACGAGGCCCTTGGTGAGCTCTACGGAAACGTGTTCCACCAGGGCAGCCGGTTCGAGGCGAGCGCCTACGCGGTGCCGTTCCTGCTGGAGATGCTCACCGACGCGACCACCCCGGACCCGGCGGCGGTGCTCGGGCTGTTGAGCGCCCTGGCCGTCGGGTACGACGAGGGTGTCCTACCGGACGGCTTCCCGGTGGCCGAATACCGCCGGGCCGCCCTGGGGGGCCGGGAGCTGCTCGCGGCGAAACCGCCGCCGTGGACCGGCAGCGACGAGACTCAGAAGGAGTACGTCGAATACCTCTACGTCGAGTCGCTGTCCGCAGCGGATCAGGGCCGGCTGTGGGCGTACGTCGCGCTGGCGACCTACGACGCGGTGCGTGCCGGGGTTCCCGTGTTCCGCGCCCTGCTGGGTCACTCCGATCCGGATGTGCGCCTGTTCGCGGCGTACCTCATCGCCTGGTTTCCGGAGGAGGCCGACGGCAGCGTGTCCGCGCTGGTCCGCGCGGCCGACGCCGCCGCGGCGACGCCCGGTGAGGTGGCCACCATGCTGGTGTCCTCGGGGCTGCTCGGCGCCGCGCCCGACGTCCGGTGGTTGACCGACTCGCGCCCGCTCGTCCGCTGGGCCGCCGCGATCGGTCGGGCTCGGGTCCATGGCGCGGCGGCCGACCCGGCGACCGTCGCGGAGTTGTTGGGCTGGGCGTCGGCGGCTTCGGGCGAGGCCCCGGCCGAGCCGGTGGACGGCGAGTGGGTGCCGTTCCTCGGTGGCGATCTCTGCGGTTACGCGAGCCTCGCCCTGCGGCAGCTCGGCCCGCAGCACGAGGCCCGCGCCTTCGACGCGCTGCTCGACCGGCTGCCCACCGTGAGCGGCGAGCGGTCGTTGACGGTGCTGGGTGTGGCGCTGCGCCTCGCGTTCCCGGACGGTCCGGCCCCGGCCGGCACGCCGGTCGCGGCGTTGCCACCCCGGCAGCGACGGCTCGTCGAGGCGTTGGGCCGGTCGACCGAGCCGTGGCTGATCGGCTGGCAGGAGTTCGACGACGTGGCCATGCTCGTCGGTGAGTACGGCCTGCCGAGCAGCCGCGAGACGATGCTGGCGTACCTCGGACGGGTGCCCTAGCCGGCAGGCACCCGGGCCAGCGTTGGTGTCTCAGGCCACCGGCGCGGCGGCCGGCTCGTCGTCCAGTGATCCGGCGAAGTGGCACGCGGCCGTGTGCCCACCTGCACCAGTGGCGGGGTCGTGGTGGCGCAGACCTCCTCGGCCTTCCAGCAGCGGCTGCGGAACCGGCAGCCGGTCGGCGGGTCCGTCGGGCCGGGAACGTCACCGGCCAGTCGGATCCGCGGCTTGGGTGCGGCGCCGCGCACCGTTCCCAGGTCGGGCACGGCGGACAGCAACGCCTGGGTGTACGGGTGCTGCGGGGTGCCGTAGAGCGCGTCGCGGTCGGCGATCTTAGCGACCCGGCCCAGGTACATGACGGCCACCCGGTCGCAGAAGTGCCGCACCACGCCTATGTCGTGGGCGATGAAGACGAACGCGATGCCGAACTCCTTGCGCAGGTCCGGATGGCGGCCCTCGGGACAGAACGTTAGCCAGGCAAATGATTTCCTTGTGGGTCGGCTGCGCAACAGGCCCATAACGGGTTTCGATGGAAAGTGACGTCGCGAATCGCTCATTCAAATCCGCCTCAGCGCAGATCACAGAAATGCGGGAGCGCTATTTGCCTTATGTTGATTGTCCATGCCTAATAGCAAGACCAGCGGATAGGGTGATCCTCCGATTCCGGGAGGGGAATACTGGTCCGGTGGAGAGTGCCCGCCCCCGCCTGCTGCTGGTCGAGGACGACCGCGCGCTGACCGCTCTGCTCGCCGACCTGCTCGCCGAGGAGGGGTACGAGGTCGACCTGGCCGGCGACGGGCAGAGCGGTCTGCGCCAGGCGCTGGCCCGCGACTACCAGGTCATGGTCATCGACCGCGGGCTGCCGGTGCTGGACGGCCTGGGCATCGTCACCCGGCTGCGGGAGCGCGGCGTGACCTGCCCGGTGCTGCTGCTCACCGCTCGGGGCTCCCTCGACGATCGGGTGGAAGGGCTCGACGCCGGCGCGGAGGACTACCTGGTCAAGCCCTTCGAGGTCGCCGAGCTGCTGGCGAGGCTCCGGGCGTTGCGCCGCCGCCATCAGGACGTGGCGAGCCGGCTGCCGCTGGGGCCGCGGCGCTGGTTGGACGTGGGTAACCGGCGGGTGCTCGACGACGGCGAGGAGGTCCCGCTGTCCGCCCGCGAGTTCGCCGTACTGCGTGCCCTCGCCGGCCGGCCGACGAAGGTCTTCACCCGGGCGGAGCTGCTGAGCACCGCATTCGACCATGCCGACGCCCCGGGCAGCGTCGACGCCTGCGTCCATCACCTGCGCCGCAAGCTGGGCCGGGGCGCGGTTCGTACCGTCCACGGTCTCGGCTACCGGATCGGTACGGGCTGAGCGCGTGGACGAGGCCCGGCTGAAACGTGCCCGACGGCGCAGTGTGGCGCAGACCGCCGGGGCGATCGGCGTTGTTCTGCTGCTGGTCGGCGCGTTGATGTTCGTCCTCACCAGCCGTCAGGAATCCCGGGCGCTCAACTCCGAGCTGGGTCAGGTGCTCGTCATGGCCGAGGACGTGGACGACCCGCCGCCGGGCCAGTTCCTCGCGCGGCAGACGAGCGGAGCCGACCGGGTTGAGGTGACCAGCAGCGCATCGCCGGAGCTGGTCCGGGTCCTCGACGGCGCGCTGCGGCGGGGGCCGGGGAGGTTCGACACCGACGCGGGCGACGACCGCCCTGTCCGGGTGGTGGTCGCCCACCGGCCCGACGGCAGCCGCTGGGCAGTCGCCGCCGACCTCGCGCCACTGCGCGAGCGACAGGACCAGCTCGGCATCGCGCTGCTGGTGGCCGAGCTGGCCGGCCTGGCCGGAGCGTTGGTGGCCGCGGCCCTGCTCGCCCGGCGGGCCGTCGCTCCCCTGGCCACCGCACTGACCCTGCAACGCCGCTTCGTCGCCGACGCCTCCCACGAGCTTCGTGCCCCGCTCACCGTGCTGCACACCCGCGCCCAGGTGCTCGCCCGTCGAGCCCGGACCCAGCCGGCGGAACAGCTCAGCGATCAACTCGACCAACTGGTGGCCGACACGCGGACGCTCGGCGAGGTCGTCGAGGACCTGTTGGTTTCCGCCGCGGCCGAGCACCAGCCGCCACCGGACACGGTGGTCGACCTGGTGGAGGTCACCCACGACGTGGTGGCGAGCATGTCCGCGTACGCGCGGGAGCGGGAGATCGAGCTACGCGTCGAGGCCACCGGGGCAGCCTTGGTCCGGGGTGCTCGCACTGCCCTACGCCGGGCATTGACCGCCCTGGTGGACAACGCCATCGGGCACGTGGCCGTTGGCGGGCACGTCACCGTGACCGTGCAACGCCGCGACGCTCGGATTGCCGCCGAGGTCACCGACGACGGGGTGGGCCTCGACCCGGCCGAGGCGGACCGTCTCTTCGCCCGTTTCGCGCACGGCACGGACGGGACGGGCCGCCGCTTCGGGTTGGGGCTGGCGCTGGTGCAACAGGTCGCGCAGGCCCACCGGGGATCACTCGAGGTCAGCGGCGCTCCGGGTCGCGGTGCCACATTCACGCTGCTGCTACCCGCGTACTGAACCGATCGCGCAAGAACTTCGCAAGAATCGCGAAATATGGTGACTGGCAGTGACATCCCGAGCGCCGAGGAGATCTCATGCCCGACACCGTCAACGGACTGCCGCTGCACCCACTCGTGGTGCACGCCGTGGTGGTCCTGCTGCCGCTGGCCGCGATCGGCGTCGCGGCGCTGGCCGTCCGGCCGTCCTGGCGGGGCCGCTACGGCGGGCTCGTCGTGCTGATCACCGCGCTGGCCACGATCGCGGTGCCGGTCGCCTCCTCCACCGGTGAAGGGCTGGAGCGTCGGGTCGGCGACCCGGGCGTGCACGCCCAACTCGGTGACACGCTGATCTGGTTCGCGCTACCGCTGCTGGTCGCCTCGGTCGCGCTGGTCTGGCTGCACCGTCGCACAGCCCCGCCGGCCGGGAAGCGAACCGGCGCCTCGGGAAAGGTCGCGGTCGTGATCGCGGTGCTGGCCCTGGTCGTGGCGGCCGCGAACCTGGTCCAGGTCTACCGGGTGGGTGACTCCGGGGCGAAGGCGGTCTGGGGCAACGCCCCGGCCGCATCCGCCGGGCGCGGCGGCGACGACTGAACCCACGCCGGTGCCGGGCGGCCACGTGGCGGCTGCCCGGCACGGCATCGGCGTGCGTCAGATCAGACGAGCCCGCCGAGGGACGGGTCGCTGATGCTGTCCTTGCCGTTCTCGACGTGGCCCGCGTACCGGTACTCGAAGGCGGCGTCACCCGCGACGCTGACGGTCAGGTCGTACCAGCCGTGGGTACGGGAGAGCGGCCACTGCGCCCGCTCCGTCTCGCCGGGCCGCAGCGACAGCTTGACCGGACGGGCGTGGTAGCGGTCCCGGACGGTCACCTCGACCCGCTTCGACCCACGGTTGGTGAGCGTGAGGGCGACCTTCAAGTCCCGCTCGTCGTACGAGGGGGTGACGTCGAGGTTCGACCGGCGGCCCGTGAACCGGCGGAAGAACCCGTTCGGCCCGTGCACGGACAGGTCGTAACCGGTCTCGACCGTCCAGGTGTCGGTCAGGTGCTTGCCCGGCTCGACGGTGAAGCTGCGCGGGGCGTCCGCGCTGCCGGCCTGGCGGACCTGGAAGACCGCGGCGACCCCGCCGGAGTTGCGGAAGTCGATCCGGAACGCGCCGTCGGCGAGGTGCCCGTCGGCGTGCAGGGTGTACGGGATGGCCCGCGCCGGGCGTACCCCGTGCTCCTGCTTCGGCAGCCGCTGGTCCGCCGGCGGGACCGGCGCCTCGTCGGGGTGCCGGACGAGGTCCTCGGGCTTGAAGTCGTCGGTGTCGGGCAGCCGGACCTCGCGTGAGCGGTTCGGGTGTCGGAAATCGAAGGCCGTGGTCAGGTCGCCGACGACGGCACGCCGCCACGGGGTGATGTTCTGCTCGATCAGGTCCGGGCGGCCGTGCCCGAACCGCGCCTCCAGGAACTTGATCAGCGAGGTGTGGTCGAAGACCTGCGAGTTGACGTACCCGCCGCGGGTCCACGGCGAGACGATGATCATCGGTACGCGAAGGCCGAGCCCGTAGGGTCCGGCCGGGTGGTCGGCGTCGCCGGGGAAGATCTCGTTGGTGGTGGGCACCGTGGACTGCCCGTGCTCCCGCGACTGCGGCGGGGTCGGCGGGACCACGTGGTCGAAGAAGCCGCCCTCCTCGTCGTACGTGATGAAGAGCGCCATCTTGCTCCACACCTCGGGGTTCGCCGCGAGGATGTCGATGACCTGGGAGATGTACCAGGAGCCGTACGCCGGCTCCCAGTTCGGGTGCTCGGTGTACGCCTCGGGAGCGGTGATCCAGGAGACCTGGGGCAGGCGTCCCGCCTCGACGTCGGCGCGGAAGTCGGCCAGCAGCGCCTCCGGGTCGCGGCCCTGGGTGCGGATCTCGGTGCCGGTCTTGGCCTTGTCGGCCAGCGGCGTTCCGGGCTGCGCGTTCTGGTACTGGTGGAAGTAGAGCAGCGAGTTGTCGCCGTAGTTGCCGATGTACGGGTCGTTCGTCCAGCCCCAGGAGCCGGCGGCGTTCAGGCCGGTGCCGACGTCCTGGTAGATCTTCCAGGAGATGCCGTTGCGCTCCAGCCGCTCCGGGTAGGTGGACCAGTCGTAGCCGGCCTCCGCGTTGGTGATGACCGGCCCGCCACCCTTGCCGTCGTTGCCGACCCAGCCGCTGAACATGTGGTAGCGGTTCGGGTCGGTCGGCCCCATCAGCGAGCAGTGGTAGCTGTCGCAGACGGTGAACGCGTCGGCGAGCGCGTAGTGGTACGGCAGGTCCTGGCGGGTGTGGTAGGTCATCGCCGTGACGCCCTTGTTGGGCACCCACCTGTCGAACCGGCCGTCGTTCCAGGCGGCGTGCCCGTCGTTCCAGCCGTGCGGCGGGTCCGGCAGGAAGGTCTGGCCGAGGTCCTTCACCTCGGGCCGGAAGGGCAGCAGCTCGTCGGCCCCGTTGGGCTGGTGCCACACGTCCTTGCCGGACGGCAGTGTCGCCGGATGGGGGTCACCGAAGCCGCGTACGCCGCGCATGGTGCCGAAGTAGTGGTCGAAGGAGCGGTTCTCCTGCATCAGGATGATGACGTGCTCGACGTCCTTGATCGTGCCGGTCCGGTTGTTCGCCGGGATGGCGAGCGCCTTGCTGAGGTCCAACGGGAGCGCCGCGCCCATCGCGGGAACCCCCATCGCCTTGAGGAACGTGCGCCGATCCACCGTGCCCATAACTCCGCCTTTTGTGCGATCTGGTCGAGAAACTGGCGACCGGACGCTATCGACGACGGGTTGACGGCAGATGACCGTAGTTCGTTGGTTCCGCGACCACTCGTCGACCGACTCTGGGCCTTGGGGAGCAGCGGTCACGCAGCCGTGGCGTCGGCCCGGGTGAGTCGTCGATGCCCGCTCGGGCTCACCCCGTGTACGCGTTTGAACGCCGCGCTGAAGCCGAACGCGTCCGCGTAGCCGAGCTGACGCGCCACGGCGGCGACCGTCGCCGTCGATGCAGCGAGCAGGTCGGCCGCCACTGTCATGCGCCAGTCGGTCAGGTAGGTGAGCGGCGGTTCGCCCACCAACGCGGTGAACCGTTTGGCCAGTGTGGACCGGGAGACGCCGGCCTGCGCGGCCAGGCTGGACAGGGTCCACGGTCGGCCCGGCGCGTCGTGCATGGCGCGCAGCACGGGACCGACCGTCTCGTCGCTCAGCGCGCGGTACCAGCCGGGCGCCTCGGCCTCCGGCTGGTCGAACCAGTCCCGAACCGTGCACACCAACAACCAGTCCAGCAGGCGGTCCAGCACCACCTGCCGTCCGGGCCGACCCGCGTCGAGTTGGGCGTCCAGGTAGTCGCGCAGCGCGGCGCAGTCCTGGTCTTCCGGCACGACGAGCACCGGCGGCAGCGCGCCCAGCAACCGCTGAGGCACCCGCCCCCGGACGTGGTACACCCCGACCAGCAGCACGAGGCGGTCGGTGTGATCCGCGCCCACCGGGTCGACGGCCCCGGTCTGGCCGCGCCGGACGTCCCGCAGTTCCCCGG
The DNA here is from genome assembly GCF_030269705.1 of Micromonospora sp. NBRC 107095. Taxonomy (NCBI): domain Bacteria; kingdom Bacillati; phylum Actinomycetota; class Actinomycetes; order Micromonosporales; family Micromonosporaceae; genus Micromonospora; species Micromonospora sp. NBRC 107095. The sequence continues at coordinate 602,475 of NZ_BSTU01000005.1, forward strand.
GCTCGAAGCTCGACCGGGGCTCGGCGGAGAAGACGAACGGCGCCGGCCCGCGCACGATGGCCGCCTCGCCGAGCCGGACCAGGCGAGGCTTGTCGGCCTCCGGATGAGAGATCCAGCCCTCGCCCCGCATCGGAACGCAGAGCGTCAGCGGAGCGCCGTCGGTGAACCGCAGCGCCCACGGCGGCGTCAGCACCGACCGGCCGAAGGCCGCGCCGTCGGCGTGCAGACCGCGCAGCAGATTGTCGAACGGGTCCATGCCACCGACCATAGATCGCGCAGGATGGACCGCGGACGATCGGACATGCCACGCGTACGACAGGACATGTCCCGCCTGCGGCCGGGCGCGTTGACTCGTGGTCATGACGACGGACGCACGTTCGACACTCGTGATGGCAGGGACCGGCAAGACCGGTCGTCGGCTGGTGCAGACGCTGCGCGCGGCGGGTCAGCGCGCGAGAGCCGCCTCTCGCTCCGGCGAGGTGCGGTTCGACTGGTCGCGGCGGGACACCTGGGGGCCGGCCCTGGCGGGTGCCTCCGCGGTCTATCTGCTCGCTCCGGAGGATCCGGCGCTGGCCACCGACTTCGTGACCCAGGCGGTCGACTCGGGTGTCGGCCGGATCGTGGCGCTCTCCGGCCGAGGGATCGACCGGGTCGGTGACTTCTCCCCCGGCATGGTCGCCGCCGAGGAGGCGGTGCGGAAATCCGGCATCGAGTGGACGATCATCCGGCCGAACAACTTCAGTCAGAACTTCAGCGAGGACCTGTTTCGCCAACCGCTGCTCGACGGTCGGCTGGCCCTGCCGATGGGCGCCACCCCGGAGCCGTTCGTCGACGCCCAGGACGTCGCCGACGTGGCCGCGACGCTGCTGACGTCGCCCGGTCACCACGAACAGGTGTACGACCTGTCCGGTCCTCGTGCGCTCACCTTCGCTGCGGCGGTGGCGACGATCGCCCGGGTGACCGGCCGTTCGATCCGCTACGTACAGCTCACCCCGGAGCAGTACCACGCCGAGCTGCTCGCCGAGGGTTGTCCGGCGGAGACGGCCACGGCGTTGAACGCCCTGTTCGCCGGGATGCGGGCGGGCCACCTCGCCGAACCGACCGACGGGGTACGTCGGGTTCTCGGACGGGACCCGCTCGACTTCGACAGCTACGCCGCTCAGGCCGCGGCGGCCGGCGCCTGGTCGTAGTCTGCCCGGCGGGCGGCTGAGAGCGGCGTAACAGGTGATCTGCCGGCGTACCGCGAGGACCCCGACGTACCGTGGGATAGTGCCGACCAGAGACAAACTCACCAAGGCTGACCTCGCCGAACTTCGCCGTTCGGCGCTCGGGACAGCCAATCCGCTCGGTGTCGCGGCCGATCTCGCTGAGGCGGCGGAGCAGGGTCGGCTGGAGGACCCGGACGACGCCGGGGACGCCCTGACGCTGGCCGCCGAGATCGCCGAGATCCGGGCCCGGCCCGACGCGGCGCTGCGGTACGCGGAGCAGGCGGTGTCGGCGTACCCGTCCGGGGAGGACCCCCGGGCCGGGTTCGCCCGGGCGTTGCGGGCCCGGGCGCTGTTCCGGGCCGGTGGTCGGGACGACGAGGCGATGACGGAGTTGACGGCGCTGCGCCCGTTGCTGCGCACGCAGCCCGACGCCCCCGCCTACGTCAGCGCGGCGCTGGATGCCGGTGGTCGTTCGGCGATCGCCGAGCAGTGGCTGAGCGAGGCGGTCGACGCGGTGCTCAACGAACGCGCGACCGCCGCCGGTTCGGCCACGTCGACCGCGGTCGACCCGGTGGTCGATCTCGGTCCGCCGGACGCACCCGGTGTCACCTTCTTCCTGCTGCAACAGCGGCATCGGGTACGCCGGAACCTGAATCTGCCGCACGACCGGCAGGACGACCTGGCGGACCGGCTGGAGACCCAACTTGTGCGCCGGGCCGGCGAGCGCCGGGACGCCGAATCCGACCTGCTCTTCTGGCCCCGGGGCGAGTTCGACCGGCTGGTCGCCGAGCAGCCCGCTCTCGCCGAGGTGTACGGGCCGGACTGGGACGCGCACCGGGGCCGGTTGGAAAAGGAACTGGTCCGGCTCAGGGACGCCGGTCAGGCCGGGTTGGGCGTGTTCGGCGCGACGGTGGCCGGGTTGACCGCGTTCGCCTCTCGACGTGACGGCGATCCGGCGGACGCGGCCGTGCGGGCGGGGTACGCGGCCGAGGTGGCGGCGCGGCCCAGCGCACGCATCCCGTGGCCACCGGAGCGCAACGACGCCTGCTGGTGCGGTTCGGGCCTGAAGTACAAGAAGGACTGCCTCCCGCGCTCCCGGAGCTGAGACGCGGCAACTATCGCGCTGTGGTGTGGCGCTGGTAGTGCCGGGCGACGCGGGCGCGGTTGCCGCAGGAGGGCTTGCACCACTCCTGCCGCGCGTGGTCCTTGACGAAATACCGTACGCAGCGCGGCGCCGGGCAGGCGCGCAGCAGGTCGCGGGCCGGGCTGGCGAGGAACTCGACGGCGGCGCGGGCCAGCCCCGCGGTGAGCCGCAGTCGCGCCTCGGCCGCCTCGCCCTGCCAGCTGAGCGTTGGCACGCCCTGCTCCGGCCAGCGCAGCACCGGGCGGACCGGTAGCAGCGCGGCGGCCTGGTTGAGCCGGTCGACCGCCTCCGGAGGGCTGAGCAGCGACGAGGAGTCGGCCCGGCTCGGCGGCCCCGGGCGGACCGCCACCGCGAAGAGGGTACGGGTGGCACGTCGGACCGCCACCACGTCGAGCCGGGTCTGCTCGTCGGCCACGCCGACCAGGACGTCGCGTCCGCCGACGTACTCCGGCAGTAGTTCGGCCTGCTCGTCGAGCCAACGGGTCAGGCCGGCGACGTCGCCGAGGTCGTCGGCGACGCCACCGTTGCCGTCGTGCCGGATCGTGCTGGCCAGAGCGAGCGCGAGGTGCGCTGACATGGGCTCTCCTTCGTTCCGGCTTGTGCGGCCGACCCGTCCCAGAGTAGCTTCCCTAACGGCTTTGACGTTATTAGCCATTAGGAGAAGCTTCGTGCTGGTCATCGCGCACCTCAGTGACACCCACCTCGACAGCCATCCCCGATCGGCCGAGCGGACCGCCCGGGTCATGGACTACCTGCACGGCCTACCACGACAGGTCGACGCGATCCTGATCACCGGGGACATCGCCGACCACGGCGAGGTGGCCGAGTACGAGTTGGCCGCGAAACTCTTCGAGTCCCCGCTGCCGGTCCTGGTCTGCCCCGGCAACCACGACGTGCGCGACGCGTACCGCAAGGGTCTGCTCGGCGACGCCAGCGGCGGCACCGGGCCGATCAACGCCCGGCACGACGTGGGTGGCGCGGTCTTCCTCCTTGCCGACTCCTCGGTGCCGGGCGAGGATGACGGCCACCTGGACGACGAGACGATGAGGTGGCTCGCCGACGAACTGGGCTCGGTACCGGCCGAAACGCCCACGTTCATCGCCTTCCATCATCCGCCGGTGGTGCTGCACCACCCGGTCATCGACCCGATGAGGTTGCTGCCCACCGACGCCCTGGCCGAGTTGGTCGCCGCCCACCCCCAGGTCGTCGCCGTGCTGACCGGGCACTTCCACACCGCCGCAGCGAGCACCTTCGCGGGCCGTCCACTGCGGATCGCACCGGGTGTGGTCTCCACGCTGCGGATGCCCTGGGAGGGTGACGGCCCGCTGACCACCCAGACCCAGCCGCCCGGCGTCGCGTTCCACGTGTACGACGACACCGGGCTGCTCACCACCCACTACCGGGCGGTGGTCTGAGCGTGCACGGGGTCGCGGTGCTCGGCTTCCTGCTCGCCGTCGCGCCGATCACCGCCACGCCGGGCGCGAGCCTGACCCTGGTCGTCTCGCGGGTCGCCAGCGGCGGCCGGCGGCAGGGCTGGTGGGTGATCCTGGGTACGGTGACCGGGCTGTACGTGCACGCCGCCCTGGCCGCCGTCGGTCTGGCCGCGCTGGTGCTGCGCTCGTCGCAGGCGTTCTGGGTCGTCAAGCTGGTCGGGGCCGGTTACCTGGTCGGGCTCGGGCTCTGGCTGCTCTGGTCCGCGTCGCGCCGTCGCACGACGGCGGAACGACCACCGACGGTTGCCAGCCGGAGGCTGCCCTGGCGGGTGGACCACCCGTACCTGCAGGGGTTGCTCGGCAACGTGCTGAACCCGAAGGCCGCCGCCATCTACCTCACCCTGGCACCACAGTTCCTCGAACCGGGTCGGCCGGTGCTGGTACCGATGGTGCTTCTCGCCACGGCACACGCCGCGCTGCACACCTGCTGGCTCGCCGGCTGGACCGAGGTCTCCGGTGCCGCCGCCCGGCTGCTCCGCACCGCCTCGGTGCGACGCGCGTTCGATCGGTTGACCGGCGCGATCCTGCTCGGCCTCGGCGTACGGGCGGCGGTGACCTGAGTCTGCCGTGGCTCGTCGCGTCCCACCGGGCGATCGTGGGGGCTGACACATCGGAGTGGTACCGATAGCGTCCATGCCCGGACGATCGACGTCCGGCCGGTATCAGGAGGAGACGCCGATGTTCGAGGAGTTCATGGGCATCCCCGCCCACCCTCTGCTGCTGCACGCCGCGGTCGTGTTCGTGCCGCTGCTGGCCCTGCTGACCGTCGGCTACGCGTTGGTCGCCCCGATCCGGCCGCACACCCGCTGGGTGTTGGGGCTGCTCGCCGTGGGCGCGCCGATCGCCGCCCTGCTGACGAAGCTCTCCGGTGACGCCTTCCTCGAACGCCTACAGGCGGCCAACCGGGTCACTCCCGAATTCCTCCCGAAGCTCGAGGCGCATCAGGACTTCGGCGACATCACGCTGTACGCGACGATCGGGTTGGCCGTCGTGGCGCTGGCACTGGTCTGGTTCGTCGCGCCGACGACGGCCGACGGTGACGCCGACCGGCGCCCCGCCCCTGCGCTGACAGTGGCGTTGCAGGTGTTGTCGGTGGTGGCCGCCGGCGTCGCCGTCTACTACGTGTTCCGTACCGGCGACTCCGGGGCGAAGGCGGTCTGGGAGGGCCAGTGACCCGCCAGGCGAGCAGCAGACCGGCCGCGATCAGCGACCGGAACGCCGCCCCGCTGGATCGAAACCTCCGGCCACAGAAGGATTCGGCACCGGGTCGAGGGCGGGCCCGAGGTCTCCGGTTGCTGGTCAGCCAACGCGCTGACCAGCAACCGGAGACCGCACCGGCCCACCCGGGAGACCTGAACGGGACAGCTAGCTCTGGAATCGCCGACGGCGACGCGTCCACCAGAGCATGCCACTGCCGACGGCGATGAGCGCGGCAGCGAACGTGAGCACCAGACCGATGGGCAGGCTGTCGCCGGTGATGGGCAGACCACCACCCGATCCGCCGTCGTTGGACGGCGGCTCGGGGGTCGCGCCTCCGCCCCTGGACGCCTTCACGGTGGTGTTACCGCCGAGGTAGAGGATGTTCTTGGTCTCGGCGTCGTCGGTCATCGCCTTGACGGAGGTCTGCGTGGTGCGCGGCAGGTGCGGGTGCGCCGTGGTGAACTCCGATTTGGTGATGTTCTTCTTCGGTGCCTGTGAGAAGTCCACGCCACCGACGGTGTAGACGTAGACCCTGCCGCCGTACTCACGCTCGAAGCTGTAGTCGCCCTCCTTGAAGGATTTCAGGTACCGCTGCCAGGTTTCGTTCTTGTCCCACTTCGCACCGCGGATCGGCCATCGGGACACCTCGTTGCTGTTGATGATGGCGCGGTAGTCGGTGGCCTTCTCCGCGTCCTGCAGCCTGATCCACTCCGCGGCGACGCGCGAGGTGTACACCCGGCGCAGGTCGGCGTACGCCGCATGGTTGTTGATCTTCTTTTCGACTTCGGGGAGGATCATGGTGTTGACGAGGTTCTGGTTGTGCTCGATCTGCGCTTTGGTCAGGTCGCAGGTGCCGCCTGGCACAGGCGTGTTGACCTCCTGCGGAACGGAGTTGACCTTCAGCGGCGCGTCGAGGATGTAGATGCCGCCGTCCTGCTCCCGCACCTGCGCCGGCTGGGGGACGATCCAGTTGCGGATGCTGTGCAGGCAGGGCCGTCCGTCGACCCGGCTCAGCGAGTCCCAGAAGCGGGCGCCGCGGTCGGTGCTGGGGTTCATCGTCTGGGCGAAGTCGTGCTTCATATCCAGGTCAGCCTCGAGCAGCACGCGGCCAGCGTCGGTCTCGCCGAACCGGTCGTCCATGATCTTGTCGGGTTGGTCCGGGTTGAGGTTCACCCAGAACTTGTCCGGGGTGAGCGCGAGCCAGGTGAAGAACGAGTCGGAGACCAGCTCCGCCTTTTCCTTGCCGCCCGCACCGGGATTGGTGTCCGGATCTGGCATCTTCTTGGCGCTGAAGGAATAGTCCAGGCCCTCGCCCTTGACCGGCGCGCCCACGAAGCGCAGTTCCAGGGTGGAGAAGTCCACGCCGCCGGGACCACGCACGCGCTGACCGGTCGTGTCCAACTGACGGGCACGCTCGATCTGCTGGCGCGCGGTCTCCGGGTTCGGCGCGGACCGGTTGATCATGTCGTTGCCGCCGCCGCGTGAGCCCTGGTTCACGCCCGGCTTGGCGTTGAGGGTGGAGTCGTACCTGCTGTGCGGGCCAGGCGTATAGCGGACGACTGCGGTGGAACGGTGCTCGTAGGTGGTGACCCTTGGCCTGCCCTGCGCGTCGTTGCCGATGTCCGCGCCCAGGTTCCGCACAGCCGTCCTGGTTTTCGGCTCCTGCTCCTGGCCGAAGGCGTACCGCAGCTTGTAGTCCTGGTACCTCGGGTCCTGGAGTACGACGCGGTCCTTCGGCGGCTGACTCGTGTCGTGCGCGCCGCCGGACTTGAACTCGACGAATTCCTTGGTCCGGTGGTTGGCCGCGTCGTACTTGCGGATGGTCTTGCCGTCCTTGTCGAGGATGTACTCCTCACACAGCCAGTCCGGTCCGACGAGGTTCAGATCGCGTACGATCTTCGCGGTGAACGCGGCACCACGCCGGTTACGGGCGTAGTTCTCGATGTAGACCTCGTTCAGCCACTCGTCGAACGTGCCCGCGAACGGCCTGGTGCCGTTCTTCTGGTTGTTGTTGTAGGTGGCGTAGACCCGCTTCGGGTCGCCCTCCTTGTATCGCGAGCTGTCCTCGCCGATCTCGTCCAGGAATTTCGTGCGTTCGGCCGGGTCAGAGGGAAGGGTCAGACCGTCCATGGCCTGCCGTGGGTTGTCGAACTCGTACTCGTCCCAGTCCGCCTCCCGACGGATCGTGTTGTCCGCCGGCAGTCCGCCCGGCCTCGCTGGATCGCCTCTGACGCCGTACATCTCGTCGCAGCGCTTCGCCTTCGGTGCCGCCTCCGCGCCGGTGAGAACAGGCAGGCCACTGAAGGTCATCACGCTGGCGCAGGCGACCGCCACCGCGATTCGCGCCAGGTTGCGTGGGCGACGTCTGGGTGTCGGGTAGCTCATCTGGATCCTCGTCTGGGGAGGCTGAAAGTCCAGACAGCGGAGGCGCTGCGGCAGATGCCTCCCCGTAGTCATCTGGTCACCAGCGCCGTCAGGCACCCTAGGCGTGAGTTCGCCGCCGGTGCAGTCCAGCACCACCTGATCGATAGCTTTGGATGCAGGATCGTTACGTTCGCGCCACCACAGTCGTAGGGTGGAACGCCATGAGCGTCGATCGGCAGAGCGAAGAACAGGAGTGGGCCGACAACCCACGGCTGAACGCGTGGCTGGCGAAGCAGGAGGCGGCCTTCCCGGGGTGGGCACAGCAGAGTGGCCAGGCGTGGGACTTCACGCCCGGGTCGCTGGATCAGCTCGAAGACCTGCTCCGGCGGCAGTTCTCCACCTGGGAGGAGGTGAGCGCGGCTCAGGAGGATCCGATCGTGGCAGTCTCGGCCTGGTACCTCGGCGAGGTGCAGAACCGGCACTACGGCACCGTGTGGCACTGCAACCCACAACTCCCGGTGAATCACCCTGACCAGGACGGCACACCGTTCGTGCTCATGCCCCAGGATCCACGCGACGAGTACGAAGAGGACGACGACGAAAGGTACCGACCCGGCAACAACCCCTTCGTCGAGATCCGAGCCCTGTTTGTCCGGGGCCCGGAGAACCGACTGCGTGACGTCCTCAGCCGGTACCGATGACGGTCTCGGGGTGCCGGTGCGGCCCGGTCGGGGGCCCGGGCCGCACCAGCGAGGTGACCGTCAGCCGGCGTGGTACGCCCGGATGATGGTCTGGTCGATGCCGCTACCACCGTTCGCGCCGGCCTTCACCCGCAACGAGACGGCCTGCCCGGCGGCGGCCTTCGGCAGCACGACCCGGTAGCTGTCACCGCTGCCGGTGACCCGGGCCGAGGTCCAGGTGGCACCGTCGTTGGTCGACGTCCAGACCTCGAACGAGGTCACCTTCTGCGCCGTGACACCGTGCGCCTGTCGGACGGCCAGCTCGGCCGTACCGCCGGTGGCGTGGTTGTTGGTGTCCATCGGCAGCGCGTAGTCCACCGCGAGCAGCGGCAACGGCACGCTTGCGGTCCCGTCCGGCCCCGCCGACCGGAACGTCCACGAGGTGCTGACCTTGGTGGAGATCGGCAGGATCAGGCTCGTGTCGACGTCGAGGGTCAGCCGGTAGTCCGACAACTGCTGCGGCACCGTGAAGTCGGCGAGCGGGCGGTCCCGTTCCTCGACCAGCTTGCCGTTGCGGTACAGCGACAGCTTGCGGTTCACACCGATGGAGGGGCCCTGGAGGCAGTCGGCCCGCTGGTGCTGGTCGGTCAGCGACACCAGGTCGATGTGCAGGTTGCCCCGGGTCCGCGACGGCGCGGTGGCGCAGCTGCTGTCGACGCCGGCCGGGTCGTCGTAGAAGCCGGAGTGCAGGGGTTGCCGCGCCCACACCTTGGTCTGCTGACTGCCCGGCTGGTAGCTGCGGGGCGCCTCCTGGGCCGACAGGCCACCGTAGACACCCTCGTCCGCCCAGCGGAACCCGGGCGAGAGGTAGTCGGTGCGGTTCGGCGGCAGGTTCCCCTCGTGGGTCTGCGTCACCGGGAACCCGTCCGGCGTGAAGCCACTGCGGATCAGCTGGGTGACCATCCCCTCCGAGTCCATCTGGTGGAATCGCTCATCGATGCGGGCGAGCGTCGCCTGCTCGGCCCGTCCCACCCGGAAGGCGGGGTCGGCCGGAAGGCCGTCCGGGTACTCGTGCACCAGGTTGTAGCGGTACGGCTTGGCGGTGCCGGCCGGCGAATCGAGGTTGACGGCCGCCCAGCTGCGCCGGGACCCGACACCGGGCTTCGGCATCGCGGTGGTGCGGACCGTGGTCTTGGACCCGTACCCGCTGACCTGGTGCCACCAGGACAACCCGTTCGGCGCGGTCTGGACGTTGGTGAGGTCGGTTCTGGTGGGTGTGGTGGGCACCCCGTCGACGGTCGCCGTCACCGGCTTGGCCCGCGCCGGGTCGAGGGTCACGCTCCGGGCACCGCGCACGTCCAGGTCGGCCTCGGCGGCGAGCGTCGTCTCCAGCACGTCACTGTCGACGTAGTAGGCGACGGACGAGCCGAGGATCGCGTACCGGCCGGCCGGCACCCGCAGCGTGAAGGTGTCTCCGGGGGTACCGCCCGCGCCGCTGTAGTAGACCACCGGGTCGACGAGGTTGGTGACCAGCAGGTTGATCCAGCTCTCCGCGCCCTCCTTGAGGCCGGGCAGCGGCTTCGTCCGGATGGTCAGGTCATAGCTGGGTGGCTCGACGTAGAAGCTCACCGGGGTGGTCGCGACCAGCTTGCGGCCGGGACCACGCGCGGTGACGGTGGCCAGGTAGAAGCCCGGCCGGCTGGACAGCGCCGCACGGTTGATCCGCACCGTCGCACCGGCGGTGGAACCGCGCTTGAGCGTCACCCGGTTGGTCGACAGCGACGCCGCCCCGCGCGGCACCGGCTGGCCGTCGTGGTTGACCACCGACACGTCGAGGTCGAGGTGGGTCGTCGCCGGGGTCGCCGCGCCGGTCCAGCTCAGCTTCGCCTCGCCGGTGCCGGACTGCGGGTACGCGAAGGTGCCGAGGTTGACCACCGGCTGGTTGCTGCTCGGGCCGCCGAGGGCCCGCGCCGCGTTGAGCCGGCCGGCCCCGACGGCGTACGCGTCGACACCGGTCAGCGGGTCGGCGGCGCCGACGAGCGCGGCCTTGATCTGCTCGCCGGTCCAGTCGGGGTGCCGCTGGACGAGGAGCGCGGCGGCGCCCGCCACGTGCGGGCTGGCCATCGAGGTGCCGCTGATCGCCTCGTAGTGCTCGTCGATCGGATCCTGCAGGTTGGTGCCGGCGGCCCGGGCGGCGACGATGTCGACACCGGGCGCGACCAGTTCCGGCTTCGCCACGTGGCTGGTGACCAGCGGTCCGCGGCTGGAGAAGTCGGCGAGCTTGTCGTTGCGGTCGACGGCGCCGACGGTCAGCGCGCTGGCGGCGGAGCCGGGCGAGGAGATCGCGCCGCCGCTGTTGCCGGCGGCGATGACGAAGAGGACGCCGGTCTGCTTGCTCAGTCCGTCGACGGCGAGCGAGAGCGGGTCGTTGCCGTCGTCCGGGTCGCTGCCGCCGAGGCTCATGTTGATGACGTCGGCCCGGGCGGCGGCCCACTCCATACCGGCGATGATGCCGGAATCCTCACCGGAGCCGTGGTCGTCGAGGACCTTGCCGATCATCAGCCGGGCGTCCGGCGCCACTCCGCGACGCTGGCCCTGGGCTGCCGCGCCGGTGCCGGCGATGGTGGCGGCGACGTGCGTACCGTGGCCGTTGTGGTCGACGGCGTCACCGCCCTCGGCGGTGAAGTCGGCCCGGTCGGCGACCCGGCCGACCAGGTCCGGGTGGGTGAAGTCGGCACCGGTGTCGAGCACCGCGACGGTGCTCCCCTTGCCGGTGTAGCCGGCCTTCCACGCGTCGGATGCGGCGATCTGCTCCAGGTTGCGGTCGAGGTCGGCGTGCTTGCCGCCGGTCAGGGCGGTGGCGCGGACCCTGCGGTCGAGCCAGACCTTCTTCGCGCCGGCCAGCAGCGAGTTCGTCGCCAGCTTCGCGGTTGCCGGGCCCTTCTTGGGTACGCGGCCGGCGACCGCGCCGATGCTGGGTAACGGCAGCACGTCGCCGAGCGCGGCCACCCGCGCCGACGCCGTGGCGGGCAGCACGATGAGCGGCAGCTCGAGGGTGTTCTCGTCGTCGTACCCGTCGGCGATCAGCGTGGTGACGTCGAAGAGGTCGGGGTCGAGGACCGAGCCGATCTGGGGCGCGACGCGGGCGGGGATGACGTGCAGGTGACCGTCGGGGCCACAGGTCTGGCGGATCACCGCGTTCTCGTCGACCGGCCGTACCGTGGCGTGCGGGCAGCCCGGTCCGGTGTCCCGTACGGTCACCACGTCCCCGGTCAGCAGGGTGACGGTGTGCGTCTTCGGATCGGTCGAGGCTGCGGGTGCGCCGGCCTGACCGATGTGGCTGGGTCCGGCCGTGGCCGCGCCGCCCGGTAGGGCGGTCAGCGTGCTGGCCGTGACGGCGACGGCCAACAGCCACCGCGTTGTCCTGAGCATGGTGCTCCTCGTCTAATGTGGACGAAAGCGCCTCTTCGGGCGACTTCCCGCAAGATCATATGCACGGAAACGATCTTCGGGTCGGTTCTCGACGAGAGGTTTTCACGCCCGTAACAACGGCAGCACCCGTCGGCCGAGCAGGTCGATGCCACCGTGCGGCGTCAACCCGTGCGGGGTGCCGAACTCCACCCGGCTCGCCCCGGCGTCGAACACCGCCGCGGCCTGCCCCGCGACCTGCTCGGGCGTGCCGGAGAAGGCGAACAGGTCGAGCAGGTCGTCGCCGATCAGTGCGCCGGCGAGGTCGTCGTCCCGGCGGCCGACGTGCTGCTGGATCCGGGCCAGCAGCTCCGGGTCCACCTCGATCGTCGGGTCGAGGGCGGCGACCACCGCCAGATACATGGCCACCTCCCGGCGCGCGACCCGGCGGGCCAGCGCACCGTCCTCGTCAACGACGGTGACCGCGCCGAGCACGACACCCGTGCGGTCCCGGCCCGCGACCGCCGCGTCGTCCAGCCAGCCACGCATCATCCGGGCCATCGCCGGGTTGGCCGACCCGCCGACCTTGACCTCGTCGGCGAACCCGGCCGCCGCCCGCGCGGTCTGCCGCCCCCAGGTGCCGACCAGGACGGGCACGTCGGCGCGGGCCGGCGTGTACCGCAGCGACGTGCCCGGCGCAACGGTGAACTCCGCACCCTGAAAACCGCTGTCGTCACCGGCGAGCAGCAGCCGCACGACGGCGACCGTCTCGACGATGCGCCGGATCGGACGGACCTGCGGCACACCGATCTCGTTGAGCCAGGTGCCCCGGGCCAACCCCAGGTAGGCGCGGCCCCGCGAGGCCAGGTCCAGTGCGGCCACCTGACCGGCAACCTCCACCGGGTGCATGGTGAAAGGGTTGAGACACGCCGCGCCCAGCCGGATCCGCCGGGTGTGCCGGGCCGCCACGAGCAGCGGAAATATCGGCGGTTGGTACATCAGGTCACCAAAGACCGACAGCACGTCGAAGCCGTGCCGCTCGGTCAGCTCGGCCAGCTCCGCGTACTCGTCGGCGGACTTGTCGGACTGCAGGCCGATGCCGACCAGCCCAACGCTCACGTCAACTCCTCGGTGGGGATGCGCTGAAGGCCGGTCCGTTCGATGCGCATGATGAGCCGCTCGTCCGGGTCCGGACAGGCGACGTGACTGTCCCGTGCCATCCAGTCGCCCTCGGCCAGCGCCCGCTGCTTCGCCGGCAGCAGCGGCAGGCACGCCGCCAGGGCGTACAGGCAGAAGTGCTTGCCGGCGGGGATGGTGAGCCGGTTGGAGCCGGTCAGGTCGATGTGGTCGCCCGGCTGCAGGCCGCACACCGAGCGGCCCTCGATCCGCTCCACCACGACCCGCAGGTCGTAGAGGTCGGTGGTGGGTTCCTCGGCACTCATCGCACGGCCTCCGCGTGGTGGTGCACGATCCGCCAGGAGCCATCCTCGCGGCGCAGGACGTCGGTCACCCGGAAACACTCGTCAGGCCGGGCGTCGGCGAAGCAGGCCCGCAGCACGTAGCGCACCAGACCGGTGTCGCCCCAGGCGTCGGCGTGCAGGTGTTCCGGCGCCACCGAGATCGGCGCCGGCCCCGACGCCCGGGTCGCCCGCCGGTCCCGCAGGTCGTCCAGCGCGGACAGGCCGGACAGCAAGCCGTCCGCGTCGGACTCCCAGAACGTCAGGTCGGGGTGCAGATGCGCGTCGAAGGCGGGCCGGTCGCCGAGGGACCGGTACAGGTCGGTGATGGTGGTGGCGAGCTCGTCGCTCATCGGCTGTCACTTTCGATCGGTTACGGCGGGTACGGACGGTCAGGGCAGGTCGGCCAGGCGGGCGCGGAGCGGATCCAGTCCCATGGGCCCGAGCGCCAACGCGGTGTGGTGGAAGCGTTTCCGGTCGAACGCAGTCCCCTCGCGCTGTTCGGCCTCCCGGCGGGCCTGCTGCCACAACCGCGCACCGACCTTGAAGGCGAGGGCCTGCGCCGGCCAGCCGAGGTACCGGTCCACCTCGAAACGGGCCGTCTCGGCGTCCAGTCCGGCGACGCGGGTCAGGACGTCGACAGCGAGGTCCGGCGTCCACCGCCGCTCCTCGGTGAACCCGTTGCCGGCCGGGATCGGTAGCCCGAGGTGCAGGCCCAGGTCGATGACCACGCGGGCGGCCCGCCACATCTGGCCGTCGAGCATGCCGAGACGCTCGGCCGGGTCGGCGTACAGGCCGATCTCGTCGGCCAGCCGCTCGGCGTAGTGCGCCCACCCTTCGGCGTACCCGTGCACCTGGCAGAGGTGGCGTTGCCACGGGTGCAGATTGGCGGTGGTCAGGGTGACGGCGTGCTGGAGGTGGTGACCGGGCAACCCCTCGTGGCACAGCGTGCCGACGTGCCGCCACACCGGCACTGTCGACTCGCCGGAGGGCACCGACCACCAGATCGCACCGGGACGGGTCAACGCCGGGTCGGGAGGCGTGTAGTACATGACCCCGGACGTGGCGGGGCTGATCCGGCACACCACCCGCCGTAGGACGGCCGGGATGTCGAAGTGGGTGCCGTCGAGCGCGTCGGTCAGCAGGTCGGTGCGCTGGCGCAGCCACTCCTCCAGGGCGGGCCCGGCCGACACCCGGCCGGCCGGGTCGGCGTCCAGGGCCGCGCGCGCCGCGGCCACCCGCGAGTGGCCCAGCTCGCCCGCGACGGCACGCAGCTCACCGGCGGTGCGGTCCAACTCCGCCCAGCCGTACGCGTACACCTCGTCGAGGTCGACGGTGGCGCCGAGGAAGCTGCGGGCGGTGACCCGGTAGAGGTCGCCGCCGACACCGTCCACGTCGGATGCGACGGGTGCCAGTTCGGTCCGCAGGAACGCGGCGAAGCCGACGGTGGCCTCGGTGGCCAACCGGGCGCCCCGCCGCAGGTGCGTGGCGGACGGGCCGCCGGGACAGCCCTCCACCAACCGCCCGTAGAAGTCGGCGGTGGTCCAGGACGTGCACTGGTCGGCGACCACCAGCACCTGCCGGCGGGCGACCAGTTGTCCCCGCTGCGCCGAGCGGCGCAGCGTCGCGGCGTACCGGTCGAGGGCGTCGGGCACCCGGTGCAGGTGCTCGGCGACCACCGCCCAGTCGTCCCCGGTGTTCCGGGGCAGGTTGTCGAAGAGCTGCCGGAGCAGGTGCACCGGCGTGGCCAGCGGAGCGAGCAGTCGGGTGGTGAACCCCGCGTCGTACAGGTCGACCTCGCTGGCCAGCCGGTCGAGCAGGGCGTCGGCCAGGGACCGCTCACCGGGCTCGTGGGTGGTCGCCGCGGCGGCGGCCGTCGCGGTGCGTCGGGCCAGCTCCGCGCGGGCGTCGAAGCCGTCCGGCGAGAGGTCCGGGACCTGCGACACCGGTGTACGCCCCACCGCCTCGGCCGCCTGCGGGTCCAGCTCGGCGAGCGCGTCGAGGTACCCGTCGGCGACGTCGGTGATGCTGCTCATCGCGGTACGCCGAACCGGCCGTGGTCGTCGCGGTACGCGACGCCGCCCTTCACCACTGCGTGCAGGGTGCGCAGCGCCGACACCGAGCGGGTCGGGTCGTCGCGCAACACCAACAGGTCGGCGTGCCGGCCCACCGCGATGCTGCCAAGGGTGTCGGCGCGGCCCAGCCACTCGGCGGGGCGGACGGTGGCGGCCTTGAGCGCGTCCGCGACGGGCATGCCCGCGTCCACCATGAACTCCAGTTCGCGGACCGTCGCGGTGGTCTCGTCGTAGCCGGCGTGCGGGGGCATGTCGCTGCCCAGGGCGATCGGGACGCCGTTGCGGATGGCGTGCTGGAGGCTCTCCCAGTGCCGTGGGCCGGCGGCGAGGGCCCGGTCCATCAGCCAGCCGGGCACCCCGGAGTCGCGGAAGAACTGCTCGCAGCGACTCACCACGATCGTCGGCACGTACCAGACACCCCGCTCGGCCATCAGCCGCGTGACGTCGTCGGTCAGCTCGTACCCGTGCTCCACACAGTCGAGGCCCAGTTCCACGGCGCGGCGGACCGAGTCGGCCGGGCCGGCGTGCGCGGTGACCTTGCGCCCCCAGTCGTGGGCGACGCGGATGACGGCGGCCATCTCGTCGTCGAGCAGTTGCGGGGTGTCGATCGCCTCGTGCTGACCGGCGATCCCGCCGGAGATGCACACCTTGATCAGGTCGGCGCCGGCGCGAAGCTGTTCGCGGGTGGCCCGACGGAACCCGTCCGCACCGTCGGCTTCCAGGGCGTCGGCCTCCCAGCCGTGCCCGCCGGTGCAGCAGAGCGCGTGCCCCGCGGTGAAGATGCGCGGGCCGTCGACCGCGCCGGCCTCGATCCCCCGGCGCAGGGCGAAGTCCGCGTACCGGCTCTCCCCGACGAGGCGGGCGGTGGTGACGCCGGAGTGCAGGGTGCGCCGGGCCGAGTCGGCCATCATCAGCACCAGTTCGGCCAGGTTGGCACCGTGCACGGTGTCGGCGAGGTGGCCGGGCAACCCCAGCGAGAGGTGGACGTGCATGTTGGTCAGACCCGGCATGACGTGGTCGCCGCCCAGGTCGACCACCCGGGCGGCGCCGGCCTCGGCGAGGACGTCGTCGACCTGACCGACGGCCCGGATCATCCCGTCGGCGTCGATCCAGATGCCGCGATCCGGTTGGGAGGCGTCCTGGACACCGTCGTAGAGGGCGAGGTTGACCAGGACCTGTTCGGTGGGCATGCGCATGGGGCGTCCTCAGAGTGAGCGTGCGACGGTCGGGGCCGTGGCGGAGTCGGTGAGCCAGCAGGCGACGCTGCGGCCGTCCAGCTCGACGGTGGGTGGCTGCTCCCCGCAGGGCGCGAACGCGTGCGGGCAGCGTGGCCGGAAACGGCACCCGGTGGGCGCGTTGGCCGGGTCGGGCACCTCCCCGGCGAGGATGGCGGGCAGGCGCGGGGTGGGCCCGATCTGCGGCACCGCGTCGATCAACGCCCGGGTGTACGGGTGTCGGGGCTCGCGCCACAGCTCGCGGGTGGGCGCGGTCTCGACGATGCGGCCCAGGTACATCACGGCGGTCACGTCGGCGATCTCGTGCACCAGCGACAGGTCGTGGGAGATGAACAGCATGCCCATGTCGAGGTCGCGGACCAGCCCGACGAGCAGGTTGACCACCTGCGCCTGGGACGAGGCGTCCAGAGCCGTCACCGGTTCGTCGGCGATGATCATCCGGGGTTCCGGTGCGAGCGCGCGGGCGATGGCCAGGCGCTGCCGCTGACCGCCGGAGAACTGGTGCGGATACCGCTGCGCGGCGCTGGCCGGCATCGCCACCCGTTCGAGCAGCTCGTGCACCCGGGCCCGGCGGGCCGCCCCGGTGACAGCGGCGGGCACGCCGTCGAGGAGCTGGGAGCCGATGGTGCGCCGGGGATTCAGTGAGGCATACGGGTTCTGGAAGACCATCTGGAGGCCGACCTCGGCGCCGGAGCGGGGTCGCCAGCCCAGCGGGGTGACCGGTCGGCCGGCGTACCGGACGGTGCCGGCGCTCGGTGCGCTGAGACCGACCGCGACGCGGGCCAACGAGGACTTGCCGCACCCGGACTCGCCGACCAGTCCGACGATCTGGCCGGGCGACACCTCCAGGTCGACCCCGGCGACCGCCCGCACCCGAGCATGCCCTCGGGAGCGGTACTCGACCTCGACGTCGGTGAAGGACAGTCGCGCCGGCTCGGTCGCGGTCATGCGGCCACCTCCAACTGTGGGCGGACCACGCAGGCCACCGACCGGTCGGCGCCGGCGGGAGTGAGCGGGGGCGGGGCGGTGCCGCAGGACGGTTCGGCGTACCCGCATCGGGGTTGGAACGGGCAGCCCGGTGGTGCCTCCCCCGGGGCCGGCGGCGCGCCCGGGATGGGCCGCAACGTTCCGCCGGTCTGGGTGCCGTGCGGTCGGGCGCCGAGCAACGCGGCCGTGTACGGGTGGGTGGGCGCGGTCAGCAGCGCGCCCGTCGGGCCGGTCTCGACGACCCGCCCGGCGTAGAAGATGTAGCCACGGGTGGTGAGGGCACTGAGCACGCCGAGGTCGTGGGTGATGAACGCGACGGCCAGCCCGGTCTCGGCGCGCAATCGGTCCAGCAGCGCGAGGATGCCGGCCTGCACGGTCACGTCGAGGGCGGTCGTCGGCTCGTCGGCGATCAGCAGTCGGGGTCGGGCGGCCAGGGCGATGGCGATGGCGACCCGCTGCCGCATCCCGCCGGAGAACTGGTGTGGGTAGGCGCGCAGCGCCCGCTCCGGGTCCGGGATACGGACCTGGTCGAGCAGGTCCACCGCGCGGCGGCCGGCGGCTCGGCGGTCCATCCGCAGGTGCACCCGCATGTGCTCGGTGAGCTGCCGGCCGACGGTGAGCATCGGGTGCAGGGCCGCGCCCGGGTCCTGGAAGACCATCGCGATGCCCGCACCGCGGACCCGCTGCCAGCCCCGGGGGTCCAGGCCCAGCAGTTCGGTGCCGGCGTACCGGGCCGAGCCGCTGACCACCGCCCCCGCGGGCAGCAGCCCGAGCAGGGTCTGCGCGGTGAGGCTCTTGCCGCAGCCGCTCTCCCCCGCGATGCCGACCAACTCACCCTCGTCGACGGTCAACGACACGTCGTGCAGGATCGGCAGCGGGCCACGCGGCGACGGCAGGGTGACGGCCAGGGAGTCGACGTCGAGCAGCGGTGCCACCTCAGCGTCCCTTCGTGTAGCGGGGGTCGAGCCGGTCGCGCAGCGCGTCGCCGAGCACGTTGAAGGCCATCACCACGGTCAGGATGGCGAGGCCGGGAAAGACGCTGACCCACCACATCGACAGGTCCTGCGCGCCGAGGGCCACCATCGAGCCCCACTCGGCGGCCGGTGGACGGGGGCCCAGGCCGAGGAACGACAGCGCGGCGAGCAGCAGCACCGCGTTGCCCAACTCCAGAGTGGCCAGCACGATCGCCGGGCCGATGCTGTTGGGCAGCACGTCGCGGCGCAACGCGCGGATCGGCCCGACGCCGAGCAGGCGGGCGGCGTTGAGGTAGTCGTCGCCGCGCATGCTCAGCACGGCGCTGCGGATCACCCGGGCGTAGACCGGCCAGGAGACGATGACCAGGGCCAGCACCGCGTTGCGCGTGTTCGGGCCGAACGCGGCCGTCACCGCCATGGCCAGAATGATCTGGGGGAACGCGAACACCAGATCGGTCAGGCGCATCAGCGCCTCGTCGACGAACCGGCCGACGTATCCGGCGACCAGCCCGAGCAGCCCGCCGACCAGCAGCGCCAGCGAGACGATGGCCAGGGCCAGCGGGATGGACAGGCGGGCGCCGTGGATGACCCGGCTGAGGATGTCCCGGCCGAGCGAGTCGGTGCCGAACCAGTGCGCCCCCGACGGCGACGCGTACCCGTCGGCGCTCTGCGCCAGCGGGTCGTACGGTGCGAGAACGTCGGCGAGCAGAGCCAGCAGCAACCATCCACCGAGGATCGTCAACGCCGTCACGGTGATCGGCTGACGCCAGACCGGTCGACTGGTCGAGGCGCCGCGCAGTCGGCCGAGCCAACGACGTCGGCCCAGGGCCCGCTCCGCCTTCGGGTCTGCACGTGTCGTCATGACAATCGGATCCTCGGATCGATGAGCCCGTACAGCAGGTCGACGGTCAGGTTGACCAGCGTGTAGACCAGCGCCACGAACAGGCTGACGCCGAGGATCGCAGGCAGGTCCAACGCGGTGGCGCTGCGGTACGCGTACTGGCCGACGCCGGGCCAGCCAAAGATGCTCTCGACCAGCACCGTCCCGGAGAGCAGCGAGGCGAACGCCAGGCCGGAGACGGTGACCACCGGGACGAGACCGGCGCGCAGCAGATGCCGGCGCAGCACCACCCGGGTCGGCAGACCCTTGGCGTACGCCGCGCGGATGTAGTCCTGCTGGAGCACCTCCAGCATCGCCGAGCGGACGAAGCGGACCAGCATCGCCACTGTCAGCGAGGTCAGCACGAGCACCGGCAGGGACAGGTGCTGCGCGGCGTCCCAGGCGACGTCCCACTGCCCGGCGAGCGCGCCGTCGACGGTGTACATGCCGGTGACGGTGGGCGGCGGGCTGAAGTCCGTGGAGAGTCGCCCGCCGCTGGGTGCCAGGCCGAGCTGGTAGAAGAAGACGTAGAGCACGACCAGGGACAGCCAGAAGGGCGGGGTGGAGAGCCCGAGCAGGGCGCCGACCCGGACGAGCTGGTCGGTGAGCCGACCATTGCGGACCGCCGCGAGCATGCCGATCCCGGTGCCGATGAGCAGCGCCAGCACCATGCTCGGCAGGGCCAGCTCCAGCGTTGCCGGCACGTAGTGCAGCAGGTCGTCCAGGACCGCCCGACCGGTCTGCTGGGAGTGACCCAGGTCGCCGTGCAGCAGGTTGCCCAGGTAGTGCAGGTACTGGGCCCAGAGCGGCCGGTCCAGACCCCACTTCTCGCGGAAGGCGGCCACCGCGGCGGGGTCGTTGAGCGCCTGGTCGGAGAGGTTGGCGGTCACCGGGTCACCGGGGACCACGTTGACCAGGCCGAAGGTCACCACCGTGACGCCCAGCAGCAGTCCGGCGGTCACGGCCACCCGCTTGGCCAGGAAGGTCAGCAGCGGGTGGGCACCCCGGGGCCGGGACGCGGTCGTCGCGACCGCGCCCGGCTCACCGTCGTGAACTGTCGTCATGTGGTCGCCGACTACTTGCGGCCGACCGCGGCGACGTCCACCTGCCAACCGGCGGCGGTGTAGTCCGCCCCGGTCAGGTCCGTGGTCGCCACGACGATGGAGGAGTTGCTGGCCAGCACGAGGTACGGCGAGGACACGTTCATCAGCCGCTGCCACTCCTGCATGGCGGTGGCCCGACCAGCCAGGTCGAGGGTCTCGGTGACCTTCTTGCCGGCGGCCACCACGGCCGGGTCGGCCCGCTCGATCGTCCAGCCGGAGCGCAGCGCGGTCGCCTGCCCCGGTGCCATGTTGTTGATCAGTGAGTCGGCGACGGGGTAGTTCAGGCTCTGCGGGGTGAATCCGAGGGGTGACTTCCCGCCGCGCATCTCGTCGAGGAACGTGGTCAGCGGCTGCGGGTTGAGTTCCAGCTTGATGCCGGCCTCGGCGGCGTCGCCCTGCACCTTGGTGGCCACCGTGCCGAGGTCCACACCCTTGTAGGTGATGGCCGGGTAGCTGAACTTGACCGTCGGGTTGGTCAGGCCGGCCTCGGTGAGCAGCGCCTTGGCCTTGGCCACGTCCCGCTTGGACTCCTCGCCGGCCGGCAGCGCGCCCGGGAAGGCGGGCGCGACCAGGCCGGCGCCGGGGGCGGCACCCTTGCCGTACAGGGCGGCGATCCCCTGGTAGTCGATGGCGGCACGGAGCGCCTGGTTGAACTTCGGGTTCGAGGTGACGGCGGAGACGCCCGGGTCGGCGTTGAGGAAGAGGAAGTAGACGGTGTCCTGCACGCCAGAGGTCTGCAGGCTGCCCGGCAGTCCGTCGAGGAGCTTGCCGGAGATGTCCAGGGAGATCTCGGCGGCCTCGGCGCGCTGCATGGTCAGTTTCTGGGTCTGCACATCCATGTTGCGCAGCACGACCCGGGAGAACTGCGGCTTCGTACCCCAGTACTTCGGGTTGGCCTCCAGCACCACCTGGGACGAGGGGTCGTAGGACTTCAGGACGTACGGGCCGCTGCCGAGGGAGTTGGTGTCCAGGTACTGCTGCGCGGTGTCGCCCTGGGCGGCGTCGGCGCCGTCGCGGGCGCCGTGCTCCTTGGCGACCTTGGAATTGAGCACCGCTGTCGACGGCATCGACAGCACCACCGGGATGTTCGGGTCGGGGGTGGCCGAGGCGACCACGATGGTGCTGTCGTCGGTCTTGGTCACGGTCAGGCCGCTGACGGTGACCGCGGGGCTGGCCTTGATGTTCTTCAGGCGGTTGAGCGAGAAGACGACGTCGTCGGCGGTGAGCGGGCTGCCGTCGGCGAACGTCACGCCCTGCCGGAGCTTGAAGGTGAACGTCTTGGCGTCCGGCGACGCCTGGTACGACTCGGCCAGCGCGGGGACCGGCTTGCTCACGTCCGAGCCCTTGAAGGTGAGCAGGGTGTCGTAGAGGGCGTGCACGGCGGTCAGGCCGGTCGCCTCGTAGACCCGGCCGGGGTCGAGGGTCTTGAGCACGAACGAGGTGTTCACGGTGAGGGTCTTGGCCGCACCGTTCGCGTTTCCACCACTGCCGCCGGCGCTACAGGCGCTGACGGAGAGGACGGCCAGCGTCGCCAGAGCGGACGCTCCGGCGAGGAGCCGGCGGGGAGACACCGACATGCTGTTCCTACCTTCGTATCGCGCGGCCCGCTGTGCGCGGGATCCGCGGGGCGTCGACGGCCGCCGGGCGACACCACGCATCGGTCGGGCCGATGGGGTGACGGCGTCACGGGCTTCTCGGGGGCGTCGTCTCGGGGTTGGATGTAGACCGGACGGCCAGGGCCCGGTTCGCGCTGCAACGTGGCGTGTTTACTGCCGTCGAACTTCTCCGTCCGACGTTTAGTGATCCTAAACAGGGCTGTATAGTTTGGTCAATCAAGATTTAGCCACACTGAATTTGGAACGAGGACACATGCTCGGTGACCGACTCCGCGATCTGCGTCAGCAGCACTCCCTCACGCTGCGTCAGCTCGCCACAGCCGCCGACGTGTCCCCCGGCCTGCTCAGCCAGATCGAGAACGGCGCGACCGACCCCAGCCTGTCCACCCTGCGAAAACTCGCCCAGGTCTTCGACACCTCAATCGCGGAACTGTTCTCCGAGCCCGAGGCGCCACCGGTGCACGTCAGCCGCGTCGGTGCCCGGACCAGGCTGGCCGCGCCGCCCGGCCAGATCACCTACGAACGACTCACCCCTGGCCGTGGCGACCTGGAGGTGCTCCAGGCCCACCTCGCGCCCGGCGACGCCAGCTCCGCGGAGCCGTGGGCGCACCCGTCGACCGAGTGCGCGATCGTCATCACCGGTGAGGTCGTCGCCGAGATCGGCGGCGATTCGTACACCCTCAGCGCCGGCGAGTCGGTCACCTTCGACTCGCGCCTGGCGCACCTCTACCGCAACGCCAGCGATCAGCGCGCCCACCTGATCATCGCGGTGACACCGCCGACCCCCTGACCAACCACGGTGGACGGCTGAAGGGATCGACGGGACGCCGCCGCGGACCTAGCATGGCGACGAATGGATCTTCGAGATCGGCCCCCGCCGACCCCCGGCAACCAGCCCAACCGAAGGGAGACGCGCATGCGTCGACCCCGTCATCTGGCACTCCTGAGCGTCGGCGTGTCCGGTGCCCTGGTGCTCAGCGCAGCCCCACCAGCGGCTGCCGCCCCGCCCACGCCCACCACGCCCACCGGCATCGTGGTCAGCGACGGCATGACCCAACCCGTGTTCTCGCTCGCCGACGCGATCGAGGAACGCGTGTACGTCCAGACCCCGGTGGACACCGACCACGACGGTCGACCCGACCGGGTGGCCATCGACATCTCCCGCCCCCGGGAAACCGCCACGCAGGGCTTCAAGGTGCCGGTCATCTTCGAGCACAGCCCCTACCGCAAGGGCACCTGGGGTGACGTGCCGTACCCGAGCGTGCTGGTCGACGACCTGCCGCAGAACGGCCTGACCGACCGCTCCGGACGCCGCGCGCTCGACATGGGCACGCAGCGGGCCCAGGCCAAGGCGAACCTGCCCGGCTCGCTGGACGACTACTACGTGCCCCGCGGGTACGCGGTGGTGCTCGGCCAGAGCGTCGGCACCGGCGACTCGGACGGCTGCCCGACCAGCGGAGACCAGGCCGAGACGCTCGGCACCAAGGCCGTCATCGACTGGCTCAACGGCCGGGCCAAGGCGTACGACGCCAACGGCGCCCCGGTCACCGCCGGCTGGACCACCGGCGCGGTCGGCATGACCGGGGTCTCCTACAACGGGACGCTGCCCAACCAGGTCGCCACCACCGGCGTCAAGGGGCTCAAGACCATCGTGCCGGTCTCCGCGATCAGCAGCTGGTACGACTACTACCGGGCCAACGGCCTCGTCGTGGCACCCGGCACGTTCCAGGGCGAGGACCTCGACATCCTGGCCCAGTACACCGCCGGACAGGCCCGCGCCGAGGGGCAGTGCGCCGACGAGCTCGCGGACATCACCGCGAAGCAGGACCGCGTCACCGGCGACTACTCCACGTTCTGGCAGGACCGCGACTACCTCGACGCCCGCGACGTCAAGGCCAGCGTCTTCGTCGTGCACGGCCTCAACGACTGGAACGTGAAGACCGAACACTTCGCCGGCTGGTGGGACCAGCTCGCCAAGCGCGACGTGCCGCGCAAGATCTGGTTGCACCAGGGCGGGCACGGCGGGCCGGGCAGCAACGCATCGGTGACCCTGCCCAGCGGGCAGACCTGGACGTACAAGCAGACCGAGAACCGCTGGTTCGACTTCTGGCTGTGGAACGTGCGCAACGGCATCATGGACGAGCCCACGGCGGTGCTCCAGCGCGAGGACCGCGCCTACACCACGTACGCCAACTGGCCCGACCCGGGCGCGCGGGAGGTCGGGCTGCGCTTCGCCGCCACCGACGCCACCGCGCCGGGCACCCTCACCACCGGCAAGCCGCCCAAGGCCACTGTCGAGCAGAGCTTCGTCGACGAGGGCCGGACCATCCACCCGGACACCCTGGTGTCCAACCCGGACACCGCGAGCGCCAATCGGCTCGCCTACCGTTCCCCGGAGCTGACGCAGAGCGTGCGCATCTCGGGGCGTCCGGAGATGCGGCTGCGGATGGCGATCGACAACAAGCCGGACGCGAACCTCACCGCGTACCTGGTCGACTACGGCCCGACCGGGTCGACCGCCGCACCGACAGTGGTGACGCGAGGCTGGATGGACCCGCAGAACCGCAAGAGCGCCGCCCGCACCGAGCCGGTCAGGCAGGGCAAGCTGTACGACTACCGGTGGACCATGGAGCCGAAGGACTACGTCTTCCCGGCGGGCCACCGCATCGGCGTGGTGGTCTTCTCCAGCGACCAGGAGTACACCCTGCTGCCGCTGGGCGGCACCGAGCTGCGGGTCGCGCCGAAGGACAGCGAGCTGCGACTGCCGGTGGTCGGCGGGCGGGCCGTCCTCGGTTTCTGATCAGCTCTGCGAACGGGTGGGGCGGTTCGACGACGCGTCGGGCCGCCCCGTCCGGGCGTGGTCGTCGGCGGTCTCGGTGTGTGCGAGTGCGGCGAGCAGCCGCAGTTTCTCGTCGCTGTCGCTGTCCTTGTCGGGGTAGTAGACGACGAGGATGACGTCATCGATGGGGAGTTTGTCCCGGTGCAGGCGTAGGTCACCGACGACGGGGTGGTGGACCGTGGTCGTACCCCCGTCGAGATTGCGGACGTCGTGGCGGGCCCACAGGGTACGGAACCGCTGACTGGACAGCGCGAGTTCGCCCACCAGCTCGACGAACCGGGGGTTGTCGATGTCGTCACCGATGGTGGTGCGCAGGGTGGCGATGAAGTCGGCGGTGGCCTTCGTCCAGTCCTGGTGGAAGGCTCGTTCCTCCGGATCGAGCAGGAGCGAGCGCAGCCGGTTCTGACCGGGCCGCAGGCGCGGGGAGAGCGCCACGGCCATCGGGTTGGAGGCCAGGACGTCGAAGGCGCGTCCTTCCACGAACGCGGGGATCTGAAGGTGGGCGAGCAGTTCGTACACCCGCGCCGGTACGTGCTCGGACCGCTTGCGGCGCGGCGCCCTGGGGCGCGCCGCCGCGAGGTCGAGCAGATACGTCCGCTCGATGTCGTCGAGTTGCAGCACGCGCGCGAGGGATTCGAGGACCTGCGGTGAGGGGTTCTTGTCCCGGCCCCGTTCCAGCCGCAGGTAGTAGTCGGGGCTGATCCCGGCGAGCAGGGCGACCTCCTCGCGGCGCAGGCCGGGCACGCGGCGCCGACCGCCGGTCGGGAGCCCCACCTGCGCCGGTGAGACCAGTTCGCGCCGGGCCCGAAGGTAGCTGCCCAGTCGGTGACCGCCGGCCGGCTCCTCATCCGTCATGGTCACCACGGTAGTGCGGTGCGCGTGCCGCAGAGGGGCCCTGGTGGGACCTGGGAAAACGGGGGCCCTGCCACCTCCGCCGGGCTCGGTCAAGACTGGTGATCGCCCTGTTCGGGATGGACAGCGAGCATCACGGTTCGCGCCGCGAGTTGACGCGTCGGCGCCCTCTGGATCGAAGGGAAGATCTCGTGGATCTCTCCAACCGCACAGTTCTCATCGTCGGCGGCACCTCGGGTATCGGGCGGGAGCTGGCCCGGCGGTTCGCTGCGGCGGGCAGCACCGTAGCCGTCGGCGGTCGCAGTGCCGAGGCCCTCTCGGAGCTCGCCACGGAAGGTTTCGGCACGTTCGGCGTCGACGTCACCGACGGCGCGTCTGTCCGCTCTGCCCGGGACGCCGTGCTCGCCCGTTACCCCGAGCTCGACACCGTGGTGACGATGTCGGGTGTCATGCTCATGGAAGACCTTCGCGACCCCGCGCACTTCCCGGCGGCGGAGGCGACGATCGACACCAACCTGGTCGGCACCATCCGGATCATCGACGCCTTCACTCCGCACCTGGTCGGTCGGGGTTCCGGCACCTTCATCACCGTCACCTCCGGCATCGCCTTCCTGCCGTTCCCGCCCATGCCCAGCTACGCCGCCTCCAAGGCAGCGGTGCACGCCTACTCCGAGGCGCTGCGCGCGCAACTCGACGGCACCGGTGTCGACGTCGTCGAGCTCGTCCCCCCGGCCGTCGCGACAGCCGGGCAGGAGAAGGTGAACCCGCACGCGCTGCCACTCGATGACTTCGCCACCGAGGTCATGCAGTTGCTCTCGGCGAACCCCACCCCGCACGAAATCCTCGTGAAGGGCGTTCACATGCACCGTTGGGCCGAACGTGACGGCACCTACGCCGATCTCGTCGCCCAGCGCGCGAAGGCCCTGTCGATGTTCCCCGGTCGCGAAGGCTGACACCCCTCCCGATCGGCGGTTTCGTCGCTCATCGCCGGGGCGGGCGAGTACGCCCCTGACCACTCGCCCGCCCACCCGACCGGCTGACTGCGCCAGGCGCGCGGCGGCGCCAAGGACGCGGCGGCGAGACGGCCGAGCGGCCAGACAACCCGGCGGCCCAGCCAAGCGACACGGACAGCCAAGCTACCCAGACAACCCGGCGGCCCAGCCAAGCGACACGGACAGCCAAGCTGCCCGGACAACCCGGCGGCCGGGCAGCCCGGCGGCGTAGCCCAGGGGTGGACCGGGTCCGGCCAAGCGCCCGGTCCCGTCGGGCACTATGCCCCCGCGTCGGGCTGAGTCGCGCGTCGGGCTGGGTCGAGGGCGCGCGAACGGCGCAGACGGGCGTGATCCACTCGGCTTTCAGGAAAACGCGGTATCCCCCGCACCAGGACAGCCCGGTTTTCAGGAACCCGAGTCGATCACGCCGTTCGTCCGTCATGTCGGGGCATCCGGCAGGCACCGATGTCCGGTTTGGGTAGGAGTGTCGGGTGGTCGGGGCCACCCCGACGGCGGAATCGCCGACCGGGCCGGGTCGTTATACCTGGCAGACCACCGCGCCCCCGGCCCGGTGGAGAGCAGCCGCCGGGAACACCCGCCAGGCCGCCCCGGTTACACCCCCCGCACGGCCGAGCACCACCGGCCAGCCCCCGGATACGCGAAACCAGCCAGCCCCTCGAGCACCACCGGCCGGCCCCGGATAGGCGGAATGACCCGCCACCGGCAACCGTTACACCCTGTCCCGACGCCGACCCCCCAGCAGGTCGCCGGGCCCCCCGCGAACCTCCCCGCACGGCCACACCCCCCGGTGTTCAGTGCCCGTGCGGTTTTCCCCTGATGCAGAGGAGCACGCCATCATGCGTACCGATCTGATCCGTAAGACCGCCCTGACCGCTGCCG
>NZ_BSTU01000006.1:0-610343 GCF_030269705.1 Micromonospora sp. NBRC 107095
AGCGGACCGCAACGGGAGATGCCGCACTGAAGGGGTCCTCAGCGGCGGCCGATGGCGTCATCAAGCGGCGTTCATTGCAGATCTTGGACAGTTTCCGTTCCGCTTGAACGGAAACTGTCCAAGATCTGCATGCAGGGTCCGGGCATCGCCGGTCCATCAGCCATCTGCCGCCCCGGAGGACACCGACCGCCGCGAAAGACGCCCACCACCGCGAAGAGACACCCGCCGCGGTGAAGGACAGCCGCGGTACCGGCGGGCCACCTCACGGAGGCAGCGACGGCAGATCGCCCATGGACCCGCGGTCAGGTCGGGGACCCGCCCCACCGTTGCCCGGAGGGGGCAGTGGTGTGTCGGGGTCAGCGGACGGTGACGGTGACGGTATGCCAGCCGGTGGCGCCGTCCGGGACAACGCCCTGGGTACGGTCGGTTTGGGTTTCACCGGTCGCGTCTGTCGCTCGGACCTGGAGCCGGTGTTCGCCGGGTGTGGCGTCCCAGCGCCAGGACCACTGCACCCAGGTGTCCACTGACACGGTGGGGGCCAGCGTGGCCGCCTGCCACTGGCCGTCGTCGACGCGTACCTCGACTCGGCGGATGCCTCGGTGCTGCGCCCAGGCCACCCCCGCGACGGTGACCGGCCCGGCGGTCAGCCGGTTGCGTCTGCGGGGCGTGTCGATCCGCGACTGGGTCTTGATTGGCCCCTGGCGGGACCATCCGCGCGGCACCCAGTACGCGTCGAAGTCGGCGAACCGGGTCAGCTCGAGTTCGGTCACCCATTTGCAGGCTGACACGTAGCCGTAGAGGCCCGGCACCACCATCCGGACCGGGAAGCCGTGCTCGACCGGCAACGGCTCGCCGTTCATTCCGACGGCCAGCAGCGCGTCCCGTCCGTCGCGCAGCGCGGCGGTGGGGGTGCCGCAGGTCCAACCGTCGACAGACCGTCCGACGACCTGGTCGGCGTCGTCGTCGGGTTCGACCTCGTCCAGCAGTTCCCGCAGGGGTACGCCGAGCCAGCGGGCGTTGCCGATCAGGTCACCGCCCACCTCGTTGGAGACGCAGGCCAGGGTGACGTACCGCTCGACCAGCGGTCGGGCCAGCAGATCCGCGTAACTGTAGGTGCGCTCCTTGCCGACCCGCCCGTGGATCCGCAGCCGCCAGGTGTCCGGGTCGACCTGGGGCACCACCAGCGCGGTGTCGATCCGGTAGAACCCGAAGTTCGGGGTGACGTACGGCGCCAGTTGGGCCAGCGAGAGGTTCGCGCCTGCCGGCACGGCCGGTGCGGGGGCGACCGGCGCGGGCAGGCGGATCGCGTCCCGGGCGGCGGACACGCCGCGCCGACCCGCCAGCCAACGCCCGCCAAGACCGGCCACCACGGCCGTTCCGAGCAGCACCCCGCTCCCGGTGAGGAATCGCCGCCGCGACTCCGGGTCCACCTCGGCGGGCCCGACCGGCTCGACCGCCGGCGTCGGCCCGCCGGAAGACACCGGCGCCGGCCCAGCGGGAGGCCCGGAGGTCGGCCCGGCGGAAGACACTGGCGTCGGCCCAGCGGGCGACACCGGCGCCGGCCCAGCGGGAGGCCCGGAGGTCGGGCCGGCGGGCGACACCGGGCTGAGGGGTGGCGTGGGCGGTGACCAGGGCCAGGGGTTCAGTTCGAACGGGCCGGCGATGAACAGCCAGAGCACCAGGGCACCGAGACCCGCGCCGACCACTGACGGCAGTGCGTCGGCGAGGTCCGCGCCGGAACGGGTCAACGCCGCGGCGACGCCGATGGCGCCGAACGTGCCGATGCCCGCCAGGCCGAGTGCCAGCCGACGAACCGCCAGGACGCCGAAGAGGGCGGCGAAGCCTCCCAGCAACACGGCAGTGCCGACCAGCAGCGCAATCTTGTCGGCGGTGCCGAAGAGGTCGATGGCGAGTTGCTTGAGTGACTCGGGGACGGCGTCGACGATGACCCCGCCGACTGCGACCAGGGGTGCCGACCGGGGGCCGGTCAGCACCGCTACCGGTTCGGCGATCCCGATCGCGACGGCGGCGGCGGTGATTCCGGCCAGCGCGGCGTACCGCCGTGACGTGGTGCTCATCGGCCCAGTGTGCGCGATCATCTCGGCCGGTCGCCAACAACGTCAGCGTTCGGTAATGACCTGCCAGCCGGCGAAACGGGCCGGGGCGCACCGCCGTACGGCGGTGCGCCCCGGAACGGGTGTCGCTACCGGATCAGAAGCCCGGGCCGTGCTGGTGGCCGTGACCGTGGCCGTGCCCGCCGGCGGCGGCCGGTTCGGCCTGCTCCGGCTTGTCGACCACGAGGCTCTCCGTGGTGAGCAGCAGACCGGCGATCGAGGCGGCGTTGGTGACCGCGTTGCGGGTCACCTTCACCGGGTCGATGATGCCGGCCTTGACCAGGTCGACGTACTCGCCCTTGGCGGCGTCCAGGCCGTTGCCCCAGCTGAGGTCGGCGACCTTCTGGGTCACGACGTAGCCGTCGTGACCGGCGTTCTGGGCGATCCAGCGCAGCGGCTCGACGAGCGCCTTGCGCACGACCGAGACGCCGACCTTCTCGTCACCGGTGAAGCCCAGGTCGTCGTCGAGCACCGAGAGGATCTGCACCAGGGCGGCACCGCCGCCGGGCACAGTGCCCTCCTCGACCGCGGCCTTGGTCGCCGCGATGGCGTCCTCGATGCGGTGCTTGCGCTCCTTCATCTCGACCTCGGTCGCCGCGCCGGCCTTGATGACGGCGATTCCACCGGAGAGCTTCGCCAGCCGCTCGGCCAGCTTCTCCCGGTCCCACTCGGAGTCGGAGGCCTCGATCTCCTTGCGGATCTGGGACACCCGGTCGGCGACGTCGGCCTTCTGGCCACCGCCGTCGACGATCGTGGTGTTCTCCTTGTCGACCACGACGCGCCGGGCGGTGCCGAGCACCTCCAGGCCGACCTGGTCGAGCTTGTAGCCCAGCTCCGAGGCGACCAGCTCGGCGCCCGTGGAGATCGCGATGTCCTGGAGCATCGCCTTGCGCCGGTCACCGAAGCCCGGGGCCTTGACCGCGCAGACCTTGAGGGTCTTGCGCAGCGAGTTGACCACCAGGGTGGAGAGCGCCTGGCCGTCCACGTCCTCGGCGATGATCAGCAAGGGCTTGCTGTTCTGCAGGACCTTCTCCAGCAGCGGCAGCAGCTCCTCGATCGCCGAGATCTTCTGGGTGGTGACCAGGATGTACGCGTCCTCGAGGACGGACTCCTGGCTCTCCAGGTCGGTGACGAAGTTCGGCGAGATGAAGCCCTTGTCGAACTGGAGACCCTCGGTCACGTCCAGTTCGGTGGTGAGCATCGAGCCTTCCTCGACGGTGATGACACCGTCGCGGCCGACGCGCTCCATCGCCTCGGCGATCAGATCGCCGATCGTGGAGTCCTGCGCGGAGATCGTCGCCACGTTGGCGATCGAGTCCTTGCTGGTGACCTCGGCAGCCTTGCCGAGCAGCGCCTCGGAGACCTTGGTGGCCGCCGCGTCGATGCCCCGCTTGAGGCCGGCCGGGTTGGTCCCGGCGGTCACGTTGCGCAGACCCTCGCGGACCATGGCCTGGGCCAGCACGGTCGCGGTGGTGGTCCCGTCGCCGGCGACGTCGTTGGTCTTGGTCGCCACCTCCTTGACCAGCTGCGCGCCAAGGTTCTCGTACGGGTTGGTGAGCTCGATCTCCTTGGCGATGGTCACACCATCGTTGGTGATCGTCGGCGCACCGAATTTCTTGTCCAGGACGACGTTGCGCCCGCGCGGGCCGAGGGTGACCTTGACCGCGTCCGCGAGGGCGTTGACACCGTGCTCCAGCAGGTGCCGGGCGTCGTCCGAGAAGCTCAGGATCTTCGCCATGAATGTCCCTTCGAAGCGCCATTGCCCCGGCCCGGCGAGCCGGACCGGGGCAGTGGCACTGATCGGTTGCTTACTTCTCGATGACCGCGAGGACGTCGCGGGCGGAGAGCACCAGGTACTCCTCGCCGGCGTACTTGACCTCGGTGCCGCCGTACTTCGAGTAGAGGACGGTGTCGCCGACCTGCACGTCAACCGGAACCCGGTTGCCGTTGTCGTCGACGCGCCCCGGGCCCACAGCGAGGACGGTGCCCTCCTGCGGCTTCTCCTTGGCGGTGTCGGGGATCACGATGCCCGACGCCGTGGTGGTCTCAGCCTCGTTCGCCTGGACCACGATGCGGTCCTCGAGCGGCTTGATCGCAACCTTGGTCGCGGTAGTCACGGGCATACCCTCCTGGGGTACTGGTTTCGTTGCTGACCAGCGGGGCTGGCCAGCGTCAATCTGCCTCATGCCACCGGGCGGTGCCGTCGTCGCGGGTGCCGGTCCGCCTGGCGTGCGCACCCGGGTCGCGAGACCCGGAAGCTGGCACCCTCAGGGTGAGAGTGCTAATCGCAGGTTATTCCGTGGCTAGCACTCCGTCAAGGAGAGTGCCAGCGCGTCGCGCCCCGCCAGCCAGGATTTCCGGCTCGGCCGGGACAATGGCCGGGTGGATCTCGATCAGCTGGCGGCGCTGCGTACCCCTGAGGGGTCGGCCGCGCTCACCGCGGCGGCCGGGCTGGCCGGCGGTGACCCGCTGGCCGCGGCCTCGGCGCTGCGCGCGGCCGGGGTGCCGCCCACGCTGGCCGCGGCGGCCCTCACCCAGGCCGAGTTGCGCCACCGCGCGGTCGGCAAGTTCGGTCCGGCCGCCGCTGGGATGTTCCTCACCCGCCCCGGCCTGGAGCAGGCCACCCGCCGGGTGGTCGCCGACCGTCGGGCCGCCCGGTTGTCCGCGGCCGGCGTGCGCACGCTGGCCGACCTCGGTTGCGGGCTGGGGGCCGACGCGCTGGCCGCCGCCCGTGCCGGCATCCGGGTGTACGGGGTGGAGGCCGACCCCGTGACCGCCGCGATGGCCGCCGCCAACGCCACCGCGGCCGGCCTGGCCGAGCTGTTCACCGTCGAGTGCGGCGACGCGACCGGGTTCGACGTGTCAGGCGTCGAGGGCGTCTTCTGCGACCCGGCCCGCCGCACGAGCGGCACCGGGCGGCGGATCTTCGACCCGCGCGCCTACTCGCCGCCGTGGGACTTCGTGACCGGGCTGGCCGAGCGGGTGCCGCGCACCGTGGTGAAGGTGGCGCCGGGCCTGGACCACGCGCTCATCCCGGCCGGGGCGGAGGCCGAGTGGGTCGGTGTCGACGGTGACCTGGTCGAGGCGGCGCTGTGGTGCGGCGAGCTGGCGGAGGTGCCCCGCCGCGCCACCCTCTACCGGCAGCGGGGCACCGAGATCCACCGTCACCAGCTCACCGGCTCGGGTGCCGCCGAGGCGCCGGTCGGGCCGGTACGCCGCTACCTGTACGACCCGGAGCCGGCGGTGGTGCGCGCGCATCTCGTCGCCGAGCTGGCCGCCGAGCTGGGTGCCACCCTGGCCGATCCGAGCATCGCCTACCTCTACGCCGACCAGCCGACCCGCACCCCGTACGCGCGCTGTCTGGAGATCACCGACGTGTTGCCGTTCTCGCTCAAGCGCCTGCGGGCGCTGCTGCGGGACCGCCGGGTGGGCCGCGTGGAGATCCTCAAGCGGGGTTCGGCGCTCGTCCCGGAGCAGCTCCGCAAGGACCTGCGGCTGGCCGGGGACGAGGCGGCGAGCCTGGTGCTCACCCGGGTCGACGGCGCACCGACGGTGCTCATCGGCCGGCCGGTCCACTAACGTCGTCGCCGTGGCGGGACAGGGCACGCCGGCGACGGCACTGTTGGTCAAGCGCGGGATCGCGCATCGCACCCATCCGTACCGGGTGTCGCCGGACGCCCCGAACTACGGCGCGCTGGTGGCGGTGGCGCTCGGCGTGGCGCCGGAGCGGGTGTTCAAGTCGCTGGTGACCACTGTCGACGGGGCGCTCACCGTGGCGGTCGTTCCGGTGACCGGCGAGCTGGATCTCAAGGCGCTCGCGGCGGCGGTCGGCGGCAAGCGGGCGGCGCTGGCGGATCGGGCGGTCGCCGAGCGGGCAACCGGCTACGTACGCGGTGGGATCAGCCCGCTGGGGCAGCGTCGGCGGTTGCCCACGGTGCTGGACGAGTCCGCGCTGCGGCTGCCGACGATCTACGTCTCGGCTGGTCGGCGCGGACTGCAACTCGAACTGGCAGCGGCGGATCTGGTGGCGCTCACCGACGCCCGCACCGCGGCGTTGCAGACCAGCTGACGACGGTCGTTACGTCGCCTTCCCCGTGGGATACCCGCGGAGTAACAGTCGCGTTGCTGAATTGTTATCGCTCCCAACAAACTAGGCACCTGCGCGGTCTTGTGGAGCCGGTGTGACGCGAAATACGTTGCCGGACACAACAAAACAACACCTCCCCCACCTCCGAAAGGACCCTGCACATGCGTAAGGGGATCCTCACCATCGCCGCCGTGGGCCTGCTCACGACCGGCGGCTTGACCGCTTGCAGCGACGACTCCGGCGACAACGGCGCCGCCGCCAAGACCCCCAAGATCGGCGTCATCCTCCCGGACAGCAAGTCCTCGGCCCGCTGGGAGACCGCGGACCGTCGGTTCCTGGAGGAGGCGTTCAAGGCCGCCGGCGTCCAGTACGACATCCAGAACGCCCAGAACGACAAGACCGCCTTCCAGACCATCGCCGACCAGATGATCACCAGTGGCGTCACCGCCCTGATGATCGTCAACCTGGACTCCGGCACCGGCAAGGCCGTGCTGGACAAGGCCAAGTCGCAGGGCGTCGCCACCATCGACTACGACCGGCTCACCCTCGGCGGCTCCGCCCAGTACTACGTCAGCTTCGACAACGAGACCGTCGGCAAGCTCCAGGGCGAGGGCCTGTCGAAGTGCCTGACCGACAAGGGCGTCAAGAACCCCGTCGTGGCGTACCTGAACGGCTCCCCCACCGACAACAACGCCACCCTGTTCAAGGCCGGCTACGACTCGGTGCTCAAGCCGAAGTTCGACTCCAAGGAGTACGTCAAGGGCCCCGAGGACGCGGTGCCGGCGTGGGACAACGCGCAGGCCGCGACGATCTTCGAGCAGCAGCTCACCAAGGCCAACGGCAAGATCGACGGCGTGCTGGCCGCCAACGACGGTCTCGGCAACGCGGCCATCTCGATCCTGAAGAAGAACAAGCTCAACGGCAAGGTGCCGGTGACCGGGCAGGACGCCAGCACCGAGGGTCTGCAGAACATCCTCGTCGGTGACCAGTGCATGACCGTCTACAAGGCGGTTCGGGAAGAGGCCAAGGCCGCCTCCGACCTGGCCATCGCGCTCGCCAAGGGCGAGAAGAAGGACACCGGCCAGACGGTGAAGGACCCGGAGGGTGGCCGCGACGTCCCGTCGGTGCTGCTCACCCCGAAGGCCATCTACAAGGAGAACGTCAAGGACGTCATCGCCGACGGCTACGTGACCAAGGAAGAGGTCTGCGCCGGGGCGTACGCCAAGCTCTGCGCCGACGCCGGTATCAGCTGACCGACGCCGCAGTACCCGCCGGGACGACCATCGCCGCCCGGCACGGGAGCACCCTCCCGTGCCGGGCGGCGCCCGCCGGACGGGCCCCGACCCTCCCTTAAGAAGGAGACCCCCGTGTCCGCGACTCCCCTGCTGGAACTCCGCGGGATCGACAAGAGCTTCGGTCCCGTCCAGGTGCTCCGCGACGTCGCCCTGACCGTCCACCCGGGCGAAGTGACCGCACTGGTCGGCGACAACGGCGCCGGCAAGTCGACCCTGGTGAAGTGCATCAGCGGCATCCACCCCATCGACGCCGGAGAGTTCCTGTTCAACGGTGAACCGGTACACATCGGCAGCCCCCGCGACGCCGCCACGCTCGGCATCGAGGTCGTCTACCAGGACCTCGCGCTCTGCGACAACCTGGACATCGTGCAGAACATGTTCCTCGGCCGGGAGAAGCGCAGCGGCATCGTCCTGGACGAGCCGACCATGGAACAGCTCGCCGCCGAAACGCTGGCGGGGCTCTCCATCCGCACCGTCACCTCACTTCGCCAGCACGTCTCCAGCCTCTCCGGCGGTCAGCGCCAGACAGTGGCCATCGCCAAGGCGGTGCTCTGGAACAGCAAGCTGGTCATCCTGGACGAGCCCACCGCGGCGCTCGGCGTGGCACAGACCGCCCAGGTGCTCGAACTGGTCCGCCGCCTCGCCGACAACGGCCTGGCCGTGGTGCTCATCTCGCACAACATGAACGACGTCTTCGCCGTCTCCGACCGGATCGCCGCGCTGTACCTCGGCCAGATGGTCGCCCAGGTGAAGACCACCGACATCACCCACGCCCAGGTGGTCGAGCTGATCACCGCCGGGCGCTCGGGCGGGCTCGGCCTCGCCACCGACCCGGGCAGCAACGGCGACGGCCCGCAGCCGGCCGACTCGATCTCAGGAGGCGTCCGATGACCACCACCGCCGTGCGGAAGGACGGCCCCGCCGCCGTCACACCCCCGCCGACCGTCGGGGGCCACGTCCGCAACTACCTGAGTCGGGTACGGGGTGGCGACGTCGGCGCGCTGCCGGCCGTGCTCGGCCTGATCGTGCTCTGCACCGTCTTCGCCATCATGCGGCCGTCGTCGTTCCTGTCCGCCGGCAACTTCGCCAACCTCTTCACCCAGGGCGCGGCGGTCACGCTGATCGCGATGGGTCTGGTCTTCGTGCTGCTGCTCGGCGAGATCGACCTCTCCGCCGGCTTCGCCAGCGGGGTCTGCGCGGCGGTGCTGGCCAATGTGGTCACCGTGCTCGGTTACCCCTGGTGGGTCGCCGTGCTCGCCGCGATCGCCACCGGCGTGGTCATCGGCACCACGCTCGGCATGCTGGTCGCGAAGATCGGCATTCCGTCCTTCGTGGTCACCCTCGCCGGTTTCCTCGCCTTCCAGGGCGTCGTGCTGCTGCTCGTCAAGGAGGGCACCAACATCTCCGTCCGCGACGAGGTGCTGGTCGCCATCGCCAACCGCAACCTCGCCCCCACAGTGGGCTGGGCGCTGACCGCCGTCGCGGTCGTCGGCTACGCGGCGGTGCAACTGCTGCGTCACCGCACCCGGGTGGCCCGCGGTCTGATCACCGACCCGATCGCGGTGGTGGCGCTGCGGATCGGCGGGCTCGCCGTCATCCTCGGCACCGCCGTGTACGTGCTCAACCTGGAGCGCAGCCGCAACGTCCTGATCAGCTCACTCAAGGGCGTGCCGATCGTCGTGCCGGTCATCGCGGTGCTGCTGGTCATCGGGACCTTCGTGCTGCAACGCACCAGCTACGGCCGGCACATCTACGCCGTGGGCGGCAACCGGGAAGCCGCCCGGCGGGCCGGCATCGAGGTCGACCGGATCCGGATCTCGGTCTTCATGATCTGCTCGTCGATGGCCGCCATCGGTGGCATCGTGGCGGCCAGCCGGGCCAACTCGGTCGACCCGAACACCGGGGGCAGTAACGTACTGCTCTACGCGGTGGGCGCGGCGGTGATCGGCGGCACCAGCCTCTTCGGTGGCAAGGGCCGCGTCCTCGACGCCGTGCTCGGTGGCGCGGTGGTCGCGGTCATCGAAAACGGAATGGGCCTGATGGGGTACAGCGCGGGAGTCAAGTACGTGGTCACCGGCGTCGTGCTGCTGCTCGCCGCCAGCGTCGACGCGCTCTCCCGCCGCCGCGCGGCAGCCACCGGCACCCGCTGACCGCGCGGGAGGTAGCACCAGCATGCGCCCAGGACCGAGCCAGGATGACGTCCGACGGCAGAACCTCGGTGCCCTGCTGCGGCACGTGCACGTCCACGGGGCGACCACACGCGCCGAACTGACCACCACGCTGGGCCTCAACCGCAGCACCATCGGCGCGCTCACCGCCGACCTGTCCGCAGTGGGGCTGGTCAGCGAAGGGGCACCGAAGGAAACCGGCCGGGCCGGACGACCGTCACTTGTCGTCCGGCCCGAGTCGGCCCGGGTCTACGCGTACGCGTACTCGGTGGAGGTGGACCGCCTGCGCGCGGCCCGGATCGGGCTGGGCGGCGCGGTCCTGGACCGCCGGGATCTGGACCGGCCGCGCGGCCTGCTGGCCGCGGAGGCCGCGCCGCTGCTGGCCGGCGCGGTCAAGGAGATGCAGCAGACGGTTCCGGCGGACGCGATCTGCGTCGGTGCCGGCGTCGCGGTCTGCGGCATGGTCCGCCGGGACGACGGTCTGGTCCGGCTCGGCCCCACCACTGGCTGGGTGGACGAGCCGATCGGCGCGGCCCTCGCCGACGAGTTGGGCATCGCCGTGCCGATCACCGTGGGCAACGTCGCCGACGTCGCCGCGTTCGCCGAGCATGCCCGGGGTGTGGCGGCGGGCTGCGACAACGTCCTCTACCTGTACGGCGACGTCGGCGTGGGGGCCGGCATCATCGCCGGTGGACGTCGGCTGACCGGCCACGGCGGGTACGGCGGCGAGGTCGGCCACATGAAGGTGGTCCGC
Organism: Micromonospora sp. NBRC 107095; assembly: GCF_030269705.1. NCBI lineage: Bacteria > Bacillati > Actinomycetota > Actinomycetes > Micromonosporales > Micromonosporaceae > Micromonospora > Micromonospora sp. NBRC 107095. The sequence continues at coordinate 10,419 of NZ_BSTU01000006.1, forward strand.
GACGGCAAGCAGTGTGAGTGCGGCGCCCGGGGCTGCTGGGAGACCGAGATCGGCGAGCACGGCCTCCTGCACGCCGCCGGCCGCTCCGACGCCCGGGGCCGCGACGCACTGTTGGAGGTCTTCGACGCGGCCGACCGGGGAGACGCCCGGGCCCAGACGGCGGTCCGTCAGGCCGGCGACTGGCTCGGCTTCGGGGTGGCCAACCTGGTGAACATCTTCAACCCCGAGATGGTCATCTTCGGGGGGACCATGCGTGACCTCTACCTCGCGGCGGCAGCCCAGATCCGCAGTCGGCTCAACTCCAACGCGCTCGGTGCCTGCCTGGAACACGTCCGGCTACGCACCCCGAAACTGGGCGGTGACGCGCCCCTGATCGGCGCCGCCGAGCTGGCCTTCGAACGGCTCCTCGCGGACCCCCTCGACGTGGGCTGAGCCGCGTACGCTGTCCGGCGTGGATGTCGAGCTGCGCGCCTCCGACGACGACCGCAACCGGGTGGTCGCCGCGCTGCACCAGCACACCGCGGCGGGCCGGCTGACCCTGGACGAGTTCTCCGAGCGGGCCGGTGCGGTGTGGACGGCGCGCACCCTCGGTGACCTGGCCGCGCTGACCCGCGACCTACCGGCCCTGCCGGACCCGGTCGTCGATGCCAATCCGGTCGGGCGCGGGCGTCAGGAGTTGCTGATGGTCTTCGCCGCCGCGGCGCTCACCCTGCTGCTGCTCGGCGGCCTGCTCGCCGTCACCCGCTGATCCGGGCCGCCCGACGGTGAACTGATCGTGCGATCAGTCCGTACCAGTGGGCGGACGGGCAACCGGCAGGTACGGCTGCCCGGTCCAGACGCGTTCCGGTCCGGACCGAGGAGGCACCACAGACATGGCACCGCTCAGATCCGCCCATCGCCGACTGGGCAATCGGACCCACCGTGCGGCGTTGCTGCTCATCGCGATCATCGCGGGGGTCGGTGTCCTGCCCGGAGTGGCCGTCGCCGCGCCCGCTGGCGGCCAGCAGCTCAACGCCGCCGACATGACACTGCTCAACGGGGTGCGGCTGGCCGGGCTGTGGGAGATGCCAGCCGGCCAGATGGCCGCCGAGAAGGGGCAGTCCGCCAAGGTCCGGGAGATCGGCGCCGGCATCGCGAACGAGCACCAGAAGCTCGACGAACTCGTCGTGGAGGCGGCCAACAAACTCGGCGCGACCATCCCCTCGGAGCCGACGGCCGAGCAGAAGGGCTGGCTGGCCGAGATGCAGAAGGCGTCCGGCGCCCGCTTCGACCAGATCTTCGTCACCCGGCTCCGGGTCGCCCACGGCAAGATCTTCCCGGTGATCGGGGCGGTACGGGCCAGCACCCGGGACGCCACCGTCCGCAAGCTCTGCGAGGACGCCAACGGATTCGTCCAGCACCACATGCAGATGCTGGAGAGCACCGGCCTGGTCCGCTGGCCGGAGCTGCCGCCGGCCGCGCTGCCCGCCCCGGGTGAGGACGGGCTGCTGGCCGCCGCCTCCGCCAACACCGGCCCCCAGGTCGGGGTCAGCAGCACTGTCGTCTGGCTGGTTTTCCTCGCCGCGCTGGGCACCGGCGGGATCGCCACGTACCGGATGTTGCGCCGCAGCTGACGGTCAGCGGTGGCAGCGGTTGGTGGCTCGCGTCAGCGGTCTACCTGGGTGAAGTCCCAGGAGTGCGGGGCGCGGGCCACCAACAGGGCCGGCGGATCCGGCAGCGGGCGCGGGTTGCTGCGCCACTTGGAGATGACCACCACTCGGTGGTCGGTGGAGGAGAAGACCTCGCTGGAGACGTGCAGCGGGTCGTGCTCCACCTCGGGCAGGGCGGTGTCGCACACCCAGGTGATCAGGTCGGCGACGCCGTACGCCTCGGCGCGCGCCTCCCACATCCGCACGATCATGTCCGCCGCCTCCGTCACACGCTGACAGTGGTCAGCGGCATCGCCGAATCGGCCGGCAGGTCCAGTCGGCTCGGCGCGACCCCGGCGGCGACCAGGTGCGAACCGAGCGCGGCCACCATCGCACCGTTGTCGGTGCACAGCTTCGGCCGGGGCACCCGGACCTGGATGCCGTACTTCTCGGCCCGCTGCTCGGCCATCGCCCGCAGTCGGGAGTTCGCCGCCACTCCCCCGCCGATGACCAGGGTCTCGATGCCCTGGGCGCGGCAGGCGGCGAGCGCCTTGCTGGTGAGGACGTCGCAGACCGCCTCCTGGAAGGACGCGGCCACGTCGGCCACCGGCACCGGCTCGCCGGCGCGCTGACGAGCCTCGACCCACCGGGCCACCGCCGTCTTCAGACCGGAGAACGAGAAGTCGTACCGGTGGGCGGCGAGGTCCTTGGCGGCGGTCAGACCCCGGGGGAAGGCGATCGAGGCGGCGTCGCCGGCCCGGGCCTCCCGGTCGATGGGCGGACCGCCCGGGAACGGCAACCCGAGCAGCCGGGCGACCTTGTCGAACGCCTCGCCGGCCGCGTCGTCGATGGTGGCGCCCAGCGGGGTGACGCCCCGGGCCAGGTCGTCGACGAGCAGGAGGGACGAGTGGCCGCCGGACACCAGCAGCGCGATGGCGGGCTCGGGCAGCGGGCCGTGCTCAAGGGTGTCCACCGCGACGTGGGCGGCGAGATGATTGACGCCGTAGACGGGTTTCTCGGCAGCGAGCGCGTACCCCTTGGCGGCGGCGACACCGACCAGCAGGGCACCGGCCAGTCCCGGCCCGGAGGTGACGGCGATCGCGTCGATGTCGGCCAGCGTGACGCCCGCCTCGGTCAGCGCCCGGTCCATGGTCGGCACGATGGCCTCCAGGTGTGCCCGGCTGGCCACCTCCGGCACCACACCCCCAAACCGGGCGTGTTCCTCGACGCTGGAGGCGAGCGCGTCGGCCAGCAGGGTGTGTCCCCGCACGATGCCGACGCCGGTCTCGTCGCAGGAGGTCTCGATACCCAGGATCAGTGGTTCGTCAGCCATGGTCGCGTGGTCCGTCCCCGGTCAGCTCGGCGTCGCGCCGCATGACCAGCGCGTCGGTGTTGCTTGGTTGGTAGTAGCCGCGGCGCACCCCGATCGGCTCGAACCCGTACGTCGCGTAGAGCCGCTGTGCCGCGGCGTTGTCCACGGCGACCTCCAACAGGGCGCTGCGGGCGTCGCGCCGGGCCGCCTCGGCGAGCAACTCCTCCAGCAGGGCGCGGCCCACACCCCGCCGCTGGGCGTCCCGGCGGACGGCGATGTTCTGCACCCAGACCTCGTCCGGGGGTACGCCGGCGAGCCCGGCGTACCCGAGCACCGAACCGTCCTGGTCAACGGCGACCCGGTAGTGGTGCCCGTTGGCGAGTTCGCTCCAGAACATGGCGGGCGACCACTGCTCGGCGCCGAAGAGGTCCGCCTCGATCGGCAGCACGTCGTCGATGTGCCACCAGCGGAACGGTTCGAGCCGTACCGCCGTCATGGCAGGACCGGTTTGCGGCCGGTCGCCGCCACCGCGTCGGGGCGGCGCAGGTAGAGCGGGGTGAGCCGCTCGCCGGGCGCGCCCGCCCGGATCCGCTCCGCGGCGAGCAGCGCCAGCACTGTCGCGTCCGGGTAGCGCGGCTCGACCCGGACGGGCAGGTCCAGGACCTCGGCGTACCGGTGCGCCCCGTCACCGACAGCGATCGTCGCGCCCAGTTCGCGGGCGCGCGCGGCGGCGACCCCCGGTGCGGACACCTCAGGCCCGACGATCCGCTGACCGGCGCCGTCGTAGACGGCCCAGTAGAGCTCCTTGCGCCGGGCATCGCTGCCCGCCAGGACGGGCGCGCCGGACGCCGCCGGGTAGCCGATGGCGTCCAAGGAACAGACACCGTACGTGGGGATGCCGAGCACCTGACCCATGGTCGCGGCGGTGACGAGCCCGACCCGCAGCCCGGTGAACGGTCCCGGGCCGAGCCCGGCGACGATGGCGGTCAGGTCACGCGGGCGCGCGTCGGCGTCGGCGAGGACCGCGTCCACCTGGGGCGCGAGCAGCTCACCGTGCGCGCGGGCATCGACAGTGCACCGCTGCGCCCGCGACGCCACGCCGTCTGCCGAGACCTCCACCAGCGCCGCGGTGACCGCGGGGGTCGAGCTGTCCACCACGAGTACGAGCACGGTAAGCCAGCCTAGCCGCCCCGCCCCGCGCCCCGGTCACGCCCCGCCCCACCACCCGCCTGTGGCCCCCGCCCCGCCTCGTCCCGCCCCGCCTCGTCCCGCCTCGTCCCGCCTCGTCCCGTCCCGCCGCAGACTGCCCCGCCGCAGGCTGCCGCCGCCGCCGTCGGCCGCCGCGCCCAATGCCTAGCCACTGACGAGTCCTGCAACCACATTCGCTAACGAGCCTGATGTCTGTGAGTCATCGTGATGACCCACAGACATCACGCTCATCGAAGCGAGGCCCGGCAGGTCATGCGCCAGCGATTGCGGGGCGCGCGGATCGCACCGCAAGTCGCCGACCTGCCGCAGCGGGATCCCGGGCATCTCGCCGGTGGGAGACCATGCCGACATGTCATCTACTCGCCTCGTCACCCTTCTCGGCGGTGAAGTACGGCATCAACGACAGCTGCGCGAGCTGAGCCAGCGTCAGTTGGCCGCGTTGGCCGAGGTCGACCAGGCGGTGGTGGCCCGGTTCGAACGCGGTGAGCGAGCGCCGACCCTCCCGGTGCTGGAGCGATTGCTTGCCGCGATGGACGTGCAGTTGGTGGTCGGGGTCGAGCCGTTGGACGCGCACCTCGACGCCCAGATCGACGACCTGGCCGCCCGGCCGATCGCCGAGCGGATCGACGGGTTGGGGCTGGATCGGCTACTGGATCGGCTCACCGATTTCCCGCAGGTGATCACCGGATGCACCGCGGCGTTGCTACAGGGCGCGCCGGTGCCGGTCGACGCGCTGGAGATCGCCCTGCGCTGGCAGGACTCCAAGCCGTTCACCCGCTGGCTGGAGACGAACTACGGCCAGCGGTGGAACGCCCGCTGGGGTGAGTTCGGCGGGGTGTGGTTGGAGCCCGAGGAACCGGGCGACCATCTGTGGTCGACTCGCTACGGGGAGATCAGGGCCACGATGTGCGACGAATTGCCCGAGACGATCGAGGTATGCCACGGCGGGCGGAGTTACCAGGTGGTGCCGCTTGTCGAACTGGAGCTGAGCGAGCCACGCTCCGCCGAACTGTTACGCCGCTACCGGGGCCGGCAGTTGGCCAGCGACGGCTGAGCCAACTACCGGTCGAACCAACCGCCGGCCGAGTCCCCGGTCAGCCGGCGGTGCGCTCCCAGTCGATGGTGGGCAGGCCGGCGTCGGCGAGCGCCTTGTTGGCGGCGCTGAACGGACGGCTGCCCAGGAAGCCACGCGGGTTCATCGGGCTGGGGTGGCCTGCCTCCAGCACCACGTGCTGCGGATTGGTGACCAGCGCGGCCTTCTTACGGGCGTAGCCACCCCAGAGCAGGAAGACCACCCGCTCCGGTGCCGCGTCCAGTGCGCGGATCGTCGCGTCGGTGAACTCTTCCCACCCGGCGTTGGCGTGCGAGCCAGGGGTGGCCTGCCGGACGGTCAGCACCGCGTTGAGCAACAGCACACCCTGGGCGGCCCAACCGTTGAGGTTGCCGCCACGCGGCTTGGGAACACCCACGTCCTCGCCCAGCTCCTTGAAGACGTTGCGCAACGACGGCGGAACGGTCACCCCGTCACGGACGCTGAAGCTCAACCCGTGTGCCTGCCCGGCCCGGTGGTAGGGATCCTGCCCCAGGATCAGCACCCGGGTGCCCTGCGGCGGGCAGAGCCGGTAGGCCGAGAACAGATCCTCCAGCGGTGGAAAGACGGTCTGGGTCTCGTACTCCCGGGCGACGAACTCGCCCAGCGCGGCGGTGCGGGCCGGGTCGAGGTGCGGGGTGAGCACGGCACGCCACTGCTCCGGCAGCAGGGCCAGCAGATCCAGGGCGGGAGCGTCGTCGGGCATTGAGGAACCTCTCACAGCGCGGGTCGGACCCCCGCACTCTAGGCATCGGGTACGACAGCCGCCGAGCTAGCCCAGATCGGCGAGCCGCCGGGCCCAGTCGCCGCCGATCGGGTCCAGCTCCACGATGCGGGTGTCGTCGTCGCGGCGGTCGATGCGGACCCGCAGATGCGCGTCCACCAACTGCTCCACCAGGCCCTCGCCCCACTCCACCACTGTCACCGAGTCGTCCACCGACGCGTCGAGGTCCAGGTCGTCGATCTCGGCGCGCGGATCGGTGGCGTCACCCAACCGGTAAGCGTCGGCGTGCACCAGTGCCACCCGACCGCCCCGGGCCGGGTCGGGTCGGTGCACCCGGGCGATCACGAAGGTCGGCGACGTGATGTCCCCGAGGACACCGAGCCCGGAGCCGATACCCTGGGTGAGCGCGGTCTTGCCGGCACCCAACGGGCCGGTCAGCAACACCAGGTCGCCGGCGCGCAGCAGCCCGGCCAGCCGTCGGCCGAAATCCCGGGTGTCCTCGACGGCCGGCAGCTTGACGACGTGACTCACCGTTCCTCCCCGCTCTGCAATGACTCCAGGAACCGCGCCAGGGCGGCGTTGACCTCGTCCGCGTGCTCCAACATCACCACGTGACCGCTGTCCTTGATCTTCACGAACTCGGCGTGCGGCAACCGGCGGACGATCTCCTCGGAGTGTGTCACCGGAGTGATCATGTCCTTGTCGCCGACCACCACCAGCACCGGAGTCGCCGCCAGCGCCGCCAGCGCCGGAAAGCGCGAGTGGGTCGCCAGGGTCCGCAGGTAGCGGGTCACCGTGTCGGCCGACGTCCGGGAGTTCATCGCCTCCACGTAGGACACCAGCGACGGGCTGGGCTTGCGGGTGCCGAAGCCGTACTTGCGGGTCAACAGCCAGGCCACGTTCGAGGTGGACTTGCGGGCCTTGTCGATCACCGGCCCGCCGTAGCGGGTGGCGTTGCTGACCATGTAGAGCACCGGGCCACCGACCCGGCCGAGCAGCGCGGGCGCGACCAGCTTGGTCTCCGCGATGAGCCCGCCCGACGTGGCCATCAACACGGTGCCCACCACCCGGTCACCGAACAGCTCCGGGAACAGTTCGGCGAACGCCATGATGGTCATGCCGCCCATCGAGTGGCCGACCAGCACCAGCGGCCCGTCCGGGGCGGTCCGGTCGATCACCTGGCGCAGCGTCCGGCCGAGCACCGTGAGGTCGTACTCACCGGTCTCCAACCGGCCGGACCGGCCGTGACCGGGCTGGTCGTACGCCACGATCCGGTAGTCACCGCGGGCGGCGAGCATCTGGCGCTGGAAGTGGAACGTGCCCATGTCCAGGCAGAAGCCGTGCACCAGCACCACCGTCGGGCGCCCCGGCACCGGCCGGGTCGGCTCGACCACCTCGACGTGGATGTCGGTGCCGTCCGGCAACTCCAGCCGGAACGCCTCGTCGTACCGCTGCTCGTCAAACGTCTCGTGCGCGTAGCGGTCGGCCGGGTCGGCCTTGAGCCGGCGGACCAGGGTCCGCTCGGTCGCCACCCCGGCCGCCAACCCCGCCGCGGCCACCCCCACCGCCGCGCCGACGATCCCCGCGACCCGACCAGCGGCCGTCCGCGGACGCGGAATGCGATAACTCACGGCGCCACCTTGGTTCGCGACTGCGGGGCTCGCAACCCCGGCTCACTCCTCACGCTCACGGTCGTTCGCCGTCGTAGACGCGGGGCACCCGTGTGCCGCCGAACCGGGTGACGATCTCGTAGTTGATCGTGCCGACCGCCTCGGCCCAGTCGTCAGCGGTCGGCTCGCCGTCGACGCCGCTGCCGAAGAGCGTCGCCACGTCGCCGTCGGCCACCGGGTCGTCGCCGCAGTCGAGCACGAACTGGTCCATGCAGACCCGCCCCGAGATCGTCCGGCGTACGCCGCCGAGCTGCACCGGGCCGGTGTTGGACGCGTGCCGGGGGACCCCGTCGGCGTACCCGAGCGGCACCACCGCCAGGTTCGCGTCGGCTTGCGTCGTGTAGGCGTGCCCGTAGGAGATGCCGGTGCCGGCGGGCACCCGCTTGGTGAGCATCACCCGGGCGCGGGCGCTCATCGCCGGCCGCAACCCGTACGTCTCGCCGGCCACCGGGGAGAGCCCGTAGATGGCCAGGCCCGGACGGACCAGGTCGAAGTGGGTGTCCGGGCGGGTGAGGGTGGCGGCCGAGTTGGCGAGGTGCCGCCAGCGCGGTCGCAGCCCGGCCCGCTCGACCATGGCCAGCCCCTCGTGGAAGACGGCCAGTTGGCGGTCGGTGGTGGGGTGGCCGGGCGAGTCCGCGTACACGAAGTGGCTCCACACGCCGACCACCTCGACCAGGCCGTCGGCCTGCGCCTTCGCGGCGGCGTCCAGCAGCGCGGGCCAGTCCGCGACTGTCGCGCCGCCCCGGGACAACCCCGTGTCGATCTTGAGGTGGAGGCGGGCGGGGCGCCCGGCGAGGCGACTCGCCTCGATCATCTCGTCCAGTTGCCCCAGGCTGGCCGCGCCGAGGTCCACCCCGGCGCTGACCCCCTCGTGCAGCGGCAACCCGGGCGCGAGCAGCCAGGCCAGCACCGGCACTGTCACCCCGCCCCGGCGCAGGGTGAGCGCCTCGTCGAGGGTGCAGACGCCGAGCCAGTCGGCGCCGCCGTCGAGCGCCGCGCGGGCGGCCGGAAGCATGCCGTGGCCGTACCCGTCGGCCTTCACCACCGCCATCAACTCGGCGGTAGTGCCGGAGCGGAGCCTGCCCACGTTCTCGCGGATGGCGTCAAGATCGACGCGTACCTCGGCCTGCCACATGTGCCCAGCCTACTTTCCGCCGTGATCACGGCGGGCGGCGACGCACGTCCCGGCGCGGCGATCCGCGCAGCGCGGCTGGAACGGCCCGTTCAGCCCAGCCGGGCCAACACCGGACGCAACGCGGTGGCCACGTCGGGCGCGGTCACCGGCCCACCCCGGGCCGCCTCCCGCCCGGCGAGCCCGTGCAGGTACGCGGCCGCCGCCGCAGCCCGATCGGCGGGCACCCCGGCCGCCAGCAGCGAGCCGAGCAACCCGGCCAACACGTCACCGGTGCCGCCGGTGGCCAACGCCGACGTGCCGGTCGGGTTGACGTACGCCCGACCGTCCGGCGTGCCGATCACCGTGCGGTCGCCCTTGAGCAGCACCACCGCGTTCATCCAGGCGGCCAGCCGCAGCGCCGCGCCGACCCGGTCGGCACCGGGTTCCTCACCGCAGAGACGCGTGAACTCCCGATCGTGCGGGGTGACCACGATGGGCGCGTCCCGACCCCGCAGGCGGTCGGCGAGTGAGCCGTCCACCAGCAGGGTCAGGGCGTCGGCGTCGAGCACCACCGGCACCGGGGCGGCCAGCACGGCACGCAGCTCGGCCGCCGCGTCGGCGCCGGTGCCCAGCCCGGAGCCGCAGACCCAGGCCTGCACCCGGCCCGCGTCGGCGACCCGCTCACTGGCGATCACCGAGGGGTGCTGGTGCAGCACCTCGGCGCGGGCGCTGCCGGCGTAGCGGACCAGCCCGGTCGGCCCGGCCAGCGCGCCGCCCACGGAGAGCACCGCCGCGCCGGGGTAGGTCGCCGAGCCGGTCGCGACGCCCACCACGCCCCGGGTGTACTTCTCCGACGCGGGGCCCAGCTCGGGCCACCAGTCGACCAGGTCGGACCACTCGGTGACCCGCAGCGCCGGAGTGCCGCGCAGCCACGGCCGAAGCCCGATGTCGACCAGCTCGACCTGCCCGGCCAGGGCGGCGGCCGGCCCGACCACCAGGGCGGGTTTCAGCGCGCCGAAGGCCACCGTCACGTCGGCGCGCACCGCTGTGGGCCGGCCGGACGCGGACAGCGGTACGTGGCCGGTGTCGACAGCGACGCCGCTGGGCACGTCGACCGCCAGCACCGTGGCCCGTTCCCCGTCCCGTCCGCGCAGTTCGTCGAGGCGCTGGACGATCTCGTCCGCGTTCGCCCGTAGCCCACCGGTGCCACCGATGCCGACGATGCCGTCGAGGACCAGGTCGACCGGGCCGGCCGGACCCGGCACCACCCGTCCGCCGGCGGCGCGCAGCGCGGCCAGGCCGGCGGCGTGCGCCCGCCCGGGGCTGACCAGCATCGCGGACACCCGCACACCCCGGCGGGCCAACCGCTCCCCCGCGTACAGCGCGTCGCCGCCGTTGTCACCGGAGCCGACCAGCAGCAGCACCCGACCGCCGTAGACCCCGCCCCGCTCGGCGAGCACGAGCGCCGCCCGGCGGGCCAGGCCGGCGGCGGCCCGCTGCATCAGCGTTCCCTCCGGCAGGGTGCCCATCAACCCCGCCTCGGCCGCCCGTACGTCGGCCACCCGCCATACCGCTCTCATGCCACCGTGTCCCATTCCGTTCGCGGGCGGGCCCGGGCGGCCCTCCCGGCCGACGTCATCGTTCCGCGACCACCATCGCCGACGCGATCCCACCGTCGTGCGACAACGAGAGATGCCAGTGGTTGATCCCCCGCGCGTCGGCCGCCGCGGCGACCGTGCCGGAGACGGCCAACCAGGGGCGACCGTCCGGGTCGGCCACGACTTCGCAGTCGTGCCAGCTCAGCCCGGCCGGAGCGCCGAGCGCCTTGGCTACGGCCTCCTTGGCGGCGAACCGGGCGGCGAGCGACTCGGGCGAGCGCGGGCTGCCGGAGCGGGTGTGCCGCTCGGCCTCGGTGAAGAGCCGGTCGGCCAGCGGCGGCGTCCGGGCCAGGGCTCGGGCGAACCGGTCGACCAGCACGACGTCGATGCCGACAGCGACGATCACCACACCACCCTACCGGCGGTCGAGGCCGCAGATTAGCCGTCGGGCTCGCGCTGGGCAACGCCTGTGGACACCCCGGGGTACGCCTCGACGTCGGCTGTCCACAGGGCACCGCGCGACCTGTGGCGCGCGCCTAACGTCAGCGCGTCGATGCCGATCGTCCACGGGGGTGTGGTCATGACCGACGAGCCGTTCACGGTCCGTCCGGAGGAGTTGCGGGCGGTCGCTGTCCTGCTTGACGACGAGGCGCACCGGTTGGCGATGGGCCTCGCCGGGCTGCCCGGGCTGGTGGTGGCGGCCCCCGAGTGGCGAGCTGGCACGGCGCTGGCCGGGTTGGAGGCGGCCGGGCACGCCTGGTTCCGCCGACTGGGCGCCCGGGTCGCGGCGGCCTCCGGCGGGGTCCGCGCGGCGGCCGAGGCGTACGAGACGGTAGACGAGCGGGTCGCCGACCGGTTCGCCGCAGTGCCCCGGTGAGCGGCGTCGGCTACCGGCAGCTGTGGGCTGTCGACCCGCAGGAGTGGCGGGCCGCCGGGGCAGCGTGGGCGGGGTTGACCGGGCCGCTCGATCGGCGCGTCGGTGGTCTGCGCGCGTCCGGCGGGCGGTTGCGGGACGGTTGGTCGGGTGCGGCGGCAACGGCGGCGGACGATCGGCTCGCCGTGCTGCGTGCCGAGCTGGCCTCGATCGCACCCGCGCTGATCGAGGTCGACCAGGTGCTGGCCGAGCTGGCCGGTCGGCTGACGGCGGCGAAGGCACGGCTCACCGAGGCGGTCGCCCAGGCCGACGCGGCCGGCCTGCTGGTGGACCGCTCGGGTGGGGTGCGGGTCGATCCGACCCGCGTCCGGCCCACCGAGCGGGCCGGGGTGGCAGCGGCCGGGGTCGCCGCGGCCCTGCGCCGCGCGCTCGACGGGGCAGCCGCTGCCGACCGGGTCGCCGCCGACCGGCTGGCCGAGCTGGCCCGGGCCGCAGGCACCGGCTGGGCGTCCCCGCCGCCTCCCGGCCGGCCGGCCCCCGGTGCCGCCCCCGCGCTGGTCAGCGCCTGGTGGTCCGGGTTGACCCCGGCCCAGCGACGGTGGCTGATCGGGCGCGAACCGGCGGTGGTCGGCCGGTTGGACGGGGTGCCGGTGGTCGCCCGCGACCAGGCCAACCGGTTACAGCTCGACGTGTGGCGAGCGGAGTTGCTGGCCGAGCGTCGCCGGCTGCTGTCCCGGGTGCCGCCGGGGCCGCTCGCGGCGTTCCGGCTGCACGCGGTGGCCGGGCGGCTGGCCGGCCTGGACGCGCTGGTCGACCGGTTGACCTCCGGCGGGGCACCACGGGCGTACCTGCTCGGGTTGGATCCGGCCGGTGAGGGCCGGGTGGTGGTGGCGCTCGGCGACCCGGACCACGCCGACCGGGTGTTGACCCACGTGCCGGGGATGACCGCCGGGCTGGACGAGGCACCCGGCGAGCTGGGCCGAGTGGCCCGGGTGCTGGAGCGGTGCGCCGCGCTCGCCCCGGGTGAGCGCAGCGCGGCGGTGCTCTGGTTGGACTACGACGCCCCGGACCTGCTGACCGAGGCCGCCTCGACGGGTCAGGCCCGGGACGCCGGCGAGGCGTTGCACCGTTTCCAGGAGGGGCTGCGCGCCAGCCACGACGGGCCACCGGCCCGGCAGACGGTGCTCGGGCACAGCTACGGGTCGGTGGTGGTTGGTGTGGCCGCCCGGGAGCACGGGCTCGACGCCGACGCACTGGTCTTCGTCGGCTCGCCCGGTGTCGGCGCGTCGCACGCCGGTGAATTGGGCGTGCCACCAGCGGAGATCTGGGCGAGCACCGCCCCCGACGACGTGATCCGGGCGGCCCGACCACCGGAGGAGCTGGCCCGGCGGGCCCTGCTGCGTACGGTGCCGCTGGCCGCCGTGGTGGGCTGGCCGGGGCAGACCGGGCACGAGCTGTGGTTCGGGCACGACCCGTCGGATCCCGGGTTCGGCGGCCGGGTGTTCGGCAGTGGGCGAGGCGGTCACGCCGGTTACTGGGACCCGGGCAATCCCGCGCTGGACGGGATGGCCCGGGTCGTGTTGGGCCGCTGAGGCTTACTCGACGGTGACCGACTTGGCCAGGTTGCGGGGCTGGTCCACGTCGTGCCCCCGGGCGGCAGCGATCTCGGCGGCGAGCACCTGCAACGGCACAGTGGTGACGAGCGGGGCCAGCAGGGTGGGCGTACGCGGCACATAGATCAGGTGGTCGGCGTACCGGACGACGGCCTCGTCACCCTCTTCCGCGATGACGATGGTCCGCGCGCCACGAGCCCGGACCTCCTGGATGTTGGAGACGACCTTGTCGTGCAGCATGCCCCGGCCGACCGGCGAGGGCACCACGCAGATCACCGGGGTGCCCTTGTCGATCAGGGCGATCGGGCCGTGCTTCAGCTCACCGGCGGCGAAGCCCTCGGCGTGCATGTAGGCCAACTCCTTGAGCTTCAGCGCTCCCTCCAGGGCCACCGGGTAGCCGACGTGCCGGCCGATGAACAGCACCGTCGGCTCGGACTTCAGGTCCCGGGCCAGCTCGCGGACCGGCTCGATCCGGCCGAGCAGCTCCCGCAGCTTGGCGGGAATCTCCTGCAACTGCGCGACCACCGCGCCCACCTCGTCGGCGAACTTGATCCCGCGCACCTGGGCCAGGTGCAGGCCGATCAGGTAGCAGGCGACGACCTGGGTGAGGAACGCCTTGGTGGAGGCGACGGCGATCTCCGGCCCACCGTGGGTGTAGAGCACGGCGTCGGACTCGCGGGGGATGGTCGAGCCGTTGGTGTTGCAGATCGCCAGCACCCGGGCCTTCTGCTCCTTGGCGTGGCGCAGCGCCATCAGGGTGTCCATCGTCTCGCCGGACTGCGAGATCACCACGATCAGCGTGGACCGGTCGAGGACCGGGTCGCGGTATCGGAACTCGCTGGCCAGCTCCACCTCACAGGGGATCCGGGTCCAGTGCTCGATGGCGTACTTGGCGACCATGCCGGCGTGGTACGCCGTGCCGCAGGCCACGATGAAGATCTTGTCGACGTCGCGCAGATCCTGGTCGCTGAGGCGGACCTCGTCGAGGCCGATCTCACCGGTCTCGGTGAGCCGGCCCAGCAGCGTGTCGGCGATGGCCTGCGGCTGCTCCTCGATCTCCTTGAGCATGAACCAGTCGTAGCCGCCCTTCTCCGCGGCCGAGGAGTCCCAGTCGATGTGGAAGTCCTTGCCGGCGGCGGGCTGGCCCTCGAAGTCGGTGATCTCGATGCTGTCGCCGGTGATCAGCACGATCTGGTCCTGGCCCAGCTCGACCGCTTCCCGGGTGTGCTCGATGAACGCGGCCACGTCGCTGGCCAGGTAGTTCTCCCCGTCGCCGCGGCCGACCACCAGCGGCGAGTTGCGTCGGGCACCGACCACCGCGCCGGGCACGGCGGCGTCGACGGCGAGCAGGGTGAACGCGCCCTCCAGTCGCTGGCAGACCACGCGCATGCCGGCGGCGAGCAGCTGCGGGCTGTCCGGCTGGCCGGCGGCGCGCAGGTCGGCCAGCGCGGCGGCGAGCAGGTGCGCTGCGCACTCGGTGTCGGTGTCGCTGCTGAACTGGACGCCGTCGGCCTCCAACTCGGCGCGGAGCTTGGCGAAGTTCTCGATGATGCCGTTGTGGATCACCGCGACCCGCCCGTCGGGGGCGACGTGTGGGTGGGCGTTGCGGTCGGTCGGGCCGCCGTGGGTGGCCCACCGGGTGTGCCCGATGCCGGTGGTGCCGTCACCGATGCCGATCGGGCTGGCCGCGCAGGAGGTCGGGTCGTCGGCGGCCCGCTCGGAGAGCACCTTCTCCAGGTTGGCCAGCTTGCCGGCCTTCTTCTCGGTCAGCAGCTGGTCGTCGCAGACGATCGCGACGCCTGCCGAGTCGTAGCCGCGGTATTCGAGTCGCCGCAGCCCGTCGAGGACGATGCCGAGTGCGGGGCGCGCGCCCGCGTATCCCACGATTCCACACATGGCCCGCAGCCTAACCCAGTTTCACTCATGATGGGTGCTCGAAAGCCGGGTAAACGAACATCAAGTTTGAGCAAATCACCGAGGCGGCGACGACGCCCGGCGCGGAAACCCGCTCTGAGGTGCCGCGATGCGGCCGCCGCCCTCATCTACCCGTAGAGCGAGGCCGCAAGCAGCGAGCGGGGCATCTGCTCAGCGGCGGCCCCCACCCCTGCACGTCCACATCCCCGCGAGCGGGCTGTCTGACGAGGCGAAAGCGACAGAAGGTGCGTCATCGCCCTTCGGTAAGCTCCCCGTGCCCCGCCAAGCCGGGCGAAAAGCTTGCTCGCCTACCCATTGACCCTGACTGGAGCAGTCATGCCTGAGGGAACGCCGCCCTCCGATCCGTCATCGCCCGAACCGTCGGCGTCGCCCGATGTCGCCCCGGTTCCGTCCGCCGACGTCGAGCCTCAGCTCGGCGGCCCAAACCCCCGCCGCCGGTTGCTGACCAGCGCGCTCCTCACGGCGGCGCTCCTGCTCGGCGGTCTCGGCGGGTACGCACTGCTCCGGCCGCACGACCAGCCCCAGGCCGAGTCGCTCGCTGCCGATCCCCGGCAGGCGCCACCCGCGGCTCCGATGGTCGCCACCCCAACGCCGAACGCCTCAGCTCGACCCGCGACGACGCCGTCCACCGGCCCCGGTCAGGTGCGGGTGGTCTACGAGGCGACCGGACAGGGGCGGGCCGACATCGTCTACCACGACGCGAACGGCGAGAGCATCTGGCTGGACGGGGTGCAGCTGCCGTGGCGCACGAACATTCGCACTGACCGGCGTGACCAGTTGATGGTGCAGGTCAGCAGGGCCGTCGGCACGGGAGAGTCGATCGCCTGCTCGGTCGCTGTCGATGGTGGCGCGCCGGTTACGGAGCGGGTCGGCGGCGCGGCGTCGCGGGCCAGTTGCTTCGGCTGAATCTCCGAGGTGGAGTTGACAGGGCAGGCCCGTAGGCTGGCGGCGTGACGACGAGCACCGATGTCGACCCGCTGGTGGCCCGGATGCGGCCGTTCGGCACGACGATCTTCGCCGAGATGTCCGCCCTCGCCGTACGCACCGGCGCGGTCAACCTCGGGCAGGGGTTCCCGGACACCGACGGCCCGCCGGAGATGCTGGCCGCCGCCGCCGAGGCGCTGCGCGGCGGGCAGAACCAGTACCCGCCCGGCCCGGGGATCCCCGCCCTACGCGCGGCCGTCGCGGCCCACCAGCGGCGGTTCTACGACCTGGCGTACGACCCGGACGGCGAGATCGTGATCACGGCGGGCGCTACCGAGGCGGTCGCGGCGAGCATCCTCGCCCTCTGCGAGCCGGGCGACGAGGTGGTCTGCTTCGAGCCGTACTACGACTCGTACGCCGCCTCGATCGCGCTGGCCGGCGCGGTCCGCCGGCCGGTGACGTTGCGTCCCACGGCCGACGGCCGGTACGCCTTCGACGCGGCGGCGCTGCGCGCGGCGTTCGGCCCGCGCACCCGGCTGGTGCTGCTGAACTCACCGCACAATCCGACCGGCAAGGTCTTCACCGCAACCGAGTTGGCGCAGGTCGCCGAGTTGTGCCAGGAGTTCGACGCGTACGCGGTCACCGACGAGGTGTACGAGCACCTGGTCTTCACCGACGCGGCGAGCGCGCACGTGCCGCTGGCCAGCCTCCCCGGGATGCGGGAGCGGACGCTGCGCATCTCGTCGGCGGGCAAGACGTTCTCCTGCACCGGGTGGAAGATCGGCTGGGCGAGCGGCCCGGCGGCGCTGGTCTCGGCGGTGCTGCGGGTGAAGCAGTTCCTCACCTACGTCAACGCCGCACCGCTGCAACCGGCGGTGGCAGTGGCGCTGGCCCTGCCGGACGACTACTACACCGGCTTCCGGGACAGCCTCCAGCAACGGCGTGACCAACTCGTCGGCGGTCTCAGCGACGCCGGGTTCGAGGTGCTCGGCTCGGAGGGAACGTACTTCGTCACCGCCGACATCACCGCCCTGGGCGGCCGGGACGGGGCGGAGTTCTGCCGCTCGTTGCCGCAGCGCTGCGGTGTGGTGGCGGTGCCCACCCAGGTCTTCTACGACGACATCGACGCGGGCCGGCGGTTGGTCCGGTTCGCCTTCTGCAAGCGCCCCGAAGTGCTGGCCGACGCGGTCACCCGGCTGCGCGGGCTGGCCGAGCACCGCTGAGGGTCGCTCACCCGGCTGCGCGGGCCGGTCCGGCGCCGTCAGTCTTTGGAGGCGACGACGCCGCGATCTCCGACGGTGCGACGGCCAGGGTGGCGAGCAGCACGCCGCCGTCGGCCAACAGCACCGCCTCGGCATCGTTGACGAAGGCGAGGTCGGCCTCGACGTGCCGGCACGCCGCGGCGAGCAGCAGCCCGACCACCGGGTCGGCGGCCTTGCGACGCAGCCCGTCGAGATTGCGCAACTCGCGAAGCAGGTGCCCGCGTTGGTTGCTGAGCACGGTGCGGACCGTCTGCGCGGAGCCCGATCGGGCCGCGGCGGTGACCTTGAGGAAGAAGTCGTCCCGGAAGCCGCCGCTGCGCGGGCTCGGCTCGTCGAGCCAGCGGCCGAGTTCGGCCCGCCCGGCGGGAGTGATCTGGTAGACCACCCGGTCGGGTTTGATCTGCTGGGCCTGCCGCTCGGCGATCACCAGGCTGTCCCGGGAGAGCCGATCGAGGATCTGGTACAGGTGGCCGATGTTGAGCGGCCCCCACTGTGGACCGGCGGCGGCCTCGAAGGCGCTCTTCAACTCGTAGCCGTAGCTCGGGCCGCGTGCGAGTAGCGCGAGGACCGCGTGCTGGATCGCCACTGTCTCCTCCGATCCCACTGACCGCCTGGGCCAGGTCTTGCATTGTGACAATGTAACGCGCAGAGTGTGGGGAGCACACGGGGAGGCGCGACATGCTCGGGTTCATCTGGGCGCAGCTACGCGGCCGTGCTGGTCGGTCGGTGGCGCTGCTGGCGGGCGTGCTGGTGGCGACCACCGGCTTCGTCGTCCTGACCGGCGCCACCACCACCTCCCGCCTCGAGGTCACCGGCGCCGTCGAGCGCGACACCCGGGCCGCCTACGACATCCTCGTCCGTCCGCAAGGGGCACGCACACCGCTGGAGGTCGAACGTGGACTGGTCCGTCCGAACTACCTCTCCGGCCTCTTCGGCGGCATCACCCCCGCGCAGTACGAACTGGTGAAGCAGATCGCCGGCGTCGATGTGGCCGCGCCGATCGCCATGCTGGGCTACTCGACCTCGTCCGTGTCGGTCCGGTTCGACCTGACCGACGCGGTCGATCGCTCCCTGGATCAGCAGGTCATCCGGCTCGACCCCACGTTCACCGCCGAACGTGGGCTCACCACGGCCCCGAGCCGTCCACGCTACGTGTACGTGACCAAGCGCCCGCTGCTCTACCCCGAGGGAGGCGACCCGAACTCCTCCTCGATCCCGTACTCGGACGGCCGGATGTATCCGTACGACCAGTATTGCGGCGATGTCCCACGGGAGGTGCTCCCCGACGGCCGGAGCCAGCCGATCTGCGACCCGCACCTGATCGCAAGGTCGGCGAACGATGGATGGACCTCCGAGCGGGAGAACTGGAGCGTCGACACCGTTCGACTGTTGCCCGATGGACGCTTCGAAGAGAACCGTTGGCTGTCCGGCCGCGCCGAGCGCGTCGCCACCGACCAACTGGTTGCCACCTACCAGGTGACGGTGCCGTTCCTGCTGGCCGCCGTCGACCCCGGCGCGGAGCAGCGGCTCGTCGGCCTCGACGACGCGGTGATCGAGGGGCGCGCGCTTCGGCCCGACGACTCGGCCACCGACACCCACCTCCCCATGCATGTACCCGAGCGGTTCATCCCGGTGTTGAGCACCAGCCGCCCCTACCTCGACGTCACCGTGCGGTCCGCCCTCACCCGGCTGCCGCAGGCGCGGCCCGCCGGGCTGAGCATCGCCGACCTGGAGCAGGCGCTGGCCGGCGCCACCGGGGTCGAGGTCGGGACCGAGGAGTACGCGATCGCCGACGGGTACCGCGACCTGCTGGCCACGGGGATCTCCCCGACCGGCTGCTGCCGCGGTGAGTTGCAGACGATCATTCAAGCGGGTGCCACGGAGTACGACCGACTCCCCGACGGCACTCTCCGCGCTGGCACGCGACCGCCGTTCGACGCCGAGGCCTTCGGCACCGACAACATGTACAACTTCAACGGACGTCCGTGGTCGGCCGACGACAACGGCTTCCGCCCGCTCACCTCGGTCTCCATGCAACCGCCAGGCGCAATCGTCCAGGTGCGGGACTGGCGGACCGTCGGCATCTTCGATCCGGAGAAGCTGAGCGGGTTCAGCGACCTGTCCCGGCTGCCGCTGGAGACGTACGAGCCGCCACGCCTCGACGGCGCGGACGAGCGCAGCCGCCAGGCGCTGGGCGGTCGGCCGCTGGAGCCGAACGGCAATCCGGCCGGCTACGTCTCTGCACCGCCCCTGCTGCTCACCACCCTGGCGGCGGTGCCGAAGCTGATGGAGGGCAGCCCCAACCCCGGCCAGACGGCACCGATCAGCGCGATCCGGGTCCGGGTCGCCGACGTCTCCGGCTACACCGAACGGTCCGCCGAGCGGGTCCGGCTCATCGCCGAGCGGATCGCCGACACGACCGGGCTGGACGTCGATCTCACCATCGGCTCGTCTCCCGCCCCGCAGACCGTCGAGCTGCCGGCGGGCCCGTTAGGCCGGCCCGACCTGCGGCTGACCGAGCCGTGGTCCGCACTCGGGATCGCCTCGGTCATCACCAAGGCGGTCGACCGTAAGAGCCTCGTTCTGTTCGGGCTGGTGTTGGTGGTCTGCGCGCTGTTCCTCGGCAACGCGGTCTCCGCCGCTGTCCGGGACCGCCGCCCCGAACTGGCGGTGCTCGCCTGCCTGGGCTGGTCAGCCCGGCGGATCGCGACGCTGGTCCTCGGCGAGGTGGCCGCGCTGGGGCTCGCCGCCGGTCTGCTGGCCCTCGGGCTGGCGTTCCCCATAGCCGCCGCGCTGGACATCGAGATCGGCTGGCATCAGGCAGCGCTCGCCGTACCGGTGGCTCTGCTGCTGGCGCTGGTGGCGGGCGTGGCCCCGGCGCTGCGGGCTGCTGCCGCGCACCCGGCCGCCGCGCTGCGGCCCATGGTCGCCCCGGCCCGGTGGGTGCGGCGGCCGCGCACCCTGTTCGGGATGGCAGTGGTCAACCTGGTCCGCACCCCCGGGCGCACGCTGCTCGGGGCCGGAGCGCTGGCTATCGGGGTGACCGCGTTGACAGTGGTCAGCGCCGCCGCCTACGCCTTCCGTGGCGCGATCGTCGGCAATCTGCTCGGTGACACCGTCTCGCTGAACGTACGGGGTGCGGACACCCTGGCCGCAGTCGTCACCGTTCTGCTGGGCGCGGGTGCCGTCGCCGACGTGCTGTACCTGAACGTCCGGGACCGCGCCGCCGAGTTGTCCACGCTGCGTGCTGTCGGCTGGACGGACACCGCACTGAGCCGCCTGGTGGGTTACGAAGGGTTCCTCATCGGCGCGCTCGGCGCGGTGGCCGGCGCAGGGCTCGGGCTCGCCGGGGCCGCCTGGCTGGTCGGCGCGCTGCCGGCCGCCCTGATCATGGTCGCTGCCGCGGTCGCGCTCGGCGGGGTGCTGCTCACCTGTCTGGCGGCGCTCGTGCCGGCCGCGTTGCTGCGCCGGCTCCCGACCGCACGGCTACTCGCGGAGGAGTGACGATGGAGGCAATCACCGGCAGCACGGTCCGGACCGTCGGGCTGAACCGGCTGTTCCGCACCGGCACGGAACAGTTGACAGCCGTCGACGACGTCTCGTTGGAGATCACCGCCGGGTCGGTGGTGGCGTTGACCGGTCCCAGCGGCTCGGGCAAGTCGACGCTGCTGCACCTGATCGGTGCCATCGAGCAGGCCGACAGCGGCACCGTCACCGTCGACGACGTGGAGATCACCTCGCTGCGCCGTACCGCACTGGCCCGTTACCGGCAACGGGTCGGGTTCGTGTTCCAGCGCTATCACCTGCTGCCCGCGCTCACCGTGCTGGACAACGTGATCGCGCCGGTCCTCCCCCGTCGGGGCCGGACCGATCACGCGGCGCGGGCCCGCGAACTGCTCGACGCGGTGGGCCTGGCCGGGCGGGAGCGCGCCCTGCCCGCGCAGCTCTCCGGTGGCCAGCAGCAACGGGTCGCCATCGCCCGGGCCCTGATGGGCGCGCCGGGCCTGCTGTTGGCCGACGAGCCCACCGGCAACCTCGACTCGACCACCGGTGGGCAGATCCTCGACCTGCTGCTCGACCTCCGTGACCGGCACGGCATGACGATCCTGCTGGCCACCCACGAGCAGGCCATCGCGGCCCGCTGTGACCGGCTGGTCCGGCTGACCGACGGACGCGTCACCGAGGACCTCGACCTCACCGACGGTGAGGACCCCGCCGACACGTACGGGCGGGCGACCCAACTGCGGTTGTGAGGCCGCCCGGAGGTGGCCTCAGGCGACCGGGCTCGCGGTGCGGACCAGTTCGGCGATCCGCTCGGCGACCGCCCGGGCGGTCGCCTCGGTGGCCGCCTCGACCATCACCCGGACCAGCGGCTCGGTGCCCGACGGGCGCAGCAGCACCCGACCGGTCTCCCCCAGCTCCGCCTCGGCCCGCTCGACCTCGGCGCGGACGGCTGGCGCGGCTGCACCGATGGTCCGGTCGCCGACCGGGACGTTGATCAGCACCTGGGGCAGCTTGGTGACCACCGAGGCCAGCTCGGCGAGGGACTGACCGGTGGCCGCCATCCGAGCCATCAGGTGCAGGCCGGTGAGCACCCCGTCGCCGGTGGTGGCGTGTGCGGGCATGACGATGTGGCCGCTCTGCTCACCGCCGAGCGCCAGCCCGGAGGCGCGCAGCTCCTCCAGCACGTACCGGTCGCCGACCTTGGTCTCGATCAGGCGGATGCCCTGCGCGGACATCGCGAGGCGCAGCCCGAGGTTGCTCATCACGGTGGCCACCAGGGTGTCCTGGGTGAGCGTGCCGGCGTCCCGCATGGCCAGCGCGAGGATCGCCATGACCTGGTCGCCGTCCACCTCGTCACCGTCGGCGGTGACCGCCAGGCAGCGATCCGCGTCGCCGTCGTGGGCGATGCCCAGGTGGGCGCCGTGCTCGACCACTGCGGCGCGCAGCGCCTCGATGTGGTTGGAGCCACAGTCGTCGTTGATGTTCAGGCCGTCGGGCTCGGCGTAGATGGCGATGACCTCGGCGCCGGCCTCCCGGTAGGCGACCGGGGCGACCTCGGCGGCGGCGCCGTTGGCGCAGTCGACCACGACCTTGATCCCGTCGAGCCGGTGCCCCACGGTGCCCACCAGGTGCTGGACGTAGTGGTCGGCACCGTCGAGCAGGTCGTGCACACGGCCGACGCCGGCACCGATCGGCCGGTCCCAGGCGGTGGTGGCGTTCGTCTCGACGGCCGCCTCGATCCGCATCTCGATCTCGTCGGGCAACTTGTGCCCGCCGGCGGCGAAGAGCTTGATGCCGTTGTCCGGCATCGGGTTGTGGGACGCGGAGAGCATCACGCCCAGGTCGGCCTTGGCCTCGGCGGTGAGGAACGCCACCGCGGGGGTGGGCAGCACACCGACCCGGACGACGTTGGCGCCGGCGCTGGTCAGCCCGGCCACCACGGCGGCCTCCAGCATCTCTCCGCTGGCGCGGGTGTCCCGGCCGACGACGGCGAGCGGCGGGTGGCTGCGGTCCGTCTCGGCGAGTGTGTGCGCGGCGGCCACCGCCACCGCCAGCGCCAACTCCGGGGTGAGATCCGCGTTCGCCCGCCCGCGTACGCCGTCCGTGCCGAACAACCGACCCATACCCGCCAACCTCCGAATGAGCACTGCCTGTGAGGAGAAAGCGGAACGGCCGACCCGCCTCCCTCGACGAGGGGGAGGCGGACCGGCCGTCCGTCAGAAGTACAACGCGCTGGGAAAGATCAGCGCTTCGAGTACTGGGGAGCCTTACGGGCCTTCTTGAGGCCGTACTTCTTGCTCTCCTTGACCCGGGCGTCACGGGTGAGGAAGCCGGCCTTCTTCAGGGCCGGGCGGTCGTCCGGCTCGTTGACGATCAGCGCGCGGGCGATGGCCAGCCGCAGCGCACCGGCCTGGCCGGTGGTGCCGCCGCCACGCAGGTTGGCGATGACGTCGAACTGCTCGGGCTTCTCGGCGGTGACCAGCGGGTCCTTGATGAGCTGCTGGTGCACCTTGCTCGGGAAGTACGCCTCAAGGTCGCGACCGTTGCAGGTGATCTTGCCGGTGCCCGGGACGATGCGGACCCGGACGATGGCCTCCTTGCGGCGGCCCACGGTCTGGATCGGCCGGTCACCACGAGGCGCGCGGGCAACGGGCGCCGGCGCCTCGGTGGCCTCGGGGGCTTCCGGGGCGACCTCGGTCTCGATGATGTCGGTCATGCTGCTTCCTTCGCCCGCGCTCACTGCGCGATCTGCTTGATCTCGAACGGCACCGGCTGCTGCGCGAGGTGCGGGTGCTCGGCACCGGCGTAGACCTTCAGCTTCTTGATCAGCTGACGGCCGAGCTTGTTGTGCGGGAGCATCCCCTTCACCGCCAGCTCGATGGCCCGCTCGGGACGCTTGGTCAGCAGCTCGTCGTAGCCGACCTGCTTCAGACCACCCGGGTAACCGGAGTGGCGGTAAGCGACCTTGGTCTGGCGCTTGTTGCCGGTCAACGCAACCTTGCCCGCGTTCACGATGACGACAAAGTCGCCCGTGTCGACGTGCGGCGCGAAAGTCGGCTTGTGCTTACCACGCAGCAACGTGGCGGCGTGGGTGGCCAGGCGGCCCAGCACGACATCAGAGGCGTCGATGACGTGCCACTGACGCTCGATCTCACCCGGCTTCGGGCTGTACGTACGCACAGGTCTACCTTGTCTCGTCGTCGGTCTGGGGTCGCGCGCCGAGGTGACCAGAGTTAGCAGGCCGGACCAGCGCGCACGAACGACCAAGCGTACCTGATGGGGCACGCTTCTGGATGTCGTACAACAGCAGGCAACGATACCCGGCGCCCCGTCCGCAGGTCAAAACGGGGGTACGGTCCCGCACGGTGACGCGCCGAGGGTGGCTCAGCTCACACGTTGGCGAGACGGCCGGCCCTCGGCCGACGGTAGACGACCCAGGTGGCCGCGAAGCACAACGCGTACCAGCCGATGAAGGCCAGGTAGGCGGCGTCGGCGTTGCCCGAGCTGAGGAACGACTGGCGGAACGCGATGTTGACCAGCACGCCACCGGAGGCCCCGATCGCGCCCGCGATGCCGATCAACGCGCCGGTCATCCTTCGGGCCCACCGCGCGGCCGCCTCCTGATCACGCTGACCGCTGGCCACCGCGTCCGCCGCCCGGGCCCGGAAGATCGCCGGGATCATCTTGTAGGTGGAGCCGTTGCCGATGCCGGAGAAGACGAAGAGGGCGAGGAAGCCCGCCAGGTAGAGCCCGAACGAGCGCTCCCGGGCGGCGTACAGCACGGTGCTCGCGCCGGCCGCCATCGCCACGAAGTTCCAGAAGGTCACCCGGGCGCCGCCCAACCGGTCGGCGAGGTGCCCGCCCAGCGGCCGGATCAGCGAGCCGATCAGCGGGCCCAGGAAGGTCAGCCAGGCGGCGTCGACCGGGGTGGGGAACCGCTCGGCGAACTGGAGCTGGAGCACCTGACCGAAGGCGAAACCGAAGCCGATGAACGAGCCGAAGGTGCCGATGTAGAGCAGCGACATCACCCAGGTGTGCGGGTCGCGAGCAGCCTCGCGCAACGCCCCCGGCTCGTTGCGCGCCCCGGGCACGGTGTCCAACCAGCGGGCCGCCGCCAGCGCGGCCAGAACGATCAGCGGCAGGTAGACAGCGGGCACCAACCGGGGGTACGCGGCGCCCGCGGTGGCGAGGACCGCCAGGCCGACCAGTTGCACAGCGGGTACGCCCAGGTTGCCGCCGCCGGCGTTGAGCCCGAGCGCCCGCCCCTTGAGTCGCTGCGGGTAGAACAGGTTGATGTTCGCCATCGAGGAGGCGAAGTTGCCGCCGCCGACCCCGGTGAGGCAGGCGAGCACCATCAGCGTGGAGTAGGACACCCCGGGTTCCAGCAGCACCGTCATCGGCACCGCCGGCACCAGCAACAGCAGTGCGCTGATGATCGTCCAGCGCCGGCCGCCAAAGCGGGCCACCGCCAGCGTGTACGGCAGCCGCAGCACCGCGCCCAGTGCGGCCGGCACGGCGGTGAGCAGGAACTTCCCGGCCGGATCGATGCCGTACGCGGGGCCGAGGAAGAGCACGGTGACCGACCAGAGGCTCCACACCGAGAAGCCGATGTGCTCCGCGAAGATCGAGACCCAGAGGTTGCGTCGGGCGATCGGCGCGCCGGTGGCCTGCCAGAAGTCCGGGTCCTCAGGGCGCCAGTCGTGCAGCGGTTGCCGGCGACCGGTGACGGCGGGCGGCTCGGCGGTGACTGCGGTGCTGGTGAGCGTGCTCACGGCGGCTCCTCCTCGTCGATGTGACGAGGGGAAACGCTAGGAACGCCGGGTTACCTGGCAGTGCCCGTCGCGGGTCGGGCCGGAAACGGGGATCGCACCACGGGCCGGCGGCGATGGTGAGCACGGCACCCGGGCCACGTGCTCAGAGCTGTTGGAGAATGCGCAGCGCGCGGCCGACCCGGAGCATGGTGTCGGCGTCGGCGACGTCCACGCACCCGGTGAACCACTTCTTCATGGGTGAGGAGATCCGGTCGGGCATCACCACGTACCGGCCCATCGGCACGGCGAGCGGCGAGTCCCGCAGCAGCGACTCCTCGACCACCTCGACGACGATCACGATGGGTACGTCTGTGGAGTTGTAGACGTCCGAACTGATCACCAGGCCGAGGCGTTCCCGGGCGCCCTCGATGCGCCAGATCTCACCCCTACGCAGCACGCGGCCGTCCGTCGGAGAACAGGTCGTTGACCATGCCCACCTCGCGGGCGTCGGCGAGGGCGGCGGACTCCAGGTCCAGGCTGGCGCGGCCCACGGCGGCGGCGTGCGCGGTGAAGACCTCGCGCAGCGCCTTCTCCCGGGCGGCCTGGTCCATCCACGCGGAGAGCGACAGCCCTTCGCGCTTGGCGAACCGCCGCGCCTCCTCGATCGTCTCGTCCGTGAACGAGAGAGTCACCTTGGCAGTCATGCCGAGCAGATTACCCACCGGTGTGACCGACAGTCATCCCGGCACTCACCGGCTCGCCCCCGGGCGACGAAAGGCACATTCCGCCGAAGCTCACCCGGCCCGGCCGCCGAACACCGCGAAACGCCACTCCTTGAAGTAGCAGTCGACGTCGACCAGGCCCGCCTCGGTGAGCCACCGGCACTGGTCGGCCACGGTCGCCGGACGGTCGTGGCTCATCCGTTCCCGGGCGGCGGCGATCTCCTCGGGCGACGACCCCAGCTCGGTGATCCGGGCCGTCCACACCTCGTCGTAACGCCGGTCCAGCTCCGGGGTCGGGCCGGCCACCTGTTCGGCGTTGACGAACACCCCGCCGGGCACCAGGACACCGGCGGCCCGCCGGTAGAGCGCGCGCTTGCCGGCGTCGTCCAGGTGATGGATCGCCAGGGCGCTGACCACCGCGTCGTACCGGCCGGCCGGCAGCGGGTCGGCCAGGTCGGCGTGGACCGTTCGGTGCGACACGGACCGCGCGTCCAACTGGTCGGTGGCGCGGGCGAGCATCGCCGGCGCGGCGTCCACCAGGGTCAGCCGGACTCCGGGCACCGCGGCGGCGAGTAGCAGGGAGAGCAGCCCGGTGCCCGCGCCCAGATCCAGCACTTCGGGGGTACGACCGGCGGCGAGCGCGGCGCGCAGCGGCGGCGCGGCCACCTGGACGGCGGTGCCGTAGAAGGCGTCGAAGCAGGGCACCAGCCGCCTGCGCGCCTCGTCGTAGGTGCCGGCCACCGCGTCGAAGACGTCCGTCACGCTCATCGCAGTCTCCCATGATTTGAGACAAGTTTCCCACATTATAAGCGCTGCGGCCCAGCGAACAGTTGATCCACTCGTGTTCCATGAAGTCGGCTTATCCGGGCGTGAAGGATGGCCCGGTTTCAAAGAACGCGAGTCGATCACGGACCCGGGCACGCGAATGACCCCGACTCCCTGGGGTCGAGGGTGCGACCACCAGGGGAGAGCACCGTGCCGGACGAGCCGCCGGATCGGAGACCCAGACCCAGGCCCACACCGGGGCCCAGACCGAGGAAGCCATGCCCGGGTGACCTCTTACACCTGACCCGTGGGGCGAGCGTGCAGTTCACGCGCCCGATCTTCGTCCGCGTGATCCGCGTTCTCGACTGGCCGACGTACGACGGGTGGCTGTGGCTCGACGGTTACGAACTGTCCGCGAAGGGTGCCGCGGTCGCGCGCCGGTCCCTGTTCGTGATGTCCGCGGGCCTGATCTGGCCGGACACGCTCGTCCGGGCGACCCGTCCGTCACGCACCGGCACTCCCGCCAGGCGAGGTCCGGTGACGCCCGATTCCCGGGTTGGCTGACCCTGACCCGCCGACCACACCGCGCCGACCTGCGCTGAGCGTCCCCGCGAGACGCTGACCGTCCCCCGCCAGCTGAGGTGCGCTGCCGCTGTGGAGCTGATGCCGCAAACGAGTCAACCGCTGATGTCATAAGCGATTCAGCTCCACAGGCTCGACTCACACCCTCCAACGCGCCCGCTGCCCGTGTGCGGTGTGAGCCCCACTTGACAGGACCGAAACAGAAGGGACCCGGACCGGAAACCGCCCGACGGCACGCTTTCCCGACATGACAGACGGTGCACGGTCGGCAACTCCACCGGGGCTGACGCCCCGGGAAGTGGCGACGCACTGCCCGTACTGCGCACTGCAGTGCGGAATGACGCTGCGCGAGGGCGACACCGGGGTGACGGTCCACCCGCGGCAGTTCCCCACCAATCGGGGCGGGCTCTGCCAGAAGGGCTGGACGGCCGCCGAACTGCTCGACCACCCGGACCGACTGACCACCCCGCTGGTGCGCGACCCGGGCACCGACACACTGCGCCCGGCAAGCTGGGACACCGCGCTCGACCGGGTGGTCGCCGGCATCCGCGCCGTCCAGGCCGACGCCGGCCGGGACGCTGTCGCCGTCTTCGGCGGTGGCGGCCTGACCAACGAGAAGGCGTACGCGTTGGGGAAGTTCGCCCGGATCGGGCTGCGTACCCGGCACATCGACTACAACGGACGGTTCTGCATGTCCTCGGCGGCAGCCGCCGGGATGCGGGCCTTCGGCATCGACCGCGGGCTGCCGTTCCCGCTCGCCGACCTGGGCCGGGCCGACACGCTGCTGCTGGTCGGGGCGAACCCGGCGGAGACCATGCCGCCGCTGGTGCGGTGGCTCACCGAGCAGCGCGGCAACGGCGGGAAGCTGATCGTCGTCGACCCCCGGGTCACCGCCACCGCCCGCCAGGCCGACCTGCACCTGCAACCACTGCCCGGCACCGACCTCGCGGTGGCCAACGCGCTGCTGCACATCGCGCTCACCGAGGGGTGGGTCGACCGGGCGTACGTGGCCGAGCGCACCACCGGATTCGACGCGGTCCGCCGCGGCGTCGCCGCCTGGTGGCCGGCCCGCGCGGAACAGCTGTCCGGGGTGCCGGTGGCCGACCTGGAGGCGACCGCCCGTGCGCTGGGCACCGGCGGTCGGGTGATCATCCTGACCGCGCGCGGCGCCGAGCAGCACGCCAAGGGCGTGGACACCGTCACCGCGTACGTCAATCTCGCCCTCGCCCTCGGTCTGCCCGGCCGCGACGGTTCGGGGTACGGCTGCCTCACCGGCCAGGGCAACGGTCAGGGCGGCCGGGAGCACGGGCAGAAGGCCGACCAGCTCCCCGGCTACCGCAAGATCGACGACCCGGCGGCCCGGGATCACGTGGCCGCGGTCTGGGGCGTGCCGGCCGATGAGCTGCCCGGCCCTGGGGTGCCGGCCTACCAACTGCTCGACGCGCTGGGCACTCCGGGCGGGCCGAGCGCGTTGCTGGTGTTCGGGTCCAACCCGGTGGTCTCGGCACCCCGGGCGGCCCGGATCGAGGGCCGCCTGCGCGACCTGGACCTTCTGGTCGTCGCCGACATGCTGCTCTCCGAGACGGCCGCGTTGGCGGACGTGGTGCTGCCCACCGCGCAGTGGGCCGAGGAGGACGGCACCATGACCAACCTGGAGGGTCGGGTGCTGCGGCGGCGCGCACTACGGCCACCCCCGCCGGGCGTCCGGACCGACCTCGCCATCATC
This sequence comes from Micromonospora sp. NBRC 107095, assembly GCF_030269705.1. Lineage (NCBI taxonomy): Bacteria > Bacillati > Actinomycetota > Actinomycetes > Micromonosporales > Micromonosporaceae > Micromonospora > Micromonospora sp. NBRC 107095. The sequence goes on from NZ_BSTU01000006.1 coordinate 39,422, forward strand.
GCCGACCTGGCGGCACGGCTGGCGGTGGCCGAGGAACCCACCGCGCAACCGGCCGCCCCACCAGCGAACGCCGAACCGGTCGGCGCGGTACCGGCCAACGGGCGACCGGCGGCCGTCGCGGCGGCCCGGTTCCCGGCCGCACCGGCCACCGTCTTCGCCGAGCTGCGCCGCGCGTCCGCTGGCGGGGCCGCCGACTACGCCGGCATCAGCTGGGACCGGATCGACGAGAACGACGGCGTCTACTGGCCCTGCCCGACCGCGGACGGGCCCGACACGCCACGACTCTTCGTCGACCGGTTCGCCACCCCGGACGGCCGGGCCCGCTTCCACCCCGTCGACCATCGGCCGGCCGCCGAGCAGGTCTGCGCCACGTATCCGCTGCACTTCACCACCGGCCGGGTGCTCGCGCAGTACCAGTCGGGAACCCAGACCCGACGGGTGGCCGCGCTGCGCCGCGCCGCCCCGGAGGCGTTCGTCGAACTGCACCCCGACCTGGCCGCCCGGTTGGGCATCGACGACGGCGACCCGGTGCGGGTCACCTCGCGCCGAGGTGAGTTCCGCGCCCCGGCCCGACTCAGCGCCGGGATCCGACCCGACACCGTGTTCGCCCCGTTCCACTACGCGGGGGCGGAACGCGCCAACTCGGTGACCAACGACGCGGTTGACCCGATCTCCGGGATGCCCGAGTTCAAGATCTGCGCCGTCCGGGTGGAGAAGGCATGACCGCCCGGGTGGTCATCGTCGGCAACGGCATGGCGGGCGCGCGCCTCGCCGGTGAGTTGCACGCCCGGGAGGGAGACCGGAAGGTCACGGTGCTCGGGGCCGAGCCGCACCGCGCGTACAACCGGATCCTGCTCTCCACCCTGCTGGCCGGCCGGATCAGCGAGCCGGACGTGGAGCTGACCGAAGCCGCCGGGCACGGCGTCGACCTGCGCAGCGGTGTACCGGTGACCGCCATCGACCGGTCCGCCCGGCAGGTCCGCACCGACGACGGCGAACGGATCGGATACGACCACCTGGTGCTGGCCACCGGCGCCCGCGCGGTGGTGCCGTCGCTGCCCGGCCTCGACCCGGAGAACCTGCCGGAGCGGGTGGTCCCCTTCCGGACCCTGGACGACTGCCGGCGGATCCTCGCCGCGGCGGACGGCGCCCGCAGCGCGCTGGTGCTCGGCGGCGGGCTCCTCGGCTTGGAGGCCGCCCGGGGGCTGGCCACCCGGGGCCTGGCCACCACCGTGGTGCACCCGAGAGAACACCTGATGGAACGGCAACTGGACCCGGCGGCCGGTGCGGTCCTCGCCGGCACACTCGCCGGTTTCGGCGTCACCGTCCAATTGGGAGTGTCGGCCACCGGCGTGGCCGCGGACGCCAACGGTGTCCGCCTCGACCTGGCCGACGGCCGGTCGATCCGCGCCGACCTGCTGGTGCTCTCCTGCGGCGTACGACCGGACACCGCCCTCGCGCAGGCCGCCGGCCTGACCGTGCGGCGCGGCGTGGTGGTGGACGACCGACTCCGCACCTGCGACCGGTCCATCTCCGCGATTGGCGACTGCGCCGAGCACGACGGCGTGCTCACCGGGCTGGTGGCGCCCGCCTGGGCGCAGGCCCAGGTGCTCGCGGACGTGCTGACCGGCACCGACCCGCTGGCCCGCTACCGGCCCCGGCCGGTGGTGACCCGGCTGAAGGCCGCCGGGATCGACCTGGCCTCGATGGGTGACGCGGCCGGTGGCGAGCCGGGCGAGGAGCTGACCTTCGCCGACCCGGCCCGGGGCACGTACGCCCGGCTGCGGATCCGGGACGAGCGGTTGATCGGCGCGATCCTGCTCGGCGACAACCCGGCGGTCGGGACGGTGATCCAACTCTTCGACCGTGGCCACCCGGTGCCGACCGACCGGCGGGCGCTGCTGCTGGGCCGGGCGCTCGGTGCGGTCGGCGCGACCCCGGCCGCCTCACCGGCGCTGATGCCGGACGCGGCCACGGTGTGCCAGTGCAACACGGTGAGCAAGGGCGCACTGGTCACAAGCTGGCGCTCCGGCGCCCGGACTGTCGATGCGGTGGTGGCCGCGACCCGGGCCGGCACCGGCTGCGGCGGATGCCGGGACGCGGTGAGCGGCATCGTCGACTGGCTGAGCCAGGCGGAATCGGTGGAGGTGACGCGATGAGCGGCGGCGATCTGATCGTCATCGGCAACGGAATGGTCGGGCAGCGGTTCGTGGACGCGCTGCGCGCCCGCGACCCCCAGGGCAACTGGCGGGTGACGGTGCTGGCCGAGGAGGGGCGCCCGGCGTACGACCGGGTGCGGCTCTCGGCGTACTTCGACGGGGTGACCGAGAGCGAACTCAACCTGCACACACCCGACGACGGGGTGCGGCTGCGCCTCGGCGAACCGGCCACCGCCGTCGACCGGGACCGCCAGGTGGTGACCACCGCCGTCGGCGAATACCGCTACGACGCGCTGGTGCTGGCCACCGGGTCGTACCCGTTCGTGCCGCCGGTGGCCGGCACCGAGCTGCCCGGGGTATTCGTCTACCGGACCCTGGACGACCTGGCGGCGATCCGGGCGTACGCGCGGGGCCGGCGGGTCGGCGCGGTGATCGGGGGCGGCCTGCTCGGTCTGGAGGCCGCGAACGCCCTGCGGCTGCTCGGCCTGAGCACCGACGTGGTCGAGTTCGCTCCCCGGTTGATGCCGGTGCAGGTGGACCAGGCCGGCGGCGCGATGCTCCGCCGGTACGTCGACGACCTGGGCGTACGGACCCATCTCGGGGTGGCGACCACAGCGATCCGTCCCGGCCCGGACGGCGGCGTCGCGACCCTGGAACTCTCCGACGGCAGCAGCATCGACGCCGACCTGGTGGTGGTGGCCGCCGGCATCCGGCCCCGGGACCAGTTGGCCCGCGACGCCGGTCTGCCGTTGGGCCCGCGCGGCGGGGTGCTCGTCGACGCGACCTGCCGCACCGTCGACGAGCGGATCTGGGCGGTCGGCGAGTGCGCGGCGGTCGACGGCACCTGCCACGGTCTGGTCGCGCCGGGCTACGCGACGGCCGAGGTGGTGGCCGACCGGCTGGTCGGTGGCGCGGCGACCTTCCCGGGTGCGGACACCGCCACCAAACTCAAGCTGCTCGGCGTGGACGTGGCCTCGTTCGGTGACGCCCACGGCGCCACCGAGGGCTGCCTGGACGTCACGTTCACCGACCCGGCCACCCGGGTCTACGCGAAGCTGGTCCTCTCCGACGACGCGCACACCCTGCTCGGCGGGGTGCTGGTCGGCGACGCCAGCGCGTACCCGACGCTGCGCGCCAGTGTGGGTGGCCCGCTGCCGGCCGCGCCGCTGGCGCTGCTCGCCCCCGACGGCGGCGGCGCGGACGCCGGGGCGCTGCCGGCCACCGCGCAGGTCTGCTCCTGCAACGCGGTGACCCGGGGCGACGTGGACGCCGCCATCGCCGGCGGCTGTTCGGACGTACCGTCGTTGAAGGCGTGCACCCGGGCGGGCACGAGCTGCGGGTCCTGCGTGCCGATGCTGAAGCAGCTCCTGGACGCGGCGGGGGTGGCGCAGTCCAGCGCGCTCTGCGAGCACTTCGACGTCAGCCGGCGGGAGCTGTTCGAGATCGTCCGGGTGCGTGGCATCCGCACCTTCTCCCGACTGGTCGCCGAGCACGGTCGGGGCCGTGGCTGCGACATCTGCAAGCCGGTGGTGGCCTCGATCCTCGCCTCGCTGGGCAACGGGCACGTGCTCGACGGTGAGCAGGCGTCGTTGCAGGACACCAACGACCACTTCCTGGCCAACCTGCAACGCGACGGCAGCTACTCGGTGGTGCCCCGGATACCGGGCGGCGAGATCACCCCGGAGAAGCTGATCGTGATCGGCGAGGTCGCCCGGGATTTCCAGCTCTACACGAAGATCACCGGTGGGCAGCGGATCGACCTGTTCGGGGCGCGGGTGGAGCAGTTGCCGCAGATCTGGCGGCGGCTGGTGGACGCCGGCTTCGAATCCGGGCACGCGTACGGCAAGGCGCTGCGCACCGTGAAGTCCTGCGTGGGTGAGACGTGGTGCCGGTACGGGGTGCAGGACTCGGTGGGGTTGGCCGTCGCGCTCGAGCTGCGCTATCGCGGGCTGCGCGCCCCACACAAGCTCAAGTCGGCGGTCTCCGGCTGCGCCCGCGAGTGCGCCGAGGCCCGCAGCAAGGACTTCGGCATCATCGCCACCGAGACCGGTTGGAACCTCTACGTCGGCGGCAACGGTGGCTTCCGGCCCCGGCACGCCGACCTGTTCGCCACCGATTTGTCAACAGAAACCCTGATTCGACTAATCGATAGATTTTTAATGTATTACATCCGCACCGCCGACCGGCTGCAACGCACCGCCGGCTGGATCGAGGCGATGGACGGCGGCCTCGACCACCTGCGCGCGGTTATCGTGGACGACTCGCTCGGGCTCTGCGCCGACCTGGACGCGGCGATGGCCCGGCACGTGTCGTCGTACTCCGACGAGTGGCGTGACGTCCTGGACGACCCGGACCGGCTGCGCCGCTACACGTCCTTCGTCAACGCCCCCGACGTGCCGGACCCGTCGATCACCTTCACCCGGGAACGCGGCCAACCCGTTCCCGTACGCGCTGACGGTCCGCCCGGCGGTCACCGTCCGCAACCCGTCACCCTTGGCCTACCGGAGGTACGGCGATGACCCAGACCCTCACGCTCACCTGGACCACCGTCTGCCCCGTCGACCGGTTGGAACCGGACCGGGGCGTCGCCGCCCTGGTCGACGGGGTGCAGATCGCCCTCTTCCGGACCGCCGACGGGCTGTTCGCGATCGACAACCGCGATCCGGTCTCCGGGGCGTACGTGCTGTCCCGGGGCATCGTGGGCAGCCGCGGCGGGGTGCCGACGGTCGCCTCACCGCTGCACAAGCAGGTGTACGACCTGCGCAGCGGGCACTGCCTCGACCTGCCCGGGGTGGCGGTGGCCCGACACGACGTGCGCTGCCGAAACGGGCTGGTCGAGGTGCGGCTGCGACAGGAGGCTTGATGCGGGAAGAACTGGCGGGCTTCACCATCGGGGTGACCGCCGACCGGCGGCGCGACGAACTGGCCGCGCTGCTCGAACGACGGGGCGCCCGGGTGGTGCTCGCCCCGGCGTTGCGGATCGTGCCGCTGTCCGACGACACCGAGCTGCGCGAGGCGACCCGCGCCTGCCTCGACCAGCCGCCGGACATCCTGATGGCCAACACCGGCATCGGCATGCGCGGCTGGCTGGAGGCGGCCGAGGGTTGGGGGCTGGCCGAGCCGCTGCGTTCCGTACTGGCCAGCTCGTACGTGGTGGCGCGCGGCCCGAAGGCACGCGGCGCGATCCGGGCGGCAGGCCTGCACGACCAGTGGTCGCCGGCCTCGGAGAGCTGCGACGAGGTGGTCGACCACCTGCGTCGGCGCGGCGTCGCCGGGCAGGTGATCGCCATGCAGCTGCACGGCGAGCGGCAACCCGAGTGCACGCTCGCGCTGGAGGCGGCAGGCGCCACCGTCATCGAGGTGCCGGTCTACCGCTGGGCACCGCCGACCGACCCGGCGCCGCTGCACCGGTTGATCGACCTGATCGCCGGCCGGCTGGTGGACGCGGTGACGTTCACCTCGGCGCCGGCGGCCGAGGCGTTGCTGCGGGCCGCCGGGGACCGCACCGACGCGGTGCTGTCCGCGTTGCGCAGTGATGTGCTGGCCAGTTGCGTCGGCGCGGTGACCGCCGAGCCGCTGCTGCGACGCGGGGTGCCGGTGAGCGCGCCGGGTCGGGCCCGGTTGGGCGCGCTGGTGCGGACCATCGTCGACGAGCTGCCCCGCCGGACCGTGACGTTCAAGGCCGCCGGGCACCTGCTCACGTTGCGCGGCCACGCCGCGGTGATCGACGGCGAGCTGCGGCCACTCGCGCCCGCGCCGATGGCGGTGTTGCGGGCGCTGGCCCAGTCACCGGGCCGGGTGCTGTCCCGCACTGCGTTGCTGCGGACCCTGCCCCGGGGTGCTGACGAGCACGCCGTGGAGATGGCCGTCGCCCGCCTGCGGGCCGGTCTGCGCGCGCCCCGCGTGGTGCAGACCGTGGTCAAGCGCGGCTACCGGCTGCGGGTGGACTGACCGCGTCACGGCCGGCCGTCACGCGCCGGCCGTGACGCGATGGTTCAGCCGACCGGCGTCGGGAAGCCCCGCCCGTGCTCCGACTGGAGCCGGAGCATGGCGTGCTCGACCACCGTCACCAGCACCTGCTTGACCGAGTCCCGCTGCCGGGCGTCGGTCATCACCAGCGGCACCTGCGGCGAGATGGCCAGCGCCTCGCGGACCTCCTCCGCCTCGTACTGGGGGGCGCCGTCGAACTTGTTCAGCGCCACCACGTACGGCAGGTTGCGGTTCTCGAAGTAGTCCAGCGGGGCGAAGGCGTCGGTGATCCGGCGGGTGTCCACCAGCACGGCGGCACCCACCGCACCCCGGATGATCTCGTCCCACATGAACCAGAACCGCGTCTGACCCGGTGTACCGAAGAGGTACAGGATCAGGTCCTGGGCCATGGTGATCCGGCCGAAGTCCATGGCGACCGTGGTGGTCTCCTTGCCCGGCACCTTGGACGGGTCGTCGATGCCGACACCCGCCGCGGTCATCAACGCCTCGGTGGTCAGCGGTGTGATCTCGGAGATCGCCCCGACCAGTGTCGTCTTACCGACGCCGAAGCCGCCCGCGACGACGATCTTCGCGGATACGATTCCCCGGCCCGGCCGCCCCCCTGCGGGGTCATAGCCTGCGAAGTCCACTTAGCACCCTTCCAAGCAGTTCCATCCGCTCCTCGAACCCCTCGGCGGGAGCAGCAGTGTGTAACGTCAGCAGGCTCTCGGCCACCATGTCGGCGACCAACACCCGGGCGACGCCCAGCGGCATCCGGGTGTACGCGGCGATCTCCGCCAGCGACTGTGCCCGGCCCTCGCAGACCGTGGCGATGCGGTGCTTGTCGTGCCCGGCGAAGCGGGACTCCGCGACCTGGGTGGGCGAGGCGGTGAGGACGGCCTCAAGGGCGATGTCCTGCCGGGGCTCGGTACGACCACGGGTGACCGCGTACGGACGCACCAGCGCGCCGCGCGGGTCAGCGCGTCGTTGGTCCATTCCCGGTCACCTCCTCGTCCCCTGCGGAGCCGGCCTGCGCCGCCTCTCGTCCCTGGTCCGACGCTCGAAGTGAGCGCCGCCCCCCGGTATTAAGAGCGCACCGCGTCGCGCGGAAGCGGCACCAGCGCGGCGCCCACCCGTTCGACCAGCAACGCCATCTCGTAGCCCACCTGACCCACGTCGCAGCTGCGCGCGGCCAGCACGGCCATCGACGAGCCGTCGCTGATCGACATCAGGAAGAGGTACCCGCTGTCCATCTCGATGACTGTCTGCAACACCCCGCCCGCGCTGAACATCCGGGCCGCGCCCTCGGTCAGGCTCACCACCCCGGAGGTGATCGCAGCGAGCTGGTCCGCCCGGTCCGCCGGCAGGTCCCGGGAGGACGCGAGCAACAGCCCGTCTGCGGACACCGCCACCACGTGGGCGATACCCGCCACGCTGTCGGCGAAGTTGGTGAGCAGCCAACCCATGTCCTGCATGGCAGCTGGCCTGTTCATCGGCTCTCCTTGGTCGAGGTGCTGTTCAGGTCCGTTCCGGCCGTGCGACCGCGCTGCACACCGCGGTGGTAGGCCGACAGCAGACCACGTACTTCATCCGGGGTCCGCCGGCTGCGGTCCCGGCCGCTCTTGGGTTCGATGCCACCCGGCACGAGCTGTGCCTGCGGCACCCGCTTGGGCAACCCGGAACGGGTGGTCCCGGCGGGGGCCGGCTCGGCAGCCCGGCTTGCCCGCGACCAGCCCTCGTCGGCCGCCGTACGCCAGGCCTCCGGGTCGGGAGCGGGCGCGGCCGGAGCCGTCCGGCCGGCCGGTGCCGGGTTCGGGTTCGGGGCGTACGACGGGGGCGCCGACGACCGGGCGGCGAACCCGTCCATCGTCGCGCCGCCGTTGCTCCCGGTGCCCGGCGTGGTCGTGCCTTCGGAGCTGCCCGGGGTACGGGTCGGCAGCTTCGGCCGGGCCGGCGGCGCGGCCGGTACGGACGCCGCGCTGTTGCCGCTGCGCAGGCCGGAGTCGGCAGCGGCGGCGGGTGCGGGCGGCTCGTCGAAGTTGGGTCGGGTGAAGATCGCTGTGGCGTCGTCGCCGTGCGACCGGAACCAGACCGCTTCCATCTCCCGGAAGATCGGCGCTTCGGCGGGAAAGTCGGGCCGACTGCTGACTGGTGCGGCCGGCACCGACGGCACGGCGGGCACCGGCGGTGCGGCCGGTGGTGCCACCGCGCCCGGCCCGGCGACCGGCCCGACCGGGAGGCCCTGGCCGCCGCGCCCGTCCGCGCCATCTGCGGTGGCGCCCCGACGAGGCAGCGGGTCGACCGTCGGGTAGGCCACTGTCGGGCTGCCCATCGAGGTGCCCGCGCCGTTGCCGTACGCCGGACGTGCCGGCGGGAGCGGGGCGGCGGGTGCCGGAGCGGCCGGTGCGGGCTCGGCGGGTGCCGGTGGCATGGTCGAGCGCGGGCCGGTGTAGCCACCCGCCTGCACGGCCGGCGTGGTGTCCCGCGAGTCGAGCGGTGACTGCCACTGGGCGGGTGCCGGCGTGCTGGTCCGCCACTGGTCGGGCAGCGTCGCCGCCGACGTGGCGGCACCGGCGAACTGCTCGGCGTGACCGACCGGGGTGAGCGGCGTCTGCTCCACGGCCATCGGCTGACGGGGCCGGGTGAGCACCTGCTCACGGCCCCGGTTGCTGGGCAGCACCACGGTGGTGGCGGGCAGCGTCACCTGGGCGACGGTGCCGCCCTCGACGTTGCGGCGCAGCTCCACCCGGATGCCGTAGCGGGAGGCGAGCCGACTTACCACGGCCAGACCCATCAGCCGGAACGCGGCGACGTCGACGCTCGGCGGGGCGGCCAGCCGCCGGTTGAGCGAGTCGAGCTGCTCGTCGGTGAGGCCGAGCCCACGGTCCTCGATCTGGATCAGGACGTAGTCGCGGATCCGACGACCGTCGGCGACCACAGTGGTGTTCGGCGGTGAGAACCGGGTGGCGTTGTCGAGGAGTTCGGCGACGAGACGCACCACGTCGTTGACCGCGTGCGCGGCCACCGAGATGTCGGTGTCCACAGTCCCGAACTCGATGCGGTTGTACAGCTCCACCTCGGACTGGGCGGCGCGCAGCACGTCCACCACCAACGCGTCGTCACGACGCGGTACGGCGGAGTCGGCGCCGGCCAGGACCAGCAGGTTCTCGTCGTTGCGGCGCATTCGAGTGGCCAGGTGGTCCAGTTCGAAGAGCTGCGCGAGCCGCTTCGGGTCCTCCTCGCCGCGCTCGATCGCGTCCAGCTCGCCGATCATCCGGTCGACCAGGGTCTGACTGCGGCGGGCCAGGTTGAGGAACATCGCCGAGACGCTGGTGCGCAGTGCCGCCTGCTCGGCGGCGACCCGCACCGCCTCCCGGTGTACGACGTTGAAGGCCAGCGCCACCTGACCGACCTCGTCGCGACTGTTGAGCTGGATGGGGTCGCGGACCTGGCGGACGATCTCGTCCACCCCGCCGTCACCCACGCTGCCCATGTTCTGCAGCCGCTGCACCGCGTCGGGCAGGTCGTGGTTGGCCACCGAGAGGGCGCCCTCGCGCAGCCGGCGCAGCGAGTGGTTGAGCGAGCGGGCCAGCACCACGGCCAGCGACACGGCGATGATCAGGGTCAGCAGCACCAGGACCGACTCGACCACTGCCTGCCGGATGACGTCCGAGCGCGCCTGGTCGGCCTGCTGGAGCAGTCGGTCCTGCAGTTGGATCTCGGCCCAGCGCATCAGGTCGTTCACGGCGCCGATGGCCGCAGTGGCGTCCTGCGCGCTGACCAGCGGGCGCTGCCCGACCGAACGGGCGATGTCGGTGGCCACCCGGTCGGACAGACCGACCGCATCGCCGGAGACGGTGCTGTTGACCAGGCCACGCTGCACCGGGTCGGCGGCCAGCGAGAAGGCGACCAGGGCCTCCTGCTGACCGGTCAACGTTGCCACGAAGGACGAGAACTGCTCCGAGTCGATCTGGCCGGCCGTGAGCGCGGTGAAGGCGACCGCCTCTTCCTCGGCGACGGAAGCCTTGGCGCGGGCGAACGCGGCGACGGCGCGGCGGCTGTCCGCCAGGCTCTCGTCGCCGGGCAACTGGGCCAGGCCGTCACCGTACGAGACCAGGTCGGTGAGGATGACCCCGTAGCGGAGCACCGCCTCGGCGACCGCCATCTGCCGGCGGTCCAGCACCTCCTGGCGGGTGCCGTCCAGAGTGGCCAGGTGGTCGTCGATGGCGGCCAACCGGTCCCGCAGGGCGGCCGGCACGTCGCCGATCCGGCCTCGCTCGGCGCGGTACTCGTCCACCTGCTGCTGCGTCTGGCGGACCCGCAGGTTGTACGCGTCGGCCGGCTGCTGCGGGGTGGCCAGGTAGGCGGCTGCGGCCATCCGTTCGGCGTGGAGATCCTGGGTGAGGGCGCTGACGTCGATGGAGAGGGCGGTCAGTGACCGGGCCCGGGTGGCGTCGAACGCGCCCTCGCCGACGGAGATCAGACGGACCGTGGCCAGCGCGATCACCGCCGCCACCGGGACGACCAGAATCAGCGCCAGCTTGGACCGGATCCGGGCGTCGCGCAGTCTCGGCATCCGTCGGCGTTCACGCCGGCTGCTGTCGCCGAGCGCGGGCAGGGTCGTCGGTCCGGTGCTCACGACATCGCCTCCGTCGTTTCTTCCCCGCCTGAGCCGCCGAGCCATGCCGTAAGCGGAGGGGACCACGCGCGGCACGGCCGCGATTTCATCAGAGATGATCGTGTTTGGGAAGCCGCAGTGAGGTAGGAAACGGTCGGACGGAGCGCATCCCGTGATCCGGTCAACTGATACCTTCATTTCCGCAAGCCCCTGAACAGGGCATGTAACTCCAGAGTGGTCACGCGTGTATGCAAAGTGAGCTTTTGCAAACATTGCGTTACCCCAGCATGTGGGATGGCCGTCCCGAAAATGCCACCGGGGTCCGCGCTTGACCACAGCGCCGGCCATTGGCAAGGTTTTGCAGGCTTCGCGCACACCGTACGGCAGAGAAGATCCCGTCCTCCACTGAGGACGGATTAGCGGCGGTGACCGGGCAGCGCCCGCGCCCGCACCTGGAGGACTGAGTTGAGCCCCATCCGCTCCGCGACCATCGCGGCGCTCGCATCGGCCGTAGTGGCCACCACGCTCACCGGCTGCCAGTTCGGCGAGGCAGAGCAGGACACGAGTCCGATCGTGATCGCCGCTGATCTCGAACTGTCCGGCGCCGCAGCCACTGTTGGCCGGACATACCAGCGGGCCCTCGAACTCAAGGTCGAGCAGTTGAACTCCTCCGGAGCACTGAACGGCCGGGAGATCAAGCTGACGGTCAAGGACAACCGTTCCGACTCCGCCGAGTCACTTCGCAACATCGTCGACTTCAGCAACGATTCGCGGGTCAGCGCCATCATCATGGGCGGCTGCAACGAATGTGCGGTCGGTGCGGTCGGCACCATCAACGAGAAGCGGATTCCCACCATTGCGCTAGCCGCTTCCGGCGCGATCGCCGCACCGGTCGCCGAACGGCGTTACGTGTTCAAGCTGGGCCCCAACGCCCCGGACAGCGCCGCCGCGCTGACCACCGAACTGCGTCGCAACAACATCCGCAAGGTGGGGATGCTGGTCAGCGACGACGACTACGGTCTTGAGGGCGCGACCGCCCTCAAGAGCGAACTGGACAAGGCAAACATCTCGCTCAAGCAGCAGAAGATCAAGACCACCGACACCGACGTCAGCCGACAGGTGCAGCAGCTCGCCTCGGGCAAGCCCGACGCGATGGTCTTCTGGACCCCGCCGGAGCAGGCGACCCTGGCCGCCGCCAGCGCCCAGCAGACCACCTTCCGTGGGTCGATCTACTTCGACGCGGGAGCGGCCGGGGACCTCTTCCTCGGCGCGGCCGCCAAGGCGACCGAGAAGGCCACGCTGATCTTCACGCAGACGATGGTGATCGACGACGTGATCGCGACCACGCCGGCCAAGGCCGCGCGGCGGCAGTGGTTCCAGGACTACACGGCACGCTTCGGCGGCTACAACGGGTCCTCGTCGTTCGCCGCGGACGCCGTCCAGCTCATCGCCGACGCCGAACTGCGCGCCGGCGGCGAGGTCGGGAAGGTCGACCGCAACGGCATTCGCGACGTGCTGGAAACGTCCCAGATGGACGGTCTGTCCGGCCCGATCCGCATGACTCCGGACAACCACAGCGGCCTGATGCCGCAGGCGCTCACCACGCTTGTCGCCCGCAATGGTCGCTGGAGGTTGGCGGGGTAACGCTTCTGGGCCTCGTGTAGCTCGCTGGTCCGGCAGGTTTTCGTCGGGTGCCGGGTGGGGTGTGGCCGACCGTGCCCGGCTCCGGGCGGTCAAGCTTGATCCCTCCGCCGGGCACGGTCGGCCACACTCCTGGTGCCAGCAGCGTCGACGAAACGGGCCGGCCTCCTCAATGGGGGCCGGCCCGTTCGCGTTTTCTGGGATTGATCTCTTCTGTTGCGGGTCTGTCTTAGCGGCTGCTGGTGGTTTCTCGGACCCAGGGCAGGGCGAATCGCTCGATCAGCAGGAGCGCCGAGTAGAGCAGGATGCTCACCAGCGCCACCAGCATGATCGCCGCCCAGGCGGTGGCGGCGTCGCCGATGCCGGCGTACTGCGTGATGACGTAGCCGAGGCCGCTCTCACCGGCCTGGAACTCACCGATCACCGCGCCGATAGCGGCCAGCGGCATACCCACCTTGAGCCCGACGAAGATCTGCGGCAGCGCGGCCGGGAAGCGCACCTTGCGGAACGCCTGCCAGCGGGAGGCGTTCCAGGAGCGCACCAGTTCGGCCAGGTCGGCCGGCGTGGTGGTCAGCCCGGTCGCGGTGGAGAGCACGATCGGGAAGAAGCAGAGCAGGAACACCATGGTCAGGATCGGCTTCTGGCCCCAGCCCAACGCCACCACCAGCAGCGGGCCCAACGTGATCTTGGGCACCGCGTTCACCGCGACCAACAGCGGGGTGAACATCCGCTCCACAGTGCGGGAGCTGGCCAGGGCGAGCCCGATCAGCACACCGGCGGCCACCGAGAGGGCGAAGCCGGTCAGGATCTCCAGCGTGGTGTCCCAGGTGTGCTCCAACAACTGGACGGGCTTCTCGACGAACGCGTTGAGCACGTCGCCGGGCGGCGGCAGGGCGACCGGGTGAACCAGTTCCAGCCGGGCGACCAGCCACCACGCCGCCAGCGCGGTCAGGATGCCGACCGCGGGCAGCACCGCATCGGCCCCGGCGCGCAGGCCGGCGCCTCGACCCGCGCGCCCCGCCTCGGGGCCGGCGTTGGGAGGCGGGGTTTCCGCCACCGCCGGGTCCGCTGACCGGACGTCGGTCATCTCTGTCCTCCTCGAAATCCCACGGCCCGCCGGGGGCCGACGAGCGTCGGGGGTACGCCCCACCGGGATCGGCGGAACGTACCCCCTGGTGACGGCCGGACGATCAGGCCTTCGGCGCGAGGCTGAAGTCGATGATCTGCTCGGGGGTGATGTTCTGCTTCAGCGCGCCGGCGCCCTGCAGGATGGCGATGCTCTTGGCGACCCGGCCGCTGTCCAGGGTGCCGATCGCGGTGCCGGTGTTGCCGGACCGGACGTACGCGGCCATCAGGTCCAGCTCGGCGGCGGCGGAGACCGGGTTGGTGGCGTCGACGTTCTTCTTCAGGATGTCGGCGGCCTCCTTGGAGTTCGAGAGGCTGTACTCGAGGCCCTTGAGCAGCGCCGCGGTGAACCGCTTCACCATCTCGGGCTTCTCCTTGGCGATCTTCGAGGAGGTAATCAGCACGTTGCCGTAGAGGTCCTGCATCACGTTGCTGTACGGCAGCATGACGGCCTTCTTCTTGGCCGCCGCCTCGATGGTCGGCTGACCGACGACGAACTGACCGATGCCGTCCACCGAGCCGGAGGCCAGCGTGCCGATCAGGTTCTGCGCCTCACCGTTGACCCAGGTGACCTTGGTCGCGTCCACACCGGCGAGCCGGGCGTACGTCGGGAAGAGGTTACGGACCACGGACCCGGGGGTGTCGGCGAGCTTCTTGCCCTCCAGGTCCTTCGGGGAGCTGATGTTCTTGCCCTCGACGGTGGCGATGCCCGCCATGGTGCGCTGCTGGATCGCGGCCACCGCGGTGAAGTCCTTCGCCTGGCCGTTGCCGAGCTGGAGCAGACCGCCGGTGAGGTCGATCGGGCCGAAGTCGGCCTGGCCGCCGACGACGGTCTGGATCACGCCGCCGGTGCCCTGGCCGGCCTTGATCTCGACGTCGAAGCCGGCTTCCTTGAAGAAGCCCTTGTCCTTCGCCACCCAGGCGTAGGAGTCACGGCCGAAGTTGCCGAACGAGGTGAGGTAGGTCACCTTCTCCAGCGCCTTGCTGTCGCCGCCCTTGGCGTCGTCGGCCGAATCCGACCCGCTGCTGCAGGCGGAGACAAGGGCGAGGGCGGTGGCCAGCGCGGCCGTAGCGACCGTACGGGTCAGCCTTCTCATCAGTGCACCATGTCCTTTCCGACCGGGGCCGGCAGGCCACCGGAGGGGGTTGTTATGACGGGCCGGCGAGAGGGGTGGAAGCCGGGCTCCGCCGTCGTGAGGGGACTCTTCGCGGGCACAGCGTACGAGAAACCCACAGTTGTGACGCCAGGCGTATCGGGTTGCGGAACGGAAACAACATGACGACCACCCCAGTCGGTGCCATACCTCGACACGGCGGTTAGCCTTTGTCGGATTCCTGACCCTCGACTCAGCGGAGGTACGGCGGAGATGATCCGACTGTCCGGGGTGTCCCGCACCTTCGAGGGCCGGTCCGGCCGGGTGGAGGCGCTGCGCGGCATCGACCTCGACGTCGCCGAAGGCGAGTTCGTCGCCGTGCTCGGCCGCTCCGGCTGCGGCAAGTCCACCCTGCTGCGGCTGATCGCCGGCCTGCTCCCGCTGAGCGCCGGTGAGATCACCGTCGCCGGTACGCCGATCACCCGCCCGCGCCAGGACATCGCCATGCTGTTCCAGAAGCCGGCGCTGCTGCCCTGGCGCACCGTGCTGGACAACGTCCTGCTGCCGGTGGAGATCTTCGGCTGGAGCCGCGCCAAGCACCGGGAACGGGCCCGGCAACTGCTCGACGTGGCCGGGTTGGCCGGCTTCGAGAAGCGGCTGCCGCACGAACTCTCCGGCGGCATGCAGCAGCGGGTGTCACTGTGCCGGTCGCTGATCGGCGAGCCCCGGGTGATGCTGATGGACGAGCCGTTCTCCGCGCTGGACGCGCTCACCCGTGAGGAACTCTCCGGCGAACTCCAGCGGGTGCACATGGAGAACAAGCCGACGATCGTCTTCGTCACCCACTCGATCGACGAGGCGGTGCTGCTCGCCGACCGGGTGGTCGTGCTGAGCCCTCGTCCCGGCCGGATCCGCAAGGTCGTCGAGGTGGCCATCCCCCGGCCCCGCACCCTGGGCCGCAACGCCCACCTGGCCGACGTCGCCCAGGTCAGCGCCGACCTGCACGAACTGCTGATGGAACGCGAGCAGCCGGCCTCCGTCGGCGCGGAAGGACACTGACCATGCGGGTGTCGGTCTTCACCGAGCCGAACCGTGGCGCCAGCTACGACACCCAGCTCCGGTTCGCCCGGCTGGTTGAGGCCTGCGGCTACGAGGGTTTCCTCCGCGCCGATCACTACCAGTCGATGGGCGCGGACCCGGGCCTGCCCGGCCCGACGGACGCCTGGCTGACCCTCGCCGCCCTGGCCCGGGAAACCGAGCGGATCCGGCTCGGCACCCTGGTGACGTCGGCCACGTTCCGCCTGCCCGGCCCGCTCGCGGTGATGGTCGCGCAGGTCGACCAGATGAGCGGCGGCCGGGTCGACCTGGGCATCGGCGCCGGCTGGTACGAGCGCGAGCACACCTCGTACGGCATCCCGTTCCCGGCTGTGGGCGAGCGCTTCGACCGGCTCGCCGAGCAGCTGGAGGTGATCACCGGGTTGTGGGGCACCCCGCCCGGCCAGACGTACACCTTCACCGGCGACCACTACCGGCTGGTGGACGCTCCCGCGCTGCCCAAGCCGGTGCAGGTGCCCGGCCCGCCGATCATCGTGGGCGGGCGCGGCCCCAAGCGCACACCCGAACTGGCCGCCCGGTACGCCGACGAGTTCAACATGCCGTTCAAATCCGTGGCCGTCACCGCCGAGGCGTACGACCGGGTGCGCGAGGCGTGTGAGCGCACCGGACGGGCGGAGTCCGGGCGCGACCCGTTGGTGCTCTCCGCCGGCATCGTCGTCGCCATCGGCCGGACCGACGCGGAGGCCCAGCGTCGGGCCGCGCCGCTGCACGAGAAGAGCGCGCTGCCTCCGGAGGACCCGGTGGTCGGCTCCCCCGCGCAACTCGCGCAACGGATCAATGAGTTCGCCGCCATCGGCACCACGCGGGTCCACCTGCGCCTGATCGACTTCGATGATCTCGACCACCTTGAGCTGATCGCCGCCGAGGTGCTGCCCCAACTGGACGGAGCACGATGACCGACGTGATCGACGGAACCGAACTCGGACCGGTGGGTCAGGAGATCGTGTACGAGAACGACCGGGTCCGGGTCTGGCACATCCGCCTCGAGCCGGGCGAGCGGCAACCGCTGCACCGGCACGACCACCCCTACCTGGTGGTGGCGATCGAGGGCGCCAAGAACGTCGTACAGACCGTCGACGGCACCCGGATCGACGCCGATGAGCCCACCGGCGGGGTGGTCTACCGGGACCCGGGCGCGGTGCACATGCTGACCAATGTCGGGGATACGACTTACCTGGCCCGGCTGGTCGAACTCAAGTAGACCCGCCGATGGCCACCGGCGTGCCGCGCGGCGCGCCGTTGGCTATCGGGTGTACCAGGTGCGTAACGTGCCGGACATGGCCTTTCGGACCTGGGGCAAACTGCTGCTCACGGCGCTCGGGGTGAGCGTGCTGGCCGGAGCCGGCCAGCTCGGCGTCGCGTACGGTTTCGGCATCGTCCGCCTGACCGGCGCATTCACCGGTACGACAGTCAACCAGTGGCCGGCCCAGCTCGTCTGGGTGGGGTGGTTCGCGGCGAACGCCGCTGTGGCCGGTGCCGTCCTGACCGGACGCCTCGCCCGCCGCGACGTTCCGGCGGCCAGCACCGGCCGGCAGTTGGCGGTCGGCGGCGCGGCGGCGCTCGGCGCAACCGTCATCGCCCCGCTCTGCATGCAGCCCGCCCGCGCCGCAGAGCTGATCTCCGTCGACCCGGTCTGGGCGGTGGGTATCTGCGCCATGGTCGGCGCGGTGATCGGGGCGGGCGCGGCGATCGCGGTCCTGTTCCGGCCCGAGCTGGGCTGGAACATGACGGCAGTGGCCGGCGCGGTCTGGCTGCTGGCGCTCATCTCCGTCCTACCGTCGCTCGGCACTGTCGGCCCGCTGCCGACCGTCCGGCTCGGCGTGCTGGAGCCGAGTTGGCTCGGCGACGCTGCCGCCCAGCGGTTGGCGCTGCTCCTGCTGCCCACCGTGGCGCTGTTGGCCGGCGCGGCGACCGCCGGACTGGCTCGCTGGCGCGGCCAGGCCCCACTGGTCAGCGGGGCCACCGGAGTGGCCGGTCCGGTGCTGGTGGCGTTCGCCTACCTGACCGCCGGTCCGGGTGACGCGGTGGACCGCTACCAGGCCACCCCCTACTACGGCTCGTTGATCGCGATTCTCGCCGGAGCACTCGGCGCGGCCGCCGCCGCGCTGCTGCGCTGGCCGGCGGGCACCCGTACCGCCGGTCCGCAGGCGATCAAGCCCACCGCCATCCTGCGCCCACTGCCCGCCGGCCCGGCGCTGCCCGACGCCGCGTCGGCGAACGATCGGGACGCCGCCGAGCGCGCCGACCCGGAGTCGGCCAACGCCGAACTGTCCACCGGGGCACAGCCGGGCGTCGTCGCCGGCCCGTCGCCGGCGGGCGGCCCCGAGGGCATACGCACCGTCCCGGCCCACTGGGACTGGCCGGGGACCACAGCGAGCGGCCAGCACGGCCCGACTCCCGCCGCTCCTCCGTCCGCTGCCTGGCTGACCGCGCCGACCGGTGAACTCGCCGCCGCGACGCAGACGCCCTCGGCGCGCCACGATGACGTCCCGGCCGCGACCGGGCCCTCGGCCAGCACCGACGCCAGTGCCGCCACGCCGACCAGCAGCGCCGCATCCGGCACGGACACGACCAGCACGGACACGACCAGCACGGACACGCCTGAGCCGTCGCAGACGATCAAGCCGCGGCGAACCCGCAAGCCGAAGACCGACCCGGATGCCATCGCCGTGGCTGACGGCACATCCCCTACCGACACGACGGCCACTCCCGGAACGGCCACCTCCGAGACGGCCACCTCCGAGACGAGCAGCGACGGGACGGCCACCGGCCGCGCCACGAGGGGGACCGGGCCGGGCCGGTCCGCCGACAGCGTCGGTTCCGACGCGGCCACCGCCACTCCGGTGCCCGGCCAGGGGAGCCCGGCTGAGCGGTCGAGCGCGACGTCCGAGGACAGCTCGGCTGCTGACGCCGGCACGGCAGCACCCCGCAGCACCGCTACCGGCGGGCGGCGAGCACCGGTCACCGGTTCGAAGCGAACGCCGGCCACCTCGACGACCGCCGGAGCTGACACGACGCCGCTGCCGGCCGACCCCGAGTCACCAGCCACGGCAACCGAGACCGCCGGGACACCGGCCACCGCCGCCGGGACCACACACGCACCGACCGCAGCTGACGCGACGCGAGCACCGGCAACGACCGGCGACTCTGCTGCGGAGGCCACCGCCTCCCCACGCGTTCGGAAGACCGGCACGGGCAGCTCGACAGCACCGGCCGGCCCGACCAGCGACTCGGTGATCGCCGGGGACACCGACAGCGCCGGGACTGCCACCGAGGTTCCCGCCGTCGGATTGTTCGGGGCCACCGCCGCCGATGACCCGGACACGGACCGCTGGACGCCCGAGCCGTCGGCCTGGCCGGTCACCTCGACGTGGACGGTGCCACCGCAGGCCGCCGAGCCCGGGACGACGGAGTCCGACGGGTCCAGGGGGTCCGACGAGCCGACCGAGCCGACGCCCAGGCCCCGGCATCGGGCACCGTTGCCGGATCTGAGCCGGGCCGGCACCTGGAACGCGTTCGACACCTCCCGGCGCGCCAGGTCGACGGGACCGCAGGACAGCTCGTCGGCGCGGACGACCTCGACCGGAACCGGCGAGCCGACAGTCGCGGCCGAGCACCCGAAGCCGACGGAGTTGCCGGGGGCGGTGGGCGCGCCCACCGGTGCCACCGACAGCGGCACCGGCGATTTGGCTGGTTCCGACGCCACGT
The DNA here is from genome assembly GCF_030269705.1 of Micromonospora sp. NBRC 107095. NCBI lineage: Bacteria > Bacillati > Actinomycetota > Actinomycetes > Micromonosporales > Micromonosporaceae > Micromonospora > Micromonospora sp. NBRC 107095. The sequence continues at coordinate 58,852 of NZ_BSTU01000006.1, forward strand.
CGGCAGCCCCGACGCCAGGCCAGGTGGCGGAGCAACCCTCCCGGCGGGGACGACTCGGTGGGCTGTTCCGCCGGAACCGGTCCCGTGCCGACGAGGAGGGCCCGAAGGCGTCGGACGCGGCCGAGCCGCTGGCCACCCAGGACGAGGAATTCGTCGACTGGGTCGCCGGGCTGAGCAAGCCGGTGTCGGACAACGAGCCCGAGCGGGAGAACGGCCGCCGGTCGTTGCGCTCCAGCGGCCGACACCACCGCGACTGACTGATCGACTCGGGTTCATTGACTCCGGGCTGACACAGTCACCCGGACGACCCGACATTTATGAACCCGAGTCGATCAACCCACGGCACCCCGCGCACCGGACCACTGACGGCCCGGCCCGGTGGGCAGGTCAGGCGAGCGGGAGGTAGACCCGGCTACCGCCGGAGATGAACTCGTCCGACTTGTCCTTCATGCCGCGCGCCGCGTACTCCTTGAGCTCTTGGGTGATCTTCATGGAGCAGAACTTCGGGCCACACATCGAGCAGAAGTGCGCGGTCTTCGCCGGCTCGGCGGGCAGGGTCGCGTCGTGGTACGAGCGGGCCGTCTCCGGGTCCAGCGAGAGGTTGAACTGGTCCTCCCAGCGGAACTCGAACCGCGCCTTCGACAGGGCGTCGTCCCAGGCCTGCGCGCCGGGATGCCCCTTGGCCAGGTCCGCCGCGTGGGCCGCGATCTTGTACGCGATCACGCCCGCCTTCACGTCGTCCCGGTCCGGCAGGCCGAGGTGCTCCTTCGGCGTGACGTAGCAGAGCATCGCGGTGCCGAACATGCCGATCATCGCGGCGCCGATCGCCGAGGTGATGTGGTCGTACGCCGGCGCGATGTCGGTGGTCAACGGACCGAGCGTGTAGAAGGGCGCCTCGTGGCACCACTCCTGCTGAAGGTCCACGTTCTCCTTGATCTTGTGCATCGGTACGTGACCGGGGCCCTCGATCATCACCTGGACGTCGTGCTCCCAGGCGACCTTCGTCAGCTCGCCGAGGGTACGCAGCTCGGCGAACTGCGCCTCGTCGTTGGCGTCGGCGATGGAGCCTGGGCGCAACCCGTCGCCGAGGGAGAACGTCACGTCGTACTTCGCGAGCAGCGCGCACAACTCCTCGAAGTAGGTGTAGAGGAAGTTCTCCTCGTGATGTGCCAGGCACCACGCGGCCATGATCGAACCGCCACGGGACACGATCCCGGTCACCCGGTTCACGGCCAGCGGTACGTACGGCAGGAGCACACCGGCGTGCACAGTCATGTAGTCCACGCCCTGCTCGGCCTGCTCGATCACGGTCTCCCGGAACACCTCCCAGTTCAACTTCACCGGGTCGCCGCCGACCTTCTCCAACGCCTGGTAGATCGGCACGGTTCCGATCGGCACCGGGGAGTTCCGCACGATCGCCTCCCGGGTCTCGTGGATGCGCTTGCCGGTGGACAGGTCCATCACGGTGTCCGCGCCCCAGCGGGTGGCCCAGGTCAGCTTCTCCACCTCCTCGGCAACCGACGAGCTGACCGCCGAGGTGCCGATGTTGGCGTTCACCTTGACCAGGAACGCCTTTCCGATGATCGCCGGCTCGCACTCCGGGTGGTTGACGTTGAGCGGGAGCACCGCCCGTCCGGCGGCGATCTCGGACCGAACGAGTTCCGGGTCGACGTTCTCCCGGATCGCCACGAACTCCATCTCCGGCGTCACCACACCGGCCCGCGCGTACGCGAGCTGCGTCGGCCGGCGACCGTCCACACCGGCCAGCGGGGTGCCCGGCCCCCGTACCGGCGCCACATCACCCCGCTCGGCGATCCACGGCCCCCGCAACGGCGGCAGCCCCACCTCCGGGTCCGAACCAGGACCCGACGTGTCGTAGAGCCGCACCGGTGGCAGATCCCCGGTCAACCCCACCTCCGCGAACGGCACCCGGACATCCGGCCGCGAACCCTCGACGTACACCTTGCCTCGTGCGTGCATGACAGCCTCCTGGTGATCAGGCGGACCAGCCGAAGTGGTTCAGCGGCCCGCGCCCCGCGCCCAGCTCCCAGCCCCGCGCGCCGGTCAGCGCACGGAGCACGTACTCCTTGGCGGCCCTCACGGCGACCGGCACCGCGTCGCCCCGACCGAGCCGCACCGCGATGGCCGCGGAGAACGAACACCCCGTGCCGTGGGTGTGCCGGGTGCTCACCCGGGGCCCGCGCAACACTGTGGTGACCCCCGCGCCGTGCAGCACGTCGACCGCCTCGCCCCCGTCGAGGTCACCGCCCGTGACCACCACGTACTCCGGGCCGCCGGCCGCCAGAGCCTCGGCGGCCACGACCATCGCGGCCACGTCGTCCACCGGACGTCCGGTGATCGCCGCCGCCTCCGCGCAGTTCGGGGTCGCCACCCGGGCGTACGGCAACAGCCGCTCCACCGCGCCCACCACGCCGAGCCGGTGACCACTCGTGGCGACCAGCACCGGATCGACGACGAGTTGCGGCAAGCGGCCGTCCCGGGCCGCCTCGGCCACCACGTCAGCGATCGCCGGGGTGCCGAGCATCCCCGTCTTCACCGCGGCGACGGTGAAATCGGTGAGCACGCTGTCCAACTGCTCGGTGACAGTGCGCGGAGGCAGCGGCAGTACCGCGTCGACACCCCGGGTGTTCTGCGCGGTGACCGCCGTGAGGACGCTGGCGCCGTACGCGCCCAGCGCGGCGAAGACCTTCAGGTCGGCCTGGATGCCGGCACCGCCGCCGGAGTCCGAGCCGGCGATGGTGAGGATCGTGCTCGGGGTCATTTTCCTGAGTTTCTGGTTTGGGGGTGTGGCGGGTCGTGGTTGGTTGCTGCTTGGGGCTGCGGCCGACCGTGCCCACTCCGGGCGGTCAGGCTTGATCCCTGCGTGGGCACGGTCGGCCGCAGCCCTGACGTGGAGGCCCGGGTGACCCCGCGCCGGGCTTGGGCCAGCTCAGGGGTGACCCCGTGCCGGGTTTGGGTCAGCTCCGGGGTGACCGCCTCTTGGAAGGCTCTGGTGAGGGTGGTGGCTGTTTCGGTGGGGTCTGGGGATCGCATGAGTGCGCCCAGCACCGCTACTCCGGCGGCTCCCGCTTGGACGCAGGCGGTTACCTGGTCTGGGGTTTCGATGCCGCCCAGTGCCAGCACGGGCACGTTGCTGACCTCGACCAGCCTTTGCAGGCCGTCCGGTCCCAGGGGTGGGCCGTAACCCGGTTTTGTCCTTGTGGGGTGGACCGGGGAGACGGTGGCGTAGTGCTCGGTGGTGAGGCGGGTCAGCTCGGTCTGGTTGTGGCAGGAGCGACCGACCAGTTGGTGGGGTGGCGGCGGGTACGGGCCGGCGGCGGGCAGGTGCACGGCGTCGCCGCCGAGCGGGTCCGGGCCGGCCACGACGAGGGTTCCGCCGACGTCGGCGAGGATCGCCCGCAGGTCGGTGGCGAGGGCGGCACGTTCGGCACGGGGCAGGTCCTTCTCCCGCAGTACCACCCAGCGCACTCCCCCGGCCGCCGCCGCGGCCACGACCCGGTCGAGCCCGCCCCGTGCGACGAGCCGATCGGTCAACACGACGACCCCGGACGGCGCTGTCACAGCTCGGGTCTTCCCTCGTCGGGGGTGGAGGCGAGCGCGTGGAAACGGCGCTCGATCCGGCCGGCCCCGGCGGCCAGCCGGCCCGCCTCGACCGCGTACCGCATCGCCGTGGCCATCGCCACCGGGTCGGCGGCCCGGGTGACGGCACTCGCCAGCAGCACCCCGTCACAGCCCAGCTCCATCGCCAGCGCCGCGTCGGACGCGGTGCCGATGCCAGCGTCGAGGATCACCGGCACGTCGACACCCTGCCGGATGAGCCGGATGTGGTGCGGGTTGCCGACGCCGAGCCCCGAACCGATCGGCGAGCCGGCCGGCATCACCGCGGCGCAGCCCACGTCGGCGAGGCGGCGGGCGAGCACCGGGTCGTCGCTGGTGTACGGCAGAACGGTGAAGCCGTCGGCGACCAACTCCTCGGCGGCGCGGAGCAGTTCCACCCCGTCGGGCAGGAGCGTCCGCTCGTCGCCGATCACCTCCAGCTTGACCCAGTTGGTGTCGAACGCGTCCCGGGCCAGCCGGGCCACCTTCACCGCCTCGGTCGCGGTGTGGCAGCCGGCGGTGTTGGGCAGCAGGCGTACGCCGCACCGGTCCAGCAGTTCCAGCAGGCCACCGGTGGAGCCCGGCGCGGTGCCCACCCGCCGCAACGCCAGGGTGACCAGCTCGGTCCCGGACGCCCGGATCGCCTGCTCCAACACGTGCAAGTTCGCGGCGCCGCCGGTGCCGAGGATCAACCGTGAGGTGAAGGTCTCCCCACCCAGCTCGAATGGCACGCCGCTCACCCGCCCTGCGCCGCGGTGAGCACCTCGACCCGGTCACCGTCGCGCAGCGCCCGGGCCGGCCAGCCGGTGCGCGGCACCACCTCGCCGTTAACCGCGACCGCCACCCCCCGTGGGTGCGGCACGATGTCGCCGACCAGGTCCGCCACTGACGCGCCGGCGGGAACGCTGCGCCCGGCCCCGTTCACCGTCAACTCCACGGGTTCCCCTCCATCGTCGGTTCAGGTCCGCCCACGACGGCACCGGTCGGACCGAAGCGGTCCGCCCGCAAGGGCGTGAGCAGTGGGTCGGGTCCGCCGCCGAGCACCAGGTCGGCGATCAGGTCGGCGGTGATCGGGGTGAGCACGATGCCGTGCCGGTGATGCCCGGTGGCGGCCAGCACGTCCGGCCGGTCGGGCAGCGGGCCGAGGATCGGCGCGTTGTCCGGGGTGCCCGGGCGCAGCCCGGCGACCGCCTCGACCAGGTCGTACTCGGCCAGTTCGGGCAGCAGGTCGACCCCGGCGCGCAGCAGCCGCTGCACCGCGCCGGCGGTGACAGTGGTGTCCGACCGCTCCTCGACCGTCGCGCCGAGCACCACCTCACCGTCGGCGCGGGGCACCAGGTAGACGTGCTCGCCGTCGGCGTACCCCCGGATCACGTGCCGGAAGCCCGGCGCGAGGCCGTCGGGCGCGCGAAGCCGGAGGATCTGACCCTTCACCGGCCGCACGGGCAGGCCGGTGAGCGCGGCGGCCCCACAGCCGGCGGCGACCACCGTGACACCGGCGTCCAGATCGGACAGCCGTCGGACCGGTTGTGGCACGAGCACCACGCCGGCCCGCTGCGCGGCCGTGCGCAGCGCCGGCACCAGCAGCCGAGGGTCAACCTGGTGGTCGGTGGGCGCGAGCGCGCCGCCGCGCACCCGCGGGGCGAGCGCCGGCTCGCGGTCGCGCAGCTCGCTGGGGCGCAGCGGCGTCACCGGCAGGCCCAACCCCTGCTGGTACGCCCAGAGCCGGCGCGCCTCGGCCAGGTCGTCGCCGGTGAGCCCGACCATCACTGTGCCCTCGGTCCGGTAGCCGATCCCGACTCCGGTCGTCTCGGTCAGCTCGGCGGCGAACGCCGGCCAGCGGGCGGCGGACGCCACCAGCAACGCGGTCAGCTGCCGTTCGCCGAAGTACGCCTCGGCGACCGGGGAGAGCATGCCGGCGGCCACCGACGACGCCCCCGAGCCGGGTGCGGGATCGTGCACCGCCACCCGCAGCCCCCGCGCGGCGCAGCGCCAGGCGATCGCCAGCCCGATCGGCCCCGCCCCCACCACTGCCACGTCCGGCCGGACCCGGTCGCTCGACGGCGCTGACGGGGACCGGCCGGTCAGCACGTCAGAGCCTCGATCAGCGCGGCGGTCGCCCGTGCCGGGTCGGCGGCGGCGGAGACGGCACCGACCACCGCCACCCCGTACGCCCCGGCGGCCCGCAGCGCCGGCACCCGGGCGGCGGTCACTCCACCGATCGCGATGACCGGCACGTCGACGGCGTCGACGACGGCACGTACGCCGGCGGGCCCGATGGGATCCGGCAGACCGGTCTTGGTGCTGGTGGTGTGGCACGGTCCGACGCCGAGGTAGGTGGCTCCCGCCGCGACGGCCTCGCCGGCGGGGCCCGGCGCGCGGGCGGTGGCGCCCAGCACGCCGGTGGGGCCGAGCACCCGGCGGGCGGCGGCGACCGGCAGGTCGTCGGCGCCGACGTGGCCACCGGCGGCGCCGACCGCCAGCGCCACGTGCAACCGGTCGTTGACCAGGCAGGACGCCCCGTACGAGGTGCAGAGCGTCAGCACCCGTCGGGCCAGGTCGTACGCCTCGCGGTCGGTGGCGGAATCCTCCACCCGGACCTGCACCACCAGCTCGGCACGGGCCGCGCTGAGGGCGGCCCGGACCACGGCGAGTGGGTCACACCCGGGTCGGGTGTCCGTGATGAGATGCAATCGTCCCAGGGACGGCACGGCAACGCTCCTCCCTGCGCCGGCATTACCCGGATCAGGTTCGACGGTCGGGGGCTGTCAGCCCCCCTCTCAGCCCGGTACACCGGGCTCCCGTGGGTTACTTGCGTGTCACCGTACGACAGATCCGCCGGCCTGCCAAGGCGCCGGGTCGGCGGCGGCCGGCGGGCCGGACCACAACAGAACGATCAAGATCCATGGGGCACTTCATGCGGTCCTGTTCGGAATGTCGCCTGCCGTTGCAGAACCGTTACCCGCCCGCATCTTGCCCGACATCGAGCCAGCCGAATTAATTTGTTCAGCGATTCGACAAAATGTCGGTGGGGGCACCCTGGCACGGCGTCACCACCGGCTCCATCAGGGACGGCCTTCGGCGAGCCGACTCCCGCGAGCTCTGTCACTACGACACAGGAGGCGGCGTGTCCCGTTCTCGTCGTGCCCGCGTACCCATCACCGCAACCCTGATCTCCCTGGCCATGGCCTCGACCACCCTGTTCGGCACGCCCGCCCAGGCGGCCGCCCAGGTCCCCCCACGGGATGCGAAAGCCGCAGCCCCGGTCAGCCAGGTGGCGCCAAAGGCGCCAAAGGCCGCAGCCGATCCCTACTCCGTCCTGATCTTCTCCAAGACCGCCGGCTTCCGGCACGACTCCATCCCCACCGGCATTGCCGCCATCCAACAGCTCGGCGCCGCCAACGGATTCACCGTTGACAACTCCGAGGACGGCGCGGCATTCAACGACGCCAACCTGGCGAAGTACAAGGCGGTGATCTGGCTCTCCACCACCGGTGACGTGCTCAACGCCGAGCAGCAGGCGGCGTTCGAGCGCTACGTGCAGGCCGGCGGTGGCTACGTCGGCATCCACGCCGCGTCGGACACCGAGTACAGCTGGGCCTGGTACGGCGACCTCGTCGGCGCGTACTTCGCCAACCACCCGCAGAACCAGCAGGCCACGGTCAAGGTCGAGGACCACGCCCACCCGTCCACTGCGGAACTGCCGGACCGCTGGTCCCGCTTCGACGAGTGGTACAACTACCAGACCAACCCTCGGCCGGACGTCCACGTGCTGGCCAGCCTCGACGAGAAGAGCTACACCGCCGGTGCCGGCGCGATGGGTGCCGACCACCCGATCGCCTGGTGTCAGGACTTCGACGGCGGCCGCTCCTGGTACACCGGAGGCGGACACACCCGGGAGTCGTACGCCGAGCCTGGCTTCCTCTCCCACCTGCTCGGCGGCATCCAGACCGCCGCCGGTGTGGTGGGCGCCGACTGTGGCGCCTCGAAGACCTCCAACTTCGAGAAGATCTCCCTGGACAGCAACACCAGCAACCCGATGGAGCTGGACATCGCCCCCGACGGGCGGGTCTTCTACATCGAGCGCGACGGTCGGGTGCAGATCATCAAGCCGGACACCGGCAACACCGTCACCGCCGTCGACCTGGACGTCTTCACCGGCAACGAGGACGGCCTGATCGGCATCCGGCTCGACCCGGACTTCGCCACCAACAAGTGGGTGTACCTGTACTACGCCCCGAACGACGGGGTCACCCGCAACCTGCTGTCCCGCTTCACGGTGACCGGTGACACCATCGACCCGGCCAGCGAGAAGCAGGTGCTGCGGGTCGACACCCAACGCAACACCTGCTGCCACGCCGGCGGCAGCATGACCTTCGACGGCGAGGGCAACCTGTACCTGGCCACCGGCGACAACACCAACCCGTTCGAGTCGAACTCGTACTCGCCGATCGACGAGCGGGCCGGCCGCCAGGACTATGACGCGCAGCGCACCTCCGCCAACACGAACGACCTGCGCGGCAAGGTGATCCGGATCCACCCGGAGGACGACGGGACGTACACCGTTCCGGCCGGCAACCTGTTCGCGCCGGGAACCGAGAAGACCCGTCCCGAGATCTACGCGATGGGCTTCCGCAACCCGTTCCGGATCGGCACCGACCCGAAGACCAACACCTTGTACGTCGCGGACTACGGGCCGGACGCCAACTCCGACAACCCGAACCGCGGCCCTCGGGGCCTGGTCGAGTGGAACATCGTGACCCCCGGCAACTACGGCTGGCCGTACTGCACCGGGACGAACGAGGCGTACAACGACTACACGTTCCCGTCCGGCCCGAGCGGCGCGAAGTTCGACTGCGCCGCGCCGGTGAACAACTCGCCCAACAACACCGGCCTGACCAACCTCCCGCCGGTCGTCCCCGCGACCGTCGACTACGGGTACGCCGGTGACGCGCGTTACCCGGAGATCGGCGGCGGTGGCGCACCGATGGGCGGCCCCGTCTACCGCTACGACGCCGACCTCAACTCCACCCGCAAGTGGCCGGCGTACTACGACGGCAAGGCACTGCTCGGCGAGTGGAACCAGAACAAGATGTACACCATGCAGCTGACCCCCGACGGCAAGTCGCTGGTGGACATCAACCAGCTGCTCACCGGCATGAGCATGATCCGGCCGATGGACTTCGAGTTCGGCCCCGACGGCGCGTTGTACCTGATCGAGTGGGGCAGCGGCTTCGGCGGCAACAACGACAACTCGGGCGTCTACCGGATCGACTACACCGCCGGGGACCGCGCACCGATCGCTGCGGCGTCCGCCACCCCGACCTCGGGTGCGGCGCCGTTGACGGTGACCTTCTCCAGCGCCGGATCCCGGGACCCGGACGGTGGCACGCTCAGCTACGCCTGGGCCTTCGGTGACGGGCAGACCTCCACCGAGGCGAACCCGACCCACACGTACGCCACGGCGGGCAACTACACCGCCCAGCTCACCGTCACCAACCCCAAGGGCCGTACCGCGGTGGCCAACGTGCCGGTCACCGTGGGCAACACGTCCCCGACGGTGACCATCGAGTTCCCGCCGGACGGCGGGTTCTTCGACTGGGGCGACCAGGTCCGATACACGATCAAGGTGACCGACCCGGAGGACGGGGAGATCGACTGTGACCGGGTGAACCTCCAGGTGCTCCTGGGTCACGACGAGCACGCCCACCCGTTGGAGCAGCACACCGGCTGCACCGGCACCGTCCAGACGTCGCTCGCCTCCGGGCATGGCGCCGAGGCGAACGTCTTCGCGGTCTTCGAGGCCACCTACACCGACGACGGTGGTGCCGGCGGCGCCAGCCCGCTCACCGGTCGGGTGATCGAGGTGTTGCAGCCCAAGCGCAAGCAGGCCGAGTTCTTCACCGCGACCGGGCGCGCTCCGGTGAGCACCGGCGGCGGCGACGCCGGCGTGCAGCGGGAAACCGGCGCCGACACCGCCGGCGGCGGTCAGAACATCGCGTTCATCGAGGACGGCGACTGGTGGTCGCTCGCCCCGGCGGACCTGACCAACATCACCGAGATCCGGTTCCGGGCCGCCTCCGCCGCCGCTGGCGGTCGGATCGAGGTTCGCGCCGGTGCGGTCGACGGACCGGTGGTCGCCACTGCCACCGTGCCGGCGACCGGCGCGTGGCAGACGTACACGGACGTGAGCGCACCGGTCACCGGCGCCGCGAGCGGCTCGCTGTACTTCCTGGCCCGCGACCCGAACGGCGGCACTGGTTCGCTGTTCAACGTCAACTGGATGGACTTCGTCGGCCGCGGTGTCACCGAGAACGCGCCGCCGGTGGTCAGCGCCACGGCCACCCCGGCCACCGGCACCGCACCGGTCACCGTCGCCTTCGACGGCACGGCCACCGACGCCGAGGGCGACACCCCGCTGACGTACGCCTGGGACTTCGGTGACGGCGGTACGGCGACCACCCTGGACGCCAGCCACACCTACACCAGCGCGGGCACCTTCACGGCCACCCTCACGGTGACCGACAGCAAGGGCGCCAAGTCGTACGCCACGGTGCCGGTGCGGGTCGACGCGCCGGACACGTCCTGCTTCGGGGCGCGTTCGGACGACTTCAACGGCAACACGCTCGACAAGGACCGCTGGACCAGCGTGATCCGGGAGAACCAGCTCTACTCCCTCAGTGGCGGCGCACTGCGGCTGCCCACCGCCGTGGGTGACCTCTACGGTGCACGCAACGACGCCACCAACCTGGTGCTCCAGCCGGCTCCGACCGGCGCGTGGGAGATGACCACCAAGGTCACTCTGCCGGTGACGGCCAACTACCAGCAGGCCGGCCTGCTGGTGTACGGCGACGACGACAACTACGCCAAGGTGGACCTGCTGTACAACGGCAGCCGGCGGGTGGAGTTCATCCGGGAGACGGCGGGCACGCCGCGCAACGAGTCTGCCGACGCCACCAACGCACCGGCGGGTGACACCGTGTACCTGCGGGTCACCAGCGACGGGACGAACCTGACCGCGTCCGTTTCGAGCGACGGCCAGACGTTCACCCCGGTCGGCCGTTCGGCCGCGCTCGCCGGCATCACCAACCCGCGGATCGGGGTCTTCGCGCTCAACGGTGGCACCGAGGCACCGGTTGTCGACGCGGCCTTCGACTCGTTCCAGGTGACGCCGGACGCCCCGGCCGGGCCGGTCGACCCGTCGGACGAGTTCAACGGCACCACGCTGGACAAGTGCCGGTGGGACGCGATCCTGCGGGAGGACCCGACCGGTTACCGGGTCACCGGTGGCGCGTTGCGTATCGACGTGCCCAACGGTGACATCTACGGCACCGACAACACCGGGCCGAAGAACTTCATCCTCCAGACCGCGCCGTCGGGCGACTGGACCCTGGAGACGAAGGTCGACGGCAGCCTGCTGAACGAGCAGTACCAGCAGGCCGGTCTGCTCGTGCAGGCCGACGACGACAACTACCTGAAGTTCGACTTCATCGCGGACAACCAGGCCGGCTCGGCGGTGACGCGGCGGATCGAGTTCCGCAGCGAGATCGCCGGTACGGTGCAGAACCCGCAGCCGGAGGTGACCAACCTGACCAGCGCCGTCTGGCACCTGCGGTTGGCGCGCGTCGGCGACACGTTCACCGCGTCGTACTCGGCGGACGGGACGGCCTGGACCGCGTTGGAGGCGCTGACCAACACCGCTGTGGGTGCCACCCCGAAGGTGGGGCTGTTCACCCTCGGCGCCAACCAGACGGCGTCGAAGACCGCCTCGTTCGACTACTTCCGGCTCAGCACGGAGGTGGCCGACGAGACCGCGCCGGTGACCACCGCGGCGGTTTCCGGCACCCCGACCGACGGGTGGTACACCGGACCGGTGACGATCACGCTCACCGGCGCCGACGAGGCCGGCGGTAGCGGGCTCGCCAGCACCGAGTACCAGCTGGACGGGGCCACCACCTGGACGGCGTACACCGCTCCGGTGGCGGTCAGCGGGGACGGCGAGCACGAACTCCGGTTCCGCTCGACGGACAAGGCCGGCAACGTGGAGGCGACCAAGACCGTCTCGGTCAAGATCGACGCCACCGCGCCGGTGACCTCGGCGACGTTCGCTCCGGCGAACGACGCCGGTTGGCACAACGGGACCATCCCGGTCGTGCTGACCTCGACCGACGCCGGTTCCGGCGTGAAGACGGTGGAGTGGTCGCTGGACGGTGGCGCGTGGACGCCGTACTCGGCTCCGGTCGAGGTGACCGGCGACGGGCAGCACGAGCTGCTGTTCCGCTCGACGGACAAGGCGGGCAACGTCGAGACGCTGAAGTCGGCGGTGCTGCGCATCGACGGCACCAAGCCGACACTGCTGGTGTCCGGTCTCGCCGACGGTCAGCTCTACGGTGACAGCCAGGACGTCCGGGTTGCCTGGCAGGCCGTCGACCCGACCTCGGGCATCGCCAGCGTGGTCGGCCAGCTCGACGGCCAGGCGTACGCCAGCGGCACGCTGCAGGCCATGTACGACCTGTCGCTCGGCCTGCACGAGCTGACCGTGACCGCGACCGACAAGGCGGGCAACAAGACCACCTCGACGGTCCGGTTCTTCGTCACCACCTCGTTCCGGGACATGCAGAGTCTGCTGGACCGGTTCAAGGCGACGGGGCGGCTCTCGACCAAGGCGCACAAGCAGCTGTCGAACAAGCTCGACGCTGTGCGGGCGTCCGAGGCGGCCGGCGACGACAAGGCGGCCGTACGGCAGCTGACCGCGTTCCGGACGCTCGCCTCTGACACCACCCTGGTGCCCGAGGCGGAGGTCCGGGACGTCCTGATCCGGGACGCCGACGCCATGATCGTTCGGCTCGGCGGCGCGGCCAGCAAGGCCGGGGTCAAGGCGAACGACGGCGACTCGGTCAAGGGCACCGGACGGCTCGGTGGCGACGCCACCCGGCTGGCACCCGGTCGCCAGCTCTGATCCGACGAGGCCCCTCCCCGGCGCTGCGGCGTCGGGGAGGGGCCTCCCTCATCGGTAGGGAGGGGATGTCCGTGACGGGTATCCGCAAGGTGTTGGCCGCCGGGTCCGTCGGACTGGCCCTGACCCTGTTCGCCGCCGCCCCGGCCGCACAGGCGGCCCAAGCGGCCCAGACGGCCCAGACGGCCCAGACGGCCCAGGCGGTGCGGGCCGTTCTGGCGGCCCGGGCGGCGCAGGCCGACAAGCTCAAGCTCACGGTGGCCGGCGACGGCGCTCAGGGCGTCACCATCCAGGCCAGCTACACCGATGGCCGGCGGCTCGAACAGGTGGTGCGGCTGGTCCTCACCGCCACCGGCCCCGACGGGCAGAAGGTCGGGCCGGTGCAGTTGGAACCGCAGCCCGAGGGGCACGGCTTCTACAGCAGCGGCCCGGTGCTCTCCACCGGCACCTGGAAGGTGACGGTGAACTCCCCCGCCCCGTTGCCGGGCAAGGCCACCGCCACGGTGCAGGCCCGGGCGGCGCAGTCACCGCCGGCGCCCGAGCCGGTCGCGGTGACGAAGCCAACGGACGGGGCAGGCGGGGCGGGCGCCCGCTGGTGGCCGTTCGCGGCAGCCGGTCTGGTCCTCGTCGCCGCGGCGATGGGGGTGGCCATGCTGTTCGGCCGCCGCCGCACCGACTGACGAAGACGATCTCGCCGCCGCACCGGCTGACCACGACGATCTCGCCGGAGCGGTCGACTGACCAACACTGACGACGAAACGGGCCGGGCCGCAACCAGCGGCCCGGCCCATCGTCATCTCACCCACCAACCCGGGGTTGGTCGGTCACCGCCAGCCCGTACTGGCGTCACCTAGCCGCAGCGACCGGCATGATCGACTCGACTCTCATGAAACCGCGCATTCCCCGGCCCCAGGTCACCCCGACTTTCAGGAACACGAGTGGATCAAGGCGCCGCGCCGGTCGCGCCGAACCGCGCCAGCCCGAGCCGCTCAGAGGATGGCGCGCAGCGCCGCCAGGTCGTCGTCGCTGGGCTCCCAGGTGCCGGCGGCGGCGTTGGCGCGTACCTGCTCGGGCGTGGTGGCACCGGCGATCACCGAGGTCACCGCCGGCTGGGCGGCCAGCCCACCGATCGCCACCTGGAGCATGCTCAGACCCCGCTCGGCCGCGTACGCCTCGATCGCCTCGATGGTGTCCCAGTCGGCCGCGGCGAGCCGCTCCGCGTACCGGCCACCGCCGGAGAGCCGACTGCCGGCCGGGGGCTGCTCACTGCGCTTGTACTTGCCGGTGAGCAGGCCGTTGGCAAGCGGGAAGAACGGCAGCATGCCGAGGCCGAACCGCTCGCACGCCGGGATCACCTCGGCCTCCACCGAGCGCTCCACGAGGCTGTAGTGGTTCTGCGCGCTGATGAAGCGGGCCCGGCCGTTGGACGAGGCGACCCAGTCCGCGTCGGCGATCTGCCAGCCGGCGAAGTTGGAGTTGCCCAGGTAACGCACCTTGCCGTCGCGGACCAGGTCGTCCAGGGCGGCCAGGGTCTCGTCGATCGGGGTGCCCGGGTCCGGCTCGTGCATCTGGTACAGGTCGATGTGGTCGGTGCCGAGCCGGCGCAGCGACGCCTCCACTGCACGGGCGATGTAGCGCCGCGCGCCCCGCGCCCCGTAGTCCGGCCCGTTGAGGCCGTTCATGTCCATGCCGAACTTGGTGGCCAGCACCACGTCGTCCCGGCGGCCCTTGAGTGCCTGCCCGAGCAGCTCCTCGGAGCTGCCCTGCGGATCGCCGTAGATGTCGGCGGTGTCGAAGAGGGTGATCCCGGCGTCCAGCGCGGCGTCCACCACCGCCCGGGTGCCGTCGAGGTCGAGCTTGCGGCCGAAATTGTTGCAGCCGATGCCGACCACGGACACCACGAGCCCGGAGTCGCCCAGCCGGCGATAGGTCATGTCAGTCACGAGATCCACCCTATGCCGGCCGGGTGCGGGCCGTCCCGGCGGAGGCCGAGCTGAGCACCTCGGTAAGCAGCTCACGGGCGGTTTCGCTGCTGCCCGCCAGCCTGACCGACCCTCCCGGGGCCACCGAGACGATGCACACGCCCAGCGGCCCCCGGAGACGCTCACGGAGCCTCGAGATCAGCAGGTGCGGGTGTTGTAGGTGGCCCAGTAGGGGCCGCCGCCCTGAGGCGGGTAGAACCGGTAGTTTCCGTCGGGCGAGCGCTGCAAGACGAACTCGTGCGCGCTGTACGCGCTCCTGGAGCCCCGTGCCCCCCGGTACACCACGTACCGCCACCCGTTCTGGTCGTCGTCCTGCACGAGCCTGTCGCCGGCCTTCGTCCAGCTGTTCCGGCCAGCGGAGCCGTCCGCGCCGAGGCTCTTGTCCCGCTGGAAATTCCTCGTTGCGGCATCGGTCTGGTCGCCGAAGATGCCATCGACCCCGGACGAGGGCAGGTAACCATTTGCCCAGAGAATGGTCTGCCACAGACAGGTGACGTTCGAGCTGCGGTGCGTTCCGACGTTGACGACGCCCTCGTCATCGAAATCGTCAGATACCGCACCGGTGCCGTAGACGTACGCCCTGCCCGAGTAGGAGCCGCTGGCCACAGCCGGCGTGGCGAGGGTGACGTTGATGCCGATGGCCAACGCCGCGCCGACTGCGGGGACCGCAGCCCTACGGAGCACGCGGCGGATGGAGCGGAGCGAAGACATGCATCTCCTTGCTTGGACAGAGGTGGATACTTCGATGGGCGATGGGACGGTTGAACGGTAAGGTGGGGCCGGTACATCCGCCGCACAATTGGCGTACAGGTCACCCGCCCGCCCCGTCATCCCAGGCGCGGTGCGTCTGGAGACGGATTGCAGCGCCCATCTGTGAGGTGCCCGGTTGCGTTTCGAGATCCTCGGCCCGATCCGGGTGTACCGCGAGGGCCGGCTGGTTCCGCTGGGCTCGGTGAAGCAGCGTCTCCTGCTGGCCACCCTGCTGTTGCGCCCGAACGAGGTCGTCGGCACCAACGAGTTGGCCTTGATGCTCTGGGGCGACGAAGAGCCGGTGTCGGCTGCTGCGAACCTCCGCACCTACGTGCGCGGGCTGCGGCAGTCGCTCAGCGACGGGGCGTCCTGGGACGGGATCACCGCGGTGGCGGGCGGCTACCGGCTCCGGGTAGGCCCCGACGAGCGGGACCTGGACCTTTTCGACGCTGCGGCGGCCCGGGGGCGCGACGCTCTCGCTGCCGCCGATATGGACCTTGCCGAAGCCGAACTCTCCGCCGCACTGGGAATCTGGCGCGGGGCACCGCTGTCGGGTCTGCCCCTGCGTTCAGCTCTGGCCAGGCGGGTGGCGCAGATCGAGGAGCGCCGGCTGCTCGTCGAGGAGGACTACGCCGAGGCGGTGCTGGCGCTCGGCGCGCCGGCCGAGGTGGTACGCCGACTGCGGACCCTCCTCGACCGGCACCCGCTGCGGCAGCGGGCGTGGGGCCAGCTGATGGTGGGCCTGTATCGCATCGGCGATGTGGCCGGCGCATTGGACGCCTTCCGGCAGGCTCGGCAGGCGCTGGCGGAGGAGACCGGCCTCGATCCCACGCCGGAACTCATCAAGGTCTACGACGACATCCTGCATCACCGACCGGGATTGGCAGCGCAACCGCCATCGGGGTCGAACAGGCCGGGGCCGCACATCCTGCGCCCCGAGCAGCTACCGCGCGCGGTACCGGAGTTCGTTGGCCGCAGCGCCGAGCTCGCCAGCCTCGACGCGCTACTGGACGGCGACGCGCAGAGGTCGACCACCGTGGTCATATCCGCGGTGTCGGGCATGGCTGGAGTTGGCAAGACCGCCCTGGCCTTGCACTGGGCGCACCGGGTTGCCGACCGTTTCCCCGACGGCCAGCTGTATGTGAACCTTCGGGGTTACGACGAAGCCGGGGTGGTGTCCCCGCTCGACGCCCTGTCCGAATTCCTCGAAGCGCTCGGCGTGCCCCACGCCCGGATACCCGCTGGCACGGAGGCCCGGAGTGGCCTCTACCGCAGCCTCCTGGCCTCTCGCCGGATGCTCGTGGTGCTCGACAACGCCCGCGACTCCGCCCAGGTTCGCGCCCTGTTGCCCGGTGCCGGCGGCTGCATGGTCGTGGTCACCAGCCGGGACCGGCTCGGTGGCCTGATCGCCGCCGAGTGCGCGGCGCCGTTGACACTGGACGTGCTCACGGCGGACGAGTCGATGAGCCTGCTCGCCGGTCGGATCGGGGCCAGCCGCCTTGCCTCCGAGCCGGCCGCGGTGGACCACATCGTCGAGGCCGCTGGCAGGCTTCCACTGGCGCTGTCGATAGTGGCGGCACGCGTCGCCACCCATCCCACGTTTCCGCTCGGCGCCATCGCCGCCGAACTGCACTCCACCGAAGCCCGGCTGGACGCGTTGGCCGACGGTGACGTGCGGCGCGTCTTCTCCTGGTCGTACCTGGCCCTGGGGCAGGACGCGGCGCGGCTGTTCACTCTGCTGGGGCTGCATCCGGGCCCGGACCTGACCGCCGCCGCGGCCGCGGCGCTCGCCGGCGCGCCGACCGCAGCCGTTACGTTGAGACTGCGGGAGCTGACCCGGCTCAACCTGCTGGCCGAGCACGCGCCTGGCCGCTACGCCTTCCACGATCTTCTACGCGCCTATGCGGCCGAACTCGCGGAGTCCTCGGAGCGCGCCGACGAACACGCGGCCGCCCGACAGCGCCTGTACGACCACTACCTGCACGCCGCCTATCCGGCCGCGCTACTGCTCCAGCCGCAGTGGCCCCCGATCGAGCCGGTTCCGCCGCTGCCCGGACCCACCAGGCGGCCGGTGACCGATCACGGCGGCGCGCTCGCCTGGTTCACGGCGGAGCACCGGGTGCTGATTCGAATGGTTCGGCAGGCCGCCGAGAACGGGTTCGAGGCGTACGCCTGGCAGATCGCCTGGGCGTTGACCACCTTCGTCGCGCCGCGTGGCCTGTGGCAGGACCAGCTCGACATCCAACGGGTCGCGCTGGCCGCCGCGGAGAAGATCGACGACCTGGCCGGCCAGGCTGCTGCCAACCGGCTACTCTCCCGTGCGCTGACCCGACTCGGCGACCGCGATGCCGCCGAGGACCGGCTGAAGCGCGCACTCGAGCTGCACGAACGCCTCGGCGATCCGACTGGTCAGGCGCAGACGCTGCACAACTACTGTGAACTCTGCTATCTGGACGGCCGCTTCGACGAAGCCCTCGCACACGGTCGTGAGGCGCTACGGCTCTACCGGTTGGTCGGCAACCGCTCGGGTGAAGCTCGGACACTCAACGCGATCGGTTGGCTGCTGGCGACCACCGGCGACTATGTCCAGGCCATCGAGAGCTGCACCGAAGCACTCGACCAGCAACGACGGAGCGACGATCGCAACGGCCAGGCCGCGACGCTCGACAGCCTGGGTTTCGCCTACCACCGCCTCGGTGAACGCGACCGCGCGGCCGACTGCTACGAGCAGGCGATCCAACTTTTCCGCGACTCGGCCGACCGCTACCACGAGGCGGAGACCCTCATCCGACTCGGGGACACCCGGGAAGGGATGGGCGACCTGACCGCTGCTGCCGCCGCCTGGGGCCAGGCGGTGCGAATCTACGAGGACGTGGGCGACCCCGCAGCCGCGGAGGGCCGCCGACGCCTCGAACGCCTGGTTCCGTCCTAGCCCTCCGAGCTCAGCTGTGCGGCACCTCGACGGCGCACAGCCGGTCGGGCAGGTCGGCCGGGATCACCCCACGTCCCAGACCGGTTCCGGGGTCTCCACCACCTCGCTGTCGCCGCGGAACAGCACGAACCGGTCGAAGGAGCGGGTGAACCAACGGTCGTGGGTGACCGCGATCACCGTCCCCTCGAACGCGTTCAGGCCCGCTTCGAGCGCTTCCGCGCTGGCCAGGTCGAGGTTGTCGGTGGGCTCGTCGAGCAGCAGCAGGGTCGCCCCGGACAACTCCAGCAGCAGCACCAGGAACCGGGCCTGCTGCCCGCCGGAGAGCGTGCCGAAACGCTGGTCGCCCTGCGCGGCCAACTCGTAGCGGCTGAGCACGCCCATCGCCGCGTGTCGGTCCAAACCGGTGCGGTGCTCGTCGCCGCGCCAGAGAATCTCGACGAGCGTCTTCGACATCAGCTCCGGCCGGTCGTGGGTCTGGGAGAAGTGCCCGGGGCGTACCCGGGCACCGAGGCGGGCCACACCGTCGTGCGCCACCGGAGCGAGCGCCCCGGCTCCGTCGACCGGCCCGTTCGCCGGGTCGGGGTCGGTGCCGCCGCGCGCCAGCAGCCGCAGGAAGTGCGACTTGCCGGTTCCGTTGGCACCGAGCACCGCCACCCGGTCGCCGTACCAGATCTCCAGGTCGAAGGGGTAGGTCAGGCCGTCGAGCTCCAGCTGCTCGCAGACGACCGCGCGCTTGCCGGTCCGCCCACCGGCCAGCCGCATCCGGATGTCCTGGTCCTTCGGGGGTACGGGCGGCGGCCCGGCCTCCTCGAACTTACGCAACCGGGTCTGCGCGGCCTGGTAGCGCGAGGCCAACCCGTCGTTGTACGCGGCCTTCTGCTTGTACATCAGCATCAGCTCGCGCAGCTTCTGGTGTTCCTCGTCCCAACGCCGGCGCAGCTCGTCGAGGCGGGCGTGCCGGGCCACCCGTGCCTCGTGCCAGCTGGCGAAGCCGCCCGGGTGCACCCAGGCACTGCCACCCTCGACGGCGACCACCCGGTCGGCGCTCTGGGCCAGCAGCTCGCGGTCGTGCGAGACGTAGAGCACCGACTTGGTCGACTCGCGCAGTCGCGCCTCCAGCCAGCGTTTGCCGGGCACGTCGAGGAAGTTGTCGGGCTCGTCGAGCAGCAGCACCTCGTCCGGGCCGCGCAGCAGCAACTCCAACGCGAAGCGCTTCTGCTGCCCGCCGGAGAGGGTACGCACCGGCCGGTCCCGGACGGCGTCCCACGGCTGGCCGAGCACGATCGTCGCGACGGTGTCGAAGAGCACCTCGGCGTCGTACCCGCCGGCCTCGCCCCAGGCGCCGAGCGCATCGGCGTACGCCAGCTGGGCCTTGCCCGCGGCGTTGCTGAACTTGCCGTGGGCCTCGGCCGCCCGCATCGCCGCCTCGGTCTCGCCGAGTCGCCGGCCGGCGTCGCGCAGGGCCGGCGGGGCCAGCGACAACGCGAGGTCGGCGAGGCTCGACTCGTCGCCGATCATGCCGATGAACTGGCGCATCACGCCCAGCCCGCCGGCCCGTGCGACGACGCCGGTGCGCACCGGCAGGTCACCGGCGACCATCCTCAGCAGCGTCGTCTTTCCCGCGCCGTTCGGCCCGACCAGGGCGACCTTGCTGCCCTCCCCGACCCGGAACGACACGTCGGCGAAGAGTTCCCGACCGTCGGGCAGGATGTGCCCGACCGCTGCCACGTCCACGTATCCCACGCCGGGATCCTGCCCCAGTGAGGGTCGGGGGGTACATCCAATTACCGGGTGACGCGCAGCACCCGGAAGCCCTTCTGGCTGGCGTACCGCTCGACCTGCCAACTCTGTTCGGTGAGCCAGCGTTGCAGCGAGTCGCCGCCGAGGTGCCGGGCGACGACCAACCAGCCGACGCCGTCCGGGGCGAGTCGGGGCAGCCAGCGCAGCAGCAGGTCGTGCAGCTCGTCCTTGCCGATCCGGATGGGCGGGTTCGACCAGAGCTGGGCGAAGCGGAGGTCTTCCGGGACGTCGTCCGGTGCGCTGACCCGGACCCGGTCGGCGGCGCCGATCCGGGCCGCGTTGGCGGCGGTCAGCTCGCGGGCCCGGGCGTTGACGTCGACGGCCCAGATGGTGCTGGCCGGCGCGAGGTCGGCCAGGACGCAGCTGATCGGCCCGAACCCGCAACCGAGGTCGAGCAGGTCGCCCACGCTGTCGGCGGCGGGTAGCTCGGCCTTGCGCAGCAGCACGGCGGTACCCGGGTCGAGCCGGCTGGCGGAGAAGACTCCGCCGGCCGAGGCGAGCCGGTAGTCGCGGTCGGCGACGGAGAACTCGACCTCGCGCGCCGG
Source organism: Micromonospora sp. NBRC 107095 (assembly GCF_030269705.1). Lineage (NCBI taxonomy): Bacteria > Bacillati > Actinomycetota > Actinomycetes > Micromonosporales > Micromonosporaceae > Micromonospora > Micromonospora sp. NBRC 107095. The sequence continues at coordinate 79,435 of NZ_BSTU01000006.1, forward strand.
GGCGTCGCTGGTGGGCTGAGCGGTGAAGTAGTGGTCGCCGGTCACCGGGCAATTCTCGCACCGGCCCGGGAATGACCGCCGGGGCGATCGGCTTCTCCACCGACCTGGGCCGACCCACGCGCGCATTTCCTCGAAATTACCCCCTAAAGGGACAATCGCTCCTACTCTGGGCGACATGGTGTATCGGTACGAGTCCGATGAGGACGCTTTCGAGGATTACCCGGAGCCCGGGTCCGATCTGTCTGTGCTCGGCACCGGCCCGCCCCCGCCGGCCGGGCCGTCCCCGTCGCGCTTCCCGACGCCGTCGCTGCCTCGGCCGAACCAACTCTCGCTGCCCTCGTCGTCGCCCGCACCGACCCGCGCCGATCTGCCGCAGTCCGCGCCGGTACGGGCCGATCTGCCGCAGTCCGCGCCGACTCGTGCCGACATCCCGCCCGCACCGCCGCACAGCCAGATCTACACGTCGGCAACCCCGGTGGAGCCGAACGCCCGGCGCGGCGGTGGCCGACTGTGGCAGGTACTGATCGGCGGTGCCGCCGTCCTGGTACTGCTCGCCCTCTGTGGCCTCGGTGCCGCCGCGGTGCTCATCGACCGCAACGAGCAGCAGCCGCAGAGCAACCCGACGTACCAGCCGAACGCCGCCGCGCCGTCGGCCTCGCCGGAACGGGTGGCCCTCGACTCCCGGGACACCGACCAGGCCCCGCTCACCGCCAAGGAACTCTTCCCCGGCAAGGAACTGAAGCTCACCGACGGCCAGCCCAGCTACCGGGTGCTCAAGACCCAGTCCAGCGGCAGTTGCGCCGTCGCCGCCACCGACGAGGTCGCCGACCTGCTCGTCCGGCTCGGCTGCAACCAGATCGTCCGGGCCACGCTGAGCACGCCCGACGACGGGCACCTGGTCACCGCCGGCCTGTTCAATCTCACCGACAAGGTCAGCGCGGAACGGGCCCGGGACCGGCTCCGGCAGTTGCTCGACGAACGGCAGGGCCGTTTCCGTGGCCTCACCGGCGACGACGGCGACGGCACCGACGTCCTGACCAGCGCTCCGGCACGCGTCGGATGGCAGGTCCGCGGCCACTACCTGGCGTACGCCCTGGTGGTCCGCAAGGACGGCGCGGCGGTCAAGGCGGGTGACGCCAAGGTCCGCGAGATCCTGTTCGACATGATCGAGCTGCACCTCAGCCGGGGTGTGCTGCAACAGCGAGCCGACGGTGGCACGGCCGCGCAACCGACTGCCGGGCCGACCGACAACAGCGGAAGCCAGGGCGGCAACGGCGAACTGCCGGGCGACTGACCGGTGCCCCGATGACGGGTGTGCTGCCGACAGGTGGCACACCCGTCGTCGTTGACGGTCCGGGCGGTCAGCCTTCGACCGGAACCCGCAACCGGCGGGTCAGGTCGGCGCGGCGTGCGTACTCGGCCGGATCGGACGGGTAGCCGACCGCGACCAGGGTCAACCCGTGTGCGGGCGCCACTGTCACCTCGCTGGAGCGCTCCTGACGGGTGAGCAGGCTCCCCGGCCACTCGACCGGGCGACGGCCGTCCCCGGCCACCAGCATCGCCCCCACCAGGCTGCGCACCATCGCCTGGCAGAACGCGTCAGCCTGCACGGTGGCGACCAGGATGCCGTCCGGGTCGCGACGCCAGTCCAGCCTGGTCACCTCGCGCAGCGTGGTCGCGTGCTCCTTGCGCCGGCAGTACGCGGCGAAGTCGTGCTCCCCCACCAGCCCGGCCGCGGCGGCGTTCAGCGCCGTCAGGTCCAACGGTTTCGGCCAGGCCAGCACCTCGTGCCGGCGCAGCGGCTCCGCGCCGAAGGGCGCATCGGTGACCCGGTACTCGTAGCGTCGGAAGGTCGCCGAGAACCGGGCGTCGAAGTCGGCCGGCACCTCCGTCATCGCCCGTACCCGCACGTCGGTGGGGAGCAGCCGGGCCAGGCGGCGCAGCAGTCGCCCCTCGTGCTGACGCCACACCTCCACCGGCAGGTCCAGGTGGCACACCTGCCCGGTGGCGTGCACCCCCGCGTCGGTCCGCCCGGCCACCGTCAGCCCGGTGGCGGTGCCGACGCCGAGGACCAGGTCCAGGGTCTCGACGAGCACCCCCGCGACGGTGCGCCGGGTCGGCTGGGCGGCCCAGCCGGAGAAGTCGGCGCCGTCGTACGAGACGTCCAGCCGCAGCCGGATCTGCTCGTCCACCTCGTACCTCCTGTGACGGGTCGGGCCCGGCACCCCGATGGGGTGCCGGGCCCGACAATGCCCTTGATCAGGCCTTGTTCTCGGTGGCCTCGTCGCTGTCCTCGCGGGCGGCGGCGGTGTCACCGGACGCCGACACCGGCGCCTCGGAGTCCTGGTCGGCCGGAGCCGACTTCGGGGCCTCGTCGGCCGGGGCGAGCGCCTCGACCTTGTCCTGCTGCGCGGCCTTGCGGGCGGCGGTCTTCTTGTTCGCCTTCGGCTCGGCGACCTGAAGCTCCTCCACCAGCTCGATGATCGCCATCGGAGCGGCGTCACCCTTGCGCGGACCGGTCTTCACGATCCGGGTGTAACCGCCGGGGCGGTTGGCGTACCGGGGCGCGATCTGGTCGAACAGGGCGTAGACGACGTCCTTGTCCTTGACGACACCCAGCACCCGACGCCGCGAGGCGAGGTCACCGCGCTTGGCCTTGGTGATGAGCTGCTCGGCCAGCGGGCGCAGCCGCCGGGCCTTCGTCTCGGTGGTCTGGATCTTGCCGTGCTGGAACAGCGCGGTCGCCAGGTTGGCGAGCATCAGCCGCTCGTGCGAGGGGCTGCCGCCGAGGCGGGGGCCCTTGGTGGGCGTGGGCATTTTTGGTGCTCCTCAGTTGTGGCGGCAGCGCGGACTAGAGCTGCTCGGTCTCGCGGTAGTCGTCGGTGTCGTAGTCGGCCTCGCCGAAGGTGTCCACGACGTGCGCCGGGTCGAAGTTCGGAGCCGAGTCCTTCAGCCCGAGACCCATCCCGGCGAGCTTCATCTTGACCTCGTCGATCGACTTCTGACCGAAGTTGCGAATGTCGAGGAGGTCGGCCTCGGTACGCCCGATGAGCTCACCAACGGAGTTGATGCCCTCGCGCTTGAGGCAGTTGTAGGAGCGGACGGTGAGGTCCAGCTCCTCGATCGGCAGAGCGAGGTCCGCCGCCAGCTGGGCGTCCTGCGGGGACGGCCCGATGTCGATGCCCTCGGCGGTCTCGTCCAGCTCCCGGGCGAGCCCGAACAGCTCCACCAGCGTCGAGCCGGCGGAGGCCAGCGCGGTACGCGGGCCCATCGACGGCTTGGTCTCGACGTCGATGATCAGCCGGTCGAAGTCGGTACGCTGCTCGACACGGGTCGCCTCGACGCGGTAGGTCACCTTCAGCACCGGCGAGTAGATCGAGTCGACCGGGATGCGGCCGATCTCGGCGCCGGACTGCTTGTTCTGCGCCGCCGTCACGTAGCCCCGGCCCCGCTCGACGGTCAGCTCCATGTCGAGCCGGCCCTTGCCGTTCAGGGTGGCGAGCTTCAGATCCGGGTTGTGCACCGAGACGCCGGCCGGCGGCTGGATGTCGCCCGCCGTCACGTCGCCCGGGCCCTGCTTACGCAGGTACATGCTGACCGGCTCGTCGTGCTCGGAGCTGACGCACAGCTCCTTGATGTTCATGACGAGCTCGACCACGTCCTCCTTGACACCGGGGATCGTGGTGAACTCGTGCAGCACACCGTCGATCTTGATCGAGGTGACGGCCGCGCCCGGGATCGACGACAGCAGCGTACGCCGCAGCGAGTTGCCCAGGGTGTAGCCGAAGCCCGGCTCCAGCGGCTCGATGGCGAACCGCGACCGGGTCTCGTTGATCGACTCCTCGGAGAGGGAGGGTCGCTGGCTGATGAGCATCTTTTCTCTTCTCTTCCGGGACGCCCGCTATTTGACGCCCACGACACAAACTGTTCCGGTGGCCCGCCCAAGCGGGCGGGCCACCGCAACGAGCCCGACTACTTGGAGTAGAGCTCGACGATCAACTGCTCCTGGACCTGCGTGTCGATGACCTGCCGGGCCGGGAGGGAGTGCACGAGCACCTTCATCTGGCTCGGGATGGCCTCAAGCCACGCCGGAACCGTCTTCGAGCCGGCCTGAGCCTGCGCGACGATGAACGGGGTGAGCTCCTTGCTCTTGCCCCGAACCTCGATGATGTCGTGCTCCTTGACGCGGTACGACGGGATGTCGACCTTCTTGCCGTTCACCGTGAAGTGACCGTGCTTGACCAGCTGGCGGGCCATGTCCCGCGAGTGGGCGAAGCCGGCCCGGTAAACGACGTTGTCCAGCCGCGACTCGAGGATCTGCAGGAGGACCTCACCGGTCTTGGCCTGCTTGCCGACGGCTTCCTCGTAGTAACCGCGGAACTGCTTCTCCAGCACGCCGTAAACGCGGCGGGCCTTCTGCTTCTCGCGGAGCTGGAGCAGGTACTCCGTCTCCTTCGTGCGGCCGCGGCCGTGCTGCCCGGGCGGGAACGGCCGGGACTCGAACGGGCACTTCGGACCATCGCACTTGCTGCCCTTGAGGAACAGCTTCATCTTCTCCCGCCGGCAACGGCGGCAGTCAGCACCGGTGTAACGAGCCATCTCTCTCTACCTCTCAGACCCGGCGACGCTTCGGCGGACGGCATCCGTTGTGCGGCTGCGGGGTGACGTCGGAGATCTGCCCGACCTCGAGGCCCACTGCCTGCAGCGAACGGATGGCGGTCTCCCGGCCGGAGCCGGGGCCCTTGACGAACACGTCGACCTTGCGCATGCCGTGCTCCATGGCACGACGCGCGGCAGCCTCGGCGGCCAGCTGCGCGGCGAACGGAGTCGACTTGCGGGAGCCCTTGAAGCCGACCTGGCCGGCGGAGGCCCAGGAGATGACCGCACCGGTCGGGTCCGTGATGGACACGATGGTGTTGTTGAACGTGCTCTTGATGTGCGCCTGCCCGTGGGCGACGTTCTTGCGTTCCTTGCGCCGGACCTTCTTTACAGCGGCTCCGGCACGAGCCTTCGGTGGCATAAGTCTGTGCGCTCCTAGTTGACTTTCCGGACTGGGTTGCGGTCTGGCCCGCCTCGGCGGCGACCGACCCCGTCATCCGGTTAAGAACTACTTCTTGCCGGGCTTCTTCTTGCCGGCGACGGTCCGCTTCGGGCCCTTGCGGGTCCGGGCGTTGGTCTTGGTCCGCTGGCCACGCACGGGCAGGCCCCGGCGGTGCCGGATGCCGGCGTAGCAGCCGATCTCGACCTTGCGGCGGATGTCAGCGGCGACCTCGCGGCGCAGGTCGCCTTCAACCTTGTAGTTGCCCTCGATGTGGTCGCGGAGCTGCACGAGCTCCTCGTCCGTGAGGTCCCGAGCGCGCTTGTCCGGCGAGATGCCGGTGGCGGCGAGCGTCTCCAGGGCGCGGGTGCGACCGACCCCGAAGATGTAGGTGAGCGCGATCTCCAACCGCTTTTCGCGGGGGAGATCCACGCCGACTAGACGTGCCATGTGCGGGCGTACTCCTCGTGATGTGTGGCGGAGGTGTGGACCCGTCCCACCCCGCTACCGGCCGTCCCGTCCTTCCGACGCGATCAGCGTCGGCGACCGGGATCGGTCGCTGCCCAAGCGGGCCCCGGCCTCCGACCGGGGGTCAGCCACAAGGGAGTACGCATCGCGTACCGCTCGCGGCTGGGACGAGCATGTGTGATGTGTGTGTCGCTGGGGATCTGCCGGGACCAACGCCACCCGGCCGTGCTCCGGCCGGACGGGCTGAGTCAGCCCTGGCGCTGCTTGTGGCGCGGGTCGCTGCAGATGACCATGACCCGGCCGTGCCGGCGGATAACCCGGCACTTGTTGCAGATCCTCTTGACGCTCGGCTTGACCTTCACGGTTGCCTTACTTCCCATCTGGCCCGGGGACGCGCGTTGCGCGACACCGGACGTCGAAGACGGACACGGGACTTCCCGGCCGTCGTCAGGACTACTTGTAGCGGTAGACGATGCGCCCGCGGGTCAGGTCGTACGGCGAAAGTTCGACGACGACCCGGTCCTCCGGAAGAATGCGGATGTAGTGCTGCCGCATCTTGCCGCTGATGTGAGCCAACACCTTGTGGCCGTTCGCGAGCTCCACCCGGAACATGGCGTTCGGCAGGGGCTCGATGACCCGACCCTCGATCTCAATGGCTCCGTCTTTTTTCGGCATGTCCTCCGCTGTCCTGACGTCGATTGCTCCGGGCGGCCCACAACGTCTTACACGGAAATCTGATCAGAATCAGAAGCCCGCGCCAGCCGCGGCTCCAGCTCCCACCGAAGCGCAGGGTGGGCATGCCGGAGTGGACGCTGTGCGCCGATCTGAAAGTGTACGCCGGCCTGCAGTCCGCCGCCAAACCGACCACCCCCCACCCCGCGCGTCGCCCCACCGCCCCCGCCCTCAATCCCGTTGATCATGAAGTTATTGCCACGAATCGCCGAGGTCGGTGGCAACAACTTCATGATCAACGCGCGAGGCGTGGGGGCCGGCCGAGGACCGGGGAGTTATTGGGGGGTGTCTGGGTTGATGGCGCGCTTTGCCTGTTTGCGTTCTTGGCGGCGCTGGCGCTTGACGGCCTCGCGCCGGGGCTCTCCCCCGGCCAGTCCCGTGACGGTGCGGATCACCAGCACCGCACCCCACGGCCCGGCCACCCAGGCCGGCCAGAAGTACTGCAGGTCCTGGCTGAGCAGTGACGTCACCGCCCAGATGGTCACCACGATGGCGATCACCCGCAGGTACGGGAACCACACCTCGGCCAACCAGCGGGCGGTGGCACCCCGGGTGGGCGTCTGGCCGGGCTGGTCACCCAGCAGGCCCACGGTCGGCGCCGCTGCCGGCGCCAGAGCCGACCGCTGCGCCGGCGTCACCGGCGGCAGGTCGGCCAGCAGGACCTTCAGATCGGCGTACGTGCGCGCGGCATAGGCCCGCTGCAACCGCTCGTCGTACTCGTGCAGGTCCAGCCGGCCCTCCTCGAGGGCGACCCGTAACCGGTCGGCCACCGCCGCACGGTCCGAGTCCGCGGCTCGCATCCCGTCGCGCCCGTCCATGCCGGCAAGCATGCCACCGTCGCGCCAGTCCGCCCGACCCCCGAACCTGGTCGATCATGAAGTTGTTGCCAGCCTCGCCGGCGTGTCGGGGCAACAACTTCATGATCAACAGCGTGGACCGAGGCGTCCGGGGAGGGTTAGGGGGTTGTCGAGGCGGCGGGTTGGCGGGCGGTTACCAGGTCGCCCAGGCGGGCGCGACCTCCGTCGAAGGCGGTGAGCACCCAAACCCCGTCCGGCAGCAACGCCATCGAGTGCTCGACGTGCGCGGCCACTGAGCCGTCCCGGGTGACGACCGTCCACCCGTCGGCCAACTCGACGGTACGCGGGGACGCCATGGTGATCATCGGCTCGATCGCCAGCGCCATCCCGGGAACCAGACGCGGGCCCTTGCCCGGCCGGCCGTGGTTGAGCACGTGCGGGTCCTGGTGCATCTCGGTGCCGATGCCGTGCCCGCCGTAGCCGTCGACGATGCCGTACCGCCCGCCCTTGCGGACAGCGGTCTCCACCGCGTGCGAGATGTCGGTGAGGCGGCCCTTGCCGCTCGCCGCGCCCCGGGCGGCGGCGGCGATGCCGGCCCACATCGCGTCCTCGGCCACCTCGGCCATCTTCAGCAGCGCCGGGTCGACGTCGCCGACCCCGACCGTGATGGCGGAATCGCCGTGCCAGCCGTCCAACACCGCGCCGCAGTCGATGGAGATCAGGTCACCGGCCTGGAGCACCTGCTTCGGCGACGGGATGGCGTGCACGATCTGCTCGTTGACCGAGGAACAGATCGACGCGGGGAAGCCGTGATAGCCCTTGAACGACGGGACGCCACCCGCCTCGCGGATGGTCGCCTCCGCGATAGCGTCCAGATCGGCGGTGCTCACACCGGGAGCGACAGCCTCCCGCATCCGGCGCAGCGCCTCGGCCACCACCAGCCCGGCGGCCCGCATCTTCTCGATCTGGTCAGGGGTCTTCAGCTGGATGTCCAGCTGGGGACGACGCATGGAGCGATTACCTTTCAGTTGCCGAACAGCGGGGCACGTCTCGCGTACCCCGCTGTTCGCACTCTATCCGCCGTGGCTCGGCCGGACCTCAGCCGCCGTACGACCGCAGCGCGTCGATGGCCCGGGTGGTGACGTCCTCCACCGGGCCGGTGGCGTCGATCCCGACCAGCTTGCCCTGAGCGCCGTAGTAGTCGACCAGGGGTGCGGTCTTCTCGCTGTACTCACGAAGCCGCGTGGCGATCGTCTCCGGCTTGTCGTCGTCGCGCTGGAACAGCTCGGCGCCGCAGCGGTCACAGATGCCCGGCCGGGTGGTGGCGTCGAACTCGACGTGCCAGATCTTGCCGCAGCCCCGGCAGGTACGCCGACCGGAGAGCCGCCGGATCACCTCGTCGTCGTCGACGACCAACTCCAGGACCAGATCCAGCGCAGTGCCCAGATCAGCGAGGAGCTTGTCCAGAGCGGCCGCCTGCGGAGTCGTCCGCGGGAAGCCGTCGAGCAGGAAACCCTCGCTGGCGTCGGGCTCGGCCAGCCGGTCCCGGACCATGTTGATGGTGACCTCGTCCGGAACCAGCTCGCCCGCGTCCATGTACCGCTTCGCCTCGACACCGAGGGGCGTGCCCTGGGTGACGTTCGACCGGAAGATGTCCCCGGTCGAGATCTTCGGCACCGAGAGGTGTGCGGCGATGAACTCGGCCTGTGTGCCCTTGCCCGCGCCCGGCGGGCCAACCAGAACGAGTCTCATCTACCGCAGGAACCCTTCGTAGTTCCGCTGCATGAGTTGGCTCTCGATCTGCTTCACGGTCTCCAGACCGACGCCGACCATGATGAGCACAGCGGTGCCGCCGAACGGGAAGTTCTGGTACTGCTGGTTGTCCAGCCAGATGAAGAAGAAGTTCGGCAGGATCGAGATCACGCCGAGGTAGAGCGCGCCCGGCAGGGTGATCCGGCTGAGGATGAAGTCGAGGTAGTCGGCGGTCGGCTTGCCGGGGCGGATGCCCGGCACGAAGCCGCCGTACTTCTTCATGTTGTCCGCGACCTCGGTCGGGTTGAACGTGATCGACACGTAGAAGTACGTGAAGAAGATGATCAGCAGGAAGTAGACCGAGATGTAGATCGGGCTGCTCGGGTTGACCAGGTTGTTCTGGATCCACGACTGGGTCTTGCCCGGGTCGGTCTGGTCGAAGAACTGCAACGCCAACTGCGGCAGGTAGAGCAGCGACGAGCCGAAGATGACCGGGATCACACCAGCCTGGTTGACCTTGAGCGGGATGTAGGTCGAGGTGCCGCCGTACATCCGCCGGCCGATCATCCGCTTGGCGTACTGCACCGGGATCCGGCGCTGCGCCTGCTCGATGAAGGTGACAGCGGTGATGACCACCAGGACCAGGGCGATGACCAGGGCGAACATGTCCCAGCCCTTGCTGGTCTTGATCTGCCAGCCCTCACTGGGCAGCCGCGCCGCGATCGAGGTGAAGATCAGGACGGACATGCCGTTGCCGACGCCGCGGTCGGTGATCAGCTCGCCGAGCCACATGACCATGCCGGTGCCGGCGGTCATCGTCATCACCAGGATGGACAGCGTCAGCCAGTCCGGGATGCCGATGCCGGTCGGGATGATCGGGAACTGGTCGCACCGGTTCTGGAACAGCTGGCCGGAGCGGGCCAGGGCCACGAACGCCGAGGCCTGCAGCACACCGAGGCCCAGGGTCAGGTAGCGGGTGTACTGGGTGATCTTCGCCTGGCCGGCCTGGCCCTCCTTGCGGAGCTGCTCCAGACGCGGGATCACGACAGTCAGCAGCTGCAGGATGATCGACGCGGTGATGTAGGGCATGATGCCCAGCGCGAAGACCGAGAGCTGCAGCAGCGCTCCGCCGGAGAAGAGGTTGAGCAGGTTCACCACCCCGGTGGTGTCACCCTGGATGGTGTCGAGGCACTTCTGCACGTTGCCGTACGAGACGCCCGGGCTGGGGAGCGTTGCGCCCAGCCGGTAGACCGCGATGATGCCTACTGTGAACAGCAGCTTCTTGCGCAGGTCAGGCGTACGGAACGCACTGAGAAAGGCGGACAGCAACTTCTTCCTCCTGCGCGAGGCGGGCCGCCGGTGATCCCTGGCGGGTCGGGGTGGATCACGGGCGAGTGCCCGCAATCCATGGCTGGGATGGGACTCTAACAGCCTCACCCCGGTCCGGGCAGATGCGCCCGACTACATAAATCGATTCCGATGTTACCGGGCGCTTAGGCCCCAGGCAGACCATGGCGCCCGCCAGTTGCTCTCAACTGGACGGGCGCCATGGTCGTACGCCTTACAGCTCGGTGACGGAGCCACCGGCGGCGGCGATCTTCTCCTTGGCCGACGCACTGAACGCGTGCGCCGACACCTGGAGTGCCACACCGCCGAGATCCCCGGTGCCGAGGACCTTGACCGGGTGACCCTTGCGGACCGCGCCGGACTCGACGAGCTCCAGCGGGCCGACCTGACCACCATTCGGGAACAGCTCAGCGAGTCGGTCCAGGTTGACAACCTGGAAGACCACCTTGAACTTGTTCTTGAAGCCCTTCATCTTCGGCAGGCGCATGTGGATGGGCATCTGCCCACCCTCGAACGCCGCCGAGATGTTCTTGCGGGCCTTGGAGCCCTTGGTACCGCGACCGGCGGTCTTGCCCTTGGAACCCTCACCGCGACCCACACGGGTCTTCGCGGTCTTGGAACCGGGCGCCGGGCGCAGGTGGTGAACCTTGATCGTCATTACTCGACCTCCTCGACCTTCACGAGGTGGTTGACCGTGAAGATCATGCCGCGGATCTCGGGCCGGTCCTCCTTGACCACCACGTCGTTGATCCGCTTGAGACCGAGCGAACGCAGCGAGTCACGCTGGTTCTGCTTGGTCCCGATACCGGACCGGAGCTGGGTGACCTTCAGGCGTGCCATCAGGACGCCACCCCCGCCCGCGACGCCAGCATGGCGGCCGGCGCGACGTCCTCCACCGGCAGACCACGACGTGCCGCGACCTGCTCGGGGGACTCAAGCCCCTTCAGGGCCGCCACGGTGGCGTGCACGATGTTGATCGGGTTCGACGAGCCGAGGCTCTTGGAGAGCACGTCGTGGATACCGGCGCACTCCAGCACGGCGCGCACCGGACCACCGGCGATGACACCCGTACCGGCCGAGGCCGGCTTGAGCAGCACCACACCGGCCGCGTCCTCGCCCTGCACCGGGTGCGGGATCGAGGCGCCGATACGCGGAACCTTGAAGAAGTGCTTCTTGGCCTCCTCGACACCCTTGGCGATGGCCGCGGGCACCTCCTTGGCCTTTCCGTAGCCCACGCCGACCGTGCCGTCGCCGTCGCCCACGATCACCAGGGCGGTGAAGCTGAAGCGACGACCACCCTTCACGACCTTGGCGACGCGGTTGATCGCGACGACCCGCTCAAGGTGCGGGGTCTTCTCGACGGGCGCGTTTCCGCGGCCGCCCTCACGGCGGTTGTCGCGGCGACCACCCTCGTTGCCACCGGACCCGCCGCCACGGCGCTGTTGACCTGGCATCAGCAGCCTTCCTTCTCTCTCGTGACGGGGTTGTTAGAACTCGAGCCCGGCTTCGCGGGCGGCGTCGGCAAGCGCGGCGACTCGCCCCGCGTACCGGTTGCCACCGCGGTCGAAGACGACCTTGGAGACGCCGGCGGCCTTGGCACGCTCGGCGAGCAGCGCGCCCACCTTGCCAGCCAGGGCGCTCTTGTCGCCCTCCGCACCGCGCAGCGAGGCGTCCAGGGTCGACGCCGACGCCAGGGTGTGACCCTTGGTGTCGTCGACGATCTGGGCGACCATGTGCCGCAGGGAGCGGGTGACGACCAGGCGCGGACGCTCGGCCGTACCGCTGACGTTCTTGCGGACGCGGAAGTGTCGACGCGCACGCCCAACGGCGCGCTTGGCGGCGACACCGCGGCGGCGCTTGAGCAGCGTGGCGCTCACTTCTTACCTGCCTTTCCAGCCTTGCGGCGGATGACCTCGCCCTGGTACTTGACGCCCTTGCCCTTGTAGGGCTCCGGCGGGCGGATCTTCCGGATGTTGGCGGCGACCTCACCGACCTGCTGCTTGTCGATGCCAGCCACGTGGAACAGGGTCGGCCGCTCCACCGTGAAGGTGATGCCCGCCGGGGCGGGGACGACCACCGGGTGCGAGAACCCGAGCGCGAACTCGAGGTCCGAACCCTTGGCGGTGACCCGGTAACCGGTGCCGGCGATCTCCAGGCTCTTGCGGTAGCCCTCGGTGACCCCGACGATCATGTTGGCGACCAGCGTACGGCTCAGGCCGTGGAGTTCCTTGGCCTTGCGCTCGTCGTTCGGCCGGTTGACGCTCAGCTCGCCGTCCTCGCCACGCTCGATCGTGATCGGCTCGGCGAGGGTGTGCTCAAGCTGGCCCTTGGGGCCCTTGACCTTGACGGTCTGCCCGTCGATCGTGATATCGACGCCGGCTGGTACCGGGATCGACTTACGTCCAATTCGCGACATTTCTACCTGTCTCCCGTTACCAGACGAAGGCGAGGACTTCCCCGCCAACACTCCGCTTGCGGGCCTGCCGGTCGGTCAGCAGCCCCTGGGACGTCGAAATGATCGCCACGCCCAGCCCACCGAGCACCCGCGGGAGCCCGTCCGACTTGGCGTACACCCGGAGACCGGGCTTGGACACGCGCTTGATACCGGCCAGGCTCCGCTCGCGGTTCTGGCCGTACTTCAGCTCGACGACCAGTCGCTTGCCGACGGCGCCCTCCTCGGGCTCCTCGACCGACCAGGTGGCGATGTAACCCTCAGCCTTCAAGACCTCGGCGATGTTCGCCTTGATCTTGGAGTAGGGCATCTTCACCTGATCGTGGTACGCCTGGTTGGCGTTACGCAGACGCGTGAGCATGTCTGCGATCGGGTCGGTCATCGTCATGGATTTCGTCAGCCTTTCTCGCCGGGGTTCCCGGGGCACCAGCCCCGGGCCTACGGCGAAGAGCAATACCTAATCGGTGCAGGAGTTCCCGGCCGACGGCCGGGACGCGGTCGCCCTTACCAGGAAGCCTTGGACACGCCCGGCAGCTCACCGCGGTGAGCCATCTCCCGGATGCAGACCCGGCAGAGCCCGAACTTGCGGTAGACCGCCTTCGGACGCCCGCACCGCTGGCAGCGGGTGTACGCGCGAACCGAGAACTTCGGCTTCGCGGCCGCCTTGATGATCAGCGCCTTCTTGGCCATCTCAGTTCTCCTTGAACGGGAAGCCCAGGAGCTTGAGCAGCGCCCGGCCCTCGTCGTCGGTCGTGGCGGTCGTGACCACCGTGATGTCCATGCCCCGCTGGCGATCGATCTTGTCCTGGTCGATCTCGTGGAACACCGACTGCTCGGTCAGACCGAACGTGTAGTTGCCGTGCCCGTCCAGCTTGCGCCCGTCCAGGCCGCGGAAGTCGCGGATACGCGGCAGCGCGATGGAGAGCAGCCGGTCCAGGAACTCCCACATCCGGTCGCCACGAAGGGTGACCTTCGCGCCGATCGGCATGCCCTCGCGGAGCTTGAACTGCGCGATGGACTTGGTCGCCCGCCGCACCTGCGGCTTCTGGCCGGTGATCGTGGCGAGGTCGCGGACCGCACCGTCGATCAGCTTGGCGTCGCGAGCAGCCTCGCCGACACCCATGTTGACGACGATCTTGACCAGCCGCGGCACCTGCATGGGGTTGCCGTAGCTGTGCTGCTCACGCAGCTGGGCCACGATCTCGTTGCGGTACCGCTCCTTGAGGCGCGGCAGGGTCTTTTCGGTAGCCGTGGTCATCACAGGTCCTTACCGGTGCTACGCGCGATGCGGACCTTCTGGCCGTTGTCGTCGATCCGGTAACCGACGCGGGTCGGCTTGCCGTCGGAGTCCAGGACCTGCACGTTCGAGACGTGGATCGGGGCCTCCTGAGTGACGATGCCGCCGGTCTTGGCGCCACGCTGGGTGGTGCTGATGCGGGTGTGCTTCTTGACCCGGTTCACGCCCTCGACCAGGACCTTGTCCTGCCGCGGGTAGGCCGCGATGACCTTGCCCTTGGCACCCTTGTCCTTGCCGGCGATGACGACGACCGTGTCGCCCTTCTTGACCTTCACGGTCACAACACCTCCGGCGCGAGGGAAATAATCTTCATGAACCGCTTGTCCCGCAGCTCCCGGCCCACCGGGCCGAAGATACGGGTTCCACGCGGGTCCCCACCGTCCTTGATGATGACGGCGGCGTTCTCGTCGAAGCGGATGTACGAGCCGTCCGGACGCCGCTTCTCCTTCGCGGTGCGAACGACGACAGCCTTGACGACGTCGCCCTTCTTCACACCGGCACCCGGGATGGCGTCCTTGACCGTGGCCACGATGACGTCGCCGATGCTCGCGTAGCGCCGACCCGAGCCACCGAGAACCCGGATGCACAGGATCTCCCGAGCACCCGTGTTGTCGGCGACGCGCAGTCGCGACTCCTGCTGAATCACGTCTATCTCCTATGTCTGCCGGTTCTCCGGCCGCCGTAGCGGCCGGAGCCTGGCGGAACCAACGCCCGACGCAACGCCGGGCGAGCTCGAGCCTTCGCTACTTGGCCTTTTCCAGGATCTCCACGATCCGCCAACGCTTGGTGGCGCTCAGCGGCCGGGTCTCCATGATGAGAACCCGGTCACCGGTGCCAGCGGCGTTCTGCTCGTCGTGCACCTTCAGCTTGCTCGTACGGCGCATGATCTTGCCGTACAGCGCGTGCCGAACCCGGTCCTCGACCTCGACCACGACGGTCTTGTCCATCTTGTCGCTGACCACCAGGCCCTCACGGACCTTGCGGCGGGACCGCGCGGCGGCGGTGGCGGTCTCTTCGGTCATGATGCAGTCACCTCAGTCGGCGCGGCCGAGAGCCCCAGCTCGCGCTCGCGCATGATCGTGTAGATCCGGGCGATCTCCCGACGGATGACCTGCAACCGCCGGTTGTTGTCCAGCTGCCCGGTTGCGGCCTGCACGCGGAGGTTGAACAGCTCCGCCTTGGCCTCCCGCAGCTTCGTGACCAGCTCCTCCTCGGAGAGCTCACGCAGCTCGGTCGCCTTAACGCCCGCTGCCATCAGGATTCACCCACTTCGCGCGTAACAATGCGGCACTTCATCGGGAGCTTGTGGATCGCGCGACGCATGGCCTCTCGCGCGATCTGCTCGTTGGGGAAGGACATCTCGAAGAGAACCCGCCCCGGCTTGACGTTGGCGACCCACCACTCGGGCGAACCCTTACCGGAACCCATCCGGGTCTCGGCAGGCTTCTTGGTGAGGGCCTGGTCCGGGAAGATCGTGATCCAGACCTTGCCACCACGCTTGATGTGGCGAGTCATCGCGATACGTGCCGACTCGATCTGCCGGTTCGTCACGTACGCCGGCTCGAGAGCCTGGATCCCGAACTCGCCGAACACCACCCGGTTACCACCCTTGGACGCGCCACTGCGGTCCGGGTGGTGCGGCTTGCGGAAGCCCTTCGGGGGCTTGCGCGGCATCAGCATCTGTCAGCCCTCCTGCTGCTGTTCTGCCGGAGCAGCAGTGGCGGCGACAGCTGCGCTGTCGACCGGCTCGCCGCTCGGCGTCTCGGCCTGCTGCGCGATGGTGGTCGCAGCAGCCCGACCGGCCTCGGTGCCACCAGCCGTGGTGCCGGACGAACCCGACCGGCCACGGCGCGGACGCTCGGGACGGTCGCCGCGCTCACCACGACGCGGGCGGGACGGACCGGCCTCGGCCGGAGCCTCCCGGCCCGGGACGGCGTCGCCCTTGTAGATCCAGACCTTCACACCGATCCGACCGAACGTGGTACGGGCCTCGAAGAAGCCGTACTCGATGTTGGCCCGCAGCGTGTGCAGCGGAACCCGGCCCTCACGGTAGAACTCGGTCCGGCTCATCTCGGCGCCGCCGAGGCGACCCGAAACCTGAACCCGGATGCCCTTGCAGACCGGGTTCTTCATCGCCGACTGCATGGCCTTGCGCATCGCCCGACGGAAGCTGACCCGGCTGGACAGCTGCTCGGCCACGCCCTGCGCGACCAGCTGAGCGTCCGACTCGGGGTTCTTCACCTCGATGATGTTCAGCTGAACCTGCTTGCCGGTGAGCTTCTCCAGCTCGCCGCGGATCCGGTCGGCCTCCGCACCCTTACGGCCGATGACGATGCCCGGCCGGGCGGTGTGGATGTCGACCCGGACCCGGTCGCGGGTGCGCTCGATGTCGACCTTGGAAATCCCGGCACGCTCGAGGCCCTTGGACATCATGCGGCGGATCTTGACATCCTCGCCGATGTAGTCCTTGTAGAGCTTGTCCGCGAACCAGCGGGACTTCCAGTCGGTCGAGATGCCGAGCCGGAACCCAGTGGGGTGAACCTTCTGACCCATTACTCGGCGTCCTCCGTCTTGCTCTGCGCTTCGGCCGGTGCGGCCTCCGTGGCCGGGGCGGCCTTCTTAGCCGCGGCCTTCCTCGGTGCTGCCGGCGCGACCGCTTCGACCGCCACGGTGATGTGGCACGTGCGCTTGCGGATGCGGTAGGCCCGACCCTGGGCCCGCGGCTGGAACCGCTTCATCGTCGGGCCCTCGTCCACGAAGGCCTCGCTGACGAGCAGCGCGTCGGGGTCCAGCCGCTCGTTGTTCTCCGCGTTGGCGATCGCGCTAGCGAGCACCTTGTACACCTGCTCGCTCGCAGCCTGCGGCGCGAACTGCAGCACCGTGAGCGCCTCCTTCGCGGGCAGGCCGCGGACGAGGTTGACCACCCGGCGCGCCTTCATCGGCGAGATGCGCACGTGCCGCGCAACCGCCCGCGCGCCCGGAAGCACCGGAGCGTCGCCCTTTCCTGGCATCGCTGTAACCCCTTGTTCCCTCTATCCGTATGCCCGCGGCGTCAGCGCCGACGGCTCTTCCGGTCGTCCTTCTCGTGACCCTTGAACGTGCGGGTCAGCGCGAACTCGCCGAGCTTGTGCCCGACCATCGCCTCGGTCACGAACACCGGGACGTGCTTGCGTCCGTCGTGCACGGCGATCGTGTGCCCCAGCATCTCGGGGATGATCGTCGAGCGCCGCGACCAGGTCTTGATCACGTTCTTGGAGCCCTTGTCGTTCTGAACTTCCACCTTCTTGAGCAGGTGGTCGTCGACGAACGGGCCCTTCTTCAGGCTGCGAGGCATGTCTTATCTCCCTCAGCCGCGCTTACGCGTGGCGTAGCGACGGCGGACGATCAGCCGGTCACTCGGCTGGCCCTTACGGCGGGTGCGGCCCTCGGGCTTACCCTGCGGGTTGACCGGGTGGCGACCACCGGAGGTCTTACCCTCACCACCACCGTGCGGGTGGTCGACCGGGTTCATGGCGACACCACGGACGGTCGGGCGCTTGCCCTTCCACCGCATCCGGCCGGCCTTACCCCAGTTGATGTTCGACTGGTCGGCGTTGCCGATCTCGCCGATGCTGGCGCGGCAGCGCACGTCGACCCGCCGGATCTCACCGGACGGCATACGCAGGGTCGCGTACGCGCCCTCACGGCCGAGCAGCTGGATGCCGACGCCGGCGGAACGGGCCAGCTTGGCCCCGCCACCCGGACGCAGCTCCACGTTGTGGATGGTGGTACCGACCGGGATGTTGCGCAGCGGCAGGTTGTTACCCGGCTTGATGTCGGCACCCGGGCCGGACTCGACGCGGTCGCCCTGCTTCATGTCCTTCGGCGCGATGATGTACCGCTTCTCGCCGTCGGCGTAGTGCAGCAGCGCGATACGCGCGGTGCGGTTCGGGTCGTACTCGATGTGGGCGACCTTCGCCGGCACGCCGTCCTTGTCGACCCGCTTGAAGTCGATCAGACGGTACTGGCGCTTGTGACCGCCACCGTGGTGCCGCGTGGTGATCCGGCCGTGGGCGTTACGCCCGCCCTTCTTCGGCAACGGAGCCAGCAGCGACTTCTCCGGCGTGGACCGGGTGATCTCGGCGAAGTCAGCGACACTCGAGCCACGTCGGCCCGGCGTCGTCGGCTTGTACTTACGGATAGCCATTGTCTACACCCCTCAGCTGACCGGGCCGCCGAAGGCCTCGATGCGGTCACCGTCAGCCAGCTTCACGATCGCCCGCTTGGTCGCCTTGCGCTGACCGAAGCCGGTCTTGGTGCGCTTGCGCTTACCCTGGCGGTTGAGCGTGTTGACCGTCAGGACGCGGACGTTGAAGATCTGCTGGATAGCGATCTTGATCTCGGTCTTGTTCGCGTCCGGGTGCACCAGGAAGGTGTACCAGTTCCGGTTCAGCTCGCTGTAGCTCTTCTCCGAGACGACCGGCGCCACGATGATGTCGCGCGGGTCGGCGATGGTGCTCACTTGCCACCCTCCTCGGTGGTCTCGGCGGGCACGCCCAGGAACTCGTCCAGGGCGTCCTTGGTGAAGACCACGTCGTCGGCCACCAGCACGTCGTACGTGTTCAGCTGGCCGGACTCGATCAGGTGCACCCGCGGCTCGTTGCGCAGCGACACCCAGTTCAGTTCGTCGGTGCTGCTCAGCACCACCAGGACCCGACGGGCCTCGGTGAGCTTGGTCAGCGTGGCCAGGGCCGCCTTGGTCGACGGCTTCTCGCCCGAGACGAACGCCTCGACGACGTGCACCTGCCCGGCGCGGGCCCGGTCGGAGAGGGCACCGCGCAGAGCGGCGGCCTTCATCTTCTTCGGGGTCCGCTGGCTGTAGTCGCGCGGCACGGGACCGTGCACGACGCCACCGCCGGCGAACTGCGGCGCGCGGATCGAGCCCTGCCGGGCGCGACCGGTGCCCTTCTGCTTGTACGGCTTCTTGCCGCCACCGGCGACCTCGCCGCGGGTCTTGGCCTTGTGCGTGCCCTGTCGGGCCGCCGCGAGCTGGGCCACCACGACCTGGTGCATCAGCGCGACGTTGGCCTGCACGTCGAAGATGTCCGCCGGCAGCTCGACCGAGCCACTGGTGGTGCCTTCGACGGTGCGCACGTCAACGGTGGTCACTTGGCCGCACCGCCCTTCTTCACCTTGCTCTTGGCCGCGGTACGGACCAGAACGAGCGCGCCCTTCGGACCAGGAATGGCACCCCGGACGAGCAGCAGGTTGTTCTCGGTGTCGACCGCCTGGACGGTGAGGTTCTGCACGGTGTACCGCACGCCACCCATCCGGCCGGCCATCCGGGTGCCCTTGAAGACACGCCCCGGAGTGGCGCAGGCGCCGATGGAGCCGGGCGAGCGGTGCTTGCGCTCGACACCGTGGCTGGCGCGCAGACCGTGGAAGCCGTGCCGCTTCATCGGGCCGGCGTAGCCCTTGCCCTTGGTCTTGCCGGTGACGTCGATGGTGACGCCGGCCGGGAACTCCTCGACAGTGACTTCCTGTCCGAGCGAGTACTCCCCAGCGTCGGTGGTGCGCAGCTCGACGATGTGCCGGCGCGGCGCCACGTCCGCCTTGGCGTAGTGACCGCTGATCGGCTTCTTGACCTTGCGCGGGTCGATGGTGCCGTACGCCAGCTGGACCGCGGAGTAACCGTCCTTCTCGGCGCTACGAACCTGGCTGATGACGCACGGGCCGGCCTCGACCACGGTCACGGGAACAACACGGTTGTTGTCCCAGACCTGGGTCATGCCGAGCTTGGCGCCCAGGATCCCCTTGACTTGCCTGTCCATTTGTCCGGTCCCTACAGCTTGATCTCGATGTCGACGCCAGCCGGCAGGTCGAGGCGCATGAGCGAGTCGACCGTCTTCGGGGTCGGGTCGATGATGTCGATCAGCCGCTTGTGCGTGCGCATCTCGAAGTGCTCGCGCGAGTCCTTGTACTTGTGCGGCGAGCGGATAACGCAGAAACGGTTGATCTCCGTGGGCAGCGGCACCGGGCCCGCGACCTGCGCCCCGGTACGCGTCACCGTCTCGACGATCTTCCGAGCCGAGGAGTCGACGACCTCGTGGTCATAGGCCTTGAGCCGGATGCGGATCTTCTGTCCCGCCATGGTGGCTTCTGTTCCTTCTCTCGATGCCGCTGTGTTGCGGGCGCCTGTACCGGCTGGTACAGGCCCACTTCGCCGACCCCCGCGGTCGGGCGTGTCGCGCCCTCGGGCCGGGCTCCGCCCCGTGGTTCCGGAGTGGTGCTGACCGCGCGGTGGGTCAAGGCGCCGATCGCATTACCGCGACCTGAACGCCGTGCGAGGGTGGTTGGCGACTGGGCCGCCAACCACCCTACGCTCGACTGCCTCGCCACCCGGAGGTTCAGCGAAAGCCGAACACAGGCGACGAACTGTCGTTACGCAACCTGACTAGTATGCCGCACGACCGGCGGCGGGTCTAATCGGGGTTACCTAGCTCACTTGTTGATCTTGGTGACGAACCCGGCGCCGACAGTGCGGCCACCCTCGCGGATCGCGAACTTGAGGTTCTCCTCCATGGCGATGGGCTGGATCAGCTTCACCGACATGGAGGTGTTGTCACCCGGCATGACCATCTCGGTGCCCTCGGGGAGGGTGACGACACCGGTGACGTCAGTGGTCCGGAAGTAGAACTGCGGACGGTAGTTCTGGAAGAACGGGGTGTGCCGGCCGCCCTCCTCCTTGGAGAGGATGTAGACCGTCGCCTCGAACTCCGTGTGCGGGGTGGTCGTGCCCGGCTTGATGACAACCATGCCGCGCTCGACGTCCTCGCGCTTGGTACCACGCAGCAGCAGGCCGACGTTCTCACCTGCGCGGGCGTCGTCCAGGGTCTTCCGGAACATCTCGATCGCGGTGACCTTGGTCTTGAAGCCCTTCTCCTTGATGCCGACGATCTCGACATCCTCGTTCGGGAGCAGGACGCCGCGCTCGACGCGACCGGTGACGACGGTGCCACGACCGGTGATCGTGAACACGTCCTCAACGGGCATGAGGAACGGCTTCTCGGTCTCGCGCTCCGGCTGCGGGATCGAGGTGTCGACAGCGGTCATCAGGTCCAGCAGCTTGGCGGTCCACTCGGGGTCACCCTCGAGGGCCTTCAGCGCCGAAACCCGCACGACCGGCAGGTCGTCACCCGGGTACTCCTGCGAGGAGAGCAGCTCACGGACCTCGAGCTCGACGAGCTCCAGGAGCTCCTCGTCATCGACCATGTCGCTCTTGTTGAGCGCCACGACGATGTACGGCACACCGACCTGACGGGCCAGCAGCACGTGCTCGCGGGTCTGCGGCATCGGGCCGTCAGTCGCCGCCACCACCAGGATCGCGCCGTCCATCTGCGCGGCACCGGTGATCATGTTCTTGATGTAGTCGGCGTGCCCAGGGCAGTCGACGTGCGCGTAGTGCCGCGACTCGGTCTGGTACTCGACGTGCGCGATCGAGATCGTGATACCGCGGGCCTTCTCCTCCGGCGCCTTGTCGATCTCGTCGAACGGCGTGTAGGGGTTCAGGTCCGGGTACTGGTCGTGCAGGACCTTGGTGATGGCCGCCGTCAGCGTCGTCTTACCGTGGTCGATGTGACCAATGGTGCCGATGTTGACGTGCGGCTTAGTCCGCTCGAACTTAGCCTTCGCCACTGGTGTCCTCCTGTGGACTTCTTGGTTCGTACGCCCGGCGCGCCGGTCGGCGCTTAGGACTCTGTCGACAGCCTTTCCGGCCTGACGGCCGGAGAGCCTTTGTGGGTTCTGCGGCGATGAAGCCTACAGGCCCGGTCTCACGCGATCCGATCGTGGTGGCCGCGGGCGGGTGGAACCTCCCGCGACCAACCACGAATCACCTGCTCAGGGTGCTACTCGCCCGTCGCCTTGGCGATGATCTCCTTGGCCACCGAGGCCGGAACCTCGGCGTAGGAGTCGAACTGCATGCTGTAGCTCGCCCGGCCCTGGGTCTTCGACCGCAGGTCGCCGACGTAGCCGAACATCTCCGACAACGGCACCAGAGCCCTGACGATGCGGGCGCCACTGCGCTCCTCCATCGCCTGGATCAGGCCGCGGCGGGAGTTGAGGTCGCCGATGACGTCACCCATGTTCTCCTCAGGAGTGGTGACCTCAACGGCCATCATCGGCTCAAGGAGTGCGGGATCGGCCTTGCGGGCCGCGTCCTTCATCACCATCGAGCCGGCGATCTTGAATGCCATTTCCGACGAGTCGACCTCGTGGTACTGGCCGTCCAGCAGGGTCAGCTTCACGCCGACAAGCGGGAAGCCGGCGAGGATGCCGTACTGCATCGCGTCCTGCGCACCCGCGTCCACCGAGGGGATGAACTCCCGGGGGATGCGGCCACCGCTGACGGCGTTGGCGAACTCGTAGGTCGGCGAGTCGTTGTCCAGCGGCAGCGGCTCCACGCTCACGATGACGCGGGCGTACTGGCCGGAACCACCGGTCTGCTTCTTGTGGGTGTACTCGACCTTCTCCACCTTGCGGCGGATGGTCTCGCGGTACGCCACCTGCGGCTTGCCGATGTTGGCCTCGACGTTGAACTCGCGGCGCATCCGGTCGACCAGGATGTCCAGGTGCAGCTCGCCCATGCCGGAGATGACCGTCTGACCGGTCTCCTCGTCCAGCTTGACGCGGAAGGTCGGGTCCTCCTCGGCCAGCCGCTGGATGGCGGTGCTGAGCTTCTCCTGGTCGGCCTTGGTCTTCGGCTCGATGGCGACCTCGATGACCGGCTCCGGGAAGGTCATCGACTCCAGGATGACCGGGTTCGCCGGGTCGGACAGCGTGTCACCGGTGGTGGTCTGCTTGAGACCCTGCACCGCGATGATGTCGCCAGCCTGGGCCGAGCTGCGCTCTTCCCGCTTGTTGGCGTGCATCTGGTAGATCTTGCCGATCCGCTCCTTGCGGTCCTTGGTGGAGTTGACCACCTGGGTGCCGGTCTCGACCACGCCGGAGTAGACCCGGACGTAGGTGAGCTTGCCAAGGTGCTTGTCGGTCTGGATCTTGAAGGCCAGACCGGAGAACGGCTCCGACTTCGAGGGCTTACGCACCAGCGGGGTCTCACCGTCGGTGGCCGTACCCTCGATCGCCGGAACGTCCAGCGGCGACGGCAGGAAGTCGACCACGGCGTCGAGCATGGGCTGGACGCCCTTGTTCTTGAACGCCGAGCCGCAGAGCACCGGGTTGGCCTTGCCGGCGATGGTGGCACGCCGGATGGCGGCCTTGATCTCCTCGACGGAGACCTCTTCGCCCTCCAGGTACTTCTCCATCACCGCGTCGTCGACGTCGGCGAGGGTCTCCATCAGCTTCTCGCGCCACTCGGCCGCGGAGTCGGCCAGGTCGGCCGGGATCTCCTCAACCGCGTAGTCCTCACCCTTCTGGGTCTCCCCACGCCAGGTGAGGGCGCGCATGCCGATCAGGTCGACGACACCGATGTGGTCACCCTCGAGCCCGATCGGGATCTGGAGCACCAGCGGGGTGGCGTTCAGCCGGTCGATCATCATCTG
Source organism: Micromonospora sp. NBRC 107095 (assembly GCF_030269705.1). Classification (NCBI taxonomy): domain Bacteria; kingdom Bacillati; phylum Actinomycetota; class Actinomycetes; order Micromonosporales; family Micromonosporaceae; genus Micromonospora; species Micromonospora sp. NBRC 107095. The sequence continues at coordinate 102,857 of NZ_BSTU01000006.1, forward strand.
CACGCAGCGGAAGAAGTCGGCACCGGTCCGGTCGAGCTTGTTGACGAAGCACATCCGCGGGACGTTGTACTTGTCGGCCTGCCGCCAGACGTTCTCCGTCTGCGGCTCCACGCCGGCGACACCGTCGTAGACCGCGACCGCACCATCCAGGACCCGCAGCGACCGCTCGACCTCGACCGTGAAGTCGACGTGGCCCGGCGTGTCGATGATCTGGATCGTGTGGCCCTTCCACTCACACTTGGTGGCAGCGGAGGTGATGGTGATGCCACGCTCCTGCTCCTGCTCCATCCAGTCCATGACGGCAGCGCCCTCGTGGACCTCACCGATCTTGTACGTGATACCGGTGTAGAACAGGATTCGCTCGGTGGTCGTGGTCTTACCGGCATCGATGTGCGCCATGATGCCGATGTTGCGTACGTTGGCGAGCGCGTCTGCGGCGGCCACTTCAATCCCTACTTATCGTCGTCTCGACTCAACTGGTGGCGGTTCCGGCGCCCGGAGGCGCCGGAACCAGGGTGTTACCAGCGGTAGTGCGCGAAGGCCTTGTTCGACTCGGCCATCTTGTGCGTGTCCTCGCGCCGCTTGACGGCGGCACCGAGGCCGTTGCTCGCGTCCAGCAGCTCGTTCATCAGCCGCTCGACCATGGTCTTCTCGCGACGGGCGCGGGAGTAGGTGACCAGCCAGCGCAGGCCCAGGGTGGTCGCCCGGGTCGGGCGGACCTCGACCGGAACCTGGTAGGTGGCGCCACCGACCCGGCGGCTACGCACCTCGAGGGTCGGCTTGACGTTGTCCATCGCCCGCTTGAGGGTGACGACCGGGTCGGTGCCGGACTTCTCGCGGCAGCCCTCGAGGGCCGCGTACACGATGGACTCGGCGAGCTGACGCTTGCCGCGGAGCAGGATCTTGTTCACCAGCTGGGTGACCAGCGGCGAGTTGTACACCGGGTCAGCGACCAGTGGCCGCCGCGGAGCGGGTCCCTTACGCGGCATGTCAGCTCTTCTCCTTCTTCGCGCCGTAACGGCTGCGCGCCTGCTTGCGGTTGCGGACACCCTGGGTGTCCAGCGAACCGCGAACGATCTTGTAACGCACGCCGGGGAGGTCCTTCACCCGGCCACCGCGGACGAGCACGATCGAGTGCTCCTGCAGGTTGTGACCGACGCCGGGGATGTAGGCGGTCACCTCGATCTGGCTGCTGAGCTTCACGCGAGCGACCTTGCGCAGCGCCGAGTTCGGCTTCTTCGGGGTGGTGGTGTACACGCGGGTGCACACGCCGCGCCGCTGAGGGGAACCCTTCAGCGCCGGGGTCTTGGTCTTGGTCGTCTTCGCCTGGCGGCCCTTTCGGACCAGCTGCTGGATCGTGGGCACCGGGTTTCTCCGCTCCCTTCGGCCGCATCCGCGGCCGCGCCGTCTGCTCGTTAGCCGGCCTGATGACCGGCTCTCCTACATTCCGACCAGGGCCGCCTTTCGGAGGCCCCGGCACCCGCGGTCGGGCGTGTCGCCCTCGTCACGGCCCCGTTGCGACGCTCTCGCGTGCGTACCGGGTTTTGTCACCGACACGCGGGTCGCCCCGCCCCGGATCCTTGGCTTGTCGTGCCGCCGTCCGTAAGCCGGTAACAGCGCACGCACGAGTTGCCCGGGCATGCCCGGGCACAAGGGGAAAGAGTACCTACCACAACCGCCCAGGTCAAAACGGAATGGCCCGGCGGCAGTCTCACACCCGCCAGCCGTATCTCGTCCTGCCCGGTCGCCCGCGATGGGCACCTACGAATACAAGTGTACCGGCTCTCCCGCAGAAGCACCCATCGCCCCCGGGCGGACCGGAAGCCTTCCGTGGGAAACCCCCGTCAGGTGTCGGATCTGTCGGTGATCACTTTCAGGTCAGTGCGAGCAGCAGGGCCAGGGCCAGTCCCAGGGCACTGAGCAGCGCCCCCACCGCGCCGCAGCTGATTCCCGCCATCGCCAGCCCACGCCCGGTGAACTGGACCGCGGAGGGCGCGGCCGGCCGGCCGATCTGCCGCCGGCCGAGCAGCCCGACGACGACCGCCGCACCGCCGGCCAGCACACCCAGCGCGGCGAACGCTCCGGAGGCCCAGGCGCCGCCGTCGTTCATGAAGGCCACTCCGAAGCAGATCACCAGTAACGACACCAGGACCGACGCGATCCCCGCCACCAGCGCCCCGATGGCCAGCCCGGAGGTGACCGGCGCCACGTCCAGGTGCACGACGCCGAACGGCGTGCCCGAGACCGACTCCACCCGCTTCGGCGGCCGGCGCTGCTCGTCGGTGGGCGGCGCCACCGAACGCCCCGCCGGGCCACCCCACCCGGGAGTGTGCCCCGGCGGCGGACCCCATCCGGGCGGGCCGCCAGGCCCGGGCGACGGCGGGCCCCACCCGTGCGGCGCACCCGGCCCCGACGACGGTGGACCCCACCCGTACGGTGCCCCCGGCCCACCTGGCGGTGGACCCCAACCATGCGGCACGCCCGACCCCGACGAGGGCGGACCCCAACCATGCGGCGCACCCGGCCCCGACGACGGCGGACCCCACCCGTACGGCACCCCCGGCCCACCTGGCGACGGACCCCAACCATGCGGCACACCCGACCCCGACGACGGCGGACCCCAGCCCTGCGGCGTCGGGGTCGGCGTGCTGGAGACCGGGTGCGGCTGGCCGGAGCCGGGCGTCGGGGTCGTGCCCCACCCGGGGTACGGCCCCGACGCGGGCGGCGCATCCGGGGCGGGCGCGGGAGGGTGCTCCGCACCGCCCGGGCCCGGCCGCGCCCAGTCACTCGGCTCGGAGGCAGGCGCCGGCGGGTCCGGAGGGCCGTCCGGTTCGTCCGCAGGGGGCCGCGCCGGTTCCGTCACGAGGTCCTCCTGTCGAAAGGCCGCCACCGCCACGCGGCGGACACCGGCCAGGCTACCGCCGCGAGCGCCACCGCCCGCGCCGGGCGCGGCCACCGGCGGCCTCAGTCCATGTTCGCCGGGTAGTCGTGGCCGAACGGGGCACCGGCCAACCGGACCACCCCGATGACCACTGCGGCCACCACGCTGACCGCGACCAGCACCAGACCGGTCCAGGCCATCCGCTCCCCCCGTCGCAGCCACACGCTGCCGGTCAGGAAACCCCCCGAGGCGTACGCCTCGCGGCGCGCCTGCCGGGCCAGTTGCAGGGCCACGGTGGCCGGCACCACGCCACCGATGAACAACCCGGTCAGCATGCCGAGCAGGCCCAGCGCGAAGACCGCCCGTGCCTTCGTGGCACGGGCCGGGTCCGGGTCCAGCGGGTGACGCAGGTCCGGCTGGGCGACGGACACCTGCCCGGGTGCTGTCGTCATACCCCCATCATGCCGAACCCGGTCGCAGGGTGGGTGGGCACGGACACGACGAGGCCCCCGGCTTTCACCGGGGGCCTCGTCGGGTGACTGGTGCTTAGCGGTACGACCCGAAGTCGAAGTCGTCCAGCGGCACGGCCTGCCCGCTGGCCGGCCCGAACCCGTAGTCGGTCTCCGGGTAACCGGTCATCGAGTAGACCTTGGCCTTCGCCTCCTCGGTCGGCTCGACCCGGACGTTGCGGTACTTGCTGATGCCGGTACCGGCCGGGATGAGCTTTCCGATGATCACGTTCTCCTTGAGGCCGACCAGCGAGTCGCTGCGCGAGTTGATCGCGGCGTCGGTCAGCACCCGGGTGGTCTCCTGGAAGGAGGCCGCCGAGAGCCAGGAGTCGGTGGCCAGCGAGGCCTTGGTGATACCCATCAGCACCGGACGACCGGCGGCGGGCTCGCCGCCCTCCGAGACGAGCCGGCGGTTCTCCGACTCGAACAGCGCCCGGTCGACGAGCACACCCGGCAGGAACTCGGTCGAGCCGGAGTCGATGACCGTCACCCGCTTGAGCATCTGGCGGATGATGATCTCGATGTGCTTGTCGTGGATGAGCACACCCTGCGAGCGGTAGACCTCCTGGACCTCACTGGTCAGGTGGACCTGGACCGCCCGCGGACCCATGATCCGCAGCAGCTCGTGCGGGTCGATGGTGCCCTCGGTCAGCTTCTCGCCGACCGCGACGTGACCGCCGTCGTGGGTCCGGAGCTTGACGCGCTTCGAGATCTTGTCGTAGACGATCTCGTCGCTGCCGTCGTCCGGCACCACGATGATCTTGCGCGAGCGCTCGCCGTCCTCGATCCGGATCCGGCCGGGGGTGTCGGCGATGGGCGCCTTACCCTTCGGGACCCGAGCCTCGAAGATTTCCTGAACACGCGGCAGACCCTGGGTGATGTCCTCACCCGCGACACCACCGGTGTGGAAGGTACGCATCGTCAGCTGCGTACCGGGCTCACCGATGGACTGGGCGGCGATGATGCCGACCGCCTCGCCGATGTCGACCGACTTACCGGTCGGCAGCGACCGGCCGTAGCAGGCCGCGCAGACGCCGAGCTTCGACTCGCAGGTGAGCACGCTGCGCACCCGGACGGTCTCCACACCAGCGGCGACGATCTTGTCGACCCCGATGGAGTTGATGTCCTGCCCGCGCTCGGCGACCACGGTGCCGTCCGGCCCCTTGATGTCGTCGGCGAGGGTCCGGGCGTGCACGCTGGTCTCGGCGTGGGTGTGGACGACGAGCTTGCCGTCGAGCTTCTCGCCGATCTGCATCGGGATCGCCCGGTCGGTGCCGCAGTCCTCTTCACGGATGATGACGTCCTGCGAGACGTCCACCAGACGACGGGTCAGGTAACCCGAGTCGGCGGTACGCAGCGCGGTGTCGGCCAGACCCTTGCGGGCACCGTGCGTGGAGATGAAGTACTCCAGCACGGACAGACCCTCCCGGTAGCTGGCCTTGATCGGCCGCGGGATGATCTCGCCCTTGGGGTTGGCCACCAGACCACGGATCGCCGCGATCTGCCGGAGCTGGAGCAGGTTACCGCGAGCACCCGAGTTGATCATCTTCCACAGCGGGTTCTCCTGCGGCAGCGCGGTGTCCATCTCCTTGGCGACCTCGTTGGTCGCCTTGGTCCAGATCTCGATGAGCTCGCCGCGGCGCTCCTCGGCGGTCATCAGACCACGCTGGTACTGCTTGTCGATCTGGTCGGCGTCCTTCTCGTACCGGGCCAGGATCTCCGCCTTACGCGGCGGCGCGATGACGTCCTCCATACCGATCGTCACGCCGGACCAGGTGGCCCAGTGGAAACCGGCCTCCTTGAGCCCGTCCAGGGTGGCGGCCAGCGCCACCTTGGGGAAGCGCTCGGCGAGGTCGTTGACGATCGCGGAGAGCTGACCCTTGCGGATCTCGTAGTTCACGAAGCGGTAGCCCTGCGGCAGCGTCTCGTTGAACAGCACCCGACCCAGGGTGGTCTCCACGGTCAGCGGGTCACCCTCGACCCAGCCCTCCGGGGCGGTCCACGCCTCGGCGCCGGCACCATTGTCGACCCCGACCACGTCACGCAGACGGATCTTCACCGGCGCCTGCAGGTGCAGCTCGCCGTTGTCGAAGGCCATCCGCGCCTCGGCGTCCGAGCTGAACGCCCGGCCCTCGCCCTTCTCACCAGCGGTGCGGTGGGTGAGGTGGTACAGACCGATGACCATGTCCTGGGTGGGCATGGTGACCGGCTTACCGTCGGCCGGCTTGAGGATGTTGTTCGACGACAGCATCAGGATCCGCGCCTCGGCCTGAGCCTCGGCGGACAGCGGCACGTGCACCGCCATCTGGTCACCGTCGAAGTCGGCGTTGAACGCGGTGCAGACCAGCGGGTGGATCTGGATGGCCTTGCCCTCGACCAGCTGCGGCTCGAAGGCCTGGATGCCCAGGCGGTGCAGGGTCGGCGCCCGGTTGAGCAGCACCGGGTGCTCGCCGATGACCTCTTCCAGCACGTCCCACACGACCGGGCGCTGACGCTCGACCATCCGCTTGGCGGACTTGATGTTCTGGGCGTGGTTGAGGTCGACCAGCCGCTTCATCACGAACGGCTTGAACAGCTCCAGCGCCATCTGCTTGGGCAGACCGCACTGGTGCAGCTTGAGCTTCGGGCCGACCACGATGACCGAACGGCCGGAGTAGTCGACGCGCTTGCCCAGCAGGTTCTGGCGGAACCGGCCCTGCTTGCCCTTGAGCATGTCGGACAGCGACTTGAGCGGGCGGTTACCCGGGCCGGTGACCGGCCGGCCGCGACGGCCGTTGTCGAACAGCGCGTCGACGGCCTCCTGGAGCATCCGCTTCTCGTTGTTGACGATGATCTCGGGCGCGCCGAGGTCGATCAGCCGCTTGAGGCGGTTGTTCCGGTTGATCACGCGGCGGTACAGGTCGTTCAGGTCCGAGGTCGCGAACCGGCCACCGTCGAGCTGCACCATCGGGCGCAGGTCCGGCGGGATGACCGGGACGCAGTCCAGCACCATGCCGAGCGGCGAGTTGCGGGTGTTCAGGAACGCCGCGACGACCTTCAGTCGCTTGAGCGCCCGGATCTTCCGCTGGCCCTTGCCGGACCGGATGGTCTCCCGCAGGCTCTCGGCCTCGGCGTCGAGGTCCATGTTCTGGACCAACGCCTTGATCGCCTCGGCGCCCATGGAACCGGTGAAGTACTCACCGAACCGGTCGCGCAGCTCGCGGTAGAGCAGTTCGTCGGTGACGAGCTGCTTCGGCTCCAGCTTGCGGAAGGTGTCCAGCACCTCGTCCAGGCGGTCGATCTCGCGCTGGGCCCGGTCGCGGATCTGGCGCATCTCGCGCTCTCCGCCCTCCTTGACCTTGCGCCGGACGTCCGCCTTGGCACCCTCGGCCTCCAGCTCGGCCAGGTCGGCCTCGAGCTTGGCGGCCCGCTTCTCGATCTCCGAGTCGCGGCTGTTCTCGGACTGCCGCTTCTCGGCCAGGATCTCGTTCTCGATCGTCGAGAGGTCACGGTGACGCGACTCCGCGTCCACGCTCGTCACGACGTACGAGGCGAAGTAGATGATCTTCTCGAGGTCCTTGGGGGCGAGGTCCAGCAGGTAGCCCAGCCGGCTCGGAACGCCCTTGAAGTACCAGATGTGGGTCACCGGAGCGGCGAGCTCGATGTGCCCCATCCGCTCACGACGGACCTTGGAGCGAGTCACCTCGACGCCGCAGCGCTCACAGATGATGCCCTTGAACCGGACCCGCTTGTACTTACCGCAGTAGCACTCCCAGTCCCGCTGCGGACCGAAGATCTTCTCGCAGAAGAGCCCGTCCTTTTCCGGCTTCAGGGTGCGGTAGTTGATCGTCTCAGGCTTCTTGACCTCGCCGTGCGACCACTGACGGATGTCGTCAGCGGTGGCGAGACCAATGCGCAGCTCGTCGAAGAAGTTGACGTCGAGCACTATGTCCCCTATGTCGTCGTCTGTACTGCTAATTCTCGGGCGGGGTCGGGGGCCGGCTCGCCGGCCCCCGACCGCACACCTCAGACCTCTTCGACCGAGCTCGGCTCGCGCCGGGACAGGTCGATGCCCAGCTCCTCAGCGGCCCGGAACACCTCGTCGTCGGTCTCGCGCATTTCCAGGGCCACACCGTCGCTGGAGAGCACCTCGACGTTGAGGCACAGCGACTGCAGCTCCTTGAGCAGCACCTTGAACGACTCCGGGATGCCCGGCTCCGGGATGTTCTCGCCCTTGACGATGGCCTCGTAGACCTTCACCCGGCCGAGCACGTCGTCGGACTTGATCGTGAGCAGCTCCTGCAGGGCGTAGGCAGCGCCGTACGCCTGCATCGCCCAGCACTCCATCTCACCGAAACGCTGACCACCGAACTGCGCCTTACCACCCAGCGGCTGCTGCGTGATCATCGAGTACGGGCCGGTCGACCGAGCGTGGATCTTGTCGTCGACCAGGTGGTTGAGCTTCAGGATGTAGACGTAGCCGACCGCGATCGGGTCCGGCAGTGGCTCACCGGAACGACCGTCGAACAGCTGTGCCTTGCCGGTACGCCCGATCAGCTGCTTGCCGTCCCGGTTGGGCAGGGTCGACTCGAGCAGACCGGAGATCTCCTCCTCGCGGGCACCGTCGAAGACCGGGGTGGCCACGTTGGTGTCACCCTCGGACTCGTGCGCGTCGATCGAGCGAAGCTGGCGCTTCCACTCGGCGTCGTCGCCCTCGACCTTCCATCCGGTCTTGGCGACCCAACCGAGGTGGGTCTCCAGCACCTGGCCGATGTTCATCCGGCTCGGCACACCGAGCGGGTTGAGCACGATGTCGACCGGGGTGCCGTCCTCCAGGAACGGCATGTCCTCGACCGGCAGGATCTTCGAGATGACACCCTTGTTGCCGTGCCGGCCGGCGAGCTTGTCGCCGTCCTGGATCTTGCGCTTCTGGGCGACGTAGACCCGGACCAGCTCGTTGACACCCGGCGGCAACTCGTCGCCGTCCTCGCGGGAGAACGTACGCACACCGATGACCGTGCCGGTCTCGCCGTGCGGCACCTTCAGCGAGGTGTCCCGAACCTCACGCGCCTTCTCACCGAAGATCGCGCGGAGCAGCCGCTCCTCCGGGGTCAGCTCGGTCTCACCCTTGGGCGTGACCTTGCCGACCAGGATGTCACCGGGGACGACCTCGGCACCGATCCGGATGATCCCGCGCTCGTCGAGGTCAGCGAGCATTTCCTCGCTGACGTTCGGGATGTCGCGGGTGATCTCCTCCGGACCGAGCTTGGTGTCCCGGGCGTCGACCTCGTGCTCCTCGATGTGGATCGAGGTGAGCACGTCCTGCTGCACGAGGCGCTGCGACAGGATGATCGCGTCCTCGTAGTTGTGGCCCTCCCAGCACATGAACGCCACCAGCAGGTTGCGTCCGAGTGCCATCTCGCCCTCGTCGGTGCAGGGACCGTCGGCGATGACCTGACCGGCCTCGACGCGGTCGCCCTCGAAGACCACCGGCTTCTGGTTGACGCAGGAGCCGGCGTTGGAGCGGCGGAACTTGTGCAGCAGGTACGTCCGGCGGTGGCCGTCATCCTGGTGGATGGTGACGTAGTCGGCGCAGAGATCCTCGATCACACCGCCGACCTCGGCGACCACCACGTCGCCAGCGTCGACAGCGGCCCGGTACTCCATGCCCGTACCCACGAGCGGCGCCTCGGCCTTGACCAGCGGCACCGCCTGGCGCTGCATGTTCGCGCCCATCAGTGCCCGGTTGGCGTCGTCGTGCTCGAGGAACGGGATCATGGCGGTTGCGACCGAGGTCATCTGCCGGGGCGAGACGTCCATGTAGTCGACGGCGGCGGGGACCACGTCCTCGGTCTCGCCGCCCTTACGACGGCAGAGCACCCGGTCCTCGGCGAACGTGCCGTCAGCCTTCAGGCGCGCGTTGGCCTGGGCCTTGACGAACCGGTCCTCCTCGTCCGCGGTCAGGTAGTCGATCTGATCGGTGACCCGACCGTCGACGACCTTCCGGTACGGCGTCTCGATGAAGCCGAACGGGTTGACCCGGGCGAAGGTGGACAGCGCGCCGATCAGACCGATGTTCGGGCCTTCCGGCGTCTCGATCGGGCACATCCGGCCGTAGTGGGACGGGTGCACGTCGCGGACCTCGAAGCCGGCCCGCTCCCGGGACAGACCACCCGGGCCGAGCGCGCTCAGCCGGCGCCGGTGGGTCAGGCCCGCCAGCGGGTTGGTCTGGTCCATGAACTGGGACAGCTGGGACGTCCCGAAGAACTCCTTGATCGCCGCCACCACCGGGCGGATGTTGATCAGGGTCTGCGGGGTGATCGCCTCGACGTCCTGCGTGGTCATCCGCTCACGGACGACCCGCTCCATCCGGGACAGGCCGACCCGAACCTGGTTCTGGATCAGCTCGCCCACGGTACGGAGCCGCCGGTTGCCGAAGTGGTCGATGTCGTCGGCCTCGTAGCCCTCCTCACCGGCGTGCAGCCGGCACAGGTACTCCACGGTGGCGACGATGTCGTCCTCGGTCAGCGTGCCGGTGGTGATCGGCACGTCGACTTCGAGCTTCTTGTTGAACTTGTAGCGCCCGACCTTGGCGACGTCGTACCTCTTCGGGTTGAAGAAGAGGTTGTCGAGCAGGGTCTGGGCGTTCTCGCGCGTCGGCGGCTCGCCAGGGCGCAGCTTGCGGTAGATGTCGAGAAGCGCCTCGTCGGCGCCGGCGATGTGGTCCTTCTCGAGCGTGGTCATCATCAGCTCGGACCACCCGAACCGCTCACGGATCCGCTCAGCCGACCATCCGATGGCCTTGAGCAGGACGGTGACGGCCTGGCGACGCTTACGGTCGATACGTACGCCGACCGTGTCGCGCTTATCGATGTCGAACTCCAGCCAGGCACCCCGACTCGGGATGACCTTGACGCTGGAGAGGTCGCGGTCGGAGGTCTTGTCCGGCTGCTTGTCGAAGTAGACGCCCGGAGACCGGACGAGCTGGCTGACCACGACGCGCTCGGTGCCGTTGATGACGAAGGTGCCCTTGGGCGTCATCATCGGGAAGTCACCCATGAACACCGTCTGGCTCTTGATCTCGCCAGTGGTGTTGTTGGTGAACTCCGCGGTCACGAAGAGCGGAGCGCAGTAGGTCAGGTCCTTCTCCTTGCACTCCTCGATCGAGGCCTTGACCTCGTCGAAGCGCGGCGCTGAGAAGGAGAGCGACATGGTGCCGGAAAAGTCCTCAATGGGACTGATCTCTTCAAGGATCTCCGCGAGACCCGAGCGTGCGTGCGGGTCGTCCGCCGACCGGCCCTGCCAAGCCTCGTTGCCGACGAGCCAGTCGAAGGACTCGTTCTGAATGGCAAGGAGGTTGGGGACCTCGAGGTGTTCGGTGATCCTGCCGAATGAAACTCGGCGGGGAGCGAATGCGCTCGACGTACGACTGGTCTTCGCAGGGCGGGAAGCTGCCAAGATGCGTCCTTCCGAGGACCGGTGCTGCAGAACGGCTGGTACGCGTGCACTCCAATGACCCCACCAGAAATATCCGTAAACGGACATTTCCGAGCAGGGGTCAAGTCGGAAGGCAGCGCAAACTAGCAGTGTAGCCGAGAGGCTAACCGCTGTCCAGCCCACCCCGCAGGTTGTTTGCGGAGCGCTCCTCGGCCCCCGTTACCGGGGTCAGCCGGGCCGCTCAGAACGCAACTCCCCACTGGGCCGCTCGGGTGACCGCGGCCGATGGTGCCGCCGCTGTCATACCCACGTCGTGGCCGTCGCAAGCGCGGTGTCTTGCTGGTGTCAGCGTGCCTGGCAGCCCCGGGCCGCGTCAAGGGCCGGTATTGCCCTCGCCCCGTGTTTCCCCCTGGAGAGCGACCGGCCACTCTCGTTCCGGTCGGCGGGCCCGCAGGTCGGAGCGCAGCTCAGGGCCGATCGGAGCCAACACCACCAATACGGCGGGCGGTGATCCTTGTCGGATCACCGCCCGCCGCCACGCGAATCGTGTCCCAGCTCACGAGCCGGGTACGCGTAGGTGGAACGTCAGGTCACTTGAGGGTGACCTTGGCGCCCTCGCCCTCGAGCTTGGCCTTCGCCTTGTCGGCGGTCTCCTTGTTGACCTTCTCCAGGATGGCCTTCGGCGCGGACTCGACCGCGTCCTTGGCCTCCTTGAGGCCCAGGCCGGTCAGCTCACGCACGACCTTGATGACCTGGATCTTCTTGCCACCGTCGCCCTCGAGGATGACGTCGAACTCGTCCTTCTCCTCCTCGGCCGGGGCAGCAGCGCCACCGGCGCCACCGCCGGCAGCGGCAACCGCGACCGGAGCAGCGGCGGTGACCTCGAAGGTCTCCTCGAACTGCTTCACGAACTCAGAGAGCTCGATCAGCGTCATCTCCTTGAACGCGTCGAGCAGCTCGTCGGTGCTGAGCTTCGCCATGTCTGGCGTCCTTTCCTGTTTCTGTTAAGTAAGAACTGGTGCGCCGTGGGGGCCTCAGGCCGCCTCGGCGCCCTCCTTCTCGCGCTTGTCCTGCAGTGCAGCCGCCAGACGGGCGGTCTTCGACAGCGGGGCCTGGAACAGGGCCGCGGCCTTGCTCAGGTTGCCCTTCATCGCGCCGGCCAGCTTGGCCAGCAGCACCTCGCGGGACTCCAGGTCGGCAAGCTTCGTGACCTCGGCCGCGGAAATGGCCTTGCCCTCGAAGACACCGCCCTTGATGACGAGCTTCGGGTTGGCCTTCGCGAAGTCGCGAAGCCCCTTCGCCGCCTCGACGACGTCGCCCGAAACGAAAGTCAGCGCGGTAGGACCGGTGAACAGCTCGTCGAGGCCGGTGATGCCCGCGTCCGTCGCAGCACGCTTGGCCAGCGTGTTCTTCGCGACCGTGTAGCTGGTATCGGCGCCGAGCGAGCGCCGAAGCTGGGTGAGCTGGGAAACCGTCAGACCGCGGTACTCGGTCAGCACGGTGGCGCCCGAGCTGCGGAAGCTCTCGGTCAGCTCAGCGACGGCCGTGGCCTTGTCGGCCCGGATCGGCTTGTCCGCCATGTCCCTCCTCTCTCGTTACTCGAGGCTGGTCCCCGTCTCGGCCGAAGCCGGAACGGGGGCGGAGGCAGCACGACAACGAAAAAGCCCCGGCGCAGGGCGCACGGGGCGAGGGCCGGCAGATCGTGGTCGGCGGACCACGTGCACTGCCGAGTTACGCTTGCCGCCCTACGCGGGTCGCCCGTTGTCGCGGGACCTTCGACCGTGCCGGAGCACGGTGACCAGCGGTCTCTGGGTGGTTCCTCATCCATGAGAACACGGATGACTGTTGAAGACTACGCGCCCGGGTCACCAGCACCAAATCGCGGCCTGTGAGCCGGGCCACCGACGCCGGTGGCGGTCAGCCCTGGGCCCGCCGCCGCCACAGGTAGCCGCCGATCACCGCACCACTCCAGGCCAGCGCCCACCCGCTCAGCCCCAGCACTGTCAGCACGGCGGCCTCGCCGCCGGTCGTGCGCGCCGCCGCCATGATCGGCGGCGCCAGCCAGGGGGCCACCGAACCGGTCAGACCGAGCACCAGGGCGCCGACCCCGCCGAGGACCAACACCGCGATGCCGTACCCGGCGCCACCCACCGACGCCCGGCTGGCCAGCGCACCAAGGGCAACAGCAGCGGGTACGACCAGCAGGTGCGCCCACAGCCCCAGCGCGAGCCCGACCGGAATCGACCGGTCCCCCGGATCGACCGGGCCGGACACCCCGCCCACCAGCCACGGGAAGAGCAACGCGACGGCCACCGTCACCAGCGCCGCCACCGCTGCCGCGAGCAGCCCGGCCAGCCGCTCCCGCGCCGCCCCTACCGTCACCTGCGCCAGCCGACGCTGCACGTCCGGCTCGACGTCCAACAGGATCTTGGTCTGCCAGGCGAGCACCGGGAAGAGCACGACAGCGGAGACGCCGTACGCCTCCGCCGGCTGGGCACGGCCACCGCCGTAGAGGGTGCCGAGCGTGATCAGGCCGGCGAGCAGCGGTGCCAGCGCCCGGCCGGTACGCAGGAAACCGGCCAACCGCATCCGGATCAGGGCGTTCACCGGGCCTCCCCCGCTGCCGGCTCGACCACCGCGTCGGCGGCCCCCGGCTGCTCGGTCACCCCGATCGACGGCTCGGCGGGTGGGGCGGCACCCGCTGCCCGGAGCGGCTCGGTGGGTCCGGCCTGGGGTACGGCAGCGGCGGCGTCGGGGCGTACCCGAAGAACGTGATGGCCCTCGGCGCGCAACCGGGCGACGGTGCCGGCGACCCGCGCGGCCGGCACCGCGACCTCGACCACGGCGATCGTCTCGTCCGTCGACGACGTCTCCTCGGAGAGCGACCCGTCGGCCACCAACCAGCGACGCGCGTCCGGCAGCCGGACCGTCTCGCCCCGGTGGTCGCTCACCAGGACGAACCCGTCGGCGGCGAGCACCTCGGCGATCAGCTCGGGCACCAGCTCACGGGTGGTGGCGTCCAGCCCCTCCCACGGCTCGTCCAGGACCAGCAGGCCCGGCGGGCGCAGCATCGCCTGGGCGAGGCCGACCTTCTGCGCGGTGCCCTTGGACAGCTCCGGCAGCCGGACCGAGCGGAAGGCGGACAGCCCGAGCCGGTCGGTCCAGGAGGTCACCGCCTCGTCGGCCGCGGCCCTGCCCAGCCCCGCCACCCGGGCCATCCCGGTCAGATAGCGGGTCACCGTGAACGGCTGGTCGGCGGGGAACCGCTCCGGCACCCAGCCCACCCGCGCCGGCCGGCCGGAGACCCGGCCTCGTCCCGGACGGAGGACCCCCGCGGCCACCTGGAGCAGTGTCGACTTGCCCACCCCGTTGCGGCCCGACACGATCGCCACCTCGCCGGGGCCGATCCGCACATCGATGCCCCGCAGCACCCACGGCCCCCGCCGGTGGTACCGCAACCAGACGTTCTCCAGCCGCATGGGCCGAGCCTGCCACACCTCGAACGCGCCGGGGCGCCGCCACGGTCGTGGCGGCGCCCCGGCGGAGCGAACTGTCGACTCAGGCCTCGGCCTGGTCCTCCCGAAGGTTCTTCACCAGGTTCGGGTCGACCGGGACACCCGGGCCCATCGTGGTGGTGAGGATGACCTTGCGGAGGTACTTGCCCTTGGCCGCGGACGGCTTGGCGCGCAGCACCTCGTCGAGCACCGCTGCGTAGTTGTCCACCAGCTGGCCCTCGGTGAAGGAGGCCTTGCCGATGATCAGGTGCAGGTTGGAGTGCTTGTCCACCCGGAAGGTGATCTTGCCGCCCTTGATGTCCTGCACAGCCTTGGTGACGTCCATGGTCACCGTGCCGGTCTTCGGGTTCGGCATGAGACCGCGCGGGCCCAGGATCCGCGCGATCCGGCCGATCTTGGCCATCTGGTCCGGCGTGGCGATCGCCGCGTCGAAGTCGAGCCAACCACCCTGGATCCGGGCGACCAACTCGTCGGTGCCCACCTCGTCCGCACCCGCGGCGGCGGCCTCTTCGGCCTTCGCGCCGCTGGCGAACACGATCACGCGGGCGGTCTTACCGGTGCCGTGCGGCAGGTTGACCGTGCCGCGGACCATCTGGTCCGCCTTGCGGGGGTCGACGCCGAGGCGCATGGCGACCTCGACCGTGGCGTCGAACTTGACGTTGGTGGTCTCCTTGGCCAGCTTCACGGCCTCGGAAGGGGTGTAGAGCTTCGACCGGTCGATGACGTCGGCGGCCTTGCGGTAGCTCTTGCTGCGCTGCATTGCTGATTACTCCTGTGGTCTCTGGCGGGCCGCTCGGCGCGGGCCCTCCCACGGTTGGGTCGACGGCCTGGGCCGACGTCAGTCGTTGACGGTGATGCCCATCGACCGGGCGGTGCCGGCGATGATCTTCTCGGCCTGCTCGATGCTGTTGGCGTTGAGGTCGGCCATCTTCTTCTCGGCGATCTCACGGAGCTGGCCGCGGCTGACCGCGCCGACCTTGTCGGACTGCGGAACGCCAGACCCCTTCTGCACACCGGCGGCCTTGAGCAGCAGCCGGGCGGCGGGCGGGGTCTTCAGCACGAACGTGAAGGACCGGTCCTCGAACACGCTGATCTCGGCGGGGACGATGTCGCCCCGCTGGGACTCGGTCTGCGCGTTGTAGGACTTGCAGAACTCCATGATGTTCACGCCGTGCTGGCCGAGCGCGGGGCCGACCGGCGGCGCCGGCGTGGCCTGGCCCGCCGGCAACTGAAGCGTGAACGTCTTGACGAGCTTCTTCTTCGGAGGCATGTCACTTCCTGGGGCTTGGAGCTGGGAAAATGCGGCTGTCGCCGCCCTCGGGCGCGCACGGTCAGCGCGATGGGACAGCGGCGACATTCAAGGGTAGCGCAGGCCGCAGCCCACTCGTCCGCCGAGGTCGAGCGGGAGCGCGTACGCCGACGTCGGCGGCGGGCCGGACCCGCCGCCGACGACCAGTCAGATCTTGGCGACCTGGTTGAAGTTGAGCTCCACCGGAGTCTCCCGACCGAAGATCGACACCAGCACCTTGAGCTTCTGCTGGTCGGCGTTGATCTCGCTGATCGTGGCCGGCAGCGACGCGAACGCGCCGTCGGTGACGGTGACGGAGTCGCCCACCTCGAAGTCGAGGACCTTGATCTCCGGCTTCGCCTTCTTCTGCTCGGTCTCGACGGCCGGCGCCAGCCACTTCAGCACCTCGTCGAGCGAGAGCGGAGCGGGCCGGTCAGCCCGGTCGGTGGCGCCGACGAAGCCGGTCACTCCCGGGGTGTTCCGGACACACGAGTAGGACTCGGCGGTCAGCTCCATCCGGACCAGGATGTAACCCGGGAAGACCTTCGCCTGGATCTGCGAACGCTTACCGTTCTTGACCTCGACCTCTTCCCGGGTCGGCACCTCGACCTGGTAGATGAAGTCCTCCATGTCGAGGCTCGTGATCCGGGTCTCGAGGTTGGTCTTGACCTTGTTCTCGTAGCCGGCGTACGAGTGCACCACGTACCAGTCACCCGGCGCGTAGCGCAGCTTCTGCCTCAGCTCCGCGACCGGGTCGTAGTCCTCGTCCGGTGCGGGCTCGGTCGTTGGGAAATCCGGCTCGCTGGCGGCCTCAACCGACTCGTCACCAGCCGCCGTCGCGACCGTGGACTGCTCGTCCACCGGTCCGGCGGTCTCGTCGTACTCAGGCACGCTCGCTCACTTCCGTCACTATGGCTGGAGGCAGCCGGTCAGTCCGAGTTGCCAAAGACAAACAACACGACCTTGGCGAAGCCGAAGTCCAGCACACCCACGATCGTCAGCATCACCGCGACGAACGCCACCACCACGGCGGTGTAGGTCAGCAACTCCTTGCGGGTCGGCCAGATGACCTTACGCAGTTCGGCTACAACCTCGCGGAAAAACCGGGCGATGCGCCCGAAGACGCCCACCCGACCCGTTTCCGACCGGGTGGTCGGCCGGCTGTCCGCCGACTCCGCCCGGGCGCGGGACCGCGTGGCGGTGCCGCCCCGGGAAACCGGCTCGTCCGCGCCGGAGGCGTCGTCGTCGGCCACGTCGTCGACGATCTCGTCGTCCAGACGATCGTCGCCGTCGTCGTCGCGCCGCTTGTTGTCGGCCACTTCGCCCTCCGTCGCGGAATCTTGGGTCGCACGCCGAGTGGCGTACGCGGCGCTGGTCACGCCGGCCGGACCCAACCGTCCCGCGACGGGCCGCGGCCGGTGGATCAGCCGGAGGGCCCGATTGCCTCGGAACCACCCCGCCGATGCCACCACCACGGGCCGGACGCCGCCGAGCTGGCGGCGCGACCCACGGGAACGGTCAGGCCTGAGGCGCAGGGGTGACAGGACTTGAACCTGCAGCCTGCGGTTTTGGAGACCGCTGCTCTGCCAATTGAGCTACACCCCTATGCGGCAACACTCGCCCCACGCGGCCACAGACGACCGAGCAGGGGTCACTTGCCCCACGGCGGACCAGTGTACGGGTAGCCGCCCGACTTTCCCAACCGGTCTCTCCGCCACGCGTGGCGGGCTCCGCTCAACGCGCCGACCGGATGGTTGCCCGCGCCTGTGACAGCACCTTTTCCCCCACGCAGGTGGCCGTCACCTCCAGGCGGGTGAGGCCGTCCTCGGTCACCTCGCGGACCCGCGCGGTGACCTCGATCTCGGTCCCCTGGTCATCGTCCGGAACCACCACCGGCCGGGTGAACCGCACGCCGTACTCCACCACCGCGTCCGGCGAACCGGCCCACTCGGTGACTGCCCGGCCGACCAGCGCCATGGTGAACATGCCGTGGGCGATCACCCCGGGCAGACCTACAGAGGTGGCGACCCGGTCGCTCCAGTGGATCGGGTTGAAGTCGCCCGAGGCGCCGGCGTAACGGACCAGGTCCGCACGGGTCACCCGAAACGTCTGTGCTGGCAACTCCATCTCACGCCTCCCCACGGATGACATACCTGGCCCAGACCGCCACCACGGGCTCCCCGCCGACGGTGCTCACGTCGGTGCGGGTGGTCAGGAAGCCGTGCCCACCCCGGGTGCTGACGTCCTCGATGGTGTTGGTGCAGACCAGCTCGTCGCCGGCGAACACCGGCCTGGTGTACGCGAACCGCTGGTCGCCGTGCACCAGGCGGCTGTAGTCGACACCCAGGGCCGGGTCCTCGATGATCTGGCGGCTCGCGGCCATCGTGACGATCACCGGGAAGGTCGGCGGAGCCACCACGTCGGGGTGGCCCAGCGCCTGCGCGGCCTCCGGGTCGTGGTGGGCCGGATCGGTGGCGCCGATGGCGGTGGCGAACTCGCGGATCTTTTCTCGGCCCACCTGGTAGGGGGCGGTCGGCGGATAGGTCCGGCCGACGAAGGAGGCGTCCAGAGGCATGCGGCGAACCTACACGGAAAGCCCAATCGCCGACCTGATCGGTAGGCGGCGGCGGAGCCGCACCAAACCGGTCAGATCGGCGATCAGAAAAGCCTCGACGGTGGCCGGCCGAAGCCGGCCAACGATCAGCGGGTCTCGCGGTGGACCGTGTGCCGACCGTCGCGCGGGCAGAACTTCTTCAGCTCGATGCGGTCGGGGTCGTTGCGCCGGTTCTTGCGCGTGATGTAGTTGCGCTCCTTGCACTCCACACACGCCAAAGTGATCTTCGGCCGGACATCGGTAGCCTTCGCCACGGCGGAGTGCCTTCCTCGCTAACGGAAACAACTACGACGCGCCAGCCTAGACGCTGACAGCGCGGACATGCAAAGTGGGCGCCAGAAGCGCCCATTCTTACGACCACCGGCAACTAGCCCGGAAGACGAGAGTAGCGGTGGCCGGACTTGAACCGGCGACACAGCGATTATGAGCCGCTTGCTCTACCATCTGAGCTACACCGCTGCGATGGGTCCAGCTGAACCCTCGAGCCCCCTTACGGAATCGAACCGTAGACCTTCTCCTTACCATGGAGACGCTCTGCCGACTGAGCTAAGGGGGCCTGCGCGATCTCCCCGTGGGGCGCGCAGGAGTAAGAGTACACGGCCCGGCTCGACAGGTGAAATCGGATCCCCCGTGATCGTCCGCGCACTGCTCAGGGTACGACTCGAAGGCGCGGCAGCTCCCCGTTGGAGATCGTCTCCGGCTCGACCTGGGCACCGAACCAGGCAGCCAACCGCTCGTACGGCAGCGGCCTGCTGAACAGGAAACCCTGCCCGATCTCACAACCGATGTCCTGGAGAAGCTCCAGGGTCAGCTCGCTCTCCACCCCCTCGGCCACCACCGCAAGGCCGAACTGCTGGGAGAGAGTCACCACCGCGTTGACGATCGCCAGGTCCCCCGGATCGGTCGCCATGCCCTGCACGAAGGAGCGGTCCACCTTCACCTCGTGCACCGGCAGCCGCCGCAGATGCGCCAGGGACGAGTCGCCGGTGCCGAAGTCGTCCACCGACAGCCGTACGCCGAGATCCCGCAGCCGTTTCAGGGTGGGGATGGGCCGGTCCGTGCCGTCCAGCACCCCAGACTCGGTGATCTCCAGGGTGAGGCGCTGTGCCGGCACCTTGTACTCGGTCAACAACTCCTGGACCCGGTCCGGGAAGTGCTGGTCGATGAGCGTACGAGCCGAGAGGTTGACCGCGATGGGCAGCGGCTGGTCGGCCAGGGCCCAGTCCCGACTGCGGCGCAGGCCCTCGCGCAGCACCACCTCGGTGAGCCGGCTCAACTGGCCGGTGTGCTCGGCCACCGCCACGAAGTCCTCCGGTGCGACGGTGCCGTGCGCGGGGTGCTCCCAGCGGGCCAGACACTCGACACCGACCAGGCGCCGGTCCCGCAGTGTCACCTTGGGCTGGAAGTAGACCTCCAGCTCGTCCTGGTCCAGTGCTCGGCGCAGATCGCCGGCCAGGCCCAGCCGGCGCAGTGAGCGGGACTCCAGCGCGGGGTTGAACAGCTGCACGCTGCCCGGCACCGACTTGGCCGCGGTGGCCGCGAGGTCGACCCGAAGCAGCAGGGTCGCCGCGTCGCTGCCGTGATCCGGGTGTACGGCCACCCCGACGGCGGTGTTCACGTCGAGAGTGAGCGCGTCGAAGACCATTTCGTCGCGGATCTGGTCGCGCAGCTGGGCGGCCAACTCGAGCGCGGCCTCGGCGCTCTCCAACCGCAGCGTCACCAGGAACTCGTCCCCGCCGGCTCGGCCCACCAGAGCCGACGACGGTGCGCTGGCCCGCAACCGGTTGGCGACCTCGGTGAGGACCTTGTCGCCGGCGGCGTGACCCAGGGACTCGTTGACCTGGCGCAGCCCGCCGACGTCGAAGAGCAGCAGCGCCACCACCTCGCCCGGTGCGCGGATCTTGACCGATTCGTCCAGCGCTCCGGTGATCCGTCGCCGGTTGGGCAGCCGGGTCAACGTGTCGTGGTGCGCGTCGTGCCGCAGCCGGTCGACCAGTCGCGAGTTTTCCAGGGCCACTGCCGCGTGCGCGGCGACCGTCTCGAAGATGGGGATGTCGCCACGGGTGAAATGACCGACGTCGCTGAGCCGGTTGGCGACCTCCAGGGTGCCGATGACCGCCTGGCCGGACCGAAGCGGCACCACGATGACGTCCTTGATCTTGCCGTGGCTCAGCGCCTGACGCTCGTTCGCCTTCTCGTCGAAAGCGCGCCCCACCGCGATGGTCCGCCCCTCGTCCGACGCGCGCTGGCGAAGGGACGCCGGCGTGGGTACGACGTCCAACAGACCCGAGTCGTCGACCCGGGCGGTGAGCAGCACCTCAGGATGGCGGCCCTGGGCGGGCAGCCACAGCGTGGCGTACTCGGCCTGCATCAGGGCCCGGACCCGACCCAGGAGCGCATCGACGAGGGTGCCGTCCTGGCCGCGCTCCCCGATAGCGCGGGTGAGGTCGTACATCGCGGCGAGCGTCCGGTGTTGCCGGAAGAACTCCGCGTAGGAGCGGTAGACCAGGACCAGCGCCGCACCGAGAGCGGCCAGCAGCACCAACGACCACCAGGTGGTGGTGACGGCGATCAGGATGATCAGACCGAGCGAGACGTTGATCGCCGCGGTGAGCAGAGCGGGACGTGCGGTACGGAGAGAGTCCCGTCCCGCCTGCCAACCCTGTAAAAGGGTGTGCACGCCGACGATGCCGAGAAGGCTGACCAGGATCACCGCGGTCACGGCCGCGAAGAGACTCAGCCAGGTGCCGGGGTCGTCCACCTCCTTCGAGGGCGGTAGCGCCTGAAGGAGGAGGACGGCGAGAGAGGTCCCGGCGGCAGCCTTTGCCACGTTGAACCAGAACTTGACAGGCGCGAACCGGTGCCGCGTCTGCGTGAGCATGGACGCCACCGTGTAGATCGCGACGACGGTCAGCGGTGGCAGCAGGAACAGCGCTAGTACCAGCGGAATCTCGGTCAGGGTCATCCCGAACGACTGCCGCCGGACCACAAAGTTGAGGACCGGCATGCCCACGGCGGCCATGGCGACCAGCAACAGGAGCGCGAGGAGCCAGTCACCGAAGGGCTGGGACGACACCAGCCCCGTGACGATGGAACAGATCGCGGCGAAGAACACCAGTGGCGCGGTGATGAACCATGCACGATCCGCCGAACGACGTCGCGATCGATCACGCGGAGCCATACCGCTCCCTACGGCGCCTGCGGTTTACCGCCCTTGGCTTGGGGTGAGCTGAACGGGTCAGCGACCGCTGCCGACGATAGTGCCTTCCGGAGCGACGGTCCAGATGAGATCGATGGCCTGAGCTCCGCGAGCACTGCTGTCATAGAGGCCAGCGGGGAAGGCGACGATGGCAGCGGCAGCAAGAACAAGGAGGAGAGACCCACCGAGTCGGCCTAGCCTTCGACCAGACATGATCGCTCCTGTCGGGAGATGTACAGCGTTGATGGAGGTTCCACGATCGTGCCACAGCGCGGGCAGCCAGAGAAGTGGTGGTCGCCCGACTGGCCCCACCGTCTGTTACTTCCCGCCGTTCGGCCTACCGCCCCCAACGCACCGGGCCAGATCACGAGCCTGCAGGTCGCTTAACCGTTTCACCCAACGCTGAATGCGACCTTCACCGCAATTCGGGTCCAGCTGTAGGCACTGCCACATCCGGTACGACGGTCACCGTCAGCAACGCTCCACAGTCCGCGACGAACGTGCGCCTCCGATCCGGCCATCGACCACCATACCGGCTCTCCGCCATCCCGCCAGTACCTCGTCGGGTTCATTTCAGTTTGGTGGTCAGCAGAACAAACACTGACCACGGGCAGGATATGCGCAGCTAGGCGTGGAATTTTCATCGATGATTACAGATGCAATCGGCACCGGTGTGGCGAAGTCGCCTTCGATGTGAGCGCCGGCCCACCGCCAAGCGCACCAGCACCGACCACCGCGACGCCCCCACCTCGGCGGCAACCCACTCAGGCTCGCCCCCGGTCGTGAAGTCCCTGACCGGGAGGGTCAGGCGGTCAGACGACTTCGACCGCAGGCCCGTTGCCCTCGAAGCAAAACAACAAGACACCCACGGCAAGGCGGCATGGAAGCGGTAAGGACTCGCGAGGCCGCCCGGAGCGCGCGATCACCCACCGCCACATCCAACAGCGATGGAGAGCACGGACAGCTGTCCCGCCCGGAACGCGGTCAGCTGCTCGGTCGTCAGTTGGTACGACATGGGTGGATGACTCGCCTTCCAGCGGTCGACGTGCACGAAACAGCCGTGCCAACGGCCGTAGCCGATCATTTCGAAGTCAGGGAAGGCCGGATCCGTTGCTGGGGCGCCGACAACGAGCCCTGGTCCGGACACGCGGGCGACGGCGTCGTCGTCCGGAGGGCCGACGAAGATCGCGACCGCGGCGCGCTGCTCGGCGGGTGCTGTACCAGGATCGGTGTAGTCGTGCACCCGCTCGTAACCGCGCACGCTGATCTGAGACACATAGCCTTGCGCCTCGGTCGCAGGGGCGTCTCTCACCTTGAGTACGCCGAAACAGCAGGCGGCAACGGCGACAACCGACAGCAGCCAGATACGACGGCGTCGCGAACGAACTTTGACGTGTGTGTCAGTGGCATCGTCGGATCCCGGCACGACGACACAGTAGGCCGGCCGACCGGCGCACGGTGGGAAGCAAGATCAATAGCGCCGAACGGACGGGCAACCAGCCTCCCCGGACGTCTACGACTGCCCGATCCGGAAGACCGCTCTACCACCGCCCGCGCCATCGCTGTTGCAACTTCGGCCGGTTGCCGGCGGTCAGGCAAGTAGCGCCCGCAGCTGTCCTATTGCGTCCAGCACCTCGGCGCGGTGCTTGCCATCCTTGATCCACGCGGGCAAGCGCTCAACCAGGGTCTGGCTTCCCATGTACTGGCCGCGTTCCCGCAACCTAGCGGACACGTACGCCTCCAGCAGGTCCAGGTGCTCGGCGTTGTACGCCCAGAGCACTCGCCCACGGCACTCGATCGAAATCCAGAGGGGTAGACCGAAGTACGGGTCGTTCGGGCCCGAGAACTCAGGCAATGCGCGCGCGTTGTTTGCTAGGCGAGGAGCCTCCCAGAAATCCGTATACGCGCAGCCCAGACAACTGAGCCGACGACGAAGCCAGAAATCGGAACTGTCGGCCGATTCAGGGTCAGGACGGACCGATGCCCGTCCGGCACAGCGTGGGCAACGGACGAGGATCTCGCCAGCAGACAAGCCGGTCAGCCAGGACCTCGCATCGCGAAAGCGTCCTGCATTCGCTTTCTCGACGGCTGTCATAGATCAACTCTACAGCCATCGATACAGCCAAGACCGCCGCCAACCGCCGCGACGGATTTCCCGGGCGTCAGCGCGCTTGGTCGGGTTAGCGCCCCTGAGCTGCTTCTTCTTCCTCAGCCGGTAGCGCAAGCCTGTCGGTCGCCCACCATGTGCCCCCGCTCACGCCTTCGGCAGAGACAGCCCGTCGGGAGGAGCCCCACCAGGCCAATCGCCGAATTCAGGCGGCACGTCGATGGACGCCTTGTCAAGCCACACCTCCCCACCATTGAACGTCGCCCCGGCGAAGGACACCCGCCCGCCGCTGAACGTCGCCCCACTGAAGTCCACCCGCCCACCATCGAACAACGCCAGGTCGAAGGACACCTTCCCACCACTGAATGCCGCCCCGCCGAAGGACACCTCACCACCACTGAACGCCGCCATGCCGAAGAACACCCGCCCACTGCTGAACGTCGCCCCACCGAACTCCACCCGCCCACCATCGAACAACGTCCCGCCGAAGAGCACCTCACCACCACTGAACGCCGTCCCGCCGAAGGACACCTCACCACCACTGAACGCCGCCACGCCGAAGTTCACCCGCCCGCCCCTGAACGCCGCCCCGCCGAAGAGCACCTTCCCGCCGCTGAACCTCGCCACGGTGAAGTCCACCCGCCCACCGCTGAACGTCGCGCTATCGAAGGACACCTCCCCGCCACTGAACGTCGCCCTATCGAGGGACACCAGCCCGCCACTGAACGTCGCCCTATCGAAGGACACCAGCCCGCCACTGAACGTCGCCCTATCAAAGGACACCAGCCCGCCACTGAACGTCGCATCCGAGAAGTCGCCACCGTCAAAGACTGCGCCAGTGAAGTCAAAGTCGAGACCGCGCCATGATGTCGGCTCCTCCTCGGCTAGACGCAGATGCCTGCCGATAAGCCGGATGACGGTATGACGTACCTCCCGCTCCTCACTAGCGGTCCGGGCCGTCTGTGCGTCCACCATCGGCACCGGGTCATTGCCCTGCGTCGGCGCTTCGCTCGGAATCTCCGGCGGCGGCGTGTAGGGCATACGGATGTAGGCGCAGAGGACTTCGATGCAGGTCTGCCGCCCTTCACCCCAGTCATCAGCAAGACCGGCCATGGCGTAAACGCCGGCCAGACGTACCGCCGCCTTCTCCGACCCGAGTTGCTCGGACGCCTTGGCGAAGCGTTCGTTGAACAGGCGGACACCGTTGCGGTCAGTCTCGATCTTTGCCCGATCGTCGGCGGCCACAGCGAGAGCCTTGGTGACTTCGGCACGCAGATCAGCAGTGTGCGCCAGTTGGTGAGCGAATTCCGCGAGCCTGTTGGTGTGCTCCGCGACCCGCTGCCGACGGTAGGCGACCACCAGGGCTGCGACACCACCGATGCCCGCCACAACGGCGAAGACAAGCTTCAAGAGGTCGAACAGCGTGGCCGCTGTGACGGTTGCACCCTGCTCAAGGCCAGGCCAACCAGCGAAGCCGAGCGCCGCAGCTATTAGGCCCCCGACTAACAGCAACGCAGCTGCGACAGCCAGGGCGATTGACCGACGGATACCCCAGAGGCGCAGCTCTGGCACGGGACTATCACTGGCTGGAATTGAACCAACCGTGACGCGGACCTCGGAGCGGGTTGAGTCGTGCGGTGCGGGCAACTCCACCCTCTCCTTCTAGCGCACCTCGTCCACCTCAACGCTCAGCAGGGACACTGCCCAGGCCAGCGGCAACGTCAGCCGAGAGCGTCGCCGATCTTGTCGTTCATCGTGTCGTCGCCGCCGTCGATGCAGTTGGCGTAGACGCGGAGCAGGACGGCGACGCCGTGGCCCAGGCGCCGGGCGACCTCGGTTGGCGGGACGCCGGCATTCAGCCAGAGCGAGGCCACCGCGTGCCGCAGGTCGTAGGGCCGGCGGACGAGCGGCGAGGCAACCTGAGCTTCGGCCAGCGCCTTCTCGCGGGCGCCGCATGGTCGGGTGGGATCTCCTCGGACCAGCGGCGTGGGTTGGGACCGTAGAGGTACAGCGCGTCACGGAGCAGGGTGTCAGTTGGTCGGCCCCGCTTGGCCGGGCGGGTCAGGGTCACCGTTATCGAGGTCAGCGCCTCGACGATCGAGCGCCGGGTCTTGGCCGCCGCCCGAGGCCACTTCATCTCGACGTACGCGCGGCTGTGCGCGTACCAGGTGGTGGGGTTCTTGGTTCTGGCCTCCGAGACCGGGCGGCCCGTGGCCGGGTCGAACGGCTCCCCCGCGTTGGCCGCCTGGACCAGCTCGGCGCGGAACGAGTGCGCCAGGGCCTTGGTACGGAACAGGTCCGACGTCGACCGGCAGGAGTAGATCGACCGGCCCAGCACCTGCCCACAACCAGTCATCAACGACTGGACTCAGCCGGACTCGGCTAGATCAACGACAACGGCCCCTGATCAGCATCTCTGCTGGTCAGGGGCCGTGTCTGCACCTGGTGGCGGGTAGAGGATTCGAACCTCTGAAGCTTTCGCGACGGATTTACAGGGCGTCGGTAATCTTGGCTGAGTCAGTGCCACTGAACTGCTGTTTCTCGCCGCCTCGCCGACGCCGGCCGACCAGCCGCCCACCATGTGCCCACGCCCACGGCACGGTGCCAGGAGACGCCTGATGTTTCAGGCCGCCCTCCATTCGTCGGTCGCGCAACCGACCTCGAAGCTCCACCAGCCCTCTGCCTCGCCTTGTTGCAGGGTGGCCTTGATGGTCGGGAGGTCTGCACCTGCCGGCAAGGTGAAGGCGACAAGTGGGAGTTCCTTGCTGAACGTCTCGCCGCCAAGGCCGAAGGGCGCCAGGCGGTCGTAGACAGCTTGAGCACTTGGCCCGAGCGGTCCACGGGGGTTGGGCAGGACCCTTACCGTGCAGTTGCCCGACGCCTCGACCCGCCCGGTTGCCCAGCAAAGTCCGTCCGGACTCAGGGTGAAGCGCACCAGGTCGCCTTCAGCAACGCCGTCTTGAAGGAACGGAACGTTGCAAATGCGAGCCGTGTCCGGGCCCGCAGCGACACCCCACAGGCCCTCGGTGTCGTAAGGAAGCCACCCTTCCCGCGGCACGAACTTGAACCAGATCTTGATGAAGTGATCTCCAGCAGGTGAGTCGCGCTCCGGTGCGGGTGAAGACATGCCGGCATCATTCCCGGTCAGGGCGAGTGCTCGCACCGCACACCACAGCCGGACGATCTCAGCCGGCGAAACGCCGAACACATCCGGCCGGCGCGCCGATATCTCGGAGACAGCGCCACGCTGATAACGGACCATGTACCGATGCACAACGAGGATGCTCTGACCCGCCTCCAGGACGCCGCCACCATTTGGAGCATCGGGCAGGGCACGGCAGCCGAGGTAATCGAGGCTGCCTGTGACTGCCTCGTGGCAGGCGTTGACAGCCCCTCGTTGTGCATCCTGGCCGGGGTCTCGCCCACCGCTACCGATCAGGATCTGCTCCAGTGGCTTGAACCCACCCTCGACGAGATTGGCCTGACCTTCTACCCCAGAGGCAGCGAAGATGTTGAGGACGCCGCCGTACGCATCATGGCTACCAAGCTTCTCGTCGGCGCCCTCTCCCCGCGCGAGCTGGCTCGCTGGACCCATTCGGTCATCGGACATGACGGCACACCCCTCGCCGAGGAGTTGGTCATGCTCGACGATGTGTACGACACGCTGGAGTACGGCGAGGAAACCGAAGCGGAGATCCACGCTCGCGTTTTTGCCGAGGCCCGCCGCTTGACCGCCACAGACGTAGCCACCCAAGGCACCGACTCCACCGGCTGACTCTGGCAGGGTCACGCCAGAGCCTCGCCGATCTTGTCGTTCATGGTGTCGTCTCCGCCGTCGATGCAGTTGGCGTAGACGCGGAGCAGGACGGCGACGCCGTGGCCCAGGCGCCGGGCGACCTCGGTCGGCGGGACGCCAGCGTTCAGCCAGAGCGAGGCCGCCGCGTGCCGTAGGTCGTAGGGCCGGCGGACGAGCGGCGAGGCAACCTGCGATTCGGTCAGTGCCTTCTCGCGGGCGAGCTTCCACCACCGGTCATAGACCGACTCGGACAGCGGCCCACCGTGCAGGCCCCGGAAGAATCGACCGTCCGGACCGACTCCGTGATTCTGGACGTGCGCGCACAGCAGCTCGACGAGCCGGGGCGGGATCGGGACCGTCCGAGTCTCCGCCCTCCCCCGGTGCTTGAGTCCGCGCCGC
This sequence comes from Micromonospora sp. NBRC 107095, assembly GCF_030269705.1. Taxonomy (NCBI): domain Bacteria; kingdom Bacillati; phylum Actinomycetota; class Actinomycetes; order Micromonosporales; family Micromonosporaceae; genus Micromonospora; species Micromonospora sp. NBRC 107095. The sequence goes on from NZ_BSTU01000006.1 coordinate 130,581, forward strand.
TCGTGGGAGCCGCCATCATCAGTCCAGTGCGACCCGGCACGCGGCGACGTGCCGGCGAGCACCAGGCGGCCCCAGCGATGTTCGATCTTCTCGTGCTCGCAGGTCCGGGAAGGCTCGACCACCGCCAGGTCGTCGAAGTCGGCCCCGCAGGCGGCGCACCGGCCGGCAAGGTCGCAATCCTCCCGCCGTAGGTCCGCGGCTCCCGAGGGACGCATCCCCGCGTAGTAGAGGCAGCCGAAAAACGCGGTGACCTTGTCGGCGCGTTTGCCGAGAGACTTCACCGCTTTTAGCAGCGTGGCAACCTGGGCCGGGTTCGCCACCACCCGCCGGTCGATGGACTGTGCGACCTCGGGCGCGGTCCACTGGACCCGGTCGACCGGGTTGGAGGCGATCAGCTCCAGCTCGACGGCGTACCCGAGCACGTTGTAGAAGGTGGCCCGCTTCCGCTGGACGGTGGAGGCAGCCGCGGGCTTGCCGTCGAGGCGTACGCAGAGGCTGTCGAGGACGCGGCGGACCATGGCGGGCGAGTCCAGCTCGACGACCGGGAGGGACGCGGTTTCCAGCCAGGCGAGCGCCCCTGCGTGTTCGGGCGGGATCTCGTCGGACCAGCGGCGCGGGTTGAGTCCGTAGAGGTACAGAGCCTCACGGAGCAGCGCGTCAGTCGGTCGGCCGCGCTTGGCCGGGCGGGTCAGCGTCACCGTGATCGAGGTCAGCGCTTCGACGATCGAGCGCCGGGTCTTGGCCGCCGCCCGGGGCCACTTCATCTCGACGTACGCGCGGCTATGGGCGTACCAGGTGGTGGGGTTCTTGGTTCTGGCCTCGGAGACCGGGCGCCCGGTGGCCGGGTCGAAGGGCTCCCCCGCGTTGGCTGCCTGAACCAGCTCGGCACGGAACAAGGCGCCGCGCTCCGCGCGGCGCGGGCGGTAAGCCGGCCGGCGGCAAGCCGCCCCGGCCGCCTCCGGCGCCGGGGCGGAGAGCCACCGACTACCGCCGGACCGCTGCCCCGAACCTCACTGATCCAGGGCCAGCACGACCACGCAGGCGACACGGAAGCCGGCAGGTCGACCTGATCGAGGGCCAGGGCTTCCGACTGCCGCGCCAGTCCAACCCCGGGACTGGCTTGCCCCCGGGCTGCCTCCGCAGCCAGGTAGGCCCGGCAGCAGCCTCAGCCGGTTACTCCAGGTCGGCTCGCGCCGGGCCGCCAACTCCCCCGGAGCACGTACGTTCGCAGTCTCAGAGGAGCTGTGAGAGGCAAGATCGACCTGCCCACCATCTGCCCACAACCAGTCGTCAACGACTGGACTCAGCCGGACTCGGCTAGATCAACGACATCGGCCCCTGATCAGCATCTCTGCTGGTCAAGGGCCGTGTCTGCACCTGGTGGCGGGTAGAGGATTCGAACCTCTGAAGCTTTCGCGACGGATTTACAGTCCGCTCCCATTGGCCGCTCGGGCAACCCGCCAGGGCACCCCACCGCGTCGCAACGCGGCGGCGGAAGCAAGAATAGCGGCTCCCCCCGGCACCGACGCAACCGGGTACCGTCAGGGGGTCGTGCCGCTGGTCGGCGGCCGACGGCAGGCCCAGACCGCCGGACAGCAGGAGCAGAAACATGGCAGCGAACCCGTCGTTCGACATCGTGAGCAAGGTTGACCGTCAGGAGGTCGACAACGCCCTTCGGCAGGCGGAGAAGGAGCTTGCGACGCGGTTCGACTTCCGCGGCACCGGCGCTGAGATCTCCTGGTCGGGCGAGGAGGCGATCGGTCTTCAGGCGGAGACCGAGGAGCGTGTCCGTGCCGCGCTGGACGTGTTCAAGGAGAAGCTCGTCAAGCGGAACATCTCGCTGAAGTCGCTGGATGCTGGGGAGCCGCGCCCGTCGGGCAAGATCTTCAAGATCGACTGCAAGGTGATCCAGGGCATCGAAGCGGACAAGGCCAAGGCCATCAGCAAGAAGATCCGCGACGAGGGTCCCAAGGGCGTGCAGGCGCAGATCCAGGGCGACCAGTTGCGTGTGACCGGCAAGAAGCGCGACGACCTGCAGGCCGTCATCTCGCTGCTGAAGGGCGAGGATTTCGGCGTCGCCCTTCAGTTCAACAACTACAGGTAAGGCGACGACCGCCGCTCTCAAGCTGACGCCGACCAGCGGGGCTGGCTGAGGTGGGGCCGAAACCTGGACCGTCACCAACCGGCATGCATCCGACGCCTACGCGGGGGGGTTTGCCGCGAGCACCTGCCGGGCGGCTTCGCCCATGGGGTCGTCGCGGGTCGGCATTTCTCCGGACTGCCGACCGCAGGTCTGGCTGTCAGGGCCCCCACCCCCAGCTGGCCGGTACGCCGTCACCATGCGGCGATCGAGAAGGTCACGCCCGGGAGGTACCCGGGCCTTACCCGGCATGCCCGGGCCGGCTGTTGACCGTACCCGTCGACCGCAGCCTCCTCGGGTTCCTTGAAATCGGCGTATCCGCCCCGCGGGGACAGCCCGATTTCCAGGAACCCGAGTGGATCAAGCCGCCCGCACCGCCGGCGAGCGGACCAAGCCCGCACCGCCGGCCAGCGGACCAAGCCCGCACCGCCGGCCAGCGGACCAAGCCCGCACCGCCGGCGAGCGGACCAAACCGTACGGAAGACAAGCCCGCACGGAAGACCGCCGGTCAGGCGGGGACGGGCTGTTCGGTGCGTACCGCTGTGGTTTCCGCGCGGGCGATGGGCCCGGCGGGCAGTGCGGCGACCACGGCACCGACGGCGACCGCCGCCCCGGCGAACAGGAACGCCCAGCGGACGCCGCCGGCGTGGTCCACGATCACGCCGGCTACCGAGCCGCCGGCCGCGCTGGACGCGACCGCGACGGTGACCACCCAGGTGTACGCCTCGTTCAGCATGCCGGTCGGGGCAATCCGGCCGACCAGGGTGTTCTCCAGGGTCAGCGCGGGCGCGATGGTGGCCCCGCCAGCGACCAGGGCGACACCCAACGCCAGTGGGGTGGGCATCACCGCGAACACGGCGAAGGTGGCGGCCAGCGCGGCGAGCAGGAGGGCGAACTGCCGGGTCATGTTCGGTGCTGGCCTGCGGAGGCCGAACCAGAACCCACCGAGGGCGCTGCCGATCCCCCAGACCGCGAGGAGCAAGCCGGCGAGGCTCTCCGGGTCGCCGGTGGTGTGGTCGCTCGCGAACGCCGGCACGATCACCCCGGCGGCACCGAACGCGATGCCCAGGCCGGCCACGCAGATCAGCAGGGCCGGGAAGCCGGGAACCCGCAGCGGGCCCAGCCCGCGGGCGTGGTGTTCGCGCGGGTGCGGGCGCCAGCCGCGCATGACCCGGCCGAGGGCCACGGCGGTCGTGCCGACCAGGGTGACCACTGCCGCACCGATCAGCGCGGCCGACGCGTCGGCGACGAGGACGAAGCCGGCGACGAGCAGTGGGCCGAGGACGAAGACGATCTCGAAGAGGGTGGTCTCGGCGGCCAGTGCCGTGTTGCGGAGGTGGGAACGGCCGGAGTTGGGGCCGGTCAGGTCGTTCCAGGCGCCTCGGATGGCGGCGGTGAGTGGCGGGTAGGTGGCGCCGGCCACGCCTGCGGCGAGGTAGATGACGGGGAGAGCGTCGTCGCCGGAGCGGCTGGCCAGCAGCAACCCGATGAGCGCCAGCGGGTGGGCGACGGCGGTGAGCAGCAGGACGGGGCTGGGACCGACCCGGTCGGCGATCCGTCCGGCGATCGGGCTGAGCGCGGCACCGGCGAGGGCGTAGATGCCGCCCGCGATGGCGGCCAGCGAGTAGCGTCCGGTCACCTGTTCGACCACCAGGAGCAGCGCCAGGGGGGTCATGCCGATTCCGAGCCGCCCGATGATGCCGGTGACCAGCAGCATGGGCGCCCCGGGGATCCGCCAGACACCCAGGTACTGACGCAGCGCGGTCACCGTGAACCTCCCGAGGGTGTAATGAGCGTGAGCCGTTATGACCCTAACGCCACCGCCGGGCGGGTAGACAACGGAAATACCGCAGTCCGCCCGTACCCGGCGCGACCGGGTACGGGCGGAGGCGGTCGATCAGCGGGTCAGCGCTGGAACTGGACCGGCCCCGAGTTGCGGGCCATCTGCTCCAGCCGGGCCACACGGTCCTCCATCTTCGGGTGCGTGGAGAAGAGCGCGGCCATGCCGCCACCCCGGAACGGGTTGGCGATCATGAGGTGGGCGGTGCTGGTGAGCTGGCCCTGGGCCGGCAACGGCCGGCGTCGGGCCACCGCGTCGATCTTGCGCAGCGCGCTGGCCAGGGCCAGCGGGTCGCGGCTCAACTCGGCGCCCGAGGCGTCCGCCTGGAACTCGCGGCTCCGGCTGATCGCCAACTGGATCACCGTGGCGGCGATCGGGCCCAGGATCAGAGTGAGCAGCAACACAGCCGGGTTCGGGCGGTCCTCGTCGTCCCCGCCGCCCAGCGGGATGAAGAAGGCGAGGTTCGCCAGCAGGGTGATGATGCTGGCCAGGCCGGCCGCCACGCTGGAGATCAGGATGTCCCGGTTGTAGACGTGGGACAGCTCGTGCCCGATCACACCACGCAGTTCGCGGTAGTCGAGGATCTCGGTGATGCCCTGGGTCACGCAGACGGCCGCGTGCTGCGGGTTACGACCGGTGGCGAACGCGTTGGGCTGCGCGGTCGGGCTGACGTAGAGGCGCGGCATCGGCTGCCGGGCGTCGGCGGCCAACTCCCGGACCATCCGGTACAGCTCGGGGAACTGCGCCTCGCTGACCGGTTGCGCCCCCATCGAGCGCAGCGCGAGCTTGTCGGAGTAGAAGTAGGTGACGCCGTTCATGACCAGAGACACGACGACGGCGATGACCAGGCCGCCGCTGCCGCCGAACCAGTAGCCCACCGCCAGGATCAGGGCGCTGAGCAGGCCAAGCAGCGCTGCGGTCTTCAGACGGTTGTGGTGCACGATGTCTCCTTCGGTGCACGGATCGCCGGGATCCGCTGACCGGTGTAACAACCCGGTACCCACCAACCATCCGTCTCAACGCTGAGAGTTGACTGAGACCGGCGCGGGATGGAGTCAGCGACCGGCCAGGTCAAGCACCAGTTGCGGGGCGACGCCGAGCACCACGGCGGCGACCGTCGCCACCGCCAGCACCACCGCCACCACACCCACCACGGGTACGGCCGCGGCGCCCCCGACGTTCGGGGTGGCGAGGGGCGTCGGCGCCCACAGCGCGGCGGTCACCCGCAGGTAGTAGGCGAGGCCGATCACGGCGTTCAGCGCCACCACCAGCGCCAGCCACGCCGCGCCACCGTCCAGCAGCGCCCGGACCACTGTCACCTTCGCGAACAGGCCAGCCAGACCCGGCGGCAGACCGGCCAGACCCATCAGCGCGAGACCGAACGCCGCAGCCCGCCACGGATGCCGGCGGGCCGCGCCGCGCAGGTCGTCCACCGTGCCGCCGTCCGCGCCCGCCGGCCGCAGGGCTGTCAGCCCGGCGAAGGCGGCAAGCTCCAACACCACGAAGAAGACGGCGTACGCCACGGCGGCCGCGTACGCGGCGGACCGGGCCTCGTCGGTGCGGCCGGCGGCCAGGGCCAACGCTCCCAACGGGGCGAGGATGTAGCCGGCCTGCGCGACTGACGACCAGGCGAGCAGCCGGACGGTCCGCCGCTGCCGCAGGGCGACCAGGTTGCCGACGGTCATGGTGAGCACCGCGAGCAGAGCCAACACCGGACCGGTCTGATCGGCGGGCAGCGCCCGCTGCACCACGGCGAGCAGGGCGACCAGGCCACCCAGCTTCGACGCCGTGGACAGGTACGCGGCCACCGGCAGCGGCGCACCGTCGTAGGTGGCCGGCGCCCAGGCGTGGAACGGCACCGCCGCCACCTTGAACGCCAACCCGACCAGCAGCACCGCCACCGCGGCGGTGGTCAACGGCAGATCCCGCAGCTCAGGCTGCTCGGCGAGCAACCCGCCGAGCCGGTCAAGGTGCAGCCCGCCGGTCACCGCGTACAGCAGCGCCGCGCCGAGCAGGGTCAGCGTCGTCGCCACCACGCTGACCACGAAGAAGGTCAACGCCGCCTCGGCGCTGGCGAGGCTCCCCCGACGCAGGCCGACCAGCACGTACAGCGGCAGGGTCAACGTCTCCAGGGCGACGATCAGCGTGATCAGGTCACCGGCCGCGCCGAGCACCACGCCGCCGGTCATCGAGCAGGCCAGCAGGAAGGCGTACTCCCCGACCGGTGAGCGCCCAGCCCGCAGCGCGGGCACCGACAGCCCGAGCACACCCAGCGTCAGCAGTGCGACCACCACGCCGACCAGTGCCGCGCGACCGCCGAAGATCCACGAGCAGTCGGCGCCCACGCAGAACGTGCGCCGCTCGGCACCCGCCCCGACCAGCGCGGAGGCGACGGCGGTGCCGAGCGCGCCGAGCGCGGCCACCGCGATGGTGGCCCGTGGCCGCGCCACGAGCAGGTCGGTGATGAGGACGAGCACGGCCGTGCCGGCAGCCAGGTAGGCCGGCAGCAGCGCGACGCTGTCCACGCTCTGCACGACGTTCATGGTTTGACCACCCCGATGAGGGCGTCGACGGGCGCCTCGGCGACGCCGAGGACCAGTGTCGGCGCCAGCCCGATGGCCAACGCGAGCAGCACCAGCGGCACCCAGGCGGTCAACTCCGCGCCGGCCAGGCCGGAGCCCACCTGCCCGACGGCGGGGCTCGGTCGGTTGTGGGTGACCTGGCGCAGCAACCGCAGGAAGTACGCGGCGGTGAGCGCCCCACCGACCGCCGCCAGCACCCCGAGGGTGGTCCAGAGCGGGCCGCCCACCTTCAGCGCGGCGACCACCGCGAACGCCTCACCCCAGAAGCCGGCCAGCCCGGGCAGGCCCAGCGACGCGATCGCCGCGAACGCGAGCAGACCCGCCAACCGGGGCGCGGTCTCCCGCAGCCCGGACAGCTCAGTGAGCGCACCCGTGCCGGTACGGTCCTTCACCGCCCCGGCCAGGAAGAACAGCAGGCCGGTGATCACGCCGTGCGCGACGTTGCCGATCAGCGCCGCCTGGATGCCGGTGGCGGTCAGCGTGGCGACGCCGAGCAGCACGAAACCCATGTGCCCCACGCTCGAGTACGCGATGAGCCGCTTCACGTCCGACTGGGCCAGGCAGACCAGCGAACCGATCAGGATCGCGGCGACGGCCAGCACGCCGAGCACCGGTGCCGCCCAACGGGCACCCTCCGGCGCCACCCCGACAGCGACCCGGATCAGACCGTACGTGCCCATCTTGAGCAGCACACCGGCCAACACGACACTGCCCACGGTGGGTGCCTGGGTGTGCGCGTCGGGCAGCCAGGAGTGCAGTGGCCACAGCGGGCTCTTCACCGCGAACGCCAACGCCAACAGTGTGAACGCGGCCAGCTGGGTGCCCCTGGACAGCCCCACCCCACCGGTCAGCGTCACCAGGTCGGCGGTGCCGGCGGCGGCGACCACGACATACACGCCGACCAGCAGCAGCACCGACCCGAACAGCGTGTAGAGCGCGAACTTCCGGGCCGCCCGACGCCGGTCCGCGCCACCCCAGCCGGCGATGATCGCGTACATCGGCAGCAGGACGACCTCGAAGAAGAGGAAGAACAGCACCAGGTCCAGGGCGAGGAAGGTACCCAGGATGCCCACCTCGACCACCAGCAGCAACGCGACCAACGCCCGGCCGCTGCCGCCGCCGGGCACCCGCCACACCGTGTACGCGCAGCAGAGCAGCGTGAGCAGCGCCGTCAGCACCACCAGCGGCCAGGAGATGCCGTCGACGCCGAGGTGGAAGCGCAACTCCAGACCGGGCACCCACGGCAGGTCCAGTTGGTGCCACGGACGCACCGCCGGCTCGTCGCCCGACCAGACCAGCCAGTCCCGACGGCCGAACACCAGCGGTACCGCGGCCAGCAGGGTCAGCGCCGCCGCGACCGTGCCGACCAGGCGGGCCGCCCGGTCCCGGGGCGTCGCCGCCACCGCGACCGCGCCCACCGCCGGCACCGCCAGGACGGCCACCAGCAAAACCTGCCCAAACGTCATTCGACTACCCCGATCACGGCGGCGGCCAGGCCGATCAGCAGCGCGCCGGCCAGCACACCGGCGGCGGCTCGGGGCAGCGCCGCGCGGTGCAGCGCCGCCAGCCCCGCACCCAGACCGGACGCGGCTCGGCCGCTGCCCTCGACAGCACCGTCCACCAGCACCTCGTCGCCCGTGCGCACGACACGGGCCAGCGCGCGGACGGGGCGTACGACAAGGGTGTGTTGGACATCGTCGAGCCGGAACGCGCTGGCGAAGACCGACCGCAGCGGACCCAGCGCGGCGGCCGGGTCGGCCGCCCGGTCACGACGCCAGCCCAGCGTCACCAGCCCGGCGCCGAGCAGCAGGAACGCGAGCGGCAGCAGCACCCCCGATCCCAGGTGGACCAGGCCGTCCTCGGAACCCGCCACCGGGACGGTGGGGAACCGCAGGCGGTCGGCGAACGCCCCGACGAACCCGGCCAGGCCGAGCAGCGCGGCCGGCACGGCCAGCAGCACCACCGGCCAGCGCAGCACCGCCGGCGGGTCGTGCGGCCGAACCAGGGGCAGGCGCGCAGCGCCGAAGAAGGCGCGCAGCAGCAGCCGACCGGCGTACCAGGCGGTGACGGCCACGCCGACCAGCCCGGCGACCCAGACGAGCCAGCCCACCCAGGACGGCGCCGGGCCGGTGCCCTCCAACGCCGCCGACTCGGCGACCGTCAGTACGCCGTCCTTGCTCCAGAAACCGGCCAACGGCGGCACCCCGGCCAACGCACCCAGGCCCACCACAGTGCACCAGAACGTCACCGGCATGCTGCGCCGCAGCCCGCCCATCTCCGACATCAGGGTGGTGCCGACGGCGTGGATCACCACGCCGGCGGCGAGGAACAGCAGCGCCTTGAAGGCGGCATGGGTGAGCAGGTGGAACAGCGCGGCCGATGGCGAGCCGACCGCCAGCGCCCCGGTCATGTAGCCCAACTGCGACACGGTCGACCAGGCCAGCACGCGTTTGATGTCGTCCTGGGCGGTGGCGGCGAGCGCACCGAGCAGCAGCGTGATCGCGCCGAGCACCCCCAGCACTGTCAGCGTCACCGGCGCTGCCGTGAACAGCGGGTAGAGCCGGGCCACCGCGTACACCCCGGCGGCGACCATCGTCGCGGCGTGGATCAGCGCGGAGATCGGGGTCGGACCGGCCATCGCGTCCGGCAGCCAGGTGTGCAGCGGGAACTGCGCGCTCTTGCCGGCCACACCGGCGAGCAGCAGCAGGCCGGCGGCGGTCAACGTGGCGCCAGAGTGGTCGTGGGCGAGCACGTCGGCGATCCGGAAGCTGCCCGTCGACACGCCCAGCAGCGCGATGCCGAGCAGGAACCCGACGTCACCCACCCGGGTCACCAGGAACGCCTTCATGGCCGCGGCGGGCGCGCCGGCCAGCCGGCGGTCGTGGGCGATGAGCAGGTACGAGCAGAGGCCCATCACCTCCCAGCCGACCAACAACATGATCAGGTCACCGGCGACCACCACCAGCAACATGGCACCGGTGAAGAGGCTGATCTGGGCGGCGTACGGCGGGTAGCGGTGATCGACGTCGACATCGTCGTGCGGGCCGCGCCGCAGGTAGCCGATCGAGTAGACCTGCACGGCCAGGGCGACAGCGGTGACCGCGACCGCGACCAGCGCGGCGGCGCCGTCCAGCCGTACGCCGAGCGTCACCACCAGCCCGCCGATGTCGACCCAGGTGGCCGACGTCTCCGTCGGCCCGTCGACGGTGAGCAGCAGCGCGACGGCCACCGCCAGCGCGCTTGCCGCACCGGCAACGCCGAGCGTCACGGCTGCCGTTCGGGCCCGGTCGCCGCCGGTAGCGCTGTCGCGCCGGGAGGCCGCCGGCAGCAACAGGCCGAGCAGCCCGGCGACCAGCGGTACGGCGGGCAGCAGTGCCCCGAGCAGCCCGCTCACCGGCCCGCCTCCGCATCAAGGACGGCCGGCTCACGCCCACCGACCGGCGGCGACGGCTCGGTCAACGGCACGTCGTCCACGGCGACGGACGCGCGCAGCCGGTAGAGCTGAAGGACGATCGCCAACCCCACCCCGATCTCCGCGGCGGCGAGGACGATGACGAACAGGGCGAAGACCTGCCCCGAGTGCGGGAGCACGGCGCGGGCGGTGGTGTCCGCGGTGACCAGGATCAGGTTGACCGCGTTGAGCATCAACTCGACGGACATCAGCACCAGCACCGCGTTGCGGCGACGCAGCACGCCGTACACGCCGAGGCCGAACAGCAGCGCGGCGGTGACGTACGGGATGACCGGCCTCACCGGCGCCCCCCGGGCTCGCTGTCGACCAGGTCGGCCGCCCGGCCGTCGCCGGGTGGGCCGGGGCGGCCGATGTCCGGCCGGGACAACACGATCGCGCCCACCAGAGCGGAGAGCAGCAGCACCGAGAGCACCTCGAACGGCAACACCCAGGACTGGAAGATCTGCTCCCCCAGCCGCTCGGCGGTGCCGGCGGGCGGCAGCGTGACGGTGCTCCAGCGGTACGCGTCGACCAGCAGGACGGTCAGCCCCAGCCCGGCGCCACCACCGATCAGCGCGGCCGGCCAGCCGGGCCGGTCCAGGTCGTCGGAGGCGCCGATCGGAGCCCGGGTCAGCATCACCGCGAACAGCAGCAGGACCACCACCGCGCCCACATAGATCAGCACCTGCACCCAGGCCACCAGCTCGGCGCTGAGCACCAGGAAGTCACCGGCCAACGCGCCCAGGCACACCACCAGGTAGAGCCCCGCCCGGACGAGATGTTTCGTGGTCACCACCAGCACGCCGGCGCCGACCGCCACCGCGCCGAGGGCGAGCAGCAGCACATCCGCGCCGGTCACCGGGCCGCCCCTCCGGCTCGGGCGGTCACGACGCCGGGTCCTGGTCGGCGTCGGGGCGTACCGCTGGCGGAGCGGGACGTGCGGCGGCGGCCTTTCGGGCGGCGGAGGTCTCCTCCTTGGCCGGCTCGCCGTTCGGGTCGTGCGCGGGCGGCGGCGGAACGGTGGCCATCCACTGACCGAGGTGGTCCTTGTCGTGCAGCAGGTCCTTGATGTCGTACTCGGCGTACTCGAACTCCGGCGACCAGTAGAGCGCGTCGAACGGGCAGACCTCGATGCAGATGCCGCAGTACATGCAGAGCGAGAAGTCGATGTCGAACTTGTCGAGCACGTTGCGCTGGCGGGGGCGGGCGGCGCCGGGCACCGCCACCTCCTCCTTGTGCGAGTCGATGTAGATGCACCAGTCCGGACACTCGCGGGCGCAGAGCATGCAGACCGTGCAGTTCTCCTCGGACAACGCGATCACCCCGCGCGAGCGCGGCGGCAGGTCGGGGGCGACGTCCGGGTACTGCTGGGTGGTCGAACGGCTGGTCATCGTCTTGAGGGTGACCGCCAGCCCCTTCACCAGGCCCGCGCCGGGAAGGCCGCGTTCGCTGGTGTCACCACGCTCGCTGGGGTCGCTCATGTCGACCATCCTGCCCTGTGGCCCCGGTGCGCGCGACCACCACCCACAGGTCCACGATCGCGGGGCTGACTGTCACCCGCCGATCGGCGCGCTCACGCCCCGGGTCCGTTGACGACGGTCGGCGGGAGCATCTCGACACCTAGTTGTTGCAACAGTTGGAACAACTCGTTGCAGCTCCACACCTCGACGATCCGGCCCGCCGCGTCGAAGCGCAGGAACGTCGCCCCTGAGTAGCTGACCACCTGCCCGGTCGGCGGCACCGGCCCGAACTGGCCGACGTGGGTGCCGGCGGCCCGCCAGTGCACGGCCACCCGCTCACCGGCCGCGACCACGTCGACGATCTTGTAGCGCAGGTCCGGGAAGGCCGCCCGGCGCTCGCGGTGCCAGGCCAGCGTCGCCTCCGGCCCGGTGCCGCCCAGCCCTGGGCAGTCCTCGGCGACCAGCTCGTACGCCGACTCCTCTCGGCGGGCGTTCCACACATCGGCGATGAACCGCCGGGCCGCCGCCTCCACGTCCGTCATGCCGGCAGGGTATCCGGGACCACGATGCGCCGTAGATCCGCGAGGATTGGGTAGAGACACAGACCAGACCGGGAGGGCGACGTGGGCGAGGAACAAGGCGGCAAGTACGTCGAGCCGGGCGGCGAATTCACCCGCGACCAGCGGTACATCGCCACCCGGATCACCGAGGACGGGCGCGACGGATACCCGGTCGAGCCGGGCCGGTACCGGCTGGCGGTCAGCCGGGCCTGCCCGTGGGCCAACCGGCTGATCATCGTGCGGCGGTTGCTCGGTCTGGAGGACGCCATCTCGATGGCGGTCGCCGGCCCGACGCACGACGCCCGGAGCTGGACCTTCGACCTCGACCCGGACGGGCGGGACCCGGTGCTCGGCATCGAGCGCATCCAGGAGGCGTACTTCAAGCGCTTCCCCGGCTACGAGCGCGGCATCACCGTGCCGGCGATCGTGGACGTGCCGACCGGGCAGGTGGTGACCAACGACTACGCGCAGATGAGCCTGGACCTGTCCACGCAGTGGGGGGCGTACCACCGTGAGGGCGCCCCGCAGCTCTACCCCGAGCACCTGCGGGAACAGATCGACGAGGTCAACGCGGTGGTGTTCCGGGACGTCAACAACGGCGTCTACCGGTGTGGGTTCGCGGGCAGCCAGGAGGCGTACGACAAGGCGTACCACCAGCTCTTCGACCGGCTGGACTGGCTCACCGAGCGGTTGACCGACCAGCGTTACCTGGTCGGCGACACCATCACCGAAGCCGACGTGCGGCTGTTCACCACGCTGGTCCGCTTCGACCCCGTCTACCACGGCCACTTCAAGTGCAACCGGCAGAAGCTGAGCGAGATGCCGGTGCTGTGGGCGTACGCCCGGGACCTGTTCCAGACCCCCGGTTTCGGCGACACCATCGACTTCGACCACATCAAGCGGCACTACTACGAGGTGCACCGCGACATCAACCCGACCGGAATCGTTCCGCTCGGCCCCGACCTGTCCAACTGGCTCACCCCGCACGGCCGGGAAACGCTCGGTGGCCGCCCCTTCGGCGACGGCACCCCGCCACCACCCCCCGCCGAGCCGGTCGACCCCGCGCACACCCCGCTGCGCTGAGCGGCCCACCTCTCACCGGCTCGTCGCTCGGCTTGTCGCTCGTCGCCCGGCCCGTCGTCAAGATCCGCGCAACATCAGGGATGTTGGTGTCTCCCGCCTGCCGGAGGCAGCAACACCGGGGAAGTTGCGCGGATCGTCGGCGGTCGGGCGCCGGGGGTCGGGCGTGGGGCGTGGGGTCGTCAGGCGTGGGACGTGAGGGCGGCCGGGCTCGCCAGTCTTGGGCCTGGGCGGGGATTGGGGGTAAGGGCGCTTTCGAGCTGAATCGTTTGTGACATCGGGCGGTATCTCGGCCGCAACGGCAGCGGCAACGGCAGCGGCAGCGGCAGCGGCAGCGGCAGCGGCAGCGGCAGCGAACGATTCGTCTACGACATCAGCTCGAAAGCGGCTCTCGGGACCACCTCATAGCGCCGCGTCGAGCGATCCGGTCCGACTCGCGCAGGATGATCGCGCTCGATCACTGATGTAGTGGTTGTCCGCGCCGACCGACACCACTGCAACCAGGATCGAGCGCGATCACCCGGCGCGCGAGGGCCGGGCAGTGCCGCGCGGAGACCAGGCACTGCCGCGCTAGGTCAGAGGGCGATGCGGACGGCCGCCGTGAGGACCAGCTGAGCCAGGGACGCGGGGACCAGCACCAGCCAGCAGAGGCGCTGCAGCTGGTCTTCGCGCAGCCGGGGATAGGACACCCGGAGCCAGATGATCACGAAGGACACCGCGAAGATCTTGAGTAGCGTCCAGAGCCAGCCGAGCTGATCATCGGCGAACGGGCCCTGCCAACCGCCCAGGAACAGCACAGTGGTCAGCGCGGCGATCACCACGATGCCGACGTACTCGGCGAGCAGGAAGAACGCGAACCGCAGGCCGGTGTACTCGGTCATGTAGCCGAAGACCAGCTCCGAGTCGGCCACCGGCATGTCGAACGGCGGCCGACGGATCTCGGCCAGCCCGGCGACGAAGAAAATGATCATCGCGGGTGCCTGCCAGAGCAGCCACCACGGCTGCCACGCCTCGACGATTCCCGACAGGCTGAGCGTGCCGGCAGCCATCGCCACCGACGCGGCGGCCAGCACCAGCGGCAGCTCGTAACCGAGCAACTGGGCCGCCCCGCGCAGCCCACCGAGCAGGCTGTACTTGTTGGCCGACGCCCACGCCGACATCAGCACCGCCACCACACCGACGCCGACCACCGCCAGCACGAAGAAGAGGCCGATGTCCAACGGTTGCCCGACCAGGTCGTCCGGGCCGAGCGGAATGACCAGCAGCACCAGCAGGTAAGGCACCAGGGCCACCGCCGGCGCCAGCCGGAACACCGCCCGGTCCGCCTCGCGCGGCGTGATGTCCTCCTTCTGCACGAACTTGACCCCGTCGGCCACGAGCTGCGCCCAACCGTGGAAGCCGCCCGCGTACATCGGGCCGAGCCGGCCCTGCATGTGCGCCATCACCTTGTGCTCGGCCTGGCCGACGAGCAACGGCAGGGTGAGGAACGCGACCACCACGCCGCCGATCCGGAGCACCAACTCCACCCAGAGCGGCATCAGGGCGTACCCCCGTCGTGGTCGCTGCGGCCGGCGCGACCCGGCGGGTCCGCGACCGGCTCGCCACCCGACGCGGCCGGCCCCGCGCCAGACACCGGCCGGACGGCCGGGCCCGCGTCGGGCGCCGGCTCGACGGCCGGGCCCGCGTCGGGCGTGGGCTGGTCGGCGGGAGCCGGGGCGTCGGCGGTGCCGGCAGGCCGGGGAGTACGCGCCGGACGGGCCCCCGGGGCGGGCCGGGCCGGACGCTCACCGGCCGGTCTGGCCGGGGTGCCACCACGTGGGCCCTCCCCCACGCCACCGGCGCCAGCCGGGGTGGGCGTGGGCCCCCACTCGCCCGGAGCGGGAACGCCCGGCGGACGGATCGGTCGACGCCCTCCGCCGGCCTCCGACTCGCCCGGTTCCTTCGCACCCGGCCACGGTTTCGCCACCCGGGAAGCGAGCACGAACTCCTTACGCAGCGGGTGGCCCTCGAACTCCGGGGGCAACAGCAACGGCAGCAACTCCCCATGGCCGGCGAAGTCGATGCCGAACATCTCGTGCGTCTCCCGCTCGTGCCAGGCGGCACCGGGGTAGACGTCGACCACCGAGTCGACGGTGGGTGCGTCGCGCGGCACCCGGGTACGCAGCAGCACGCCGTGGCGCAGTCGGCTCGACCAGAGGTGCGCCACCACGTCGAAGCCGTCGGCCAACTCGTCGACGGCGGAGAGCCAGTCGAAGAAGTCGCAGGCCAACTCGGTGTCGTCACGGGCGGCGGACACCGCGGCCAGCCAGCTCGCCGGAGGTACGTCGACGGTGGCCCGGGCGAACCGTTGCCCGCCGGAGACCGACGGGGTCACCGCGACCGGCGCGAGCAGCGCGACCAGTCGAGCGCCGACCTCTTCGGGAGTCATGCCGCTGATCCTAGTGCCGGCCGGGCCCACACCTGCCCGCCGCCGACGCCAGCCGATCTGGCGGCTTTGGGCGCGGTGCGCGTCCCGACGGGGAAAGATGAGGGCGTGCGCGCTGTGACGGTGAGACCCGGGGTCGCCAACTCGCTGAACCTCGTCGAGGATCAGCCGGAACCGCCTGCCGAGGAGGGCGCCGTCCTCGTCGAAGCGCTGGCGGTGGGGATCTGCGGCACCGACCACGAGATCATCGCCGGGGAGTACGGCGAAGCGCCGCCGGGCACGGACCGCCTGATCATCGGGCACGAGTCGCTGGGCCGGGTGATCGAGGACGTGAGCGGCACCCTGCAACCCGGCGACCTGGTGGCCGGGATCGTCCGGCACCCCGACCCGGTCCCCTGCCCGAACTGCGCGGTCGGCGAGTGGGACATGTGCCGCAACGGTCAGTACACCGAGCACGGCATCAAGGCGCTGCCCGGCTTCGCCCGCGACCGCTGGCGGATCGAGCACCAGTACGCGGTCAAGCTCGACCCGACGCTGGCCCAGGTCGGCGTGCTGTTGGAGCCGACCAGCGTGGTGGCGAAGGCCTGGGACCACATCGAGCGGATCGGGCATCGAGCCGAGTGGCAGCCGCGGACGGTCCTGGTCACCGGAGCCGGCCCGATCGGGTTGCTGGCCGCTTTGCTCGGCACCCAGCGCGGGCTCACCGTGCACGTGTTGGACCGGGCCACCGAAGGGCCGAAGCCCGAGCTGGTCGCCGGGCTCGGCGCCACCTACCACGCGGTGCCGGTCAACGATCTGCCGTTCGAGCCGGACGTGGTGATCGAATGCACCGGCGCGCCCACAGTGGTCCTCGACGTCATGTGCAAGGCGGCACCGAACGGGATCGTCTGTCTGGCCGGAGTCTCCAGCGGCGGCCGGAGCATCGACTTCGACGCCGGGGCGCTCAACCGGTCCCTGGTGTTGGAGAACAACGTGGTGTTCGGCTCGGTGAACGCCAACCGGCGGCACTGGAGCATGGCCGCACAGGCACTCGCCCGCGCCGACCAGGTCTGGCTCGAATCACTCCTCACCCGCCGGGTGCCGGTGAGCCGGTACGCCGACGCGTACACACCCGGGCCGGACGACATCAAGGTGGTACTGGAGTTCGCGTCCTGAGCGACGCCGCACCCGATCAGATCCCCGGCAGCCGACCATTGCGGAACAGGTCGACGAAGAGCTGGTGGTCCTGTCGGGCACGCACCCCGTACGCGTGCGCGAAGTCCACCAGGTGCTCGACGAAGCCCGCCTCGTCGGCGTCCACCGCCGCGACGATGGCCTCCTCGGTGGAGTAGTCCACCAGGTCGTGGCTGGATTCGTCGTCGGCCACCGAGTGCATCCGGGCCACCGCCCGACCCAGGTCGACGAGCACCCCGGTCAGCTCCTCCGGCTCGTTCACGTCCGACCAGTCCAGGTCGGCGGCGTACGGGGAGACCTCGGCGACGAGCTGACCGGCCCCGTTCAGCTCGGTGAAGCCCAACCACGGATCGGCGTGCGCCTGCAACGCCCGCTGCGACTCGGCGGTCCGGTGTCCCTGGTGCTGGAAGTAGCCGCGGACCGAGTCGTCGGTGACGTACCGCGCCACGGCCGGGACCTGCGCCTGCTTCATGTAGATGACGACGTCGTTCTCCAGCGCCTGGGTGTGTCCCTCCAGCAGCAGGTTGTACGACGGCAGCCCGGCCGAGCCGATGCCCACCCCCTTGCGCAGCACCACGTCCTTGATGCGCGCCGCCACCGGGCGCAGCTGCGTCGAGGCGGCCGGCAGGGTGCCCAGGTAGTCCTGGAAGGCGGCGCTGACCAGGTCCCGGGTGGCGGCGTCGATCTCGAAGACCCCGTCGCCGATGGAGAAGCGTCGCTCGTAGTTGTCGATGGTGGTCTGGGCGGCGAGCAGGTCGACGCGGGTGTTGAGCCGGGCCCGCTGCAGCACCCGGCGCAGCACCCCGTCGGCGTTGTCCAGCGTGATCGAACCGATCGCGTCGTCACCGCCGGCGGCGATGGCCCGCAGCTCGGTCAGGTACGACCTGGCGAAACCGGCCACCAGCTCCCCGATCGCGGTGTCGGAGAGCGCCTTGCCGTAGCCGAGCAGCGCCACGCTGGCCGCGAGCCGGCGCAGGTCCCAGGTGAACGGCCCGACGTACGCCTCGTCGAAGTCGTTGACGTTGAACACCAGCTGCCCGGAGGCGTTCATGTAGGTGCCGAAGTTCTCCGCGTGCAGGTCACCGTGGATCCACACCCGGCTGGTCAACTCGTCGAGATACCTGTCGTCGGCGAAGTCGCCGAGCTGGTCGGCGTAGAACAGCGCGGCGCTGCCCCGGTAGAAGGCGAACGGTGAAGCCGCCATCTTGCGGAACTTGCGGCGGAAGGCGGCCGGGTCGATCGCCATCGACGCGCCGAACTCCTCGGTGAGCACGTCGACGATGTGGGCGGAGCGCTGGTCCGCTGAGCTGCTCATACTGCGCAGGCTAGTGCGGCGGGTCCATAACCGGCGGCGAACGACCCGGCCGTCGGCCGCCGCCCGGACCAGTTCCGGGTGGCGGCCGGTCGTGCTCAGCTCGCGGCGGGTGGGCGTACCGGCGGGGCGGTGAGCGACTCGACCGGGCGCGGCGCGGCGGCCTCGCGGGGCGGGGCGTCCAGCGGCGCGGCCAGCACGTCCCGCTGCGGGACACCCCCGATGCCGGACTGCTCGGCGGCGATCTTCTCCTGTAGGCGCAGGATGCCGTGCAGCAGCGCCTCCGGTCGGGGCGGGCAGCCGGGCACGTACACGTCGACCGGGATGATCTGGTCGACACCCTTGGTCACCGAGTACGAATCCCAGTAGGGGCCGCCGCAGTTGGAGCAGGCGCCGAACGAGATGACGTACTTCGGCTCGGGCATCTGGTCGTAGAGCCGCTTGATCGCCGGCGCCATCTTGTCGGTCACCGTGCCAGAGACCACCATCAGGTCGGCCTGGCGGGGGCCGTGGGCGAACGGGATCACGCCGAGCCGGATGAAGTCGTGCCGACCCATGCTGGTGGCGATGAACTCGATCGCGCAGCAGGCCAGACCGAAGTTGAACACCCAGAGCGAGTAGCGGCGCCCCCAGTTCAGCACGAACCGGATCGGCTCACCGAGCACTGCCGGCAGCTGCACGACCGCCCCCTCTCCTACCCCCGTCGAACAGTCAATCACAGCTCCGGCGGGTACCCGTTGGGGCCAGTCACGATCCCCCTTGGTGCGCAGAGCCCCGCCGCCTGTCACGCACCTGACAACCCGGCGGGCGCGAGGCCTGCAACCGTTGCGGGGCCCGTCGGGTGTCTTGCTCGCATCACCGCCACCGGAGCCAGGGGGCGGCACTACGGGGAACGGGGAGACACGAATGACCAGAACCATCACGCGCCGGCTGCTGGCCGGTGTGCTGGGCGCGGGGGTCGCGCTGACCGGTCTGTCGGGGCCGGCGGTCGCCGGCCCGGGCGACACGGCGGTCTCCGTCGGTCGGCTGGTGCTCGAGCCGACCGACCGGGGGTACGCGGGCAGCCTTCGGGTGACCGTCAACTACCGCGGCCGCGACGCGGCGTACCTCAACCTGGCGGTCACCGAACCGGTCCCTGGCGCCTTCGACGGGCTCGACCCCGCCGATCCCTGCATTTTCGGGGTGCCACAGCCGGCCCGGACGATCTACTGCGGCGTTCCGGGCGGCGCGTTTCAGCCGGGTGAGCGGCGAACGTTCACCGTAGACTTCCGGGTGCTCACCACCACCCGGCCGTACGCGATGGTCACCCCCGGCGGAAAGGTCACCGTCGAGACCGGGGACCGGAACCCCGCGAACGACACGGCAGACTTCTCCGCGCTGTTCCGCTCGACGACGGGCTCGCTGCGCGCCCCCCGCCCGTACGTACGGGACATCCTCACGGACGCGACCGTGAGCGCCGGCTCAGCCACCATGACGCGGCAGGAGGACGGCAGCTGGTTCGGGCGGGTGCCGATGACCATCCGGGTCGCGGGCGACGCGGCACACGACGCGTACTGGCTCGCTCCGACTTTGCCAAGTGGGGTCGATATCGGTGGCACCGAACCCGCGGACGTTTGCACGGCGCACTGCATGGTGGCCGGCGGGAAATTCATGCCCGGTGAGGAGCGGACGATAGCCCTGTTGATCTGGGCACCGGCCGAGGTGTCTCCCGGTGACCTCGGCACCGGTTCGGTGCAGCTGTACGCCGGCTTTGGTTGGGGCGGTCTGCCGCCCGACGTCGACCCGGCCGACAACATCGCCACCTTCGCCGTCACCGCCGGCTGACCGAATGTCCTCGATGGAGGCGCGGCCGCAGGGGTTCCTGCGGCCGCGCACCCCCGCCGCACCCGATCCGGTGACGGCTCCCGCGCGTCTGCACATCGAGGTGAGCGGAGCGGTCCCGCACGACGATGGTCCCCGCTTCGACGAGGTCTACCGGCGTCACTTCCAGCCACTGGTGGTGCAGCTGTACGCGTTCGTCGGGGACATGAACGAAGCACAGGACCTGGTGCAGGAGGCGTTCAGCCGGGCCTGGCCACGCTGGGACCGGATCTCCCGGTACGACGACCCGGTGGCCTGGATCCGTCGGGTCGCCTGGAACGTCGCGGTCAGCCGGTGGCGCCGCCTGCGCACCGCCCGGTTGTTCAGCCTGCGTCAGCGGGTGGAGGTGGTCAGCGGGCCCGGTCCGGATCGGGTGGCACTGGCCGCCGCGCTGGTGGCCCTGCCTGCGAACCAGAGGCGCGCAGTGGTGCTGCACTACCTGGCCGAGCTGACCATCAGTGAGATCGCCGAGGACTGCGGGGTGGCGGCCGGCACTGTCAAGTCCTGGCTGCACCGGGCCAGGACCACCCTGGCCGATCGTCTGGCCGAGCAGGAGTCCGAACTCTCAAGCCGACAACCCGCGACGGTCGACGGCGGCCCGACCGGAAGGAGGGCGGACTAGATGGAACAGCGCAACGAGCGAGCTGATTGGCTGGCGGCTGCCTTCGACGAACTGAGCACCGCCAGCTTCCAGCAGGTCGGCGAGCCTGATCCGGACGTGCCGCGTCGGCGGGCGTACCGCCGGCTGCGGAATCGGGTCGTGTCGTCGGGGATCGCCGCAGCGGCACTCGTCGCGGTCGGCGGCGTGAGTCTGATTCAGCCCGTGGCCACTCCGCCGCCCACCGACGTCGTCGCGCCCTCGCCGGCGACCGACCTTCCCACTCTCCAGCCGGACGCCGTGATGAACGGTCCCACCAGCGGATCACCCACCACGCCGCCGAGCGGTTCATCGACGCCGAGCGCGACCGCTTCCCCCAGCCCAACGGCCAGTCGGTCGGCGAGTCCCCGTCCCACGCCGAAGCCGACGCCAACCCCTACCCGGTACGTCGACCTGTCGATCAGCGCCCCGCGCTCCCTCACTCTGGAGGCGTCCGACACCGCCTACACCGGAACGCTCGACGTCACGATGGGCAACCCCGGCACCCGGTCGTACGACGCCGGGGATCTGATCGTGGTACTTCCCGTCGAGGCGACGATCAGTCTGAAGGGCACGAACATCGGGGGTTGCTTCGACCAGGGCCGGACCGACGACCTCAAGACGATGACCTGTACCGGCGACGGGCCGATCCCCCTCGGGGGCACCCGGTCGTACCAGATCGCCGTCACGGTGAACATCGCGCCGGGCGGACCGGCCCGAACCCTCACCGGCTTCGCGCTCACCGTACGGGCCAACGTGAGCGGAAAGTTCCCAGCCGACCGTTCGCCCGGCGACAACACCGCGGCCACCACCTTGCAGCTGCCCGCCAGTTGAGCGCCCGCGCCACCGGATCCGTCTCCATCGAGCGGGAGGCTCCGGTCGCCGGCCGCCACGTACGTCACGGGGGCGTACGTGGCGGCCGGCGCTCCGGTCACCAGGTGGGGCGTTGCAGCAGCCCGACGAACTCCACGAGCAGCCGCTCGCGCAGTGCCGGGGGCGCGGCGTCGAGCAGCGTGTTCACCACCGCCATCCGCTCGGGCAGCGGCGCACCGTCGGTCTCGCCGCCCATGCCCAGCCCGGCGGCGAGACCCGCGACCAGCTCCGGGGTGAGCGCGTCCGGGGTCAACGACGTCGCCAGCGCCGTCAGCTCGGGCGGGAGTGCGACCGGGCCGGCCGCCTGGGCGGCGGCCACCGCCTCGGCCAGGTCCGGCCCGAACTCGGCCACCCGGGGCGCGACCGCCGCGGTCACCGTGAGGTGCACGCTGGCGGGCAGACCGGCGTACGACAGCTGGGGTTGGGTGTGCCAGCCCCGCGCGGTCAGCTCGTCGACCAGCACGAACAGGTCGGGGCCGCCTTCGGTGGCGGTGAAGCAGACCACTGTCGACTCCGGTTCGGCCATCAGCCGCAACCCGTCGACGGCGCGGACCGCGTCGGCCAGCCCGGCGACCGCGTCCCGGGTGACGCCGGCCAGCCGCAGGTAGCCGTGGTCGCCGAGGTGCCGCACCGTGGCGTACGCGGCGGCGATCGGGCCGCCCGAGCGGGTCGACGCGATCACCGGGTTGATCATCGTGTAGCCGGGCCAGTCGGCGTACGCGAAGTACTGCGGGGCGCGCAGCGTGGCGTCCCGGTGCAGCAGCACCGACACCCCCTTCGGCGCGTACGCGTACTTGTGCAGGTCGACCGAGACGGAGGTGACGCCGGGCACCGCGAAGTCGAACGGCGGTACCGGCTCCCCGAGGCGACGCAGGTACGGCAGGGTCCAGCCGCCGAAGCAGGCGTCCACGTGGCAGCGCACCCCGGCCTCGGCGGCGGCGGCGGCGATCTGGGCGACCGGGTCCACCACCCCGTGCGCGTACGACGGCGCGGAGCAGGCGACCAGCACCGTCTCCGGGCGGATGGCGGCGGCCACCGCGGCCGGGTCGGGGCGCAGCGTCTGCGGGGAGACCGGCACGACGTCCAGCGCCACCCGCAGGTAGTGCGCCGCCTTGGCGAAGGCCGCGTGTGCGCTCGACGGCACCACGATCCGGGGTTCGGCGATCTCCGGGTGGGCGTCGCGGGCGGTCTTGACGGCGAGGATCAGCGACTCGGTTCCGCCGCTGGTGACGCTGCCGACGACGTCGGGGGCGGTGGTGCCCGGGCCAGCGCCCAGCACCCGGCCGGCGGCGGCGACAAGTGCGTTCTCCATTGCCAGCAGGGACGGGAACGCGGTCGGGTCCAACCCGTTGACGTGGGCGCTCTCCCGGTGGGCGGCGGCGGCCAGTTCGTCCAACCCCGGTACCGCCGGGTCGTAGACGTACGCGAAGAGCCGTCCCCCGTGGGTCGGCGCGTCACCGGCCCGCAGCGCCCGTACCTCTTCAAGAACCCGTTCCGCGGCGACCCCGGCAGCGGAAAGTGCCCCGGCCTCAACCCTGTTCTCGTCGATCATGGAGATACGGTGCCCTTCTCGTGACGGTCAACGCCTTGTCCCCCAGCACAACCCCATGATCGACCCGGTCGCTGTGAGCGGTGAGGGTGTACTGGCGGAGCAGGAGGACCGGCGGGGCGATCAGCAGGGCCGGGATCAGCGTGAAGCCGAGCAGGACGCCCAGCCTCGCCGTGTCGGACTGGGCGGCCGCCGAGCCGGTGTCGGAGGAGACGTAGCCGGACAGTTGCAGCACCAGTCCGTAGATGCCGGGACCGAGCGCCAGGCCGAAGGTCTCCCCGGCGGTCCACAGCCCGGTGAAGACGCCCGCCTGTCGTCGACCGGTGCGCGCCGTCTCGTGGGCGATGCAGTCCGGCAACATCGCCAGCGCGAAGACCTGCTGGCCGGCGTACCCCACGCCGATCAGCGCGACCACCAGATAGACGGCGACCGGCGGCAGCACCGGCGCGGCGACCAGTGCGAACGCGCCGACGGCGAGGATCAGCGAGGCGACGACCAGCGCGGTCCGCTTGCCCAGCCGGGCACCGACCCGGGTCCAGATCGGCATCACCAGCAGCGCCGGCCCGACGAAGCAGACGAACAGCAGGGTCGGCCCGCTCCTGTCGTCGCGCAGGATCTGCCCGGCGAAGTAGTTGACCCCGGCGAGGATCGTCGCCACCCCGGCGGACTGCACCACGAAGCAGATCAGCAGCGCCCGGAACGGGCGGTTGGCGCCGGCCACGGCGAGTTGGGCGCGCAGGGTCGGCTCGCTCTCCCCCACCGTGCCGGTGGGCGCGGACCGGGTGCCCAGGAACGCGCCGAGGGCGCCGAGGGCGATCAGCGCCGCCACGAACAGGCCCATCCAGCGGTGCCCGGCGACGCCGTCACCGCCGGCGCCCACCACCAGCGGCGCGACTGCTCCGGAGACCAGGATGGCCAGTGCCAGCACCGCGATCCGCCAGGTCATCAACCGGGTGCGCTCGGCGTAGTCGTCGGTCAGCTCCGCCGGCATCGCCACGTACGGCACCTGGAAGAAGGCGAACGCGGTGGCGGTGGCGAGGAAGGCGAACGCCACGTACGCCGCGGCGGCCGAGCCGTTACCGAAGGGCGCGGCGAAGATCGACGCGAACAGGACGGCGAGCGCGAGGCCGGCGACGAGCAGGTACGGGCGGCGGGCCCCCCACCGCGACCGGGTGCGGTCGGAGATCCGCCCGGCGACCGGGTTGACCAGCACGTCCCAGGCCTTGGGCAGCAACACCAGCAGGGCGGCCAGCCCGGCGGCCACGCCCAGGGTGTCGGTCAGGTACGGCAGCAGCAGCAGACCGGGCACGGTGCCGAACGCGCCGGTCGCCACTGAACCGAGCGCGTAGCCGGCGTGCACCGAGCGGGGCAGCGAGCCGGTGGCTGACGAGCCGGCGCCCGGCGGCGTTTTCATGGGGCTGAATGTTACTCACGTTATTTCGAGGCCTGACCAACCTGCCGGCCCTGGTGCGCACAGCCGAACAGTCAGGTTGGCGGCAGCACGGGCCCGCAACCGCCGTCACTGTTTCGGAGTGTTACCGGTGCCCAGGGCGGACCAGCCCGGCGGTGACGGGGAGGGACAGTGGCAGCAACGATGGGAGCCCGGGCCAATGAGCCACCGGCGGCCTGGACAGCCGGTGCGACGGTCGCGGCGACGATCACCTTCGACGACTTCTACCACGCACACTTCGGCAGCGTGACCGCCCAACTCAGTGCGTACACCGGGGATCTGGGACACGCGCAGGACCTGGCCCAGGAGGCATTCTGCCGAGCGCTGGCCCGCTGGGACCGACTGGTCCGGTACGACGACCCGGTGGCCTGGGTCCGGCAGGTCGCCTGGAACCTGGCCCGCAGCCGCTGGCGACGCCTGCGTACCGCCCGCAACCACCTGCTGCGGCAGCGACGTACCGAGGCGGAGGTGGCCGGTCCGACCCCCGACCGGGTGGCGATCGACACGGCGCTGGCGCAGCTGCCCGCCAACCACCGCCGGGCGGTCATCCTGCACTACCTGGCCGACCTCCCGATCAGCCAGATCGCCGCTCAGGAAGGGGTGGCCGAGGGCACCGTGAAGTCGTGGTTGCACCGTGGCCGGACAGCCCTGGCCGGGCTGCTCGACGAGAACACCGAGGGGGTGTGCGATGTCTGACCTCGACCCGCGACTGCGTGAGCGGTTCACCGCGTACCGCAACGACGTGGTCACCCACGTCACCGGCCCCGGCCCCGACCAGGCCCGGCACGTCCTGCGCCGACGCCGACGGATGACGGCGGCGGCGGTGGCCGCGGCGGCGGTCGTCCTGGTGGTAGCCCCCGTCGTCGCCAACGCCGCGCTGCGCGACGCCCAGAACACGCCGGTGCCGGCGGAATCGGTCCAACCCACCACCCCGTCGACCTCGGCACCGCCGACACCACCGCCGACCGGCTCGGTGACGCCGAGCGCCGAAGCCCCGGCCGGCCCGGACGGGCGGATAAGCCGGGCCCAACTGCTCGCCGCCCGGATCGACCTGCCGAGCTGGCCGTCGGACATCGCGGCGGGTGGCTGCGCCACCTCGGACGTGCGGCTGCGGACCGACACGACGAAGACCTACGTGTCGACGCTGACCAGTCACGCGTTCGAGCACGGTGACCTCGATGGTGACGGGGCAGACGAAACCGTCGCCATCGTCGCCTGCCGGTACGGCGAGGCGTCGGCCAAGCAGGTGGTGGCCTTCGACCGGGACCGGGACGGCCGGATCGTGACGGTGGGCCGGGTGGTCCGGACCGGTGACGGGTTCGACGACATTCTCGGGATGGAGACCACCCCGGCCGGGTCGGTCGAGGTGCGGGTGGCCGACATCGTGCCGTGCTGCGGCACCCCCGAGTACCTGCGGCGCGAGCAGGTACGGACGTACCGGTGGAACGGGCAGCGGTTCAGCCAGACGAACGGTCCCACGACGTTCGGCAGGGACCCCCGGCTCACCGATCTACGGGTGACCATGACGCACCAGCTCGAAGACGTTGCGGGAGCGGACAGCCGACGCCGACTCACCATGGTCTTCACCGTCACCAACGCCGGGCCGGTCGACGCGGCCCAGGTCGCGTTCCACTCCCTCGAGGGCGGCGAACGGGCCGGCGGGGACTGGTCCCGCTGCGACCCGAACCCGAAGCCTTCGGCCGATCAACCGTCGTGCCTGCTACCCGGGGTGCCGGCCGGTGAATCGCGCCGCTACACGTTCGTGCTTCTGGTGCCCGGCCAGCCGGCGCCCGACGCGATCGTCCGCAGGTTCCTCGTCGTCCACTGCGACGCCGCGGACCGCCAGTGGCCCGACCTGAAACGCCACGACAACGAGGTGCGGTCCCCACTGCCACTCTGACGACCGCACGGTGCCCCGCCCCCGCCCGGGGCGGGGCACCGTCGGTGTGGCACGCCCCGCCGTCACCGGTCACCCCCCGCAGATGGTCACCACTCCTCCTCCGGCGACCAGGCCGCCGCCGCGACGTCCACCCCCTCGCCCCGCAGCGGCACCCCCTCGGCGCGCAGTCGCGCCCGCGCCTCCCGCTCGTGCCCCGGGGGCAGCCGACCACTCGCTGTCACCACCCGGTGCCAGGGCACCGAGCCGCCGTGCCGGGCCATGATGTTGCCGACCAACCGGGCGGAGGCACGCCCCGAGCGTTCGGAGAGCGCGTCGGCCACCCCGCCGTAGGACATGACCCGGCCCTCCGGGATCCGCTCGACCAGGTCGAGCACCGCCTCGACGTACTCGTCAGGAGTCACAATCCGCCACCATATGGGAACGCCACCGGGCGACGCCTCCGTGACCACGCAGAATGGTCGGGTGCGCGACGCAGTCACGACGGCCCGGCGGGTCGTCGTCAAGATCGGATCCTCCTCGTTGACCACCGCCACCGGCGGGTTGGCCGACGAGCGCGTCGACACGCTGGTCGACACCCTCGGTCGGCTCACCGCCGAAGGGCGCGAGGTGGTGTTGGTGTCCTCCGGCGCCATCGCCGCCGGGCTCGCCCCGCTCGGGCTGTCCCGACGCCCGCGCGACCTGGCCACCCAGCAGGCCGCCGCCAGCGTCGGGCAGGGGCTGCTGATCGGTCGGTACGCGGCCAGCTTCGCCCGGCACGGCCGCACCGTCGGGCAGGTGCTGCTCACCGTCGACGACGTGACCCGGCGAGCGCACTACCGCAACGCGTACCGGACGCTGCGCAAGCTGCTCGACCTACGGGCGGTGCCGATCGTCAACGAGAACGACACGGTGGCCACCCAGGAGATCCGCTTCGGCGACAACGACCGGCTGGCCGCCCTGGTGGCCGCGCTGGTCCACGCCGACCTGCTGGTGCTCCTCTCCGACGTGGACGCGCTCTGGACCGGCGACCCCACCAGGCCCGACTCGACCCGGATCGCCGAGGTGCGCGACGACACGGACCTGGCCGGCATCACGATCGGCGGGGCCGGCCGGGCCGGCGTCGGCACCGGCGGCATGGTGACCAAGGTCGAGGCGGCCCGGATCGCCACCGGCTTCGGCATCCCGGTGGTGCTCACCGCCGCCGACCTGGCCGCGCCGGCACTGGCCGGCGAACCGGTCGGCACGCTCTTCCACCCGCAGCGGCGACGCCCGACGGCCCGGCTGTTCTGGCTGGCCCACGCCACCTCGCCCCGGGGGCGGCTGCACCTCGACCCGGGCGCTGTCGCCGCCGTCGTCGGGCGGCGCAAGTCGCTGCTGCCCGCCGGCATCACCGCCGTGGACGGCACGTTCACGGCGGGCGACCCGGTGGACCTGGTGGACACCGCCGGCGCGTCGGTCGCCCGCGGGCTGGTCAACTACGACGCGGTGGAGTTGCCCGGCCTGCTCGGCCGCTCCACGTCCGAACTCGCCGCGGCGCTCGGCCCGGCGTACGAACGAGAGGTCGTCCACCGCGACGACCTCGTGCTGCTGTAAGCCAACTGCCCAGCTGAGGAGCAATCGATGAGCGTCGTCGAGCAGGCGAAGCGGGCGCGGGACGCCGCCGCCGACCTGGCCACGGCCACCCGTACCGTCAAGGACGCCGCGCTGGTGGCGATGGCCGACGCGCTGGTGGCGCGTACCCCGGAGATCCTGACCGCGAACGGGACGGACCTGGCGGCCGGCCGCGAGGCCGGGCTGAGCGCGGCCGTGCTGGACCGGCTCGCGCTCGACGCGGGTCGGGTGGCCGGCATCGCCGACGCGCTGCGTGAGATGGCCGCGTTGCCCGACCCGGTGGGCGAGGTGGTCCGCGGGTCCACCCTGCCCAACGGCCTGGAGTTGCGCCAGATCCGGGTGCCCTTCGGGGTGGTCGGCATCATCTACGAGGCGCGACCCAACGTGACGGTGGACGCCGCCGGGATCTGCCTCAAGTCTGGCAACGCCGCGCTGCTGCGCGGGTCGTCGTCGGCCGCACACTCGAACGCCGCCCTGGTCGCGGTGCTGCGCGACGCGGTTGCCGGGGCCGGCCTGCCCGCCGACGCGGTGCAGCTGCTCGACGCCAGCTCCCGTGACTCGGTCAAGGAGTTGATGCGCGCCCGGGGGCTCGTCGACGTGCTCATTCCGCGCGGTGGCGCGTCGCTGATCCGCACCGTGGTCGAGGAATCGACGGTGCCGGTGATCGAGACCGGGGTGGGCAACTGCCACGTCTACGTCGATGCCGCCGCCGATGTGGCGAAGGCCGTCGCGGTGACGCTGAACGCCAAGACGCAGCGCCTCTCCACCTGCAACACCGCCGAGTCGCTGCTGGTGCACGCGGGCATCGCCGACGCGTTCCTGCCGCCGGTGCTGGCCGCGTTCGCCGAGGCGGGGGTGACAGTGCACGGCTCCCCCGAGGTGGCCGCGTACTCCGCCGCCGTGGTCCCGGCGACCGACGAGGACTTCGCCACCGAGTACCTGTCCGCCGACATCTCCGTGGCGGTGGTCGGCTCGCTGGACGCGGCGGTCGCGCACATCCGCCGCTTCGGCACCGGGCACACCGAGGCGATCCTCACCGATTCGGCGAGCGCGGCCCGCGACTTCGTCGCCCGGGTGGACGCGGCGGCGGTGATGGTGAACGCGTCGACCCGGTTCACCGACGGGGGCGAGTTCGGCTTCGGCGCGGAGATCGGGATCTCCACCCAGAAGCTGCACGCGCGTGGCCCGATGGGCCTGCCCGAGCTGACCAGCACCAAGTACGTCGTCACCGGCGACGGGCACCTGCGCTAGCGGCAGCAGCTTCTAGCCGGGCGGCGCGGGCCGGGCCGCCCGGATCGCGGCCAGCGTGGTGTGCACGTCGAACTGGTGGCCGTCGTCGCTCTCCCAGCCGCCGTCGCTGCGCTGGGTCTCGGTCAGCCGGCGCAGCGCCCGCACCATGGTCCAGTCCTGTGGGTCGACGCCGGCGCGGCGCAGCGTGGCCGCCAACCACGCCACTTCGCCGGGGGACATCTTCGGCATCCGCTCGGCGAGCACCACCTGGATCCGCGCCGACTCCTGGAACATCTCCTGCCGGTGCAGCACTGCCGCGCTCAGCCAGCCGGCGGCGAGGAACGACGGCCAGCTGCCGTCCGGTCGCAGCCGCGCGGCGAGCGAGTGGGCCGCCGCCTGCACCACCCCGGCGTACGCCCCACCGACACGGTGGTCGAGGGGACCCGAGGCTCGGGCGTCCAGGCCGGCGACGGTAAGCCAGAAACCGGCGTTGGCCGACACCAGGAACCCGGCTTCCGGGTCACCGGGCCGGGCCCACTCCGGTGCCGAGTCGGCCAGCGACGCGTCCTCCTCCCAACCGCCGTCGGCCTGCTGCCGGGACGCCAGCCAGTCCAGTGCTCGGCGGGCGGCGGGACGACCGAGCGCGCCCAGGTCGTCGAGCTCGGCGAGCCGGAAGCAGGTGGCGTCGATCGAGGCGATCGGGCCGCCCCAGGTGGCCGGCCAGCCGCCGTCCGGTGACTGGCCGACCTCGGCGGTCTCCAGCAACTCGGCGGGCACGGGGGTGCCGTTGCGGAGCCAGGAGAGGCGGGCGCGTTCCACCGCATCCCCATGCGCCACGACGAACCCGATCGCGGCTTCCAAGTCGACCACGGCGGAGACGCTACCTGCGCAGACGCGATGCCGCCTCAGAGAATCGGCCAGCCCCGGATGGCTGCGTCGCTCCGGCCGGACGGCCGCCCGGCGTCATCTGCGTCGATTTGCCGGGGCGGCCGGACGGGCCGCCCCGGACCGATCGTCAGTACGCGGGCAGCGACGGGTCGATCTGCTTGATCCAGGAGAGCACGCCACCCTGCACGTGCACGGCGTCCTTGAACCCGGCCGCCTTGAGGGCGGCGAGTGCCTCCGCCGAGCGGACGCCGGACTTGCAGTGCAGCACGATCTGCCGGTCCTGCGGCAGCTTCGCGAGGGCCTCACCGGAGAGGATGTCGCCCTTGGGGATCAGGGTGGCGCCGGGGATCCGGACGATCTCGTACTCGGCCGGCTCACGCACGTCGACGAGGAAGATGTCCTTGCCTGCGTCCTGCCACTCCTTCAGCTCCAGCGCGGTGATGGTCGCGTCGAGCGTCGCCTCCTGGGCTTCCTCGGAGACCGCGCCGCAGAAGTCCTCGTAGTCTTCCAGCAGGTCGGTGACGGTGGGGTTCTCGCCGCAGAGCACGCAGTTCGGGTCCTTCCGAACCTTGATCTTGCGGTATTCCATCTCCAGGGCGTCGTAGACCATCAGGCGGCCGACCAGCGGCTCACCGATGCCGGTGAGGAGCTTGATCGCCTCGTTCACCTGGATCGAGCCGATCGACGCGCAGAGCACCCCCAGCACGCCGCCCTCGGCGCAGGAGGGAACCATGCCGGGCGGCGGCGGCTCCGGGTAGAGGCAGCGGTAGCAGGGGCCGTGTTCGGCCCAGAACACCGACGCCTGACCGTCGAAACGGTAGATCGAACCCCAGACGTACGGCTTGCCGAGCAGCACCGCCGCGTCGTTCACCATGTAGCGGGTGGCGAAGTTGTCGGTGCCGTCGACGATCAGGTCGTACTGGGCGAAGATCTCGCGGACGTTCTCCCGGTCCAGCGCGGTGTTGTGGATCTCCACGTTGACCAGGGGGTTGATCTCGCGGATCGACGCGGCGGCGGACTCGGCCTTGGACCGGCCGACGTCGGACACGCCGTGGATGACCTGGCGCTGGAGGTTGGACTCGTCGACGGTGTCGAAGTCGATGATGCCGAGCGTTCCGACCCCGGCCGCGGCGAGGTAGAGCAGGGCGGGCGACCCGAGGCCACCGGCGCCGACACAGAGCACCCGGGCGTTCTTCAGCCGCTTCTGCCCGGTCACCCCGACATCCGGGATGATCAAGTGACGTGAGTAGCGGCGGATCTCGTCTACGGTCAGCTCGGCGGCGGGCTCGACGAGCGGGGGCAACGACACGGTGGACTCCCCGGGATCGGCGGTGTGAACCGCGCCATTGTTGCTCGCGGGAGCCCCACTCGGCCATGACTGACGACACGTGGTCCGCTATGCGGGAGCGGGAATAACCGACGAGCCCGCCGATCAGGGGACGATGTCCCCCGCGTAGCGACGGCCGTCGAGGTAGGGCCAGGCGTTGGCGACGCAGCCTTCCAGGCCGTACGTCTGCTGTTGCATCACCGGAGCAGGCTCCCCCGGGCCGGGGCACGCCTCGTGGTCCTCGCCGAACTCGTGACCCACCTCGTGGTTGATGACGTAGGTCCGGTAGGTGTCCAGGGAAGCGCCGTAGTCGGGGACCGCCTCCATCCAGCGGGCCAGGTTGATGATGACCTGACCGGGCAGGCGACAGGAGGTGTAGCGCTCGGTGGTCAACCCGCCCTCCGCGCACATCCGCTCGGAGGTGACCGGGGTGGCCAGGTAGATGGTGAAGTCGGCGTCCTCCGGGTCGGCCACCCGTTGCACCCGCAGCTCATCGGAGGCGATCCAACTACGCGGGTCGGCCAGCACCTCGTCGACAGTCGCGGCGAAGACGTCGGGGTCCTGGCCGGCGTCGCGTTCGACGACGACCCGGTAACGGCGCAGCGGACCGTCCGTGCCGTGCACGGGAGTCTCGCCGTCGGCGGCGGTGAAGCGTCCCGCTCCGACCGACGGGTAGCTGGTGGGCGTCGGGTGCGCGGCCACCCCACCGCCGTGGCCCATTCCGCCCTGGGTGGCGGCCGGCGGCTCGGCGGCCGGCTCGCCGCCCCGGCTCACCGTCACGCCGATGCCCACGGTGAGCACGAGCAGGCCGAGCAGCATGCTGCGGCGACGCCGTCGGTGCATTCGGACGAACGTGGGACGCTCATCCCGCCGCGCCGAGCGGTGGTCGGGCGGCCGGGCCGGGCCGTAAGGGGACGACGGCGTCATACCGTCGAGCCTGCCAGATTATTCGGGCTTTTAACCGTTTTTATCGCTATTGCCGCAAGACGCCTGATGGGGACGGATATTGGCGAGTCGGGCTGATCGGCTCAGAGCGCCGGGCCGGCGTACCGACGCCCGTTGAGATACGGCCACGGGTTGGCCCGGCACCCGTTGAGGAAAAGCGTCTGCTGCATCATCACCGGCGCCGCCCGGCCCGCACCGGGGCAACGCTCGTGCCGATGCCCGAGCTGGTGGCCCACCTCGTGGTTGACCACGTACGTGCGGTAGACCGCCAACGGCACACCGGCCGAGACGTAGTGCGGCACCGACAACCGCCACCGATCCAGGTTGATGATCACCTTGCCCGGTGCCCGACAGGACGTGTACGGCTTACCGTTGATCCGGATGTCCACCGCACCCTGTGCGCACATCCGCCCCGCGGTACGGGCGGTGGCCAGGTAGACGGTGAAGTCACGAGGCGCAGCCCCGGGCACCTGCTGAAGCCGCAACCTGCCGCTGTCGACCCAACTGCCCGGCCCGGCCAGTGCCACCTGGACCGCATCGGCGAACTCGGCGGCGTCCTCGGCGCTGCCCGACTCCACAGCGACCCGGTACCGCCGCACCTCACCCGCCCGACCCAGCACCGGGCCGGAGCGCGCGTCGTAGCCGAACCTGCCCGTACCGGCGCTCGGAACCGGCCCGGGCAACCGCAACACCGGCGACGGACTGGGCGAAACCGCGTCGACGGGCGACGGGGCGGCCGACGGCGGCAGCGGCCCGGCCACCAGCGGCGCAGGCGTGCCCACCTCCTCCGCGGCCAGCCGCTCGTCACCGGGTTGCCCGCCGCGCCCTTCGGCGACCACCGTCGCCGCCGCACCCACGGCCACCGCCACCGCCACCAGTTGGGCGAGCAACGCGAAACGCCGTCGACGGCGCACAGGGTGGAGGGCTGAGCTGGGCATCCGGGTCAGCCTGCCAGATCAGAGCGCCCCACCGCGTCAGCCGTTTCGGCGAGCAGGCCGATCACCGCGCGGGCAACCAGCCGGGGAACCTCCAACTGCGCCACATGGCCGACACCGCCAAGCATCATCAATCGGCTGTCCGGAATGACCCGGGCGGTCTGCGGCGCCACCCGCACGTCGACCAGCCGGTCCTGCCGGCCGCCCACCACCAGGGTCGGTGCGCGTACCGCCGCGGCGAGGCGCCACAGCGACCCCGGCCCCGGCAGGTACGCCCGCAGGAAGCTGGAGACCAGCCCACGGAACGTCCGGACGTACGCGGCGGCGTAGTGCTCGGCCTCGTACCGCACCCGGATCTCCTCCAGCGCCTCGGCCCGACGCTGATCACAGATCCGACTGAGGTCGGCGACGCACGCCTCCAGCACCTGCTGGGCCATCACCTCCGGCGCGAGCTGGGTGAGGTGCCGGGCGACCAGCCTTTCACCACGCGGAATGGCGAGCACCGGCAGCATCCGCCCCTGCAACGAGCGCCGGAAGTCCAGGAACGGCAGCGCCGGGGAGATCAGGGTGAGGGTGCGGACCAGGTCCGGCCGGAGCCCGGCGACCTGGACCGCGACCGCGCCGCCGAGCGAGTTGCCGAACAGGTGCACCGGCCCCCTACCGGAGTGCTCGATCCAGCGGACCACCAGATCGGCGAAGGCCGGAATCGTGTAACGCGGGCCCGGCTCGCTCCGGCCGAAGCCGGGCAGATCGATGGCCTGACCGTCCAGTCGGTCGGCGAGCAGCCCGGCCAGGTCCGTCCAGTTCTGCGACGACCCGCCCAGCCCGTGCACGTACAGCGCCGGCTGTGCGCCAGCGGCGGTGGCCGGGGTGTCCCGCACGTACGTGACCCGGCCGTCGAGGCGGACTTCCCGGCCCGGCCACGGTGGCGGGACGCGGTCGTCGGGGAGCAGGTGGTCCGGCCAGAGGGTGGCGCGTCTCATTGCTCCAGTCTGCCCCGGACCACTCAGGACAGCAGCGCCTCCAACCGACGGTTGACCGCCGCCAACGTCGCCCGGACCACCGCCTGACGGGGATCACCGGCGACCAGGGCCGACCCGGCGAGCTGCTCGACCCAGCCCTCACAGACCAGCAACGCCACCACGGTGGCCACCTCGCAGTTGCCGAACGGCACCACCGCCGCGTGTTCGACGAAGCAGCGCCCCCGCTCGGCGTTGTCCGCGCCACGCAACAACTCGTCCACGGCGGCGGCCGCCGCCACCGCGCAGAGCCGCAGCACGTAGCCGTCCACCGCCGGCCCGGTGGCGTACCCGGAGGCGCTGTCGCCCCCGGCCAGCAGCCGGACCTCGACGTTCGCGTCCAGGCCGAAGGTGCTGACCTGCACGTGGTCGATCACCACCCGAGGCCCTGGGACGCCGCCGGTCTCCAGCGGCCGGGACGGCGCGGACTCCGTCGTGGTCACCTGACCACCGGAGTACGACGTGCCGAGCGTCGCCGGGCTACCGGTCGCCGCGCCGGCCGGCGCGGCGGAGACCGA
This sequence comes from Micromonospora sp. NBRC 107095, assembly GCF_030269705.1. Lineage (NCBI taxonomy): Bacteria > Bacillati > Actinomycetota > Actinomycetes > Micromonosporales > Micromonosporaceae > Micromonospora > Micromonospora sp. NBRC 107095. Next base: position 165,325 of record NZ_BSTU01000006.1, read on the forward strand.
TCCGGGTTCTTCCACCGTCGCCCGGCCCCGATGCGGAGCGTTCGACCGCCGCCGACGCGTCGGGTCCGTGCTGGTCCGCTGTTCCGGGCCGGCCTCGGGTCGGCCACCGCTCGGGCGGGCGGCCGTCGGCGACGTGGCCGCCCGAACCTCGCCGGCGTTCTGAGTTTCCGGGGTACGCCGCTCAGCCGGTCGGGGTTCGGCAGCGCGGCGGCGCACCGGCGGAGGCGGCGTGCTGGGCAGGCCGGGCACGTTCTGCGGGGCCGCGGCCAACCCCATCCGCTCCTGGAGAAGCCGGGCCACCTGCCGGCTCACCTCGGCCGGGTCGGCGCCGTCGGCCAGGTCCAGTCGCAGGCTGTGCGCCCCGGCCGGGGTACGGCGCAGGGCCGCGTCGCGGACACCTGCCACCTCCCGGACGGCGTCCAGGATGGCGTTGACGTCGAACCCCTCGGGGCGCTCCCGCAGCGGGGCTGGCTCGTCGTCCCGACGCAGGTGGGTGGCGATGCGGGCGAGTTCCGGGGTTTCGGCGGGGGGCTCCACGGCTGGCGGCTCCGGCACGACGGGCACGTCCGGTTCCGCGGGGACGCGCTGCGGCAGCACCACCGCGCTCGGGGCCGACTGCCGGCCGTCGTCGGCCGGCGACGTCGGGTCCGGGGCGGATCGGCGCGCCGCGTACGGAGAGACGGACGACGGTGCGGGCTGACCGGGACGGCCGGAACCCTCCGTGGCGGCGGGCGGGACCGCTGCGGCGGCGGACGGTGTGACGTCCTTCGAGGGCAGGTCGCTGGCGGGCGCGGCCGGCTGGGGCGACTCGACGGACGACGGACCGGGCTCGGGTGTCGCCGGCCGGAGCCGGAACGGGGCGGTCGGCCGGGTCTCGGCGGGCCGTGACCGGCCGGGCGGCTCACCGCCGTCGCCCGCGCCGGTGCTGGCCGATCGACTGGCCGGCCAGGACGGGCGTTCGACAGGGGTCGCGGGAAGCCGACCCTCGGACCAGTCCGGCCGCTCGGCCCGGGAACTGCTCGCCGCAGACGATCCGCCGGTCCAGGACGGGCGCTCTGACACCAGCGACGGGCCGGCCGGGGCCGGTGGCGCGTCGGCCAGCGTGGGAGGTGGTCCGGCCGGTGCCGGCGGCGGTCCGGCCGGCGCGTCGACCGGTACCGAGGGGTCGGCCGGTGACGGGCTGGCGGCCCAGGAGGGCCGCGTGGGCGGTGAGCTGGCCGGTGCCGGATCGGAACCCCCGGCCCAGGACGGCCGCGTCGACGGTGCGCTGGTCGCGGGCGGTGGGGACCCGCCGGCCCAGGACGGTCGTACCGGAGGCACGCTGGTCGCCGCCTCGGACCCGCCGGCCCAGGACGGCCGCACCGGCGGCGGACCGGGTGGGGTCGGATCGGACGCCGCCCAGGAGGGCCGCGCGGGCGGCGCGCTGGTGGGGTCGGGGTCGCCCCCACCCGCCCAGGACGGCGGGTCGGCCCGAGGTCTGCCGGTCGCCCCGGACGCCGCCCAGGACGGCCGGTCGGCGGGCGGACCGCTGGTTGGCGTCGCACCGCCACCAGCCCAGGACGGCCGGTCGGCGGGTGGCGCGCTCGTCGGTTCGGCGGGAGGCTCCGGCGCGGACTCGGACTCGCCCCGGCCGGGTTCGTAGCCACGGGCCGGATCGGCGCGCACCGGCTCGTACGGGCGGGGCACCTCGGCACGCACCGGCTCGTACGGCTGGTTGGGCTCGGCGACCCAACCCGGCGCCGACTCGTCCCGGGCTGCCGGCTCGTCGTCCTGCCGGGACCAGGGCGGGGCCCATCCCCCACCCCAACTCGGACGGTTCCAGCTCGGCCCCGACCAGTCGGGCTCGATGGCCGACGACTCCCCGGCCCGGTGGGTGTCCCCGGGACGGTGGACGTCCCCGGCCCGGTGCGGGTCGGCCGGCCGGGAACCCTCGGCAGCGCGACCGGGCTCGGCGTCGTCGGCCTGCCCGGCCGGGCCCGGGGTGCGTCCCGAACTCGCCGCGTGGTCCGGTGCGAGCGGGTCCCGCCAGTCGCGTGGCGCGCTCGGGCTGTCGTCGGCGGCCAGCCGCTCGGCACTCGGAGCGTGGAAGCCGGGCGGCACCTCGAAACCCGACGCCGCGGTGCCGACGGGCGGCACCTGGACGGCAGGTGGGGCCGAGGTGGGCAAACCGGGTTCGGCCCAGCGGGCCCGGTGTGCGGCGGCCGGATCGACGGTGGGCTGCGGGGCGGGGCCGGGGTCGGGCTCGGCGACACCCTGCTCCGCCGACGGCGCGGGACGCTGGGCGGGCACCACGAGCCGGTCGCTGGCCGCCCCGGGGCGATTCTCGGCGGGCAGCCCGGGTGGGGCGCTCACCGGCGTTTGGCGTCCCGCCGGCGGTTCGAGACCGGGGCGGTGGATGCCGTTGACATCGTCCGGGGGATGCACGCCGTTGACGCGGTGGCCGTTGGCGCGGGCCGGCGGCTCCGGGTCGTCCGGTCGTCCGACCAGCGGCGATGGCAGGTCACCGTGTCGCGCCGAGGCGGCCCGCCAGCCGGACGCGGGGTCGGGCTGCCAGCGCGGCGCCTCATCCCGGGCGTCCTCGCGGTCGGCGGCTCGGGGCCACCCTCCCGCCGGTGGCGCCCACCCGCTGACGGAACGGCCCGGGTCGTCGTGCTGACCCGCTCCGTCACCGTGCTCTCCCGGGGTGGCGGCTCCGGGTTGCCCTGTTTCACTCACCGCGCGCTCCTTGGTCGCCCCCGCTGAGGCTACCGTGTGCCGAGAGTGGCGATAAGTTACAGCGGCGGGCCATTTCCACAACGGAGGTCACGGGCCTCGCCCGGTCTGGGGGGAAAATGCCGGCTCGTACGGAGAACTCGGAGGATCCCATGACCGCTGCGGGGAACGGTGCACAGACCGCCGGCCGGCCAACCCGCCTGCCCCGCTCCGCGCGTCGTAAGCAGCTTCTCGCTGCGGCGCAGGAGGTGTTCGTCGCGCAGGGCTACCACGCCGCCGCGATGGACGACATCGCCGAGCGGGCCGGGGTCTCGAAGCCGGTGCTCTACCAACACTTTCCCGGAAAGATGGATCTCTACCTGGCGCTGCTCGACACGCACTGTGACGCCATCGTCGCTCAGGTGCAGGATGCGATGCGCGGCACCAGCGACAACAAGGAGCGGGTCAGCGCGTCGGTGCGGGCGTACTTCGACTTCGTCGACCACGAGAGCGAGGCGTTCCGGCTCGTCTTCGAGTCGGATCTGCGTAACGACCCGGCGGTGCGGCAGCGGGTGGAGCGGGTCGAGCAGGGCTGCATCGCGGCGATCACCGACACCATCATCTCCGACACCGGGGTGAGCCGGGCACACGCCGAGTTGCTCGCCTCCGGGCTGGTCGGGGCCGCCGAGACGGCCGCGCAGTTCTGGCTGGCCGGCGGGCGGCAGGTGCCGAAGGCCGAGGCCGAGGCGTTGGTGGCTGCGCTGTCGTGGCGGGGCATCGCGAGCTTCCCGCTGCAAGGTGAGTCAGCCTGACCGTCGACCCCGTGATCGGATAGCCTTCGCAGGGCGGTTCTTTCGCCCCAGTTGAGGAGGCACAGTGGAGGTCAAGATCGGCGTGCAGTACGCGCCGCGCGAGCTGGTTCTGGACAGCGCGCAGTCGCCGGCCGAGATCGAGCAGATCGTGACCGACGCCTTCGCCGGCAACGGCGGCACGCTCTCCCTGACCGACGAGAAGGGCCGGCGGGTCATCGTTCCCGTCGAGAAGGTCGCCTACGTCGAGATCGCCGAGGCGTCGCCCCGGGCGGTCGGTTTCACCGTCCGCTGACCGGTCCGGCCTTAGCGGCAGGTCGGCGCCCGGCCCACCTGCCGCAGGCCGGCACCGACTCCGACCAGCCGATGCTCAGGCGTGCGCCGAGCAGTCGACCGGTCAGTTGTTCAGCCCCGCGGCGGTCATCCGTGCGGTGTGCGCGGCGGTGAGCCTGCCGAACAGCCCCGGCACGTCGACCCGGCCGTCCCGCGCGATCAGCGCGGTGAGCGTGGCCCGCTCGGCGGCGACCCGGCCGGCCTGGGACAACGCCTCTCCGACCAGCCGCCGGGCCCACATCGAGAGTCGGCCAGCCACCCGGGGGTCGTCGGCGACGGCCATCCGGATCTCCGCCGCGGCGAAGTCCGCGTACCGGAAGTCGTGCAGGACGTCCAGCACCAACGCCCGGTCCGGTTCCGCCAGCGCGTCGGCGATCTCGCGGACGAAGTCGTCGGTGATCGCGTCACCGACGTACGCCTTGGTGACCACTTCCGCCCAGTCCCGCGGCTCGGTCGAGTCGTGGTACGCCTGCACCGGCTCGACATAGGGTGCCATCGCGTCCTCCGGCGGTACGCCCAGTTCGCTGAGCCGGTCGGCGAGGCGTCGGTAGTTGGCGATCTCGGCCGCGGCCATCTCGTTCAGCGCGGCCCGGCGGCGCAGGTCGGGAGCGAGGCGGGCGTCGCCGGCCATCCGCTCGAAGGCCAGCAGCTCGCCGAAGGCGACGAGACCCAGAAGATCGACGACGGCGGAGGCGGACACGAGCGGCAGGTTACCGGGTGCGCGCCCGCAATCCAGGGCACGCGTTGTGACGTAGATCACATTTGCTTGCCCCGCGTGGCGGATGGCCGCCCGGGAATCGGGACGCAGGCTTGCCTGTTCAGGTAGCATAGAGCAGTTGCCGTGGGCGCCGATCTGATCGAAGCTCAGCCTGCGGCGCGCGTGCGGCCCGGTCCAGCTCGGCAATCTGCCGCCGACCGTGTGGCCCGCGTCATACCGAACGCGCCCTGAGGACAGGACGGGCGCACCCACGAGAGGGCACCCCCACATCCACATGAGCGACCTGACTCAAGATTTGCTGGACGGCCAGGAACTGGCCCCCACCGCCCCGGTCCGACCGGAGGCCCCCACGTTCGCCGCACTCGGCGCCCGCGCCGAGACCGTCGAGGCGCTGGCCTCGGCTGGCATCACCCGCGCCTTCGCCATCCAGGAGTACGCGATCCCGATCGCGCTGCGCGGCGTCGACCTCATCGGTCAGGCACCCACCGGCACCGGCAAGACCCTCGGCTTCGGCGTCCCACTGCTGGAGCGCGTCTTCGCGCCGAGTGAGGGCGGCGATGGCGTCCCCCAGGCACTTGTCGTCGTCCCGACCCGCGAGCTGGGCATCCAGGTGGCCAAGGACCTGGCCGCCGCTGGCCGGACGCGCGGCGTCCGGGTGCTGCCGATCTACGGTGGCGTGGCGTACGAGCCGCAGATCGACGCGCTGCGCAAGGGTGTCGAGATTCTGGTCGGCACGCCCGGGCGACTGATGGACCTGCAGAAGCAGAAGCACCTCCGGTTGGACCGGGTGCGCGCGCTCGTCCTCGACGAGGCTGACCGGATGCTCGACCTGGGCTTCCTCGACGACGTCGAGAAGATCCTGGCGATGCTTCCGGAAGACCGGCAGACGATGCTCTTCTCGGCCACCATGCCGGACCCGATTGTCACCCTGTCGCGGCGTTTCCTGCGTCAGCCGATGACGATCCACGCCGGGCACACCGCCGAGACCGGCCCATCGCCGCAGACCCAGCAGCTGGTCTACCGCACCCACTCGATGAACAAGGTCGAGGTGGTGGCGCGCATCCTCCAGGCGGAGGGGCGTGGGTTGACCATGATCTTCACGCGCACCAAGCGGGCCGCCGACCGGGTTGCCGAGGACCTCGACTTCCGTGGGTTCGCGGTCGCCGCGGTCCACGGTGACCTCGGCCAGGGTGCCCGCGAGCGGGCCCTGCGGGCCTTCCGGGCCGGCAAGATCGACATCCTGGTCGCCACCGACGTGGCGGCCCGCGGGCTGGACGTCACCGGCGTCACCCACGTCATCAACTACGACTGCCCGGAAGACCAGGACACCTACACCCACCGGATCGGTCGTACCGGCCGGGCCGGCGCGACGGGTGTCGCGGTGACCTTCGTCGACTGGGACGACATGCCGCGCTGGCGGATCATCGACAAGACCCTCGGCCTGGAGATGCCGGAGCCACCGGAGACGTACCACACGTCGCCGCATCTCTACACCGACCTGCACATCTCCACCGAGGTCAGCGGCACCCTGCCCACGGCCGAGCGCACCCGGGCCGGGCTGTCCGCCGAGATCGAAGAGGACCTGGGTGGGACGACCCGCTCCCGCCGGGGCGACAGCGGCGGCCGAGGCTCCCGACGCGGTGAGAGCCGTGGTGAGGGTCGCGGCGAACGTCGTGGTCGGGGCGATGGTCGCCGCGACCGCTCCGACGCCGGCACGCCGGCCGCCGCCGACGCACCCGCTGCCGATGCCGCCGAGGAAGGCACCCGTACCCCCCGCCGCCGGCGTCGCCGCCGCGCCGGCGAGGTGGTCGCGGGCGAGACCACCGCGGTGATCTCCGCCGACGCCGGCCCCGCCGAGCCGACCGCCGCGTCCGACGGCGAGCCGTCGAAGCCGCGCCGCCGCCGACGCCGCCGTGGTAGCGGTTCCGGTGCGGGTACGCCGGCCGAGGCGACCGCCGACTGACGACCAGCCACACCTGACATCCCCCGCACCGCCTCGCGCGGCGTGGGGGATGTTCCCGTCTCCCACCCCGCCTGCTGAAGATGGAACGATGCCGCAACCACTGGACGCCGCCCTGACCGAGGTTCGGGCGCTGCTGCTCGACCCCGCGCTGACCCGGGCGGTCGCCGCCGGACGCCGCCGCGGACGTCGCCCCACCGTCGAGCGGGCCGAACTGCGGCCGGTGACGCTGAAGGCCGGGCCCCGGATCCAGATCACCACGTCCGACGGCGCTCGCCCGTACACCCGCAACATCGCCGCCGGTTCGGAGGCCGCCGCGGCGGTCGACGAACTGCTGGCCGAGCCGTTCGGCAACTGGCACGTCGAGACGGCCGACGCGACGCTCCAGCTGCGGGTGACCAAGTCCGGCGAAGCGCAGGTGCACCGGGCCGCGACGTCCCGCCCGGCGGCGACGCCGGCCGGAAACGACCGGACGAAGGAGTACCTCCTCGACCCCGGTGACCCCATCTTCGCCGAGATCGGCGGCTCGGCGGCCAAGCGCCGTCAGGTGGACGCGTTCCTGCGAGCCCTGGCCGCGACCCTGCCCGACGACCTGACCGGTCCGCTACGGGTGGTCGATCTGGGCTGCGGCAACGCCTACCTGACGTTCGCCGCGTACCGCTACCTGACGAGTCGCGGGCTCGACGTCCAGCTGGTCGGCGTGGACGTCCGCGAGGACCAGCGGCGGCGCAACACCGAGTTGGCGCAGCGGCTCGGCTGGGCCGACCAGGTCAGCTTCGTGGCCGGGACGATCGCCGACGCCGTCGTCGACCCCACCCCCGACCTGGTGCTGGCACTGCACGCCTGCGACACCGCCACCGACGAGGCGCTGGCCCGCGCGGTGCGCTGGGAGGCCCGTTGGGTGCTGGCCGCGCCGTGCTGCCACCACGATCTGGCGAAGCAGCTGCGCGCCCACCCCGCCCCGGCCCCGTACGAGCTGCTGACCCGGCAGGGCATCCTGCGCGAGCGATTCGCCGACGTGCTCACCGACGCCCTGCGCGCCGGACTGCTGCGGCTGCACGGGTACCGGGCCGAGGTGGTGGAGTTCGTGGACTCGCAGCACACGCCCCGCAACCTGCTGATCCGCGCGCGCCGTACCGGTGCCGGGGCGACCGGGGCGCAGCGCGCGGAGTACCGCGAGCTGGTGGACCAGTGGCAGGTCACGCCCCGACTGGAGACCCTGTTGGCCGCCGACGAGGCGTCCGGCTCCTAGCGCCGGCCAGGCCCGGCTGGCTAACGCCGACGGTCCCGGCCACCGTTGCGCTCGCCGGCACCACGGTCGTGGACCGACACCCGGTCGGCGCCGGGCCGATGGGCGGCCCGCTCCCCGTCGCCCGGTGCGATCGGGAACGGTACGACCTTGCCGCCGGCCTCGGCGTTGCCGGCTGCCGCGAAGGCGTTCCAGGAGATGTCCACCAGCAGCTTCTTCACCTCGGCGTGCCGGACGGCGGCGTTGTGTTGCAACGCCATCCGGGCACCGAGCAGGACCGCGACCAGCGTGGTGGTGATGGTGCCGGTGGCGGCCAGCACCTGCAGACCGGTAGCGGAGTCGGTGCGGAGCACCAGGACCAGCAACCAGATCCAGAACGCGGCCGCGAAGACGCCGGCCTTGGCGACGAAGAACAGGCTCACCGCACCAGGCTGGTACGGCTGGGGGCGACTCGGTTCGGCCATGGTGCTCCTCGGCGGTGGTCCAGTCGGACGCGGCTGGCAGAGAGCCCTGTCGGGACGGGGACCGAGCTTAATCGAAGAACGATGATGATCGCCGGATGCAATTTTCGTTCTGCACACACATTTGCAGAGAAAAGTCTCATCCACGGGACAGTTTGTGCGGTCAGTCAATTGTTTCCGGCTGTGGGCGTACTACCCTCGGAAGGCGCATCGTCCCGGTGCTCCGGTGGGAGGGGAAGACACACAGGGATGGGATCAGCCGAGGTATCACCGCAGATGGCCTTCGCCCGCTTCGTCCGGCGCGCTATCGATGACGCTCGTGACGAACGCGGCTGGACCGTGACTGATCTTGCCTCGCACACGGGCGTGGGGCGCTCCACAGTGTTCCGCTGGCTGGCCGGTGACTGGCAGGACTATCCCGAGTTGGCCAAGGTGCGCGGATTCTGCGCCGCCCTGGATCTGCCGGTCGCCGCCGCGTTCCGCGCACTCGGGCTGCCGGACGCCGGCCCCGCACCCCGCCGACGCCACGACGACGGCCCGGTCGAGGCCGACGTCCGGGCCATCCTCGACCGGCTGGCCGACCCGACGGTCCCCGCCGAGGAGAAGCACCACATCCGCGACCTGCTCCGCTACCTGGCCCGCCGCCCCATCCGCCGAGCCGGCTAACCCACACCGCCCCAGCGCTCACCCCGGCCCTCCAGCGCCGTTGATCATGAAGTTATTGCCACGACACGCCGCGCCGGGAGGCAATAACTTCATGATCAACACCGAGAGCGCCGGGGGGCGGTTAGGGGTGGTTAGGGGGTGGTTAGGGGGTGGTTAGGGTGAATTCGGCGGTTTGGACCTTGGCGTTCACCTGGAAGTCGAGGTAGAGGCGGTAGCGGCCCGGGCCGGGAACGGTCAGCCAGAACTTGATCTGACCGTCCACCAGCTCGGTCTCCGGGTGCACGTGCAGATAGCCGAGATCACCCTCGCGCAACGCCACCAGGTGCCCGTACGCCCCGAGGTATCGCTGCAGCGCGGCGGCACCACCGGCACCGTCGACCCGGAAGGTCAGCGGCACTGTCGTCCCGGGCTGCGGGGTGCCCTGGAAGCCCACGGTGAAGTCGTCCACCGTCGTCGAGGTGGCCGGCTCCGGCAGTGGACGGGGTCGGTAGTCGCCGGGCGCGACCAGGTCCGTGCCGAGGGTCACCGCGGTCTGCGTGCCGTCGTCGGCAACGACGGTGAAGTCGGCGTACGCGCGCCAGACCCCGGGCTGCGGGAGGGTCAACGGCACCGACCAGGTGCCGTCCGCCGCCATCGTCGGGTGCAGGTGCTGGTAACCGGTCAGATCCCGCCGGACGACGATGAGGTGCATCGGCTTGTCGTGCACGATGGCGAACCGGGTGACCGGCCGGCGCTGCGCGTCGTGCACCTGGAAGCGCAGTTGACCGGCGCGGCCCGCCGCGAACTCGGTGCCCAGGGGCGCCAGGGTGAGCCCGGCCGAGCCGACTGCCAGACCACCCGCCTCGATGGCCGCGCCCTGATCGGCGGCTGTGGCGGAGCCGTGGTTGTGCGGCGCGACGCCCGGCGGATCGGTGTGCTCGGCCGCCAGCGAAGGGCTGCCGGTGGCGGCGCCGGTTGCGTTGAGCCGGCCGAGGCCGAAACCGAGCAGCACCGCGAGCACCAGCCCGCCAACCACCAGCGCCAGCCGGAGAGTGCTCCGGTCCGGCCCGGCGGGAACCTCGTCGACGACCGGAGCCGCAGCCGCCTGGTCCGGGACCGGCACCGCGGAGAGCTGTTCAGGCACCGCCAGCGCCCAGCGGGTGGCCGGCGGTCACGTCAATGACGGCGTCGACGCCGCGGGTGACGGGCTGCTGGTCGGTCATGCTGCCCACGTTACCGCCGCCGCCGGCAGGTCCAGGCCGACGCCCGGACGGCGTGGCGACTGTCGCATTCACCGGCACCCGGGAACTTTCCGCCGACCGAGCGGAGCTGCACCATCGACCCCGCGGCACCGCCTGGCCGTCACCGGTAACGGCAGCAGCGGCAGCGGCAGCGGCAGCGGGGTCAGCCGGCCACGGCGAGGGCGAGCGGGAGCACGTCGGTCGCACCGGCCCGGCGCAGCGCACGGGCCACCAGCGTCATCGTCCAACCCGAGTCGATCAGGTCGTCGACGAGCAGCACCGGGCCGTCCAGCCCGGCCAGCGCGTCGGCCAGGTCGGTGGGCACGGTGAAGGTGTCGTGCAGCGCGCGTACCCGTTGGGCGCTGTTGCCGCGCGGCCCGGACGGGCCGCTGGGGCCTGCCGTGGTGACCTCGCCGAGCAGCGGCAGCCGGCCAACGGTGGCGATCCGTTCGGCGAGTGAGCCGAGCAGCCGGGGCCGCCGTCGGGAACCGACGGCCACCACCGCCACCGGCCGGCGGGGCCACGGGTCGTCGCCGTGCGCCCACGCCTTCAGCACCTCCACGACCGCGCCGGCGACGTCGTCGGGCACCGGCGTGTCCGGTGCGTCCGGGCCGACGAGCTCACGCAGCCGACCACCCCAGCCCAGGTCGGAGAGGCGCCCGACGGCCCGGCCCGGCAGCGCCTGCTCGGCGGGGGCGATCCGGCCCTTGAGGGGTACGCCGACCGCGTCGAGCCCGGTCGGCCACAGCTTCTTCGGGGCGATCTCCACACCGGGGCGGCCCAGGAAGGTCTGCGCGGCGGCGAGCGCGGCCGTCGACACGTCGGCGGCGAAGAGGGGGTCGGCGCACCTGTCGCACCGGCCGCAGTCGGCCGCCCCGGTGTCGTCCAGGCGTTCCCGTAGATACCGCATCCGGCAGTCGGACGTGGTCGCGTACTCCCGCATGGCCTGTTGCTCGACGGTGCGTGCCTCGGCGACGCGGCGCAACCGGGCCTCGTCGTAGACCCACGGCTCGCCGGTGGCGAGCCAACCACCGCGCACCCGGCGGACCGCGCCGTCCACGTCGAGCACCTTGAGCATCAGCTCCAGCCGGGCCCGGCGCAGGTCGACGAGGGGTTCGAGGGCCTGGGTGGAGAGCGGACGGTCGGTGTGCAGGGCGGCCAGCACGGCGCGGACCTGCTGCTCCGGCGGGAACGCCAGGGAGGCGAAGTAGCGCCAGATGGCGGCGTCCTCGACGCCGGGCAGCAGCAGCACCTCGGCGTGCTCGACGGCGCGGCCGGCGCGGCCGACCTGCTGGTAGTACGCGATGGGCGAGGGTGGTGCGCCGAGGTGGACGACGAAGCCCAGGTCGGGCTTGTCGAAGCCCATGCCCAGGGCACTGGTGGCGACCAACGCCTTGATCTTGTTGTCGAGCAGGTCCTGTTCGGCGGCCCGCCGGTCGGCGTCGTCGGACTGCCCGCTGTAGGAGGCGACCGGGTAGCCCCGCGAGCGCAGGAACTCGGCGGTCTCCCCCGCTGCCGCCACGGTCAGCGTGTAGATGATGCCCGAGCCGGGGAGCTGGTCCAGGTGGTCGGCGAGCCAGGCCAGCCGGTGTGCGGGGCTGGGCAGGTCGAGCACCCCGAGGCGCAGCGACTCGCGGTCCAGCGTGCCGCGCAGGATGAGGGCGTCGCCCAACTGCTCGGCCACGTCCTGGGTGACCCGGGCGTTGGCGGTGGCGGTGGTCGCCAGCACGGGGGTGCGCTCGGGCAACTCGGCGAGGAACGTCCGCAGCCGCCGGTAGTCGGGCCGGAAGTCGTGCCCCCAGTCGGAGACGCAGTGCGCCTCGTCGACCACCAGCAGACCGGTGGTGGCGGCCAACTTCGGCAGGACGCTGTCGCGGAAGTCCGGGTTGTTGAGCCGTTCCGGGCTGATCAGCAGCACGTCCACCGCGCCGGTCTGGATCTCGGCGGTGATCTCGTCCCACTCGTCGAGGTTCGCCGAGTTGATCGTGCGGGCCCGGATGCCGGCCCGAGCAGCCGCCTCGACCTGGTTACGCATCAGCGCGAGCAGCGGCGAGACGATGACCGTCGGCCCGGCCTGGTCGCCGTGCTCGCGGTCCCGGAGCAGGGCGGTGGCCACGAAGTAGACAGCGGACTTGCCCCAGCCGGTCCGCTGGACGCACAGCACCCGTCGCCGGTCGACGACCAGCGCCTCGATGGCGCGCCACTGATCCTCGCGCAGCCGGGCGTGGTCACCGGCCAGCCGGCGCAGCACCGCCTCGGCCCGGTCCCGTACGCCTGCCCGCTCTGCTGTCTCCACCCGGCATTTCTACCAGCGCCGTCCGTCATCCCCCTGTTGATCAAGAGGTTTGCGTCATTCCCGTGCCGGATCCTGACGCATCTCCCTTGATCAACAGGGGTGGGGCCCGGTCAGCGACCGAGGACCGAGCCGCCGTTCACGCCCAGGACCTGACCCGTGACGAAACCGGCCGTCGGGCTGGCGAGATAGCGGACCGCTTCGGCGATGTCGTCCGGCAGCCCGGCCCGCCCGACCAGGGTCGCCGCCACCCGCTTCGCGTGCCCCTCGGCGGTCATCCGGTCACCGAAGAACTCGGTCTCGGCGACGTAGCCGGGGCTGACCACGTTGACGGTGATCTGCTCCGGACCGAGCTGCGCCGCCAGGTCGTACGCCCAGCCGTGCAGAGCCGCCTTCGCCGCCGAGTACGGCCCACCGCCGCCCCGCTGTGCGGAGATCGAGCTGATGAGGATCACCCGCCCGCCGGGTCGACGCAGAGCCGGGCGCAGCGCCTCGGTCAGCAGCACCGCGGTGAGCACGTTGGCGTCCAGGTTCGCCCGCCAGTACGCGGCCGTCCCGGCCAACGTGTCGGTGTCCCCGCTCAGGTAGCCGCCGGCATTGTTGACCACCACGTCGACCGGCCGGTCACCGACCGCTCCGAGTACCCGGTCGAGTTGCTCCGGGTCGGTCAGGTCCGCGGTGACGGCGGTGACAGCGTCCGGACGACCGCAGTCCGCGGCGATCCGCGCGGCGGCATCCGCCACCACGTCGCCCCGCCGCCCGACGATCAACACGTCGTACCCGTCCCGGGCGAGCGCTGCCGCCACAGCCGCTCCGATCCCGGTCCCGCCCCCACTGACAACCGCAACCCGCGAGTCCATCTCCGCTACCTCCCCATCCACAGAACCCCGTCGATCATGAAGTTAGCGACCTCCGACGCGGCGTGTCGCGACAATAACCTCATGATCGACGGGGTGGGGGTTAGGGGCGGGCGGGGTGGGGGTTAGGGGCGGGGGCGGAGGGCGCGGGTCAGGTGGGACAGGCGGGGGGCCAGGCTGGTTATGCCGCCGGGGAAGAAGTAGACGGCCAAGATGAATACCGTGCCTAGGACGAACAGGGGCTGGCTCAGTGGGCGGCTCAGGACCGCCGGCAGGTTGTCGACCGCGTCGCTGGTTCCGAACGCGGTGAGCCGGTGGTCCAGGTACATGTAGAGGACACCGCCGAGCACCGGCCCCCACCGGGTGCCCGGCCCGCCGAGCACCACCATCACCAGCAGCGACAGGGTCAGCTCGGACGACGTGATGTGCGGCGACGCGCCGCCGACGATCAGGACGTAGACCACCCCGCCCGCCGACGCCAACCCGCCGGCCAGGGTGAACGCCACCAGCTTGTAGCGGTACGGATCCAGCCCGAGCACGCCGATCCGCCGCTCGTCGTCGCGCAGCCCGGCGAGCACCCGCCCGGTCGGCGACCCGCTCACCCGGTGCACCACGAAAACCACGAGCGTCAGGTACGCCAGTGCCAGCCAGTAGAGGTTGACCGTGTTGGTCACCCCCACCAGCCCGGCGGGCAACCCGGACACGTCCAGCGGCAGGCCTTCCTCGCCGCCGGTCAGCCCACCGAAGTCGCGGGCCACCAGGATCGCCCCGACCTGGGCGAACGCGAGGGTGACCATGGCGAACGCGATGCCCACGGTCCGCAGCGCCACCGCGCCGAGCAGCGCGGCGAGGATGGTACCGCCGGTGATCGTCAGCAGCGCCGCCTGCCACAGCGGCAGCCCGGCCCGGGTGACCAGGATGTCGGTGCCGTAGACGCCGGCCGCGAAGTAGAGCGCGTGCCCGAACGAGAGCATCCCGGTGCGGCCGAAGAGCAGGTCGTACCCAGCCGCCAAGCCGCCGAAGATCAGGCAGATGGCGAGCAGTTGCAGGGTGCCCGGCGAGTTGACCGGCCCTTCGAAGATCCCGGGCAGGGAGATCGTCGAGTACGGCAGGATGGCCAGCACCACCAGCGCTACCAGCGGCAGGAACGGCCGGACCCGGTGCCACCGCCCCCGTTGCGGACTCAGTTCGTCGGGCACCTGCGCCCGAGGCGCGTCGATCACCGTCATGCCGTTGCCACCTTTCCGGCGATGCCCTGGGGGCGGAGCAGCAGCACGACGGCCAGCAGCCCGACCACGCAGATGTCGCCCAGCCCGGACGTGCCGTAGTAGTTGACGAACTGCTGCACCAGCCCGACCACGACCGCCGCGTACGCGGAACCGACCACCGAGCCCATCCCGCCGATCACCACCACGATGAACGCGAAGATCAGCAGTGAGCCGCCCTGTCCGGGCGAGACGGTGCCGAAGTAGACCCCGCCGAGCGCGCCGGCGAGCGCGGCCGCCGCCCCACCGATCGCGAAGACCAGGGTGAACGCCTTGCGGACGTCGATGCCGAGCGCGGTCACCATCTCCCGGTTCTCCACCCCGGCCCGGATCACCAGGCCGTACCGGGTCCAGCGCAGGAACGCCAGGATCGCGCCGAGCACCAGCACCGCCGCGATGATCAGCAGCAGGCCGCCGTTGGGCACCTGCGCGCCGAGGATCCCGGTCACCTGCCGGGTCCAGTCCGGACGTGGGAACGGCCGGGCGTCGGCACCCCAGGTGGCCTGCAACAACGCCACCCCGGCCAGGGACAGGCCGACGGTGACCAGCACCTGCTCGATGGTGCGGGAGTACAACGGGCGGATCAGCACCAGCTCGACCAGGATCGCCACCAGCGTGCCGGCGGCCACTCCGAAGGCGACAGCGAACACGAAGCCGAACCCGTCCGGGCCGGCGCCCGGCAGGTTGCCCGCCGCCCACCAGGTGCCGTACGCGCCCACACCGAGGAACAGCCCGTGCGCGAAGTTCAGCACGTCGGCCAGGCCGAAGACCAGGGACAGACCGGAGGCGACCAGGAAGTACAGCGCCGCCAGGCCCAGCCCGGTCAACGTCAACAGGATCACGGTCCCCATCAGAGCTGGTCCTTCCTCGCGACTGCGGGGCTCGCAAGCTCACTCCTCGCGCTCGGCGCGGACACCTCCGCCGAGCCGACACCGAGCAGCGACTTCGTCAACGCGGTCTCCAACAGCAGCTCATGGGCGTCGCCGGTCCAGGCGACCTTGCCGGCGGCCAACACCACCGCGGCGCGGGCCAGTCGACGGACCACTGCCAGGTTCTGCTCGACGAGCAGCACCGGCACCGACTCCGCGACCCGTTCCAACACCTCGGCCACCTCGGTCACCACCTTCGGGGCCAACCCCTTGGTCGGCTCGTCGACGAGCAGCAGCCGGTTGTCGTTGAGCAGCACCCGGCCGATGGCGAGCATCTGCTGCTGCCCGCCGGAGAGCGAACCGGCCCGTTGCCGTCCGCGCCGGTCCAGCTCCGGGAAGAGCGCGAAAACCTTGTCGTACGCCGGGGTGGTGCCACGCCGCTCGGCGAGCCGCAGGTTCTCGGCCACGGTGAGGCCGGCGAACACGCAGCGGTCCTCGGGCACGTAGCCGAGCCCACCGCGGACCAGCCGGTGCGTGGGGCGGGCCAGCAGGCTCTGCGCACCCATCCGGATGGTGCCGCGCACCTCCCCGGCGGGTGGGGTGAGACCGACGATCGCGCGCAGCGTGGTGGTCTTGCCGACGCCGTTGCGGCCGAGCAGGACTGTCACGCCGGTCGGGGCGACGGTGAAGGACACCCCCTGGAGGATGTGCAGCCCGGAGATCCGGACCGACAGGTCCTCCACACTGAGAATCGGTTCCATCATTAGAGCGACTCCCCCAGGTAGGCCTCTTGCACTGTGGGGTTGGCCATCACCGTCTCCGGGGTGTCGCAGGCCAGCAGCGCGCCGTGGTGCATGACGGCGATGCGGTCGGCCAACTCCAGGATGACGTCCATGTGGTGCTCGACCATCAGCACCGCCCGGCCGCCGTCGCCAGTCAACGACTTGATGACGGCGACCAGCTCGGGCACGTCCTCTGCGCTGACCCCGGCCATCGGCTCGTCCAGCAACATCACCCGCGGTTCACCGGCGAGCAGCAGGGCGATCTCCAACTTGCGCTTCTCACCGTGGGCCAGGGTGCCGGCGAGGGCCGTACCCCGGTGGGCGAGGCCGACCCGGTCGAGCGCCGCGTCGGCGGCGGCGGCGACCTCCCGGTCGGCCGCCGCCCGCCGCCACAGTGCCATCGAACCCCCGCGGTGCGCCTGCACGGCGAGCCGGACGTTCTCCCGCACGCTCAGCGAGCCGAAGACCGAGGACGCCTGGAAGGTACGGCCCAGACCGAGGCGGGCCCGCCGGTGCGGCGCGAGCGCGCCGATGTCCTGCCCGTCCAGGGTGATCCGGCCCTCCGTGGCCCGACGCAGGCCGGTGATCAAGTTGAACAGTGAGGTCTTGCCGGCGCCGTTCGGCCCGATCACGCCCAGGAACTCCCCGGGCGCCAGGTCGAGGTAGACGCTGTCGACGATGGCGACCTCACCGATCCGCCAGGTCAGACCGCGGGTGGCGAGCATGGGTCAGCCCTTCATCGCCACGGCCGGCGGCGCCGACTCGTCACCGGTGAGGCTCTTCTGCGCGGTCGCCGTGAAGTCGGTGCCGCTGCCGGTGAGCTTGGCCTGGAACATCGGCTGGAGCAGGGCGTGGTCGGCGGCGCGGATGGTCATCTTGCCCTTGACCCCGTCGAAGCTCCAGCCCTCCAGCGCGGTGACCATCTTGTCGACGTCGTCCCCGCCCTCCTGCGCCGCGCGGACCACCATCTGGGCGGCGGCGAAGCCGTCCGGGTGGAACAGGTCGATGGTGTTCACCTTGGCCTTGAGCGCCTTGCTGGCCTCGGTGTCGCTGGCGCCGTCGAAGTAGTGCGACAGGAAGGAGATCTTCGCGCCGGCGGCGCCGAAGGTCGGCCAGGAGGCGCGGATGTCCAGGCCGGTGACGACGGTGGTGGACGAGAGCACGCCCTGCTGGTCGAGGGTCTGCCACATGGCCGGGGCGGTGGTGCCGGCCCAGGCGACGAAGAGCAGGTCCGGCTTGGCCGCCTTGATCTGGCTGGCGAACGGGGTGAACTCGGTGGCGCTGGCCGGGGCCCGGACGCTGCTCACGGTGGCACCGGCGCTACCGATGACGGCCTTGACGGCGGCCTCGTTGGCGTCGCCGAACGCGCCGTCCTGGGCGAAGACCACCACCTTCTTGCCGGTCGGGTCGCCGATGAACGACTTGGCGGTCACCACGTCCTGGTAGGACTGCCGGCCGGAGCGGAACGTGTACTTGTTCGCGCCGGTCACGGCGTCGGTGGCGGCCGGGCCGGAGATGAACAGGACCTTGTTCTGCGCCGCGATCGGCGCGACCTGGAGCGCCACGCCGGAAGCGGTGGAACCGGCGATGATCTTCGTGCCCTTACCGATCAGGTCCTTCGCCGCGGAGACCGCCTTGGCCGGGTCGCCCGCGTCGTCCACCTCGGTCAGCTCGATCTTCCGGTCACCGACCTTGCCGGTGCCGTCGGTGGCGAAGTCCAGCCCCGCCTTGAACCCCTCGATGTACTGCTTTCCGTAGCTGGCCAGGGCACCCGACTGGGAGTACACCAGGCCGACCTTGACCGGCGCGGCACTGTCGCCGCCGCCGGTGGCGGTGTCCTGCGGGCTACCACAGGCCGTGGCGGCCAACGCCGCGGCCATCATCGTGGCGGCGGAGAGGAACACCCGCCGCGTCGTCCGGACCGTCATTGCGACTCCACATGAGGACTCGGAGGGAGAGAACTTCTTTGTGACGGCTCACGCTAGAAGTGACGTCACCCACGAGCTATGTGGCGGAAACACACAAGTAACAGGAATGAGGTGGCCGAGGGTTACAACGGCCCGCACTACCAGCCGGCAGTCCACGTTCTCGATGGCCCGAACCTCCACGGACCACCCGAGCCGTGTGTCGCCCCGCGCCATTCGCCCCATTCGGCCGCCGCCGGGCCCGTCGTGGTCCGCGCCGGGCGGGCAGCGTCGGCGGGGGCAGGTGAATCTCCGGAATGCCCGTTCCCGCTCCAGAGCGGTGGGCGGACAGGAAGATTGTCTGGTGCGCCGGTTTCTCCGCAACCCCGTGCGGCTGGTGCCGTTCGCGTTCCTGGTGCCGATCCTGTTCGGGACCGGGTTGCTCATGGCCCGCTGGGCAACCGTCGAGCACCAGCACGCACCAGTGGTCACCGCGCTCTTCACCGCCACCTCGGCCGTGTCGGTCACCGGTATGGCGATCACCGACACGCCGAACTACTGGTCCGGCTGGGGACTGGTGGTGATCACCCTGCTCACCCAGCTCGGCGGCCTCGGCATCCTCACCGTCGCGGCGCTGGTCATCCTGGTGGTCTCCCGTCAGCTCGGGCTGCGCAACCGGCTGCTGGTGCAGGCCGAGACGGCGGAGTTCGGCATCGCCGAGGTGGGCCGGTTGCTCCGCCGGATCGCGCTGACCGTCTTCGCCTGCGAGGCGGTGATGACCGTGCTGGTCACCGGTCGGCTCTGGCTGGCCTACGACTACTCGTTCGGGCAGGCCCTCTGGTCGGGTGTCTTCCACGCCGTGCAGGCGTTCAACAACGGTGGCTTCGCGCTCTACACCGACGGCCTGCTGGCCTTCAGCCGTGACCCGTGGGTGTCGCTGCCCCTGGCGCTCGGGGCGATCGTCGGCGGGCTCGGGTTTCCCGCGCTGTTCGAGGCGGTCCGCGAGTGGCGGCAGCCGACGCGCTGGGCGGTGGCGACGAAGTTGACCATCTGGGGCAGCGTGGTGCTGCTGCTGGTCGGCTTCATGGGTCTGCTCGCCGCCGAGTGGACCAACACGGACACGATCGGCCAGTACGACGTACCGGGCAAGATCCTCGCGTCGTTCTCCCAGATCGCACTGAGTCGCACCGGTGGCTTCAGCGTCCTGGACATCGCCGCCCTCCAGGAGGAGAGCTACCCCCTGCTGATCGTGTTGATGTTCATCGGCGGCGGCAGCGCCAGCACGGCCGGAGGCATCAAGGTCTCCACGTTCTTCCTGCTCGCGTTCACCATCTGGGCGGAACTGCGGGGGGAGCCCGACGTGACGATCGGGCACCGGCGGGTGGCCACCGCAAGCCAACGGCAGGCGGTCACGGTGGCGCTGCTCAGCGTCGCGTTGGTGACGGCCGGAACCATGCTGTTGCTGCTGCTCACCGAGGGCACCCGCTTCGTCTCGGCCCTGTTCGAGATCACCTCGGCGTTCAGCACCACCGGCCTGACCACCGGTCTGGCGGCCGACCTGCCGACCGGCGGCCAACTGGTGCTGACCGTACTGATGTTCATCGGCCGGGTCGGGACGCTCACCCTGGGGTCGGCGATCGCCCTGAACACCCGACGCCGGCTCTACCGCTATCCACAGGAGCAACCAATTGTCGGCTAGGGCTTGTTTCATAAGAGCGGGTTCTGAAAAAGGCCCTAGCAGCGAGGAGGGCCGTCGATGAGACAGGCGGACAACGGCGGCATCGTGGTGATCGGGTTGGGTCGGTTCGGTTGCCACCTGGCCGGGTCGCTGAGCCGGATGAACCGTGAGGTGTTGGCCATCGACCGCAGCCCGGAGAAGGTACAGCGCTGGTCGGCGCAGCTCGACCGGGTGGTTCAGGCCGACTCGACCGAGGACGGTGCGCTGCGGCAACTGGGCATCACCGGTTTCGGACGGGCCGTGGTGGCCATCGGGGCCTCGGTGGAGGCGAGTGTGCTCACCGTGTTGGCACTGGTCGAGCTGGGTGTGCCGCAGATCTGGGCCCGAGCCACCTCGCAGAAGCACGCCAAGATCCTGGCGTCGGTGGGCGCGCACCACGTGATCTTCCCGGAGGCCGAGACCGGGGACCGGGTCGCCCACCTGATCGTGAGCCGATTGCTCGACTTCATCGAATTCGACGACGACTTCGCGATCGCCACCGTCCGGGTGCCCGAATCCCTGGTCGGACGCACCCTGATCGACCTGAGACCTGAGGAGCGCTACGGGGTACGCGTGGTCGGCGCCAAGCTGCCGGGCGAGCGCTTCCGGTACACCTCCGACGACACCGCGCTTCCCCAGGGCGGGGTGCTCATCGTCGAGGGCGGGATCGACCAGGTGCAGCGGTTCGCGGGCCTGCGCTGACCGGTCAGGTGTCGCGGCCGTGGCCCTTGGGGCCCTTCACCCCGTGGCCACCGGGGTCCTTCAGCCTTTTCCCGGACCACCCCCGCCCGGTCCCTTCCCCTTGCCCGGCTTCGCGGGAGCCTTCGGCGGCTTCGCCTTCGTCGCACCGCCGCCCGAACCGCCACCGCTGCGTGCCGTCGTCTTCTTCGGCGGGGCCTTCGCAGTGGTGGCCGCCTTGGTCGGCGCGACGGCGGCGGGCATGCTGCCGGCCACCCCGGAGACACGCACCCCACAGGTCGCGTCACCGAGCCGGAACTCGACAGGCAGCGGATTCGCGCCGGTGTACTTCCCGGTGAGGGTGAGCTTCTCGGCCGCGCCGGGCGCCAGGGTGGTGCGCTGCGCGGCCGGCCGGATCAGCACGGTCCTCCCCTGCTGCTGCACCGGCGTCGGATCCGCCTTCGTCACCGTCTGCTGGCCGGGGAACGTGAAGCTCATCGTCCAGTCCCGCAACTCCTGCTTGCCACTGTTGGTCAGGATCAGCTCGGCGGCGAAGTCCTTGCCGGAGTCGCTGCGCAGCGCGTACGCCACTTCGCAGGGCACCGTCGTCGGCAGACCCATCCGCGCCTCGGTGGTCGGCCGGTCCTCACCACTGGCCGGGCTGCGCGAGGTGAACCCCCACATCGCCCCGGTGACCGCGATCAGCCCGACGGCGGCCACCCCGGCCTCCACCCGCCGACGACGCCGCTGCCCCCGCCGGGCCCGGTTGCGGGTCCGCGACAACGGCAACGCGTCGGTCGCCGCGGACCAGGGCAGGATCGTGGTCCCCGCGCTGGCCAGCGTCTCCGGGTCCACCGTTCCGGCGGCCGGCGAGACCGGCACCGCCGCCAGCATCCCGGCCGACTCGGCGAGGGTCCGGGCCAGCTCGGCGGTCGGCGGGCGGTCACCGGGCTGCTTGGCCAGGCACCGCCGGACCAGGTCGGTCACCTCGTCCGGCAGTCCCGGCACCGGGGGCATCGGGTCCGGGTCGTTGTACATGTGGGCGCGCAGCATCTGGGTGGTGGTGCTGGCCTGCCACGGCAGCCGGCCAGTGAGCATCCGGTAGAGCAGCAGCCCCACGGCGTACACGTCGGTGGCCGGGGAGACCTGGCCGTTGTCCAGCCGTTCCGGGGCGAGGTACGCGGGAGTGCCCAACAGCGCGCCGTCCGGGCCCTTCTCGCTCTCCCCGACCAGCGCGGAGATGCCGAAGTCGACCACCTTCACCCCGGTCGAGGTGAGCATGACGTTGCCCGGGGTGACGTCGCGGTGCACCACACCGCGGGCGTGCGCGGTGGCCAGCGCCGAGCTGACCTCGGCGCCGATGGTCACCGCCTCCCGCCACGGCAGCCGGCTCTCCCGGCCCAACCGGCTGGCCAACGAACCGCCGTCGACCAGCTCCATCACCACGTACGGCACGGTCAGCCCGACCTGCTCGGACTCGCCGTAGTCGTACACGTTGGTGATGTTGGGGTGACAGAGCCGCGCGGCGGCCTGCGCCTCGATCCGGATGCGGTGGCGGAACGCCCGGTCGCTGGCCAGCCGGGAGGCCAGCACCTTCACCGCGACCTGACGGCCGAGCACCTCGTCGTAGCCACGCCAGACCACCGACATCCCGCCCGCGCCGAGCTGCTCGATCAGCCGGTACCGCTCATCGAGCAGCTGCGCGCCGTTCCGGTCCCCACCACCCATGGTGAGCGTTGTTGCCCAGGAACGCCCCACCTACACCTGGGCGATCGGAATCGGTCAGGATGTCACCCGTTCAGGCGGTGGCCAGCAGTTGGTCCACCGGGGCGTAGTCGTCGGTCAACACCATCGCGCTACCGACGAAGTCCGTCAGCGCCGCGCCACTGAGCAGGCTGACCTTTTGGTCCACCTCGTCCAACCGGGCCCGGACGCCCTCCAGCGGCAGCGGCGCGTCGGAGCCGACGATGAGGAAGTTCGCGCCCTGCTCCTCGGCGAGCGCCTCCGGCGGCGCGATCAACGCGACGTGCCGGAACTCGGCGGCCACCGTGGCCAGCTCGGCGCGGATGAACCGCAGCGGCGGGTAGTCGATGACGTTCTGCACGTACACGCCGCCGGGGCGGGTCACCCGCCGGACGTCGGCGGCCATCTCCCGGGTGGCCAGGTGCCAGGGCACCACCAGGTGCCCGAAGGCGTCACCGACCACCAGGTCACGACTGTCGGTCGGCTCGCCGGCGACCAGCATCCGGGCGTCACCCACCACCGCCCGCAGCTGCGGCCCCGGCCGTACGCCCAGTTCCTGCTCACCCAGCTCGACCAGCCCGCCGTCGATCTCGAACACCAGGTTGTCGGTACCCGGCCGGGTGGCGGTCAGGTAGCGGGGCACGGTGAAGCCACCGCCGCCCAGGTGCAGCGCGTCGAGGCGCTGACCGGCCGGCGCGGCGACGTCGGCGACCGCGCCGATCCACTTCGTGTACGCGTACTCCAGGTGTTTCGGGTCGGCGAGGTCCACGTACGAGTGCTGGGCGGAGTTGAGCAGCAACGTCCGCCCGCTGGGCCGGGCCGGGTCCGAGGTGACCCGGGCGCAGTGGTACGCCGTCTCGATGTCGCACGGGTTGGGTGCCACGGTGCTCAGCCCCGCCCCGACCAGGCCGAGCACGGCCAGCGCGGCCCGGGCCCGGGCCGGACCGGGCAGCTCGGTGGGCTCCTGGCGGCGCAGGTACCAGCCGAGGCCGATGCCGACCAGCCCGAGCGCGAGCGCCAGGGCCAGCAGGATGACGGTGCTGGGTAGGGCGGCGACCAGCACGAACCCGGTGAGCAGGGTTGCGGTGATGCCGCCCAGGGTGCCGATCCCGGAGAGCCGACCGACCACCTGGCCGGTGCGGCGCAGGTCGGCGAGCTGGAGTTTCACCACCAACGGGGTGACCGCGGCCAGCAACGCGGCTGGCACGAACACCGCCAGCGCGACGAGCAGCAGGATGCCGCTGGCCGCACCACCGCGCAGCACCTCACCGGCGTACCGGACGACGGGCAGGGTGACAGCTGTGGCGATGCCGGCCAGCACCAACGCCGGCGCCAGCAGACCTCGCGGGTTGCGCCGGTCGGCAAGCCAGCCGCCGGACCACGCCCCGTAGGCGATCGCTGCCAACGCGATGCCGATCACCGAGCTGGTCACCTGAAGGGTCACCCCGACGTACGGGCCGACCAGGCGCAGCGCGACGGTCTCCAGCACCAGCACGGCACCGCTGGAGAAGAAGACCAGGAAGGCGGCCAGGCCGTTGGGCAGCGCCCGGCCGGTTGTCGGCACGGGCGGGGCCGGGTGTGCTGGCAGGGCCGCTACGTCGGACGGTGGGGAGCTCATCGTCGCGATGGTACGCAGCGAAGCTGGTGCTTCGGGTCAGTACATCGAGAGATGAACATGGTTCGTGTGGGACGCCGCCGGTGAGCCGCTGCCACTGTACGAACGCCACCCGGTGCCGGGATGCCAGATCTGCCGATACCAGATCACGTAGAGCACGCCCAGCCGGTCGGCGTTGCGCACGTGCCAGGCGGCCAGGCTGTCCCCGTACGCCTTGTCGCCGCCGGTCGCGTTCTTGTCCTCGAAGCCGTTCGTGGCGGCCGAGAAGTCGCAGGCCCTGCCCTTCGGGTGCTCGCCGCTGCCGCCGCTGCGCTTGCAGGAGACGTGCCGCTTGTAGCCGGCCGCCTGGGTCTGCTTGAGCGCGTTGAGGGTGCGCGGAGTGATGCACCCGGAGGTGGTCGGGTCCTTCACCGAGCAGGACTCCGGCGGCCACGACCCGTCGGAGTTACGCGGCGCGGGCTTCGCCGAGGCGGAGCTGCCACCGCTGAAACCGTTGCTGCCGCCGGAGCTGACCTCCGCCAGCGCCTCCTCGGCTTCCTTCTTCTTCTTCGCCATCACGGCGAGCTGCTTCTGCTGCTCGCGGACCTCGGCGTCGATGGCGACCTTGGCCTGCTGCGCCTGCTGCCGGGCCTCGGTGAGGTCACGCAGCCGCTTGCTGTCCCGCTGGGCCATCAGGTCGAGGTCACCGGCGCGTTGCAGGAACGCCTCCGGCGTGGCGGTGTTCAGCAGCATCGAGACCGCGCTCAGCCGACCCACCCGGTACGACTGGGCGGCCACCTCACCCACCTGCGCGCTGAGCCCGACCAGCCGACCCTCCAGCGTCGTCAGCTCGCCGGTCAGCGCCGTCTGGCGACGCTTGGAATTGTCCAGTTTGGCCTTCGCCTCGATGTGCCCCCGGGCGGTCAGCTCCAGCGCGTCCTGCAGCTTCTTGCTGCCGCCCTCGCCAGGCTCCGCGTACGCGGGCGCAACGGCACCGCCGAGCACCAGCGCGACGGCGGCGAGCAGGGCGAACAGAGCGCGGCGACCGAGCCGCGGGCTGAGCCTGGTCCTGGGCACGAAAGCGTCCTTCCGTAGACCGCCGGCCCCCGATTGACACTGCACGGCGACGCCGGTCGGCGGCCTGCTGGCGGAGACCGCCGGTCACGATACCGGACTGTGGGCCGGTGACCAGCCCCCTGACCCGCCAGCAGTCCCGATGTCGACGCAGCGTCCCGACGCGCTCGCGCAGCGCGCTGATCAGGTGGTGAGCAGCGCGTCGTGCACCTCGGCCCAGACCTGCTCGTTGGCCGCCACCAGCAGACCGCGGCCGTCGTCGGCCGGGTGGTAGTCGACGCCGTCGAACCGGCGTGCGACACCCCCGGCGGCCCGGACCAGCAGGGTGCCCGGGGCGTGATCCCAGGGCAGGGTGCGCCAGAAGAGGACGAACTGCTGCTCGCCGGTGAGGATGTCCAGGTACTCCCGACCGGCGCAGTGCAGGCCGGGCAACAGCTCACCGAGCCGCCGACCGCCCGCGCGGACCCGATCACGGGTCTCCGGCGGCAGGAACTTGGTCATCGCCGCGCCGCGCAGCTCGCCGAGCGGCGGCACCGCGCCGGCGCCGTCGACCGGCCGACCGTTGAGCAGGGTGCCCTCGTCCGCCCAACCCGCGGCGAGCGTGTCGGCGAGCGGGTCGAGGATCCAACCGGCGCTCGGCCGACCGTCGCTCAGCAACGACACCATCAGGGCGAACGGGCGGCGACCGGCGGCGAAGTTGGCGGTGCCGTCGACCGGGTCGACCAGCCAGACGTCCCCGCCGTCGCGCAGGTGCCGCAGCAACCCCGGGTCGTCGGCGACGCCCTCCTCGCCGACCACCATCGAGCCCGGCCGCAGTCGCCGCAACCCCGCCGAGAGCAGCTCCTCGGCCCGGCGGTCGGCGACGGTGACCACCTCTCCGGGCGCCTTCTCCGACACGTCGTCGTCGTCGAGCTTGCGGAACAGGGGCAGCACGACCTGGTCGGCGGCCTCCCGGAGCAGGTCGCCGACGTCGTCCAGCAGGGTGTCAGCCACGCGGCGGCAGCTTGACCACGCTGACGAAGAACTCGTCGATCTGACGGACCACCGAGATGAAGCGCTCGAAGTCCACCGGCTTGGTCACGTAGGCGTTGGCGTGCAGCTGGTAGCTGCGCAGGATGTCCTCGTCGGCCTGCGAGGTGGTGAGCACCACCACCGGGATCCGACGCAGGGTCTCGTCCTTCTTGATCTCCTCCAGCACCTCCCGGCCGTCGCGCCGGGGCAGGTTGAGGTCGAGCAGGATCAGGTCGGGCGCCACCGCGTCGACGTACTGGCCCTCCCGGCGCAGGTAGGCGAGCGCCTCGGCCCCGTCGGAGACGACGGTCAGCCGGTTGCGCAGCTTGTGTTCCTCGAACGCCTCCTGGGTCATCAGCACGTCACCCGGGTCGTCCTCCACGAGCAGGACCTCGATCGGGCTCTTGCCATCCGCCGGCGCGGTCATCCCACCGTCTCCCTCATGTCACCCGTTCTACCGCTTTCCGTCGCCTCGTCGGCCCGGTCCGGCTGGTCCGCCTCGCCCGCCTGCTCCGTCGGCGCTGCCGGAGCCTCGGTCGAGGCCGTCGAGTCGCCCACGGTCAGGGCGTTCGGCTGCGCTTCGGACTCGGCTGCGGTGGCCGCCTCGACGTCCCCGGGGAGTGCCGGCAGGGTGAACCGGA
The DNA here is from genome assembly GCF_030269705.1 of Micromonospora sp. NBRC 107095. Taxonomy (NCBI): domain Bacteria; kingdom Bacillati; phylum Actinomycetota; class Actinomycetes; order Micromonosporales; family Micromonosporaceae; genus Micromonospora; species Micromonospora sp. NBRC 107095. The sequence goes on from NZ_BSTU01000006.1 coordinate 191,860, forward strand.
TCGCGGTGCCCTCCGGCACGTCGGTGTCCACCCAGACTCGACCGCCGTGGTACTCGACGATCTTCTTGACGATCGCCAACCCGATGCCGGTGCCCGGGTACGCGTCCTTCGAGTGCAGCCGCTGAAAGATCACGAAGATCTTGTCGGCGAACTCCGGCTCGATCCCGATGCCGTTGTCCTGACAGGTGATCTCCCACTCGGCGCCCACCAACCGGGCCGAGATGTGCACCTTCGGCGGCACGTCCGGACGGCGGAACTTGATCGAGTTGCTGACCAGGTTGGCCAGCAGGTTGGTGAGCAGCGGTTCCTCACCCGAGATCACCGGCAGCTCGGACCAGGTCAGCTCGGCGTCGGCGTACTGCCGGGCGGCCTCGGTCTGGCCGGCCACGTCGCCCATCACCTTGTTGAGGTCGACCTCGACGAAACCGGTGGTGAGTCGCCCGATCCGGGAGAACGCGAGCAGGTCGTTGATCAGGCGCTGCATCCGCTGCGCGCCGTCCACCGCGAAGGCGATGTACTGGTCGGCCCGCTCGTCGAGCTGCCCGGCGTACCGGCGCTGGAGCAGCTGGCAGAAGCTGGCGACCTTGCGCAGCGGCTCCTGCAGGTCATGGGAGGCCACGTACGCGAACTGCTCCAGGTCACGGTTGGACCGGGTCAGCTCCTCGGCCTGCTTCTGGAGCTGACTGTTGACCCACTCGATGCGCTCGCGGGCGGCCCGGACCTCGGCCAGGTCGGCGGCGATCTTCTGCCGCATCGCGTCGACGTCCTCGCCGAGCCGGACGAACTCCGGCGGGCCGGTGGTGGCGATGCCGTGCTGGTAGTCACCCTCGGCGACCTCGCGGACCTGGCCGGCCAGCCCGATCAGGGGCCGGATGACCATGCGGTCCAGGGACAGCACCAGCAGCGCCCCGGCCACGACCACCACCAGCGCGGCCACGATCAGGAGGACGACCAGCACGTTGCTACTGGTGCGCACGTTCGCGGCGGCCTGCTCCCGGGCGGCCAGGATCTCCTCCTGGAGATCGTTCACCGCCGACCGCACCTGGTCGAACTGCTGCCGGGCCTGTTCGGTGACCAACGCCTGGCCGGCGCGGGTGCCGCTCTGCTCGGTGGTGGTGATCACCGGCTCCGCCACCGACTGCCGCCACTGCGCCGTCTGCTCCTCGACCATCCGCAGCTCATGGCCGATCTGTGGATAGTCGTCGAGCAGCGTCCGCATCGAGGCGACAACGCTCTTCTCCTGATCCAGCCCTTCCTCGTAGGGGGTCAGGTCGGCCGGGTCGCCGCTGACCGCGTACCCCCGGATCGCCGTCTCCTGGTCGAGCAGCGCGTTGAGCAGTTCCTGCGACTGCACCCGCAACGGACCGGTCTGGTTCAGCACGGCGTCGATCTGGGTGCGGTTGCGGGCGGCCACCGCCGCCTCCGCGCCGGCCAGGCCGATCAGCAACAGGCCCACCACGGTGAGCAGGGTGATCACCCGGCGGCGCAGACTCCAGCCGCCGACAACCGGCTTCACCGGCCACCACCCCGGCTGACCAGCAGCATGGCCACGTCGTCGGCGAGCGGGCCACCGTTGAGCTGCTCGGCTCGGCCGACCAGCCAGGCCGGCAGCTCGGGCAGCGACACCGAACGGTTCGCCGGCTCACCCAGCAACCCGCTGAGGCCCGGCACGTCGAGCCGTTCGTCGCCGGCATCCACCCGCCCCTCGATCAGGCCGTCGGTGTACATCAGCAGAGACCAGTCATCGGTGTCGAACTCCAGGTCGTAGGCGATCGGCCGGCGGGGTCGTACGCCCAGCAGCCGGCCGCCGGGGGCGGGCACCGGAGCGACCCGACCGCCGGAGAGCAGCAGCGGTGGCGGGTGCCCGGCCAGTCGGACGGTAGCCCGGTTGGCGTCCAGATCCAGTCTGACGGAAGCCACCGTCGCGAAGATCTCCTGGAGGCGGCGCTCACTCATCAGCACCTGCTCCAGGGCGGGCAGCACCTCGTCGTCCGGCACCCCGGCGAGCACGAGGGCCCGCCAGGCCACCCGCAGCTCGACCCCGAGCGCGGCCTCGTCCACCCCGTGCCCGCAGACGTCGCCGACGATCAGGTCGAGGCGGTCCGGGTGCGTCTGCACCACGTCGAAGAAGTCCCCGCCGATCAACGCGGCGTGCCGGCCGGGCCGGTAGAAGGTGTGCACCGTCACCTGGTCGGTCGTCATCAACGGCTGGGGCAGCAGGCCACGTTCGAGGCGGGCCGACTCGGCCTGGCGCAGCTCGACCTCACGCAGGCGGCGGGCGTTCTCGTCGGCGCGCTTACGCTCCACGGCGTAGCGCAGCGCCCGGGTCAGCAGCACACCGTCGACCTGGCCCTTGACCAGGTAGTCCTGTGCGCCCTCAGCGACCGCCACCACGCCCAGGTGCTCGTCGGTGCGGCCGGTCAGCACGCAGACAGCGGCGCCGCTGGCCATCTCCAGCAACTGGCGCAACCCGTCCAGCCCTTGCGCGTCCGGCAGGCCCAGGTCGAGCAGGACGCAGTCGACGTCGCCGATCCGCTGCCGGGCCTCGCGGAGGCTGGTGGCGACCATCAGGTCGATCATCGAGTTCGTCTCGGCGAGCAGCTCACCGACCAGGAAGGCGTCGCCCTCGTCGTCCTCGACCAGCAGCACCCGCAACCGCTCAGCCGGCGGGAGGTTGGCGTGCCGCGCCAGGCCACCGTGCGGGTACGGCACAACTGGGGAACCGGCCAAGCCGGCCCCCCGGTGCGGCCGGGCCACCGCCGCGAGACGCGGGAGTTCGCTGGTGATGTCGGGCTCCTTCCGAGTGCCCTGCTGATCCTGTATTAGACAACGGTCGCACACAACACGACGCCTGCGGCGCGGGCGGGGATGGGCCGCATCACTGCCCGACCGATGACAAACCGGGCGGCTGGCGGACGTCGGGCGACCGGCCATCCCATCCGTGACCGTTGCCGGGCAGGATGGTCCCACCCCAGGCCCCACCACCCCCCGAGGAGTCCCCGTGGGCGCACCCACCACCCCGGCCGAGACGGGCACGCCGCCCCGTCCGAATCCGGGCGTACCCCCTGCCGACCGCGCGCTGACCCGGCCACGCCGGCGGCTCGTGGCCGCCGCGGCGGCGATTGTCGCGCTGACCGCGCTCGGCGCCGGCAGTCTGCTCGACCTGCGCACCCCGACCCCCAGGCCGACCGACGCGCCGGCGGACGCGTTCAGCGCCGACCGGGCGTACGAGGACGTCCAGGTGATCGCCGCCCGGACGCACGTCGCCGGCAGCGAGGCCAACGAGCAGGTCCGCGCGCACCTTGAGCAGCAGTTGCGCGGGCTGGGCCTGGAGACCGAGGTGCAGGACACCGTGGCGCCGGAGGCCGGTCAGCTCAGCGGCGCGGCGGGCGGCGCGACAGTGGCCCGGGTCCGCAACGTGGTGGCCCGGCTGCCCGGCACCGACTCGACGGGTCGGGTCTTCCTGGTCGCCCACTACGACTCGGTGCAGACCGGGCCGGGTGGCAACGACGACGCGGCCGGCACGTCGGCCATCCTGGAGGTGGCGCGCGCGCTGACCACCGGCCCCCGACCCCGCAACGACATCGTCTTCGTGCTGACCGACGCCGAGGAGGCGTGCCTCTGCGGGGCCGCCGCGTTCGCCGCCAGTCATCCGCTCGCCGCCGACGGTGGGGTGGTGCTCAACCTGGAGGCGCGGGGCTCCACCGGGCCCGTGATCATGTTCGAGACGTCCCGGAACAACGCGAAGCTGGTGGACATCTTCGGTCGGGCCGCCCCGCACCCCGTCGGCACCTCGTTCGCGGTGGAGATTTACCGCGCGTTGCCCAACGACACCGACTTCACCGCCTTCCTCGATGAGAAGTTCGTCGGGCTGAACTCGGCGTACATCGACGGCGGTGCGATCTACCACACGCCGTTGGACACTCCGGCCGCCCTGGACCGGGGCAGCCTCCAGCAGCACGGGGACAACGCGTTGGGCCTGGCCCGGGAGTTCGGCGGCACCGACCTGACCGACCTGCGCTCCGGGCACGACGCCACCTACTTCCCCGTCCCCGGCGGGCTGGTCCGCTACCCGGGCACCCTGACCCTGCCGTTGGCACTGCTCGCGGTGGCCGCGGTGGCCGCCCTGGCCTGGCTGACCCGCCGCAGCGGCCGGGCCAGTACCGGCCGGCTGGCCGCCGGCTTCGCGCTGGCCCTGGTGCCGATCATCGCCGCGCCGGTCGCCGCCCAACTGCTCTGGCTGGCGATCACCACGATCCGACCGGGGTACGCGGAGCTGCTCGACCCGTACCGGCCGATCTGGTACCGGCTGTCCGTCGTGGCGCTCGCCGCCGCCATCCTGTTCGCCTGGTACGCGCTGACCCGCCGCCGGATCGGCCCGGCCGCGCTCGCCGTCGGCGGGCTGGCCTGGCTGGCAGTGCTCGGGGTACTGCTCGCCGTTGCGGTGCCGGGCGGGGCGTACCTCACCACACTGCCGGCGCTGGCCGGCGCCGTCGGCGGGCTTGTCGCGCTGCGTACCCGCCAGACCGGGCCGTGGCCGGTGGTGGCGGTGACGGCCGCCGCGGCCGTCGGTGTGGTCATCCTGCTGCCCACCGTGGTGCTGCTCTTCCCCGCGCTGGGGATGGCGATGGGCGGGGTGGCCGCGCTGGTAGCGGTGCTGCTCGGCCTGGTCGCCCTGCCGGTGGTCGACCTGCTGCACCCGCAGGCCGGCGGCCAGCGCGGGATGCTGGCGTTGCGGGCCCGACGGCTCGCGGTGCTGCCGACCGGTGCGGCCGCCGTGGCGACGGTGGTGCTCGCCGGGGTCGGCCTGGCCGTGGACCGGTTCGACGCCGCCCACCCGGTGCCGACCCACCTGATGTACGCCATGGACGCCGGCACCGGTCAGGCCCGTTGGCTCAGCCACGAGAGCGACCCGCAGCCGTGGACCGACGGTTACGTGGACGGGGTGACCGACGTCGGCGACGACTTCCCCGGGCTCGGCGACGCTGAGCTGCGGGCCGGCCCGGCGCAGGCGGCGAACCTGCCGGCGCCGAAGCTGGAGTTGGTGCAGACCGACGCCGCCGACGGTAGCGACCGCACCCTGCGGCTGCGGCTCACCCCGCAGCGGGTCGCCCGGATCGCCACACTGCACGTCGACACGTCGACCGCCACGGTGCTGCGCGCCGAGGTGGCGGGGCGGTCGGTGCCGGTGGAGCCCCGGGACGGCAAGTGGGGCTTCGGGCTGGTGTTCCACGCCCCGCCGGCCGAGGGCATCGAGGTCACGTTGACGGTGCGGCCGATCGCCGGGCAGGTGGCGCTGCGGGCAATGGACGCCAGTGACGGCTTGGACGAGCTGCCCGGCTTCCGCCCCCGGCCGCCGGCCGTCGGCGTCGTCGGGTCGCACAGCTCGGAGATGCTGGCGGTCGCCCGCACCTACTCCCTCTGACGGAAGTAAGGTGGTCCGGCGCGGCGATAGGCCACGCCGGACCACCGACCGACGCCGCTCGGCGATCGCGTGGCGTCTAGATCCGCGCAACTTCCCGGATGTTGCTGCCTCCGACCTGCGGGAGACACCAACATCCCTGATGTTGCGCGGATCTTCGCGATGAGGCGCTCGACGCTGGCGACCGCACGGGCGGCACAGCGGCCTCCGCTGTCGGTAGCGTGCGGACATGACACGGGGCGAGCGCATCGCGGACCAGTTGGACCGGCACTGGCAGAAGAACCTGCGACCAAGGCTGCACGGCCTCGCCGATGAGGAGTACCTCTGGGAGCCGGTGCGTGACTGCTGGAGCATTCGCCCCCGTGGCACGTCGGCAGCACCCATGTCAGCGGGTTCGGGGACCTGGACGATGGACGGCGCTCCCACTGCCCCGGTGCCCGCGCCAATGACCACGATCGCCTGGCGGATGGCGCACATCATCGTCTCCTGCCTGGGCTATCGGGTCGCATGGCACTTCGGCGGGCAGGACGTCGACTACCAGACATTCCCCTATGCGGGCACCGCCGACGAGGCGCTGAAACAGCTCGACGAGATGTACGCGAGATGGGACGCGGGCGTCCGCGACCTCTCGGACGCCGACCTGGAGAACCCGCCCACAGTGGGTTCGGAGCGGTTCCCCATGGAGGGAATCGTCCTGCACGTCAACAGGGAGCTGATCCATCACGGCGCCGAGATCTCCCTGCTGCGCGACCTCTACCGCTGGCGGGACCTCGAAACGCTCCGGGAATGACCCAGGGTGATGAGCGTGACCTGGTCCGGCGGGGGTACGACGCGCTCTCCCACCACTATCGACCGGACGACGCCGACGACGGTCAGTACGCGCCCTGGCTCGCCGACCTGCACCAGCGCCTACCTGCCTCGGCAGCGGTCCTCGACCTCGGGTGCGGCTGCGGGGTGCCGGTCGCCCGCTTCCTCGCCGACGCCGGACACCACGTCACCGGCGTCGACATCAGCGACGTGCAGATCGAGCGGGCGCGCCGCGTGGTGCCCGACGGCACCTTTCTCCGCGCCGACGCCACCCGGCTCGACCTGCCGCCGGCCTCGTTCGATGCCGTGGTCTGCCTGTACGCCCTCATCCACATGCCCCTGGCCGACCAGCCGCAGCTCATCGAGAGCATCGCCACCTGGTTACGCCCCGGCGGCTGGCTGGTCACCACGGTCGGCACCGACGCCTGGACAGGCACCGAGGACAACTGGCTCGGCGGCCCCGCCACCATGTGGTGGAGCCAAGCCGACGCGTCCAGCTACGGCTCGTGGCTGCACCAGGCGGGGCTGACGATCATCGCCGAGGACTTCGTCCCGGAGGGCAACAGCGGGCACACGCTCTTCTGGGCGCAGCGCCCACAGGGCTGACCTGATCCGAGTCGTGTGCGAGGCTTCGGCGGTGACTGACCTCGGCATTCGCACGGCCACCCCGGCTGATTCCGAATTCCTGATCGACATGCTCGTGGAGGCCGTGAACTGGTTGCCTGAGCGGAACTGGTCCCGCGAGCAGATCCTGGCGAATCCCGCGCTGGCCCACTACGTCACCGGGTGGATGCGGCCGGACGACTTCGGCCTGGTTGCGGTCGACCCGACTGGTCGTTCAGTCGGCGCGGCCTGGTTTCGATTCCTCACCGCCGCCGATCCGGGCTACGGGTACGTGAGTGACGACGTGCCAGAGCTGACTATCGGCGTGGTGAAGACCTGGCGGGGCCGGGGTGTGGGCCGTACGCTTCTGCGCGCCGTTCTGCAGGCCGCACGAGCGCGTGGCATCAGCACTGTGTCGCTGAGCGTGGAGCGGGCGAACTTCGCCGCGCGGCTCTACGCCGCCGAAGGGTTCCGCACTGTCGAGTCGTTCGAGGACGCGGACACGATGGTCGCCGAGATCAGACCTGACGCCTATGGTCCTTCAGCCGAGGCGCGCGACGATGGATACTCCGCTCATGGTTCTGGCACCGTCACGCACCCACCGGGTTGACGCGCGCACCTCCTTCCTCGTGTTGGCTGGCTGGTACGCGGCCGTCGTCGTGTCGTTCGGCCTGTTTCTGAGCACGCGTTCCGGGTCGGTCCCGGTGGGCTGCGGCGAAGCATGCGACTCCGAACGGTCGCGGGCGCTGCTCTTCGGGCTCTACGTGGCCACGCCCGCACTGTTCCTCGCGCTGCTGGTCAGCCTGGCCATGCTCGCGGGGCTCATCGCCCGCACCCGGATCCGCTCGTCGGCCGTGGTGGGCACCCTGTCCGCGGTGCTGCCGCTGACCGTGTGCGGCCTCCTCACCGCCAGCCTCTGACCATAAGATCAGCCGCTGAATCCGGATCTTCGGACGCTCGTTTCGCAGGTGGCCGTGCTTGTGCCGGCGAATCTGCTCGTCCCAGACTTCCTGGTCGTAGTCGGGGTCCGGCGGAATCCACTTGTGAGAGCCGTCGCTGTAGTGGAACTTCTCGTCGCCCCGCCGAAGGACAGTTCCACGTCGGCAATGCTCAACCGCGCCCGGCGGCTACCGTCCACCACCCGCTCACCGTGAATCGTCCACCGCGTCGACTCGGTAACCTGCTCGTCCGTCACCCGCCCGGTATCCGACCATTGGCGCAGACGCATCGCCGCCCCTCACGACGAAGATCCATCCGACGCCCAACCGAACCGATCCCTCCGAAGCTAGATGGAATCTAACTTCGACGCGATCTACCTAAACCAAGGTCGATGGCCATATGGCCAGTCGCCGCAGAACACCGGCCGTTGGCCGTTACTTCCAGCGGAAGTGGACGAAGAGTCGGCCGAAGTTCTTCGAGTCCTTCTCCACCCGGTGGTAGAGCTGCTTGACGTCCTTCTGGTCGAGGAACCGCAGCACCCGCTTCTTGAGCTGGCCGGACCCCTTACCCGGGATGATCTCGACGAGGGTGGCCTTCTTCGCCACCGCCTCGTCCATGATCCCGCGCAGGGCGCGGTCGATGTCGTGGCCCTTGTTGAAGATCTCGTGCAGGTCCAGCTTGAGCTTCATGCCGCAGCCCCCGGCCGGTCAGGTCCCATGTCCGCCATCCTAGGCGCGTCCGGCGGGTCGCCCGACGACGACGAAGGGGCGGCCCCGTGGGACCGCCCCCGCACTCGTCACCGGGTCAGGCTCAGCGCCTGCCGCCCAGGCGGGTCTCCACCCGCTCCAGCGCTGTCCGGTAGTCGTCGTTGGCCGCGTACATCGCGGCGGCGATGCGCAGGTGCCGCAGCGCGTCGTTGTGCCGGTTGAGGCGCTCCAGCGTCCGACCGAGCACGTGGTGCGCGTAGTGGTCGCTGGGGTCCCGCTCGATCAGCTCGCGCAGGTGCTCCTCGGCCCGGCTGAGCTGGGCCGACTGGAAGTACGCCCGGGCCAGCAACTGCCGGACCGCCGCGTTGCCGGGTTCGGCGTCGATGATCGGCTCCAGCAGTCGGGCTGCCCCGCTGGGGTCACCGGTCTCGAAGAACATGGTCGCCCGCCGGTAGTCCGCCAGAAGATCCATCTGCCACCTCCTCGGGTCGCACCGTCACCTGTTCCGACGCTGGCACAACGCTGGAAGTTTGGCGACTGTTCCCGAGGTCGAGATCGGGTCAGTTCCGGCCGCCGAAGGCCGCCGACGGGCGTCGAACGGTCAGGTGCGGGCGTCCCGGCGTCCGGCGGAGAGCTCCCAGGCGCGGACGCCGCCGACGATCCCGGCCGTGTTCGGCACCACCACCACGTCGTCGCCCATCCGGGCCAGCTGCTCGGGCCGGATCAGTCGGGAGTTGCCCCCGCCCAGGTAGAGCCGGTCCCAGCGGAACACCGGGCGGAGCCCGTCCACCACCTGCCGGATCCGCCGGGACCAGAAGGCGTCGCCGAGCCGTCGACGTTCCGGCTCGCCGACGTACGTGTCGTAGGTGGTGCCCCACCGCACCGGCGCGTGCGACAGCTCCAGGTGCGGTGCGAGCACCCCGCCGTCGAAGAGCGCGCTGCCCAGCCCTGTCCCCAGGGTCAGCACCAGCTCGCAACCGGTGCCGGCGACCACCCCGGCGCCGTGCACCTCGGCGTCGTTGAGCACCAGCGCCGGCACCCCGAAGGCGTCGGCCAGCGCGCCGCGCGCGTCCCAGCCGGACCACTCGGCGAGCAGGTCCGGGTCGACCCGGGTGCGGGGGCCGTTGCGGGTCACGTAGTGCGGGGTGCTCACCACCACGCCGTGCCGGATCATCCCGGGTACGCCGACCGTGAGCCGGTCCGCCGTCGGCAGGCGCCCGCCAAGATCCAGCAGGGTCCGGACAAACAACGCGGGCGGCAGAGGGTACGGGGTGGGCACCCGCAACGGCCGGGCCCGCATCGTTCCCGCCTCGTCGAGCACGGACGCCTTGATGCCCCCGCCGCCGCAGTCGATCGCCAGTGTGGTCACCACGTCGTTGAGTCTGCCCGCTGCCGGCGGTTGGTATGCGGGCGGCCGGATAGGCTGCCGTCCTGATGAGCGCCACGATGATCGTCAAGGACCTGGCCGCCGGGCACGGCGACCGCCCGCTCTTCGCCGGATTGGACCTGGTGGTCGCCCCCGGCGACGTGGTGGGGCTGGTCGGGCCGAACGGGGCCGGCAAGTCGACGCTGCTGCGTACCCTCGCCGGGTTGTTGCCGGTCGAGGCCGGCAGCGTGCGGCTCAGCCCACCCACCGCGAGCGTCGGACACCTGCCACAGGAGCCGGAACGGCGGCCGGGTGAGACGGTCCGCGACTTCCTGGCCCGCCGGACCGGGGTGACCGCCGCGCAGGCGGCACTGGACGCGGCGACCGAGGCGCTGACCGCCGGGGCGGCGGGTGCGGACGACGCGTACGGCGACGCGTTGGAGCGCTGGCTCGCCCTGGGCGGCGCGGACCTGGAGGAACGCGCCGAGCAGGTGAGCGCCGACCTGGGGCTCGCTGTCGACCTGGACCACCCGATGACCGGGCTCTCCGGCGGCCAGGCGGCCCGCGCCGGGCTGGCGTCGCTGCTGCTCAGCCGGTACGACGTGTTCCTGCTCGACGAGCCGACCAACGACCTGGACCTGGCCGGGTTGGAGCGGCTGGAGGAGTTCGTCACCGGGCTGCGGGCCGGCACGGTGCTGGTCAGCCACGACCGGGAGTTCCTCACCCGCACGGTGACCCGGGTGGTGGAGCTGGACCTGCCGCAGCAGCAGGTCAATCACTACGGCGGCGGTTACGCGGCCTACCTGGAGGAGCGCGAGGTGGCCCGCCGGCACGCCCGCGCGGACTTCGAGGAGTACGCCGACACGAAGGCCGGCCTGGAGGCGCGGGCCCGCACCCAGCGCGGCTGGATGGAGAAGGGCGTGAAGAACGCCCGCCGCAAGGCCACCGACAACGACAAGATCGGCCGTAAGTTCCGCAGCGAGGCGAGCGAGAAGCAGGCTGCCAAGGCCAAGCAGACCGAACGGCTCATCGAGCGGTTGGAGGTAGTCGAGGAGCCCCGCAAGGAGTGGGAGCTGCGGATGGAGATCGCCGCCGCGCCCCGCGCCGGCGCCGTCGTGGCCACGCTGCGCGGTGCCGTGGTACGCCGGGGTGGCTTCACCCTCGGCCCGGTCGACCTCCAGATCGACTGGGCGGACCGGGTCGCGGTGACCGGGGCCAACGGCTCGGGCAAGTCCACCCTGTTGGCCGCGCTGTTGGGGCGGTTGCCGCTGGACGAGGGCACCGCCTCGCTCGGGCCCGGCGTGGTGGTGGGCGAGGTGGACCAGGCCCGCGGGTTGTTCCTCGGCGACGCGCCGCTGATCGACGCGTTCCACGCGGCCGTACCCCACATGTCGCCGGCCGACGCGCGGACCCTGCTGGCGAAGTTCGGCCTGCGCGCGGCGCACGTGCCCCGACCGGCGGCCACCCTCTCCCCCGGTGAGCGGACCCGGGCCGCGCTGGCCCTGCTCCAGGGCCGTGGGGTCAACCTGCTGGTGCTGGACGAGCCCACCAACCACCTGGACCTGCCCGCCATCGAGCAGCTCGAATCGGCGCTGGCCAGCTACCCCGGAACGCTGCTGCTGGTCACCCACGACCGGCGGATGCTGGCCGCCATCGAGACCAACCGGCGACTGCGGGTGGACGCCGGGCGGATCGCCGAGGATTGATCCGTGCCGGCGGGCCGGCGCGGGGTGAGAATGACGCCATGCTCAAGTGGGAGTACGCGCTGCTGGTCCGCCGCCGCCAGGCCGCGACCAACGACCTCGGCTGGGAGGTCGTCTTCGTCTGGTACGGCCCGGACGGCTCGATGGTCGACGTGACGCCCTACGGTGACACCTCGCTGGCCCACCTGAACCGGGCCGGCGACCAGGGCTGGGAGTTGGTCGCGATGAGCGAGGACCCGTCCCTGCCCGGCAACCACGAACTGCACCGCTATCACCTCAAACGGCCGAAGCCCGCCGACCCGCCGCCTCGCCAGCGGATGCGCGGCGGCCGCCGCACCATCTCCGGCTGACTCGCGGCTGGACCCGTGCCGGCGCGAAGCCGGTGCCGGCGCGAAGCCGGTGCCGGCGCGAAGCCGGTGTCTGCGTTGAGCATGATGCCCGTGAGACATCTTGATGCCGGTGTGGCATCAAGATGATTGCGGCCCGGGCCCGCATCCCGCGACACGCCCGTGGGGCGGCCTCGACCCAGCGAGCGGCGAGGTGATACGGCCGCGCCCGCATCCCGCGACACGCACACGGATGGCCTCGACCCAGCGAGCGGCGAGGTGGACGAGAGGGGCATAACGGGCGCGATTGCGGGTATCGCGCGGCGGGAGGTGACCCGAATGGTCGCTTTGGCGCAGACTCCACCCTCGGCCGACCGGCTGCGGGCGATCGACGAATTCCTCGCCCAGGCATGGGCGGACCAGGTCCGCCACGATGAACGGTTGCGGGACCTGACGGTCGAGGTGCGCTTCGACCGGGGAGTGGCCCATCTGAGCGGCGAGGTGGCCGAGCCCGCCCAACTGCAGCTGGTGCGGGACCTGGTGGGGCGGCTCGCCGGGGTCTACGGCGTCTGGTGCCGGGTCGGCATCGGCGGGCGGGCGCCGGTGGTCGTGGACCTCGGTTGCGGGCCGACCAAGCAGTGGTCGAGCAACCTGGGGCTGGACATCTACCCGGCGCCCGGCGTGGACGCCGTCGCGGACCTGTCCGGCTCACTACCGCTCGCCGACAACTCGGTGGACGTCCTCTTCGCTGTGCACATCCTGGAGCACCTGATCGACTTCCTGCCGCTGGTCGACGAGTGTCATCGGGTGCTCCGCCCCGGCGGCGTGCTGCACGTGATGAGCCCCTGGTGGGGTCATGTGAACGCGGTGGCCGACCCGACCCACGTGCGGCTGATGGACGTGCAGACGTTCAAGGGGATCTGCCAGCTCCGGCCCCCGGGTACCCCGCGCTGGTACCCACTGCACGCCGGCTGCGACGGTGCCTCGATCTTCGCCGACCTGACCCCCCTCCCCCCGGACGCCGACCCGGCACCCCAATCCCACCTGGCCCGCTTCTTCGACTAACCGGTCCGGGTGGATTCGCGGAGGTGTAGGCGGTGGGGGGCCTCGAGGCGCTGGGTGGGAGGGAGGGCGGGATTGCCGTTCAGGCGGTCGGCGAGGAGTTGGACGGCCAGCCGGGCGATCTGCTCCTTGTCCGGGGCGACGGTGCTCAGGGCCGGGATGGCGAACCTGCCGTCCTCGATGTCGTCGAAGCCGGCCACCGCCACGTCCTCGGGCACCCGCAGGCCGGCCTCGTACAGCGCGCGCAGGACACCGAGGGCCAGCGTGTCGTTGAAACAGAAGACGGCGTCGGGGCGTACGCCGGAGGTGAGCAGGCCGCGCATCGCGGCCGCGCCGTCCGCGCGGTGCCAGGCCGGCGCGGACGCCACCAGGGCCTGGTCGTGGTCGAGCCCGGCGGCGCGCAGCGCGTCCCGGTAACCGGCCAGGCGCAGCCGGGCGCTGGCGCCCTCGTCGGTGCGCTGCGCGCCGACGGCCGCGATCCGGCGACGCCCCAACCGGATCAGGTGGTTGGTGATCTCCCGGGCCGCCGCCACGTTGTCGATCACCACGCGATCCGCCGGGCCGTCTGCGATCCGCTCGCCGAGCAGCACCATCGGGGTGCCGTCCAGCCCGGCCAGGTCCGCCGCGCTGAGCCCCAGCGGGCTGATGATGAGCCCGTCGATCAGGTGGCCGGTGATGCCGGAGGCGACGACCCGTTCCTGCTCCCGCCGGCCGCCGGTCTGGTCGATCAGCACCGTCCAGCCGTGCTCGGCGGCGGCGCTGACCACGTAGCGGGCCAGTTCGGCGAAGTACGGGATGTCCAGTTCCGGAACGGCTAGCGCGATCACGCCGGTACGCCCCTTGCGGAGGTGCCGGGCGGAGAGGTTGGGCCGGTAGTTGAGTTCGCTGATGGCCTCCTCGACCCGCGCCCGGGTGTCCGGTCGGACATGGGCGTGGCCGTTCACCACGTTGGAGACGGTCTTCACGGAGACGCCGGCTCGCTCGGCCACGTCCTTGAGTCTGTGTCGCACGCCGCAACCTCCCCGAGGTGACGGGCGCACCATACCGTCAGCGCCCCCGCTGCCAGGGGTACCAGCGACAGGGAAAAGGGCCCCTCGCAGCGGCAAGAGGCCCTTCCTCGTCCCGTCGGATCAGCTGTCGGCGGCCGGCTCGCGGGGACCCGGGGCGACTGCGGGCTCGTGTCGGGCCAACCGGTTGCGGCGGTAGCCGTAACCGAAGTAGATCAACGCGCCGAGCAGCATCCAGGCCAGGAACCGCAGCCAGGTCTCCACCGACAGGTTGAGCATCAGGTAGAGGCAGGCCAACGCCGAGATGATCGGCAGCACCGGCGAGAACGGCACCCGGAACGGCCGCTCCAGGTCCGGACGCCGCCGACGCAGGATCGGCACCGCCACCGACACCAGCACGAAGGCGCAGAGCGCGCCGATGCTGACCAGGTCGGCCAGCGCGGACAGCGGCAGGAATCCGGCCAGCAGCGCGACCGCCACCGTCATGATCGCCGAGATCCGGTACGGGGTCCCCCAGCGCGGGTGCACCGTCGCGATCGCGGGTGGGATCAGCCCGTCCCGGGCGATGGCGAAACCGATCCGGCCCATCGCCACCAGGTCGACCAGGATGACACTGGTCAGGCCGGCGACCGCGGCGATGGAGACCAGCACGGCCGCCCAGCCCGCGCCGACCGACTCGAAGGCCGAGGCGATCGGGGCGCCCCGGTCGATCTCGGTGTACGGCACCATCCCGACCACCACGAGCGACACGCCGATGTAGAGCAGCGTGGAGATCAGCAGCGTGCCGAGCAGACCCAGGGTGAGGTCCCGCTTGGGCTTGCGCGTCTCCTCACCGAGGTTGGCCACGGCCTCGAACCCGGTGTACGCGAAGAAGACCACCGCGGCGGCGCTGAGCACCCCGACGAAGCCGAAGACCGACGGCTCCAGCCCGAACAGCGCCTGGGTGACCGGTTGCTTGATGCCGTCGTCGCCGCTTCCGGCGGGCTCGGCCGGCGGGATGAACGGGGTGAGGTTGGCGGCCTTGACGAAGAACAGCCCGGCGACCACCACGAAGACGCAAATGGCCACCTTGACCAGCACCAGCAGGTTGGTGATCCGGGCGGATTCGCGGATGCCGACGATCGCCACGACGCCGAGGATCAGCACGATGGCGATGGCGCCCACGTTGACGGTGCTGCCCTCCTCGCCGAACCACCGGGTCGGCAGGTCGAGCAGTTCGGCAAGGTAGCCGGACCAGCCCCGGGCCACCACCGCGGCGCCGAGCGCGAACTCCAGCAGCAGGTCCCAGCCGATGATCCAGGCGACGATCTCGCCCATCGTGGCGTACGCGTAGGTGTAGGCGCTGCCGGCGGTCGGCACGCTGGAGGCCAGTTCGGCGTAGCAGAGGGCGGCGAGCAGGGCCACCACGCCGGCGATGGCGAAGGAGATCACCACGCCCGGCCCGGCGCTGTCCCGGGCTTCGATCCCGGTGAGGGTGAAGATGCCGGTGCCGATCACGATGCCGATGCCGAAGCCGGTGAGGTCGATCGCGCCGAGCCGTCGCTTCAGCCCCAGTTGGCCGTCGCTGCCGTCCGCCTCACCCTGGGCTATCACGTCCTTGATTGGTTTTGTGCGCAGCACGGACACCCGGTCACCCCTCCCACCGTGCGACCACCTCCGTGGCGGCCGGTGACCGCCGTTGCTACCCAGCGGCGCGATTGGTCAACCCCGAACTCTTGCGGCGACCGCCAGATTGTGAAAATTTCCTACCAGTAACGCGGACACCGACGGCGAATCTTGCCGAGCCCCGCGTGAACATCCGGGAGCCCCACCGAAGGGACACACCGCATGAAATCCACCCGAATCGGAGCCGTCGGGCTGGTCGCAGCCCTGCTCGGCACGTTCGTCAGCGCCACCCCCGCGAGCGCCGCGCCCAGCGCGGCCGACACCACCACCGCCGCCTGCGCCACCGACCCGGCCACCCCCAAGCGGCAGTTCCGGGCCATGTGGATCTCGTCGGTGGTCAACATCGACTGGCCCAGCAAGGCGTCCCAGACCGCGCCGGACCGGATCGCCGCGCAGCAGGCCGAGTACCGCGAACTGCTCGACCTGGCCGGTCGGCTGAACCACAACGCCGTCGTGGTGCAGGTCCGGCCCACCGCCGACGCGCTCTGGCCCTCGCCGTACGAGCCGTGGTCGGAATACCTGACCGGGGTACGCGGCCAGGACCCCGGCTGGGACCCGCTGGCCTTCCTGGTCGACGAGTCGCACAAACGGAACCTGGAGTTCCACGCCTGGTTCAACCCGTACCGCGTCTCCATGCCGGCCCCCGGCGGCGCGGGCGCCGACCTGGCCCAGCTCGCCCCCGGCCACCCGGCCCAGCAGCACCCCGAGTGGACGTTCGCCTACCCACCGGCCGGCGTGGCCGGCAGCCGGCTCTACTACAACCCGGGAATCCCCGAGGTCCGCGAGTTCGTCCAGACCGCCATGATGGACGCGGTCAAGCGGTACGACATCGACGGCGTCCACTTCGACGACTACTTCTACCCCTACCCGAGCGGCACCTACCAGGTGCCGGACGACGCGACCTTCGCGGCCCACAACCGGGGCTTCACCGACCGGGCCGACTGGCGGCGGGACAACATCAACCTGTTGATCCAGGAGATGAACCGCAAGATCAAGGCGGCGAAGCCGTGGGTGAAGTTCGGGGTCAGCCCGTTCGGCATCTGGCGCAACAAGACCGCCGACCCGCTCGGCTCGGACACCACCGGCAGCCAGTCGTACGACATCATCTCCGCCGACACGCGCAAATGGATCAAGCAGGAGTGGATCGACTACGTGGTGCCGCAGCTCTACTGGTACATCGGCCAGTACCCGGCGGCGGACTACGCGCGCCTGGTGCCGTGGTGGGCCGAGACGGTGCGTGGCACCCGGGTACAGCTCTACATCGGCCAGGCCGACTACAAGAGTGGCGACCCGGCATACGGGTCGTTCTGGCAGAACCCGCGCGAGCTGTCCGACCACCTGACGCTCAACCGGTCGTACCCGGAGGTGCAGGGCAACGTGCACTTCTCCGCCGTGCAGGTACGCGCCAACCGGCTCGGTGCCACCGACATCTACGCGGCTGAGCACTACTCCCGCCCGGCGCTGGTGCCGGCCATGCCCCACCTGCCGGCCCGCCCGCTGCTCTTCCCGGTGGTCACCAGGACGACCCGGCAGGCCGACGGGGTCCGGCTCACCTGGCGGCAGCCCGCCGACGGCGTCGGCCCGCTCGGCACCGCCACCGCGTACGCGATCTACCGGTTCGACGGCACCACGGTGCCCGGGCGGTGCGCCACCGCCGACGCGGCGCACCTGGTCGGCACCGTCCGCGCCACGGCCGGGGCCAGCCAGTCCTGGGTGGACACCTCGGCCGAGCCCGGCCGGCGCTACACCTACCAGCTGACCGCCCTGGACCGGACCGCCAACGAGAGCCCCACGAGCCCGCCAGCCTTCGTGCTGCGCTGACCCGGTTTCGGAATGCCCCGGACGCCACGCGCGTCCGGGGCATTCGTCTGTTTCAACGCATGTCACCAATAGTTGGCGAGGCACATACCGCGCAGTTGATCAGCTGATCGACACTCATCGACATCCGGTAACCCGCCGGTAACTTCCGTCCCACCGCTCACCCCCCGCGGAGGTAACCCGTGCCCCGACGTCTCGCCACCCTGCTCGCCTCGGGCGCGTTAGCGCTGCTCGCCACCCTCACCATCGCCTCCCCCGCCGCCGCCGTCACCCCCGCCCAGAAGCTCTCCGTGCTGTCCAGCTGGACCCAGACCAGCGCGTCCAGCTACAACTCGTGGAACAGCGCCCGGGTCAACCGGGCCCCCTGGGCCGAGTACAACTTCAACTGGTCCACCGACTACTGCTCGTCCAGCCCCGACAACCCGCTCGGGTTCACCTTCAACCTGGGCTGCTACCGGCACGACTTCGGCTACCGCAACTACAAGGCGGTCGGCCAGTTCCCCGCCAACAAGTCCCGCCTCGACAGCGCCTTCTACGAAGACCTGAAGCGCGTCTGCGCCACGTACAACTCGGTCGTCCGGCCGGCCTGCTACAGCCTGGCCTGGACCTACTACCAGGCGGTCAGCATCTTCGGTTCGGTGGCAGCCGTCCAGCAGGCCGACATCGACCGCGCCGCCCGCATGAAGGCCGAAGCCGAAGCCAAAGCCCGCCTCTAACCCCACCCTCGACCCCTGACCCCACCCAACCCGCGGTGATCATGAAGTTATTGCCCGTGCGCCCGGCGTTTCTGGCAATAACTTCATGATCAACCAAGTGGGGGGCCAAGGGTGGGTCAGGCGCCTTCGGTGCGGGTGGCCGGGTGGCGGTCGGGGTCGGCGGGACGGCGCGGGGTCGGCTGGGACAGGCCCGTACTGAAGCGGGTCGAATCCGCCGCGAGGTCCGGGTGTTCCACGTCCAGTGCGAGCGCGGCGGCCTCGTCCAGCCCCAGTTCGGCACCCTCGCCGTACGCGTCGTCGAAGGCCGCGTCGCCCAGCACCGCGCGCAACTCCCCCTGCTGTTCGGCCCAGTAACCGCCGAAGATCCCCGGGGTGGCCCGCATGCTCGCCCGGGTCGCCTGCGCGGCACCGAACAGTCGGGCGGCGGTCAACCGCTCCCCGCCGATCGCACAGCGCACCGCGATCGCGTTCAAGGTGTCACACGCCCGGCCGTGGTAGCCGTGGCCCATCCGGGAACGCAACGCCACCAGCAGGTGCTCGTGGGCGGCGATCACATCGCCGCGGGCCAACGCGACCATCCCGAGCAACATGTCCACCGAACGCCGGCCGCGCTCCACCGGCCGGGCCGCCTCCACCGGACGCACCGCGCCCAACAGCTCCGCCGCCTCCTCCAGGGCACCCCGCCGCCAGAGCAGCTCAGCCAGGCTGAACACCGCGAACAGCGCCTCGCCGACCACGTCCTGCCCGTGCGCCCAGTCGATGACCTCCCGGCACACCCGCTCGGCCTCGACGAACTGCCCCATGTCCACCAGCGGCGCGGCCCGGCCGGCGAGCACCCGGGCCAGCAGACCGGCGTCACCGGCCTGCCGGGCCGCCGCCTCCGCCCGCTGCGAGTAGCGCAGTTCCTCGGCGAACTCGCCATCGGCGCTGGCATGCAGCGAGTGCATGTGGTACGCCGCCGCCAGCTCAGCCTCCGGGATCCGCTCCCCCGTCTCCGCGATCCGCCCGTACAGCCGGAACAGCCACAGCCGCCCCTCCCGGGCCAGGCCCCGCTCCAGCCACCACTGGTCCAGCCCGCCCGCCAGACCGAGACCGGCGCGGGCGCTGCCACCGGTGGCGCACCACCGCAACGCGGCGCGCAGCTCGCCCGCCAGTGGGTCGAGGGAATACAACGACAGCGTCACCGGCCGGCCGTCCTGGCCCAGGTGGGCCCGGTCCAACGCGTGGGCCGACCAGGCGACGTGCCGGTCCCGAGCGGCCTGTTCCTCACCCGCCTCGACCAGCCGACGTGCCGCGTACGCCCGGATGGGGTCGAGCATCCGGTAGGTGCTGCCGGCAGCCCGGGGCTCGGCCAACACCATCGACTTGTCCACCAGGACCGAGAGCGGGTCCAGCGGATCGTCACCCAGCAGCCACTCCACCGTCTCCAGATCCACCGGGCCGGCGAAGACCGCCAGCCACCGCAGCAGGCGGGCGGCCCGGGGCCCCAACGTCCGGTACGACCAGGTGACGGTGGCCTGCATGGTCAGATGCCGTTCGGTGGCCGAGCGCTGCACCGCCCGGCTCGCCGGGGTGGGCGGCGACGCGCCAGCCGCCGCCGCGACCAGGTCCACGGTGTCCTGCTGGTTGCCGGACCAGCCCCGCTCCACCGGCGGCGGATCGGGGTCCTCCCGGCCGGCGTCCAGGGTGCCGAGGACATCGTCCAGCCGCTCGGCGAGCTGGCCGACCGAGAGCACCCGCAGCCGGGCGGCCGCCAACTCGATGGCGAGCGGAAGGCCGTCCAGCCGCTGCACCACTCGACGCAGATCGGCCGACTCGGCCGGGTCCGGCTGCCGCCCGCCGCGCGCCGCCGCCGTGCGGTCCAGCAGCAGCGCCACCGCGTCGCTCTCCACACCGTCGGCGCGCGGGTCGACCGAGAGCGGCGGAATCCGCCACACCACCTCGCCGGGCAGGCTGAACGACTCACGACTCGTCGCCAGCACCCGCACGCCGCTCCCGCCGGACAGCAACCGCGCGATCACCTCCGCGCAGGCGGCCGGTTGGGTGTCGCAGGTGTCCAGTACGACAAGCATCCGGCGGTTGGCCGCGTACTCCACGAGGGTGTCCAGCATCGGCCGGCCGGGCTCGGGACGCAGGCCCAGCACGGCGGCGATGGCGAACGCCACCAGCCCCGGGTCGGTCACCGAGGCGATGTCGACGAACCAGACCCCGTCCGGGTACGCCTCGACAACTCCGCTGGCCAACTCCACAGCGAGCCGGGTCTTGCCCGCGCCACCCGCGCCCAGCACGGTGACCAGGCGGTGCTGCCGCACCAGCAGGCCCAGTTCGATGCGTTCGGCCTGCCGACCGACGAACGACGTCACCTGGGTGGGCAGGTTGTGCGCCACCGCGTCGGCAGTGCGGGGCCGGGGGAACTGCCGCTCCAGACCCGGGGCGACCAGTTGGAACAGTCGTTCCCGGTCGTCGAAGCCGCGTAGCCGGTGCAGACCGAGGTCGAGCAGTGTCGCACCCGGCGGCATCGGCTCGGCCCGACGTGCGGTGGACGCCGTGCAGAGCACCTGCCCGCCGTGCGCGGCGGCGGCCACCCGGGCGGCCCGATGCACCTCGGGGCTGGCGTACTCGCCGTCGCGCGGCTCGGCGTAGCCGGTGTGCAGGCCCATCCGCACCCGCGGCGCGGCTTCGGCGGTGGGCCAGTCGTGGCTGGCCAGTGCCCGCTGGGCGGTCAGGCACG
Organism: Micromonospora sp. NBRC 107095; assembly: GCF_030269705.1. NCBI lineage: Bacteria > Bacillati > Actinomycetota > Actinomycetes > Micromonosporales > Micromonosporaceae > Micromonospora > Micromonospora sp. NBRC 107095. The sequence continues at coordinate 212,732 of NZ_BSTU01000006.1, forward strand.
CGGTCATCGCCGCGGTGGCGTCCTCGAAGGCCAGGAAGAACGAGTCGCCCTCGGTCAGCAGCTCCGCGCCACCCGTGCTGGCCAGCGTGCGGCGCAGCAACCGTCGATGCTCGGCGAGCACCGGGCGGTAGTCCGGGCCCAGCAGCTGGGCCAGCCGGGTCGAGCCCTCGATATCGGTAAACACGAAGGTCACCCAACCGCTCGGGAGCTGGATCCGTGGCGACATGCGAGGAACCTCCGCCCGTGACGTCGGGTTCATGCTGCCTGAGTTCGAGCGATCACGCATCGTGAGAACGGCCGGGCAGATGCCGCCTCAACGTGCCACTCGGACCCGCTCCCGGCAAGGCCGGACCATCAGGCGGCGGCGAATTGGCCCGATCAGCAGCCGCAGGCACCGCCGCAGCAACCACCGGCGGCGGGGGCCGGGGCACCACCGGCGGCACCACCCCGGCCGGTGACCGCGACCGCGGAAAGAAGCTTGACCGTGTCGGCGTGTCCCTGCGGGCAGTTGGCCGGCTCACCGGCCGCCGCCATCGAACGGTTGACCTCGAAGGTGTCGCCGCAGGCGCGGCAGCGGAACTCGTACCGGGGCATGCCACCCAGGGTACGTGGTCTGACGGTTGGCGGAGCATGGGTGATACTCGACAGGTGGTGGACGGCGAGGACGACACGCGTGTGCAACCGTTACGACCGGCCGCGCCGCTGGAGGGGCCACTGGAAGGTTCCGGGGCCGCGCCCGATCCGGTGCGCGCGGTGCCCCGCCCGCGCCGCCCCTGGCTGAGCGCACGTTCGAAGGGCGCGGCGGCCACCCCACCGGCCACTGTGCCCGCCCCGCCGACCGCGCCCGAGGCCAAGACCGAGGCCCTCAAGACCGCGGCTCCCAAGACCGCGGCGGCGACGCCCAAACGCGCTGACGCAAAGGCCGAGACGCCCAAGGCCGACGACGCGAAGATCGAAACGGTCAAGGCCGAGGAAGTAAAGGCCGAGACCGCAAAGGCCGACGACGCGAAGGCCGAGACCACGCAGGCCGAGACGGTCAAGTCGGACGACGCGAAGGCCGAGACCACGAAGACCGGGACGGTCAAGGCCGGCGACGCGAAGACCGGGGCCACCGCTGGTGCGACGGATCTGGCGAAGACCACTGTGGATGAGCTGCCGGCGGTGCCGGCGTCCGACCCGGCCCGTCGGCGGCGGGTGCAGTTCGCGCACGCGGTACGTATGCCGCCGCGCCAGGCGGCAGCAGCCGCCACCCGGGCTGCCCGGGCCTGGGCCCGCCGGCCCAGTGGTCGGCTGACCCTGCCCGGCGTCTTCCTGCTGGCGCTGGTGGCGGCGACCGCCGCAGCGGGGGCGCTGCTCGTGCCGGCCACGATCCGCGCACCGCGTCCGGTGGCGGTCGACGCCTCGGCCGCGCCGGGCGCTGTCGCACCGACGGCGGCACCGTCCGGCCTGCCCACCGGGCCACTACCCACCGGGCCACTGCCCACCGGCCCGTTGCCCACCATCCCACTGCCCAGCGCCGGGTTGCCCGGCACCGGGCTGCCGCCCGGCACGGTGACCGGCGGCCGGCCGTCGGACGCCCTGGCCGGATGGGCGCAGCAGGTCGGCGCCAAGGTCGGTGTCCCCGCGATCGCCATGCAGGCGTACGGCTACGCCGAGCTGGTGCTCGCCCAGACCAACCGCAGTTGTGCGCTGAGCTGGACCACGCTGGCCGCTATCGGTCAGGTCGAATCGGGGCACGGCTCGGCCAACGGCGCGCGGTTGGGGCAGGACGGCAAGGCGCTGCCCCCCATCATCGGGCTGCCGCTGGACGGGAAGGAGGGTCGGATGCGGATCATCGACACCGACGACGGCGCGCTCGACGGGGACAGGACCCTCGACCACGCCATCGGACCGATGCAGTTCATCCCGACCACCTGGCAGGAGATCGGCGCGGACGCCGACAACGACGGCCGCAAGGACCCGCACGATCTGGACGACGCCGCCCTGGCAGCGGGAAATTACCTCTGCAAGGGCGGTCGGAACCTCAGCATCCCGGGCGACTGGTGGAACGCGATCCTCTCCTACAACGATGTACGGCGCTACGCCCAGGACGTCTACGACACCGCGAACCGGTACGGACGGGCCAGTCGGTCATGAAGTGATCGTCTCGATACGTTGGAGAACTGGACACTTCCCCCAGGCCTCTGTTAGCGGCAAGCTAGACGGGTGATGGTGCGCGAGTGGGACCCCAGGACCGCGTCGTCCGCCGAGATCGCGTCGCTGTTGGCCACGCTGAACGCGGTCCTGGCGGCTGATCTGCCGCAGGACCCGCCCTGGCGGGAGACTTCGCTGCGGGAATACCTCGCCGAGGTGATGCCCGGCGAGCGGCGGATCTCCTGGATCGCCCAGGCCGAGCCGACCGCTCCGGGCGACACGGGCGAGGTGCTCGGCCAGGTGCACGTCCTCCTTCTGGGTGACATCGGTGTTCTCGAGGTGCTGGTGCACCCGTCCGTGCGGCGCACCGGCCTCGGCCGTGACCTGGTGTTGCGCGCCGCGCGACGGGTCTACCAGGAGGGCTTCCAGTCGATCGGGGTCGAGGTCGTCGGCGACACGCCCGCCGTCGGGTTCTACGAGTCGCTCGGCTTCAACCGGGAGTACGTGGAGACCCGCAGCGTGCTCGACCTGACCGCGGTGGACTGGGCCGAGCTGGCCGAGATGGCCACCGGCATCAGCGCGGGCTACCAGGTGGAGTTCTTCCCGGGCGGGCCGCCGGACGACCTGCTCGGGGCGTACGCGCGGGCCAAGGCCGAGGTGCGCGACGTCGACGACGGCGAGTTGCGCCCCAGCTCGTACGACCCGGAGCGGCTGCGCGACAGCCTCGACACGCTGCACCGGCGGGGCATGAAGCCGTACATCGTCCTCGCCCGGCACGAGCAGAGCGGCGAGGTGGCCGGTCTGACCGAGGTGGTGGTGCCGGCGCAGCACCCGACCCGCGCCGACCAGTACGACACGATCGTCGCGCAGGATCACCGGGGCTACGGCATCGATCGGGCGATCAAGGCCAGGATGCTGTTGGAGCTGCGTTCCGCCGAGCCGGAGCTGATCGAGGTGCAGACCTGGAACGCCCAGGCCAACGAGGCGATGCTCAAGGTCAACGCGGAGCTGGGCTACCGGCCGGACCGGGACTGGTGCGAATACAGCGTCGACGTCGCTGAGCTGGTGCACCGCCTCGATCCGCCACGGTGAGGAATTCACGAAACTGTCCATTAGGGGATGGACGGTGGACAGTCGCGCACCTTAACGTGCGTTGACCCCGTCCACCCATCGTGGAGGCCCTATGCGCCCGCGCCGCTCAATCGCCGCGCTCGCGACCGCCACCGTCGCCGTGACTGTCACGGCGCTCGGCGTCGCACCCACCGCGGCCAGCGCCGCGCCCACCGACCTGTTCATCTCGGAGTACGTCGAGGGTTCGTCGAACAACAAGGCGATCGAGCTGTTCAACGGCACCGGTTCCGCCATCGACCTGACGGCCGGCGGCTACCAGTTGCAGCTCTCCTTCAACGGCTCCACCACGGCGACCACGATCGCCCTGACCGGCAGCGTGCCGGCCGGCGACGCGTTCGTGTTCGCCAGCGCCTCGGCCGGGGCCGCCATCCTCGCCCAGGCCGATCAGACCACCGGGGCGAGCCTCTTCAACGGCGACGACGCGATCGTGCTGCGCCGGGGCAGCACGGTGCTCGACTCGATCGGGCAGGTCGGCGTCGACCCGGGCACCGAGTGGGGTGCCGGCGTCACCAGCACCGCTGACAACACCCTGCGCCGGATGCCGAGCGTGACCGCCGGTGACACCGACCCGTCGGACGCGTTCGACCCTGCCGCGCAGTGGGCCGGCTTCCCCGTCGACACGTTCGACGGGCTGGGCGCGCACACCGTGGACGGCGGCGGCCCGGTCGACGTACCGGCCACGCTGACCTGCGGCGGCGCACTTGTCACCGCGGCCGGCACGGCGGCGAGCCGGGAGGTGACCGGCACCGACCCGGACGACACGATCGTCGACCTGGCGGTGACAGCGGTCAGCCCGACCCCGTCGGCCGGCTCGATCACCCGTACCGCGTTCACCCCGGCCGACGGGGTGGGCGGCACCGCCCGCGCCACTGTCGGGGTGAGCGCCGACCTCGCCGCCGGGGCGTACACCGTCACCCTCACCGCGACCGACGCGGGCGGTGGCACCGCCAGTTGCGCGCTGGCCGTGCAGGTGACCCGGGAGCTGACCGTCGGCGAGGTGCAGGGTCCGACCACCGACGCCGAGTCCGGGCCCGCCGATCGGTCACCGCTCGCGCCGGCGAGCGGCAACGGCACGAGCAGCACGATGTACGACGTCCGCGGCGTGATCACCCAGTTGACCCTGGCCCGCACGTCGGCAGGGGCGGATCAGCACGGGTTCTTCCTGCAGAGCCGCGTTGGTGACACCGACGACGACCCGACCAGTTCCGACGGGATCTTCGTGTTCATGGGCGCGTTCACCTCGCTGATCGGCGGTTACGTGCCGACGGTCGGCGACGAGGTCGTGCTGCGGGCCCGGGTGTCGGAGTACTACAACTTCACCCAACTCTCCGGCGCGTCGCTGGTCCGCCGGATCGGCGGTGGCCTGGCCGTGGACACCGCTGTCGCGGTGACCGACGCCGTCCCGCCGGCCGCGCTGACCGACGCGCAGCGCTTCTGGGAGCGGCACGAGGGCTCCCGGATGCGGGTCCGCGCGGGAAGCGGCGCGGTGAGCGGCCGGGACGTCTTCTCCTCCACCGCCGACGCGGAGCTGTGGGTGGTCGACCGTGACGACCCGCTGCTGGACCGCGCCGACCCGTACTCCCGGCGGGTCTTCCGCGATTCGCACCCGCTGGACAACGACCCGACGCGCCGCTTCGACGACGGCAACGGCCAGCGGACGCTGCTCGGCAGCATGGGCGTGAAGGCCACCGCCGGGGACAGCGCCGCGCTGCTCCCGCCGGCGCACACCTTCGACACGCTGCGGGCGGACGCGGTGGGCGGGGTCTACTACTCGTTCGAGAAGTACGGCGTACAGGTCGAGCGGGCGGAGTTCGCCGCCGGGGCCGACCCGTCGAGGAACAACCCGCCCAAGCCGGCCGACCGGTCCCAGGAGGTGGCAGTGGCCACCTACAACGTGGAGAACCTGTACGACTACCGGGACGACCCGTTCGACGGCTGCGACTTCACCGGTAACGCCGGCTGCCCTGGCGTCACCCCGCCGTTCGACTACGTCCCGGGCAGCGAGGCGGAGTACCGCGAGCAGTTGGCCGCGCTCGCCGACCAGATCGTCAAGGATCTGCACGCGCCGGACCTGATCCTGGTGCAGGAGGCTGAGGACCAGGACATCTGCACGGTCTCCGGGGCCGCGTTGAGCTGCGGCGACACCAACAACGCCGACGGCGCCCCGGACAGCATCCAGGAGTTGGCGCTCACGGTGGCGGCGGCGGGTGGGCCCGCGTACGCCGCTGCCTATGACCGCACCGGCGCGGACGCCCGGGGTATCACCGCCGCGTTCCTGTACCGCACGGACCGGCTGTCGTTGGCCGCCGCGACGGCGAACGATCCGCTGTTGGGCTCGGCACCGACCGTTCAGTACCGGGCTCCGGGCCTGCCGACCAACGCCGATGTGCAGAACCCGAAGGCCCTCAACGCGGTGCTGCCGTCGGATGTGGACACCTCGACCGGCCGGGACGGGACCAACGTCTTCACCCGTGCCCCGCAGCTGGGCAAGTTCAGCGTTGCCGCCGCGCCGGGTTCCGCCGAACGGTTCACCCTGTACGCGCTCAGCAACCACTACTCGTCCGGGCCGGACAGCCGGGTCGGGCAGCGGCGGGAGCAGGCCCGCTACGGTGCGGCGATCGTCACCGCGATCGAGGCGGCCGACGGGTCCGCCCGGGTGGTCTACGGCGGGGACCTGAACGTGTTCCCCCGCCCGGACGACCCGATCGCGACGGGTGACCAGCCCACGCCGTCGGACCAGCTCGCCCCGCTGTACGAGGCGGGTCTGCACAACCTGTGGGACAACCTCGTCGCCGAGGTGCCGTCCTCCGCCTACTCGTACAGTTTCGAGGGGCAGGCGCAGACGCTGGACCACCTGTTCGTGAACGACGCGTTCTACGGCGACCTGGTGCAGGTGCGGGCGGCGCACATCAACGCCGACTGGCCGGCGGAGTTCACCGGCGACGGGTCACGGGGTTCCAGTGACCACGACCCGCAGGTGGCCCGTTTCCGGTCCCGGGCGTCGTTGACAGTCGCCGACGCGACGGTGGTCGAGGGCGACCAGGGCACCCGGCAGCTCACCTTCACCGCCACCGTGTCGCGGCCGTTGTCGCAGCCGGTGCTGCTCTGCGCCGCGACCGTCGGCGTCACGGCGCAGGTCGGCTCGGACTTCGACGCGTACGCCGGTTGCAAGGTGTTGGCGGCCGGGCAGACATCGGTGGTGTTCCCGGTGACCGTGCGGGGTGACCGCAAGCGGGAGTCGGACGAGAAGCTGACGTTGCTGGTTGCCGGCGTACCCGGCCTGCGGCTGGCCGACCCGCTCGCGGTCGGCACGATCATCAACGACGACTGACGTCGCGCGTTCCGGCGAGGCCCGTCGACCCGTTCCGGGTCGGCGGGCCTCTCTCGTGCCGGGGTCAGAGCACTCCGCGCGGCGGCCAGGGCGGCCGGGGCAGGTGCCGATGCTGGGCCACACGCACCTCCCACTGGCTGCGTCGGCGCATCGCGTCGCGAACCGCCCTGTCGCGATAGAACGTCTCCGGCGGGCGAGCCAGCCCGTAGATGTCCCCCCACCACTCGCCCGGCTCCGGGGCGAGGATGGTGTCCAGGTGCGACGGGTAGCGACGCTCCGCGCCGTTGCGAGTGTCCTGCCAGTCACGCATCGGCTTCAACACCCGACCGAATTCATCCACCACGGCCAGCCGGCAGCCCACCACGCTGATGATGCGCCGGAGCAGGACGATGCTCGGCACCATCCGCCCGGCCTCGATCCTGCCGATGGTGGCATGGTGCACGCCCGCCCACCGAGCCAGCTCGCGCTGGCTCAGGTCAGCACGGCGGCGGACCGCACGGACGATTCCGGCGGCTGGCCAGAGCGCGTCGGAAGGTTCGGTGATCAGGACGGGCTCGGCCGAGAAATCGCTCATGTCCTCACCGTTCCGCCTGGTGGGGCTGGGCGGCAATCCCGAGTGCCTCAGCTGTGGACAACGAGCTGGCCTGTGGATAACTCCCATGGCTGGCAGATCACTGTCCGTGTTCCGAGCCCCGACACGTATCGCCATCACGCGGAGTCACGGACTCATGCTGCTCGGTCGGACCGGCAGCACCAGACCGAGCCCGACCCCTTGCTCGACCAGGGGGAACCTAATTCCAGCTGCCAGCCGCCCACCACAGTGGCCGCCCCCTTTGCTCTGCAGTTCGATATGCGCCAGTGACGGAGCGCAGGTGTCGCCGTGGTGGGTGCAGAGCAAAGGGCGGGAGGGGGTGTTGGGTGATTGGCAGATGATTACGCTGCGCAAGCCGGCGTGGCCGACTGGTCCGTGGTCGGTTGACCGACGAACCAGTGGTTCGGCAAAACTCACCGCGCCACCCACGCGGCCCAGGGCGAGGTGGTCAGGACGCGCCCGGCACGGGTGCGCCAGCCGGCGTCAGTAGCGCTCGCGCAGCAGGTTGGCGGCCTCGACCGCCCAGTAGGTGAGGATGACCTGCGCGCCGGCCCGCTTGATCGAGGTGAGGGTTTCCAGCATCACCCGCTCCCGGTCGATCCAGCCGTTGGCGGCGGCCGCCTCGACCATGGCGTACTCGCCGGAGACCTGGTAGGCGGCGACCGGGACGTCCACAGCGGCCCGCACCGCCGACACCACGTCGAGGTAGGGCAGCGCCGGCTTGACCATGACCAGGTCGGCGCCCTCGGCGACGTCGAGCGCGACCTCGCGCAGCGACTCCCGCAGGTTGGCCGGGTCCTGCTGGTAGGTGCGCCGGTCGCCCTCCAGCGCCGACTCCACCGCCTCACGGAACGGGCCGTAGAAGGCGGAGGCGTACTTCACGGCGTACGCCAGCACGGAAACGTCCTGGTACCCGGCGGCGTCGAGGGCCTTGCGTACCACACCGACCTGGCCGTCCATCATCCCGGACGGCCCGACCATGCCGACCCCCGCGGCGGCCTGGGCCACCGCCATCTCGGCGTACGCGGCCAGGGTGGCGTCGTTGTCGACAGCGCCGTCGGGGGTGAGCAGCCCGCAGTGTCCGTGCGAGGTGAACTCGTCGAGGCACAGGTCGCTCATCACGACGGTGGCGTCACCCACCTCGGCCACCACGTCCCGGATGGCGACGTTGAGGATGCCGTCCGGGTCGATGCCGCCGGAGCCGGTCGGGTCGCGCTGTTCCGGTACGCCGAAGAGCATGATCCCGCCGACACCGGCCTGGACGGCCTCGACCGCCGCCTTGCGCAGCGAGTCCCGGGAGTGCTGAAGCACTCCCGGCAGCGACGAGATGGCCCGGGGCTCGGTGAGCCCTTCCTTGACGAACATCGGCACGACCAGTTCGGCCGGGTCGACCCGGGTCTCGGACACCAGGCGGCGGACCGCCGGGGTGCGGCGCAGCCGGCGGGGCCGGATCTCGGGGTACGACATGGAAGGGCCTCCTCGAACGACTACCGGAAGCGCAGGGCGGTCGGCCCCTGCACCTTCGAGCCGCGGCGCTGCTTGGCCGGCATGGCGGCCAGCTTCTCGCGCAGCTCGACGGCGTAGGCGGCGAGCGCCTCCACCAGGTCGGGCACCGAGGCGTGCGGCGGCTGGACGTCGACCCGCAGGCCGAACTCCGTCGCGGTCTCCGCTGTCTTGGGCCCAATGACGGCAACAACTGTCCGGGCGTGCGGCTTCCCGGCGATACCGACCAGATTGCGCACGGTGGAGGACGAGGTGAAGAGCACCGCGTCGAAGCCACCCGACTTGATCGCGTCGCGGATCTCGGCGGGCGGCGGCGCGGCCCGCACCGTCCGGTACGCGGTCACGTCGTCGACCTCCCAGCCGCGCTCGGTGAGCCCGGCGGCGAGCGTCTCGGTGGCGATGTCGGCGCGCGGCAGCAGCACCCGGCCCACCGGGTCGAGGATCTCGTCGTGCGGCGAGAACTCGGCCAGCAGACCCTCAGAGGACTGCTCGCCGGCGGGGATCAGCTCCGGCTGGATGCCGAACGCGCGGACCGCGTCCGCCGTGGCCTCGCCGATGCAGGCGATCTTGACGCCGCCGAAGTGCCGGGCGTCCAGGCCGTGCTCGGCGAACTTCTCCCACACCGCGCGGACCGCGTTCACCGACGTGAAGATCACCCAGGCGTACCGGCCGTCGACCAGGCCCTTGACGGCCCGCTCCATCTGCGCCGGGGTACGCGGCGGCTCGACCGCGATGGTCGGCACCTCGCACGGGATCGCCCCGTACGCGCGCAGTCGGGCGCTCATCGCGCCGGCCTGCTCCTTGGTGCGGGGTACGAGCACCTTCCAGCCGTACAGCGGGCGGTTCTCCCACCAGCTCAGCTTGTCGCGCTGCCCCACCCCGACACCGACGGTGAGCACCACCCGGCCGGTGAAGCCGAGCGCGGCGGCCACGAAGCTGTCCACCGTCGACGTGGTCGTGTACTGGGTCTCGCCGGTGCCGTCGCCGGTCACCCCGACGCCGGTGGTGCCGTCGACCCCGGCGGCGAGCAGCCCGTCCCGGACGGCGGCGAGGTCACCGGCGTCCACGGCGAGCGCGAGCGAGCCCCGGCCGACCGCGGTGGCCAGCGCCTCGAAGTCCAGCGCGCTGACGTCCTCGACGTCGGCGGCGGTACGCACACCCGGTAGCGGCACCCCGGCGTAGGTGGCCACACCCTCGGCCTGGCCGACGCCGGGCACCACCTCGAAGTGGGCGGCGGTGCGGGCCACCGCCTGCACCTCCTTGACCACCGAGTCGTGCCCGAACGGGTCGCCGGCGACCAGGTGCACCGCGTTCAGCCCGGAGCGGGCCGCGGAGATCAGCACCTTCGCCACGTCCCCCGGCGCGCCCTCGGCCGGGGTGAACTCGGCATCGTTCCTGGCCTCGGCGCGCACGACGGCGAGCAACGACTCGGGGACTCCCCGGTCGTAGATCACCTGGTCGGCGTCGACCAGGGCGTCGTGGGCCCGACGGGTCAGCAGGCCCGGGTCACCGGGGCCAGCCCCGACGAACGCGATACGGCCGACGGGCTTACGGGTGCGGGTCATTCTGTGCTCCCAAATTGCTGGGTCCCCGGGCCGGTGTGTCCTTCGTGGCCGAGGATCGAGTCGGCGCCGAGGTCGAGGAGTTCGGCGGCGAGTGCCTTACCGATCTCCGCCGCGTCGGCGGGCGTTCCGGTGCGGGACAGCCGGAGGTCACGAGTGCCGTCCGGGCTGATCACCGCCCCGCGCAGGTAGATCTCATCGCCGGTCTCGCCTTCGGCGAGTTCGGCATAGGCGGCGACGGGTGCGCTGCACCCGGCCTCCAGGGTTGCCAGAAACGCGCGTTCCGCGGTGACCGCGGCACGCGACGGTGCGTGGTCGAGCAGCGCGAGCAGCCCGACCAGGTCCTGGTCGTCGACCCGGCACTCCACTGCCAGCGCACCCTGGGCGGGGGCGGGCAGCATCAGCATCGGGTCCAACGTCTCGGTGATCGCATCGGTCCGGCCGATGCGGGCCAGACCGGCCCGGGCCAGGACGATCGCGTCGAGGTCGGCGTCCGGACCGAGCACCCGCCCGAGGCGGGTGTCGATGTTGCCGCGGATCGGGGTGACCTCCAGTTGCAGGCCGAGGGCGTGCAACTGGGCGATCCGGCGCAGCGCGCCGGTCCCCACCGTGGCGCCGGGCGGCAGCTCGGCGAGGGTGCGGCCGTCGCGGGCCACCAACGCGTCGCGCGGGTCCTGCCGGGCCGGCACCGCCGCGATGTGCAGCCCGCCGGCACCGGCCGTGGGCAGGTCCTTGTACGAGTGCACCGCGAAGTCGATCGTCCCGGCGGTGAGCGCGTCGCGCAGGGCGGAGACGAACACCCCGACGCCCAGCCGGTGCACCGGCGCGGTGGAGCGGTCGCCCGCGGTGACCACCTCGACCAGCTCGACCGGGCGGCCGGTGGCGGCGGTCACCGCCTCGGCGACCTGGCCGGACTGGGCCATCGCCAGGGTGCTGCCCCGGGTGCCGAGGCGCAGGGGGGCGGTCATCGCGCACCTCCGGTTGGTGGGGTCGGTTCGGCGCTGTCGGCAGCGGACCCCGGGCCGGTGCCGGGGAGCGCCAGGCCGAGGTCGGGGGTCAGCACGTCGGGGACGGTGTCGACCGGTGAGGTCTGCGGCACCTCGAGGTCGAACAGCTCGCGCAGCAGTGCGGCGTACTGGTCGCCGCCGGGCTCCGCGGCCAGCTGTCGGACCTTGACGGTGGGCTGGTGCAGCAGCCGTTGCACGACCCGGTGCACGGTGCGGGCCACCTCGGCCCGCAGGTCGTCGCCGAGGTCGGGGCGGCGCTGCGCCAGCCGGCGCAGCTCGGCGCTGACCACGTCGTCGGCACGGCCGCGCAGCGCGGCCACGGTGGGCGCCACGTCGGCGCCGCGCAACCAGGTGAGGAAGCCCTCCACCTCGCCGAGCACGATGCGTTCGACGGCTGCGGCGTCGGCGGCTGCCGGACCGTCGGCGAGCAGCCCCGCCATCCGGTCGATGTCGATCACCTCGACGCCGGGCAGCTCGGCGACGCCCTCCTCGACGTCGCGCGGGACGGCCAGGTCGAGCAGGACCAGCGGGCCCCGGGCCGGGTCGCGTTCGGCCAGCGCCGTGGTGACCACCGCCCGGGTGAGGACCGGTTCAGTGGACGCGGTGGCGGCCACTACGATGTCCACTGTGGAGAGAGTGTCGGCCAGCTCGGTCATCGGCGCGGCGCTCGCCCCGTACGACTCGGCGAGGCGGACGGCCCGGTCGGCACCCCGGTTGCTGACGATGAGCGGCCCGGCACCCAGCCGGGACAGCGTGGCCACCCCGAGCGAGCCCATCGCGCCAGCGCCGACCACCAGGGCCGGACGGCCGACGAGGTCGCCGTCGAAGTGCCCGGCCGCCAGCTCCAGCGCGGCGGTGACGACGCTCTGGCCGGCCCGGTCGATGCCGGTCTCGGCGTGCGCCCGCTTGCCGACCCGCAGCGCCTGCTGCATGAGCTCGTGCAGCAGCCGGCCGGCCGAGTCGGCGCCGGTGGCCCAGTGGTACGCGTCGCGCAGCTGGCCGAGGATCTGCGCCTCGCCCACCACCATCGAGTCCAGACCGGTGGCGACCCGGAAGACGTGGTCCACGGCAGCGGTGTCGTAGTGCACGTACAGGTGGCTGGCGAGCCCCGTCGGCGTGCTGCCGGCCTGCTCGGCCAGTACGGCGCAGATGTCGCCGAGCCCACCGTGGAAACCGGACACGGCGGCGTACACCTCCACCCGGTTGCAGGTGGAGACGATCACCGCCTCGGCCACGTACGGCTGGGCGACCAGGCGGTCCAGGGTGCGGGTCAGGTCAGCGGGGGGCACGGCCAGCTGCTCCAGCGTGGCGACCGGGGCGGTCCGGTAGGACGCGCCGACGACAAGCAGTTTCACGTGCCGATCGCCTCCTGGGTGTCGGTGGCCGCGAACCCGCCGGGCAGGGCGGTGAGAGCGGACCCGCCGGTGGCGGGCAGCGCGGTCAGCGACGCCTTGCGGTGTTCGTGGAAGGACAGAATCTGCAGCTCGATGGCGAGGTCGACCTTGCGCACGTCGACCCCCTCCGGAACCGAGAGTACGCACGGCGCGAAGTTGAGGATGCTCGTCACACCGACGGCGACCAGTTGGTCGGCGACCTGCTGGGCGGCGGCGGCCGGGGTGGCGATCACGCCGATCGCCAGGGATTCCTCGGCGGCGACCGTCGGCAGGTCGTCGACATGCCGGACCACCAGGCCGTTGATCTCTTCACCGACCCGGGAGGGATCGGCGTCGAGCAGTGCGGCGATCCGGAAGCCTCGGCTGGCGAAGCCGTCGTAGCCGGCCAGAGCGTGACCGAGATTACCCACGCCGACCAGGGCGACAGCCCGGCGTTGGGTGAGCCCGAGCACATACTCGATCTGCTCGATCAGCAGCGCGACGTCGTAGCCGACGCCCCGGGTGCCGTACGAGCCGAGGTGCGAGAGGTCCTTGCGGAGCTTGGCGGAGTTGACGCCGGCGGCGGCGGAGAGGCCTTCGCTGGAGACCGTCTCGTGCCCGGTGTCGGCCAGGTTGTGCAGCGCGCGCAGGTACTCCGGGAGCCGAGCGACGGTCGCCTCGGGCAGGTCCGGGAGCGCCGGTACGGCACCGGCGCGGCCGGGCGCGCCTGGGTGACGGTGCTGACTCATGAGACTCCGTGCGGTGCGATCCTCGGCCAACTCCGCTGGTCGGCCGTTTGTGGACTCCCGCTGGCGACCGAGATTGCCGGCTGTGCTAGCAGGGCGCGTCGGAGTCACAGCGTAGGCGCTTGTGAAGACGTGCACAAATCGCGATCTTGCCGCTGCGTGGCGCGACCTCACCAGCACCTCCATCCCACAAGATCGATTGAACGGCCTGGTCCGCTCACCGCCGGGGCGATTATTGCTCAATCCCGACTTCTCTGACCAATCCCGCGCCGGTCCTGTCCGGGGCGTCCCGGCGGTGGTAGGGGCAGCACTACGGAGGAGAGACGGGGTTTCGGGATGGGGACACCGCGCCCGGCTGCCTAGCCTTTGGGCATGACCGCCGTTGCCGCCACCAGCGACCGACCGACGCTGGCACCGAGCATCCCCCGCCAACTCTTCGTCGACTCCGGGTACGTGGTGCTCGGCCTGCCCCTGGCGGTGGCCAGCTTCGTCCTCCTCGTCGTCGGCCTCGCGGTCGGCATCGGCCTGGTGGTCACGGTGATCGGCTTACCGATCCTCAGCGGCACCCTGTACGCCGCCCGTGGGCTGGCCGACGTCGAGCGGCTGCGGCTGCCCGCGGTCCTCCACCAACCTCGGATCCGGCCGCACTACCGGCTGCCCGAGGCCGGCGCGAACGCCTGGCGGCGGATCTTCGTGCCGATACGGGACGCCCAGTCCTGGCTCGACCTGGCACACGGCATCCTGCGGCTGATCGCGGCGGTTTCCACCTTCGTGGTGACGATGGCCTGGTGGGCCGCGGCCATCGCCGGCTCGCTCTACTGGGCGTACGACTGGGCGCTGCCCCGGGCCGACGGCGAGGGTGACCAGGACCTGGCGCAGTTGCTCGGCCTGGGCGACTCGACCACCGCCCGGATCGGCCTGTACACCGCGCTCGGGGTGTTCTTCCTGATCACCCTGCCGATCGTGGTGCGGGGCTGCGCACTGCTGCAGGCCAGCTTCGCCAAGGCCATGCTGACCGGGGTGGCCGAGATGCGCGACCGGATCACCGTGCTGGAGGAGCAGAAGCGGGCCGCGGTGTCCGCCGAGGCCTCCGCGCTACGCCGGCTGGAACGGGACATCCACGACGGCCCACAGCAGCGCCTGGTCCGGCTGGCGATGGACCTCAGCCGAGCCCGGATGCAGCTCGCCTCGGATCCGGAGGCAGCCGGCATCACCATCGACGAGGCGGTCACCCAGACCCGGGACACGCTGGCCGAGCTGCGGGCGCTGTCCCGGGGCATCGCGCCGCCGATCCTGGTCGACCGGGGTCTGCCCAGCGCCTTGGCGGCGCTCGCCGGGCGCGGGCTGATCCCGATCGAGCTCCAGGTGGACCCGCAGCTCGGCACCGCCGCCGGGCGGCTCGACCCGGCGGTGGAGAACACCGCGTACTTCGTGGTGTCCGAGGCGCTCACCAACGTCGCCAAGCACAGCCGGGCCACGGAGGCCACGGTGGCCGTGGTGCGGCAGGGCACCCACCTGCAGGTACGGGTGGGCGACGACGGGCAGGGTGGGGCGCACCTGGCGAAGGGCCACGGTCTGGCCGGCATCGCCGACCGGGTCCGGGCCGCCGGTGGCGAACTGGTGGTGGTCAGCCCGACCGGCGGCCCCACCGAGATCCGCGCCGAACTGCCCCTGTGAGCGCGAGGAGTGAGCCGGGTTTGCGAGCCCCGCAGTCGCGAACAAAGGAAATACTGTGAAACGTCGCAAGGCAGCCCCGACGTGGTAGACAACACAGCCATGCGCATCGTGATCGCCGACGACGCCGTCCTGCTCCGGGAGGGGCTGGTCCGGCTGCTGACCGAGAGCGGGCACCAGGTGGTGGCCGCTGTCGGGGACGGTGACGCCCTGGTCGAGGCGGTGGTCGAGCACCGGCCCGACGTGTCGATCGTCGACGTCCGGATGCCGCCGTCACACACCGACGAGGGGCTGCGGGCCGCGGTGGAGGCGCGGCGGCTGGTGCCGCGTACCCCGATCCTGGTGCTGTCCCAGTACGTCGAGGTCTCGTACGCCGATGATCTGCTCGCCACCACCGGCGGTGCCGGCGGCGGGATCGGCTACCTGCTCAAGGACCGGGTGGCGGCGATCGACGAGTTCCTGGACGCGCTGCGCCGGGTGGCGGGCGGCGGCACGGTGCTCGACCCGGAGGTGGTGGGCCAGCTGTTCGCCCGGCGTCGCCGCGACGACCCGCTGCGCGAGCTGACCCCCCGTGAGCGCGAGGTACTCGCCCTGATGGCCGAGGGGCGCTCGAACACCGCCATCGCGCGTGCCCTCGTGGTCAGCGACGGCGCGGTGGAGAAGCACGTGCGCAACATCTTCACCAAGCTGACCCTGCCGCCGGACACCGAACAGCACCGGCGGGTGCTGGCCGTCCTCACCTACCTGCGGAACTGACCTCCCGGGCCAGGGCGACAGCATCGGTGAGGGTGTCGGCCACCGGGTGGCCGGAGGCGCGCAGCCGGGCCGGGTCGGTGAACCCGCCGGTGTAGAGCACGGCCCGACCGCCGACCGCCACCGCGGCGTCCGCGTCGTCGATGGAGTCGCCGATCAGCACCACCGAGGCACCGTCCACGCCCAGCTCGGCCAGGTGCCGCTGGAGCGGTTCGGTCTTGCTGCCGCCGCCGACCGTGGCCTGCAGCCCGTCGACGCGGGTGAAGTGGCCGGTCAGCCCGTACGTGTGCACGGTCGGGACCAGTTCCTCGTGGAACCACATGGACAGGAGACTCTGGCTGCCCGGCCACGCGGCCATCGCGGCACGCGCGTCGGCGGCCAGCTCACAGGTGGTCAACCCGGTGCGGTACGCCTCGTGGAAGATCTTGTCGAGGCGGCCGAACTGGTCGTCGTCGACGGCCTGCCCGAGCACCTCGGCGTAGTACTCGGCGATCGGCCTGCGGAACCGCACCCGGTGCTCGTCCAGGGTCACTGTCGGGCCGCCCAGGCTCGTGAACACGACGTTGGTGGCGGACACCACCAGGCTCAGGTCGTTGAGCAGGGTGCCGTTCCAGTCCCAGACGAGGTGCGGGGGCGCAGGGGTCATCAGAGCACCATAGGCACCCCTCAGAGCTGCGGGGTGGTCAGGTCCCGCAGCAGCCGGTCCTCCTCGACCCGCCAGTAGCCGTGCTCCTTGCCATCCAGCATCACCACCGGCAGCCGGTCCCCGTACTCCCGTTCCAGCCCTTCGTCGCCGGTGACGTCCCACTCGACCCATTTGTCGCCGGTGACCGCCACGACCCGGTCGAGCGCCGCCTTCGCGTCGTCGCACAGGTGGCAGCCGGGTCGGGTGATCAGCGCGAGCCGGGCGTCAGTTGCCATCGGTTACCTCCGTGCGGTCGGTCGGCGTCGCCGACCGGAGCTGGGTCTTGCGTACCTTGCCGATCGCCGAGTGTGGCAGGGCGTCGACGAACTCGACGGCGGTCGGGCACTTGTACCGGGCCAGGTTCCGCGCGCAGTGGGCGAGCAGCTCCTCACTGGTCACCGGTTGGCCCTGCGCCGGCACCACGTACGCCCGGACAGTCTCGCCGGTTCGCGGGTGCGGCACACCCAGTACCGCCGACTCGGCCACCCCGGGATGTCCGGCGAGCACCAGCTCGACCTCGTGCGGATAGACGTTGAACCCGTTGACGAGGATCAGATCGCCGAGCCGGTCGACCAGGAAGAGGTCGCCGTCCTCGTCGGCGTACGCGATGTCGCCGGTGCCCCACCACCCGTCGGCGTCCGGGCCGCCCCGACCATCGGGCCAGTACCCGGTGAAGAGATTGGGGCCGGACACCACGATCTGCCCCGGGTCGGTGCCCGGCGCGACGTCGGAGATGTCCAGCTCATCCAGGTCGTCGTCGGGGACTGCCAGCCCCTCGCGCCACAGCTCCACCCCGTCGGCGTCGACCAGGCGGAGCCGCACACCGGGCAACGGGCGGCCGATCGAACCGGGCTTGGCCACGCCGCCGACCAGGGTGGAGGTGAGTACCGGCGCGGTTTCGGTGAGGCCGTACCCGATGTGCACCTGATGCCCGGTGACAGCGGTGAAGCGCGCCGCGACAGCGGGTTCGAGCGGTGCCGCGCCACAGACCGCCACCCGCACCGACGCGGTCGCCGCCCGGGCCGCGGCCATGCCGGCCCAGGTCAGGAACATCGACGGTACGCCGACCAGCACGCTGACCCGGTGCCGCGCGATCTCGTCCAGCCCCGCCGTCGGCCCCGGCTCGTCGAGCAGCACGCCGGTGGCGCCGTGGTGCACGACAGCACCGAGCCCTGAGTTGAGCCCGTACGCGTGGAACAGCGGCAACGCGAGGAGAACGGTGTCCGTCGGCCCGACCACCGGCGGCTCGATCTGCGCGGCCTGTTCGTGGTTGGCGAGCAGCGCCCGGTGCGACAGCATCGCTCCCTTGGGTCGCCCCTCGGTGCCGGAGGTGTAGAGCAGCACCGCCAGGTCCGCGCCGCCCTGTCGAGGGCGGGGTGCCGGCCCGGGTGCGTCGGCGGTCGGTGGCGTGCCGTGCACGGAGGTGAGCGCGGGCAGGTCGGCGGCGATGTCGGCGACCAGACCTCGAACGTGGTCGGTGGCGACGAGCACCGACGCGCCGGAGTCGGCCAGCACGTGTCGGAGTTCCGGTGCGGTGAGGCCGGGGTTGACCGGCACGGTCACCAGCCCGGCCCGGAGGGCACCCAGCCAGGCGATCACGAAGTCCGGTGTGTTGGGCAGTGCGATGGCGACGCGTGGCGGGGTGGCACCGGGGGCGGTGGGTGGTGCGGCGGCGGACAGGCCGCGGGCTGCGGTGTCCACTGCGGCGTCCAGTTCGGACCAGCTCAGGGTGTGCTCGTGCCAGTGCAGCGCGGGCCGGTCGGCCCGGTCGTGGGCCGCCCGGCGGACCCGGTCGGCGAGGTTCGGCGCGGGGCTTTCCGAGAGGTCCGGCACGATGGTCGAGTCTGGCACAGCGCACGGCCACGGACCACGCCCGGCGGTCGGGACGGACCCGCGGGGGCGGCACCGCGACAGTCCCATGTACGGGACTGTCCGGTGTGCCATCGGCGATCCGATCAGGTCCTGTCGATGGGACGTGCGACGCCGATCAGGGGCAGTTCGGTCGCCGCCGCCCGACCGGCCGGCGTGTCGGGCCAACCGAACGGCTGGGACGCCTCTCACCTGGGCATCCATCCTGGAACACCGTGCCGACGGAAAGTCAATCGCACACGACGGACAACCGGTCCGCCATCGGTGCGACGGAGCGGGAAATACTTCCGCCTTGTGTAACGGACTTGCCACGCGCGGGTGACGTTGGCCCTATCATCACTCGGGTCGGGTCACCCCATTTGCCGTGAGTCGACACCCCTCAGCCCGAGGAGGCCCCCGTGCCTGTGAGCGCATTGGACCAGCACCTCCAACGGAACTGCCGCCCGTCGGCAGTTCCCGCGACCGTCCTGCCCGACCGGTCACCCGGTCGGTCCGCCCCGACGAGACCCAGACCGGCCCGGCCGGCAACCGACGGGATGGGGGCAACACGGTGACCACCTTCGGTTACGCGGAACGCCCGGTCGGTCTGACCGGTCAGCCGGCCCGCTCCCATGTCAACGAGCGGCCAGCTGCCCGCGCCCCGCTGGACGAGCAGCCCGGCGGCGTCCGGGGTGACGGCGCGGCGAATCGGATCCGCAGCCGGCCACATCACAACGAGCCACCACCGCGACCCGCGGTGCCCGGCGGGAACGCGAAGCCGGCCGGCGGCCGGGTGGCCGTACCGCAGCGGCCCATCATGCCCGTGCAGGGTCGTCGGGTAAGCGACACACCGGCGGTCACCACCGACCCGGCTGCGGGTGAGACAGCGGTGATCCCGGCGGTGCCGGCCACCACCGCCACCACGGCCACCACCCCGACCGGTTTCCCGAGCCGACCGGACCCGTCCGACCCGGCAACCGAGGTGTGGACGCTGATCGAGCGGGCCCAGGCCGGCGAGTCCGAGGCGTTCGGACTGATCTACGACCGGTACGTGGACACCGTCTTCCGGTTCGTCTACTTCCGGGTCGGCAACCGGCAACTCGCCGAGGACCTCACCTCGGACACCTTCCTGCGCGCGCTCAAGCGGATCGGCAGTTTCACCTGGCAGGGCCGCGACCTGGGCGCCTGGCTGGTGACGATCGCCCGCAACCTGGTCGCTGACCACTTCAAGTCGGGCCGGTACCGGCTGGAGGTCACCACCGGCGACGTGCTCGACGCCGACCGGGAGGACCGGGGCCCGGAGGGCAGCCCGGAGGCGGCGGTGGTGGAGCACATCACCAACGTCGCGCTGCTCACCGCCGTCAAGCAGCTCAACCCCGAGCAGCAGGAGTGCATAGTGCTCCGCTTCCTCCAGGGCTTCTCGGTCGCCGAGACGGCCCGCGCGATGGGCAAGAACGAGGGAGCCATCAAGGCCCTCCAGTACCGCGCCGTCCGCGCCCTGGCCCGACTGCTGCCCGACGGCTTCCAGCCGTAGGTTGTTACGGCGGGACCGACGGGCGTCGATCAACGTCCGCGCAGCTCAGAGTCGGTCCCGCCGGGTGATGACCATCACTTTCTGTAATTTCCGCTCCGCCAGGCCCGTAACCCGTGCCCGGCCCGCCGCGTTTCTCCGGGTGCGACCGGTGGATGTCCCGGCAGGCCCGGGTCACCGAGGTCCGACCGGCATGCCGGCGGCACCTCACCTCCGTGGTGTCACACTGCCGCCCGGTCGCTGGCAACGACGGCGGCCGACCGGCCGTGACCAGCGAGAGGAGGTGCCTGCGGTGGACAACACCCTCTTCTCCCGCCGGCGCGCGGAGCGCTTCGCGCAGCTTCTCGACGAGGCCAACGGCGCTCGGCGACACCACGTGCGATCCCGGGCGGACGGCCACCTCGCGCCGCTCGTCGCAGTGGGTCAGCGGCTCAGCGTCGACCCCCCGGCTGTCGAGGTGGACCAGGACTTCCGCACCGGCCTGCGGGCGATGCTGCTCGCGACGGCCGAGCGGGAAGGGCTGGGCAGCGCACCGGTGACGGCCAGCGAACCGGCCACCACGACCACCCGGGGGCGGCTCACCATCACCCGAGGACGGCTGCTGCCGGCGGTCACCGCCCGGCGGGCCCGAGCCCGGGGCGCGATCCTGGTCGGCATCGCCGCCGGGGCGATCGCCGTCTCCGGGATATCCGCCGCCAGCGAGAACGCGGTGCCCGGTGACGCGCTGTACGGCATGAAGCGCTCCACCGAACGGGCACAGCTCGCCCTGGCCAGCTCGGACATCAGTCGAGGGCAGCTCTTCCTGGACTTCGCCCGGACCAGACTCGGCGAAGCCGCCAAGCTGCGCGGCGACCGGATCGGCTACAGCGCGGTCCTCGACGACATGGACGCCGACACCCGGCAGGGCGTTCGTCTGCTGACCTCGGCCGCTGTGCAACGAGCCGAGCCCGGCAGCCTGGACACCCTCAACACGTTCGTGTCGAGCCAGCGCCGGGCGGTGCGCGGCCTGCTCGACGGGAGCACCCGCGTCGACCGGGACCGGACCCACCGATCGCTGCTGCTGCTGGACAGCATCCGGGAACGCTCGGACGACCTACGCGCGGCAATCGCCTGCGGCCTGCCGGCACCGACCGCCAGCGACGCCCTCGGCCCGGCCCCGAGCGCCTGCCCCGGCGATCGCTGACCCGCGCCCCTATACCGCACGTCCGACCGGCCGCGCCACAGTTCGCTGTGTGCCCGGCCGGTCGACCGTCTGCGGCGGATACCCTCGCCAGGGAGCATCAGTCACACCGGGAAGGAAGGGAACCGCGTGGCGCGCAGCCGTAAGGTGACGGTCAGCACCGACGCCGAGGGGCACACCGCCGGCTGGGCGGAGACCGACCTGGCCCCGGTCAGCGCACCCGACCGGACCGGCGCGGCGTTCTTCGACGTGGACAACACGATGATGCAGGGCGCCTCGATCTACTGGTTCGCCCGTGGGCTCGCCTCCCGGAACTACGTGACCACCGCCGACCTGGCCCGGTTCGCCTGGCAGCAGCTCCGCTTCCGGCTGCTCGCCCGGGAACACGCCGGTGACATGTCACTGGCCAAGGAGGCGGCGCTGGCCTTCGTCGAGGGCTGGCGGGTCAACGAGGTCGAACACCTCGCCGAGGAGATCTTCGACGAGCTGATGGCGCCCCGGATCTGGGCCGGCACCCACCAGCTCGCGCAGCGTCACCTGGACGCCGGTCAGCGGGTCTGGCTGGTCAGCGCCGCCCCCGTCGAGATCGGCCGGGTGATCGCCGCCCGGCTCGGCCTGACCGGCGCCATCGGCACGGTGGCCGAGGTGGTGGACGGGGCGTACACCGGACGGTTGGTGGGTGACCTGATGCACGGGCCGGCCAAGGCCGAGGCGGTCACCCAGCTCGCCGCTGTGGAAGGGCTCGACCTGACCCGCTGCGCGGCCTACAGCGACTCGGCGAACGACCTACCGCTGCTCTCCGTGGTGGGGCGGGCGGTCGCCGTCAACCCGGACGGCGTTCTGCTGCGGCAGGCCCGCCAGCAGGGCTGGGAGGTACGGGACTTCCGCACCGGCCGGCGAGCGGTCAAGATCGCCGTACCGTCGACTGCGGCGGCCGGGCTGGTCGCCGGCGCGGTCACCGCCGGCCTGGCCCTGCAGCGTCGCCGGCGCGCCGGCTGAGGACCGCCGGCTACGGGCCGAACGGGTCGGGCCGTCGCTCCAGCAACGTGTGCAGGGTCTGCTGGATGGTCTCCCGCACCTGGTCGGCGAGGTTGAAGACCACCAGCGGGTCATCCGCCGAGTCGGTCAGGTGGGCGGTGGGGATCGGCGGGCAGAACTCGATCAGCCACTTGCTGGGCAACGGCACCATGCCCAGCGGGCCGAGCAGCGGGAACGTCGGCGTGACCGGGAAGTACGGCAGCTTGAGCAGCCGCGCCAGCGGCTTGATGTCGGCGAGCATCGGGTAGATCTCCTCGCCGCCGACGATGGCGACGGGCACGATCGGGGTGCCGGTGCGCAGCGCCGCCGAGACGAACCCGCCCCGCCCGAAGCGTTGCAGCTTGTACCGGTCGGCGTAGAGCTTCCCGATGCCCTTGAAACCCTCCGGGAACACCCCGACCAGATCGCCGCCGCCGAGCAGCCGCTCCGCATCCGGGTTGCAGGCCACCGTGCCGCCGGTCTTGCGGGCCAGCTCGGAGACGACAGGCATCCGGAAGACCAGGTCGGCGCCGAGCAACCGCAGGTAACGGTGGGCGGGATGCTTGTCGTGCAGCGCCGCGGAGAGAATCAGGGCGTCCAGCGCCACCGTCCCGGAATGGTTGCCGACCACCAGGGCCGGCCCGTCCACTGGCACATGCTCCACTCCGCTGACTTCGGTGCGGAACCAGTCCCGGTAGAGCAGCCGCAGCAACGGGTGGAAGACCGCGTCGGTCAACTCCGAGTCGAACCCGAACTCGTCGACCTCGTAGTCACCGGCGAGCCGCCGGCGCAGAAACGCCAGCCCGTTCGCGACCTTGCGGTCCC
Organism: Micromonospora sp. NBRC 107095; assembly: GCF_030269705.1. Classification (NCBI taxonomy): domain Bacteria; kingdom Bacillati; phylum Actinomycetota; class Actinomycetes; order Micromonosporales; family Micromonosporaceae; genus Micromonospora; species Micromonospora sp. NBRC 107095. The sequence goes on from NZ_BSTU01000006.1 coordinate 235,623, forward strand.
AGTGGTCCCCGGGCCGGTCCGCCACCGCCGGCCCGGTGCCCGCGGGCAGCCCGTCGTCGACCCGGTCGGCCGGAGTCGGGGGCGCTGTCGGGGTCGGGGTCGGCGCGGCCTGCGCGGCCGGCCGGTGTCCGTTGCGCCGCGCCGGCTCCGCATCCGGTCCGGGCACCTGCTGGGGTACGTCGAAACGCCCGACCGACTGCGGGTCGCGCCCCTCCTCCGGTGCGCTCACAGCGCCACCTTTGTTCGCGACTGCGGGGCTCGCAAACCCGGCTCACTCCTCGCGCTCACTGGGCCACCTTTGTTCGCGACTGCGGGGCTCGCAAACCCGGCTCACTCCTCGCGCTCACTGGGCCACCTTTGTTCGCGACTGCGGGGCTCGCAAACCCGGCTCACTCCTCGCGCTCATGATGACCGCTCCCGCATGGCTGATCGGACCTGCCGGATGCCGTCCAGGACAAGTTTCTCGGCGGCGGCCAGCTGGCCCCGGGTGACCACCATCCCACCGTGATGGGCGCGGATGAAGTCCTCGAAAGCGGCTGCTGTCGACCGGGGCGTGAAGCCGTACTCCTGCTCAAGCCGGGTGGTGTCGACCACCCGGCCGTGCACGAAGAGGTCGACCTGGTCCAGGCCGTAGCTACCGAAGCCCATGGTGCGGGCCAGCGCGGCGGCCCCCGACAGACCCGGCTCCAGCACCGGCACGGCGACCCGGCCGGCCCGCCGGATCGCCTGGGACAGCGACAGCACCCCCGGGCCAGCGACGTTGTACGTGCCCGGATGGTCCTCCACGATCGAGCGGTGCAGCACCTCCAACGCGTCGTCGAAGTGCAGGAACTGCAGGCGGGGGTCACGGCCGAAGACCGTCGGCACGAACGGCTGCGAGAAGTAACGGGTCAGCGTGGTGTCGGCGGTCGAGCCGATGAACGGGGCGAAGCGCAGCACGGTGGCGGTGACGTCGGGCCGGCGGCGCCGGAAGCCACGGACGTACCCCTCCAGGTCGAGGATGTCGCGGCCGAAACCGCCGCGCGGCACCTCGCGGGGCTCGGTCTCCTCGGTGAACACCGCCGGATCCCGGAACGACACCCCGTACGCGGCTGTCGACGAGCGGACCACGAGCTTGCGCAGCCGGGGTGCCCGCTGGCAGGCGGCGAGCATCTGCATGCTGCCGATGACGTTCTGGTCCTTCATCGCGGACCGGCCGCCGTGCTGCGGGTCGGGTGAGGTGACCAGCGCGAGGTGTACCACCGCGTCGACGTCCAGGTCGGCGAGGAGGCCACCGAGCGCTCCGCTGTCGACGCGGATCCGTTCGACCCGGTCCAGCAGATCGGTGAACTCGGTGCCGGCGTCCGGTGCGTCCACCCCGATGACCCGTTCGATGCGGGGGTCGGCGGCCAGTCGGGCCGCCACGTGGGCACCCAGGTAACGACCCACTCCGGTGACGACGACGACCCCCGGAGCACCTGAGGTGCCACCGGGGGTCATCTGACGCACCTACGCCGGCAGGATGGACCGAGCCGGGACGACCACGGCCTGATCACCTGAGCCTCCGGAGGTCGACAGTTTGGCAAGCGACGCACGCCGGGCGCTGAGCCCGGCGGCGATCACTTGCCGAGACGGCGACGCTGGACGCGGGTCTTGCGCAGCAGCTTGCGGTGCTTCTTCTTAGCCATGCGCTTACGGCGCTTCTTGACCACCGAGCCCATACGACAGCCTTTCGATACAACGTGCGGGGCGGACCGGATGACACCACGCAGGTGGCGACGGCGACCGCTTGCGGACAACGGACCGGACCAGTCTGGGCGGCGGGGCGCACCTGTGGGGTCTCGGTCGGGCTCCAGGGTAGCCGGAGGGCGTCAGCCGGACCAACGCGCCCCCGTCGCGACCGCCTCAGGTCCACGACTGCGCGGCTCGCGATCTCACTCCGTACGCTCACCGATGCCGGTCAGCCGGCGGTGGCGGGCGGTGTGGTGGTGGCTCAGGCGGTTTCCTGAAACGCACCCCGGAGATATTCGTGCACCGCGTGCTCGGGCACCCGGAACGACCGGCCGACCCGGACGGCGGTGAGCTCACCGCTGTGCACCAGGCGATAGACAGTCATCTTCGACACCCGCATGACCGTCGCCACCTCCGCAACGGTCAGGAACTTGACCTCCGACAGCCGTCCGTCGGACTGTGACCCGGCCATGGCTCACCGACCCATCCCATGCCCGGCGCGTGCCAACCCGACGGATGCTCCGGGCCGGGCCGGCGACGCGCGTGTTACCAGTACGGTAGCGGGGCGGTTGTGACCGGCGCGATCCCTTCCTGCAACTGATCATATTTCGGTGGCCGGTTCACCCGATCCGTGCTCCCGGTATCCGCCCGCGCGCGTGCACCGTCCGGTTGTTCCGGCGGTGCTCATTCGGTGCGCAGCGCGACGACCGGGTCGAGGCGGCCGGCGCGCTGCGCGGGAACCACCCCGAAGACGATGCCCACCACCGCCGACACGCCGAAGGCGAGCGCCAGCGACCACCAGGTGATCGCGGCCGGGATCGGCGACAGCGCGTCGACCAGCAGAGCGGTTCCCACGCCCAGCGCCATCCCGGTGACCCCGCCGATCGTGGTGAGCAGGACCGCTTCCAGCAGGAACTGCACGCCGATGTCGCGGGGACGTGCACCCACGGCCTTGCGCAGCCCGATCTCCCGGGTCCGCTCCCGAACGCTGACCAACATGATGTTGGAGACGCCGACGCCACCGACGAGCAGTGAGATGCCGGCGATGGCGGCCAGCACACCGGTGAGGACACCGAGGATGTCGCCGAGCACGCCGAGGATCTGCTGCTGGGTGACAGCGCTGAACTCGGTGTCCGGGTGGCGGCGGTTCAGCTCGGCGACGATCCGTTCGCCCAGCTCGTCGATGCGCTCCCGGTCCGGTGCCTTCACCGCGATGCCGTCGACCCGCTGGGTGCCCCAGAGTCGCTGCGCGGCGGTCACCGGCACGTGCACCTCATCGTCCCGATCCACGCCGAGGCTCTGCCCGAGCGGCGCGAAGACGCCGATCACCCGGAACCGCACCCCGGCGAGTGCCACCTGCTGGCCGAGCGGGTCCCGGTCGGGGAAGAGCGCGCGGGCCACCGAGTCGCCGAGCACCGCCACCCGACGACTGGTGTCCACGTCGGTGCCGGTGAGGTAGCGGCCCCGGGCCAGCGACCGGGTGAACACCGCCGGGGTGGTCTCCAGGACGCCCTGCACGGTGGTGAAGTCGGAACGGCCGCCGGCCCGCGCTGTCGCCCCGGACGCGACGGTGACCGCCACCCGCTCGGGGTCACCGACGACCCGGCTGACCGCGTCCACGTCCTTGAGGGTCAGCGGCGACACGACCGGCGCGTTGCCCACCTCGATCCGACCGGGGACGACCAGCAGCAGGTTGGAGCCGAGGCCCTCGACCTGTTGCTCGACCTTCTGTTTGGTGCCGGTGCCGATGGCCACCAGCAGCACCACGGAGGCCACCCCGATGATGACCCCGAGCATGGTCAGCGCGCTGCGCAGCCGGTTGGCCCGCAGGGCATCCAACGCCACCCGCCACGCCTCGGCGACCCTCACGCCATACCCCCGGGACGCTCGGCTGCGCGCTCACCGGCAGCCGCGTCGCGCGCCCCGCGCGGGTCGACCTCTGGCTGCTCGGTCTCATGCGGAAGGCGCCCGGTGGCTCCGGCGGCGCCACCGGAGCCACCGGACGGGTGCCCCGGGCCGCTTCCGGACGCGGACCGGGGCTCCGCGCTGGGAGCGGGGACCAGTGTCGCAGGTCGACCGTGATCAACGGACGGCGGTCGATCATGGGCGGAGTGCGGGTCGGCGCTGTCCGCCACGACCACCCCGTCGCGCATGGTGATGCGGCGGTGGGCGCGGGCCGCGACCTCCTGGTCGTGGGTGACCATCACCAGCGCCACCCCGGACTCCGCGTTCAACTGCTCCAACAGCTCCAGCACGGCGGCGCCGGTGACACTGTCCAGATTGCCGGTCGGTTCGTCGGCCAGCAGCACTGTCGGCTCGGTGACCAGCGCGCGGGCGATCGCCACCCGCTGCTGCTCACCGCCGGACATCTGGTTGGGCCGGTGGTCCAGCCGGTGCCCGAGGCCGACCCGGCCCAGCATCGCCGCCGCCCGCTCCCGCCGCTGCCGGGCCGACACCCCCCGGTAGACCAGGGGCAGGGCCACGTTCTCCACCGCCGAGGTACGCGGCAGCAGGTGGAACGCCTGGAACACGAAGCCGATCGTCTCGTTGCGCAGGGTCGCCATCTCCGGTGGGGCGAGGGCGTTGACGTCCCGCCCGCCGATCACCAGGCGGCCACCCGTGGGCCGGTCCAGCCCACCGAGGAGGTGCATGAGGGTGGACTTGCCCGACCCGGACGGCCCGACCAGGGCCACGTAGTCCCCCGGCTGCACGGTCAACGACACCCCGCGCAGCGCCGCCACCGACACCCCGTCGAGCTGGTACGTCCGGGACACGTCCACCGCCTCGATGGCCGGGGCGCGCTCCTGGTGCGACCGGTCGCCGCGCGGACCCGCTCCGGCGGGTTCGCTCACCGGACTTCCTGGCCGTCGCGAACCTGGTCAGCGCCGCGCACCACGATCCGGTCGCCGGGCTGCACCCCGTCGAGGATCTGCACCAGGTCGGACCCCTGGACGCCCACCGTCACCGACGCCCGGCCGGCCTTGCCGTCGCGGACCACCCAGACCGCGTCCCGGCCGTCGGCGGAAAACACCGCCGAGGCGGGGACGGTCACCGCGTCGACAGCCTCACGTACCCGCAGGCGAACGATCGCGTTCATGCCGGGGCGGGGCGTCGGGGCCGGCTCGTCCTCGGCCAGCTTTCCGGCACCCAGCGCCAGCCGTACCCGATAGGTGACCCCACCCTGCGCGGAGCTGGTGGGCAGCACGTCGACCGACCGGACGGTGGCGTCGTAGCTGGCACCGGTGACGGCGTCCAACTCGACAGTTGCCGGCACGCCGGCCTTGACGAGGAGCACGTCGGTCTCGTCCACCTCGGCGAGCAGACCCAACTGCCCGGTGTCCACGACTGTCAGCACCGGCGCGCCGGCGGTGACCAGGCCGCCGACCACCACCGCGTCGTCCACCCCGGCGGGCGGGCCGCCCTGACCGGGGGTCAGCACGGACGGGTCGAGGCCGGCGCCCCCGGCCTGCTCCAACAGCCCGGCCAGACCGGCGCTCGCGCCGCCGCCGGCCCGGGTGCCGCCCGGCTGCACCACCCCCGCGATCGGGGCGCGCAGGGTCAGCGCGTCGACAGTCGCCTTCGCCAGGTCGTACGCCTGCTGGGCCTGGAGCCGTTGCGCCGCGGAGAGCGCGCCGACGGCGGAGCTCAATCCGTTGATCCCCCGCTGCACCGCCCGGACCGCCTGGTCGGCGCTGCGCGCGGCAGCGGCGTACTGCTTCTGAGCGGACGTCACCTGGGTCAGCAGCGCGTCCCGCAACTGCGGGTCGGCGATCTTCTCGGCGGCCTTGCGGGCCGCGTCGAACGCCTCGTCGGCGGCCTTGTCGGTGCCGCGCCGGCTGCTGGTCAGACTGCCCGCTCCGACGCCCCGGCCAGCGCGCTTCGCGGCGGACAGCGCCTCCTTCGCCTGGCGGAGACGCTGTTGTGCACTCGGTGAGTCGACAACGGCCAGCACCTGTCCGCGCTTGACCCGCTGTCCAGGCTGGACGCGCAGGCTGGCCAGGGTGCCGTCGGCGGGAGCGGTGAGGGTGGCGGCGGCGCGGGCCGTGACCGTGGCCGGGGCGTCGATCACCTCGGTGACCGGGTTACGGGCGGCCGACGCCAACGCGAGGTCGGGGCCTTCGTCGCCGCAGGACGCGGCGGTGGTGGCGGTGAGGACGACGACGGCGGTCAGGGCGACGAGCAGGCGGGGCCGCGTGGTGCCGGCGGGCCGTGACGACTGGGTGCGGCGCACCCCATCGATGGTACGGCGTGCCCTCGCACCACCTCTGAGCTGCGTCAGCCGGCGGTGGCGCGGACGTACGCCACGCACTCGTCGTGCAGTGTCGACCACTGCTCGCCGAACGCTTTCTCGGACGCCACGTCGAGGGTCCTGCCGTCGTGCACCACGGTCTTGAAGAAGGTGAGCAGCCGCAGCGGCCCGTACCTGTCGACGAGGTGCCGAACGGCCAGGTAGCCGATGCCGTAGCTGCCGGCGACCCGTTCGGCCGGGGCATCGTCAGCGGGGTTGATGCCCTCCAACTTGCCGTCCCAGCCGCCCCGGACCATCTTGCGGACGTCGGCGATCCCTTCGTACCTGTCGACCGCCTGGCCGCCGGCACCGGCGAACTCGGCAAGCCCTTCCACCAACCACCAGGTGAGCTTGCCGGGGTAGCCGCGCTCCGGCAACGACGCCGCGTGGGTCAGCTCGTGCCGCAGCAGGTCGTCGGTGCCGCTGTTGGTGAGCCCTTCGGCGTTGAGCACCACCTCGTGGTGGCCGCCGCCCACTGTCACCGCGTAACCGCCGGTCCATTCTGGGCGTTCCCCGCCGTACCAGCGCTGCCACTCGGTGCGCCCGGCGTAGAAGATCCGGTAGCGGTCCGGCGGTGACCCGGTCACCGCGTACCCGTCGGCGACCTTGGCCGCCGCCTCGGCCTGGGCGAGCAGGCCGGGCAGTTTGCCGCGCAGCGCCGGCGTGGTGGCGACGATGGTCCGCGCGCCGACGGCGACCGCCAGGTCGCTGATCTCCCACGGTCGGGTGCCGGTCTCCACCGACTTGGATTCCTCCATGGCGACCATCAGGGGCTGGTCACCGTTCTCCCGCCACCGGGTGCCGATCAGCACTGGGCTGGGCCGACAGTTCGGCGTGACGAAGCAGTACTGGAAGCGCACCAGCAGCCGCCACTCGCCGGGCTTGCCGATGACCGGCACGGGCAGACCACTCGGCTCGGCCCGCCACCCGGTCACCTTCAGCTCGCGAAGCGCGGCGAAGCGTCGGCGCAGGTCGTTGTGGGCGACGGGGTCGGCGACGGCGAGGAAACCCGCGCGGTCGCCGGCGAGGAGCGCCGCGGACTGACGGTGGAGCTGGGCGGTGATCCGGTCGGACAACCCGCGGGCCACGGCGGTGGCCGGGTCGTCGGCAGCCGAGGCGCCGACCCGGCTGACGGTGGGGCGCGCGCCGGTCTCCCGTATCACTCCGACGACGAGCGCCGCCGGCAGGCCGCAGCCCAGCAGCAGGAACACCACCACGAGCACCGTCCACAGCGGCCAGAGCCGCCGTGGTGCTGGCCGCTGCACCTCGTCAGTCACCCGCCGAAGGGTACGACCAATACCTGGACGCGGCGAGGCCGCCCCGGCCGCCAGCTCACGCGCCGGTGCCCGGCCAGGAGCGGAAGGAGATGTCCATGCTCGCGATCAACTGCTGGTACGAGCGGTTGACGTCGCGGGGCAGACCGAAGCCACCGGCGGCCTCCAGGGTCACGAAGCCGTGCAGAGCGCTGCGCAGCGCGCGGGTGGCGTCCACCGCGTCGTCGCCGGTGAGCCCGTAGCCCCGAAGGACCGCGACGACGGCACCGACGGCGCGTTCGCCGGCCTCGACGTGTTCCGGGTCGGCCGGGTCGGGCACCCGCTGGGTGGCCGGGTAGCGGCCGGGGTGTCGGTGGGCGTAGCCACGGTAGGCGTCCGCCATGGCGCGGAGCGCGTCGCCACCGGAGCGGCCGACGGCGGCGGTGGTCATCTCGGTGGCCAGCTCGGCGGTGGCCAGCGCGGCAAGCTTCTGGGCCAGCGCGTCCGCCCCCCGCACGTGCTTGTAGAGGCTGGGCAGCGCGACACCGAGCCGGCTGGCCAGCGCGGCGAGGGTGAGCTGGCCGAAGCCGACCTCGTCGGCCAGCCGGGCGGCCTCCCGTACGACGGTCTGCTGGTTGAGGCCGACCCTAGGCACCGGCGCACACCGCCAGGAAGCCGCGCAGTTCCTCGGCGGTGCGCTGCGGCTGGTCGGCGTGCGGGTAGTGGCCGGACTCCTCGATCATCCGGGCTTCGGCGGTGCCGAAGAGCCGCCGGGCGGCTCGTGCCTCGGCTCCCGGGTCGGGGAAGTCCGGGTCCTTGGACCCCATCAGCACCAGCACCGGTTGCCGCACCTGCGGGGCGCGGGCTGTCCAGTGCGGCTCGGCCGGTGCGATCACGCCGCGGGTCGCGGCCATCCGGCCGGGTTCGCGCAGGTTGGCCACCATGGAGCGACGGTAGGCCGCGTCGTCGGCGGGTCGGCGCACCGGGAACAGGGTGTTGTGGAACATCCCGAACAGTCGGGGGCTGTGCAGCACGGACCACATCGCCATCCGCAGCATCGGGTTGAGCTTCGGCTGACCGACGAACGCGCCGATCTGCACGATGCCGGTGACCAGCTCGGGTGCGTCGGTGGCGGCGAAGACCACCGCCGCCGCGGCGGACGAGCTGCCGACCAGTACGGCCGGGCCGGCGTCGAGGTCACGGACCACGGCCAGCAGGTCCTTGCCGACCTCCGCCGGGGCGTACGTGGGCCAGCCGACGCTGGACTGCCCGTGTCCCCGGACGTCGACCGAGGCGACCCGGTGACCGGCGGCCACCAGCAGGGGCACGAGGTGCCGGAAGCTCGCCCTGTTCTCGCCCATGCCGTGCGCGAGGACGACCAACGGCCCCTCGCCCCGCACCTCGTACGCGATGTGTCCGCCGTCCCGCCGCACCTGGCTAGTTGTCATAGCCTTAAAGCTAAGGCACTTAGCCGAGGTTGGCAAGCCGGACAGTCGAAACGGGCCGGCGGTGACCCGAGCGGTCGCCACCGGCCCGTCGGCCGAATCGCGGAAGTTACTTCTTGGAGACCAGGGCGCGGCCGAAGAAGACCAGGTTGGCGGGGCGCTCGGCGAGCCGACGCATCAGGTAGCCGTACCACTCGTCGCCGTACGGGACGTAGGTGCGCACCGTGTAGCCCTCGCCGGCCAGCCGGGCCTGCTCCTCGGGGCGGATGCCGTAGAGCATCTGGAACTCGAAGCGCTCCGGCCCCCTGTCGAACCAGCGGGCCCGGTCCTCACCGATGGCGATCATGCGCGGGTCGTGGGTGGCCAGCATCGGGTACCCGTCGCCGGACATCAGGATGTTCATGCAGCGCACGTACGACTTGTCCACCTCGCGGGCCGACTGGTACGCCACCGACTCCGGTTCCTTGTAGGCGCCTTTGCACAGCCGCACCCGCGACCCGGCCGAGGAAAGCTCCCGGCAGTCCGACTCGGTCCGGCGCAGGTACGCCTGGAGCACCGCGCCGGTCGACGGGAAATCCTTGCGCAGCCGGCTCAGCACCTCCAACGTCGAGTCGGTGGTGGTGTGGTCCTCCATGTCCAGGGTGACAGTGGTGCCCGCCGCGTCGGCCGCCGCGCAGATCGCCCGCGCGTTGTCGTACGCCAACTGCTCGTCGAACATCTGGCCGAGGGCGGACAGCTTCACGCTGACCTCGGCGGCCGGGGTGAGCCCCGCACCGGCGAGCATCTTCAGCAACTTCAGGTACTCGTCGCGGGTGGCGGTGGCCTGCTCGGGGGTGACGGTGTCCTCACCGAGGTGGTCGAGGGTGACCGCGAGGCCGTCGTCGACGAGCCCGCGGGTCGCGCGCAACGCGTCGTCGGTGGCGGCGCCGGCGACGAACCGGCGGACGACGTCCCGGGTGTACGGGGCGGTCGCGACGAGCCGCTCGACCTGGGATGACCGGGAGGCGGCGAGGATGACGGAACGGAGCATGAGCCGAGCGTAACGCCCCTGCCAGGGCCCCCGCCGAGGGGCGGCGGGGCCACCTCGACCCGGGGCGGGGCGGCGGCGCTGGCGTCGATCGGCTACAACGATGCCGTGGACCAACGCCCCCGCCGCCGGCTCCGATCGGCCTCCGTGCAACTCGGCGCGCTCACCGCTCTCGCGCTCGCCCTCTCCGGCTGCAACATGACCTCGGACGACGACGATGACGACGACTGCGCCCTCGGGCCGGTCGGCGGCGGCGGGACCGTCGCGCTGGCGATGCGGGTCAGCGACCCGGCGGCTGGCCGCACCGCCCCGGAACCGGCCACGACGGCCCTGCCCGAGCGCGGCGGGTTCGGCACCCACCTCGCCGCCTGCGGCGGCTGACGTGCGCCGCGAGACGGTCACCCCGCGCACCGACTGGGACGCCACCATCCGCTCCCAGGGTCTGGTCTACGTCGACACCGAACTACCCGACGGCGGGATCATGTCGTACTGGGACGAGACCGCCGCGTACGCCTTCGACCTGGACGAGGTGCTGCGGCTGGAGGAGGCCACCGAGGAACTGCACCGGATGTCGGTGGCCGCCGCCGAGCACGTGGTGGCGCGGCACCGGTACGCCGAGTTCGGCATCCCGCAGTGGGCGGCCGAGGCGGTGGCCCGGTCGCTGCGGGAGGCGCCACCGACCCTCTACGGGCGCTTCGACCTCGCGTACGACGGCACCTGGCCCCCGAAGATGCTGGAGTACAACGCCGACACCCCCACCGCGCTGGTCGAGGCGAGCATCATCCAGTGGTACTGGCTGGAGGACACCCGGCCGGATCTGGACCAGTGGAACAGCCTGCACGAACGGCTGGTCGGCGCCTGGGCCAAGATCGGGGCCGGGCTGCACGACCCGCTGGTGCACGTGCTCTGGTCGAACGAGGAGGAGTCCGGAGAGGACCACATGACCGCCGGTTACCTCGCCGAGACCGCCCGCCAGGCCGGCCTGGACGTCGAGCTGCAGCCCATCCAGGAGATCGGCTGGGACGGCCGACGTTTCGTCGACGCCGACGACCGACCGGTGACCACCTGTTTCAAGCTCTACCCGTGGGAGTGGATGCTGGCCGAGCCGTACGGGCCGGCGGCCCTGGCCCCGGGCACACCCACCACCTGGATCGAGCCGGCGTGGAAACTGCTGCTCTCCAACAAGGCGCTGCTCGCGGTCCTCTGGGAGCTGTACCCCGGCCACGAGTACCTGCTCCCGGCGTATCTCGACTCGCCGCGCGGCATGCCGGAGTACGTGGCCAAGCCGCTGCTCGGCCGCGAGGGCGGTTCGGTGCGCATCGTCACCGCCGGCGAGGAGATCACCAACCCGGGGATCTACGGCGACGAGGGCTGGTGCTACCAGGAGTTCCGGGCGTTGCCGCAGTTCGCCGGCAACCGGATGGTGCTGGGCAGCTGGATCGTCGACGGCGAGTCGGCCGGTGTGGGGGTGCGGGAGAGCGCCAGTCTGATCACCGACGGCTACGCGCGGTTCCTGCCGCACTACATCGACGCGCCACGCGCCGCGTGAGTCGTCTACCTTTGAGGGCGTGAACTTCGACGCGTACGCCCGGACCGGCGTTGACCTGGTCAACGCCCGCCTGGACGACCTCGACGACCTGCGGGCCCTCTTCCCCGACGAGAACGCCTGGATGCGCGACGAGGTCGCGGACCGGGACGTCGCGATCTTCCGCCGGGCCCAGAAGCGGTTGCGCGACGTCTTCGAGTACGGCACCTCGGGGCGGGACGCCCAGGCGGTCACCGAGCTGAACGCGCTGCTTGAGGCGTTCCCGGTGCAGCCGCGCATCTCCGGGCACGACTCCAGCGACTGGCACATGCACGTGACCAGTCGGGGTGCCTCGGTCAGCGCCGAATACCTGGCCGGCGCGGTCTGGGGGCTGTCGGTCTGGCTCTGCGAGTACGGCAGCGCCCGGTTCGGGGTCTGCGCCGACGAGCGGTGCGGCAACGTCTACCTGGACACGTCGTCCAACTGCTGCCGGCGGTTCTGCTCGGAGCGGTGCGCCACCCGCTCGCACGTGGCGGCGCACCGGGCCCGCAAGCGGGCCGCGGTCGGCGAGCAGGTGACTGTCGCAGCGCAGCCGACCGCCGGCGTCGACTCCCTCTCACCGGTCCGCTGACACCGCCACCGCCCCGGGCGGGGCGGACGGGTCAGGCGTCGACAGGTGACGACGCGGTCAGGTGCTGGCGGGCGAACTCCAGCGCGGCGCGCAGGTCCGCCTCGCGCACCGCGCGGCTCTTCGCGCCCCGGGTGGCGACCTCCACCGCCACCGACCCGGTGAAACCCCGCCCGGCGAGCGAGGAGAGCAGCTCCCCGCAGGGCTGGGTGCCGCGCCCGGGCACCAGGTGCTCGTCGCGGCCCTCGCCGGTGCCGTCACCGAGGTGCACGTGCGCCAGCCCGGCACCCATCCGGTCGGCCATCTCCAGCGGGTCGCTGTGCGACGCCGCGCAGTGCGACAGATCCAGCGTGTACGACGGGTAGCCGGTGTCGGTCGGGTCCCAGCCGGGCACGTACGGGACGAACTGTCGGCCCGCCATGCGTACCGGGTACATGTTCTCCACCGCGAAGCGCAGCCCGGTGAACCGGTCCGCGACGGTGGCCAGACCCTCGGCGAAGTTGCGCGCGTAGTCCCGCTGCCAGCTGAACGGTGGGTGCACCACGACGGTCGGCGCGCCAAGCGTCTCGGCCAGCTCGGCGGCCTTGCGCAGGCGCTCCCACGGGTCCGGGCTCCACACCCGCTGGGTGACCAGTAGGCAGGGCGCGTGCACCGAGAGCACCGGGACGTCGTAGTGCGTGGAGAGGCCGCGCAGCGCGCCCGCGTCCTGGCTGACCACGTCGGTCCAGACCATCACCTCGACGCCGTCGTAGCCGAGCGCCGCGGCCAGTTGGAACGCCGCCGCGGTCGGCTCGGGAAAGACCGACGAGCTGGACAGGAGCACGGGAACGCGGGAAGTCACATCAGCCAGCGTAGCCCGGCGACGCCGGGGGCATCGTGACGAGCGCCGGCAAACAGTCCCAAAACGGTCGTGGGGTCAGATCGGCTCAAGTTGATCGAGCCGACGAAGGATGACACCCTCCCGCAGCGCCCACGGGCAGATGTCCAGCGACTCCAGGTCCAGGCGGCGCATCACCGCCTCGGCGACCACGGCACCGGCCAACAACTGGTGGGCCCGACCCGCACTGACCCCCTCCAGCTCCATCAACTGCGCCGGTGGGATGTGCCGGATGAAACCGATGACCTGCCGAAGGCCGGCCCGGGTCAGGCTGCGTCGCGCCCACAGCCCGGCACCGGACGGGGCCGCCCCGGCCAGTCGGGCCAGGGTCCGGAACGTCTTCGAGGTGGCCACCGCCCGGCCCCAGCCCACCTCCGTCATCTGGTCGACGACCTTGTCGAGCCGGCCGTCCACGTACTCCCGGAGCTTGTCGACGGCCTCTGCCGACGGCGGGGCCGCGCTGGCCGGATCGACCCGCAGCCGCTCGCGGGTCAGCCGGCCGGCACCGAGCGGAAGAGAGACCGCGACGTCCGGGTCCTCGTCGATGCCGGCGGCGATCTCCAACGAGCCACCACCGATGTCCAGCACCAGCAGCCGGCCCGCGGACCAACCGAACCACCGTCGTACGGCCAGGAAGGTCATCCGCGCCTCGTCCGCGCCGGAGAGCACCGCCAGGCGTACGCCGGTCTCGTCGCGGACCCGGGCCAGCACCTCGGCCGCGTTGGTGGCGTCGCGCACCGCTGACGTGGCGAACGCGATCAGGTCGTCGGTCGCCAGCCCGGTGGCCGCCGCCTTCGCCATGCCCACCGCCTTGACCAGGCCGTCCGCACCCGCCTCGGTCAGTGCGCCGTCGGGGCCGATCTGCTCGGCCAGCCGGAGCACCACCTTCTCGGAGTGCGCCGGCCACGGGTGCGCCCCGTGGTGCGCGTCCACCACCAGGAGGTGCACCGTGTTGGATCCGACGTCGAGGACACCCAGTCGCATGGTGAAGACCCTAGGCGCAACACGTTTGCGCGGCTCACCGACCTGCGGACGGCACCGCGCGTACGCTGGGCCGAGTGACGATGGAGCTCCGTGTGCTGGTGGACGACCCGGGTGACCCGCGTAGCCGTGAGGTGCCCCTGGACTTCCCTCGGGAGTGGATCGAGTTCACCGACCCCGCCGACGAGACGCACCTGATCCGGGCCGACCTGACCTGGTTGCTCTCCCGCTGGACCTGCATCTTCGGCAAGGGCTGCCACGGCATCATCGCCGGCCGGGCCGCGGACGGTTGCTGCTCGCACGGGGCGTTCTTCACCGACTCGGACGACGAGAAGCGGGTTCGCAACGCCGTCCGGCGGCTCACCCCGTCGACCTGGCAGCATTTCCGGCGCGGGTTCAAGAACTGGACCGACGAGGACACCATCGACGGCAAGAACCCGGCCCGCCGCACCGCCACCCAGGGCGCCGACGGTCCGTGCGTGTTCCTCAACGACGCGGACTTCGCCGGTGGGGGCGGTTGCGCGCTGCACGCGCAGGCGCTGCGCGACGGGGTGCACCCGTTGGAGTACAAGCCGGACGTCTGTTGGCAGCTGCCGATCCGCCGCGATCAGGACTGGGTGAAGCGACCGGACAACTCCAAGGTGCTGGTCTCCACGTTGTCCGAGTTCGATCGGCGGGGCTGGGGAGCCGGCGGGCACGACCTGGACTGGTGGTGCACGTCCTCGACGGACGCGCACGTCGGCGCCGAGCCGATGTACCTGTCGTACGGGCCGGAGCTGACCGCCCTGATCGGCGCTGCCGCGTACGAGCGACTGGCCGAGCTGTGCGCGGCCCGGACGCGGCAGGGCATGATCGCCCCGCACCCCGCCGACGAGCTGTAGCTGATCAGCGCAGGGCGTCGTCGACAAGCGTGCGGGCGCTGCGCTGGGCCGCGTCGGCGATCAGTGGGTCCCCGTCCAGCACACCGGCGACGTCGCAGGGGCCGCGCGACCGTGGCACGACGACTTCGCGACGGCCTTGCGACGGCCCCCGCCGACGAGAGGACAGGACATGGGTCGAGGGCGCTTTGGAGCTGAATCGTTCATGGCATCAGCGGAAGACACCAGCCGGCGACGGCGGATGATTTGTTTGTGACATCAGCTCCAAAGGACTGCCAACCACACTGCCACCCTCCGGGCGTCCAGAGAGAGCTGCATACCGACACCTCTGTGACTCGACACCGCCAACTTCAACACCAAGGTCGTCCGCTGACCGAGCGGGAACAGGCCGAAGGGGGCCGGCGTCGCGCGCGGGCCCCCTTCGCGTACGCCGATCACGGCTCGAACTTGTAGCCCAGACCCCGGACGGTCACGATGAACCGCGGCGCGGACGGCTCCGGCTCGATCTTGGAGCGCAGCCGCTTGACGTGCACGTCGAGCGTCTTGGTGTCACCGACGTAGTCGGCACCCCAGACCCGGTCGATGAGCTGGCCTCGGGTGAGCACCCGGCCGGCGTTGCGGAGCAGCAGCTCCAGCAGTTCGAACTCCTTCAACGGCAGCTGCACCGCACCGCCGTCGACGGTCACCACGTGCCGTTCGATGTCCATCCGCACCGGGCCGGCGGCCAGCGTCGGCGCACCCGCCTCCGCCACCTCCGGGCTCTGCCGGCGCAGCACCGCCCGGATCCGGGCGACCAGTTCCCGCGGCGAGTACGGCTTCGTCACGTAGTCGTCGGCACCGATCTCCAGCCCGACAACCTTGTCGATCTCGCTGTCCCGGGCGGTGACCATGATGATCGGCACGGCAGAGCGCTGCCGCAACTGCCGGCAGACCTCGGTGCCCGACATCTCGGGCAACATCAGGTCGAGCAGCACGATGTCGGCGCCGGTCCGGTCGAACTCGGTGAGGGCGTCGGTGCCGGTCGCAGCGACCGAAACCTCAAAGCCCTCCTTACGGAGCATGTACGACAAGGCGTCGGAGAACGACTCCTCGTCCTCGACCACGAGAACGCGGCTCAACGGGGATTTCCTTTCCATTTGCTGTCAGACCTGCCGTAGCCCAGTCGGACCGGACTCGATCCCAACCGGCGGCAGTGTCGCCAGGAGGTCATCCGGTGGACTGGCGGGCAGCCGGAGGGTGAACGTCGATCCACCACCAAGAGTGCTCGACACCTCGACCCGTCCGCCATGGTTGCTCGCAATGTGTTTCACGATCGCCAGGCCGAGCCCGGTGCCGCCGGTGGCACGGGAGCGGGCCTGGTCGGCCCGGTAGAACCGTTCGAAGATGCGGTCGACGTCGGTGGGGGCGATACCGATGCCCTGGTCGGCGACGGCGACCTCGACGTGCTCGTCGTCGCCCCGCAGGGTGACTCGGACCGTGGTGTCCTCACCCGAGTAGTTGATGGCGTTCTCCACCAGGTTCGCCACCGCAGTGGCGAGTTGGGAGTCGCTGCCGTACGCGGTGAGACCACGCTCACCGTCCACGGCCACCGTGACCCCTCGGGCGGAGGCTGTGGTGCGGGTCCGGTCGACCACCTCGGCGATCACCCAGTCCAGCGCGACCGGCTCCGGTGGCGGCTGCGGCTCAGCGCCCTGCAACCGGGTCAGTTCCAGCAGTTCCTGTACCAGCCGGCCGAGGCGGGTCGACTCGTGCTGGATCCGCTCGGCGAACCGGCGGGCGGCCACCAGGTCCTCGGGGAGGTCGGAGGCCGCGGCGTCCGCCGGCTCGGTGGCGTCCAGCAACGCCTCGGCGAGCAGTTGCAGGGCCCCGATCGGGGTCTTCAGCTCGTGACTCACGTTGGCCACGAAGTCGCGTCGCACCCGGGTCAGCCGGTGCGACTCGGTCACGTCGACCGCCTCGACCGCGATGAAGCCGTTGCCGAGGCCCATCGCCCGCAGGTGCACGCCGAGCGGGTTCTCCCCCGCGCTGTCGCGACCACGGGGCAGGTCCAGCTCGATCTCGCGCCGCACGCCGGTGCGTCGGACCTGGCCGGCGAGGGTGCGGATCAGTGGGTGCGCGGCGATCGAGCCGGGGGTGCTGCCGGTACGCAACAGCCCCATCGCGCGGGCGGCCGGATTGATCAACACGGGGACGTCGTCGTTGTCCAGCACCACGACACCGGCCCGGAGCGAGTCGATCGTCCGGCGGCCGAGCCCCGCCTGTTGCTCGTCGGCTATCGCGGGCCTCCCCCTGTTCCAGCGGAAGCTGACGCTCCCCGTCGACGCGGAGCGGTCGTCCCGCCTCGGCAGGAACCGGGGCAGCAGCAGACCGGCGACCATCCCGGCCACCAACGCCACGACCACCATGACCGCCACTGCCCACTCCACCCGGCGATCGTAGGGTCATTGTTAACCTGGCTACCACACAGAACGGGACGAAATACCCTCACTTACACAAGTGTTCACCCCCACGTCTGGCGTCGTTCACCGTGGTTCATCCGGGGTCCGTCCGCGCGCCCTACCGTTGGCGTCGCACCTGCTCAAAACCCCTGCGCCGGCACCCGTCGGCGGCGACCGACCACAGGACGTGATGATGCGCGACGAGTTCCGGGCCGACCTCCAGATCGTCAGCCAACTGCTGGTGGACATGGCGGAGGGCGTCCGCGCCGCCATGCGCCAGGCCACCCGGGCCCTGCTCACCGCCGACCGGCAGGCCGCCGAGACGGTCATCGAGCGGGACGCCGAGATCGACGACCTCTACCGGCACGTCGAGGAGCGGGTCTGCGACCTGCTCGCCCGACAGGCACCGGTCGCCTCCGACCTCCGGGCGATGATCACCGCGCTGCACGTGGCCGCCGATCTGGAGCGGATGGGCGACCTGGCCGAGCACGTGGCGAAGACCGCGCTGCGCCGGCACCCCTCCCCGGCCGTCCCGGCCGAGCTGCGGACGGTCTTCACCGAGATGTCCGAGATCGCCGACCGGATGGCCGTGAAGATCGGTTCGGTGCTGGCGAAGCCCGACGCCGACCTCGCCGGTGAGTTGGACCGCGACGACGACGCCATGGACGAGCTGCACAAGAACCTGTTCGCGGTGCTGCTCGGCGACGACTGGCCGTACGGAGTGGAGACGGCCATCGACGCCACCCTGCTGGGTCGCTTCTACGAGCGCTTCGCCGACCACGCTGTCAACGCCGGCGAGCACGTGATCTACCTGATCACCGGGGAGAGCACGCCCAGCGGAAACTGACGCACCGAGAAGGGGCCCCTCGCCATCGCTCTGCGCGATGAACGAGGGGCCCCTTCTGGTAGCTCAGCGCCCCTGGTTGGCCACCGCCGCGGCCGCCGCCTTCGCAGCGGTCGGGTCGAGGTAGGTGCCGCCCAGGGTCAGCGGGCGCAGCTGCGGGTCGAGGTCGTAGCGCAGCGGGATGCCCGTCGGGATGTTCAGCTTCGCGATCGCCTCGTCGGAGATCTGGTCGAGGTGCTTGACGAGGGCGCGCAGCGAATTGCCGTGCGCGGCCACCAGCACCGTCCGGCCGGCCAGGATGTCCGGCACGATCGAGTCGTACCAGTAGGGCAGCATCCGCTCGACGACGTCCTTGAGGCACTCGGTGCGCGGCATCAGCTCCGTCGGCAGCAGCGCGTAGCGCGGGTCACCGACCTGCGACCACTCGTCGTTGTCGTCGATCGGCGGCGGTGGCGTGTCGTACGACCGGCGCCAGAGCATGAACTGCTCCTCGCCGTACTCGTCGAGGGTCTGCTTCTTGTTCTTGCCCTGCAGGGCGCCGTAGTGCCGCTCGTTGAGCCGCCACGACCGGCGCACCGCGATCCAGTGCCGGTCGGCGGCGTTGAGCGCCAGCTCGGCGGTGCGGATCGCACGGCGCATCACGCTGGTGTGCACGACGTCCGGCAGGAGGCTGTGCTCGCGCAGCAGTTCGCCGCCGCGCCGCGCCTCGCCCTCGCCCTTCTCGGTCAGGTCGACGTCGACCCAACCGGTGAAGAGGTTCTTGGCATTCCAGTCGCTCTCACCGTGTCGCAGCAGGACCAGCGTCCCGATGGTGGGCCCTTCGCTCGCAGTCATGCGGATCATCCTGCCTCAACCGCTGCGGGGACACGCGGGCAGCCGTCGTGACGACCACCACGTGAAAAAGCGGGTGACCAGCGGATCCGCCCGCCACTAGGGTTGTAAGGCGCAGCAGTCACATCGGTCATTACTTGCAAGCGGGGCGCCATATGCGGACGATGCGGAGCTGGTTCCGGGACACCACCGGCGGCCTACCGACCACCTTCTGGTACCTGTGGTCGGGCACCCTGATCAACCGGCTCGGCTCGTTCGTCCTGGTCTTCCTCGCGATCTACCTGACCCAGGAACGTGGCTTCTCGGCCTCCCAGGCCGGCCTGGTGATTGGCCTCTGGGGCGTCGGCGGGGCGTTCGGCACCACCGCCGGAGGCACTCTCGCGGACCGGTGGGGCCGCCGACCGACGTTGCTGACCGCGCACGTGGGCGCGGCGGCCATGATGCTCGCGCTCGGGCTGGCCCGGGACCTCTGGGCGGTGGCGCTGGGCGCACTGCTGCTCGGCATGTTCGCCGAGGCGGCCCGGCCCGCGTTCGGGGCGATGATGATCGACGTCGTCCCAGCCAAGGACCGACTGCGCGCCTTCTCGCTCAACTACTGGGCGATCAACCTGGGCTTCGCCTGCGCCGCCGTCCTCGCCGGTCTCGCCGCGCAGGCCAACTACCTGCTGCTGTTCGTGGTCGACGCGGCCACCATGCTGATCACCGCGCTGATCATCTTCAGCAAGGTGCCGGAGACCCGCCAGGTCGGCCCCGCCACCGCCACGAAGGCTGCCCCACGCGGTGCCCTGCGCACGATTCTCACCGACCGGGTCTACCTCGGCTTCGTGGCGCTCAACCTGTTCGCCGCGCTGGTGTTCCTCCAGCACATCTCGATGCTGCCGATCGCGATGGGCGACGACGGTTTGAGCCCGGCCACCTACGGCTCGGTGATCGCGCTCAACGGCATCCTCATCGTGGTCGGCCAACTCTTCGTACCCCGACTGATCCGGGGCCGGAGCCGCTCGCACGTGCTCGCGCTGGCCTCCGTGGTGATGGGCGTGGGGTTCGGGCTGACCGCGTTCGCCGGCACGGCTTGGTTCTACGGGCTGACAGTGCTGATCTGGACGGTCGGCGAGATGCTGAACTCGCCCTCCAACTCCACGCTGATCGCCGAACTCTCCCCGGCCGAGCTACGCGGGCGCTACCAGGGCGTGTTCTCCCTCTCGTGGCAGATCGCCGGGGCCAGCGCGCCGATCCTCGGTGGCCTGGTCCGCGAGCATGCCGGCAATGACACGCTCTGGTACGGCTGCGCCGCGCTCGGCCTCCTGACCGCTGTCGCCCACCTGGTGTCGGGCCCGGCCCGGGAGCGGCGGGCAGCCGCGCTGCGCCGTTCCGGTGAGGCACTGGCACCGGCCACCGCGACCCGGTCACCGTTGCCCGCCGAGGCTTAACGGCTGGCGTGTCGGGGCCGGACTTCCTACTGTGCAGTGGAAACAGTTAACAGTCTGAACTGTCGGGAGGTCGGGTGCACGCCCTGCGGCGCTGGTGGGACGACACCGCAGGCGGGCTCCCCGCCACCTTCTGGTACCTCTGGGCCGGCCTCCTGATCAACCGGGCCGGCGCGTTCGCCATGCTGTTCCTGTCGCTCTACCTCACCGACGTACGCGGCGCGAGCGAAGGTCTGGCCGGCACCGTGGTCGGCGCGTACGGGGCCGGTGGGGCGGCCGGCGTCCTGTTCGGCGGGGTGCTCGCCGACCGCTGGGGACGCCGGGCAACCCTGCTCGCCGCGCACCTGGCCACTGTCGGCCTGATGGTGGCGCTCGCCTTCACCCGGCCACTGCTGCTGATCGCGGTGCTCTCCGCGCTGATCGGCGTGGTCCACTCGATGCCCAGCCCGGCGTTCGTCGCCGCGATCGTCGACGTGGTGCCCGCCGAGCGCCGCTCGCGGGCGTTCAACCTCCAGTTCTGGGCGTTCAACCTGGGCATGGCGGTCGCCTCGCTGCTCGCCGGCATCCTGGCCGAGGCGAGCTTCACGGCGCTGTTCCTGGTCGACGCGGGTGCCACCCTCACCGCCGCCGCCGTGATCGCCTGGAAGGTGCCGGAAACCCTGCGGCTGGCCCAGCCGGCCGCCGGCCTTCCGCCCGCCACCCGCGCGGCACCGAGGTCCGTCCGGGTGCGTCGACCGGGACTGCACACCGCGCTCACCGACCGCACCTTCCTGGTCTTCGTCGGGCTCACCTTCGTGCTGGCCGTACTCACCATGCAGACGTCGACGATCATGCCGCTGGCCATGCGCGCGGACGGCCTGGGGCCATCGGCGTACGGGCTGGTGGTGGCGCTCGGAGGCGCGCTGATCGTGGTCGGGCAGCTGTTCGTGCCCCGACTGATCGACAGGCACCGCAAGGACGTCGTACTGGCCGCCTCCACCGCGCTGCTCGCGCTCGGCTTCGGGGCGCTCGCCATCGCCGACGAACTGGCCGTCTACCTGGGTGCCGCGGTGATCTGGACGGTCGGTTCGATGCTCGCCGCCCCGCCCAACGCACAGATCAACGCCGACCTGGCACCACCACAGCTACGGGCGCGCTACCAGTCGGTCTTCTACCTGACCTTCCCGGCCGCGGCGTTCGTCGCGCCCACCCTCGGCGGGGTGAGCCTTCAGCACCTCGGCGACCGGCACTGGCTGATCGTGGGTGGGCTGGGCCTACTGGCCGCGCTCGGGCACCTCCTCGCCGGACCGCCCCGGGAGCGGCACGTGGCCGCCCTGCGCCGGGTCACCGACCCGGAACCGAAGAACGCCGCAGACCGCGTACCGACCGGATAACGACGCAAAGCGCCCACCACGTCCCTGAGGTCGTGGTGGGCGCCTGCCGGCGGGGCCGGCGGCGGCGGGCAACACTCACCCCCGTAAGCATCGCCCGCTCACGCCGCCGGTCCAAACAGGTGGGAACCGTCCCCCAACGGTTATTCCACCCGTCCCCTCGCGCCTCGTCTGGTGCGCGGATCTGATCGATCCGCCGCTCCCCCGAACGTTTCCAAACGTGGCGCGGTGCAATAAAGCTAGTTCGCCCGGATTCTGGATTCAACCCAGAACGGCTGTCTCGCCGGTCACAACTGGCGAGTATCCGCTGCTCCGGCCTCGTCCGTTGGCAACAGCCGTCTACCCGCCGGCCATTCCCGCAAACACCTCAACCGTCTTCCCGATCGGGTGACTCGGTCCGGAAGAAGTTGCTCTGCCGACCGTCTCGCAACTGTTCCTGATAAATCAGGTTCAGTCGCCGCAGGTCAAAGGTGTAGAACCACTCATCCCAGGTGATCTCGCGGATCCGGCTGCTTTCCCGGTATCCGGGAATGTTGAAGGTCAACACCCCCGCCCGACCATCCCGCTCGGTGCCGGCGATGGTCGCCGGCTTCGCCCCGCGGTCCCGGGCCCAGCGCTTGATCACCTCGTGGTTCGCCGTGATCAGACTCCGCCCCGGCCGCTCCGGCCGATCCATGGTCGACGAGATCACCTGCGAACTGCGGACCGACCGACCCGTACCCCGTCCGGTCCGAATCCCGCCGGCCGCCGTGCCGCCACCGGTCGATCGCGTGAACGTGCGCTTGGCCGCCGTGCTCTTGGCCGGCGCCGCACGCTTGGCCGCCGCGCTCTTGGGCGGCGCCGCACGCTTGGTCGCGCTCTTGGCCGGTGCCGCACGCTTCGCCGCCGTGCGCTTGGCCGGCGCCGCACGCTTCGCCGCCGGCCGCGCCGGTGCCTTCTTCGCCGGCGCCTTCCGCGCGGGCGCCGTACGCGCCGCCGCTGTCTTACGGGCCGCCGTGGTCTTCCGCGCCGCCGCGGTCTTGCGGGCGGCGGTCGTCCTGCTCGCGGTCGTGGTCTTACGTGCGGCCGTCGACGCCGTCGTCGTCTTCCTCGCGGTCGCCTTCTTCGCCGGTGCCCTCTTCGCGGCCGCCGTCGACTTCCGCGCGGCGGTCGCCTTCGTTGCGGCAGCCCGCTTCGCGGGCGCGCTCTTGTTCGCCGGCGCGGCCTTCGCCCGGCTCGATGCCGGCCTGGCCGCCGACTTCTTGGTGGCCGCGGCGCGACCCGCCGACGCCCGGGTGCCGGTGGCCCGACCCGACGGGCCGGTGCTGCTCCGACCCGCGCCGGCCCGCATCGAGCGCACCAACTGTTTCACCAGGTCGGGCTTGCGCAGGGCGGAGATCCCGGAGACCCCGCGTTTGCGCAGCTGTCCGCGGATGTCGTCCACCCGCATGCGGGAGATCTCCGACTCGGAGACTCCTGGCGTACCCGGCGTCTGGTTGCCGGCCTGTCGCTTCGTCCTGGTCGCAGTCGCGCCGCGACCTGAGCTGTTCCGCTGAGCCATGGGACGCTCCGCTCCTTGGCACTCCGTCATCGGCGCGCGGGGGTCCCTTGCCGCACCGCGCGGTGCGGCATACCCGTCAGGAGCACTCCGAACCACCGACAGTTCGCCATGCTGGATCCGGCGCGCAGGGGCGTCGGCCGTCGGGCGGGTTGAGCCCCGCCCGTGATCCACTCGGTTTTCTTGAAGTCGCGCCATCCGCGTCGCTCGGATACCGCGTTATCAGGAAAACCGAGTGGATCACGCTCCAGGGACTACCGGTGTTCGGTATCCGCACACCGCGACGGCCGCATCCACGACACCAACGGCGCGGATGTCGCGTCAGGTTGGGTCGGGGCCGGCGCCGGAGGGCTCGAAGAGGTGGGCGAAGGCGGCCAGGTTGGCTGTCGACTCGCCCCGCTTGACCCGCCACTCGTACTCGCGCCGGATCGAACTGCCGAAGCCGATCTCCAGCATCGTGTCGAACGACTCGTCGGCGTACGTGAGGACAGCGCCGAGCAGCCGATCCAACTCGTCGGCGTCCACGCCGGCCGGGTTGACCCGACCGGTCAGGTACACGTCGCCGACCGCGTCGGTGGAGAAGGAGACGCCGTACATCCGGGCGTTGCGTTGCAACAGCCACGCCCACAGCTCCTCGCGGCGCTCGTCCGGCTGACGCATCACGAACGCCTCGATCCGCAGCGCGTGCTCGCCGACGATCAGGTTGCAGACCGTCTTGAGCTTGTGGGTGCCCGGCAGCGTCACCGCGTACGAGTTGGGGCCGGTCGACTCCCAGGCCAGGTCACGCTCGGCACAGACCGACTCGATCAGGGTCGCAAGATCGCTCTTCGGGCTCACCGGACCCACTCTACGACCGACCCGGCCCGCGCACCGGGTGGCGACCGACGTCGTCGGTCACCAGGAGCAGGAGAGCGCCGGGTCGCATGCCAGGTCGGCGGCGAGCCGGGCGCGGTGCGCGGCGATCGCCTCGCCGTAGACCCCGAGCAGACCCGCGACCGTACGGTCCCAGGAGAAATGCCGGGCATGCTGCTCGGCGCCTCGGGCCAGCACCGACCGGAGTGCCCGGTTCGGCAGCAGGCTGCCCAGCGCACGCGCCCAGTCGACGGGGTCGTGCCCGTCGATCAGCACCCCGCTGACCTGGTCCCGTACGGCCGTGACGAGCCCGCCGACGGCGGCGGCCAGCACCGGCGTACCGCAGGCCTGCGCCTCCAGGGCGACCAGCCCGAACGATTCGTTGTGCGACGGCACCGCGACCAGATCCGCCGCCCGGTACAGGGCGGGAAGGTCGTCCCCGGTGAGCGGTGGCAGGAACCGCACCCCGTCGGTGACCCCCAGCTTGGCGGCCAACTCGATCAGAGCGGTCGGCCGGTCCAGCCCACTGCCGCTGGGCCCACCACAGATCACCACTGTCACCTGGTCGGCCACTACCGGATCGCGCTCCCGCAGCGCGGCCACCGCGCGGATCAACACGTCGGGGGCCTTGAGCGGCTGGATCCGACCGACGAAGGCGACCACGTACCCGTCGACCGGGAGCCCCAGCCGGCGACGGGCCTGGCGGGCGGCCGCGGACCGGTCGCCCGACGCGGGCCGGAACCTGCGCAGGTCGACGCCCGGTTGCACGACGGCGACCCGGGTCGGGTCGGCGTCGTAGCGGTCGAGCAGGTCGGTGGCCTCGACCCGGGTGTTGGCGACCAGCCGGTCGGCCTCGGCGACGACCTGCTCCTCGCCGATGACCCGGGCCTTGGGCTCCGGCCGGTCACCGGCCGCGAGCTGGGCGTTCTTGACCTTGGCGAGGGTGTGCGCGGTGTGCACCAGCGGCACACCCCAGCGCTCCTTGGCCAGCCAGCCGACCTGGCCGGAGAGCCAGTAGTGCGAGTGGATCAGGTCGTAGTGGCCGGGCGGGCGGGATGCCTCCGCGCGCAGCACCCCGGCGGTGAAGGCGCAGAGCTGACCGGGCAAGTCCTCCTTGGTGAGCCCTTCCAGGGGGCCGGAGGTGATGTGCCGGACCTGCACCCCGGGCGCCATCTCGACCACCGGGGGAAGGTCACCAGAGGTGGCCCGGGTGAAGATCTCCACCTCCACGTTGGCCTCGGCGAGACGCCGGGCGACTTCGAGGATGTAGACGTTCATGCCGCCGGCGTCACCCGTGCCGGGTTGGTGCAGGGGCGAGGTGTGTACCGACAGGGTGGCGATGCGGCGAGGCCGGGGCCACGGTTGGGCACCTCGCTGACGTCCGACACCGGTGTGCATTTCCGCCACATCCGCTCCTTCGTCACGGTTGATGCCGTCTCGCACGACCGGCGCTTCTCGGTCAACCTGTACGCCCGGTGCCATCTTCCCCATCGGCCTACGGAAATTCCCGGGCGCGGCCCCCCGGGGTGACGGACCTCATCACCCGGACACCCGCCGATGGCTGCCGCACGCCCGGTCGGGGCCGGTGGCACGCCCACTGTGACAATGTCGGGATGACCTCAGTCGCCATCGTCACGGGAGCGTCCAGCGGGATCGGCGCGGCCACCGCCCGCCGGCTCGCCGCCGAGGGATTCCACGTGCTCGCCGCCGCCCGCCGCGCCGAACGGCTCACCGACCTGGTCGCCGAGATCACCGCCGCCGGCGGGCAGGCCACCGCGGTGACCTGCGACATCACCTCGGACGAGTCGGTGGCCCGGCTGGCCGAAGCCGCCGCGCAGGCACCCGGGCCGGTCACCCTCCTGGTCAACAACGCTGGTGGGGCACGCGGACTGGACCCGGTGGAGTCCGGCTCGGTCGCCGACTGGCAGTGGATGTACGACGTGAACGTGCTCGGCACCCTGCGGGTCACCCAGGCGCTGCTGCCGGCGCTGGAAGCCTCCGGTTCCGGCACCATCGTGGTGGTCTCGTCCACCGCCGGCCTGACCGTGTACGAGGGCGGGGGCGGCTACACCGCCGCGAAGCACGCGCAGACCGCGATCGCCGGCACGCTCCGCCTGGAGCTGTGTGGCCGGCCGCTGCGGGTCATCGAGATCGACCCGGGCATGGTGAAGACCGACGAGTTCGGGCTGGTCCGCTTCGAGGGTGACGCGGAACGGGCAGCCGCCGTCTACGCCGGGGTGCCGGGGCCACTGGTCGCCGAGGACGTCGCCGACTGCATCGCCTGGTGCGCCACCCGACCTGAGCACGTCAACGTCGACCGGCTGGTGGTCCGGCCACGGGCCCAGGCGGCCCAGTACAAGGTGCACCGAGTGGGCCAGTGAAGCGCGAGGAGTGAGCCGGGTTTGCGAGCCCCGCAGCCGCGAACAGAGACCCGCACAGTGAAGCGCGAGGAGTGAGCCGTTTGCGAGCCCGCAGCCGCGAACGGAGATTGGCCCTGAGGTCGACATGAGCCCTACAGCGCGGCGGCGACCGTTCGGGGTGGTCACGCGCGGCACGACGAACCCGAACCGACTTCGCCGGGTGGACAACTGGATCGTCGCGACCTGCGCCGACCGGCTGCTGGCGGCGGACGACCCGCTGGTGGTCGACCTCGGTTACGGCGCCACCCCGGTGACCGCCGTGGAGCTGCGCGCCCGGCTGGCGGCCGGGGTGCGTCCGGACGTTCGGCTGGTCGGGTTGGAGATCGACGCGGCCCGGGTGGCAGCTGCGGCACCGGCCGCCGATCCACCCGGGCTGACGTTCGCCCGGGGTGGTTTCGAGCTGGCCGGGCTCCGGCCGGTGCTGGTCCGCGCGTTCAACGTGCTGCGACAGTACGACGAGAGCGAGGTGGCCGAAGCCTGGCGGACGATGACCGCCGCGCTCGCCCCCGGTGGAGTGCTCGTCGAGGGCACGTGTGACGAGTTGGGGCGGCTCGCCAGCTGGCTGCTGATCGACGCCGAGGGCCCACGGACGCTGACCCTGGCCGCGAAGCTCACCACGCTGGGCAGCCCTGCCGAGCTGGCCGAGCGGCTACCCAAGGCGTTGATCCACCGGAACGTGCCCGGTGAGCCGGTGCACGCGCTGATCCGCGCCCTGGACGACGCCTGGCAGGCCGCCGCCCCGTACGCCACCTTCGGCCCCCGCCAACGCTGGCTGCGAGCGGTGACCCAGCTCCGCGAGGAGGGCTGGCCGATCCTCGACACCCGCACCCGCTGGCGCCACGGCGAGCTGACCCTCCCCTGGCCCCTCCCCTGACCCGGAGGTAGGCCCGCTTTAGGCCCGCTCCCAGGTCAGAGGGTGCAGTTGACGAGGACGGGTTCGGGGTGCAGGGTCACGCCGAAGCGGGCGTGCACCTGGTCACGGATGGTGGCCGCGAGGGCGAGCAGGTCGCTGGTGTGGGCGGTGCCGCTGCGATTGGTCAGCGCCAGGGTGTGCTTGCTGGAGATGGCCACCCCACCCTCGCCCGGGTGGCCCTTGGCGAAGCCGGCCTTGTCGATCAGCCAGGCGGCGCTCACCTTCACCAGGCCGTCCGCGCCGGGCCAGGCGGGCGGGTCGCCCAACTCGGTGGCGCGTTCCACCAGGTGGTCGTACGTCGCCCGGTCGAGCACCGGGTTGGTGAAGAAGGAGCCGACCGAGCGGGTGTCCGGGTCGTTGGCGTCGAGCACCATCCCCTTGCCCGCGCGCAGCCGCAGCACCGCCGCCCGGGCGTCCGCCAGTGGCACCTGGTCACCCACCTCGACGCCGAGCGCCCTGGCCAGTTCCGCGTAGCGCACCGGCCCGGACAGTGGGGATCTGGTGAGCCGGAAGTCGACCGAGAGCACCACCCACCGGTCCACGTACTTGAAGATGCTGCCCCGGTAGGCGAAGCCGCAGTCGGCGGCGGGGATGACCTGGCGGGTGCCCTGGATCCGGTCGTACACCTCGACGCCGGTGATCGTCTCGGCGACCTCCTGGCCGTACGCGCCGACGTTCTGGATCGGGGTGGCGCCGGTCGAGCCGGGGATCCCGGAGAGGCACTCCAGCCCGGACCAGCCGTTGGCGACAGTGGTGGCCACCAGGTCGTCCCATGGCTCGCCGGCGTCGACCCGTACGGTGACCGAGGTGGCGTCCTCGGCGATGACCCGCACGCCACGGGAGCGCACCAGGACGACGGTGCCGGGGAAGCCGGCGTCGCCGATCACCACGTTGCTGCCCCCGGCGAGGATCAGGACGGGCTCTGCCGCGGTCCGCACCGCGCGGACGATCTCGTCGGCGCTGCCGGCGGCCACGATCCGCGCGGCCGGTCCACCCGTTCGCAGGGTGGTGTAGCCGGCGAGTGGACCGGGGATGGCACGATCGGCGTCGGTTGTCGGCTGGGCGGAGGCGTCTGGCACGCCCTTCACCTTAGGCTGACAATTAGCCGTGGCACCCACTGGTCGCCCGGCACCCCCGGGAGGATGGCGATGAGCAGACTGCAGGGCAGCAAGGATTTCTGGATCGGGGCGCTCCGGACGGAGGGTCCGGCTTTCGCCGCGGCGGTGGCCGAGGCGCCGCCGGAGACACCGGTGCTGTCCTGTCCGGGCTGGACGGTGAACGACCTCACGCTGCACATGGCCGGCATCTACCAGTGGGTTTCGTCGTTTGCCGGGACCGGCCAGACCAGCCAGCCGCCTCGGCGGGAGAAGCTTGAGGCCGATCCGGGCGTGGACGCGCTCCAGTTGTGGCAGCAGGGTTACGACCGGGTGATGACCCTCTTCGACGGGCTCGACCCGGAGGCACCGGCGTGGAACTGGGCGCCCCAGCCGAAGAAGGCCGGTTTCTGGCCGCGTCGGATGGCGCACGAGACGGCTGTGCACCGCTGGGACGCGCAGCTCGCCATCGCGGCTGGTGACCCGGTGGAGGCGAAGCTCGCCGCCGACGGGGTGAGCGAGGTGCTGGACACCTGGCTCCCGGCGGGCCGGCGGCAGGTGCCGGGTGACTGGCACGGGGTGGTGCAGCTCTGCGCGACGGACGCGGCCCAGGAGTGGTATCTGCGGCTGCGCGGCGAGGGGGTGGCGCTGCTCGACACCGCGACCATCTTCGACCACGACGATCATCACGCCCGTGCCCAGGTCAGCGGCACCGCGAGCGATCTGCTGCTGGCGTTGTGGGGGCGGGTGAGTTTCGAAACGCTTGATGTCGTCGGCGACCGCACCCTGCTGGACGGTCTGCGCACCGGCTGACCGACCCGTCACGAACGAGGGCGTCACCCCCATCCGGGGGTGGCGCCCTCGTCGGTGTGGGGCCGGCCTCGTGACCTCGTGAGAGCGCTCTCTTGACAGCGGGTCAGCGACCTACCACAGTGTCGTGAGAGCGCTCTCTGAATCATCTGCCACCACCCGCCCGCCTTGAGAGAGGTCGAAACCCATGGCTGTCTTCCCGCGCCGCCGCCTCGCCGCGGTGGCCCTCGCCGCCACCACCGCCCTGCTCGTCACCGCTGGCTGCGGCGGCGGCGACGAGCAGGGCGACGGGCCGATCACCTTGACCGTCGACGTCTTCGGCCAGTTCGGCTACGAGCAGCTCTACCAGGAGTACATGGCCGCGAACCCGGACGTGAAGATCGTCGAGCGGGGCACCGGCACCAACCTCGACGAGTACTCGCCGAAGCTGACCCAGTGGCTCGCCGCCGGCCGGGGGGCCGGTGACGTGGTGGCCATCGAGGAAGGGCTGCTGGTCGAGTACAAGGCCAACCCCGACAACTTCGTCAACCTGCTGGACCACGGGGCCGCCGACCTCAAGGGCAACTTCCTCGAGTGGAAGTGGAACGCCGGCCTGACCGCCGACGGCAAGCAGCTCATCGGCCTCGGCACCGACGTCGGCGGCATCGCCATGTGCTACCGCAAGGACCTCTTCTCGAAGGCCGGCCTGCCCACCGAGCGGGACGCCGTCTCCAAGCTCTGGCCCACCTGGCCGGATTACATCGCCACCGGCGAGAAGTTCGTCGCGGCCAAGACCGGGGCGTCCTTCCTCGACGCGGCCACCAACACCTTCAACACCATCCTGCTGCAGACCGCTGGAAACACGACCGGCTACAGCTACTACGACACCAGCAACAACCTGGTCGTCGACAGCAACCCGTCGGTACGGCAGGCGTGGGACACCACGATGGACATCATCGACTCCGGCCTCTCCGGAAAGTACGGATCGTGGTCCGAGGAGTGGGTCTCCGCCTTCAAGCAGTCGAAGTTCGCCACAATCGCCTGCCCCGCCTGGATGACCGGCGTCATCGAGGCCAACGCCGGCACCGGCGCCCAGGGCAAGTGGGACATCGCCCAGGTGCCCGGCAACGGTGGCAACTGGGGTGGGTCGCACCTCGCCGTGCCGAAGCAGAGCAAGCACCAGGCCGAGGCGATCGAGCTGGCCAAGTTCCTCACCAGCGCCAAGGGTCAGATCGGCGCGTTCAAGGCCAAGGGTCCGCTGCCCTCCTCGCCGCAGGCGCTCGACGACCCGGCGATCACCGGCGCGAAGAACGCGTACTTCTCCGACGCGCCCGTGGGCACCATCTTCGGCGCTGGTGCGAAGAGCCTCAAGCCGGTCTACATGGGCCCGAAGAACCAGGCCGTCCGGACCGAGGTGGAGAACGCCGTACGGACCGTGGAGTTGGGCCAGCGCAGCCCGGCGCAGGGCTGGACCGACGCGGTGACCAACGCGAAGAAGGCCGCCGCCAAGTAGCCCAACCAGCGTGCGGGCGGGCTCCGGCGACCGGAGTCCCGCCCGCACGGCGGAAAGGAGTTTCCGGGCATGACAGTCCAGCTCGACGCCCGCCCACCGGTCGCACCGGCGGCCGGCACCCCCCGCCGCTCCTCGGGTCGGCTCAGCCGACTCGACACCCGGTTCTCGCCGTACCTCTACATCGCCCCGTTCTTCCTGATCTTCGCGATCTTCGGGGCCTACCCGCTGGCGTACACCTTCTGGGTCTCGCTGCACGACTGGGACCTGCTCGGTGCCGACCACCCCTTCATCGGGGCGGAGAACTACACCCGGCTGCTGGCCGACCCGGACTTCTGGCACGCGCTGGTCAACACGCTCGGAATCTTCGTCATCTCGACCGTCCCGCAGTTGCTCGCCGCGCTCTGGCTGGCCAACCTGCTCAACCGCGGCCTGCGGGCCCGCACCGGCTGGCGGATGGCGGTGCTCGTCCCCAACGTGACCTCCACGGCCGCGGTGGCGATCGTGTTCGGGGTCCTGTTCGGCCGCGAGTTCGGGATGGTCAACTGGCTGCTCGACCTGGTGGGGCTGGACGCGATCGAGTGGAAGTCCAACCGGTTCGCCTCCTGGGTGGCCATCTCCGCCATGGTCGACTGGCGGTGGACCGGCTACAACGCGCTGATTCTGCTGGCCGCGATGCAGGCCATCCCCCGCGACCTGTACGAGGCCGCGGCGATCGACGGCGCCAGCCGGGTCCGACAGTTCTGGTCGGTCACCGTGCCACTGCTCAAGCCCACGATCATCTTCTGCACCATCATCGCCACCATCGGCGGTCTCCAGCTCTTCACCGAGCCCCGGATGTTTCACTCCGGCACCAACCCGATCCGCGGCGGACCGCTGCGGGAGTCGCAGACCCTGACCATGTACATGTTCGAGAACGCCTTCGCCCCGCACTACAACTTCGGGTACGGCTCGGCAGTGGCCTGGCTGCTCTTCGCGCTCATCGCGATCGTGGCGCTGGTCAACGTGCTGATCCTGCGCCGGCTCGGCGGCCGGTCGGGGCCCGACGGACGAAAGGGAGCGGCGCGATGAGCCGGCTCTGGCGGGCCAGCCCGCTCACCTACCTGGCCCTGGTCGTCGCGGCCGGCCTGTCGATCTTTCCGATCTGGTGGATGCTCGTCGTCGCCAGCCGTTCCAACGACGCGATGGGTCAGCTGCCACCGCCGATCACCCCCGGCGGCAACCTGGGCGCGAACATCGCCCGACTGTTCGACAACACCGACGCGTACTTCGCGACCGGCCTGATCAACTCGGTGATCGTCGCCAGCACGGTGACCGTCTCCGTGGTGTTCTTCTCCAGTCTGGCCGGGTTCGCCTTCGCCAAGCTGCGGTTCCGGGGCCGTAACGCCCTGCTGCTGGTGATCATCGCAACCATGATGGTGCCGACCCAGCTCGGCCTGATCCCGCTCTACCTGTTGATGAGCAAGCTGCACTGGAACGACCGGCTGCCGGCGGTCATCGTGCCGGTGCTGGTCACCGGGTTCGGGGTGTTCATGATGCGGCAGTACGCGGGCCAGGCCATCAGCGACGAACTGATCGAGGCCGCCCGGATGGACGGCTGCGGCACCGCCCGGATCTGGTGGCATGTGGTGGTTCCCGCGCTGCGTCCGGCCGCCGCCGTGCTCGGCCTGCTCACGTTCATGACCACCTGGAACGACTTCCTGTGGCCGTACGCTGTGCTGAACGATCCGGCGAATCCGACAGTGCAACTGTCCCTACGAGCCCTGTCGGACGGGTACTACCAGGACATGTCGCAGGTGTTCACCGGAACTGCCATCGCGACGCTGCCCCTCCTGCTGGTCTTCGTGTTGTTCGGCCGGCAGATCATCGGCGGGATCATGGAAGGTGCGGTCAAGGCGTGAGCGAGCACAGCGAGCAATCCGACAAGCACGACAACGAGATCCGGTTTCCCGAGCACTTCCTCTGGGGGGCGGCCACCGCCGCGTACCAGATCGAGGGTGCGGCCCGCGACGACGGCCGCGGTCCGTCCATCTGGGACACCTTCAGCCGTACGCCGGGCAAGGTTTACCAGGGCCACACCGGCGACGTCGCCTGCGACCACTACCACCGGTACGCCGACGATGTGGCGCTGATGGCCGAGCTGGGCCTGCGGGCGTACCGGTTCTCGGTCGCCTGGCCCCGGATCCAGCCCGACGGCACCGGCCCGGCCAACCCCCGTGGGCTGGACTTCTACGACCGGCTCACCGACACGCTGCTCGACCGGGGGATCGACCCGATCGTCACCCTCTACCACTGGGACCTGCCGCAGGCCCTCGAAGACCGGGGTGGCTGGACCAACCGGGACACCGCCGAGCACTTCGCCACCTACGCCACGGCGGTGTACGCCCGCCTCGGCGACCGGATCGACGTGTGGACCACGCTCAACGAGCCGTGGTGCTCGGCCTACCTCGGTTACGGCAACGGCGTGCACGCTCCGGGTGAGCGGAACCCGGCGGCGGCCTTCACCGCCGTACACCATCTTCTGCTCGGGCACGGCCTGGCGGCGCGGGCGTTGCGGGCGGCCGGCGCGCGCAGCGTGGGCATCACCGTCAACCCGGCCGACGTGCGCCCGGCCGACCCGCAGAGCGCTGCCGACGCCGCCGCGGTCCGCCTGGTGGACGGCCTGCACAACCGGATCTTCCTGGACCCGCTGCTGGCCGGCGGTTACCCGGACGACGTCCGCGAGCACGTGGCCCGGATCGTCGAGCCGACGTTCATCCGCGACGGCGACGAGAAGCTGATCGCCGCCCCGATCGACCTGCTCGGCATCAACTACTACGCCCCGGGTTACGTGGCCGGGCGGCCCGACGGGGCCGGCAACGACGCGTACCCTGGCACCGAGGGCGCGGTGCACTTCCTGCCGCCGGCCGGCCCGCTCACCGACATGGGTTGGATGATCGAGCCGGCGGGTCTCACCCGGCTGCTGGAGCGGATCGCCGCCGACTACCCCGGGGTGCCGCTGCTGATCACCGAGAACGGTGCGGCGTTCCCCGACAAGCCCGGCACCGACTCGCCCGACGGCCCGGCCCAGGTGATCGACGCCGATCGGATCGCCTACCTCGACGGGCACCTGCGCGCGGCGCACGAGGCGATCTCCCGGGGCGTGGACCTGCGTGGTTATCTCGTATGGTCATTCCTGGACAACTTCGAATGGGCGGAGGGTTACCGCAAGCGGTTCGGGATCGTGCACGTCGACTACCTGACCCAGCGGCGCACACCGAAGGCCAGCGCCCGGTGGTACCAGGAGGTGATCTCCCGGAACGGGCTGTGACGAGCGGGGGGAAGGCGCGATGACGACGGCGCAGCGGCCGACGCTCGAGGCGGTGGCGGCGCGGGCCGGGGTGTCCCGCGCCACCGTCTCGCGGGTGGTCAACGGCTCCACCACCGTCGCCGAGCCGATCCGCGAGGCGGTCACCCGGGCGGTCGCCGAGTTGGGGTACGTCCCCAACCTGGCCGCCCGCAGCCTGGTCACCCAACGCACCGACTCGGTCGCCCTGGTCATGCCGGAGGCCGCCACCCGGGTCTTCTCCGACGACCAGGTCTTCCCCGGCATCATCAGGGGTGTCAGTCAGGAGCTGGAGGCGGCCGACAAGCAACTGGTGCTGATGCTCGCCGGCTCGCCGGCCGGGCACCAACGGGTCGAGCGGTACACGACCGGCCGGCATGTCGACGGTGTGCTCTTCGCGTCGCTGCACGGTGCCGACCCGTTGCCCGGCACACTGGCCCGGCTCGGCATCCCGGTGGTGGTCAGTGGTCGGCCCCTCGGCGACGTGCCCGTCCCGTACGTCGACGTCGACCACGTGGCCGGGGTGACGGCAGCCGTCCGATACATGATCGACAGCGGTCGCCGACGGATCGCGACCATCGCCGGCCCACAGGACATGGTCGCCGGGATCGAACGTCTCAGCGGCTACCGCAGCACTGTCGCCGACGCGGGGCTGCCCGAGTTGGTCGCCATCGGTGACTTCACCCGGGAGTCCGGGTCGGCGGCGATGCGGCGCCTGCTCACCGAGCATCCCGACCTGGACGGCGTCTTCGCCGCCTCCGACCTGATGGCGCACGCCGCGCTGCGGACGCTGCGCGAGGCCGGTCGGCGGGTGCCCGAGGACGTGGCGGTGGTCGGCTTCGACGACATCGAGACCGCCGCGTACACCGAGCCGCCACTGACCACCGTCCGGCAGCCGATCGTGGAACTCGGCCGTCGGATGACCCGCCAACTGCTCCGGCTGGCCGCCGGGGAGACCATCGAGCCGGCGGTCATGCTCCCCACCGAGTTCATCCGCCGCGCGTCGGCGTGACCTGCTTCGCCCGTCTCCCGCCCCGCTTCAAGATCCGCGCAACTTCGGTGTTGTTGCTGCTTCCCGGCGTCGGGAGGCAGCAACAACACTGAAGTTGCTGCCTGGCGCGTTAATGCGTCGCCGCCGTGCGCGATCGTCGTTAGCCTCGCGGCATGCCGGAACCTGTCGCGCTGTTGCGCGTCCCCGCCCTCTCCGACGTCGCCGAGTACGCCTACGCGGCCACCGTCGACGCACCCGCCCGACTGGTGTTCACCGCTGGGGCGTGCCCGTTGGACGCCGAGGGACGCACTGTCGCGCCGGGCGATCACGCGGCGCAGGCCCGGCAGGTGATGACGAACCTGACGACCGCTCTCGACGCGGCCGGCGCGCGGCTGACCGACGTCGTGAAGACCACCGTCTACGTGGCGTCGTCGCAGCAGAAGGACCTGGTCACCGTGTGGGAGGTGGTGCGGGACTTCTTCGGCGACCACGATCCGCCCAGCACCCTGCTCGGGGTGGCGGTGCTCGGCTACACCGACCAGCTCGTCGAGGTCGAGGCCGTCGCCGCCGTCCGGACGGGGGCCTGACATGCGGATCCGGGCGGCACGGCCCGACGACGCGCCGGGCGTGGTGGCACTGCGGGCGACGGTCTACCCGTACCTGGTGCGCGGGGTCGAGTCGACCCGCACGATGATCGCCGAACCGCCGCCCGAGGAGGACTGGACCGCCTTCGTGGCCGAGGTCGACAACCAGGTGGTCGGCTGGGTGTCCGCCGAACGCATCGGCACGACGTCGATAGCGAACGTCGGCGGCATCAACCTGCTGCACGTACACCCGGAACATCGGCGACGCGGCATCGGCAGCGGGCTGCTGACAGCCGCGACAAACTACCTCCGCCCGTTGGGAGTCCGCCGGGTGCGTGCCACCGCACAACCGGAGGCGCTGCCGTTCGCCCGCCGGCACGGCTACGAGCCCAGCCGCGAGGTGCGCTACTCGGCGCTCGATCTGGACCAGGCGCCCGCGCTGCCCGAGCCACCGCCGGGCGTACGGCTGCACCCGATCGCCGACCTGGACCCGCACCTGCTGTACGCGGCGGACGTGGCCTCGGCCGTCGACGAGCCGGGCGACGTGCCGGTCGACAGCAAGAGCTACCAGAGCTGGCAGTACGACGTCTGGGACAACCTCGGCCTGGACAAGACGGCCAGCGTCGCCGCCGAGGTCGACGGCGAGGTCGTCGCGTTCAGTCTGGTGAAGCAAGACGGGGACCGGATGTGGTCGGACTACACCGGCAGCATCCCGGCGTACCGGGGGCGCGGGCTGGCCCGACTGGCCAAGACGGCGGCGCTGCACCGGGCCGCCGCCAACGGCGTGCGCGTCGCGTACACCTCGAACGACGAGGCGAACGCACCGATGCTGGCGATCAACGCCCGGCTCGGCTACCGCCCGGTGGCGTCCCAGTGGACCTGTCTGGCGGAGCTGACCTGACCGGTGGGCCGGAGCCTCAGCGGCTGTCGCGGTCGAGGTACGGGCTGAGGAGTTCGCGGGCGAGGCTGGTCGCCTTGTTCAGCGCGAGCCCTCCCTCGATCATTCGACTCAGCGCGTAGACGATCGACTGCACCAGTTCGGCCACCCGGACCGGGTCCGAGGAGCCGTGGTCGGTGAGCGCGGCGCGCAGCGGGGCTTCCAGGCGGTCGTGCATGAGCCGGCTGGAGCTGGCGAGTGCCTCGCTGCTGCCGGCTGACGCGAGCGCGCGGGCCAACGCGTGGTCGCCTCGGGCAACCAGTTGCAGGTTGGAGTCCACGTACGCCTGGATCTTCTGGCCGGGCGTGCCGGCCGCCTCCATGCGCTTCTCGACATAGGCCGACCAGCGGGGGAACGTGTCGGCGACGAGGGCGTCGAACATGTCGGCGCGGGACTTGAAGTACGAATAGACGCTGGAGCGGGCCAGGCCGGCGTGCTGGGCGACCTCGGCCAGGCCGGGGATCTGCTCGGGGTGTTTCGACAGCAGGGTGCGGGCCGCGTCGAGCAGCGCCGCACGTTGGGATGCCCGGTGCTCGGCGACGGTCGCGGCCTGGATCTTCGGCACGC
This sequence comes from Micromonospora sp. NBRC 107095, assembly GCF_030269705.1. NCBI lineage: Bacteria > Bacillati > Actinomycetota > Actinomycetes > Micromonosporales > Micromonosporaceae > Micromonospora > Micromonospora sp. NBRC 107095. Next base: position 272,664 of record NZ_BSTU01000006.1, read on the forward strand.
CACCCCCTTGTCCCGGACGGGCGTGACCTACCTGGTCCTGCGCCCGCACCCTGCCGTCGTGGTCAGCTGCTGGCCGCGAGCTTGCCGTCGACCATCTCGTAAACGGTGTCACAGTACTGCAGCACATCGTGGTCGTGAGTGACCATGACCACCGCGACCGACCGCTGCCGGGCCTCATGGGCCAGCAGTCGCACGATCTCGTGGCTGCGTGCCCGGTCCAGCGCCGCCGTCGGTTCGTCGACCAACAGCACGCTGGGCTCGGTGACCAGTGCGCGGGCGATCCCGACGCGCTGGCGCTCACCGCCCGACATCTGGTGGGGGCGCCGGTCGGCCTTGTCCGCCATGCCGACGTCCGCGAGCAGTTCCAGCGGGTCACGGCCGGACCGCTGCGACCTCGACCCCAGCCGCAGGGGCAGCCGCACCTGGTCGGCGGCGGTCAACGCCGGCAGCAGGTTGCCCGACTGGAACACGAACCCCACGTGCTGGCGGCGCAGCTCCGTCCGGGTCCGGCGACTCGGCACTGTCATGTCCTGACCGGCAACGGTGACGGTGCCCTGGTCGGGCCGGGCCAGGCCGCCGGCGACGGCGAGCAGGCTGGACTTGCCCGCACCCGACGGACCCACGACCGCGGCGAGTTCGCCGGGTCGCACCGTCAGGTCGACGTCGTCGAGCGCCTGTACGGTCTCGGCGGCGTTGCCGTGCCGCAGGGACACCGCACGCATCACCAGCCCGAGCCGGTCGGACGCGTCTTCGGCGGGTGCGGTCGAAGCGGTCGGAGCGGGACGGCTGCTCATCGGTTTCCTCCCAGAGCGGTGGCAGGGTCGACAGAGGTGATGCGGATGACCGCCGCGCCGGCCCCCACCAGGCCGAGGACGACGAGGCCGACCCCGGCGGCGGAGATGCTCGGCATGCTCAACGCGAACGGGATGCCGCTGCCGGTGATCAGGGCGCCGAGCGCGAGACCGAGCCCGACGCCGGTGGCCACAGCCGCCGCCAGCAGCACGAACGCCTGCGTCAGCGCGTCCCGCAGCACCCAACCGGTCGAGGCGCCCAGGGCCCGCAGGACGGCCACCTCGGGCTTGCGTTGGATCGCCCACACCGCGAAGAACGCTCCGGCGACCAGCGCGGAGATCGCGTAGAGGAATCCCTGGATCAGTTGCAGGGTCGTCGTCTCGGCGGTGTATCCCGGCGAGGCGCCGTAGGACTCCTTCAGGGTCAGGCTCTCGGTGCCGGCCGCGGTGTCCCCCGCGGTCAGATCGACGGACTTCCCGTCGGCCGCGCGCACCGCCACCGCAGTGATCTCCGTTGCGGCGCGCTGCGGCACCGCCGTGCCCGGGGCGGTGCCGGACTTGATGGCCTGCCACGCCGCCAGCGGCACGTACGCCACGTCCACGTGCCCGAAGGTGTCCTGCTGTTCGGTGACGCCGACGACCCGCAGGCGGGTGCCGAGCCGGTCGATGGTGACGATGTCGCCCATCTGCAGGCCCGCGTCCAGCGCCGTGGGGCTCACCACGATGCCGTCCTCGGTGCCCAGCCGGTCACCCTGGCCGACCGGGGGCGACAGGAACGAGTCGGGCTGGACGCCGAACAACGCCAGGTCGACCTCGGTTCCCCGATCGGTACGCGTGTTCACGAGTGTGTTGCCGAACGGCGTCGCGTCGGCGACGCCCGGCTGGGCGGCCCACTCGTCCACCGCCGTCATGTCCACCACGCTGCGGGAGAACGCGGAGTCGCGCTGCACGTCCTGCGCGAAGGCGAAGGACGTGACCGGCAGGTTCTGCAACCCGGACACACCATCGCGGACCAGCCCGACCGACAGCCCGGACAGCATCACCATCAGCACGGCGATCAGCGCGATCACCGCGCCCATCAGAGCGAACCGCAACCGGGCGAAGTTCAGCTCACGAATAGCGAGGAACATCAGAGCCCACCCACAGAGTTTATCGACATCATGTCGACATGTTACCAACATGCTGTTGGCAAGATGGACGTGTGCAGGTGTCGCCCCCACCACACGACATCCTGCGAAACAGCCTGGACGAGCTGACCGTGGACGCCGGCCAGGCCGCCAGTCGTCGTACGTGTTCCACTCCAACTCGCGGATGACCCGCACGGTGATCGGGCGCAGGAACTGCACGCTCGCGGTGGCCGACAGGCGTAGCAGGTCGCCTGCCCGGAACGTCGATCCTGGTGCTGCGGCCATGTCTCCCCGGTGGACTAGGAGGCCGCCCCTGAGTGCTCGCCCACGGGGCGACCCCGGCTGACACCGCCGCCGGGCTACACCTCCAGCAGCAGTGCCGCTCACCTGAAGACTGCCGAGCGGAGCTGGACGGCTACACCCCGTAGATATACGTTCGGTAGACGTTAGGGACGTCCAGTGGGAGGCGACCATGAGAACCGGCGGACCGGCGGAACCAGCGCGACCGGCGAAACCGGCGCGACCGGCGGTGGCGACGGGACCGGAAGCGCCGCGCGAGGCCCGTCGCGTGTCGAATCCTCGATCAGTGATGCTGGCCAGCTCCCCACGGTGACTGGAGACTGGTCGGGATCACGTGATCACGCTGCCGCCTACGCCGCCTCGAAGACCTCGCGGGCCGTCGCGTGCGTGTCGGCGCCGAAGAGCACCAGCCGAGCCTCGGTGACGGTGGCCGGGGAGGCCGAGCGCAGCACCGACAGCGCCTGCCGGACCGCGTCGTCGACCGGCCAGCCGTAGATGCCGGCGGAGATCAACGGGAAGGCGAGCGTCACCGCGCCCAACTCGTCGGCCACCCGCAGACTGTTGGCATAGCAGTCCCGCAGCAGCGCCGAGCGGTCCTCGTCGGCCGACCAGACCGGCCCGACGGTGTGGATGACCCAGCGGGCCGGCAGCTCACCGGCCGTCGTCGCCACGGCCTGACCCGTGGGCAGGCCCCGACCGTACCGGGACGCCCGCAGCGCCCGGCACTCGGCCAGGATCGCCGGGCCGCCACGGCGGTGGATGGCACCGTCGACCCCGCCGCCGCCGAGCAGGGACGAGTTCGCGGCGTTCACGACGGCGTCCACCCGCTCGGCGGTGATGTCGCCCTCGACCAGGACGATCTCCATGTCAGCGCTCCCCGACCGGCCGGTCGGTAGCCGGCGCGGACAGCCGACCGTCGATCGGCTGGCCGAGCGAACGGCGGGCCAGCAACGCCGCGCCGGCCACCGCCGCCGGCATGACCAGCACGGCACCGAGCGGGATCAAGAAGCAGAGGAACACCGCCACCCCGAACCCGAGCGCGGTGGGACGGTCGGCCTTCAGGATCGCCCGACGCTGTGGCAGCCGCATTCCCCGTCGGTAGAACGGCGCTCCGACAAGTTCCACGGCGAGGAACCAGCCGCCCACCGCCGCCCCGATCACCGGAACCACCGTCTGGCCGACCACCGGGATGAAACCGGCAAGGAAGAGGGGGATGCCGACCAGCGCGGTGAGCGCCACCAGGCGTACCGAGTCGGCGACGCTGCGGCGCAGCGACGACCAGAACGGCACGTCCACCGCGCCCGGCGTGCCGCCGTACCGCTGCTCGACCTGCTCGGAGATCTTCTCGTAGAACGGGTCTCCGATGACCAGGGTGACGGCGGTGAAGGTGAGCACTGCCAGCAGGCCACCCACTCCGAGGAAGGCCAGTCCGGCGATCACCCGGACCAGGCTGCGGGCGGTGCTCGACCAGTCGTCGGCGAACGGTGTGACGAGCGCGGCGAGGTCGTCCACGAAGTACACGAGGGTGGCGAACGCCGCCACGAAGAGCGCGCCGGAGATCAGGGCCGGCACGACGCCGAGCAGCATCAGACCGGGGCTACGAACGTAGAGGCCCAGGCCGCGCAGGAGCAGGCCGGCCCCGGCGAGGAAGCGTCCGGCGGCCCCGGTCACCGGGCTGGCGATTCTGCTGACGTCCACGATCGAGCAGCCTAACGAGCGGCCATCGAATCCGCCGGGCGCAGTGCTAGCAACGATGCCCGCGTCGCGCATCAACCGGTTGACGGATGGATGTGATCAACCGGGGCCTCCGGTGATCATCACCGACCGGTCGATTCGCCGCCGGGCCACCCCGACAACCCTTGAGGGGTACGGGAAAAGCGGCAGAAGGGCGGCGAGATGCCGGTCATCGAGGTGACCAGACTGCACAAGCGATACGGCGATCTGGTGGCGGTGGACGAGGTGTCGTTCGCAGTGGAGGCGGGTGAGATCTTCGGTGTCCTCGGCCCGAACGGCGCAGGCAAGACCACCACCGTGGAGTGTGTCGCCGGGCTGCGCGTCCCCGACGGGGGCGGGGTGTCGGTCCTCGGGCTCGACCCCCGCAGGGACGCGGCCCAGCTACGCCAGCGGGTCGGGGTGCAACTCCAGGAGAGCCAACTGCCGGACCAACTCCGGGTGGCCGAGGCCTTGGAAATGTACGCCTCGTTCTATCGCGATCCTGCCGACCCGGCCGAGTTGATCGAGAAGCTGGGTCTCGGCGCGAAGCGGAACACCGCGTACAAGAAGCTCTCCGGTGGTCAGAAGCAGCGACTCTCCATCGCGCTGGCGCTGGTCGGCAACCCGGAGATCGCGATCCTCGACGAGCTGACGACCGGGTTGGACCCGCAGGCTCGACGGGACACCTGGAGCCTCATCGAGCAGGTGCGCAGCAGCGGGGTGACGATCGTGCTGGTCACCCACTTCATGGAGGAGGCCGAACGGCTCTGTGACCGGATTGCGGTGATCGACAGGGGTCGGGTGGTCGCGCTGGACACCCCGGCGGGCCTGGTCGCGTCCGTGGCGCCGGAGCAGCGGGTCCGGTTCCGGCCCTCCGTTCCGATCGACGACCGGCTCCTCACCGACCTGCCCGAGGTCTCCGCGGTGCAGCGCGCCGGCAGCCAGGTGGTGGTGACCGGCACCGGCGAGTTGCTGCACGCGGTCACCTCGGTGCTCGCCCGCCACCAGATCGTCGCCGCCGACCTGCGGTTGGAACAGTCCACCCTCGACGACGCGTTCGTCGAGCTGACCGGGCACCGGCCCGTCGCCTGAGGGAGAACCGACATGCACGCCTTCGGGCAGATCCTGAAGATCGAGACACGACTCTTCCTGCGGGACTTCGGCTCCCCGCTGACCACCATCGTGTTGCCGCTCGCGCTGCTGGTGGTGTTCGGGCTGATCCCGGCGACACGTCAGCCGGAGACCCAGTTCGACGGCCTGTCCTTCATCCAGTACTTCGCCCCCTCACTGCTAGTGATCACGCTCGCCATGTCGGCGGTCAACATCCTGCCCACGGTGCTGGCCACCTACCGGGAACGCGGGGTGCTGCGCCGGCTGGCCACCACCCCGGCCAGCCCCGCCGCGCTGTTGACCGCCCAACTGCTCATCTCGCTCGCCACCATCCTGGTCAGCGCGGTGCTGCTCATCGCGGTGGGCCGGTTGGCGTTCGACGTGCCGTTGCCCCGGCATCCGCTGGGCTTCGCACTTGCCCTCCTGCTCGGCACGGGGGCCCTGCTGGCGCTCGGCCTGCTCGTGGCGGCGGTGGCGCGGACGGCCAAGTCGGCACAGGCGATGGCGGTGCCGCTGTTCATGGCGGTCATGTTCTTCGGTGGCGTCTACGTGCCCCGATTCCTCCTGCCGGACTTTCTGGTCCGGATCGGCGACTACACGCCACCCGGGGTCCAGGCGCTGCTCGACGCGTGGACCGGGGCGTCGCCACACCTGTCGCACCTCGGGATAATGGCGGTGGTCGCCATGGCGGCCGGCGCCGGCGCGGCAAAATTGTTCCGCTGGGAGTGATCGGGGATTCGATGGCCAGCAGCGGTGAGCACGACCGTCTGACCAGGTGGCGCAGGAACGAGGCGACTCTCTATCGCGTGGTTCCCTACGGCGGTCTGGCGTTGGGCACCCTGCTGGCCCTCGTCGCACCGGCACCCCACCATCTCGGCGCGCTGCCCACCCTCGCCATCGCCCTGGCGGCCGGATGCTGGGTCGCCTGGTTCGTCACGGTGCACCCCGGCTGGCAGAGCCGGCGCGGGCTGATGGCGGTCTACTACGCCGGGTTGCTCACCTTCGCCGCAGCGCTGGTGGTGGCCAGCCCGTGGTACGGCTTCTTCGCCTGGATCGGTTACATCCACGCCTTTCCGGTCCTGCCCAGGCGCTGGCGGATCGCCGGGGTGATCGCCACAGCCACCCTCATCGCCACCTCGCAGGGCGGTGGCCTGACGATAGCGATGTCGCACTGGCCGCTCTGGCTGCTGCTGGTGCTCTTCAACCTGGTCGTGGCCGGCTCGGTGAGCTGGTTCGCCATGATCGCCGAACAGGAGGACGCCAAACGAAAGCGGTTGGTGGTGGAACTCGGCGAAGCCAACCGCCAACTCACCGAGACGGTCCGGGAGAACGCCGGGCTACACGCCCAACTGCTCATCCAGGCACGGGAGGCAGGCGTGCTGGACGAACGCCAACGGATGGCGCGGGAGATCCACGACACCCTCGCCCAGGGGTTGGCCGGCATCATCACCCAACTGGAGGCGGCCGAGCAGACCCGCGACCGGTCCGCCGACTGGCGCCGGCACGTCGACAACGGGCTCGCGCTGGCCCGGGAGAGCCTCACCGAGGCCCGCCGCTCGGTGCGGGCGGTCCGCCCGGAGTCGCTGGAGACGGCCCGGCTGCCGGACGCCCTGGTCGAGCTGGGCGGCCGCTGGTCGGCCCTGCACGGGGTACGGGCCGAGGTCGCCACCACCGGCACGCCCCGTCCACTGCACCCGGAGATCGAGGTGACCCTGCTGCGGGCCGCCCAGGAGGCGCTGGCCAACGTGGCCCGGCACGCCGCGGCGTCCCGGGTCGGGCTGACCCTGTCGTACATGGCCGACGTGGTGACCCTGGATGTGCGCGACGACGGGGCCGGCTTCGCGGTCACCGACCAACCGACGTCCCGGGAGCCGACTGGCGGGTACGGGCTGACCGTCATGCGGCAGCGGGTCACCCGGGTCGGCGGCGAGTTGGCGGTCGAGTCCGAGCCGGGCGGCGGCACCGCCATCTCGGCGTCCGTTCCGGCGCTACCCGGAGGTGCCGGTTGACCACCCCGATACGGCTGCTGATCGTCGACGACCATCCGGTGGTGCGGGACGGCCTGCGGGGGATGTTCACCGGCGACCCCGATTTCGAGGTGGTCGGCGAGGCGGCGGACGGTTCGGAGGCGTTGGCCCTGGTCGCGACGCTGCGACCGGACGTGGTGCTGATGGACCTGCGGATGCCCGGGATGAACGGGGTGACCGCCATCGGTCGCCTGGCCCGCGCCGGCAGCACCGCCCGGGTGCTGGTGCTCACCACCTACGACACGGATGCCGACGTGCTGCCGGCGATCGAGGCCGGTGCCACCGGCTACCTGCTCAAGGACACCCCCCGTGAGGACCTGGTTCGCGCGGTACGGGCCGCCGCCCGGGGCGATTCGGTGCTCGCGCCGAGCGTCGCCGGCCGGCTGATGGGCCGGCTGCGCGCGCCGGTCGAGGAGCCGCTGAGCCAGCGTGAGCTGGAGGTGCTCACGATGGTGGCGCGCGGCGCCTCCAACCGGGAGGCGGCGACCCGCCTGTTCATCAGCGAGGCCACCGTCAAGACCCACCTGCTGCACGTGTACGCCAAGCTCGGGGTCAACGACCGGGCCGCCGCGGTGGCCACCGCATACGACAGGGGGTTGCTGACCCCCGGCGGGCGCTGAACGGGGCCGGGCAGGATGGGCGGGTGCGCGCGTCCCGACTGATCTCGTTGTTGTTGCTGCTCCAGGCGCGCGGGTCGATGACCGCGAGCGAGCTGGCCCGGGAGTTGGAGGTCTCCGAGCGGACCGTCTACCGGGACGTGCTGGCGCTCTCCGCCGCTGGCGTGCCGGTCTACGCCGACCGGGGGCGGGCCGGCGGTTACCGCCTGCTCGGTGGGTACCGCACCCGGTTGACCGGGCTGACCAGGGACGAGGCGGAGGCGCTGTTCCTCGCCGGGCTGCCCGGGCCGGCGGGCGAGATGGGACTCGCCGACGCTGTGGCGTCCGCCGAGCTGAAGGTGCTCGCCGCGCTGCCACCCGCGCTGCGCGACGCGCCGGCCCGCGCCGGGCAGCGGTTCCACCTGGACGTGCCGGGCTGGTTCCGGGAGACCGCGGCACCGCAGTGGTTGCCCGAGCTGGCGCGGGCGGTCTGGACGGACCGGGTGGTGGAGCTGCGCTACCGACGCGGCGACCGGGAGGTGACCCGCCGGGTGCAGCCGTACGGCCTGGTGCTCAAGAGCGGGGTCTGGTATCTCGTCGGCCGGGTCGGTGAGAACGTGCGCACCTACCGGGTGGACCGGGTCACCGGGGTCGAGGTGGGCGACGAGCACTTCGACCGCGACGAGGGCTTCGACCTGGCCGGGCACTGGCGCGAGCAGGCCGGGTCGTTCCTGCGGACCATGCTACGGGCCGAGGTCGCCGTCCGGCTGAGCCCCGCCGGCCTGCGCCAGCTCCGGCACCTGGTCGATGCCCCCTTCGTGTACGACGAACTGGTCGCCGCCGCCAGCGAACCCGACGGGCAGGGGTGGGTGGTGGCCCGGTTGCCCGTCGAGTCGGTCCCGGTGGCGTACCACCAACTGCTGGGGCTCGGCCCCGAGGTGGAGGTCCTCGACCCACCCGAGCTGCGGCAGTTGTTCGCGCAGAGCGCCGACCGGCTCGCCGCGCTCTACCGGTAGCCGGTCACGTCCGCCGGTTTGCCCGCGTCGACCACCTCGGTGATGTAGCGGAAGCCCTCGGGTTGGCTGCCGTCGAGGTCGGTGAACCCGTACACCTTGGACAGGCTGCCCGCGTCGACGGACCTGCCGCTCCAGCGGGCCCTGTCCTCGTCGGCGGCGAGCGCGGCCACCGCCCGGCCGACGAAAGCAGGTGTCTCCGAGATGAGGAAGTTCGGGTCGGTGGCGGCGCCGTCGCGCCAGTTCTCCTCGGTCACACCGAAGTGCTCCAACATCGCCTCGGAGCGGATCCAGCCGGGGGTGAGCGCGACGGCAGTGCAGCCGTACGGTTTCAGCTCGTGCGCCTGGCTGAAGGCGAGCCGGTTGACCGAGACCTTGGCCAGGTCGTAGAAGACCGACAGCCGGTAGTTCTCGTCGTTGTACGCCTTGGTGCCGTCGCCCATCTCCACCACCAGCCCACCGGGCTTGCGGATCAGCAGCGGGAGGGCGAAGTGGCTGGTGATGATGTGCGTGTCGACGGCCAGTCGCAGGGTGCGGAAGCCGGCGTCGAGCGGCTGCTCCCAGACCGGCTTGTCCCACGTGACCAGGGGGTCACCGCCCCAGATGTCGTTCACCAGCACGTCGAGTTGGCCGTGCTCGGCGTCGATCCGGGCGACCAGGTCGCGGACCTGCTCGGGCACCAGGTGATCGACCTGAACGGCGATGCCGGTGCCGCCGGCCGCGCTGACCAGCTCGGCGGTCTCCTCGATGGTCTCCGGCCGGTCCATCTCGGAGCGGCCGGCCCGGGTGCTGCGACCGGTGGCGTAGACAGTGGCACCGGCCGCGCCGAGCTGAACGGCGATCTGCCGCCCGGCACCCCGGGTGGCACCGGCGACGAGCGCGATCTTTCCGGTTAGCGGTTGCGTCATGCCTGCGACGGTGTCAGGAATACCTGACAGCCGACGTCCGAATTCGGTTACCCGTTCTAATCCACGAGCCGGACGCGGACCCGACGGTTGGCGCGGCCCTTGCTCTCCACCTTGACCACCTGCACCTTGCCGATCTGGGCGGTGGAGGCGACATGGGTGCCGCCGTCGGCCTGCACGTCCAGCCCGACGATGTCGACGATGCGGACCTCCTGCTCGTCCGGCGGGATGAGGTTGGACTGGGTGCGGATGATGTCCGGCAGGGCCAGCGCCTCGGTGCGCGGCAACACCCGCGTGGCGACCGAGCGGTCGGCGGCCACCTCGGCGTTGACCAGCTCCTCGATGCGGGCCTTGAAGTCCGGGGGCACCTCGGGCAGGTTGAAGTCCATCCGGGCCTCGCCCGGCTCCATGTTGCCGCCGGTGACCAGCGCGCCGAAGTCGCGGAACACCACACCGCAGAGCACGTGCAGCCCGGAGTGGGTGCGCATCAGCCGGGTACGGCGCTCGTCCTCCACCGCGCCGACGACAGCGGTGCCGACCGGCGGCAACGGGTCACCCTCGGCGGGGATCAGGTACGGGTCGTCGCCCTTGCGGGTGCCGACGATCCGGGTCTGCACGCCCTGCCAGAGCAGCACGCCGTGGTCGGGTGGTTGACCCCCGCCGCCCGGGTAGAACGCCGAACGGTCCAGCACGATGCCCTGCTCCGCATCGGCGTGCAGCACCGTGCAGGTCCATTCGCGCAGTGTCGGGTCGGCAAGGTCCAGCCGGTGCGTCCGGCCGTGCTGTGTGACGCCCATGACAGGGCAGGTTACTCGTTCAGGAAGCTGGAGATGCGCTCGCGCAGGTCGGCGCGTTCCGACCAGAGCACACCGGGCCGGTCGTACACGTGCAGGGTGGCCTGGGGAAGCGCGGCGGCGAGCCGCTCGGCGACCTCGACCGGGTGCAGGTCGTCGCCGGCGCAACCGATCACCAGTGCCGGCGCGGTGACCGCCGCCAGGTCACCGATCCGGCGCAGCGGCGTCTGGTCGGTGAGCGTGGCCAGACCGTCGGCCAGACCGTCACGGAGCAGTTGGTCGAGCCGTTGCCGCAGGTACGCCCAGCCGGCCGGGGTGTTGCGCACCGCCGGGGGCAGCTCCAGCGTGACGATGTCGGCGACCGCCGAGGCGTCCCCGCTCTCCACCGCCTCCAGCAGGTCGGTGATGCGTTCCCGGGCGGCCGGCCCGCGTGGCTCGTCGAGGACCGCCGGCAGGAAGAAGACCAGCCTGTCGAAACGTTCCGGGCTCTCCGCGAGGAGCCGGCAGAGGGCACCCGCCCCGAGGCTCGCGCCGAACGCCCGGCTGGCCCGCCCGAGGTCGGCGATCGCCCGCAGATCCCGGGCCAGGTCGAGGTAGTCCCACGGACCGTCCGGGGAATCGGATCGGCCGTGACCGCGGAACTGGAAGAACACCTTGCGGCCGTTCACCCCGCTGCCGAACGGGCGGGTGGTGGCGATGCCGTTGCCCAGACCGTGTGCGAACACGGTGACCGGGTCACCGCTGCCGGTGACCAGCCGCTCCAGCCGTACCCCGTGCGGGGTGGTGACCAGCTCGGTCTCCGGCTCCGGCAGCGCCGGCCGGCCGGTACGCGGCCCACCCGGGCCGGGCCCCCAGGTGCGGGGACCGCTGTCGGGTGGGGGCGGCCAGCGAAAACCTCTCACCAGAACCCTTTGCCGTCGCTCAGGTCGCGCAGACCGACCCGGACGTCGAGCAGGTAGATGAGCGCGGCGGCGATGCCGATCAGTCCGAAAAGGCTGATCGGACCGAAGCCGAGCAGGGTGAGCACGAGGCAGACCGCCAGGATGGCGATCCAGCCGCCCTTGGGCAGCGTGCCGATAGCGGGGAACGCGTCGGAGCGCTGCGTGACGGCGTGCACCAGCGCGACACCCTGGATGATCAGCGCGAAGACGAGCAGAATCAGCTCGATCACGTAGCGGACTTCGAACGCGAAGATCGGCGCGGCGTTGGCCATGTCGGCAAGTTTATGTCCACGACCCCGGCTACGTCCGACAAGGACGCCGCCGGGGTCGCCGACCCGATGAGCTACTCGGCCGCCGGACGGGTCCGCTTGGTGGCCCGGGGCAGCTTCGCCGACGGGGTCTCGGCCTGCTTGGCGGCCTTCGGGGCGCGGGCGACCTTCTTGACCGCGGCCGGCTTGGCCTCGGCGATCTCGGCCACGTCGGCCGGGGTCGGCGTGTCGACGGGGGCCGCGGCCGGGGCGGTCGGGGTGGTGGTTGCGGTAGCGGTGGTGGCCGGCGTCACCGCCTCGGTGGCCTCGATGTCGGCGTTGACAGTCTCGGCGGCCTCCAGCACGCCGGCACCGACGACCCGCTCGCCCCGGGCGACCAGCGCGCCGTACGCGGCGAACGCGCGCTCCTGGGCGACCTGGGCGCTCGCGACCACCAGGGCGGCGTTGCGGGTCGCGGCGGCGCGCAGCTTGTCGATGTCGGCCACCTCGCGCAGCTTCGCCAGGTCGGCGCTCTCGTTGGCGGTACGCAGCGTCTCGGTGGCCTTCTGCTTCAGCTCGAAACCGGTCAGCACGGCCCGACCACCCAGGTCGGCGACGACCCGGGTGCTGAGCACGCCGACCACGGCCGGCAGCTTGCGCAGTTGCTCGATGGCCAGCTCGCCGGCACCGGCTGCGGCGTAGATCGGGGCGGGGATGCGGTTGGTCTTCGGCTCGCTCATGACGTCTCCTCTTCGGCCGCCTCGGCGGCCTTCTTCTTCTGGGGGATGCTGGTGCTGCCCGGGGCGGGGGCGGTGCCCGCCTCGGTGACGGCGACCGACTCGAGCACGGCCTCGGTCGGGGTGCCGCCCACGGTGGTGGGGCCGGTGGCGGCCACATTGGCCAGGTCGGCGGCCTGGCTGGCGGGCTGGGCCGCGCCGGCTCCGGCCTGAGCCGCATCGGCTTCGGCCTCGGCCAGCCGGGTGTTCTCCCGGCGGAACGTCTCGTAGATCTGACTGAGCGACTGCTTCTGCGCCATCGTCAGGTCTGCGTCCACGGCGATGGCGGCGAGCACCCCGTGGCCTTCCTTGTCGTCGAGCAGACCGGCGCGCAGGTACATCGCCGGCGTGGAGACCCGCAGCGCGCTCGCCAGTTGCTGGAGCACCTCGGCGCTGGGCTTGCGCAGGCCGCGCTCGATCTGGCTGAGGTAGGGGTTGCTGACCCCGGCCTGCTCGGCGAGCTGCCGTAGCGAGATCTTGGCGTTGCGCCGCAGATCGCGGATGAACCCGCCGACGTCGGGAAGGTCCTTGGGTGTGGCCATGACCGCGACGCTAATCGCTGGCGCTAGCTCCTGCAAGCAAAACGCTAACCATAGTTAGCAAGGTCTCAGCATCCCGTTTGCGCGCCGCTCCGTCGATCCGTACGGTCCGTCCGTGCACAAGATCACAGTCAATGGAGCAAGCATCGCGTACGACGAGGCCGGCACCGGTTCACCCGTCGTCCTGCTGCACGCCGGCATCGCCGACCGGCGGATGTGGCGGGGGCAGGTGTCCGCGCTCGCCACCCGACACCGGGTGATCGTCCCTGACCTGCGCGGCTACGGCGACTCGGAGCTCCCCCCGGCCCCGTTCACGCACCACGACGACGTGGCCGGGCTGCTGGACGCGCTCGGCCTGCCCCGGGCCGCCCTGGTCGGCTGCTCGTTCGGCGGAGCGGTCGCCATCGACACCGCGCTGGCCCACCCCGACCGGGTGAGCGCGCTCGCGTTGTTCGACACGGCGGTCTCCGGCAACGAGTGGTCCGACGAGGCGAACGACCTGTGGGACAACCTGGTCGGCGAGGTCGACCCCGACGACTTCGTCGCGGGCGCGGCCGGTGAGGTGCGCTTCTGGGTGGTCGGCCCGGGACGGCAGCCGGAGGACGTCGACAGCGAGCTGGTCGCGTTCGCGCAGGAGATGGACCAGCGGGCCCTCGCCGCCGAGCTGGCACTCGGCGCGGTCGAGGTGGGCGAGCTGAGCCCCCCGGCGATCGACCGTCTCAGCGAGCTGGCGATCCCCGTCCTGGTCACCGCCGGTGCCGCGGACGTGCCGGACATCAGCCGACTCGCCGACCGGATCGCCGCCGAGGTCCCCGGCGCGGTGCGCCTGCCCGACGTGCCGGACGCCGCGCACCTGCTGCCGCTGGAGCGTCCGGAGCCGGTCAACGCCGCGCTGCTCGACTTCCTGAGCTGACCAACCCCGCACGCAGGCCGGGCCGCACGCACGCCGGGCCGCACGCACGCCGGGCGTTCGGAGCCCGAACCGCGAATGAGCGTGATGCCACAGCGGCATCTTGATGCCGCTGTGGCATCACGATGTTCGGGCCACCGCCGGCCGGCACGGTCACCGACGGTGAGCCACGCCGGCCATCCCCACCGATGCCGGAGCGCCGCTCACCAGAGCGGGCGGACCACCGCCAGCCGGCACGGTCACCGACGGTGAGCCACGCCGGCCATCCCCACCGATGCCGGAGCGCCGCTCACCAGAGCGGGCGGACCGCCCCGACCGGCACCCCGCCGCCGAAGAGCGGCACCTCTTCGTACTCGGCCAGCACCGGGGCGTCCACGCCGAGTCGGCGCAGCGCGGAGACCAGCACCGGCATCCGCGCCCGGTCCGCGCCGTCGTCGATCTTCAACGCGACGGCGCCGACACCCGGCAGCGCCACGGCGATCACACCCTCCGCGCCGACCTTGGCCAGCAGTCCCGGAACACCACGCATCAGCCGGGTGTCGTCGGCCCGGGTGCCACCGACGATCTCCGGGTACGCCCGCATCGCGTCGGCCACGGTGCGCGGCACCGAGCCCGGCTCGGCTTCGACCAGCCGCAGGTACGCCCCGGCCAGGCCGGTCAGCGACACCGCGAGCACCGGGGCGCCGCAGCCGTCGACCCCCACCGCCGCCGCCTGCTCGCCGGTGAACTCCTCGATGGCGGCCCGCAGCCGCTGCTGCAACGGGTGCTCCGGCCGCCAGTAGCCCTCCTGCGGCCAACCGGCCGCCTCGCAGGTCAGCAGCATCCCGCTGTGCTTGCCGGAGCAGTTCATCTGCACCCGACTCGGGCCGCCACCGGCGCGCAGCACCGCCTCCCGGGCCGCGGCACCCACCGGCAGGTCGGGCGGGCAGTGCAGCGCCGACTCCTCCAGCCCCGCGCGCTCCAACAGTGCACCGACCCGGGCCAGGTGGAATTCCTCGCCCGCGTGACTCGCCGAGACCAGCGCCACGTCGGCCGGGTCGCTCAACGCCAGGCCGGCCCGGAGCATCCCGATCGCCTGCATCGGCTTGCTGGCCGAACGGGGAAAGATCGGCGAGGCCACGTCCCCGGCGGACGCCACCGCGACACCGGCGGCGTCCAGCACCACCACCGAGCCGCGGTGCGCACCCTCCACGAACCCGGACCGGACCACCTCGGCGAGCGGCGCGCCGCCCTCGTACGTCTTCGTCACGCGGTGGACGGTACCGACGGTCCGGGGGTGCCCGGCACCGGGGTGACCAGGACATCCACCGCCCGGGTGACAGGGGTGCGGGACAGACCCGGCCTTACAGCCCGAGCAGCTCGCGGGCCTCGGTGGTGGTCAACGGCGGACGCTGGGCGAGCTGGGCGAAACCCACCGCGCGGGCGACCAGCTGCATGTTGGATTCCACCGGGCGGCCCTTCGCGTACGTCACGGTGTCCTCCATACCGACCCGCAGGTGCCCGCCCGTCGACAGCGAGGCCAGCAGGACCGGAATGGTGCTCCGGCCGACACCGGTGGCCGAGAACGTGGTGCCCTCGGGCAGGTCCCGCAGCATCCGGTGGGCGGCGACCAGCGTTTCCGTGGTGCCCGGCATGCCACCCGGCACACCCATCACGAAGTCGACGTGCACGTGCCCGCCGGCCGGCAGCCCGTACTTCCCGAGCAGCCGCTGCAACGCCGACAGGTGGCCGAGGTCGAAGATCTCGTACTCCGGCACGATCCCGCGTTCCTGCATCCGGGTGTGCAGGTCGACGATGAACTCCCAGCGGTTGAGGAAGACGTCGTCGCCGAAGTTGACGGTGCCCATGGTGCAGGAGGCCATGTCCGGACGGGCGTCGAGGACGGCGAGCCGGGCGGCCTCCGGGTCGGTCACCGCGCCGCCGCTGGAGAGCTGCACGATCAGGTCGGTGCCCTCCCGCAGCGCCGCCACCGTGTCGGCCAGCCGCACCGGGTCCAGCGTCGGCCGGGCCTCGTCGTCGCGGATGTGGACGTGGATCACGGCGGCGCCGAGCGCCTCGCACTCCTTGGCGGTGAGCAGCAACTCGTCGAGGGTCACCGGCAGCGCCGGCACCTCCGCCTTGGCCGACTCAGCGCCGGTCGGGGCCACCGTGATCAACGTCCCTGTTGTCATGCCGGCGATCCTAGACGGCCCGGTCAGGACGGGTCGATCGCCGCCGCCGTCTCGCCGATCAGCAACGCGGCGTCGTCCGGCACGTTGCGCTTCAGCACCGCCAGGGCGACCTGGCCCAGCTCGTGGTGCAGCACGGCGGTGCCGACAAAGCCGACGGCCCGGCCGTCGAGGGTCACCGGCGTACCGGCCGCCGGCGGCTGATCGGTGGTCACTCCGTCCAGATGCAGCAGTACGAGGCGACGCGGCGGCCGACCCAGGTTGTGCACCCGCGCCACCGTCTCCTGCCCCCGGTAGCAACCCTTGTCCAGGTGCACCGCCGGGGCGATCAGGTCGACCTCGGCCGGGATGGTCCGATGGTCGGTGTCCACCCCGACCCGCGGCTGCCGGGCGGCCACGCGGATCGCCTCGTACGCCCAGAGCCCCGCGACCGGCACGCCGGCGCCGCGCAACTCCGCCACCACCTGGTCCATCGCCGACCGGGGCACCAGCAGGTCCACCCCGAGCGGACCACGTCGGGCCCAGCCGCCGATCGGCAGGGGCTGCACGTCGTACCGGACGCTCGCCCGCTGTGGCACCGCACCGTGCGGGAACTTCGGACCCGGCACCGCGACCACATCCGGCGCGGCCAACCCGGTCACGCCCAGCGTGCCGAGCGCCTCCATGGCCGCCGGCCCGACCAGCGACAACAGCGCCCGCTCGGCCGTCGCGTCGCGTGGTTCGACCTTGCTGAAGAACCGCATCTTCTCCAGGTAGGTCAGCAGGCCCTCGGTCGCGCCGGGCTCGGTGTCCAGCCAGGTGGTCTCGCCGTCCTCGGCGACCATGGCGTGCTGCTCGACGTGGCCGTGCGGCGACAGCACGAGCAACTCGGTGCCCTCACCGGCGGAGAGGGCGCTCAGGTGCTGCGAGGTGATCGTGTGCAGCCAACCGGCCCGGTCCTCCCCGGGCACCGCGATGACCCCTCGATGCGACCGGTCGACCAGACCGACAGCGGTGTCGAGGGTGCGCTGCTCACGCAGCGGGTCACCGTAGTGCGCGGCCACCCCCCGCACGCCGGCCGCGACGTGCGCCGGATCCGGCTGGTCGCGGCTGGCCTCGTCGATGCTCTCGACGGCCACCGCGCCCGCGATGTCGATCATTTGTCGTCCCCGTTCTCGCAGCGTACGCAGACACCGAAGAGTGACACGTGCCCAATGTCCACCCGGAACCCCCGCTGCGCGGCCAACTGGTCGGCGAGGGGGCGCAGCAGCTCCGGATCGATCTCGTCGATCGCGCCACACTCCCGGCAGACCAGATGGACGTGTTGGTGCTCACCGGCCGCGTGATAGGTCGGCGAGCCGTGCGACAGGTGCGTGTGGGTGACCAGGCCGAGCCGTTCCAGCAGCTCAAGCGTGCGGTAGATGGTGGTGATGTTGACGCCGGCGGCGACCTCCCGCACCGCGGTGTGCACCTGCTCCGGGGTGGCGTGGCCCAGATCGAGCACCGCCTGGAGGACGAGCTGCCGCTGGGCCGTCAGCCGCAGCCCACGGGACCGCAGCATTTCCGCGAGGGAGGATTCGGACACCGTCCGATCATAGTTCGGCAATCGCGGCCGCTCCTGCCTGCGACGGCCCGCCACTACGCTCGACGGTCATGGTGACGCCACCCGTCGGCACGGACCCGACCACAGCGAGTGCCCGGATCGCCGTTCTCGGCCGGGGCCTCGTCCCGACCGACGAACCCGTCCTGCGCGCCGACGACCTGGGTGTCCTGCACGGCGACGGCCTCTTCGAGTCCATGCACCTGCGCCAGGGCCGGCCGTGGCTGCGCGACGCGCATCTCGCCCGGCTGGCCACGGCGGCAACTGCCGTCGACCTTGAGCTACCCCCCGTCGACGCGCTCATCGACCTGCTCGACACCGTGCGCGCGGGCTGGCCGGCGACGGTGGAGGGCGCGCTACGGCTGGTCTGCACCCGGGGCTCGGAGGCCGGCGGCCCGCCGACCGTCTACGCCACCCTGAACCCGGTGCCGGCGTCCTCCCAGGCGGCTCGGCGCAACGGGATCACCGTGGCGGTCCTGCCGCTGGGGGTGCCCGCCGACACGCGCGCCGGGCTCGGCTGGCTACCGGCCGGGATCAAATCCACCTCGTACGCGGTCAACAGCGCCGCCCGCCGCTGGGCCCGCCGGGCCGGCGTGGACGACGTGCTCTGGGTCTCCTCCGACGGGTACGCGCTGGAGGGACCCATCGCCAATGTGGTGTGGCTCACCGGCGACACGCTCTGCACGGTGCCCGCCGCCACCACCGGCATCCTGCCCGGTACCACCGTCGCCTGGCTGCTCGCCCACGCCGACGAGCTGGGCCTGAACGGTTCCGAACGGATGGTCACACCGGCCGAGCTGCACGCCGCCGACGGGGTCTGGTTCAGCTCATCGGTGCGCGGGCTCGCCGAGGTGCGGATGCTGGACGGGGTACGCCGGGAGCACTGCCCGCGCACCCCCGCCCTGCACGCCCTGCTCGGTTTCCCCGTCGACTGAGCGTCAGCCCCCGACCCGGACCAGCCGGGCGGAAAGATGCGGGCTGAGCCCGTGGCCCATGGCGGCCATCTCCTGGGCGTAGAGCAACGCACCCTCGACGATGCCGAAGAGCCGGTGGCCGCCGGTGACCTCCTTCGCGGTCGGAGTCCGGATCACCGCGTCGGTGGCGAACTCGACCTGCGTGCCGGTGCGCTTGCCCAGGTGCAGCTCCATCACCCCGGTCGGGGTGGTCAGCAGCGCCTCCAGCTCGTCGGTCGCCCGCCCGTCCACCAGCACCGGACGCCACCAGCCGACCTCACGACCGGCCGGACGGACCGGCCTGCTCTGCTCGTCGAGGATCCAGGCACGGGACTCGTAGTGCAGGAACGGCCGGCCGTCGTGGCTGATCCGGATCTCCTGCGCGTAGTCGAAATCCTCGATGGTGGGGAAGCCGCCCTTGCCGCGACCACGCCACAGCCCGATGTACGGCAACAGGGCGTCGAGCGCGGGGTGCAGCTTCGGCCCGACCCGCAGGTCGTGGCTCTCCTCGAACGGGTACTCCTCGACCGGCGGCGCGTTCAGCCACGGCGGCTGCAGCGGATTCTCGCTCACGGAGCCACCTTCCTTCGCGACTGCGGGGCTCGCAACCCCGGCTCACTCCTCGCGCTCACCAGCGTCACCAACGTCCTCTCGACATGCGTACGGCAAGGTAGACCAGGCCACCGGCGAGCCCGCCCAGGCCAGCGACCAGCAGGCTGACAAACCCGATCTCGGTAACCATCCCGGCCATCCTATGCTGGGCCACATGGCCCGCACTCTCGTCGTCAAGGCCACCGCGGGGGCTGACGCCCCCGAGCGGTGCGCGCAGGCATTCACCGTCGCCGCGACGGCGGTCGCGGCCGGGGTGGACGTCTCACTCTGGCTGACCGGTGAGGCGACCTGGTTCGCAGTGCCCGGCCGCGCCCAGCAGTTCGACCTGCCGCACTCCGCACCGCTGGCCGAGTTGTTGCACGTCATCCTGACCAGCGGCCGGGTGACCGCCTGCACGCAGTGCGCGGCGCGACGGGAGATCGGCCCGGACGACGTACTCCCCGGGGTCCGGATCGCCGGTGCCGCGGTCTTCGTCGAGGAGGCGCTGGCCGAGGGCGCACAGGCGCTCGTCTACTGATCGCACGGCGGCGGTGGGCCGAACCGAGCGGAGTGCCGATACCGACCCGACATGTCGGACAGCTGCCTACGATTCGGATGTGACCGAGGCGGCGGAGAGGTTCTTCGAAGCGCTGCCGTCGCGTGCCCCGGAGCTCCTGGGCGGCCTGGCCGAAGGCACCCTCCAGATCGACCTCGGCGACAACCACCGCACCGAACACTGGCTGGTCCGGATGCGGCCCGGGTCCGTGCAGGTCAGCCGCGAGCGTGGCCCGGCCGACGCGATCTGGTACAGCAGCACCGCCCTCTTCGACCGGCTGATCGCCGGGGAGGCCCAGGGGGTCGCGGCGGTGCTGCGTAACGAGAGCACGTTCAGCGGAAACGTGGTGCTCTTCCTCGCCTTCCGGCGGTTCTTTCCGGACCCGCCCGGGACCCGCGACCCCCGCGAAACGGCCCGTCGAGCAGCCGGGCGACAACGGTGAGAGACCTCGTCAGCATCCTGGACGGCAACACCTTCCTGGTCAGCGACCGACGTGGCGACATCGAACCGTCCTACGACTTCCCCACCGGGCTGTTTTCCTTCGACACCCGCTTCCTGTCCACCTGGGTGCTCACCCTGGACGGCGAACGGCTGCACGCCCTCTCCGTCGACGACTCCGAGTCGTACCGCACCACGTTCTTCCTGGCCCCCGGCGAACCCACCCACTACCTGGACGCGAAAGCGTCGGTGATCCGCAGCCGGGCGATAGTGGGCAGCTTCGAGGAGGAGCTGACCGTGCTGAACCACCTCGGCGCGGAGGTCGAGTGCACCCTCCGCATCGAGGTCGGGGCCGACTTCGCCGACCTCTTCGAGATCAAGGACGCTCGGCAGAAGCGGGGCCGGACCACTGTCAACGTCGGTGAGAACGAGCTGCGGCTGACCTACCGACGGGAGGCGTTCCACCGGGAGATGGTGCTCCGGACCACCGCGCCGGCACGGATCGACGAGACCGGGATGACCTTCCGGATCCGGATCGCCCGCAACGACAGGTGGAGCACTCGGCTGCACGTGTCCAGCATCGTCTTCGGGGCCCGCGGCCAGGACATCCGAGCCACCCTCCCGTACGGCGGCAGCCGCAGCGCGGACGCCATCCGGGCCGAACAGCAGGAGCTGATCGACCGGGCGCCGAAGCTCGGCTGCGACTGCGAGCCGCTGGCCGGGGCGTACCGGCGCAGCCTCAACGACCTGGCCGCGCTGCGCTACGAGTCGATCGCGCTGGGCGTGCGGCTGATCGCCGCGGGGTTGCCCTGGTTCATGACCCTGTTCGGCCGGGACAGCATCATCACCTCGTTGCAGGTGTTGCCGTTCCTGCCGGAGCTGGTCCCGCCGACCATCCTGATGCTCGCCGGGCTTCAGGGTCACCGGGTGGACGACTTCCGGGACGAGGAACCCGGCAAGATCCTGCACGAGCTGCGCTACGGCGAGACCGCCGGCTTCGAGGAGCAGCCCCACTCGCCGTACTACGGGTCGGCCGACTCGACACCGCTGTTCATCATCCTGATCGACGAGTACGAGCGGTGGACCGGTGACGCCGCCCTCGTTCGCAAGCTGGAGTCACAGGTCCGCGCGGCACTGAAGTGGATCGACACCTACGGTGACCTGCTCGGCACGGGCTACCTCTGGTACCAGACCCGCAACCCGGAGACCGGCCTGCAGAACCAGTGCTGGAAGGACTCCTGGGACGCCATCTCGTACGCCGACGGCCAACTGCCCGGCTTCCCCCGGGCCACCTGCGAGCTGCAGGGCTACGCGTACGACGCGAAGATGCGGGCCGCCCGGCTGGCCCGGAATTTCTGGAACGACCCGGAGTTCGCCGACAGGTTGGAGCGGGAGGCCGCCGACCTGAAACAGCGGTTCGACCGCGACTTCTGGATCCCCGAACGGGAGCACTACGCGCTCGCGCTGGACGCCGACGGCCGGCAGGTGGACGCGCTGACCTCGAACATCGGGCACCTGCTGTGGAGCGGCATCGTGGACGAGTCGCGCGCCGGCAAGGTGGTCGAACACCTGCTCGGGCCGCGCCTGTTCTCCGGCTGGGGGGTGCGGACGCTCGCCGCCGACGAGGGGCGGTACAACCCGATCGGCTACCACGTGGGCACGGTCTGGCCGTTCGACAACTCGATCATCGCCTGGGGGTTGTGGCGGTACGGCTTCCGGGACGAGGCCGGGCTGATCTGCGAGACGATGCTGGCGGCGTCCCGGTACTTCGGGGGGCGGCTGCCGGAGGCGTTCGCCGGCTACGCCCGCGACCTCACCGACTATCCGGTGGAGTACCCGACGGCGTGCAGCCCGCAGGCCTGGTCGACGGGCACCCCACTGCTGCTGCTGCGGGTGATGCTGGGGTTGGAGCCGCAGGGCGAACACCTGATCATCGACCCGGCCGTGCCGTCGGGGATGGGCCGCGTCGAGCTGTTGGACATTCCCGGTCGGTGGGGCGCTGTCGACGCGTTGGGCCGCAGTCGTGACCCGGAGGAACGGTCGGGCCAGGGCTGACCGGGCCCGGCTGCCGGCTCAGCCCGGGCAGCCGACGGTGGCGGCCAGCCGGGTGGCGTCCGGGCTGATCTCGGCAAGCACGGTGACGGCACCGGTGCGGTACGCGTACACCGGGGGTTGGTCCACCAGTGGGGCGTTGCCGGCCAGCGGGGCGAGCGCGGCCGTCGAGGCCGCCGGGCCGGGACCGTCAGCGGACCGCGCGGTACGGGCGAACCCGCCGCCGGCGCAGGGCGCGGTGACCAGCTCCGGCGCGGTGTCGCCCGGCCGGTCGAGTGCCAGCAGCGCGGCGCTCAGCGCGGCGGTCTCCGGGCCGGCGGCGGTGGCCGGGGCCGGCGAGTAGCCGGTGCCGACCGGCCGGCAACCGGTGTCGACGACCAGACGCACCCGGCCGTCACCTGTCGGCCGCCCCTCGACTGCCACGAACTCTCCGGCGTCGGCGCGCAGTTCGTGGCCGTCCACCCCGGGCCAGACCCCGGCCCGCCAGCTCGCCGGCAGCCGTTCGGCGATGCCGGTCAGCACGGCCCGCTCGTCGCCGATGGCCGCGAGCACACCGACCTCGCGTCGCAGCCTCGCCCCGTCGGCGAACGGGGTGACCCGGCAACCGGACGCGATCCGCGCCGGGCCCAGCTCCAGCAGACCCGCGGCACCGGCCGCGCGGGCCAGCTCGCCGACCGCCCGGTCGACCACCGGGCCGGCCTGGTCGAGGGAGCGCTGTTCGCGCACTGTTGGCGGGTCGTCCCGCACCGACACCCAGGTGAGCCCGGCCAGCAACACCGCCCAGGCCACCGTCCCGGCCACCAACCACCGCCGCCGCCGCGACCGGGCTGGTGCCGGCGCGGCGGGGCCGGCCGAGGAGGCCCAACCCGTCTGGACAGCACCGCTCACCCGGTCATGGTGTCACGGGCCCGCCGCCGGGCCGGCGGCGGAGCCGGTCGACGGCTGCTGGGCGACGGCGGGTCAGTGGTCGTTGCGTCGCGGCGGACGGTCGAGCCGGTAGCCGACCCCTCGTACGGTGTGCACCTGCGGTCCGTCCGGCAGGCCCCGCAACCGGCGACGGAGCCGTTTGATCGTGGACCGCAGCGCCGTGGTGTCAGCGCCACCCAGCGCGGCGGCACAGAGCTGTTCGTAGCTCCACACCACCAGCGGCGGGCCGATGAGCAGGGCGAGCAGCTCGCGTTCGGCCGGGGTCAGCGGGACCGGCTCGCCGCGCCAGGTCACCCGGTGTCCGGCCCGGTCGACGACGAGCCCATCCCATTCGACCGGGCCCCGCGCCTGGGCGCGCGGGTCGGCCCTCGGATCGACCGGCACCAGGCCCGTCGGTGACGACAGCAGCTCACGCAGCTCGGCCAGGTCGGCGCAGCTGTGCACCCGGGCGAGCCCGTCGAGTTGGCTCAGCACCCGCTGCCGCATCGACCTGTCGGCGCCCACGCAGACGACGATGGGGCCCCCTTCGTCGGACACGCCACTTTCATCCCTGAATTCCACCAGAAGATAGTGACGCATGCCGATGGATTTCGGCACCCGCCCCGGCGCGTCCACGGGGAACCGACACGACCGGGGCCGGCCACCCCGGGAGGGTGACCGGCCCCGGTCGATCAGAGCAGTGGGTCAGGCGACGGTGACGGCAACCTCGTTGACACCCCGGCCGGCGGTGACCGCGGTGTCGCCGTTGCCGTGCCGGGACAACGCCCGCAGGGTCCAGGAGCCCGGCGCGGCGAAGAACCGGAACTGCCCAGCGGCCGAGGTGACCACCTCGGCGGTGAACTCACCCGTCGAGTCGAGCAGCCGGACGTACGCCCCCGGCACCGGTTCGGCCTCGGCGGAGCGGACGACACCGGTGATGACGGTTTCCTTCTCCAGGTCCAGGCTGGCCGGCAGCGGCGCGGCCTGGTCCGGTGCGGCGCAGCTTGCAGCGGTGGGAAGAGTCATGATCAGGCCTCCCCGGGTTCGTCGCCGAGCGCCACCGGCACACCGACCAGCGAGCCGTACTCGGTCCAGGAGCCGTCGTAGTTCTTGACGTTGCGGTGACCCAACAGCTCCTGGAGCACGAACCAGGTGTGCGACGAGCGCTCACCGATCCGGCAGTATGCGATGGTCTCCTTGCCGTCGTTGAGCCCCGCGTCGCCGTAGATCTTGCGCAGCTCGTCGTCGGACCGGAAGGTGCCGTCCTCGTTGGCCGCCTTGGACCACGGCACGCTGATCGCGGTGGGGATGTGGCCGGCCCGCTGCGCCTGCTCCTGCGGCAGGTGGGCGGGGGCGAGCAGGCGACCCGCGAACTCGTCGGGGCTGCGCACGTCGACCAGGTTCTTGGTGCCGATCGCGGCGACGACCTCGTCCCGGAAGGCCCGGATGGAGGTGTCCGGCTCCTGCGCGACGTACTGCGTCGCCGGGCGGGAGACCTGGTCGGTGACGAGCGGGCGGGCATCCAGCTCCCACTTCTTGCGGCCGCCGTCGAGCAGCTTCACGTCGCGGTGGCCGTAGAGCTTGAAGTACCAGTACGCGTACGCGGCGAACCAGTTGTTGTTGCCGCCGTAGAGCACCACGACGTCGTCGTTGCTGATGCCCCGCTCGGAGAGCAGCGCCTCGAACTGCGTCTTGTTGACGAAGTCCCGGCGGACCTGATCCTGAAGGTCGGTCTTCCAGTCGATCTTGATGGCGCCGGCGATGTGGCCGGTGTCGTAGGCCGAGGTGTCCTCGTCGACCTCGACGAAGACGACGCCCGGGGCGTCGAGGTTCTTCT
This sequence comes from Micromonospora sp. NBRC 107095, assembly GCF_030269705.1. Taxonomy (NCBI): domain Bacteria; kingdom Bacillati; phylum Actinomycetota; class Actinomycetes; order Micromonosporales; family Micromonosporaceae; genus Micromonospora; species Micromonospora sp. NBRC 107095. Next base: position 297,534 of record NZ_BSTU01000006.1, read on the forward strand.
CGGCCCACTCGGCCGAAACGAGTGCGGTGTCGCGACTCATCGAATCACTCCCTGGTGAGGATGGATGGTGAGCCAACGCGCGCGAATCGATTGACGTATCTGTCGCACCACGCGCGGGACCCAGCGGAAGGACGGGATCACGGGTTCGTGCGACGGCGCCGCTGCCGGGCGTTCGGTGGGATAACCGGAGGGTGCGAGAACCCTGTGCCGGTGGCCGCCGTCAGGCGGCCGGAGACAGCCCCGCCGTCAGATGACGGGGCGACACAGGCAGGTGGCCACGCGGCACAGGTCGACCGCGCGCCGTTTGGTGAGGTGGGTCCCCATGGCCAGGGAGCCTACCAGCCAGTGACCGAGCTGCCACTCAGCCGACCACCATCCGGGAATCGACGGGCCTGCCAAGGATTTCGGCGTCCCACCGCGCCTTCGGCGTCAGCCGACCGAGTTGATCGGCACGTTCTTCGCATCGGCGGTGACCGCCAGCCCTTCCGGCAGCGGACGGACCTCCCGGACTGCGAGTTGGAACGGCAGTTCCGGAAGCGGCACGTCGATGGAGATGCTCTTGGCGTAGTTGCTCAGGAAGGCACGGGCCAGCGGCAGGTTCGGCAGACCCGCGGCGTCCAAGTCGTTGAAGCGCAGGGCGACCGCGCCGTTGTCGGCGACGGTGACGTCGGCGGTGCCGCTGATGGTGAGCCGCTGACCGAGGATGTCGGCCGGGGCCGTGACGGTGAGCTTGCCGTTCTGCTCGCCGAGGGTGAGCCCCGGGCGGTTCAGCAACGCGGCCAGACTCTCGTAGCTGATCGTGCCGGCGCCGTTGACGGTGTCCGCCACGATGTCACCCTGGCCGGTGCGCAGGGTGTCCAGCGAGGCCCGCACGTCACGGGCGGTCACGTCCAGCACCGGCAGCCGGACGGCGTCGCCCTCGACCGAGGCCTGCACGTCCCGCAGGTTGATGGTGATCCGCTGGTAACGCCCATCGAGCACCTGGGTGAGGAACGGAACTCCGCCCACCTCCACCTCGGGGGCGGCGGATTGCGCGCCCTGCTTGGCGATCTCCTGCTGCACCCGGTCGGCGATGGTCCGCTCGGCAACCCCGACCGCCACCCGGTCGGCGACCACCAGCAACCCCGCCACCAGCAGGAGCAGAACGAACAGCCCGATGAGCAGCTTGCGGCCACGCCGTCGGGGTCGCGCCTCGTCCACCGGATAGTCCCGCGCCACGCCGCCTCCTGTCTCCGCCCGTCGCGCCGCGACGGGGCGTTCGTACCGAACGCCGCAGGGCGGCGCACCCGTAGGTACCCGACCGGCTCCGCGCTCAACCGTGACTCAGAGGAAGAGCATGCACATGGCGTACGCGGCGGGTGCCGCCAGAGCGAAGCCACCGAGTGGACCCTGCATGTGCCGGGCCACCCACATCGTGGGCGGTTCACCGGCCATCAACCGGCCCGCCTCCGCGTACCCCACGGCGAGGTCGGAGAGGACGGCGGTGACGGCCGCGACCAGGCCGATCACGGCGGCCCGGGTTGGTGTGAACGGGGTTACCAGATAGCTGCCGAGGAGGGCGCTGGTCAGCGTGCCGACCATCGCGCCGGCCACCACGCCGGCGGCGCCCCGGGGCACCTGCGGGGCCAGCCGCGGCCACGGCAGGACGGCGTCGGTGAGCCGGGCGACGGTGAGCGCGACACCGCTCGCGGTCAGGCAGACGGTGATCGCCTGGGTGCCGGCCGGGATGCGGCTGAGCACGATCAGGGTGCCGAGGGCCACCACCCCGACCACGATGAGCAGGGTGGCCCCGAGCGAGTCGGTGACCCGGACCCGGTCGACCCGACGGACCAACTGGCCGAGCACCGCGGCGAGGAACCCGCCAACGGCCAGGTAGCCCAGCGGTGCCAGGCCGGCGACGTCGGTCTGCACCGCGGCGGTGTCGGCCAGCGCCGCGACCGCGGCGCTGATCCCGGCGACCACCAGCAACGCGGGTGGGCGCATGGCCATCGTCCAGGCGAGCACGAACAGCAGTTGGACGCCGAAGACGATGGCCGCGAACGGCAGCCGGTGGCCGGGACCCGACGTCTGCGCGCCGAGCACCAGGCCGACGCCGAGCAGCGCGGCGAAGCCGGCGATGGTCAGCGCCAGTTGGCGATGCACCTCGACCGGGGGGATGACCTCCTCTTCCGGCTCGTCGATCTCGTCTTCGGATCGGCGGGCCGGCTCACCGGAGCGACGGGCCCGGCGGGGCCCACCCCGTTCGCGGCGATCGCCGTCGGTGGTGGCCGGACCGGTACGCGGCGCGGGCGGTTGGCCACGCGTCGGTGCGGCGGCCGGGCCCGGGCGGGACCCAGCGGGCCACGATTCGCGGCCGGCCTCGGGCGAGGTGGAGGGAAACACGACCCGATCGTGCCAGACCGACCGCCCGCCGCGGTGGTCACGGGTTTCAGCGACGTTAAAAACCAGGCCACGATCAGGGGCAAGATAGACAAACAGGATTTGGCCTGACGGTGCGGCCGAGGCGATCAGTTAAGCTCAACGCGTTACCCGCCCGTCAGCGACGCCGGGACCACGCAATTTCTCAGCGCACTCCCTGACGAGTGCGACTGGTCGCGTGCGGCCTCGGGCCGCCGGGACGGAGGTGATCGTGGAGATCCTGCTGCTGGTGACCGCACGCGCAGGGGAACCGTCGGCTGTGCTGCCGGCACTCGACCTGCTGCCGCACTCGGTCCGCACCGCGCCGCGCGACGTTCGCACCCTGGTCGCGGGCCCCAGCCCGGACGCGGTGATGGTGGACGCCCGATCGGAGTTGAGCGAGGCCCGGGCGACCTGCCGGATGCTGCACGCCACCGGGCTCGGCGTGCCGTTGGTCGCGGTGGTGACCGAGGCCGGTCTGATCGCGCTCAACGCGGACTGGGGCGTGGACGACGTCATCCTCGCCTCGGCCGGCCCCGCCGAGGTCGAGGCGCGGCTGCGGCTGGCTGTGGGCCGGCTCAGCAACGCGACCGCCGGCGCCGGCGGCTCGATCCGGGCCGGCGAGTTGACCATCGATCCGGACACCTACGCGGCGAAGCTCAAGGGTCGCCCGCTCGACCTCACCTACAAGGAGTTCGAGCTGCTGAAGTTCCTGGCCCAGCACCCGGGCCGGGTGTTCACCCGGGACCAGCTCCTGCGCGAGGTCTGGGGCTACGACTACTTCGGCGGCACCCGCACGGTGGACGTGCACGTCCGGCGACTGCGCGCCAAGCTCGGCTCGGAGTACGAGTCGATGATCGGCACCGTCCGCCAGGTCGGCTACAAGTTCGTCGTTCCGCCGTCACGGTCGCTTCCCGAGGCGGAGCACGCCCCCGTGCCGGTCTGATTCGCAGACCATCCCGGGCGATTTCCCATATGCCCTTTTTGCGCAGCTTGGCGGCTCTATTCTGACTGCCGGGTTTGTCGGAGAAAGGGGCGATGGTGCGCGCACTGAACACGGGGGCGACGGGCCGGCGTGACCGGCGGGCCGGGCGGAAGTCGTGACGGGGGGCAACTCCACCGCTCGGGCGGCGGGGATAGTGACGCTGGTGGTGGCGGGCCTGCTCGGCTCGGCGTACGTGCTCGGCCGTAGCCTCGTCCCCGACCAGACGCCGCCACGCTCCGCCGGCGCAACCACGAACGCCGACGGGCCGCACTACGCCGACCAACCCAGCGTCGGTGAGCTGGGTGCGGCACCGGGCGCCAGCAGCAGCGCCGGCCCCGTCGAGACCGGCCAGGACGGGTCCGGGCGAGACGCCGGAGGCGACAAACTGTTCGGCGCGCACTCCACAACCGGCACGCCACGGCTCGCGCTGACCTTCGACGACGGGCCGGACCCGCGCTACACCCCGCAGGTCCTCGCCCTGCTGCGCGAATACGACGTGCGCGCCACGTTCTGCGTGGTCGGCGAGAACGCGCAGAACCACCCCGACCTGGTCCAGTCGATAGTGGACGACGGGCACACGCTGTGTAATCACTCCTGGCACCACGACGTCGGTCTGGGCGCCCGGTCGGCCGACGCGATCCGCTCCGATCTGCTGCGCACCAACGCCGCGATCCGGGCGGCGGTGCCGAACGCCCCGATCGTCTGGTACCGCCAGCCGGGCGGGGCCTGGACGTACCCGGTGGTGTCGGTGGCGCGGCAGCTCGGCATGACCCCGCTGCACTGGTCGGTGGACCCGTCGGACTGGGACCTGCCCGGGGCCAGCAAGATCACCGCGACGGTGCTGAGCCAGGCCGAACCGGGTTCGGTGGTGCTGCTGCACGACGCCGGTGGCGACCGGCAGGGCACGGTGGACGCGCTACGCCAGATTTTGCCCGACCTGACCGCCCGCTTCGAGCTGGAGGCCCTCCCCACCGACCCGACCTGAGACAGGGCTTTGCGGCGACGGTCCGGGCGTCACGACACGTAGCGGATACGGTGGCGGAATGAGCAGCGCGGAGCCGACCAGCGACCAGGTGACCCGGACCGACCGACTGGCGGCGGCGGAGATCGCCGACGTACTGGCCCTCGCCAGTTCAGCGGGTGACACCGACGGGGCGGACCCGCTCGACGAACACGTCCTGCTCCGGCTGCGCGACTCCGACGCCGCCGCCGTGCACCTGATCGCCCGCGCCGACGACGGCACCCTCACCGGGTACGCGCACCTGGACACCACCAACCCGGTCGACGGGATCGGGGTCGAGCTGGTGGTGCACCCCGCGTACCGGCGACGGGGCACCGGCCGGGCGCTGGCCCGGGGCGTACTCGCCTCGGCCACCGGGCCGCTGCGGGCGTGGGCGCACGGCGACCACCCGTCGGCTGCCGCGCTCGCCGTCGACCTCGGCTTCACCCGGGCCCGGGTGCTCTGGCAGTTGCGCCGACCGTTGGCCGCCCCGCTGGGTGAGCCGCGCCTGCCCGACGGGGTGACATTGCGCGCGTTCCGACCCGGGGCGGACGACGCTGCCTGGCTGGCCCTCAACGCGCGGGCCTTCGCCGAGCACCCCGAGCAGGGCCGGTGGACGTCGGACGACCTGCGGGTACGCCTCGCCGAGCCGTGGTTCGACCCGGCGGGCTTCCTGCTCGCCGAGGAGACAGCCACCGGCCGGTTGCTCGGTTTCCACTGGACCAAGGTGCACGAGCGGCCGGGGTCGGCCCGGATCGGCGAGGTGTACGTGCTGGGGGTGGAGCCGACCGCGCACGGCGGCGGGCTCGGCCGGGCGCTGACCACCGCCGGGCTGGCGTACCTGCGGGACAGGCGCGGCCTGGACCGGGTGATGCTCTACGTGGACGACTCGAACACCGGGGCCGTCGCGCTCTACGAGCGGCTGGGCTTCGCCCGCTGGTCCGCGCACATCAACTACCACCTGGGCTGACGACCCGACACCGGGCTCACCGCGTCGGCATCCGCTTTCACCCGTGCCGATCCGTCTGTCCTGCAAAGGCACCGACAGGCGCAATCACCGCGAATAGCTACGGCTATTAGTCGCCGCCATGTTGCGCGAGTTAGCCGAAGGCTGAAATCTCGTTGAATAGAAGCGGAACAGCCGCCACTTCCTCAAGTTTCGCTCAAGAGAAACAATGGCCATTGACCGCTGCCGCATCGAAAAGCAGGATTACGTCATCGGTCGGACAGTCCGACGATATTCGGGGAATGGAGCCAAATTGAAGGCGAAAATCCTGGCCACCCTCGCGGTCGCGGCAACTGCCGTACTCGCTGTGGCCAATCCTGCTGCGGCGGCTACCGGCGACGCAGTCCTTTTCAACAACAACAACACCCTGATCACCTTTAAGACCGCCGATTGCACAGCTGACGGCGTCTTCAACTACCTCGACGCCACCATTACGCCGTCTCCGTTCAGCGTAGCCACCAAGAAGTACGCCGGGCCCAGCTGGTGCCGTTATGGAGTCAGCATCGACTACAAGGACTCCAACGGTGTACGGAAGACCACGCCGATCGCCTGGAGCGCCGACTTCGCCGAGATCCGGGGCTACGGCACTCGCTGCGTGACCAACCATTACATCCAGCGGCCCGGCAACGGCTCGTACGTCGTGCACCTGAACCACACCGGCGGCGGATGCTGACCTGAGAGCAAAAGCACGGGGGCGCAATAGACGCCCCACCCGGAAAACGTTCGAATGGAAGGACTCTCAATCGTAATGAAAAGCCTCCGAGTCGCTATCTCCGGAGTAGCCATGGCCGGCCTGGGCGCAACACTGGCATTGGTCCCGGCCGGCCCCGCAAGCGCTGCCGCCTACACGGTCACTGCATGGACTCGGGCAAATGTGCGTGCGCTACCTGACACTTCTTCCGCAATCGTGAGCTCTGTCGCCGCAGGCGGCCGCTACCCGGCGAACTGCTGGCTGAACGGCGAACTCGTATACGACTATGGCATCGAGCACGACCACTGGGTTCAGCTTCAACTGTCGAACGGCAAGCGCGGATACGTGCACGCCATTTACCTGAACGGCGACAACACAGGAAACGTGAACACCTACTGCGACTGACGACGCCACCGTGCCGCACGGTGCTGGCGACCCTGAGCCGCCGGCACCGTGCGGTGGGACAGTCCGCAACGTTGTCACCCACATCAGCACAGAACCTGCCGAGGGCTCAACCAAGATCACGGAGACGGGCCGCCGCGCTCACGATGCAGGAAGCACCGACCAAGACCACACCGTTGGCAAGAGGCCACCCTGGGCATGAAAAATACACATATACCCTGACACGGGGCGGCGCGTTCACTTAACGGACAACTCGCCCTCAGTAAGCGGTCACCTGGGCGGCCGTACGTGTTCACCTTGCGTTCACTTGCGACCGGCGAACCGGCTACCTGGCACTTCTAACTTTCGTGTCAGCCGGTCACTGCCGGTCCTCGGGGCCCCGGTATCGGGGCGCCAAGTCAGACGCGAAGGGAAACCCCTCAGGTGAAGCTCCAGCGGTACGGCGCGATTGCCGGCCTCGCTCTTGCTGCGACGCTCGGTCTCAGCGCATGCGGCTCGGACAACAACGAGCCCACCCCCGGCGCCAGCGCTTCGGGCTCGGCCGCCGCGGTCGACTGCGCCACCGGCACGGTGAACGCCCAGGGCTCGTCGGCGCAGAAGAACGCCATGGACGAGTGGATCAAGGCCTACCAGCAGAAGTGCACCGGTGCCAAGATTAATTACGAGCCTTCCGGCTCCGGCGCTGGCATCCAGGCCTTCATCGCCGGCACGGCGGACTTCGCCGGCTCCGACTCCGCGCTCAAGCCGGAGGAGCAGCCGCAGGCCGACGCCAAGTGTGCCGGCGGCAAGGCCATCCACCTGCCGATGGTGATCGGCCCGGTGGCCATCGCCTACAACCTCGACGGCGTGGACAACCTCCAGCTCAAGCCGGCCACCCTGGCGAAGGTCTTCGCTGGCAAGGTCACCAAGTGGGACGACGCGGCGATCAAGGCCGACAACCCAGGCGCCACGCTGCCGTCGATCGCAATCAACGCGGTGCACCGCTCGGACTCCTCGGGCACCACCGACAACTTCACCGACTACCTCAGCAAGACCGCTGAGGCTGACTGGACCTTCGGCAAGGCCAAGGAGTGGAAGGCCCCGGGTGGCACCGGTGCCGCCAAGTCCGACGGTGTGGCGAGCGCGATCAAGGGTCAGCCGGGCACCATCGGCTACGTCGAGTGGTCGTACGCCGAGAACGGCGGACTGAAGATGGCCAAGGTTGGCAACGGCAACGGTGAGTTTGCCGCGCTGACCGCCGAGGCCGCCGGCAAGACTATTGCCGGTGCTGCCATCTCGGGTGAGGGCGACGACCTCAAGCTGAAGATCGACTACAACACCAAGGAGGCCGGGGCCTACCCGATCGTCCTGGCGACGTACGAGATCGTCTGCAGCAAGGGCCTTCCGGCCGACAAGCTCCCGCTGGTCAAGGGTCTGCTGGGCTACGCGGCCAGCGCCGAGGGCCAGGCTGCCATGACCGAGCTGGGCTACGCCCCGCTGCCGGAGAGCGTCCGCACCAAGGTCGAGGCCGCAGTCAAGAACATCTCCTGACCGACACCACTCCGCAATCGAATCGAGCGAGCAGATGGGTGACACCCCCCACCGCTCGGCCGACGCCGGCACCGGCGGGACGCGCGTGACTCAGAGTCACGAGTGGCCCGCCGGTGCCTCGGCGCGTGTGGCCGAGGCACCAGTAAGCACCCGTTCCCCGGGCGGCGCCGGGCTGGGCGGCGGCAGCGCGCTGCCGCGGAGCCGGAAGTTCGGCGCCGAGCGGGCCTTCCGCGGTCTCACACTGGCCGCCGGCACAACGGTTCTGGTCATCATCGCCGCCATCGCGATCTTCTTGATCGCCAAGGCGGTGCCGGCCCTACGCGCCAACACCGAAAATTTCTGGACCTTCGAGGGTTGGTTTCCCAACGATGCTCAACCAAAGTTCGGCATCGGCGCGCTCGCCTTCGGTACGGTGCTCACCGCCACCCTCGCGCTGCTGGTGGCGGTTCCGATCGCCCTCGGCATCGCGCTCTACCTCTCCCATTACGCGCCCCGACGGGTCGGCACCACGCTCGGCTTCCTGATCGATTTGCTCGCCGCCGTCCCCAGCGTGGTCTTCGGTCTGTGGGGCCGGGAGGTCTTCCTCAAGCCGGTGCAGGATCTCTCCGTCTGGCTGAACAAGTACTTCAGCTGGATCCCGATTTTCGGGGGCGACGGTCCATTCGGAAAGTCGATTCTGCTCGGCTCGCTGGTGTTAGCGATCATGGTGTTGCCGATCATCACCTCGCTCTCCCGCGAGGTGTTCCTCCAGACGCCTACCGCGAACGAGGAGGCCGCCCTCGCCCTGGGCGCCACCCGCTGGGAGATGCTCCGCACCGCGGTGCTCCCCTACGGACGGCCCGGCATCATCGCCGCCACGATGCTCGGCCTCGGGCGGGCGCTCGGCGAGACCATCGCGCTGGCGATGACCCTCGGCATCACCTTCGGCATCTCGTTCAACCTGATTGAGAACGGCGGCAACAGCATCGCCGCCAACATCGCCAACACGTTCGGCGAGGCGAACGCGACCGGCCGGGGCGCTCTGATCGCCTCCGGCCTGGTGCTGTTCGCCATCACGCTGATCGTCAACATCACGGCGCGGGCGATCATCTACCGCCGCCGGGAGTTCACGGAGTCGGCCGCATGACCACAACCGCCACCTCCCACCGCACCCGGCCGCCGGCCCAGCCCGACTCGCTGCGGGCCAAGCGGCTGCCCTGGTACGCCGCGCCGGCCATCGCCGTGGCGGCCCTGGCGCTCTCCGCCGTGATCGTCTACGGCGCCGCCGTGGGCGGCCCGGTCCTCGTGGTCGTCCTCGGCGCGATCCTCTACCTGGTCGGGCTCTTCGCCGCCGCGAACGCGGTCGAGGGACGCCGCTCGGCCCGCAACCGCACCTGGAGCGCACTGATCCACTCCGCCTTCGTGTTGGCGGTGCTGCCGCTCGTGTCGGTGGTCTGGACGCTGGTCAGCAAGGGTGCCAGCCGGTTGGATGCCACCTTCTTCCAGACCTCGATGAACAACATCGGGGCCCGGGACGCCAACGGCGGCGCGTACCACGCGATCGTCGGCACCCTGGAGCAGGTCGGTATCGCCACCCTGATCACCGTCCCGCTCGGCGTGCTCTGCGCGATCTACATCGTCGAGTACGGGCGGGGCAAGTTCGCCTTTGCGATCCGGTTCTTCGTGGACGTGATGACCGGCATCCCGTCGATCGTCTCCGGCCTCTTCGTGCTGGCGTTCTGGGTGCTGATCGTGTCGCCGTGGTTCAACGACGGTCGGCCCAGCTTCTCCGGCTTCGCCGCCGCGCTCGCGCTGAGCGTGCTCATGCTGCCCACCATCGTCCGGTCCACCGAGGAGATGCTCCGCCTCGTGCCAGCGCCGCTGCGCGAGGGCGCGTACGCGCTCGGCGTACCCAAGTGGAAGACGATCCTGCGGGTGGTGCTGCCGACGGCGCTGCCCGGCATCGTCACCGGCGTCATGCTCGCCATCGCCCGCGCGGCCGGTGAGACCGCGCCGGTGCTGCTGGTCGCTGGCGGTGGCGCGGCGATCAACACCAACCCCTTCGAGAACAACCAGTCGTCGCTGTCCCTCTTCGTCTACCAGCAGGCCGGCGACGCGTCGAAGTACGCCCCGGCACGGGCGTGGACCGCGGCACTCACCCTGGTCGCCCTCGTGCTCATCCTGACGATCGCGGCGAAGCTGCTGGCCCGTCGCAACAGGCTCAGCCGATGAACCCCGGAGGTACCACCATGGCCAAGCGCGTCTCCGCCACGAACGTCACCGCGTACTACGGGGGCTTCAAGGCGATCGAGAACATCAACCTGACGGTCGAGCCGAAGACGGTAACCGCCCTCATCGGGCCGTCCGGCTGCGGCAAGTCGACGTTCCTGCGGTCGATCAACCGGATGCACGAGGTGCTGCCGGGTGCCCGGGTCGAGGGCAGCCTCACCATCGACGACCAGGACATCTACGACCGGGACGTGGACGTCACGGCGGTCCGGCGCACGATCGGCATGGTCTTCCAGCGGCCGAACCCGTTCCCCACCATGAGCATCTTCGAGAACGTGGTGGCCGGGCTGAAGCTCAACGGTGTCCGCAAGAAGTCGATCCTGGAGGACGCGGCCGAGAAGGCCCTGCGCGCCGCGAACCTGTGGGGCGAGGTCAAGGACCGGCTGGGCAAGCCCGGCGCGGGCCTCTCCGGTGGTCAGCAGCAGCGGCTCTGCATCGCCCGGACCATCGCTGTCGAGCCGCAGGTCGTGCTGATGGACGAGCCGTGCTCCGCCCTGGACCCGATCTCCACGCTGGCGATCGAGGACCTGATGTTCCAGCTCAAGGACAAGTTCACGATCATCATCGTGACGCACAACATGCAGCAGGCCGCGCGGGTGTCGGACCGGACCGCCTTCTTCTCGATCGAGAAGACCGGCGACCCGGGCCGGCTGATCGAGTACGACAACACCCAGAAGATCTTCAGCAACCCGAGCGTGAAGAAGACCGAGGACTACATCACCGGCCGCTTCGGCTGAGCCGCCGGTTCCCGGTCCGCGAGGGGCGTCGGTCGACGAGACCGGTGCCCCTCTTCGCGTGTCCGGGGGGCCACCCGCAGTCAGGCGAGGACGAAGCGGGGTTCGCCGTTCGGTGGGAGGTCCAGGCGCGGGGTGATCGGGGTGGCGGCGTCCCGGTCCGCCGCCACCCGTGCCACACCGGCCAGGTCGCCGGCCGCCGCCACCTGGGCCAGCGTGACCAGTGTCGGTGGCAGCATGGTCAGCTCGCCGGCCTGGGCGCGGGCCAGCGCGTCCGCCGGCCGGATCCACAGGGTGTGGTCGGCCTCGCCGGAGACGTCGCGGGTCCGCTGCCCCGCCGGCAGCAGGGCCACGAAGAAGTACGTGTCGAAGCGCCGCGGCTCGAACTCCGGAGTGATCCACCGACTCCACGGCAGCAGCAGGTCCGACCGGAGGGTGAGCTGCCGGTCGGCGAGCAGCGCGGCGAAGCCCAGCCGGCGACCCTCCAGGTCCTGCCGAGCCGCCTCCCAGTCGTCGCCGCTGACGTCGCCCACCACGGTCTCCCGGTTCGGGCCGGCGAGCAGCACACCCGCCTCCTCGAAGACCTCCCGCGCGGCCGCGCAGACCACCGCCTGCGCGGCGTCCGGGGCCACGCCGAGCCGGCCCGCCCACTCGCCCGGCGCCGGCCCCGCCCAGTCCAGGTGCGCCTCCGAGTCGGAGCGGTCCACCCCGCCGCCGGGAAAGGCGTACATCCCGCCGAACGTCATCGCGGCGACCCGGCGGATGACGTACACCTCGAAGTCGGCGTCGGTCGGGCGCAGCAGCAGCACGGTGGCCGCGACCCGCGGTGTGGCCGGGGTGCCACCCTCGGCCTGGAACCGGCGGGCGTGCTCGACCAGGGCTGCCGGGGCGGCGAAGCCGGCACTGTCGATCGTCATGCCGCGAGCCTAGTTCCCGACAGCGGAACGCCGGCCGCGCGCGGGGGCGATGAGCGGTGGCTCGGTCGACGATTGAGCATGATGCCCCTCAGGCATCAAGATGCCTCAGAGTCATCACGCTCATCAGGGCGTCAGGCCCGAGGCGTCGGGTCGGGGTGTGGAGCAGGCCGCGGGCCGGGCGGCGGGCCGGGCGGCGGGCCGGGAGCGGGCCGGGCAACTGGGCGTTCAGCTGGCTCGGTTAGCGTTCCGGCATGACTCGTTGGGGCATCCTGGCCACCGGCCACATCGCCAGCCGTTTCGCCGAAGACCTCCGGCTGGTGCCGGACGCCGAGTTGGTAGCGGTCGGTTCCCGCGCCGTGCAGAGCGCACAGCGCTTCGCTGACACGTACGGCGCGAAGCGCGCCTACGGCTCCTGGGTGGAGTTGGCCGCCGACCCGGAGCTGGACGCGATCTACGTGGCGACCCCGCACTCCGCGCACTACGAGGCGGCGATGACCTGCCTGACCGCCGGACGGGCCGTGCTGCTGGAGAAGCCGTTCACCCTCGACCTGGCCACCAGCACCGAGCTGGTGGACACCGCCCGCGCCGCCGGGGTCTTCCTGATGGAGGCCATGTGGATGCGGTTGAACCCGATGATCCTGCGGATGGTCGAGCTGATCGCGGACGGGGCGATCGGCACGGTGAGCGGCGTCCGGGCCGACTTCGGGGTGGCCGGGCCATTTCCACCGGAGCACCGGATGCGCAACCCGGCGCTGGGCGGAGGCGCCCTGCTGGACCTGGGGATATACCCGATCAGCCTGGCCCACCTGCTGCTCGGCGTACCGCAGCACATCCGGTCCTGGGCGCAGCTCGGCCCGGAGGGGACGGACGAGAACACCGGCATGCTGTTCGGCTACGACACCGGAGCACTGGCGACGTTGAGCTGCGGCATGGTCGGGCTGAGCGGGCAGACCGCCTCGATCACCGGCACCCTGGGGCGGATCGACGTGCCGGAGCCGTTTTTCCGACCGGGTTCGTTCACCCTGCACCGGGCCGGCGCCGAGCCGGAGACGTTCACGGCGGACGGGGCTGGCAACGGCTACCAGTACGAGGCGATCGAGGTACAGCGCTGCCTGGCCGCCGGCCTGACCGAGAGCCCGGTGGTGCCGCATGCCACCACCCTTGAGGTGATGGCCCTGCTGGACACGGTCCGCGAGCAGATCGGCGTGCGGTACGTCTGAACGGGAAGGGCCCCGCCGCCGGAACGTGGCAGCGGGGCCCTCGCCCGAGACGGTCAGCCGAAGAGCGGCCGGACCAGCAGGTACATGACGCACGCGATGAGTGCGGCGGCCGGGAACGTGATGATCCAGGCGAGCACGATGTTGCCGGCGACGTTCCAGCGAACCGCGGAGAGTCGCTTGGTCGCGCCGACACCCATGATCGCCGAGGTGATGGTGTGGGTGGTGGAGATCGGTGCCTTCAGCACCAGGGCGTTGAAGTAGAGCACCGCGCTGGCGACGGTCTCGGCGGCGAAGCCCTCCGGCGGCCCCAAGTCGATGATCTTGCGGCCGAGGGTGCGGATGATCCGCCAACCACCGGCGTACGTGCCGAGGGCCAGCATCGTCGCCGAGGTCCAGAACACCCAGCCCGGGATGTGCGTCTTGCTCTCCTGGAAACCGCCGGTGTAGAGCGCCAGCACCACGATGCCCATGGTCTTGGCGGCATCCTGCATGCCGTGACCGACCGACATGGCGGCGGCCGAGGCGGTCTGCGCCCACCGGAAGCCCCGGTTGAGCTTGCCCGGCTGCCCCTTCCGGAACAGCCAGAGGATGGCCAGCATCAGCAGGTAGCCGAGGGTGAGACCGACGATCGGCGAGAGCACCATCGGCAGGATGACCTTCTCGCCGATGTTGACCCACTGCACGATGCCGCCGCTGGACAGCAGCGTCGCGCCGACCAGACCACCGAAGAGCGCGTGCGAGGAGGACGACGGCAGACCGAAGTACCAGGTGATCAGGTTCCAGGCGATGGCGCCGAGCACCCCGGCGAAGACCACCCCCAGGCTGCTGATGCCGGTGGGCAGGGTGACCAGGCCGTCGCCGACGGTCTTGGCCACTCCGGCGCCGAAGTGCGCGCCGACGAAGTTGCCGACCGCGGCGAGCCCCAGCGCGATCCGGGGGGTCAACGCTCGGGTCGAGACGCTTGTCGCGATCGCGTTGGCAGCGTCGTGGAAGCCGTTGGTGTAGTCGAACGCCAGGGCTACCGCGATCACCGCCAGGACGGCGATGAGTTCGGGAGACACCGGCTCAGGACTCCTTGACGGCGATGGTCTCGACGGTGTTCGCCACGTGCTCGAAGGCGTCGCAGGCAGCCTCCAGCTCGTCGGCGACCTCCTTCATCTTCAGCACGGTGAGCGCGTCGTACTCGCCGGAGAAGAGGCGGACGAGCAACTGCCGGTTGATCCGGTCGCCCTCGTTCTCCAGCCGGTTGCACTCGATCCAGTAGTCCTCAAGATCCTTCATCGACTTCAGCCGGGGCATCGCGTCGGCGGTCAGCTTCGCCTGCTGGTCGAGCACGTTGACCATCTCGTGCAGCTCGCGCGGCAGCGCCGGAAGCTCGGTCAGCCCGTACAGGTAGAGCAGGTCGCCGACCGCTTCCAGGTGGTCCATCACGTCGTCCAGCAGCGAGCCGAGCCGGTAGATGTCCTCCCGGTCGAACGGGGTGATGAAGGTCGAGTTGATCTTCTTGTACAGCTCGTGGGTGATCTGGTCGCTGTCGTGCTCGACCTCGGTCAGCCGCTCGCTGACGGACTGCACGTCCACGCCGGGCAGGGCCAGCTCGTTGAGCAGCGTCGTGCCCCGGACCAGGTTCTGCGCGGCCCTGGTGAAGAGCTCGTAGAAGGCGCCCTCGGTGGGGCGGAAGGAAAACTTCACAGCACAGACCTCGTCGCGTCGGTGGAAGGGTGGCGGCACCCGAGAGCGCCCGCTCGGTGAATGCTAGGAAACGGCAGAACCGGGAATTCGCCGGCCCACCCCTGGCCAGGCACCATTCACCGCTCGTTCACCTGCCGTTCACCTCGACCGTCCCACCGGCACCCGCTCCCCCAGCCAACAGGCGCCTCCGCTCCCGGGCCACGTCGAAATCGGCAGCCGGATACCCCAGATCAAGCGTGTCGAACGTCTCACGCAGCAGGTGGGCCACCGCCCAGTCCCGGTACCACTTGCGGTCCGCCGGCACCACGAACCAGGGCGCGGCGTCCGTGCCGCACCGGCTCAGTGCCTCGGCGTACGCGGCCTGGTAGTCGTCCCAGTGCCCCCGCGAGTCGATGTCGGAGGGGTTGTACTTCCAGTGCTTGCGCGGGTCGGTGAGCCGGTCCAGCAGGCGCTTGCCCTGCTCGGCGTACGAGATGTGCAACATCACCTTGATCAGCGTCACGCCGTCCTCGGTCAGTTCCCGCTCGAACGCGTTGATCTCGTCATAGCGGGCCCGCCAGGTCGCCTCCGGCACCAGCGAGCCGACCCGGGCGATCAACACGTCCTCGTAGTGCGACCTGTTGAACATCCCCACGTACCCCGGCGGCGGCAGCTCCCGGCGGATCCGCCAGAGGAAGTCGTGCCGCAGCTCCTGACGCGTCGGCGGCCCGAACGAGCGGATGTGCAGGCCCAGCGGGTTCATCGCGCCGGCCACCCGCTTGATCGTGCCGTCCTTGCCGCCGCAGTCCATGGCCTGCAACACCAGCAGCACCCGGCGGGCCGGCCGCTCCGACCCGGTCTTGGCCATCGCGAAGAGCATCTCCTGCTGCCGGCCCAACTCCGCACCGACCAGCTCCACCTGCTCCCGCGCCCAGGTCTTACGGTGCTCGGCGCGGTCCGCCGGCAGCGGTAGGCCGGGCATGGACCGCGGGTCGATCGCTCCAAGATCCACCGGCGCGGTGACCCGCAGCAGTTCCCGCATCGAACCGCCGTCCGGCCCCACGATCTGCCCTTGCTGGGGTGCGCTCATGCACGGATCATCACCCAACCGCCGCCGATCCGCCCGCCGAGAGCCGTCGGCGGACCCCGGCCCGGTGACCGACACCCCTCGACCTCCGCCCACCGCAAGCACCGACCGACCGGGCATCACGGCGCTGCCGGGGCGTTACGGGGCTGCCGGCACTTTCCGCCAGGCGGGAGGATGGGGGCCGGGACACCGACCGGAAGGGGTGGTGGGTCGTGCGGGAACTGGCGACGGAGTTCGAGGCCGAGCGGGGCCGCCTCCTCGCGGTGGGCCATCGGATGCTGGGCAGCCGTAGCGAGGCGGAGGACGCGGTCCAGGAGACCTGGCTGCGCTACGCCGGGGCGCTGGCCGACCCGGCGGCCCGCGCCGAGATCCGTGACCTGTCCGCGTGGCTGACCACCACCTGTGCCCGGATCTGCCTGGACGTGCTCCGCTCGGCCCGGGTCCGCCGGGAGGCGTACCCCGGGCAGTGGCTGCCGGAGCCGGTGGTGAGCCCGGTGGACGGCAGATCGCCGGCCGACGGTTACGCGCCCGACCCGGCGGAGCGGGCGGTCCGCACCGACCAGGTCGGCACGGCGCTGCTGGTGGTGCTGGAGCGGCTCGCACCGGAGCAACGGGTCGCGCTGGTGCTGCACGACGTGTTCGCGTTGCCGTTCGCGCGGGTCGCGGGGGTGCTCGGCACCACCGAGGCGGCTGCCCGGCAGCTCGCCTCGCGGGCCCGTCGGGCGGTCAGCGCGCCGGACGTACCCCGGCACACCGCGGACCCGGCCGAGCAGCGCCGGGTGCTCAAGGCGTTCGTCGCCGCGACCGAGTCCGGCGAGCTGGACCAACTCCTCCAGGTGCTCGCGCCGGACGTGGTCTTCGTCGGCGACTCGGGCGGGCACTTCCCCGCGGCCCGTCGGCCGGTGCTCGGCGCCGACGCCGTGGGTCGCCTCACCCTCGGCCTGTTCGGCCGGACCGGCCGGTACGCCGACCGGGTGCTGGCCCGGCCGGTGCTCGTCGACGGCGCGCTCGGCCTGCAGATGGAGACCACGCACAGCGACGGGCGACCGATCCGACTGGTCACCGCGTTCGCTGTGGACCGGGGCCGGATCACCGCCATCTACAACCAGCTCAACCCGGAGAAGCTGACCGACCTGCCGCCGCTGGACGCCGACGACGGCTGGCCACCACGGTGGTGAGCCGGCCCGGTCAGACCACCAGGGCCAACCACTTGCGGTACGCGGTGGCGAACGGCTCGGTGCCGTCGCCCAGGGCCCCGAACAGCCGCTGCGCTGCCGCCTCCGCCTCGACCACCACGTCGTCCGGGTAGCCGAACCGGGCCCGGTGCTCGGCGAACTCGTCCTCGTCGAGCAGCTCCACCAGGCCGGTGGCCCGACGCCGGACGACGTCCAGGTCGAGGTCGATCAGGTGGACGGTGTCGTCGGACTCCCAGCGGGCCGGGGTCGTGATGTCGCAGTAGACCTCGCTGGTGCGCGGCGGGGGGTTGAACATGACCGTCCACCAGGCGCGGTGCGGCACCAGCAGCACGAACGGGATCTTCTCCACCGATGGGCGGCCGTGGTAGACCGACTGGGTGCCCTCGGGCACGCCGAGCCAGATGCCGAGATCGTCCTCCGTGAGCCGGCGGGCCGGGTAGTCGCGGTGGGCGCTGCCGTCGTACTTGCGGTAGATCACTCGGACCATGTCGCTCGGCATGATTCGCACCCTAACCGATACTGCCCACGCGTCGTAGCGCGGCCGTAACCGGACGGCGTCGCCCGCACCGCCCGGCCCGGTCGGCGGCACGCCACGCGGCGGATGGGCGCTACCGGTGTCGGCGGCGCCGGGTACCGTCGCACGGTGACTCCGCCCCGCACCGCCACCGGTTCCGCCACCCCGTCGGCCCGTGCAAAGGGCCGGCGGCGGGGTGCCCGGCCCAGTGGCACCGAGCTGCTGGCGGCGGCGGTCGGCGCGGTGCCCGGCGGCGCGGAACGCCCCGGCCAGTTGCAGATGACCACGGCGATCGAGGCGTGCGTGGCCGACGGCGAGCATCTGCTCGTCCAGGCCGGCACCGGCACCGGCAAGTCGCTGGCGTACCTCGCACCGGCGCTCACTGTGGACGGCCCGGTGGTGGTCTCCACCGCCACTTTGGCGTTGCAGTCCCAGCTGGTCGACCACGACCTGCCCCGGCTCGCCGACGCGGTCGAGCCGGTGCTCGGCCGGCGGCCCACCTTCGCGGTGCTCAAGGGCCGCCACCACTACCTGTGCCTGGCCCGACTGGACAACTCCACCGAGGAGGAGCCGGAGGACACCCTCTTCGACGCTCCTGCGGCACGTCCCGGCGGCGGCACGAAGTGGCTCGGTGAGGCGGGGCGGTTGGGCAAGCAGATCGAGCGGCTGCGGGACTGGGCCGAGAAGACCGCCACCGGCGACCGGGACGAACTGGACCCGGGCGTCGACGACCAGGCCTGGCGGCTGGTGTCGATGCCGGCCCGCGAGTGCGTCGGCGCTACCCGTTGCCCGTTCGGGCAGGAGTGCTTCGCCGAGGCGTCGCGGGCCCGTGCCCGCGAGGCGGACATCGTGGTGACCAACCACAGCCTGCTCGCTGTCGACATGCTCGCCGACCGGCACATCGTGCCACCGCACAAGCTGCTCATCGTCGACGAGGCGCACGAGCTGGCCGACCGCGTCTCGTCAGCGGCCCAGGCGGAACTGGTGCCGGAGCTGATCGACCGGACCACCCGGCGGGCCCGTACGCTGCTGCGGCCGGAGACGGCCGAGGCGCTCACCGCCGCCGGCGACGCCCTCGCCGTCGGCCTGGCCGAGGCGCCGGCCGGGCGGATCACCGCAGGGTTGCCGACGCCGCTGCGGGAGGCGTGCACGCTGCTCGACGCGGCGACCCGCACCGCCCTGGACGCGATCGGCGACATCAAGGCCGACGACCCCGACCCGGTACGCAAGCAGCAGGCCAAGGCCGCCCTGGACGAGCTCTCCACGACCGCGCAGCGGCTGCTGGAGGAGGCCGACCACGACGTGGCCTGGGTGGAGAAGAACGACAGCGGCACGCGCCGCGCGCTGGTGGTCGCGCCGCTGTCGGTGGCCGGCACCCTCGCCACCCACCTGTACGACGAACGCACCGTCGTCGCCACCTCGGCGACCCTGGCACTGGGCGGCCGGTTCGACACCGTCGCCCGCGCCCTCGGGCTGGACGCGCCACCGCCCGCCCCGCCGACCCCCGCCGCTGCCGCGCAGGCCGCCCGCACCGGCCCGGGTCGTCCGGCCGCCGAGACGCCGGGCCGCCGCCTCGCTGGCGACGTCACCCCGAACGCCGTCGTACCGGCCACCGAGGGCCCCGGGTGGCGGTCGCTCGACGTCGGTTCGCCGTTCGACTACGCCCGGCAGGGCATCCTGTACGTCGCCGCGCACCTTCCCCGCCCCAGCGTCTCCGGGCTGCCCGAGGCTGCCGGGGAGGAGCTGCTCGGGCTGGTCGAGGCGCTCGGTGGTCGTACTCTCGGGCTCTTCTCCTCACGGCGGGCCGCGCAGCAGGCGGCGGAGCTGTTGCGCGCGCGGACCGACCTGCCGGTGCTGCTCCAGGGCGAGGAGGCGTTGCCGCTGCTGGTGCGTCGCTTCCGTGAGGAGCGCGCCAGCTGCCTGTTCGGGGTGATGTCGCTCTGGCAGGGGGTGGACGTGCCGGGTGACGCCTGCCAGCTCGTGGTCATCGACCGGCTGCCCTTCCCCCGCCCGGACGAACCACTGGCGGCGGCCCGCGCGGCGGCGGTGGACGCGGGCGGCGGTTCGGGCTTCGCGGCGGTCAGCGTGCCGATCGCGGCCGTCCGGTTGGCGCAGGGCGTCGGCCGGCTGATCCGGGCGACCGGCGACAAGGGTGTGGTCGCGGTGCTCGACTCCCGGCTGGAGACGGCGCGGGGCTACGGGCCGTTCCTGCGGCGCTCGCTGCCACCGTTCTGGTACACGACCCGGCCCGAGGTGGCCCGCGGCGCCCTGGAGCGCCTCGCGAAGTCCTGACCCCCACCGCGCCGCCTAGGGGGCCTGGGCGGCGACCACCACGGCGTCGGGCGGGGTGTCCGGGACCCTCCGGGCGGCGAGCCGGCGGACGGCGGTGTTCAGCACCGCAATGAGCGGCACGGAGACCAGCGCGCCGGTGATGCCGGCGAGCACCACACCGGCGGCGATGCCGATGATCACCGCGAGCGGGTGGAGGGCGACCGCCCGGCCCATGATCAATGGCTGGAGCACGTGCCCCTCGATCTGCTGCACGCCGATCACCGCACCGAGGATGATCAACGCGGTGACCGGGCCGCTGTCGACGAGCGCCACCAGCACCGCCACGCCGCCGGAGAGCGCCGCACCGACGATCGGGATGAACGCGCCGAGGAAGACCAGCGCGGCCAGCGGGAAGGCGAACGGGATGTCGAAGGCGACAAGGAAGATGCCGATGCCGACCGCGTCGATGAAGGCGACGAGCACTGTCGCGCGGACGTAGGCGACAAGCGTCTGCCAGGAGGCGCGGCCGGCGTCGTCGACCTTCCACCGGGCGGCCACCGGCAGCAGCCGCACCAGGAAACGCCAGATCCGGTTGCCGTCACGCAGGAAGAAGAACGTCGCGAACAGCACGAGCAGCGTGCCGGTGAGCACCTCGGCGAGCGTCGCGGCGGTGCTCAGCGCGCCGCTGGTGAACCGTGAGGTGTTGTTGTTGATCCAGGCCTGCGCCTCGTCGATGTACCGGTCGAGTTGGGTGTCGGAGAGGTGCAGAGGGCCCGTCTTCAGCCAGTTCTGGATCTGCCGGACACCTTCCGACGACTTCGCGCTCAGCTCCGGTACGCCGCGAATGAACTCGTTGACCACCAGCGTCAGCGTGCCGATCACCGCCGCCAGGCCGCCGACCAGCACCACCGCGGTCGCCAGCGACCGGGGGAACCGGATCCGCAGCAACCAGCCCACCGCCGGCGCGAGCAGCGCCGAGAGCAGCAGCGCGATGGCCAGCGGAATGATCACGATCTTGATCGTGCCGACTATCCGCAGCAGGGCCCACGCCACCACGCCGATCACGATCAGTCGCCAACACCACGCGGCGGCGATCCGCAGCCCGTGCGGAACGTCGGCGTCGTCCCGGCTCGACGTGGAGCTGTGCAGGTCCACCGGTGGTTCCGCGCCGTAGACGGTGGCGCTCGTCGGCGCGGTCGGCCCCGGTACGGCCGGCGACGCCACCCGGGCGGCCGGCGACGCGTCGTTCAGCGCGTCATTCGCCGCGCCCTCGTCGGCGCGCGTCGACGCCTGTCGTGACTGGTAGGCGCGGCGAAGCCGCCCGCGTACCCGCTCGAAGCGGCTCAAGCGCACCTCCTGGCAGAAAACCCGGCCCGCCCACGGTGACAGGTCGGACAGCATACGTCCGTTCCCGACACCGTAGGGGGTTCCGCCACACAATGCCCCGACCGCCTCCGGCCTAACCACCGGCGGGAGCCGTCGGCCCACACGGTAGCGTCTGCGGCGTGACCGCCGACAACGATCTGGACGCCGGCCTGCCGATCCGCCTGCTGCACGACCGCGTGCTCGTACGCATGGAGGGCAGCGAGGGCGAACGCCGCTCCACCGCCGGCATCGTCATTCCGGCGACGGCGGCGGTCGGCAAGCGCCTCGCCTGGGCCACCGCCGTCGGGGTGGGGCCGAACGTGCGTGCCATCGTCTCCGGCGACCGGGTGCTCTTCGACCCGGACGACCGCTCCGAGGTCGAGCTGCACGGCCGCGGTTACGTGCTGCTGCGGGAGCGGGACGTGCACGCCGTCGCCGCCGAGCGGATCGAGAACGACTCGACCGGCCTCTACCTCTGACGCACCTCCCCCGGCCACCAGGGCCCGTCGCGCACCGTTTGCCCGGCCGCACGACGGGAAGCCATCCGGCGACCGTGGCCCTGGGGAGGGACGATGCCGGTATTCGTGAAGAAGCTCTTGACCTGGGGCAGTGTCGCGTTCCTGATCTACTTCATGGCCTTCCGGCCGGACGGTGCCGCGCAGATGTTCCGGGCGATCGGGGCCGCGCTGATCGCGATGTTCCAGGGCCTCGGTGACTTCCTCACCTCGCTGATGACCTGAGCCGCCCTGCCGACCTGAGCCGCTTCACCGACCTGAGCCGTCTGCCGGCAGCGCTCAGGGGTGCGTCGGCGGCCAGGGCGGCGCCGACCGCGGCCCCGGCCAGCCGGGCGCTGCGTACCCCACCGGAGCCGGGGCGGGCGCCAGCACCACCGGGATCGGCACCACCGGCTCGTGCGGCGCGTCCACCGGGCGCTGGGTGCCGTCCGGGAAGCGCAGGTGGTAGCGGCTGCCGTCCCAGACCCCCGCCGGGGCCTGCGGGTCCCGACCGACGAAGAACGTCCGGTACGCGCTGATCGCGTCCAGCAACTCCCGCTCCTCACGTGCGGTCCGCTCCTGGTCGGCGGGCTTGCGGTCCAGACCCCGCAGCGTCCCGTCGCGCAGCAGGGCCAGGCGGGTCGCGGCGGACTGGTAACCCCGCATCGCCCGCAGCCCGGCGTCGCCGGCCACCCGCCGCGCCCAGCTGCGGGCGGCGTGCCGCCTGCCGAGGCTGCTCAGGGCGGCCACCTCGGGCGGGCTGAGCCAGCCGGCGCGTACGTAGTCGGGCAGGACCCGTTCGGTGAGCCGCCCCTCCCAGGCGCGCAGCCACAGCGCCAGCCCCACGGTGCCGAAGAAGACCGGCACCATCAGGCCCAGGAAGCCGTACAGCATGATCACGGCCTCACCGGTGGCCTGGGTGAGCGTGGGCAGCAGGTTCCACGTGCCGTGCAGCATCATCGCCAGCAGCAGGCCGGCGATCGGGGCGAGCACCCGGATGCGCCGGTCGGCCGTCCGGGAGGCGATTCCCAGCCCGACACCGGTCATCGAGGTGAAAAGGGGATGGGCGAACCCGAACAGCAGGATCCGCAGGATGAAGATCGCGATGACCTGCTGGATGCCGGTCGCCGGACCGTAGCGGTCGGCACCGGAGGCGTAGCCCAACCCGCCCAGGTAGAGGATGTTCTCCACCATCGCGAAGCCGACCGCGGAGAGCCCGCAGTAGACCAGGCCGTCGGTGATCCCGGACCACTCGCGACGGCGGAACACCAGCAGCAGGATCGGGCCCAGCGCCTTGGTCAACTCCTCGATGAACGGCGCCACCAGCACCCCGGTGAGCGCGGACGGCAGGCCCCAGTCGGCGAACCGGTTGGCCGCGAAGTCGTTCACGGTGAGCGAGGCTGCGGTGGAGACGAACGCACCCCAGGCGAAGCAGAAGATCAGATACTTCAGCGGCTCGGGTTCGTACCGGTCCAACCAGAGGAAGCAGCCGACCAGCACCGGCACCGGCAGGATGGCGGCCACCACCCCGATCAGCAGGGCCTGCGCACCGAGCGACTGGCCGAGCGTGAACACCATGAACACCGCGCACGCCGCGATGAACAGCACCACCCCGGCCAGCACCAGGAACCGCCGCCAGCCCAGTCGGCGCAGCGGCATCCGGGGCGTCTCGTCCACGGGCGGGGCTGCGGGCGCGGGCGGGCCGGCGGGCGACGGCGGCAGCGGTGAACCGGGCGGGGTGTCGGCCATGCGGTCAGCGTAGCCATCCGCCGCCGGCTGGTTCGGCCGCATCGGTAGCCGCTATGCTGCCGGCAGGTCACGAGCGCCAGCGTCAAACCCCGGTTTGCTGGCCGGCAACCCTCGTCGAGTTCGCGGTGGGGTGCCCCGGGTGATGACCGGGCCCAGCCCGATCGGTGTGCTGGGCAAGCGCGGACCCCGTCCCGATGTCGCACCCGGGGTCCCTGACCCCGGAGGTTCCGGCGTGTCCGTCACTCTCGTTCCCGCGCTGCCCACAGTGCCCGCCGGGCCGTCCGCACCGCTCGACGTCCTCGGTGTGCCCGGCGAGATCAACCTGGACTACGCGGCCAGCGCGCCGTGCGCGCGAGCCGCCGCCGACGCGGTGGCCGAGCTGCTGCCCTGGTACGCCAGCGTGCATCGCGGCGCGGGAGCGCTGTCGCGACGCTGCACCCTCGCCTACGAGCAGGCCCGGCAGACGATCGGGGACCACTTCGGCGCTCGCGCCGACGATCACGTGATCTTCACCCGTAACACCACGGATGCGCTCAACCTGCTGGCGCGGGCCGTGCCGGCCGGCACGACTGTCGTCACGTTCGCCGGCGAGCACCACGCCAACCTGCTGCCCTGGCCGCGCGGATCGGTGCGGCTCCCGGTGCCCACCGACCCCGACGGGGCGGTACGCGATCTCGCCGCCGCCCTGACCGAGCTGCGTCGGGGCAGCAACCCGGCGCTGCCGGTGCTGGTCGCGGTGACCGGTGCGAGCAACGTGACCGGGGAGCGGTGGCCGGTCGCCGAGCTGGCGCGGGTGGCCCACCGGCACGGTGCCCGGATCGTGCTCGACGGCGCGCAACTCGCCCCGCACGCCCCGGTCGACCTGCTCACGCTGGACGTCGACTATCTGGCCGTGTCCGGCCACAAGCTGTACGCGCCGTTCGGCGCGGGCGTGCTGATCGGCCGGGCGGACTGGCTGGACGCCGCGTCGCCGTACCTGGCCGGCGGTGGGGCCACCAGTCACGTCGGACCGGCCACCCACGACGTGACCTGGGCGACCGGTCCGGCCCGACACGAGGGCGGCACCCCGAACCTGCTCGGCGCGGTGGCGCTGGCGGCGGTGTGCGCGGCGCTCGACGACGCGGACCGGGCCGCGCTGGCCGCCCACGAGCAGGCCCTGCTGGCCCGGCTACGGACCGGCCTCGCAGCCCTGCCGCACGTCGTGGAGCTGCGCACCTTCGGCCCGGACGCGCCCCGGGTCGGCATCGTCTCGTTCGTGGTCGCCGGTAGGGACTCCGCCGAGGTGGCCACCCGGCTGGCCGCCGAGCACCACATCGGCGTACGGGACGGGTTGTTCTGTGCCCACCCACTGGCCCGACGGCTGCTCAGTGAGGCGGCGGGGCGTACCGGCCGGCGGGACCTGCCACCCACCGCGCTGCGCGCCAGCATCGGGCTGGGCAGCACGGCCGCCCAGGTGGACCGGCTGCTCGCGGCGCTGGCCGAGCTGGGCTGAGGCCCAGCCGGCGTGACCCGCGCTCAGCCGACCGGCGGGGCGGTGGGTGGCTTCGGCGTTTCGCCGGGCTCGGCGGGCTCACCGACCGGGCGTTCCTGCTCCCCGAAGGCGGTACGGATCCACCGGTTCGCCTCCTCCTGCTCGATTCCGGAGGCGACCAGCAGATCACTCGCGGTGGTGCGGATCTGGGCCACGACGACGCTGCCGGAGAAACCGACACCGGCCCCGTACGCCCGGCCGGCCTCGCTGACGGCGCGCAGTGACCGTTCCCGGGCCTTCTCCGGCTCCTCACCGGCGGCGAACTCGTGCTTGAGCAGCCGGACCGACTCGGCGAGGTGCCCGATCGCGTCCGGCATCGGATCGGGCACCGGCTCCTCGTCCTCGACCAGCGTGACGGACCGGCGGATCAGCGTGCCGCTGTTGCGCATCGCCCGGTCGATCGGGTCAGCGGCCTCCGCGTAGTGGGTCAGTTCGTCGCGGCGGTGCCAACGGGCCGGGGAGAGGGTGGCGGTCTCCTTCGCCCCCTCGATCGCCTCGCCCAGCGTGGCCAACTCCTCCTTGTTGTTACGCAGCCTCTCCAGTGCGCCCTGGATGGTGGCGCGGTCCCGGTTGCGCAGCCCGTCGGCGGTGGCGTCGAGCTGGGTGGCGAGCAGGTCCAGGGCGGGTCGGGCGGCTCGGTTGATCACTCGGAGCGGGTTGAGTGGCAGCAGCACCGCCGTGACCAGCAGGGCGATCCCACCGCCGAGGAACGCGTCGACGAAGCGGGGGATCTCCAGGTTCTGGGTCGACGGGCTCAGCGTCACGATCAGCACCGCAGTGGCCGCCGCCTGGATGACGATCGCCACGCTCGCCCCGGCGAAGATGGTCAGCAGGATCGCCACGGTGACCACCAGGCCGAGCTGCCACGCGCCAGTGCCGAGGAAGTAGATCAGCAGGTCACCGACTGCCACCCCGACGCCCACCCCGACGATCAGCTCCACCGTCCGGCGGAACCGCTGACCGACCGAGGCGGCCAGCGTGCCGACCGCGGAGATCGGCGCGAAGACCGGTTGCGGGTTGCCGAGCACCTTGTGCGAGATCAGGTACGCGAGCCCCGCCGCCAGCCCGGCCTGCACGGCGAGCCCGCCAGCCATCCGTACCCGGTGCAGCCGGTCGTGCAGGGTGGCACGACCGCGGTGGCGCAGCTGTTGGGTGGCTTCGGCGATTCGCGCGCCGTCGATGTCCACCAACCCTTCACGCAGCGCGGTACGTCGCACCACCGGAGGTCGCTTGTCCCGGGCCACGGCCATGGGCGCGACTACCCGTGGTGGGCTCGCTGAATCCTCCCGTCCCGCGCGTCGCAGGCGGATGCGGCAGACTCGGGCGGTGGCTGATCTGCTGGACCGGTGGCGGGCGGCGGCCCGGGATGCCGGCGCGGGGCCCGACCCGGACACGACCCGGGCCGGGGAGATGGTGATCGCCCGGTGGCGGGAGCCGCACCGGCACTATCACACGCTGGCCCACCTGACGGCGGCGCTCGATGTGGTGGACCAGCACGCCGACCTGGCCGAACGGGTCGACGTGGTCCGGTTGGCGGCCTGGTTCCACGACGTGGTCTACGACCCCCGGGCCGCTGGCGACGCCAACGAACGGGACAGCGCGACACTGGCCGGGAACGTGCTCGCCGGGCTCGGGGTGCCGATGTCCACGGTGGCCGAGGTGCGCCGGCTGGTGCTGCTCACCGCCGGGCACTCGGTGACCCCGGATGACCGGGACGGTGCGCTGCTCTGCGACGCGGACCTGGCCGTGCTGGCCGCACCGCCGGCCCGCTACGAGCGGTACGCGGCGGCGATCCGCCGGGAGTACGCCCACGTGCCCGAGCCGGCCTTCCGGGCTGGACGGGCGGCGGTGTTGACCGGACTGCTGGCGCTGCCCGCGCTGTTCCGGCTGCCGCCGCTGGCCAGCCGGTGGGAAGAGCCCGCCCGGGCCAACGTGCGCCGGGAACTCGCCACGCTCAGCGGGGAGCCGCAGAACGCGGGCTGACCAGGTGTTTCGGGCGACGCAGGCCGGTGCTGCGGAGCAACTGGACCAGCTCGCGGCTCGGCACGACCTGCGCACCGAGCCACACCGCCGCCGCGAACCGGTCGGCCGGGATGTCGTAGTGGTCCCGGTCGAAGCCGCGCCTCGGCGCACCCAGCGTCTCCGCGAAGGCGTGCAGCTCGGCGTAGGAGACGTCACTGATCAGGTGCGACCAGAGCCGGCCGCGCCACGGCCAGGCCGGCCGGTCCAGGTAGAGCATGAGGTCCAAGCTATCCCGTCGAGTCGATCATGTTGTTGATCGCCGGTCGGCGGCCTAGCCTCGGCTGCATGGCCCCCACCGCGCTCCTCGACGACCTGCGCGCCGCGCTCGGTGACGACGCCGTGCTCACCGACCCGGACCTGCTGCTGATGCACCAGCGCGACGAGGCCGACCTGTGCGCCGCCGGGCTCCCGTTGGTGGTGACCCGGCCACGCGACACCGATCAGGTGGTCGCCGTGGTCCGGGCCGCGGCGCGACACTGCGTACCGGTGGTGCCGCAGGGCGCGCGGACCGGGCTGGCCGGCGCGGCGAACGCGGTGGACGGCGCGGTGGTGCTCAGCACCGTCGCGATGAACGAGATCCGGGAGATCGATCCGGTGAGCCGGATCGCTGTGGTCCAACCGGGGGTGGTCAACGCGGCGCTGGCCGGGGCGGTGGCCAAGCAGGGCCTCTGGTACCCACCCGACCCCGGCTCGTGGGAGTCGTCCACGATCGGCGGCAACGTGGCCACCAACGCCGGCGGCATGTGCTGCGTCAAGTACGGCGTGACCACCGAGTACGTGCTCGGCCTGGAGGTGGTGCTCGCCTCCGGCGAGGTGCTGCGCACCGGGCGGCGTACGGCCAAGGGGGTGGCCGGTTACGACCTGACCCGGCTGTTCGTCGGTTCGGAGGGCACCCTCGGCGTGATCACCGAGGTGACCGTGGCGCTGCGGCCCGCCCCGGCCGACTCGCTGACCCTGGTGGCGGTCTTCCCGTCCGTTGCCACTGCCGGTGCGGCGGTGGCCGAGATCGCGGCTCGCGGGCTCACCCCCAGCCTGCTGGAGTTGCTGGACCAGACCCACCTGCGGGCGATCGAGGCGTACCAGCCGATGGGGTTGCGGACCGACGCGCAGGCCCTGTTGCTGGCCGCCGCGGACACCGGCACCCGGGCGGCGGACGACCTGGCGGTGCTGGCCGAGGTGTGCGAGGCCGTCGGTGCCGACGAGGTCTACGCGGCCACCGACGCGGTGGAGGCGGCGGCACTGCTACAGGCCCGCCGGTTGGCCCACCCGGCGATGGAGAAGTTCGCGGCGGACACCTACCCGGGCGGCAACGGCGGCCTGGTGATCGACGATGTGGCGGTGCCGCGCGGCGCACTCGCCGCGCTCCTGGACGGGGTCGCCCGGATCGCCGCCGAGTGCGAGGTGCCGATCGGCGTGGTGGGGCACGCCGGGGACGGCAACATGCACCCAAACATCGTGGTCGACCGGGCCGATCCGGCGAGTGTGGCGCGGGGCCGACGGGCCTTCGACGAGATCATGCGGCTCGGCCTGGACCTGGGCGGCACGTGCACCGGCGAGCACGGGGTGGGGCTGCTCAAGCGGGACTGGCTGGCCCAGGAGGTCGGGCCGGTCGGCGTCCGGGTGCATCAGGCGATCAAGTCGGCGCTCGACCCGGCCGGCCTGCTCAACCCGGGCAAGGTGCTCTGACCGGCTGCGGTCAGCCCTTGACCTCGGCCGGGGTGGCCTGGGTCAGCAGCAGCAGGATCTCCCCGGCGACCGGCGTGAGCTCCTCACCGGGGCAGTCCTGTGAGGTGATCAGCCCGGTCGAGGTGATGAGGCTGGACGTCAGCGCGTCGATGCAGGTGGTCCGGTACCGCCGGGCCTGATCGGTCTCGTCGGCCAGCGCCGGGTTGGCCAGCAGCACCTGGAGCCGCTCGGTCAGCTCCGGTGCGAGGGTGCCCCGGGAGGTCACGCCGTCGCCGGCGCAGTCGACGCACTGCCACGCGCCGTTGCGCTCGACGCTCAGGGTGCGCATCGGCCCGTCCTCACCGAGCCGCTGGAGCAGGCTGACCTGGCCGGCGGCGACCGTGGTGGGGATCTCCAGCTGCGATCCGCCCGCCGTGCCGGTCGGCTGCTCCACCGGGCTGCTCGGCTTGTCCCGGTCGAAGAGCGAGCACCCGGTCAGGGCGCTGGCGAGCGCGACGGCGAGCAGGGGTCCGAGCAGACGAGGGCGGGCGCGGTGTTGCACGCGCGGAAACCTACCCCACCGTAGGTAGCGTCCGAAACCACCATCCGGGTCGGTATCGATAGTTACCCATTGGTAACGTCGCAATTCGTCATCGAGCGGACTGTCGCAGCTCCGCCTGATCGTCGTCGCCGCCCCGGTCGGCCGCATAACCCCGGACGTCCGGAGCACCCAGCCGGGCGGCGTCCGCCGCCGCGTCGTCCGGCATCAACTGGGACTGCCGCTCCGCCTCCACGCGGGCGCGGTAGTGCTCGACCTCGCGGGCCCGGGTGGCCGCATCCCAGCCGAGCACCGCCCCCATCAGCTCGGCGGTGTGCTCCGCCGACTCCAACCCCCGGTGGCTGGTCTCGAACGAGATCCGGGTCCGTCGGGTCAGCACGTCCTCCAGGTGCAGCGCACCCTCCGCCCGCGCCGCGTAGGCGACCTCCGCCGCCAGGTACTCCGGAGCACCGGCCAGCGGAGACGCCAGCAGTGGATCGGCGTCCACCAGCGCCAGCAGGTCCAGGGTGAGGGTGCCGTACCGCTCCAGCAGGTGCTCCACCACCCCCACCGGCACGCCGTGCCGGCGGGCCAGGTCGGCCCGGTCCCGCCACATCGCCGGGTACCCGTCGGCGCCGAGCAGCGGCAGGTCGGCGGTGCGCGACGCGCGGGCCCCACCGAGGCGGCGAGCGGCCCGGTCGACCACGTCCGACGCCATCACCCGGTACGTCGTGTACTTGCCGCCCGCGACCAGCAACAGCCCGAGCATCGGCTCGAAGACCGCGTGCTCCCGGGAGAGCTTCGAGGTCGAGTCGGCCTCGCCGGCCAGCAGCGGCCGCAGCCCGGCGTACACCCCCTCGATGTCGGCGGTGGTCAGCGGCCGGTCCAGCACCGTGTTGACCTGCTGGAGGAGGTAGTCGATGTCACGGGCCGAGGCGGCCGGGTGGGAGCGGTCCAGCCGCCAGTCGGTGTCCGTCGTGCCGATGATCCAGTGCCCGCCCCACGGGATGACGAAGAGCACCGAACTCGCCGTCCGCAGGATGAGCCCCGTCTCGCCGGTGATCGCCGAGCGGGGCACCACCAGGTGCACCCCCTTGGAGGCGCGCACCCGGACGCCGGGCCGCAGGCCCACGTCGTTGAGCATCCGGGACATGTCGTCACTCCACACACCGGTGGCGGCGATGACGGTGCGGGCCTGCACCTCGAACTCCGCGTCCGGTGACCCGGGCGGAACCTCCAGGTCCCGGACCCGGACGCCGGTCACCTCGCGCGCCTGCCGGATCAGCCCGACGGCGCGGGCACTGCTCACCACTGTGGCGCCCAGGCTGGCCGCGGTGCGGGCCAGGGTGACCACCAACCGGGCGTCGTCGACCTGCCCGTCGTAGTAGCGGATGGCCCCGGCCAACGCGTCGGCCCGCAGGCTCGGGAAGATCCGCCGGGCACCCTCCCGGGTCAGGTGACGGTGCAGCGGCATACCCCGGCCACCGCCGAAGACCCCCGCGAAGGCGTCGTACGCGGCCACGCCCGCGCCGTAGTACGAGCGGCGGAAGACTCGGGCCGGTAGGTCCCGCAGACCCCGCCCCGCCGGCAGCGGCACCATGATCGGCACCGGGCGGACCAGGTGCGGCGCGAGCCGGGTGGCCAGCAGGCCGCGCTCGGTGAGCGCCTCGTGGACCAGGTGGAACTCCAACTGCTCCAGGTAACGCAGGCCACCGTGGATGAGTTTGCTGGACCGGCTGGAGGTGCCCGCCGCAAGGTCACGCGCCTCGACCAGCGCCACCTTCAGGCCCCGGGACGCCGCGTCCAGGGCGGCACCGGCACCGGTCACCCCACCGCCGATGACCAGCACATCGAAGCGCTCGGCACGTAGTCGACGCAGGTCGGACGCACGGCGGACCGGTGAGAGCTGACCGGCGACGGATCGGGAGATATTGGGGTCGCGCACCCGTCCACCGTAACCGCCGGGCCGACGCGTCGACATTTCGCCGCCCGCCCCGCACGGCCCCAAATGCCCATTTCGCGACCACCGCCCGGCAGAGACCTTGGACAGTTTCCGTTAGGAGCTAACGGAAACTGTCCAAGGTCTCGACGGTTCTTCGAGGTGGCACTCGGTCCGCAACCGTTCACCGTGGTCGTAAGGTTCTCGGATGCACGGTCAACCCGCGTACCCTCCAGTCAGCGCTCGAACGTCCCCCTGGCCGGCGGTCGCTGCCGTGCTGGTTGGCTGCTGGACGGTAGCGGTCACCGTGGGCACCCAGACCGGTGGCTGGCTCACCGACCAGGTGCTGCTGAGCTTCGGGCGCGACCGGCTCGGCTGGCTCTGGCCGGTTCTCGGCCTGGTCACCGTCGTACTGGTCGGCACGCCCGCCCTGTTGCTGGCCGTCCTGCCCCGGTCGCTCGCGGTCCGGGCCACCGGGCGGGCCTGGTTGATCGGGGCACTCGCTCTCGGCGTGCTCACGCTGCTGCGGGTCGTGCCGCCGGTGCACCACGAGGCGTACCTCGCCGCGCTGGCCGGCGCGGCGGTGCTCGGCACGCTCGCCGTACGCTGGTCGGCGCGCCGGTCGTCGTACCCCGGGCCGGTTGGCTCGGTCGGCGGCCCGGCACCCGCCGGGAACGGCGACCCCTCGTGGCCCGAGACCGCCGCGAACGGCGACGCCACGTGGCCCGAGACCGTCGCACACCGCGATGCCACCCGGCCCGACGCCACCGCACACCGCGATGCCACCCGGACCGAGACCGCCGGACACGGCGACGCCACCCGGCCTGAGGGTGTCGGAGAGCTGGCGCTGATCGGAAGACGTCTGCGCCGGCCCGGCCCGGTGCCGCTGCTCGCGGTCGCCGCCGGGTTGGCGCTGCTGCTGCCGTGGGCGTGGTTGGGTGCGCTCGGCGGCCTCCTGGAGACCGCGCTCGCGTTGCTGGCGGCCGCCGCGCTGGGGGTGCTCGCCGCGACCCTGCTGGATGCCCCCTTCTGGTCCGTGTTCGCGGTTGGTCGACCGCCCCGGCCGGCTCGACTGGTGCTGGTCGGCGGCCTGGTCGCCGGGGTGGCGTTGCTGCTGCTCGCGGGCGGGGCCGGCCAGTCCGGCGGACAGCTTCCCGGGCTGCTGACAGTGCCGCCGGTGGGTTTCGCGCTGGCCGCGCTCTGGGCGGCGGCCTGGCGGTCCGCGGCCGACCCGGCCGAGGCCAGGCGGGCGGGCCGGGCGGCGACCGGCTGGCTCGTGGGCCTGGCCGCGCTCGGCCCGCTGGCCTTCACCGACCCGGAAGAGATCACCCTGCTGCTGGTTGGCACCCGGGACATCCCGTTCTGGGTGGCGGCCGCGGCCGGCGTCGGGCTCGCCGTCGCGGTACTGGTCGCCATCGGGTACGCGGTGCTGCTCGCCCGGCCGACGGCACGCACCCCGAACCGGCGGGTCGCCGCGGTGGCGGCGGTGGTGCTGCTGGTGGCGTTCGGGGTGGTCGACCTCGGCCCCGGCCAGCCGGGCCTGTACGGCGAGCGACTGTTCGTGGTGCTGCGCGCCCAAGCCGACCTGAGCGATCTTCCGGCCGGTGCGCCGGGTCAGGCCGGGCGGGACGCCCGCGCGGCGGAGGTCTACCGGCGGCTCGTGACGACCGCCGAACAGAGCCAGGGCGACCTGCTGCGGGAGGTGAACCGGCTGCGCCTCGACCCGGTGTCGTACTACCTGGTCAACGCGGTGGAGGTGGACGGCGGCCCGGCGGTGCGGGCCTGGCTGGCCGGCCGGCCGGAGGTGGCCCGGGTGCTGGTCAGCCAGCGCCTACGCCCGCTGCCGGCCCCGGCCCGGCAGAGCCGGGGCGACGTGCCCCGACCCACCGCCCCGGAGTGGAACATCCGCCAGATCGGCGCCGACCGGGTCTGGTCCCAGCTCGGGGTCACCGGCACGGGCATCGTGGTGGGCAGCTCCGACTCGGGGGTGGACGGCAGCCATCCGGCGCTGAGCGCCGGGTTCCGTGGTGGAGACGACTCCTGGTACGACCCGTGGGACGACACCCGGAGCCCGACCGACCAGGGCGGGCACGGCACCCACACGGTGGGCAGCGCGGTCGGGCGGGACGGCATCGGCGTGGCACCGGACGCGAAGTGGGTGGGCTGCGTCAACCTGGACCGCAACCTCGGCAGCCCCGCGCACTACCTGGACTGCCTCCAGTTCATGTTGGCGCCGTTCCCGGCAGGTGGCGACCCGTTCACCGACGGCCGTCCGGAGCGCGCCCCGCAGGTGCTGACCAACTCGTGGGGCTGCCCACCCATCGAGGGTTGCGACCAGCGGGTCCTGCGGCCGGCCACCGCCGCCCTGGACGCAGCCGGGATCTTCGTGGTCGCCGCGGCCGGCAACACCGGCCCCTGGTGCGCCTCGATCGACGACCCGCCCGCCCCGTACCCGGACGTGCTGACCGTCGGCGCGGTGGACGCCCAGCGGCGGGTGGCGGAGTTCTCCTCGCGCGGGCCGGTGCCGGGCGGCTCGGGCAAGCCGGACGTGCTGGCCCCGGGGGTGGGTGTGGTGTCGGCCATGCCGGGCGGCACGTACGCCGCGCTGGACGGCACGTCGATGGCGACGCCGCAGGTGGCCGGGGTGGTCGCGTTGATGTGGTCGGCGAACCCGGCGCTGGTCGGTGACGTGGACCGGACCCGGCAGATCCTTCGGGACACCGCCACGGCGGCGACGCCCACGTACCGCTCCGACAGCCCCTCCGACGCCTGCGATGGGCCGTCGAACGTGACCGGCGCCGGCCAGGTCGACGCGTACGCCGCCGTGCGCGCCGCCCAGCGGTAGTAGGGGGGTGCGACCCGGCACCCGGTGATCTAGGGTCGGCGACCATGGACGCCGAGATCACCGTCACCGAGCTGACCGCCGACCTGGCCCCCACCGTGGTACGCCTCTGCCAGCAGGCTCTCGACCTGCCCGAGGACGCCGCCGAGGCGGCTTCCATCGTGGACGTGCTCTGGCCGCGGGCCTCCGCCGACCGGCCGGTGGTCGGGCTCGGCGCGTACCGGGGCTCGGACCTGGTGGGGGCGCTGATCTGCTCGGTGTCGTCGGCCGATCCGGGGATCGGGCATGTGGACCTGGTCGCGGTCCACCCTGATCAGCGGCGTCGGGGCGTCGGCCGGGCCCTGCTCCAGCGGGCCGAGCGGGTGCTCGCCGAGCGGGGGGCCACCGAGGTGCTGCTGGCCGGGAATCCGCCGTACTACGCGTGGCCGGGCGTCGACGTCCGCTACACGCCGGCGGTCTGCGCCGCCCTCGCGCTCGGCTACCAGCAGGACCGGACCGCCTGGAACATGACAGCGGACCTGTCGTACGACGGGTCGCCGGCACTGCGGTCCACCGAGGCTGCCCAGCGGCGGCTGGCCGACCAGGGCGTCACCGTACGGCGGGCGGAGCCGGTGGACCTGCCGGCGTTGACGGCGTTCGCCAGGTCCACCTTCGGCGGTACCTGGGACGGCGAGTTGGCCGGGTCGGTGGGGCGCGCGGACGCCGGTTGCCACCTGGCGGAGCGGGACGGCGAGCTGCTGGGCTTCGCCGCGTACGGGTCGTCGCGGCCGAGTTGGTTCGGGCCGATGGGCACCGCGCCGGCCGCCGAGGGGTCGGGCATCGGTGGGGTGTTGTTGCGGCGCTGCCTGCGCGACCTGCGGGCGGCGGGGCTGGACCGGGCACAGATTGGCTGGGTGGGCCCGGTGCCGTTCTATTCGGGCAGCGCCGGCGCGCGGATCGAGCGGGTCTTCTTCCTGTACCGGAGAGCCCTACCGACCACATAACTGGGGCAAACAGGACGTAGATCCGTTCGCCCGCGTCGGCCATCGACGCCCCCTACCGTTTCGGTAGAGGAGGCAGCCATGACCACGGATGACAACCAGACCGAGGACGGCCCGCCGATCACCTGGAAACCGGTGGGTGAACTCCCCGGTCAACTGCCGTTCGACCGGCTCGACTACGGCGACGCCGAGCAACTGGCCGAGATGACCACCGACGGTGAGCCGTCGATGGCCGAGGAACCTCAGGAGATGGTGGACGCGCCGATCCAGCTGCTTCCGCCGTACAGCAGGGCACAGAAACGGCGCAACCAGCGCCCCCTACCGACCTGACGACGAACGGGGCGGACCGCGTCAGCGGCCCGCCCCGTTCGGTGTGTCGGAACTGGACTCAGAAGTCCATTTCCCCGCCACCCGGGCCAGCCGGGGCAGCCGGGGTCTTCTCCGGCTTGTCCGCGACAACAGCCTCGGTGGTGAGGAAGAGCGCCGCGATGGAAGCGGCGTTCTGCAGCGCCGAGCGCGTCACCTTGGCCGGGTCGATGATGCCCGCGGCCAGCAGGTCGACGTACTCGCCGTTGGCGGCGTTGAGGCCGTGACCCGCTTCGAGGTTACGGACCTTCTCCACCACGACGCCGCCCTCGAGGCCGGCGTTGACGGCGATCTGCCGCAGCGGGGCGTCCAGCGCGACCTTGACGATGTTCGCACCGGTCGCCTCGTCGCCGACCAGGTCGAGCTTGTCGAAGGCGGTCTTGCCGGCCTGCACCAGCGCGACGCCACCACCCGGGACGATGCCCTCCTCGACGGCGGCCTTCGCGTTGCGAACGGCGTCCTCGATGCGGTGCTTGCGCTCCTTGAGCTCGACCTCGGTGGCCGCGCCGACCTTGATGACCGCAACGCCGCCGGCCAGCTTGGCCAGCCGCTCCTGCAGCTTCTCCCGGTCGTAGTCGGAGTCGCTCTTGTCGATCTCGGCCCGGATCTGGTTGACCCGGCCCTGGATCTGCTCGGCGTCACCGGCACCGTCGACGATGGTGGTCTCGTCCTTGGTCACCACGACCTTGCGGGCGCGGCCCAGCATGTCGAGGCTGGCGGCGTCGAGCTTGAGGCCGACCTCCTCGCTGATGACCTGACCACCGGCGAGGATGGCGATGTCGGTCAGCATGGCCTTGCGGCGGTCACCGAAGCCCGGCGCCTTGACGGCGACCGACTTGAAGGTGCCACGGACCTTGTTGACCACCAGGGTGGCGAGGGCCTCGCCCTCCAGGTCCTCGGCGATGATCAGCAGCGGCTTACCCGACTGCATGACCTTCTCCAGGATCGGGAGCAGGTCCTTCACCGACGAGATCTTGCTGTTGGCGATCAGGATGTACGGGTCGTCGAAGACGGCCTCCATACGCTCCGGGTCGGTCATGAAGTAGGCCGAGATGTAGCCCTTGTCGAAGCGCATACCCTCGGTGAGCTCCAGCTCCAGCCCGAAGGTGTTGCTCTCCTCGACGGTGATGACGCCTTCCTTGCCGACCTTGTCCATCGCCTCGGCGATGATCTCGCCGACGGTGCTGTCGCCAGCGGAGATGGAGGCGGTGGAGGCGATCTGCTCCTTGGTCTCGACGTCCTTGGCGAGCTTGGACAGCTCCTCCGAGACGCTCGCGACAGCGGCCTCGATGCCCCGCTTCAGGGCCATCGGGTTGGCGCCGGCAGCCACGTTGCGCAGGCCCTCGCGAACCAGGGCCTGGGCCAGGACGGTCGCCGTCGTCGTGCCGTCACCGGCAACGTCGTCGGTCTTCTTGGCGACCTCCTTGACCAGCTCAGCGCCGATCTTCTCGTACGGGTCCTCGAGCTCGATCTCCTTGGCGATGCTCACACCATCGTTGGTGATGGTGGGGGCACCCCACTTCTTCTCGAGCACGACGTTGCGGCCCTTGGGGCCGAGGGTCACCTTTACGGCGTCGGCGAGCTGGTTCATGCCCCGCTCGAGGCCGCGGCGCGCCTCTTCGTCGAACGCGATCATCTTGGCCATACGGCGTTGTCCTCCTGGACACTCACGGGCCACCCGAGATGTGTGCCCCGGATGGGCCGCCTGGTGTACGCACCTTGGGACGTCGCCACCTGGCGACGACGACGTCCTTCGGCCGGGCCGGATAGCCCGCGACGACCGGCCATGTGTCGCCCCGGCGTCTCCACGCCGGTGCAACCTGGCCCCACCGTCCCGACCATTGGCACTCACGGTATGCGAGTGCCAATGACTTGTTTAGCACTCTCCCATGCCGAGTGCAAGCACGATGCCGCCGCTCAGCCGAGTTCCGCAGCCAGTACGGCGGTGTTCACCGGCGCCTCATGGGCCCGCTGCTCGGCGTACGTCACCAGCAGACCGATGAGTTGGGCCAGGTGAGCGGGCAGGGCCAGCACTGCGGTGATCCCGATCACGACCACCGCGCCGACCGCGGTGCCCGCCGAGGCGAACGGGTCCGTTCCGAGCGGGGAGGTGCCCACCCCTTCCAGCACGCCGGGGATCACCGTGCCGACGATCACCGCCGCGGCCACCAGGGCGACCCGACCGAGCAGCAGGCCCAGCCGGTCGTGGAACATCCGGAACGATCGACCGATCGGGTTGTGCCGCTCGAAGAGATAGACCGGGCCGGCCATGCTCAGCGCGAAGGCCAGGTAGATGCCCGGCAGCACACAGAAGCAGAGGCCCACACCGATCAGCAGGCCGATCAGCAGGGTCCAGCCCCACAGCCCGAGGGCCCGCCGCAGGCCGTAGCGCAGCGCCGACTCCAGGCTGACCGGTTGACCGGCCGCCTGCTTGGTGATCACCCAGGTGCCGGCGGCCCAACCGACGGCCTGCACCAACCCGACCAGCAGGCTGCCGCCGACCAGCAGGACCAGAAGGTTCAGCAGCTCAACGAGGAAGTTGTCCGGAAGTGCCGGATTCGGACTCGACTCGGCCTGGGCGGCCCACTTCGCCGACGGGTCCAGCCCCAGCGAGATCACCGAGAGCACCGCCGCCGGCAGCACCTGGGTGAGCAGCGCGATCGGCACCAACTGCCGCCAGCCCCGGCGCAACGCTGCGCCACACCTGTCGAACCAACCGCCGAGGCCGGCGCCCGGCGGTGTGACCAGTGCGTCGTTCGGGTCGAACCCGTAACCCGGCGGATGCCAGCCAGCCGGCGGCCCCGGGTACCACGGCTGCCCACCGTAGGGGCCCGACCCGGGCGGGTAACCCCCGGTGGGCGGGAACGTCCAACCCTGCGGCGGCGGACCTGCACCCTGTACGGGATTCCAGCCGGGCGGCGGACCGGAGTGGCCGGGGCTGCCGGCGGGCGAGGACGGATCCGGCTCCCCGGACCCGGCGGACGACGTGGGCGGGGGCGGCTGGTCGGTCATGAGCGCTCCTCGGCATCGGCTGGAACGGTCACGATCTTCCCGGCTAGGTGCCCCTGCCGCAGCCCCGACCCACCGGGGCCGACGATCCGGAAAATCAGCCGGTGACGCGTACGTGCTCGGCCTGCGGACCCTTCTGGCCCTGGGCGATCTCGAACTCGACCCGCTGACCGTCGTCCAGCGCCTTGTAACCGTCCATCTCGATAGCGGAGAAGTGGACGAACACGTCCTGACCGCCGTCGACGGCAATGAAGCCGTAGCCCTTTTCGGCGTTGAACCACTTCACGGTGCCCTGTGCCACGGTGCACTTCCCTTACTCTGCGCGGCCTTGCCTGACCCGGCGCACGGCGCAGCCGGGCGCCCCCGACC
The DNA here is from genome assembly GCF_030269705.1 of Micromonospora sp. NBRC 107095. Classification (NCBI taxonomy): domain Bacteria; kingdom Bacillati; phylum Actinomycetota; class Actinomycetes; order Micromonosporales; family Micromonosporaceae; genus Micromonospora; species Micromonospora sp. NBRC 107095. Next base: position 336,292 of record NZ_BSTU01000006.1, read on the forward strand.
ACCGACTCAGCGATCGATGACCGCCATTGAGTGAGGTGACCGAAATCGCACGCTACACGAGGAGTGACGGCCGCGCACGGCCACAAATCGGACACACTGCGGGGCCGCGCCGAGATGGCGGCGAGCGGGCACAGCTCACGAGGAGGCGGCCGTCCCCTGTGGTAGGCATGCGGACATGACCACCGACATGGGCTCGCCGGCAGTGCGGCTCGCGGAGATCCGTCGGGTCCGGCCGGAGGACGCCGCCCGGATGCGGGCACTGCGCCTGGAGATGCTGGCCGACGCGCCGTTGGCCTTCCTGGAGACCCTGGCGGACGCGGCGGCCCGGCCGCACAACGAGTTCGCCGCCCGGGTCGCGTACACCTCAGCGGGTTCCAGTAACGCGCAGTTCATCGCCGACCCGGGTAGCCGGTTGGTCGGGCACGCCGGCGGCACCACCGCCCCGAACGAACCCGGCGTGACCGTGATCTACGCCGTGTACGTCACGCCGACCTGGCGCGGCAGCGGGCTGCTCGGCGAGCTGATCGACGGGGTGGCCGCCTGGTCGCGAGCCTGCGGCCGACCGGAGCTGCTGCTGGAGGTGGTGGTCGGCAACGACCGCGCCTACCGGGCCTACCAGCGCCTGGGCTTCCAGGACACCGGGGTACGCGTCCCCCACCCCACCATCCCAGCCCTCACCGAACTGCACATGCGCCGAACAGCCTAAATCCAAGAACTCAACCCAAGGCAGAGCCACCGAGATGTCCCCAAGGCCGCCGGACGCGTCAGCGACAACCGTGCCCGAGTCAGGGTTTCCGGGGCAGCCCGACCCGCGCAGGGATCAAGCCTGACCGCCCGGAGCGGGGCGGGCTGCCCCGGAAACCCCCAACCGCGACCAAGATCAAAAATTAGACGTGCCGCCGAGACTGCACGATCCGGAACCGGTTCGCCACGTAGGCCCCGTCCGTCAGCGCCGAGTTGGCCGCCGCGTTGGCCCCACTGCCGTGGAAGTCGGAGAACGCCGCCGACTGGTTGACGAAGACCCCTCCGGTGAGGTTGCAGGACAGGTGCACCCCGACCTCGACCGCCACCGCCTCGGCCGCGTCCAGCACCGCCTCGTCGGTGGAGTAGACCCCGGCGGTGAGCGCGCCCTTCTCCCCCACCGTCCGGCGCAGCAGCTCCAGGCTGTGCGCCGTGGAGTCGGTGGCGATGGCGAACGAGATCGGACCGAACCACTCCCGGCCGTACGTCTCCGCGTCGTCAGCGGTCAGCTTCACGATCGTCGGGGTACGCACCACCGCGTCGGCGTACGACGGATGGTCCACGGCACGCGACTCCAGCACCGGCTCGCCGACCTTGGTCACCTCGGCCAGCCGCTCCAGCACCCCGTCGTTGACGATGGCGCCGGTGAGTTCGACACCCCGGGCCGGGTCCGCGGTGAGCTTCCCGACGGCGGCGGCGATCCCGCCGGCCACCTCGTCGAAACTCTTGTGTCCCTGGTCGGTCTCGATGCCGCCGGCCGGGATGAGGATGTTCTGCGAGGTGGTGCACATCTGACCGCTGTAGAGGGTCAGCGTGAAACCGAGGTTGCGGCACATGCCGGCGAAGTCGGCGGTGGAGTCGATGACGACGGTGTTCAGCCCGGCCTTCTCGGTGTAGACCGAGGCCTGCCGCGCGTGCGTCTCCAGCCAGTCGCCGTACTCGGTGGAGCCGGTGAAGTCGACGATCTTCACGGCCCGGTGCAGGGCCAGGTCGCTGGCGAGCTTCTCACCGGGCGCCTCCGCCGCCAACATGATCAGGTTCGGGTCGAAGCCGGCCTCGGCGAGCACCTCCCGGGCGTACTTCACGGTGATGGCCAGCGGCAGCACGGCGCGCGGGTGCGGCTTGACGATCACCGGGTTGCCGGTGGCCAGCGAGGCGAACAGCCCGGGGTACGAGTTCCAGGTCGGGAAGGTGTTGCAGCCGATCACCAGCGCCACGCCACGCGGCACCACGTGGAACGTCTTGGTCATCCGCAGCGGGTCACCTTTGCCGGCGGCCTTCTCCCAGCCCGCCGTGCCCGGGTGCCGGGTCATCTCGGCGTACGCGTACGCCAGGGCCTCCAGCGCCCGGTCCAGCGCGTGCGCGCCACCGGCCTGGAAGGCCATCACGAACGCCTGCCCGCTGGTGAACTGCACCGCGTTGGCCAGCTCGAAGATGTTCTTGTGCAGCCGGTCGAGGATCTCCAGGCAGACGCCCACCCGGGCCTGCGGGCCGGCGTCACGCCACGCCGGCAGCGCGGCGGAGGCGGCGTCGACCAGTTCGCCGGTGCCGGCGTGCGGGTACCGCACCGCCAACTCCACCCCGAACGGGCTCGTCTCGGTGGCGACCCGACCGCCACTGCCGGGCTGGTCGAGCGGGAAATCACCACCGAGGTACGCCTCGAAGGCGGCCTTGCCGTCGGCGGCGGCGGTCTCGCCGTACACCCGGGGGCTGGGGGATTCGGGATAGGCGGACCAGTAGCCCCGCTCCGTGATCGCGGTCAGCGCACGGTTGAGGGTGTCGGCGTGCCTGTCGTACAGGGGATGCGGGGTCTCCGTCATGCCCGCCATCATGCCTGAGTCAGGTCCGCGAGCAGTAGCGCGAATGCCCGGCAGCGGCGCACGCCTGAGTCAGGTCCGCGAGCAGTAGCGCGAATGCCCGGCAGCGGCGCACGCCTGAGTCAGGTCCGCGAGCAGTAGCGCCGATACCTGTCAGAGGGTGAGCTGCCAGTCGGTCCAGGAGTCCACCGGGCGGAAGCCGAGCTGCTCGTTGATCGCCACCATGTAGCTGTTGCTCGCCGCGTTCCAGGTGTCGATCACCTGCACCGCGGGCTCGTGGGTGAGCAGGTGGTGCAGGTTCTCCGCCTTGGCGATGAGGCCGAGCCGGTGCCCACGGTGGGCCGGGTCGACGATGGTGATCTGCTGGTAGGCGTGCCAGTCGGCGGAGGCGCCCACGTCCAGCAGCGTCCAGGCGACAAGTCGGCCGGACGCCTCGTGGCGCATCCCGAGGTGGTAGCGCCGCCGGCCCCGGGCGTCCAGCGCCCGTTCGTTGCCGCGGATGCGCTCGGCGTCCACCTGCTCCGGCTCCCACTGCACGTCGCCCATGGGTGCGTCCATCAGCAGCCGGCCGTCGAGGTAGGCGATGTCGGCGACGTACTCCTGCGGGGTGGCCCCCTGCCAGCAGACCGACTGGTAGCCCTCGGCCCGCGGTCGGGCCTCGGCGAGCGCCGCCCGCAGCGCCACCCGGTCGATCTTGCCGACGTCGAGCCGGCGGCGCACCTCGGCGAGGGCGGGTTCAGCGCCGGTCCCGGCGGCGAACGCGTCACCGGCCACGCTGCGGGCCGGCCCGCCGGGCAGCGCGGAGACGGCCATCGCCACGACCCGCTTGCGGTTGTGCTCGCGGAGCAGGCGCACCCCGTACTCGTGCAGTGCCCGGCCGACACCGCGACGCCGCAGCTCCGGATGCACCGTCAGCTCGGCGGAGGCGTTGTCGGTGTTGTCGAGCTGCGGGAGGTCCAGCTGGAGGTAACCGGCCGGCACACCATCCAGTCGGGCCAGCGCGAAGAGGGACCGGGTGCCGGGCATCGGCGTGTGGAACAGCGCGTCGAAGCGGCGCCGGCAGTAGGGCGGGAAGTCCGGCAGGTCGGCGTCGTTGGCCGCCGACCCGATCCGGTACGCCTCGTCGACCGCGCTCCGGTCGGCGCCGTCGAACGACGCGATCGTGATGCTCATTCCGCTGAGGGTGCACCAGGCAAAAGCGATCGGGCCAGCGAATTAATCGCTGGCCCGATCGAACGTGGTCGGGAGGGACACTCGCACAACGCCTCCGGCGTTGGGTCGCAAGAACTTCAAAAGTCTTCGGCGAAATGCCCTCCCGCACGGAGCATCTTGCGCCGTCCGGTTCCTGCCGTCAAGTCCGTAGCGGCGGGTTTTCCACACTCACAGCGAAAACTCAGTTACTGGCTGATCCACTCGGCCGCTCAGCCGAGGAGGCCGGCGTCGCGGGCGGCCCGCAGCGAGGGCTTGATGTGGTGGGTCGGGCCAACCTGGCCGGCCACCGCGTCGATGGTCTTCAGACCCTCGCCGGTGTTGAACACGACGGTCTCGGCCGTCGGGTCCAGCCGACCGGACTCGACCAGCTTGCGCAGCACGGCCACTGTCACCCCGCCCGCGGTCTCGGCGAAGACCCCGGTCGTGCGGGCCAGGTCGCGGATGCCCGCCCGGATCTCGTCGTCGTCGACGTACTCCATCCAGCCGCCGGTGCGGCGGACCGCCTCCAGGGCGTAGAGGCCGGCTGCCGGGTCGCCGATGTTGAGCGACTTGGCGATGCCGGTCGGCTTGACCGGGATGATCGTGTCGGTCCCGCCGTGCAGGGCGGCGGCGATCGGGTTGCAGCCTGCGGACTGCGCACCGAAGACCTTCCAGCCGCCGGCCGGCGCCTCGACCAGGCCGATCTCGACCAGCTCGGAGAATGCCTTGTCAATCTTGGTGAGCAGCTCGCCGCTGGCCATCGGAATGACCACCTGCGCGGGGATCCGCCAGCCGAGCTGCTCGGCCACCTCGTAGCCGAGGGTCTTGGAACCCTCCGCGTAGTACGGCCGGACGTTCACGTTGACGAACGCGGTGTCCTCGAATTCGTCGGTCTCCACCAGCTCACCGCAGAGCCGGTTGACATCGTCGTACGAGCCGTCGATGGCGACCAGCTCGCCACCGTAGACGGCGGTGGTGATGACCTTGCCCTGCTCCAGGTCACTGGGGATGAAGACCACCGAGGGCACCCCGGCGCGGGCGGCGTGGGCGGCCACCGAGTTGGCCAGGTTGCCGGTCGACGCGCAGGCGAACCGGGTGAAGCCGAGCGCCTTGGCGGCGGTGAGCGCTACCGAGACGACCCGGTCCTTGAACGAGTGGGTGGGGTTGGCGCTGTCGTCCTTGACCCAGAGCGGCGCGGTGATGCCCAACTCGGCGGCGAGGTGCGGGGCCGCCACCAGTGGGGTCAGCCCCGGATCGAGGGTGACCCGGCTGCCCGGGTCCTGACCGGCGGGCAGCAGTGCGGCGTACCGCCAGATGTTGTCCGGGCCGGCTTCGATCTGTTCGCGGGTGACGGTGGCCAGCGCGGAGGTGTCGTAGTCGACCTCCAGTGGGCCGAAACACTCGTAACAGGCGTGCTGGGCTGCGAGCGGGTAGCGGGCCGAACAGGCGCGGCAGACCAGGGCGCGGGCCGGGCTGGCGGAGGTGTCGATGCCGGAGCTGACGAGCGTCGACGTCATGTCGAGAGTCCTCTCATCTTTCCCCGCATCGCACGGTGCGGCGGGGACGGAATTGGCACCTGCCCCACGGGTCGCTCAGCGGTGAGCGCGCGGGGTGGTTGCCGGGGCGTCGTCGGGCCGTATCCCTCAGCCCCTCTGGATGAGGTATTCAGTTGTGCTGCCGAGTCTAGGCAAAGCTGGCCGTGGCCTCCAGGGCGAATCCCAGGGAGTGGGTCAGCGGGCGTTCACGGCCACCGGGTCGGTCACCGCGATCGGGTCCGTCACCGCACCCGACCGGGGCAGGGGCGTGGTCCGGGGGCGGGCGGCGAGATTCGCGGCGATCAGGGCGGCGATCGTGATGGCGGCCCCGACCAGTTCGACGGGTTCCGGGCGGTAGCCACGGGCGATCTGCACCGCGAAGGTGGTCACCGGAACCAGGTTCATGAACAGCGCGGCGTTGGCGGCACCGAGTCGCTGCACGCCTGTGTTCCAGGCCAGGACCGCGATGACGGCGCCCGCCAGGACGGCGTACGCCAGCTGCGGGGTGACCGCCACGAGGTCGGCGGCGCCTGGCGCGTGCTGCCAGCCGACGGCGTCGGCGCCGATGCTCAGGACGAGCATGGCGGCCGTGCCGGCGAGCGCGGTCAGTGTGGTGAAGCGCAGCGGCGTCCACTCGCCGAACCGGCTGGCGCCGTGGGTGTAGATGGCCCAGCCCAGCACCGCGCCGATCATCATCAACCCGCCGAGGCCGAACTGGCCGAGACCGGCCAGGCTGCCGCGCGTGATCACCAGGCCGACTCCGACGAGCGCCGCCAGGGAGAGGGCCAGCAGGAGCGGCTTAGGGCGTACGCCGTCGCGAGCCCAGCGGACGAGCTGGGTGATCACCGGGGTGGTGGCCACGAAGAGGGAGACCTGCTGCGGGGCGGCGTGTTCGAGCGCCAGGCTGGTGAGCAGGTTGAAGCCCGCGAAGCCGACCACGCCGAGCACCACCACCTCCAGCGCCCTTGCACCGTGCCGCAGCGCGCCGGCACCCTCGCGGAGCAGCAGGATGGCGACCAGGACGACGGCGGCCAGCAGGTAGCGCGCGGTGGTCAGGTTGAGCGGGTCGACCCGGTCGAGCGCGCTGGCCAGGATCGGGAACATCACGCCCCAGCCGAGCACGGCGACCAGTGGGTACACGGTGGCGCGGGATCGCATCGGCAACTCCAATGTTCGAGTATCGTCGAACCAACGACACCGACCATAGGGCGTTGTTCGATAGTTGTCGAACAAGGGTTACACTGGTCACATGGAGCCGCACGAGCCCGACCTGACCGCCGTACCGGTCACCAGCGTGCTGGCCGCACTCGCCGACGACGTGCGGCTACAGATCGTCCGGGCACTCGCCGAGGGCGGCGAGTCCCCCTGCGGCAGCTTCGACTTCGGCGTTTCCAAGGCGACCCGCAGCCATCACCTCAAGGTGCTGCGCGAGGCGGGCCTGACCCGGACCCGCGCCGCCGGCACGAGCCGGCTGGTCCGACTGCGCCGGGACGAACTGGACAAGCTCTACCCCGGCCTGCTGGACGCGGTCCTCGCCCAACGCCCGCCGGCCTGACGCTCCCGCTTCGAGCCCTCCCGCACGTGTCGCTGGCGGTCGCGGCTGCGGAGCGGGTGACACCTATCATTCGCGCACGCTTTGGAGCTTGATCGTTTACGACATCAGCGACCAGCTGGAATCCGGCGCGCGGGACGCAGAGCCGGGCCTGCGAGGCGGCCGTGACCGGCGCGTCGCCGGGGCCGCCTCGTCGAGGCCCCGGCGACGCCGTACGGGTGCGGTCAGACGACGATCGAGCTGCTCTCAGCCACCGGCGTCACCGGCGCGGACTCACCGTCGCGGCGACGCGCGAGCAGCGTGTCGAGCGCCCAGGAACCCGGACCGAGAGCCGCGATCAACAGGAACGACCAGCAGAAGAGCGCCGACAGCTCACCACCGTTGTGCAGTGGCAGCAGATGGTCCGGCTGGTGCACGACGAAGTAGGCGTACGCCATCGAGCCGGATGCGAGCAGAGCGGCGGGTCGGGTGAAGAGGCCGGCCAGCACCAGGGCGCCGCAGACCAGCTGGATCAGCGCGGCCCACCAGCCCGGCCAGGTGCCGAGCGGTACCGCCTTGCCGGTCACCGGGTTGCCGCCGAACAACCCGAAGATCGAGGTCAGGCCATGCAATGTGAACAGCAGGCCGATCACGATGCGGAACAGGGACAGGGTCGGCCCGCCGAGCCGAGAAACGTTCATCGGTACCTCCATCGAAGGGATTGGACCCCCTCAATGTGAGGCATGAAAGTATCGAAGGTTATAGATTCCTTGTTAGTGGGAAAGTCCCCGGCTGGAATGTACCGACGTCCAGGGCTCGCGTCGAGCGCTCGCCGCCGCACAGAACGGGCCACCCGAGCCCCTGAGCTGCGAAAACAATCAATTTCGCGTCATCCCGGCCGCCGTGGGCACGCTCCCACAGTGTGGGTACGACCGGCTACGCCACCTCCGAACAGGCCGTCCCGGGCGATGCCCTCAACGATTCAGCTCGAAAGGCGTACCGGGACGGCACGCCAGCCGGCCCGAGGCAGTGTCACCACCCCGGATCCGGGGCGGGCAGCTCTGGAGGCCCGGACCAGCAGACGGCAGGTGTACAACACCAGCGCTGCTGCGGGGGCCAGGCGGCGGTGGGGCACCTCGATGGGTGAGGATCGAGTCATGATCCTCACCTGGACGGCAGCACGGCGATGGTTCGGCGCAGCGGTCGCGGTGCCTCTCGCACTCGCCGCCTGCACCCCCGGTGACCATCGCGGCCAGGGTGGGGACCCGACGGGCCCACCACCGACCCCGTCGAGCCCCGCCCGGTCGCCCAGCGTCGCTCCGGTGGCCGAGTGTCCGGCCTCCGGCGTCCGGATCCGGGCGACCGGCGGGGACGCCGCCTCGGGCCTGCGCGCCCTCGGCATCGAGCTGGTCAACTGCGGAGAGCGTCCCTACCAGCTCAACGGCTACCCGGTGCTGCACGTGTTCGACGAGGAACGCGAGCCGATCATGCTGCGGGTGGTCAACGGCGCCAAGGAGATCACCCTGGGCTTCGACCAACCGCCCCGGAAGATCACCCTCGCTTCCGGTGAGCGGGCCACCGCAGTGGTGCTCTGGCGCAACCTGGTCACCGACTCGACAGTGGTGGCTACCAACGGCGAGTTCCTGACAGTGGCGCCCGCCGCCGGGCAGCCGGCCGAAGAGGTCGACCCGGACGGGCCGATCGACCTCGGCAACACCGGCCGGATCGGCGTCAGCGCCTGGAAGAAGGCCGACCCGTCCACGCCGGTACCGACCCGGCCGGCCCCACCGCCGGCGCCGAGCGCGGTGCCGTCGTCGGTGAGCCCACCCGACAGCCGACTGTGAACCGCCCCGCTACGACGTGATGTCCTTTCGGGTGAACCGCCAGAACGCCAACCCCCAGAACAGCGTCGCGTAGCTGATCGCCGAGATGCAGCCGCGTACCACGTCGTCGGTCTGCACCGGAGTCGAGAGCAGCCCCAGCCAGGCGGTGCTGAAATGGGTGGGCAGGAAGTCGCGCAACGCGCCCAGGGCGGTGATCTGGTCCAGGATGCTGGACAGGATCCAGAGCAGTACCGCGCCACCCACCGCGCCCAGCGCGGCGTCGGTGGTCACCGACAGCAGGAACGCCAGGCCGGCCACCACCAGCAGGACGATCGCCAGGTAACCCAGCACGGCCAGCAACCGGAGCAACCCCTCGGTGGGTTCCAGCTCGGCGGCGACGGTGCTGCGCAGCGGCGACCACCCGTAGCGCAGGGTGCCGGCCAGCAACGCGGTGCCGGCCAACAGCAGCAGGGCAAGTCCCGAGTACGCGAGCGCGACCACCAGCTTCACCGTCAACAACCGCGCCCGGGGCACCGGGATCGCCAACAGATACCGCAGGCTGCCCCAGCTCGCCTCGCTGGCCACCGTGTCGCCGCAGAACAGCGCGACGACCACCACGAGCAGGAACGACGCCGACACGAAGATCGAGAACAGGGTGAAGTTGAGCCCACCGGTGGTGGCCAGGTCGACCAGGCTGGAGAACTCGTTGCGCCCGTTGTCGTCGTCGCCACCGGAGTTGAACTGGAACGCGATCAGGATGATCAGCGGCAGCAGCACCATGAACCCGAGCGCCAGCTGGGTCCGCCGTCGGGACGCCTGCCGGCGGAACTCCGCCTTGAACGGCATGGTGGCCGACGGCCGGTAGCCGCGTGCCTCACCCGCGTCGACAACTGCCATCACCGGTCACCGCTTCCCCGAGAGTTGTCGCCCACCAGGGCGAGGAACGCGTCCTCCAGGCGCCGCCGGGGCACCACCCGGTCCACCCCGATGCCGGCGCGTACCAGCTCGGCCACCACCTCGCTGCGGGCCGTGCCGTTGGTGTCGACCACCAACTGGCCGTCGCCCTCCGGCAACACCCGCACGCCGTGCAGCCGGTCCAGCACCGCCCGCGCCGCCACCGGGTCGGTGACGTCGAAGAGCACGCTCGGCGACTCGCCCACGATCTCCTCCACCGGCCCGGACGCCACGATCCGGCCCTTGTTCACCACCACCGCGTGGGTACACGTCTGCTCCACCTCGGCCAGCAGGTGGCTGGAGACCAGCACCGCCCGGCCGTCCGTGGCGTACCGCTGGAGCACCCGGCGCATCTCGGCGATCTGCGGCGGGTCGAGGCCGTCGGTCGGCTCGTCCAGCACCAGCAACTCGGGGAGACCGAGCATGGCCTGCGCGATGGCCAACCGCTGCCGCATGCCGTGGCTGTAGTTCTTGATCTTCCGGTGCACCGAGTCGCCCAGCCCGGCGATCTCCAGGGCCGCGTCGAAGTGCGCGTCCTCCCACGGCCGTCCGGTGGCCCGCCAGTACGCCTTCAGGTTGTCCAGGCCCGACAGGTGCGGCAGGAAGCCCGGCCCCTCCACCAGCGCCCCGATCCGGGACAGCACCGGCGAGCCGGGCACCAACCGCCGGCCGAAGACGTAGATCTCCCCGGCGGTCGGCTGGGTCAACCCCATCAGCACCCGCAGGGTGGTGGTCTTGCCGGCACCGTTGGGCCCGAGCAGACCCACCACCTGGCCCGGGTGCACCTCGAAGTCCACGTTCGACACCGCGACGAAGCCGTCCGCGTACTCCTTGCGCAGTGCGCGCACGGCCAGCGGGGTGTCCGCGTACTCCGGATGCACCGAGCGGTCCTGCCGGCGGTGCCGGCGGCGGACCACGGCGACGACCACGACGAGCCCGATCACGATGGCGGCAAGCAGGCCGGCGAGCACCCACCGCCAGACCGTGGCCGCGGTGGGGATCGGCTCACCGGCGACAGTGGGCAGGCTGACGGGGCCGTCCGCGGCCACCGTGTAGACGGTGGGTTCGGCGGGGGTGGTGTACGCCTGGTCGGAGCTGGCCACCACCAGCCGCAGCCGGTGCCCGGCCTCCACTCGGCGGACGATCGCGGGCAGCGTGACGGTGACCGGGCGGGCGTCCTGCACCCGCTGCGGCAGGCCGGTCAGCCGGATCGGGGCGACCAGGCCGTTCGGCAGGGTGGCCGCGCCGTCCTTGTCCACGTCGTAGAGCTTCACGAAGAGCACCGCCTCGCCGGTGGGCGACGCCGCCCGCACCGTGACGGTGGGCGCACCGGCCACGTCGACCGCCTCGGTCAGCGGGGCCGACTCGAACCGGGCGTGCTGGCCGGGCACGTCGCTGGCCACCCCGTCCAGCAGCGAGGTGAGCCCGCCCGCGAAGGGGATCGAGGAGATGGCGGCCGGGTTGCCGTTCGGCGGGTTCGCGATCGGCTGCGCCGGGCCGGTGACAGTTACCTCCCGGCGGGCGGTGCCGGCCAGGCCCGGGTAGTCGGCGCGGCGGAAACCGGTGGCGACGAGGCCCCGGTCGAGCGCGTCGAAGCCGGCGATGCGCGACCAGGTGAAGTCGTCGCCGGGCGCGTCGCCCTCGCCCTTGACGTAGTGGTCGAGCCACTGGACGGTCAGGAACTTCACCCGGTCTTCGTCCGAGCGGGGCCCACTTCCGCCGTCGTGGCCGCCGGTGAACCAGGCGACCCGCACCGGGGTGCCGGCGGCGGCGATGCCCTTCGCGTTCGCGTCGGCCTCGCCGAGCGGGAAGAGCGTGTCCGCCTCGCCCTGCACCAGCAGGGTGGGGGCCTTGATCCGGTCCAGCACGCCGGCCGGGCTGGAGCGGCGCAGCAGGTCCACGGCGGCCTGGTCGGCCTGACCGGTGGTGGCGATCCGCAGGTACGCGGCGCACACGTCGGCGGCGAACCGACCGCAGGACGGGTCGGCGGCACCGGCCGGGGCACCACCGGGGGCGGTACCCGGGCCCGCGCCCGGCCCGGGACTGGGCGGGCCGGCCGACGCCGGTGCGCCCTGCGGCGCGGCGGCGGTCCCGCCGGAGAGCCCCGCCGGGCCGGAGCCCACGTTGCCGCCACCGCCGAAGAAGAGGCCGGCCCAACCTTTCTTGAACACGCCCTCGGTCGGCGCCCCGCCGGTGCTCTCCGGCAGGAACGCCCGGGACAGGTCGTTCCAGGTGATCATGGGGACGATCGCGTCGACCCGTCGGTCCTGGGCGGCCAGCAGCAACGCCAAACCGCCGCCGTACGAGCCACCGACCACACCGACCTTCGGGTCGCCGGCGGCGTCGGTGCGCACCTCCGGTCGGGCGGCCAGCCAGTCCAGCAGCCGCTCGGCGTCGCGGACCTCGTAGTCCGGGTTGTCCAGGTGGATCTCGCCACCGCTCCGACCGAAGCCCCGCGCGGTCCAGGTGAGCACCGCGTAGCCGCGGCCGGCGAACTCCTCCGCGTCGGAGCGCACCGATTCCTTGGTGCCGCCGAACCCGTGCGCCAACAGCACCGCCGGCACCTTCCGGGCGGACGAGGCGTCGTCCGGCAGGTAGAAAGTGGTGTCCAGGTTCACCGGCTCGTCGCCGGACGGTCCGGAGCGGACGGTGACCATCGCGCTCTCGGCGCGTACGCCCGACCCCTGTGGCCACACCGCCCAGGTCACGGCGGCGGCCAACAGCACGACGACCACCGCGGCGGCGGTCGCGCGGCGACGGGTGGGCAGGGCACGCCGGATCCACGCGGCCGGCGACGGCGATGTCATGCGGCACACGGTACGGCTCGCAGCCTGAGCGTTGGCTGAGATCCGCCGTACGTCCGTCCGGTTGCCCCGATCGGTGCCGGGTGGGGTGCGAGCGCGCAACCTCCGACGCGGCACAGCGAGTTGAGTTCGGATTTCGTGAATTCCGATCTTCCGCGGATATCCACCTCGATCCCTCCATGTCACACACACAGCTGACACAGAGCGTGCTGGCAACGCGGACAAATGGTGACATGACTCGAACTGACGCGAACCTGACTCGTTCAGTCAGGTCTGACCAGTCGGGGGTTCGATTAGTTTTCCGGTCCGGTGGACGGGACTTGTCGGCTCGCCCGACGCCGCGCCGATTCGCGCCCACGCCGGAGGAGACACACATGACAGTCCCCGCGCCGCGGGCCCGTCGACGGCCGTCCATGCTGGGCCGCCTGTTGCCCCTGCTGCTCATCGGAGCGCTGTTGGCACCGTTGGGCCTGCTCGCCACGTCGAACTGGGGGCAGGCCACCGACGATCGGAACTTCGCCGCCCGGGAACGGCTCGGCGTGCAGTACCTCACCGCGCTGGCGGCGGTCACCGACGCCCTCGTGGAGGCCCAGTCCAACGCGGTCAACGGCCGCCCCGCGCCACGGGAGGCGTTGGACAACGCGGTCGAGGAGGCCGCCGCGGTGGACGCCCGGATCGGTGGGGAACTGCGCAGCCAGGAACGTTGGGCCGGCGTACGGGCCAAGCTGGAGGCGCTGCGCGGCCGCAGCTCCACCGACCCGGAGGCCGCCTACACCGCTTACGGCGAGGTCGCCGACCTGCTGCTGGCCCTGCACCGGAAGGTCCGGGAAAGCTCGGGGCTGGTCCGCGACCCCGAGGCGGACTCGTTCTTCCTCCAGGACAGTGCCGGCGAGGAGTTGCCCGAGGCGGTGGTCGCTGCCGGCCGGCTCGCCGATCTCGGCGTGCTGGTCTCCCGCCGGCCGGCCGCCCAGCAGCCGCGCGGCCTGATGGAGCTCAGCGGCGTACGGGTGTCCGCCCTGACACCCGCCACCGACCTCGTCGACAACCTGCGCTCGGCCGTGGACGGCTCGGAGAGCACCGACCTCGGCGCCAACGTGCTCACCCCGTTGGACACCTACCAGCGGTCGGTGGAGGCGCTTGCCGGGTACTCCCTGCCGGACAAGGACAGCGGTGTGGTCAGCCCGGGCCAGTTGAGTGCCGCCGCGCTCAACTCACACCGCTCGGCCCGCCAACTTCAGCCGGTCATCCTCACCGAGCTGGACGCCCTGCTGGTCGAGCGCATCGACCGGCTCAACCGGGACCGCTGGCTGACCGCCGGGGCGGCGGTCGTCGCCGCGCTGTTGCTGGGCTGGCTCGCCGCGTTGCAGGTCGCCGCCGGCCGCCGGGCCCGGCGTCGGGCCGCGCTGGCCGCGACCCACGCGGAAGGCACCGACACCCCGCCGCACCGCGACCCCTGGCAACCGCCGGCCGACGAGCCGCGGGCGCTGCAACCGGTCGGGGCGGCCCGTGATCCGGAGAGCACACAGTGGGGGGCGTTCGATGCTCAGTAGGCTCCGGATCCGCGGCAAGCTCGCACTACTCGTGGTGATTCCGCTGCTCAGCATGGTCGGCCTGGCCGTGCCGGTGATGCTCGACCGGGTCGCCACGGCGCAGCGGGCCGGAGACACCGCCGAACGGGTCCGGCTCGCCAGCCGGGTCGGCAGCCTGGTCCAGGATCTCCAGCAGGAACGCGTCCTCTCCGTCGGTCTCCTGCTCGGCCGGGTCGAACGCAGCGAGCTGGTCCGTAAGTCCGCCGACGTGGACGACCGGGTGGCCGACCTCCGGGCGGCGCGGAGCGACGCGCTGACCGACGAGGTCGACAGCGCCCTCGACCGGGTGTCCAGCCTCATCGACCTGCGGACCGCCGTCCTGGCCAGGGCCGCCAACCCCGGTCAGGTGATGGACACGTTCGGCCCGGTCAACAAAGGCATCATCGAGTCACTGCGGCTCGTGTTCGGGGTGGACACCGAAACGTTGCCGGGCCGGCAGGTGCTCGCCCTCGACGGGCTGCTCCGCGCCGACGAAGGGCTGGGCGCCTGCGCCACCCTGAGCCTGCTGGTGAAGGCGATCGGCACCCCGGACACCACCGCCGGGTACGTGGCGTGCATCGCCGCGCTCCAGGTCGACAACTCGCGCTTCCGCAGCCTGATCACGCCCGAGCAGCTCACGGTGTCCCAGCTCAACGACGCCGCGGTGGCCGCGCGTACCAGCCCCGACTTCCTGGTCAGAAGTGCCCGGGATCCGGCCGCCGCGGTCCGCGACGTGCCGATGGAGGCGCTCTTCCCGGCCGTCCGCACGATGATCCGGCTCGGTCAGTTCGTCGAGAAGAAGCTGGTCGCCGACGTGCTCGCCGAGGTGACCGCCGAGCAGCGGCGGGCGCTGACCGCCGCTTACCTGGTCGGCGCCCTGGCGGCGTTGATCCTCACGCTGGTGGTGCTGCTCAGCGTGGCGGTGGCGCGGACGGTCGCCCGGCCGCTGACCCGACTCACCCGCTCGGCCGACCGGGTCGCCCGGGTCGCCGAGGAGGAGCTGGTCCGGGTCACCGACGACGAGACGGAGAAACCTCAGTCGGTCCGGCTGGAGCCGGTGGACATCCGCGCCAACGACGAGATCGGCGACCTGGCGCGGGCCTTCGACCGGGTGCAGAACACCGCGGCGCAGCTGGTCGAACGGCAGGTCGCCGGCCGACGCAACGTGGCGCAGATGTTCGGCCACGTGGGGAGGCGTACCCAGAACCTGGTGGGTCGGCAGATCGCACTGATCGACCGGCTGGAGCAGCAGGAGGCCGACCCCGGCCGCCTGGAGCACCTGTACCGACTCGACCACATCTCCAGCCGGTTGCGGCGCAACGCCGGCAGCCTCGTGGTGCTCTCCGGCTCGGCCGGGGCCGACGCGCACACCGCGCCGGTGCCGCTGGCCGACGTGGTCCGGTTGGCGCTCGGCGAGATCGAGGACTACACCCGGGTGGATGTGCAGGTGCCGGCGGGCGTCTCGGCCGCGCCGGCAGTGGTCGGTGACCTCGTCCTGGCGCTGGCCGAGCTGATGGAGAACGCCACCGTCTTCTCCCCGCCGCACACCCGGGTGCTGGTGAGCGCCGAGACGTCCGGCCTCGGTGCGCGGCTCACAGTGGTGGACCACGGCATCGGCATGAGCGAGCAACGGCTGGCTGAGGAGAACGCCCGGTTCACCCGCCGGGAGCGGCTCGACCTGGCCCCGACCGAGGTGCTCGGCCTCTTCGTGGTGGGCCGGTTGGCCCGTCGGCACGGCTGGCAGGTCGCCCTGGCCGCCACGGGCGGCGGTGGGGTGACAGCACAGCTGGAGATCCCATCGGCGTCGCTGGTGCTGCGCCGCGCCGACCGTGCCGGGGCCGCCGTGGCCCGCGCCGCGGTGCCGAATCGGGATCGGCGTACCACTGCGACCCGCGATCCCGAGAAGCCCCGCACGGCGGCCGTCGCCGTACCGGCCCGTTTCGACTCGGACCTGCTCAGTCGGGCCACCCGCAGCCTGGACGCCGGCCCGTCCTGGAACGCGTTCGGTCGGGGCCAGCCGGAGGAGACCGTTCCCGAACCCCAGAGCGCGGAGCAGGCGGACAAGCCGGCCACGCCTCGGGTACGGCAGCGGGTGCCGGGGGCCACTCTGCACACCACCGCCGCGACGAGCCGGCCGGTGGACGCCACCGGGGCGGACCCGGCCGCCGCCCGCGCGCTGGTCGAGGCCTTCCAAGCCGGTGTACGCCGTGCGGAACTGCACGGGGCACCGGCCGCCGACGGTGCGTCGGCGCGGACGACCAGCGACCCGTCGGCCCGGGCCGGGGCTGCCGTGGTGGACCCGGACACGACAGCGGACCTGCCCAGCACACCGGGAGGCGCCGGGCCCACGCTGCCCGGTGGCGGCGGTTCGACAGCCGCCGCCGCGGAGCGGCCCCGGTTGAGCCGACGGGTACCGGGGGCGAACCTCACGGCCGTCCCGGCCTGCCAACCGCCCAGTACCCACCTCGGTGACCCGGCCGAGGTCCGCGACCTCATCAGCGAGTTCGAGGCGGGCGTCGCCCGCGCTCTCCGCGAAGTCAGCCCCGACCACCGGAACGAAGAAGGATCATCACGGTGACCAGCCCCTTCCTGCACGAAAACGTCGACCAGACCCAACCCAGCGCCAGTGGCGACCTCAGCCCGGAGGCCCGGACGTTCAACTGGCTGCTGGACTCCTTCACCTCCAGCACCGCCGGGGTCCTGGAGGCGATCGCGGTCTCCTCGGACGGCCTGCTGATGGCCATGTCGGCCATCAAGGACCGGTCCAACGCGGAACGGTTGGCCGCCGTCGTGTCCGGAATGACCAGCCTCGCCGGTGGGGCCGCCAGTTGGTACGCGCTCGGCGGCTTGAACCGGGTGATCGTCGACATGGCCGACGGCTATCTGTTGATCAGCGCGATCAGCAGCGGTTCCGTGCTCGGGGTGGTCGCCGACCGGTCGGCGAACCTGGGCACCGTCGCGTACGAGATGACGCTCTTCGCCGGGCGGGCCGGTGGCGCCCTGACCCCGCGACTGATCGTCGAGTTGAAGAACGCCGTTCAGCAGTGACCCCCGACGTCGCCGGCGAGGATCCGGATCCGGAACCCAGGGTTCGGATCCGCCCGTACCTGCGCACGCCACCATCGCTCGGCGACGGCGCGGCGGCGACACCGGCGCGGCCGGAGCCGGCCGGGGACCAGCCGGCCGGCCCTCGGCCGTTCGTGCTCACCGCCGGGCGGGTGGCGGGTGCCGACCCGGCGATCGGGCTGGAGACCCAGGTGACCATTCGCGTGGACAGCCCGGTGTGGGGCGGCCCGACCGGGGCCCTGCTGGCACCGGAACTGCAGACGATCATCGCGCTGTGCGTCGAGCCGATCTCGGTGGCCGAGATCTCGGCCCGCGCCCGGCTGCACTTCGGCGTGGTCCGGGTCCTGGTCGGCGACCTGCGCGCCGCCGGGCACCTGGACGTGCACGTCACCGACACCGACGACGCTGTCGACCCCGATCTCATCCTGCGAGTGATTGATGGACTCCGTGCGATCTCCTGAATGGCCGGCCGCCCCGCTCGGCGGGGTCGCCGCGAACAGCGCCGCCGCGCGTTACGGCATGTCTTCGGGCACCGGGCCGATAGTCGGCCGGGCCGGGCCACCGCCGACCGCACCGCCGCCGTACCGGCCCTCGTCGGAGCAGGGGTCGGTGCCGCCTGCGGTGGGTAAGCCGGCCGCACCGCCGATCCCGGTCAAGATCCTGATCGCCGGTGGCTTCGGGGTGGGTAAGACCACCACCGTGGGGGCCATCTCGGAGATCGCGCCCCTGACCACCGAGGCCGAGATGACGAGCGCCGGGATCGGCGTGGACGACCCGGGTGTCCGGTCCAGCAAGACCACCACCACGGTGGCGATGGACTTCGGCTGCGTGACGATCGACCGCAGCCTGAAGCTCTACCTGTTCGGCACGCCGGGGCAGACCCGGTTCGGTTTCATGTGGGACGACCTGGCCCGGGGAGCGCTCGGCGCGCTGGTGGTGGTGGACAGCGCACGGCTGGACGACTGTTACCCGGCCATCGACTTCTTCGAGCGGGCCGGGCTGCCGTTCGTCGTCGGGGTCAACGCCTTCGACGGGCGGCTGGCCCTGGAGCTGGGTGAGATCCGTTGGGCGTTGGCCATCGGCGATCATGTACCTCTGGTGCAGTTCGATGCCCGCGACCGACTCTCGGTGCGGGACGCCCTGCTGGTCGTCCTGGACCGCGCGCTGGACCGTGCTACCCGGGACAGGAAGGCCTGAGCTGGCCGGCTCAGGCCGTGGCGGGAAGAGGTGATCTGGTGAGGGGCGACCTGGACGAGACGCTGGCCCGGCTGGCCCGACGTGAGGAGGCGTCGCGCCGTCGGGCCGCCGACCGTGACGACACCACCGCACCGTCGAGCCCGCCCGGCCCCGGCAGCGGCACCCGCAAGGGGTCGGGTCGGCACGATCCGCGGCACGCGGGGGTGGAGGCCGCGAGCGACGTGGCCGGATGGGGACCGGTCGAGGAGGTGGCCGAGGCGGTCCGTCAGGTCGTCGGGGCCTACCCCGGGCTGGCGGTGACAGTGCAGGTGGAGCACGGCGGGCGGGCGTACCCGATGCGGGTCTCCTGGAACGGGCCGGCGGTCACGGTCGGACCGGTGCCCGCACCGACCCCGGTGGAACCTCCGCCGGCCTGGCCGCTCTCCGGGCGGACGGTGCCCGCCTGGGCGCCCGGCCCGGACGGGTTGAGCCCGGACCCGGCGGCCCGGTTGGCCGAGCTGATCCGACGCGATCCGACGCTGCTGGACGAGCTGGATCCGCGGCGCTGACCGACGGGGTTGGCCGCGGGCGGCTACGGTCGGGCGGTGGCGCAACCCGACCTGACCCTGACGGCGAGCCTGCGGCCGGCGGCGCTGGACGCCCGACGGGGCATCGTGCGGCTGCACCCGGAGGCGCTGACCGCGCTGGGGCTGCGCCCCGGCGACCCGGTCCGCCTCGCCGGCCGCCGGGAGACGGCCGGCATCGCGGCGGCTGCCGGGCCGGGCGCGAGCAGCGCCCTGCTGTACGCCGACGACCTGACGTTGGGCAACCTGGGTCTGCGCGACGGCGGCCAGGTGCGGGTGGGCCCGGTGCCGTTGATTCCGGCGAGCCGGGTCGTCCTGGCCGGGCCGGTGGGGGTCGTCGCGGCGGTCAGCCCGGAGATGCTCCGGCTCGCGCTGCTGGGCAAGGTGCTCACCGCCGGGGATGACGTGTCGCTGCTGCCGCAGGACGTGCTGCCGGACGCCTCGGTCCGCAGCCTGGTCGAGGCGGCGCGGCACAGCCTCGCCAACACCGTGGGCTTCGCCTGGACCAGCACCCTGCTCACCGTGGTCGCTGTCGAGCCGGCGGCCGGCGCGCTGGTCACCATGGGCACCGTGGTCGGTTGGCAGCACGGCGCCACCACCCACGGCGGGCCTGCTCCGGGCGGCGCGACGCCGGCCCAGCCGGGTGTGAGCGCCGAGGCCGTTGCGACGGACGACGCCCCGGACGTGGACGAGTTGCCCGGGCTGCGGACCCAGGCCGAGGAGCTGACCGAGCTGCTGGACCTCGGCTTCCACCACCGGGAGGTGTTGGGCCGCCTCGGCACCACCGTCTCGCTGGGGGTGTTGCTGGTCGGCCCGGCGGGTTCCGGGAAGGCGGCGCTGGTCCGGGCCGTGGCCGCCCGGGTCGGTGCCCGGGTGCACCCGCTCTGGGCCCCGGAGGTGGCGGCGCTGGCCAGTCAGTCCGCCGCCGAGCGGTTGCGTGCCGCGGCGACGGCGGCCCGCACCGGCGGCCCGGCGGTACTGCTGGTCACCGACGTCGAGGCGCTCGCACCGGCTGACGATCCCGGCCCGGTGGCGACGGTGTTCCGTCAGGTGCTCGCCGAGAGTGTCCGCGCGGGCGTCGCAGTGGTCTGCACCACCAGCCGGCCGGAGGCGGTCGACCCGGTACTGCGCGCGCCCGACCTGCTGTCGCTGCGGATCAGCGTCCCGCTTCCGGATCAGGCGCTGCGCCGCGAACAGCTCACCGTGCTGACCCGGCAGGTGCCGTTGGCCGACGACGTCCGGCTGGACGACGTGGCCGCGCGTACCCCCGGGTTCGTCGCGGCGGACCTGGCCGCACTGGTCCGGGAGGCCGGGGTACGCGCGGCGCTGCGGCAGAAGTCCGCCGAGACGCCGACGGTGTCGATGGCGGACTTCACCGCCGCCCGGGAGGTGGTGCGGCCGACCACGATGGCGGCGTCCACCCTGGACCTGGCGTCGGTGACCCTGGACGACGTGGGTGGGCTGGACGAGGTCAAGCAGACGCTCACCGAATCGGTGCTCTGGCCGTTGACCTACCCGGACACCTTCGCCCGGCTCGGTGTGCAGCCGCCGCGCGGTGTGCTGCTCTACGGGCCGCCGGGCTGCGGCAAGACCTACCTGGTCACCGCGCTGGCCGGGTCGGGGCGGGCCAACGTGCTGTCGGTCAAGGGCGCCGAACTGCTCTCCAAGTGGGTCGGTGAGAGCGAACGCGCGGTCCGGGAGCTGTTCGGTCGGGCCCGGGAGGCGGCTCCCACCCTGATCTTCCTGGACGAGGTGGACGCGCTGGCCCCGGTACGCGGTCAGGCCACCGACGGTGGCACCACCGACCGGGTGGTCGCCGCCCTGCTCACCGAGTTGGACGGGATCGAGACGCTGCGCAACGTGGTGGTGGTCGGCGCGACGAACCGGCCGGACCTGGTCGACCCGGCGCTGCTGCGGCCGGGCCGGTTGGAGCGGCTGGTCTACGTGCCACCGCCGGACGGGCCGGCCCGGGCGGAGATTCTGCGGGCCGCGTCCCGACAGGTGCCGCTGGCACCGGACGTCGACCTGGCCGCCCTCGGCGACGAGCTGACCGGTTTCTCGGCAGCGGACTGCGCGGCGCTGGTCCGCGAGGCGGCGCTGGCCGCGATGCGCGAGTCGCTCGCCGCGGCCACCGTCACCGCCGAGCACGTGTCGGCAGCCCGGGCCCGGGTACGCCCGTCGCTCGACCCGGCCCAGGTGGCCTGGCTGGCCGCGTACGCCGCCAACCGGGAGTGATCAGACCAGCACAACCTTTTGTCGCACCCCGAACGTTCCTAGTACGTCACATTCCTCAGTGGAGTCATCCACTGCGACGTCAGGTGGTGTTCAGTGCGCAAGCGGCTCTCTCTTCTCCTCGTCCCCCTCGTGGCGGCGGCGACACTGGTTCCGGTCGGCGCACCGGCGACGGCTCATCCGGCGAAGCCGTTCCCCGCCCGGATCGCGCTGCCGGACGGGTTCACCCCGGAAGGGTTGACGATCGGCCGGGGCACCACCGTCTACGTGGGTTCCGTCCTGGATGGTGCCGTCTGGCGGGGTGACTTACGCACCGGGCGCGGCTCGGTGCTCATCCCCGGCACCCCGGGCACCGCCAAGGCCGGCATCAAGCTCGACGCGAAGGGGCGGCTCTGGACCGCCGACTTCTTCGGCGGTGGGGCCAGCGTGTACGACCCGGGCACCGGTGCCCGGTTGGCCCACTACCAGTTCACCACCGACCCCAACACCCTGGTCAACGACCTGGTGATCACGAAGCGGGCCATCTACTTCACCGACTCCGTCCGCCCGGCGCTGTACGTGGTGCCCCTGGGCCCGGGTGGTCGACTGCCGGCCTCGGACACGTTCCGGGTGCTGCCACTCACCGGTCCGGCCGCGACGCCGGACGCGTTCAACAACGGGATCGTGGCACTGCCGAACGGTGACCTGCTGGTCGCGCAGATGCTGACCGGGCAGTTGGTCCGCGTCGACCCGCGTACCGGCGGCAGCGCCCTGTTCGACCTCGGCGGCTACTCGGTGGACCGGGCCGACGGGCTGGTGCTGCGCGGACGCACCCTGCACGTGATCCGCAACCTGTCCAACGTCGTCGCGGTGGTCCGGCTGAACGCCGGGTACACCGCCGGGGTGGTGCAGCGGGAGATCACCGGCCCACAGCTGCGGTCACCGGCCACCGGCGACCTGCTCGGTTCGGCGTTGTACGTGGTGAACGGCCGATTCGATGTGGAGCCGACGCCGAGCACCGACTACGACATCGTCCGGCTGCTGGCCTGAGCCGAGGCGGTCGGCGGCGGCCCTGCGGTCGCCGCCGGCCCACGCAGCTCAGAAGGTGGGCGGCGTCGAGTCGAGGCAGATCTCGGCGCGTATCTTGCCGTCGTCCTCGTGCAGTTTCGCGCCGCACTTCTCCAGGACGGCGACCGCACCGATGTTGTCCGGGGTGGTCTCGGCGACCACCACCCGCATGCCGGCCCGAGCGGCGGCGTTCAGCAACTCCCGCAGGGCTGCCGCGCCGATCCCCTGCCCCCGTGCCGAGCGGCCGAGCCACATCCCGGTCTCCACGGTGCCGGGCTCGTCACAGCGCGTCATCCGCACCATGCCCATCACCTCGCCGCCGACGAGGATGGCGTACATCTGCGAACGGGTCGGGCCGTCCAGCCCGCCGAAGCTCGCCCGGTGGAACTCCCGGAACGCCTCACGACGGGCGAGTGACCAGCCTGCCGGTGCCTCGACCGGGGGCATGACGTCGCCGGGCTCCGCCTCGGCCGCCGCTACGGAGAGCAACGGCTCCAGGTTTCGCTCGTCCACCGGCTCCAGCCGGACCGCACCCGCCACGTGCCGCAGTCTGCCGCCCTCATCGGCCGAAGTCCACCCCATTGGCCATCCACTGGCGGTCCGGACAGCGGTACCGGCCGGTCGGGCGGTATGGGTGTTCCACATCACGCTCTGTTGTCACCCGACCGGGTGTCGAACGCGCGAACCGCCGACCCGAACTCGCAGAACACCACCGACGCGTCGTCGGTGGACTTGTGCCGGCGCAGTCGGTCCGGGTGGTCGCGCTCGGCGTCCCGCACCCGGTCGATCAACGCGCCCGGACCGTCGACGCTCAGCAGGTCCAGCAGACCGGCCCAGTCGGTCAGACCGAACTGCTCCACCGCGCTGGACGCGCCGTCGCTGAGCAGCGCCGCCCGCCGCAGTGCCCCCGGACCGTACCGGGGCAGGGTGCCGGTCACCGCGTGGAAGGCCGCGTCCGGGTCGGCGGCGGCCACCCAGTAGCCGTGGGTGCGGTTCATCCGCTCCCGCTGGACGCTCACGGCGTGCCGGAACCGGGTGACCGGGTCCGCCGCGCCGCCCGGCACGATCGCCACGGTCTCCCGCAGCTCCGTCATCGCCGCGTCCAGCCGGTTGTCGGTGACCACGCTGACCTGCCCGCCGACGTCGAGGACCAGCGGGCTGTCGCAGAGCACCAGGTAGTCGACCTGATCGCCGCAGTCGCGCAGGAGGCAGACAGTGCTGGACGGGGTGCCCGGATGGTCGAGGTCGCACTGACCGCCATGGTCGGCGCGCACCGCGAGGATGGCCGCGGCCAGGTTGCTGGTCAGCCGGGCCGCCGGGCGTACCGCCTCGGCGACGCCGATCCGGGCGGCCAGGTGCCGGACGTACCACTCGGGCCCGTGCACGCACCCGGTGTCGAAGCCGTCCGGCACCGTCGCGCCGTCCAGGACACCGACCAGCGGGCCGAACCGGAAGACCAGATCCTCGTTGACCGGCCGGCCCGGGGCCGGCGCGGACGCGGAGCGTACCCGCATCACGGTTGCTCCCACCTGGGGTTGGTGCCCGTCATTGGTCGCTCCCTCCGTCGCCTCCGGCCACCCGCCAGCGGCCCCGGAGCACTCCCCGCGTACCCCTTGGGCCTGGTGACATTCCTGCCCAGACGGGCGGAGGTCAACGGCGACGGTTGCGGGCGCGCGACGAGCGCAACCGGCGGAGTCGGCTGATCAGCACGGGGTCGGCGGCGAGGGCGGCCGGATTGTCCAGCAGACCGTTGAGCAGTTGGTAGTAGCGGGTCGACGAGAGCCCGAACGTGTCCCGGACGGCCTGCTCCTTGGCGCCGGCGTGCCGCCACCACTGCTGCTCGAAGGCGAGGATCGCCCGCTCCCGCTCGGTCAACGCCGCGGCCGGGTCGACGGGCTGGACGTCCACCGGGTCGGCCGGCCGCGCCGAATCGTCAGCGGCCTCGACCGGCAGCGCCGGTTCGTCTGCGGTCTCGATCGCAGGAGCGGGCCGGGGAGTCGGAACGGTCTGGCCGACGCCACCCGGACGAGCGTCGGTGGACGGCTCCGGGGTGGTGGCGTCGGCGGACATTCGCTCAGCCTAGCCAGCCTGGGCCCGGGTCGCAGCAGCCGGCGCGGCGGTGCCCGCACGCCCGAAGGCCCCCGGCGCGCGCCGGGGGCCTTCGGGGCCGGACGTCAGGAGATGTCGCGGCGGCGCATCGACCAGAGCGCCGCCCCGAGGATCACCACCACTGCGACCGAGAGCAGCACGGAGGACTGCTGCCAGGTGATGTCCATCGTGGCGGGTTTGCACTCCCCGTAGTAGGTCGCGTTGCAGGCGTTCCAGTCCTCCAACGTGATCTTCTTCGTCATCCAGGCCAGCGCGTAGGTGGGCAGCAGCCAGGCCTCGGCGAACCGCACTCCTGCCATGTCCAGCAGGATGCCCAGACCGAACTGGCCGACCACCATCACCGCCACCACGCCGCCGAGGGCCATCGCGGTGTGCCGACCCAGCGAGGCGAGGGCGAAGCCGATGGTGGTGAACACCACCACCAGCGCCACGCCGCGTACGCCGGTGAGCACGAACGACTGCCAGACCCCCGAGGTCATCTTCTCGGTGCTGCCCCGGAACGTGGCGACCGCCCAGAACCCGGCGAACCACAGCACCGCGGCCGGAAGCGTCACCGCCAGGATGCCGGTGAGCAGCGCGGCCAGCTTGGTGAGCAGCACGGTGAGCCGCTTCGGCCGCCAGAGCAGCAGGTTCATCATGCCGCCGGTGCTCCACTCGGCGCCGACGAAGGACGCGCCGATGACGAACCCGACCAGGGCGAGGATCGCCGCGAACGGGATCAGCGTCTCGTCGAACGTCTCTTTGAAGTTGAACGTCGAGGGCAGGAACCACTCGGCCTTGATCTCCTCCCGCGGCGGCCCCGTGATTACCGAACAGTCCTCGGGGTAACGGCCGGCATCCGCTGTACCGGCCGTTTTTGCCTGCTCGCAGTTGACGCGCTCCTGCTCGCTCCAGCGCACCTGCTCCTGGTACTGCTGGTCGGCCTGACGCTCGGCCTTGGCGAGCTGACCGGCGTCGATCTTCTGGTTGGTGAAGAACACGCCGACCACGACCGCGGCCAGCACCAGCAGGCCGAGCAGCGTCGAGTAACGGGTGAAGCGCCGCTTGGTAAGCCGGCGCAGTTCGGTACGAAAGAGGCTCACGCGCCCCACCCTCCCCCGGCGGGGCCGGGCTGACCCGTCCCACCGACCTTCATGGACTCGTCGACCTGCCGGTGCTGACCGGGGACCGGCGCGGTGGCGGTCAGTTCGAGGAAGACGCTCTCCAGGTCGACGGCGATCGGCGCCAACTCACTGACGTAGAGGTTCTTCTCGGCGAGCAGCCGGGTCACCGACGCCGGCTTGTCGACGCCAGCCAGCATGAGGTGGTCCGGATGACCGGTCACCCGGATCCCCGCCTGGGTGAGCGCCTCGGTGGCCACCGGCAGGTCGCTGACCGCCTCCAGCCGGATCCGCACCGCACCGGACGAGTGCTGCGCGAGCACCTCGTCGACCGGGCCGAACGCGACCCGTCGGCCCAGCGAGATGATGGTGACCGAGTCACAGATCAGCTGGATCTCGCCGAGGATGTGGCTGGACAGCACCACTGTCATTCCGGATTCGGCGAGGTTGCGCATCAGCGTGCGCATCTCCCGGATGCCCCCCGGGTCGAGGCCGTTGGCCGGCTCGTCGAGGATGAGCAGCTTCGGGTTCTTCAACAGGGCCGAGGCCACCGCGAGCCGCTGCTTCATGCCCAGCGAGTACGTCTTGACCCGCTCGCCGGCCCGGTCGCGCAGCCCGACGAGCTCCAGCACCTCGTCGACGCGGGTCGCGGGCACTTCGCCGGCACCGGCCAGCAGGGACAGCGTGTCCCGTGCGCTGAAGTGCGGGAAGAACTGCGGGCTCTCCACGATCGCGCCGACCTGGCCGGCGACGGTGGGCAGCGCGTCGGGGACCTCGTGCCCGAGCAGCACCATCCGGCCGCCGTCGGGTCGGATCAGGCCGAGCAGGGTACGCAGCGTGGTGGTCTTGCCGGACCCGTTGGGACCCAGGAAGCCGTGCACCTGCCCCGCGTCGACCCGCATGTCGAAGCCGTCGAGCGCGTTGCGGGTGCCGCGTCGACGACTCTTGTACGTCTTACGTAGACCTTCGATCTCCAGGACAGCCTGCAAGCTGCACCTCCCCCGATGGGTGGGCGTGACAGCCGACACCATACGCGGTATGCAGGGCCGCGCAATACGCGGTATGTATCGACGCGCCGATCAGGTCAATTCATCGACGGAGCGTGACCACTCAGGCGCAGATGACCTGCACTCCGGCAGTGCGGAACGCGTCCACGACCTCCGGGGCGGCACCGGAGTCGGTCACCAGCGTCTCCACCCGCTCGACCGGGCAGATCCGAGCGAAGGCGTGACCCCCCAGCTTGGACGAGTCCGCGATGATCACCACCCGCTTGGCGCGGGCCACCATCAGGTTGTTCATCGCCGCCTCCCCCTCGTGGTGGGCGGCGGCGCCGAGCTGCGGGTCGATCGCGTCCACACCGAGCAGGGCGACGTCCAGGGTGACCTCGCGCAGCAACGCCCCACCCAGTGGGCCGACCAGCTCGAACGACTTCGGACGCACCACGCCGCCGGCCACCACCACCTTCATCCGGGAGCGGACCAGCAGCTCGTTGGCGATGTTCAGCGCGTTGGTCACCACGGTGAGCTGGGCACCCTCGGCGCTGGTGTTCAGATCCGGGCGCACGGCGAGCGCCCGCGCCACCTCGGTGCTGGTGGTGCCGCCGTTCAGGCCGACCACGGTGCCCGGCGTGACGAGCGCCGCGGCAGCCGCCCCGATCCGCTGCTTCTCGGCCGAGTGCTTGGCCGTCTTGTACCGCAGCGGCAGGTCGTACGACACGCCGTTGGCGACCGCGCCGCCCCGGGTCCGCGTGATCATCTGCTGTTGCGCGAGCTGGTCGAAGTCACGCCGGATGGTGGCCTGGGAGACGTCAAGCCGCTCGGCCGCCGCCTCGACGCTGACCCGGCCGTTGTCGGTCAGCATTTCGAGCAGGGCGTTCCATCTGGCGTACCGGTCCACCGCGGGGGCCCTCCCAGCAACTGCACGGACGGTGATTGATTGCGTGCACACTAGTGCGCGAAACTAGGCTGGCGCAAAAGACTGACCTGCGCGATCGACTGGTCGGTTGCCATGGTCACCTGCGTTCGCGCAGAATAACGCGCGAAATGCGGGTGTAACGAGCCGTATTGCGCACCGATCGGCCCTGCGAGGAGTTTCCCATGGCGTACGTGGACGCGGAGATCGCGAGCCAACCCGACTGCTGGCGGGAGGCGGCCCGGCTGGCCGAGGTCGTACGCGGTGACCTGCCGCGCCCCGGTGAGCGGGTCGCCGTCGTCGGTTGCGGCACGTCGTGGTTCATGGCGATGGCGTACGCGGCCCGCCGCGAGCAGGCCGGACAGGGTGAGACCGACGCGTTCCAGGCGTCCGAGTTCCCCGCCGGCCGCCACTACGACCGGTTGATCGCGATCACCCGCTCCGGCACCACCACCGAAGTGCTGGACCTGCTCGCCGCGCTGCGCGGGCACACACCCACCACCGTCATCGTCGGTGACCCGGCCTCCCCGGCGGTCGACCTGGCCACCGCCACCGTGACCATGCCCTTCGCCGACGAGCGGTCGGTGGTGCAGACCCGCTTCGCCACCACCGCGTTGGCCCTGCTGCGGGCCCAGCTCGGCGACCCGGTGACCGCGCTCGCCGCCGACGCCGAGGTGGCGGTGCGATCCCCGTTGCCGATCGACCCGGCCACCATCGAGCAGGCCACCTTCCTCGGTCGGGGTTGGACGATCGGGCTCGCGCAGGAGGCGGCGCTGAAGTGCCGCGAGGCGGCCACCTTCTGGGCCGAGGCGTACCCGGCGATGGACTACCGGCACGGGCCCATCTCGGTCGCCGCGCCGGGCCGGCTGGTGTGGGCGTTCGGTGAGCTACCCGACGGGCTGCCCGAGGATGTGGCCGCCACCGGCGCGGCCTTCGTGCACAGCCGCACGCACGGGTGGCGCACGGTGCTGGGCAGCTGGTCCGCCGGCCGCACCCCGGTCGACCCGATGGCCGACCTGATCCTCGCCCAACGCTTCGCGGTCGCGCTGGCGACCAGCCGGGGCCTCGACCCGGACGCGCCCCGCCACCTGACCCGGTCAGTGGTTCTCGCGCCATGACCGATGACCGCGTGGTCGTTGCGCTGGACGTCGGCGGCACCGGCATGAAATGCGCAGTGGTCCGACCGGACGGCGTCGTGGTACGCGCCGAGCGGCATCCCACCGACGCCGCTCGCGGCCCGGCCGCCGTGGTCGGCACCATCCTCGACGTGGCCGAAGGGCTGGCCGACAAGGCCCGCGCCGATGGACTCACCCCGATCGCCGTGGGCATCGCCGTGCCCGGGGTGGTGGACGAGGCGCGCGGCGTCGCGGTCTGGTCGGCGAACGTGGGCTTCCGGGACGTACCAGTGCGGGACCTGGCGGTGACGCGGCTCGGCCTGCCGACGGCGCTCGGCCACGACGTGCGGGCCGGTGGTCTCGCCGAGGCCCGGCTCGGCGCCGGGCGCGGCAGCGGGCACGTGTTGTTCGTGGCGATCGGCACTGGTATCGCCGCCGCGCACGTCGTCGACGGCATGGCCGCCGTCGGTGCCCACGGCGCCGCCGGGGAGATCGGCCACATCCTGGTCCGGCCCGACGGTCCGCGCTGCGGCTGCGGTCGTCCCGGCTGCCTGGAGGCGGTCGCGTCGGCCGCCGCGATCGGCCGCCGCTACGCCGAACTCGCCGGGCAGGCCGCCGACGCTTCGGTGACGGCGGCGGAGGTGGCTGAACCGCCGGTAACGGCGGCCGAGGTGGCCCAACGGGCCGCGACCGGCGAACCGCTCGCCGGCCAGGTCTGGCAGGAGGCGATCGATGCGCTCGCCGACGGTCTCGCCAGCGGGCAGGCGCTGTTCGACGTGGCGACGATCGTGCTGGGCGGCGGCCTGGCCCAGGCCGGGGATCGGCTGCTCACCCCGCTGCGGGCGGCCATGCGGGACCGAATGACCTTCCACCGGGAGCCGCAACTGGTCGCGGCAGCCCTCGGCGACGAGGCCGGTTGCCTCGGTGCCGCTCTGCTCGCCCTGGACGCCGTGGGTGTCCGTGACCATCAGGAGAAGCGATGACCGTACGGGTGAACGGCCGAGTGGTGACCCCGACCGGAGTCATCCGACAGGGCTGCGTCGAGTGGGACGGGGATCGGATCACGGCGGTGGCCGAGTATCCGTCGGTGCGCGACGGGCACTGGATCCTGCCCGGCTTCGTCGACATGCACACGCACGGCGGGGGCGGCCACACCTTCACCACCGGGGACGCCGACGAGGCCCGCGCGGCGGCCGGCTTCCACCTGAGCCACGGCACCACCACCCTGCTGGCCAGCCTGGTCAGCGCACCCTTTGCGCTGATGCGTTCGGCCACCGAGGCGTTCGCCCCGTTGGTCGAGGAGGGCGTGTTGGCGGGCGTCCACTTCGAGGGGCCGTACCTGTCGGCCGCCCGCTGCGGCGCGCAGAACCCCGAGTACCTGCGCGACCCGTCGACCGACGAGCTGTCCGAGCTGATCGAGCTGGGCCGGGGCGCGGTCCGGATGGTCACCCTCGCCCCGGAGCGCGACGGCGCGCTGGAGGCGATCAAGCTGCTCACCGCGCAGCGGGTGGTGGCCGCGGTGGGCCACACCGACGCCACGTACGAGCAGACCCGCGCCGCGGTCGCCGCCGGCGCCAGTGTCGGCACCCACCTGTTCAACGGGATGCGGCCGGTGCACCACCGCGAGCCAGGGCCGGTGGTGGCGTTGCTCGACGCGCCCACAGTGATCTGCGAACTGGTCGCCGACGGGGTGCACCTGCACGACGGCATGCTGACCTTCGTCACCGCGACTGCCGGGCCGGATCGCACCGCGCTGATCACCGACGCGATGGCCGCCGCCGGCATGTCCGACGGTGAGTACGAGTTGGGCGGCCAGGCTGTCACCGTCGCCGACGGGGTGGCCCGACTCGCCCGCGACGGCGCGATCGCCGGCAGCACCCTGACCATGGACGCCGCACTGCGGCACGCGGTGAACGCCGGAATCCCGATCGCCGACGCCGCCCGGATGGTGGCCACCACCCCGGCGCGGGCCATCGGTCTGGGCGACCGGGTGGGCGCCCTTCAGGTGGGCCTGCGCGCCGACCTGGTGGTGCTGGACGACGACCTCAACGTGGTGCGGGTACTGCGCGGCGGCTCCTGGGTGGAGTGACCGGCCCTGCCTGTTGCGCGGCTGTCGAGCTGCCCGGGCGCACTCCGCACGCTCGGCGTCGGCACATGGTCCGCAGCCTGACCGGTGTCAGCACGTGGCCACAGCCTGACCGGCGTCGGCGCATGGTCGCGCCCTGCCCGCCGGGGCAGACGACAGTGCACCTGAAGAGCCTTTGGAGCTGAATCGTCTGCGACATCAGCTCCAAAGGCAGCGCCCCGGACAAGTCCCGTCGCCGCGCCGACCGTATGAGCAAGCCGGAACCCCATGCCCCGGACAACAAGCCCCGGACCACCAGGCCCCGACAACAGGGCCGGGCATCAGTTCAGGCTGGCGACTTCCACGCCGAGGACGGCCTGCTCGTCGGGGCGGTGCACCAGCACGTCGGACAGGTATGACTGGACCGCGTGGCGCATCCCGACATCACGGCCGGCCTGCTCGGAGAGCAGCCACTTGTGCTCGATGATCTGGGCGAACAGCTCCTGCGGCTCCAGCTTGCGGCGCAGGTGCGTGGGGACGGCCCGTACCACCGGCTCGAAGACCTCGGTGAGCCAGCGGTGCGCGGCCTGCTGTTCGTCGACCAGGTCGCTCTCCGCGCGGTAGGCGTCCAGGTCGTTGAGCAGCTTGCGGGCCTGGTTCTCCTCGGCGTCCAGCCCGGTCAGCCGCAGCAGCCGCCGGGTGTGGTAGCCGGCGTCGACGACCTTCGGCCGGACCAGGAAACGCCCACCGTCGATGGACGACATGGCCACCTCGGCGACGTCGAAGCCCAGCTCGTTGAGGCGGCGGATCCGACCCTCGATGTCGTGCCGGGCCTCCCGCTCGATCGCCTGCTCGTAGGTGATCTCGTGCCAGAGCCGCTCGTAGCGCTGCACGACCTCCTCGCAGACCACCTCCGGGTCGATGGACTCGTGCAGCAGGCCGGCGGCCTGCAGGTCCAGCGCCTCACCGAAGATGTTCACCCGGGCGATCTCCAGGTCCTCACCGCGCTGCCCGTTGGAGAGCGAGTTGTGCAGGGCGCCCGTCTCCGCGTCCACCAGGTAGGCGGCGAAAGCGCCAGCGTCCCGCCGGAACAGCGTGTTCGACAGCGAGCAGTCACCCCAGAAGAAGCCGGTCAGGTGCATCCGCACGATCAGGGCGGCGAGCGCGTCGAGCAGCCGGCTCATCGTCTCCGGCCGAAGGGTGTGCGAGAACAGCGCCCGGTACGGCAGCGAGAACTGCAGGTGCCGAGTGATCAGCACCGATTCGAGCGGCTCCCCGTCCTCGGTCTGCCGGTCGGCGACGACCGCCACCGCCTCGACCGACGGAAAGTCGATCCGCTCCAGGGCCCGGAGCAGGTCGTACTCCCGCTCGGCGATCCGCTCGCGGGTCTCCTTGAACGCGTACACATAATCGCCCAACCGGACAAACCGGACGATGTGCCGGGAGATACCCTGCGGCAGCGCGACCAGGTGTTGGTCAGGCCACTCCTCCAGCGGCGTCGACCAGGGCAGGTCGAGCAGCGCCGGGTCCACGAGGGCAGACGTGATCCGCACGGCCACAAGCATGACGCCTCACCCCCGGTATCCGCTCCTGATCGTGGTTGGGCCCACAGCGCCGCGCATCCCGGCCTCGCACCGGGCCGGTAGCGTGGTCGCGTGCTCAAACCCACAGCGGTACGACGTGACCTGCGGCTACGGCCCGTCCGCCCGGCCGGCTGGTGGTTCGACGCGCTCCTGCTCGTCGGTCTGGTCGGGTTGACGGTGGCGCTCGCCGCCGACCAACTCTTCGGGTTGGACCGGGCGGTCGCCGACTGGGCCGACGGGCACCGGCCGGCCGCCGCGTACTGGGTCGCCCGGGTGCTGAACTTCCTCGGCCAGGGCACCCCGCTGACCCTGATAGGCGTCGGGCTGGGAGTGCTGCTGGCCGTTCGGCTGCGGTCGGTGCGGCCCATCCTGCTGCCGGTCGTCGGATTCGTGATCACCACCTTCACGATCGGTCCGCTCAAGGTCTGGACCGCGCGGGCGGCGCCGAGCGCCAGCGTCAAGGAGCCCTTCCTGTCGCCCGAGCAGACCCTGCCGCTGTTCCACGACGACCTGCCGGTGCGATTCGCCCAGTCCTACCCGTCGGGGCACGTCGCCAACGCCATCGTCTGGTACGGCGTGATCGCGCTGCTGCTCGCTCCGCTGGTTCGCAGCTTCGGCCGGCAACTCCCCAGCCGGCTGGTCACCGTGATCCGCATCGTGCCGCCACTGGTCGTCCTGACCACCACCACCTACCTGGGCTGGCACTGGCTGACCGACTCGGTGGCCGGGCTGCTGCTGGGGCTCTTCCTGGACCGGCTGCTGCACCGGGTGCCCTGGGACGAACTGCCGCTCCCCGGCCGGCTACGCGAATGGGACCGACCGTTCACCTCGTACCCCTAGGTTTGGCCTGTGGATCAACTGGCGCGGCGACTGGGCGTACCCGATGCGGTTGTCATCGGGTTGGGCTCGATGCTCGGCGCGGGCGTCTTCGTGGTCTTCGGCCCGGCCGCGGCGGCGGCCGGCGGCGTCGGCCTGCTGCCGGCGCTGGTGCTGGCCGGCTTCGTCGCCTTCTGCAACGCGACCAGTTCGGCGCGGCTGGCGGCCCGGTACCCCGAGTCCGGCGGCACCTACGTCTACGGTCGGGAACGCCTCGGGCCGTTCGCCGGGTTCCTGGCCGGCTGGGGCTTCGTGGTCGGCAAGACGGCGAGCTGCGCGGCGATGGCGTTGACCATCGGGGCGTACCTGTGGCCGGGCCAGGCCCGGCTGGTAGCCGCCGCCGCGGTGCTCGCGGTGACCGCGGTGAACCTGCGCGGCATCGGCAAGACCGCCGCCGTGACCAGGGCGTTGGTCGCGCTGGTGCTTGCGGTGCTGGCCCTCGTCACCGTCGTCGGCCTGCTGGGCGGGCCGGTGCACCTGGACCGGCTCGGTGAGAGCGGCGGGTCGGCGCGGGGTGTGCTCACCGCCGCCGGGTTGCTGTTCTTCGCCTTCGCCGGGTACGCCCGGATCGCCACGCTCGGCGAGGAGGTCCGCGACCCGCAAAGGACCATCCCACGTGCGGTGCCGCTGGCGCTCGGGGTGGTGCTCGCGATCTACCTGGTGCTGGCCGTGGTGGCGCTGGGCGTGCTCGGCGCCGACCGGTTGGCCGCTTCCGCCGCGCCCCTGGTCGACGTGGTGACCGCCGCCGGGCTGCCCGGCCTGGCGTGGGTGGTCCGCGCCGGTGCGACCATCGCCGTCGTCGGGGTGCTGCTGTCCCTGGTCGCCGGGGTCGGCCGAACCACCCTCGCGATGGCCCGCCGGCACGACCTGCCCGGTGCGCTGGCCGCCGTGCACCGGGTGCACCAGGTGCCGCGCCGGGCCGAGCTGGCGGTCGCCGCCGTGGTGATCGTGGTGGTGCTGCTCGGCGACGTACGCGGCGCGATCGGCTTCTCCAGCTGCACGGTGCTGGTCTACTACGCGATCACCAACGCGGCGGCGCTCACCCTCGGCCGGGACCCGGACCGGCGGCTGCCGGTCCAGGTCCTCGCCGCTCTGGGTCTGGTCGGCTGCCTGCTGCTCGCTGTCAACCTGCCGCTCAGCAGCGTCCTCGCCGGATTCGGTGTGCTCGCCGTCGGTGCCGCCTGGTACGCGCTACGGACGGGCCACTGGCGGCCTGGTCAGCGACTCAACCGCCGGTAGCGGCGCACCGCCAGCGGGGCGAAGATCGCGATCAGCAGCAACGGCCACAGCACCGCCAACAGCATGGCGTGCTCCGCCGGCCAGGAGTCGCCGCCCAGGCCCGGGTTGCCGAACAGTTCGCGGATCGCCGCGACGGTGGCCGACAGCGGGTTCCACTCCGAGATCGCACCGATGACCGACGGCATCAGCTCGGGCGACACGAAGACGTTCGATACCGCGGTGAGTGGAAACGCGGCCGGGAAGACGATCACGCCGACCGTGTCCGGGTTGCGGACCAGCAACGCCAGGTAGATCCCGACCCAGGTGATCGCGACCCGGAGCAGCAGGAGCAGCCCGACGGCGAGCAACGCCTTGCCCACCCCGAGTCGCCACTGCCATCCGACGAGCAGGCCACAGACCAGCAGAGTGGACATCTCCAGCAACGCGCGCAGCAGGTCGGCCGCGCTGCGACCGGTCATCAGGGCGGACCGGGCCATCGGCATCGACCGGAACCGGTCCACGACGCCCCGGCTGAGGTCCAGCGCCACGCCCGTCGCGGTGGCGCCGAGTCCGTACAGCATCGTCATCACGAAGACGCCGGGCAGCAGGAACTCGCGGTAGTTGCCACCGCCGGCCACCTGCATGCCGCTGCCGAACACGTACCCGAAGACCAGTACGAACATGATCGGCAGGGAGAAGTAGAGGATCAGCTCCTCCGGCGCGCGGACCACGTGGAGCATGTTCCGCCGGGTCATCGTCCAACCGTCGGTGATCGCCGTGGTCATGCCACTCCCGCCTTTCGTCCAGCGCTGAGCGGCTCGCCGGTCTCGTCGGGCCGGTGCCCGGTCAGGTACAGGAACGCCTCGTCCAGCGTGGCGCGCCGCAGACCGATGTCCTCGACAGCGATCCCGGCGTCGTCCAACGCCCGCACCACGTCGACCAGCCCGGCGACCCGGTCGGCCACCGGGACGCTGAGCCGCCGGATCTCCGGATCGACAGCGGGCTCGACACCGCAGATCGGCGCGACGACACCGGCGGCCCGGGTCAGGGCGGCGGGGTCGCGGACCACCACCTCGATCCGGTCGCCGCCGGTCATCGACTTCAGCTCGTCCGGCGTCCCCTCGGCGACCACCCGCCCGGCGTCGATGACCGAGATCCGGTTGGCGAGCTGGTCGGCCTCCTCCAGGTACTGCGTGGTGAGCAGCACCGTGGTCCCGTCCGTGACCAGGCCGCGAACCAGGTCCCACACCTGGTTGCGGCTGCGCGGGTCCAGCCCGGTCGTCGGCTCGTCGAGGAAGAGCACCCGGGGGGTACGGATCAGGCTGGCGGCCAGGTCCAGCCGTCGGCGCATCCCGCCCGAGAACTCGCCCGCGGACCGATTCGCCGCCCCGCTCAGCCCGAACCGATCCAGCAGTTCGTCGGCGCGTCGGCTGGCTGCCCGTCGGCCGAGCCGGAACAACCGGCCGAACAGTTCCAGGTTCTGCCGACCACTGAGGGTCTCGTCGACCGCGGCGTACTGCCCGGTCAGGCCGATCCGGGCGCGCACCTCGTCGGGCTGGCGCAGCACGTCGTACCCGGCCACGCTGGCGGTGCCGGTGTCGAAGCGCAGCAGCGTGGTGAGGATCCGTACCGCCGTCGTCTTGCCCGCGCCGTTGGGACCGAGCAGCCCGTACACGGTGCCGGCCGGCACGGCCAGGTGGAAGGTGTCCAGCGCGCGGGTGGGGCCGTAGCGCTTACCCAGCCCTTCGGCCACCACGTCGAATGTCGTCATGCCCCCACCGTGCGGTGGCTCGCTGACGGGTCACGCACGCTCCGCTGACGGCGGCGCACCAGGGCCGGTCTTCTCCGCCTCGGTGATCTGACCGAGAACGAACATGATCTCCGTACGGGTGGCGTCGCCGACGTACCAGCCGGTGAGTCCGCCGGTCAGCGCCGCTTCGCAGAACCGCCTCGCCTCGACCAGGTCACCGCGCAGGCGGGCCACCTGGGCGAGGCCGAGCCGGGCGCCGGAGACGAACTCCGGTGCGCCGCTGCGCTGCGCGAGGAGCAGGGCGGCGGCGAAGTCGTCGCGCGCCGCACCGAGGTCACCGGCGCGCAACCTGATCTCGCCCCGGGTACGCAGCATGTCGGCCTGGTCGACTGTCGATTCGAGTTCCTCGGCCAGTCTCATGGCCTGGTCCATGTGGGCGCCCGCCGCTTCCGGATCGTCGCGCCAGGCGGCGAGTTCGCCGAGCACGCCCAGCGTGATCATGGACCCCCAGCGGTCCCCGGCCTGCCGGAAGCCGTCGAGCGCGGTGTCCAGTGCCGTCGCGGCCTGGTCCCACCGGCCACTCCACATCTGCGCCGAGCCACTGCCCATCGCGCCCAACGCGTTGATCCACACGTCTGAGCCGACCAGTCGCCGCAGCTCCCGCATCATTTCGTTGACGTGCTCGGACCCACCGGACGGCGGTCCGGCCGAGATCCCCGACAGATACAGCAGGAAGGGTTGCCGGGGCGGCCGGTCGAGACTGCTGATGACGGAACGCTGCGTCGTCAGCGAGTCCAGAGGCCCGGATCCACCGAGCGAGGCGTTGTAGACGCAGAGCGTGTGCTCCTCGCGCAGCCCCGCGGGCGCTTCGGGGCCGAGCACACCGAGGACGTCGGCCGCCAGCCGGGCCCCTTCCCCGCGCATGCCGCGCAGCCACCAGTAGAACGACAGGGCGGCGACCATCCCGGCCGCATCGGACGCGTCACCGGCGGCCGTGGCCCGGCGCAACGCCGCGTGCAGGTTGTCCCGTTCGGCGTCGAGCAGTCGCAACCAGTGCAGCTGTTCGGCACGCCGCAGGTGGTCGCTGGCGGTCCAGGCGAACTCCAGGAAGTACGCGGTGTGCGCCCGGCGCAGGTCGTCGGCCTCGCCGGCCTCGGCGAGACGCTCGGCGCAGAAGGCCCGCACCGTCTCCAGCATCCGGTACCGACCACCGGACATCTCCACGAAGGACTTGTCGACCAGGCCGGTCAACGCGTCGACGAACTCCCCGCCGGGCAGGCCGCAGACCCGTTCGGCCGCTTCCAGCGTCGCGCCGCCGGCGAAGACGGTCAGCCGGCGGGCCAGTCGGCGTTCGGAATCGCCGAGCAGGTCCCAGCTCCACTCGACCACGGCCCGCAGCGTGCGGTGTCGGGGCGACGCCGCCCGGCTGCCCATCGACAGCAGCCGGAACCGGTCGTCGAGGCGGGCGGCCACCTCGGCGACGGGCAGCGCGCGCAGCCGGGCGGCGGCCAGCTCGATCGCCAACGGCAGGCCGTCGAGGGTGCGGCAGATCCGCAGCACCGTGTCGACATTGGCAGCCGTGACGGTGAAGTCGGGTGCGACGTCGGTGGCCCGCTGAGCGAAAAGGCGGACGGCGGCGTACTCGTCGGCGTCCAGCGCGGACGCGCCCGGCGGTGGCACGGTGAGCCCGGAGATCGGGCACAACGCCTCCCCGGCCAGCCCGAGCGGTTCACGACTGGTGGCCAGCACCCGCAACGTCGGGCAGGCGCCCAGCAACCGGGCGACCAGCCGGGCGGCGTCGGCGATGACGTGCTCGCAGTTGTCGAGCACCAGCAGCAGCCGCCGCTCGGCGAGCGCCTCGACCAGCCGGTCGGTGGGGTGCCGGCCCGGCTCGGCGGAGGCGCGCAGACCCGCGTCGCGCAGGCCGAGCGCGCTCAGCACCGCCTGCGGCACGTCCGCACCGTCGGCCAGCCCGGCCAGTTCGACGAAACGGACCTCCCCGTTGACGTGGCCGGCGGCCTCGATCGCCAGGCGCGTCTTACCCGCGCCTCCGGGGCCGGTGAGAGTGACGAGCCGGCGCTCACCGAGCAGTTCGCCGACGCGCTTGAGCTCCTCCTCCCGCCCGACGAAGGTGGTGAGTTGACCTGGTAGCACCGGTTGGACGGATCCGCGTTCCGCACCGCGCAGCACCGCCAGGTGGATCGCGGCCAGCTCCGCCGACGGGTCGACGCCGAGCTGCTCGGCCAGGGTCTGCCGGGCGTCCTCGAACTCGGCCAGCGCCTCCGCCGGCCGACCCAGGGCTGCCAGGGCCCGCATGAGCTGACCGCGCGCCCGCTCCCGCAGCGGATGCGCGACCACAAACTCCCGTAGCTCCGCGATCAGCGCGCCGTCCGTGCCCAACGCCAGGTCCGCCTCGACCCGGTCCTCGATGGCGGCCAACCGCAGCTCGTCCAACCGGGCGGCCTGTGCGGGTGCGCCCGGCACATCGGCCAGTGCGGGGCCACGCCACAGCTCCAGCGCCTCGCGCAACACGGTCGCCGCTCGGGGCCAGTCACCACCGACGAGCGCGCGCCGCCCGGCCTCGGCGAGCCGTTCGAACCGGTACGCGTCGACGTCGTCGGGATCCACGGCGAGGCGGTAGCCGGCCGGGTGGAACTCGACCGGGTCGTGCCCGACGGGCAGAGCCTGCCGCAGGCGCGACACCTGGGACTGCAGCGCGTTCGCCGCGCCCCGGGGCGGTTGCTCGCCGTACAGGCCGTCGATCAGCCGCTCGGCGGAGACGACGCGTCCCGCGTCGAGCAGAAGGAGCGCCAGCAGCGCGCGCAGCCGAGGGCCGCCAACGGGAACCTCGCGCCCGTCGGCCAGCAGCACCTGGGTCGGCCCCAGGATGCGGAAACGCATGCATGGATTGTCGCTCAGCGACCTCGATCGGCCGACCGCTGCCATCAGCATTCGGCGGTGCAACGCATCAGCCGCTGAGCGCGTGGCGGAGATCCTTCATCAACAACAGCAGGTGCATCGGGTCGGTGGGGCTGGCTTCGAACTTCGCCAGCCGCTGGTAGAAGTCGCGGGCGGCGTCCGTCTCGCAGTGGATGAGCACCGCGCGCACGCCGATGACCTCGGCGGCGGCCGCGATTCGCCGCAGGGCGTCGACCACCAGCGCCCGACCGAGACCGATGCGCTGGGCGCTGCGGTCGACCCCGAGCCGGGTCAGGATCACCACCGGCTGGTGGTAGCGCCCAGCTCCCTGCTGTAGCCGCGGTGAGGCATCTGCCGGGGCGACGCTACCGGCGGCCAGGGCGTAGTAGCCGACCACTCGCTGATCCGGGTGCTCGTCGTCGCGTACCACGTACACCCGCGACAGGCCCGCCCGATGAGCTTGCAGGGCATGCTCGACCAGCCACACCGACTGTGCGCGTGACCCGCAGTCGAACCCGTTCACCGCGAACCCAGCCGACAGCGGCTCGACAGCCGAGAAGCGGGAACTCACTGGGACTGGCCATCGATCGGCGGGTCGAGCACCGTTGGGCCGGTCAACAACTCCCGCAGCCCGGCGACGTCCTGCGCCGGCCCTTGCAGGGCCTCGTCGAAGACCTGCCATGCCTCTTCGTCCAGCAGGAACGCCCGCCGGTCGGCCAAAACGTCAGCCGCAGCCTCGGTCGCAGCCTTCAAAACGAACGTCGACACGCTGTCTCCGGCGGCTTCACTCGCCGCCTCCAACAACGCCTTCTGCTGCTCATCTATCCGCAGATGCAGTCGCTCAGCCTTAGCACTCACCGACCGATTGTACGCACAACGTACGCCACCATGCGACGCCTACTTCAGAACGTCAGCCCGATCGAGTCGTACGGGAATCGGGCTCGTCCCTGATGCGGCCACCTTCGGTCGGCTGGCCGGGCCACACGGGGTCGCCTGCATTCTGAGCTGGCGGCACAGCCCCGACGACCGGCAAGCGGGACGGTGCCACCGGGTGGGCCGCGCCCGGGGCCGAGGCCGCGACCTCCTGATCGGTCGGCCCGGCCGACGAGACGTGCTCGGCAGGGACGGAGTCCGGCGCGGCGGATCGGGGGGCGCCGGGTGCGGCCGGCACGGGCCGGGGCACCGATCCGACGTGACCGGATGGCGTCGGCGTCCTGCCGGGGGCGGGTGGGGCGCACTGCCGGGTCAGCCAGTCCAACCCGCGCCGCCGGGCGACAACGGTCAGCCGGTCACCCGCGAAGATCACCTGCCGGGGGTCGAGGTCCTTCCACCAGATCGTCTTGGCACCGCCCGCCGGGGTGCGTGCGATCAACCGGACCTGTCCGTCCCGGTTGACCACGTCCAGCGGCCGACCGTCCAGTTCGGAGCCGGGGGCGACCGGCACCTCGGCGACCGGCAGCGCGTGCCGGTCGACCGGGATGGTGGTGATCACGGCGCGTTCGGTGAGTGCCCCGATGAAGGCGGGGGCGGCCAGGTAGGAGACCGACCGGGACACCCCGAGCGCGAAGGTCTCCTCCACCCGTTCGGCGAAGTCACCGTCGAAGAACCGGAGCACCACGCGCAGATCGGCGCGGAGGTCGCGGGCGGCGAGCGCCGCCTCCAGGTTCGCCACGTCGTCGGTGGACGCCACCACCAGCGCCTGACAGTCCGCCACCGAGGCGGCCACCAGCGTCTCCGGCAGCGCGGCGTCGCCGACGATGAGCGGCACCTCCAGTTGGCGGGCCAGTGCCGCACCGCGCGGCTCAGGGGCCTTGTCGATCGCCACCACCTCGACGTCGTACTCGCGCAGCTGCGCCATCACCCGGGTGCCGACGTTGCCCAGGCCGATCACCACCACGTGCCCGACCCGCGCCGGTTGCAGCCGGCCGGTGTGCAGGGCCAGCCGGGCGTTGACGATCCCGTCCACCACGACGGCGGTGATCAGCGGGATCAGCGCCAACCCGGCCAGGTTGAGCACCACCTGCATGATCTGCGCGTCCGGCGCCTTGGTGGTGTCCGGGTCGGCGCCGCTGAGGGTGGTGACCAGCGTCAGGTACAGCGCCTCCAACGGGGAGACGTCCTCGGCCCGGGAGATCAGCGCCCCCAGCACCGCCATCAGCGCGAGCACCGCCATCACCGCGATGCCGATCTTGCGGGTGGCGAAGCCGCGGACCGCTCCCACCACCACGGCGACCGGACGACGCCGCCGTCGCGCGCGGACCAACCGACGGGCGGCGACCTCGGTGCCCGGTGGCTGGCCGGTCGCCTCGGCGAGCACCAGGTCCGCGCCGGCCTGCTCGGCCGGCAGCAGCTCCACCCCCTGCGCCTCGGTGAAGTGCGCCAACGCGCAGACCACGTCCTGCGGTCGGACGTCGGCCCGCCGCGCCACCCGCAGCGTCTTGTCCCGATGTTGGAAGGAACTGGGGTCGACCTCGTTGAGCGCGGCGGCCACGAAGGCGGGTGCGGCCATCTCGGCGTCGGAGAGCACCTCGACCGGGGCCTTGAGCAGCTTGCGTACGCCGTCGGCAAGGGTGCCGTTGAACATCCGCAGCACCTGGCGGACCCGCTGGTCGACAGCCTGGGCGCAGAGCGCGGCGTGCAGGTTGCCCACGTCGTCCTGGTTCAGCAGGGCCAACCCGGTGGCCCCGGCCAGACCGGCGGCCTCGAAGGTGTCCACGTCCAGCCGGTCCGAACGGACCACCCGGACCCCACGCAGCCCGGCCACGTCCGGCCCGTTGCTGCGGTAACGCTCCGGCACCACGACCGTCACCCGGGCCCCGCCCACCGGCAGGTCGGATTCGAGCATCGCCCGGGCCACGTAGTAGGCGAGGGCGTCCTTCCCGCAGATCACGTAGTGCGGGCGCGGATCACCGACGGACCGCAGCCGCCAGTTCCACTCGACCGCCCGTCGCGCCCGGTCCCGCCACGGCTCCGCCATGCCCGGATCGTAATCAGCACGGCCACGGTGGGCGACCCCGTCCGGATCATCCCGTGACCAGGTATGTCCGCCCCGGCGACGGGTAGAGCAGCGACATGCAGACGTTCCTCCCGTACCCGGGCTTTCTGGCCAGCGCCCGCACGCTGGACCAGAAGCGGCTGGGCAAGCAGCGGGTGGAGGCCATCCAGGTGCTGCGCGGGCTCACCCGACCCGGGTACGGCTGGCGCAACCACCCGGCCGTGAAGATGTGGGCCGGGTACGAGGAGGCGCTCGTCCGCTACGGGCTGGACATGTGCGCGGTCTGGACCGAGCCGGGGCGGTCCGACACCTGTGCCACCACAATGACCGTCGACCTCGCGGCCGCCTGCGGGGCCGGTGTCATCCGGACCCAGGACGAGTTGGCCGAGGCCGGTGAGCTGCCACCCTGGCTGGGCCGCGACGACCTGCACCTGAGTCACCGTTCGTCGCTGCTGCGCAAGGATCCGGCGCACTACCGCCCGCTGTTCGGCGACGACGTGCCGGCGGATCTGGAGTACGTCTGGCCCGCCTCCGACCGCCCCCGACGGTGCCTGCCGACCGACTAGGGCTCTGAACAGGCCGTTGAGCCGCAGGTGGGGCAGACTGGGCCCATGGCGCTGTCGCAAGTGGTGGGTCGGCTGATCGGCGTACGGCAGCATGTGGTGGACCCGGGCGGCGGTGGCGCCGACCGGGTGGCGCGACCCACCACGGCGCTGGTGGTGGGTGGCGGCATCGCCGGCATGTCAGCGGCGGTGGTGCTCGCCGAACGGGGTGTGGCGGTCACCGTGCTGGAGGCGGCGCCCACGCTGGGCGGTCGACTGGGTGCCTGGCCGGAGGCGCTCGCTGACGGCAGCCAGCAGAACGAGCACGGCTTCCACGCGTTCTTCCGGCAGTACTACAACTGGCGGTCCATCCTCCGCCGGGTCGACGGTGACCTGGGCTTCCTCAAGGCCATTCCGGGCTACCCGATTCTCAGCGAGCAGTGGCCGACCGAGGAGTTCGGCAAGTTGCCGCCCGCACCACCGGCGAACCTGCTCGCGTTGCTGTTGCGCAGCCCCAGCCTGCGCCTGGCCGACCTGCGGGTGATGGATCGGGACGCCGCGCTGCCGCTGCTCAGCTACGACCCGGTGCGCACCTACGCCGACCTGGACGACACCACCGCCGACGAGCTGCTGGCGTCGCTGCGACTGCCGGACCGGGCGCGGGCGATGCTGTTCGAGGTCTTCTCGCACTCGTTCTTCAACCACGAGGCGGAGATGTCGGCCGCCGAGATGGTCGCCCAGTTCCACTTCTACCTGCTCGGCAACCCGGAGGGGTTGGCCTTCGACTGCCCTGACGAGGACTACGCCACTGCTATCTGGCAGCCGCTGACCCGGTACGTGGAGAAGCACGGTGGTCGGATCCTCACCGACTGCGCCGCCACCGGGGTGCACCACGACGGCGAGGGCTGGCGGGTGACCACCAGCGACGGCGGCAGCCACCCGACCGACCACGTGGTGCTCGCCGTCGACCCACCGGCGCTCGCCGCACTGGTAGCGGCCTCACCGGACCTGGCCGAGCGGGCACCCGAGCTGGCGGCACGGATGCCCGCCTTCGGCACCCCGGGCCCGCCGTACGCGGTGGCCCGGTACTGGTGTGACGGGGACGTCGCCGCCGAGCGCGCGGTGTTCAACGGGGTGTCCCGCCAGCCCACTCTGGACTCGGTGACGCTCTACCACCGGTTGGAGAACGAGTCGCGCCGCTGGGCGCGGCAGACCGGCGGGTCGGTCATCGAGCTGCACGCGTACGCCTGCGAACCCGGCGTGCCGGCCGAGGAGTTGGCCGAGCGGATGCGCCGCGAGCTGGTCGCGCTCTGGCCGGAGGCTGGCGACCTGCGGGTCCGCGAGCTGCGGGCGCGGGTGGAGGCGCAGGCACCGGCGTTCACGCCGGGCAGCCACTCCTGGCGGCCGGGGGTACGCACCGACGCGACCGGCGTCTACCTGGCCGGGGACGGCATCGCCACGGACTTCCCGAGCGCGTTGATGGAACGCTCGGCCGCGACCGGGATCATCGCCGCGAACCACATCCTGCGGGCGGTGGGTGCCGCGGCGGAGCCGGTGCGCTCGATCCGGCCACGTGGGTTGCTGGCCGGCAGACTGAATCGACAAAACACCACATAAGCCCCGGTACGCTGCCGTACGCTCGAATGATCAACCGTCGATCGGCCGGGCGGGAGGGCAGCGGGAGATGTCACCACTGCACCGCGCGGGCGCGGACCACGGCTCGTCGATCGACGAGATCGGCCACGACGACACGTACCCGCTGATCCGCGACGAGCGCGCCTGCATCGTCACCGCGCTGCGGCTCGGTTGGTGGATGGCGGACGCCTACCACCACGGGCAGCAGGCACAGCCCCGCGCCTTCGCCGAGACCCGCCCCGCCGTACCGCCGGCCAAGCTCTCCAACCTCACCGAGATGTCCACGCGCCGGCGGATGCGGATGTACCTCGACGGGGTGGACGTCGCAGTGGCCCAGATCGCCGAACTCACCCGGCACACCGGGCCGGTGCCCGACACCTCGGCCGCCCGGACCCTGCTACCCGACCCGGGCCAGCCGGACCCCGCCGACCCGGTGCCGCTGCTGCTCGCCCTCGACGACCTCAACGTGGAGGTGTTGCGCTGGGCGATGGCCGCCAACCACCGGGTCGGGCTGGCCTACCGGTTGGGCCGCTCAGTGGCCGACACCGTCCGGGCCGGCGACGTCGCGCAGCTGCTGCGACAGTTCGGCGGCCGGCAGGTCCAGATCAGCCGGTGGCTGGACGAACTGGCCAGCGTGCTGCCGCCGTACTCGGCCGCGGTGGTGCGCCGGTCGCTGACCGAATGGGCGAGCGCCGTCGACCGCGCCGGCCACGACGACCCGACCGAGCCGACGCCGGCCGCGCTGAGCCGGGCCCTACGCGGCCAGGGTGACCTCTGGCGGGACGTGCTCACCGGCGGCCTGCACCCGCGCGACCTGCTCGACGAGGAGGACTACGCGGTGATCGCCAGGAACCTGATCATCCG
This sequence comes from Micromonospora sp. NBRC 107095, assembly GCF_030269705.1. Classification (NCBI taxonomy): domain Bacteria; kingdom Bacillati; phylum Actinomycetota; class Actinomycetes; order Micromonosporales; family Micromonosporaceae; genus Micromonospora; species Micromonospora sp. NBRC 107095. Next base: position 381,043 of record NZ_BSTU01000006.1, read on the forward strand.
GGACCGGCGGCTGGTGGCGCAGGCCGCCCGGGGCATCTTCTGGCCGGTGCTCGTACCCCTGCTGCTGGTGCTCTTCGCGGTCGTCGGGGTGAGCGCCGCCGCGGCCGCCGGCTCACCGACCACCCGGGCCACCGTCGCCCTGGTGGGCCTCGGCGCCGGGCTGGCCGCGATCTGGCGCTCGGTCTCCGGGCCCGCCCTGGCCGTCGCCGGTGAGGTCAACCGGCCGCTACTGGACAGCGAACTCACCACCCGGATGGCCCTGCGGTTGAACCGCCCGCTGACCACCGCCCGGGCCGCTGTGAGAGCGGCACCCCGCACCCGCCGCCAGCGACGGCCCGACGACACCGGCCGATCGAAATACGTTGCCCGGGTGTCCCGCGCCGACCTACCGTGAGCGCGCACTGTCAACCACCACCGCGGGAGCAGCACATGACGATGTCGCACGTCACCACCGTGCCGTCGACGCTGCCCGGTGACGGTTGCCGAGCGGAAGGCCCCCGGGCGGGCCGGCCCGACTGACGCGTACCCGTACGCGCCGAGCCGCCCCGTCCGACCACTGGACCGGGCGGCTTCTTGCTGTCCCCCACCAACCGGAAAGGAGTCCCGGTGGACGCCGTCCTCGTCATCAACGCCGACCTCGGCCCGCTGCACCGGGTCACCGTCCAACACGCCGTCCGAATGCTCTGCCGTCGGGTGGCCGAGATCCACGAGGCCGAGCCGGACCGGGTGATCGGGGTCTTCCCGATGCCCCGGGTGGTGCGGCTGGTCCGCTACGTGGTCACCCGGTGGAGGTTCAACTCCGGGCCGGCCTGGTCCCGCGCCGGTGTGCTGCGCCGCGACGACCGGTGCTGCGCGTACTGCGGTGGCCCGGCCTCCACCATCGACCACGTCCTGCCCCGCTCACGCGGCGGCCGGAACACCTGGCGGAACACCACCGCCGCCTGCTACGCCTGCAACCAGCGCAAGGGTGACCGGACGCCAGCGGAGGCGGGCATGCCGCTGCGCCGGGAGCCCGTGAACCCGGGCTGGGGGGTGCTGGCCGGGCGGTGACGGACCGGCCGGCGGGAACGGGGGGCCGCGTCCCGGGTACGCCCCGGGCGCGGCACCCGCCGGCCCCCGATCAGACGTCGCGTTCCTTGACCGACGACTTCAGGTGGCCACCGGGGCAATGCACCCGGATCTCGCTGCGGTGCTCGGTGGAGGTCAACCCGACAACGATCTGCTTCGCCGGCCCCGGGTCGTACGCCTCGGCCCGGAAGTCCGGCGCGAGCGTCACAGCGAGCACCTCGACCGTCTTTCCCACGCAACGGACGGTGACCGTCCCGCCGCGTCCGGCGACGGATGCGCCAGCGCCGGGCGTGGGAGTCGGCGCGACCGGGGTCGGGGTCGGGCCTCCGGTGGTGGCGGTCGGGCCTGGGGCCACTGTTCCGCCCGGACCGGTCGGGGGGCCGGTCCGGGTAGCGGTGGCGGTGCTTTTGGTTCGCGGTACGGCGGACGGCCCGATGTCGACCGGGTCGGTCGGCTCCTCGGTGCTGGGCATCCCCACCGTGGTGGTTCCCGGGCCGCTGCCGGCCGGCGCGGCGCCCTGTCCGGGCCGACGGTTGCTGGAGTCGCCGAGCGACCCGGCCAGCGCCACCGCGGCGATCACGGCCCCGCCGACGGTCAGGACGGCGCGGCCCCGACGCCACGCAGGACGCCGCACCGGCACCGCCGAATCGCTGCTCGGCCCGGCGCTACTCGGCTTGACGCTGCCCGTCCCGGCGCTGGCCCTCCCGGCGTTGCTCGACGTCGCGGTCGCCGGCCCGGCGCCGGGCGGACCGGCGCTGGGCGGACCGGCGCTGGGCGCCGTTGGTTCGGCGGTGGCCACCGCGGGTGCAGCCGGGCTGGCGGCGGCGAGCAGGATGCGGGCCGCGTCGGCTGCCGACGGCCGGTCGGCGGGGTCGCGGGCCAGGCACCAGCGGTAGAGCCGGTGCACCTCGGGCGGCACGCCGTCGATCGGGGGCAGCGGGTCCGGCTCGACGTGGGTGTGCGCGCGCAGCATCCCGGTCTGCGCGTCGGCGGGCCAGGGCAGCCGGCCGGTGAGCACCCGGTGCAGCAGCAGGCCGAGGGCGTAGACGTCGCTGGCCGGCAGCACCTCGCCGGCCAGCAACCGCTCCGGTGCCAGGTACGCCGGTGTGCCCAGCAGCCGCCCCTCGAAGTCGATCTCAGGCGCGCCGGCGGCTGCCGCGATGCCGAAGTCGAGGACCTTCGCCCCGGTCGGCGTGAGCATCACGTTGCTCGGCTTGATGTCGCGGTGCACCAACCCCTGCTCATGCGCGGCGGCGAGCGCCGAGCCCACCTCGGCGCACACCCGCAACCCGGCGCGCGGCGGCAACGGACCGACCACCAACCGGTGTTCGAGGGTGTGACCACCGAGCAACTCCATCACCACGAACGGGACCTCGACACCGTCCAGCGTCGACTCGCCGTAGTCGTAGACGCTGGTGACATGCGGATGCGACAGCCGGGCCGCCGCCTTGGCCTCGCCCCGGATCCGCTGCCCGGCGTTGCCGTCCGAGGCGACCAGCACCTTCACCGCCACGTCCCGTTCGAGCACCTCGTCGTACGCCCGGTGCACCGCCGACATGCCGCCACTGCCGAGGCGCTCCAGGAGCCGGTAGCGGCCCGCAAGCAACTGATCACGCTGCACGACGGACAGCCTGCCGTACCGACCGTCCGAGGGGCCACCCGGGATCGAGGTATCGCGATGATTGGAAGCGGGCTGTGACTACCGCCCGCCGAGATCCGGGTTGGCCCGCAGGAACGCCTCACCCTGCCTGGCACCCCGAAGGACCAGCACGATCAGTACGACCCAGACCACCACCAGCACCACACCGACCACGGCGTGGAACGACGCGAATCCGAGAAACACCTGACCGACGCTGACCACTGCCAATCCGGCGATCAGCACCGCGAGCCAACGCTGGCCGACGGCCTGCCGAGCAGTCTCCACCAGGAGGGTCGGATCCTCGTCGAGCTCGGGTGTGCCGCGTCGGACCTGGCGCTGCAGCCGTCGACGATGCGACCAGCTCATTGTCAGTAACGGGGACCGGCGAGAGGCCCGGTGGCGCCCGGTCCGCACGGCCCAGACGACCGCTGCGACCTCGACGACGACTCCGAGGAGGATCAGGATTCGTCCCAGGTTGCTGGCCCAGGCCGGTGGGTCACCGTCGAAGATGCCGGAATTCTGGCCACCCGTCGCGACACCGACCGCGAGCGCAACGACCACGGCGATAGGCAGTGCCAGGGCGAGGATCAGCCTGCCCCGGCGATGCCGTCGATCGCCCTGGTCCGGCGTTGTCTCCGCTGCGTCCACCATGGCCCTCCGATCCCCGTGTGGAACCGGGACTACCCATCGACGGCGACAGCTCAAACGCGGTCAGTCGGCGGTCGGTGGCTGCCAGGCGAAGCGGGGCGTACGGCGTTCGGCGATAGCTGCGACACCCTCCCTGGCCTCGCCCGTGGTCACCACCTTCCGGTGCCACCAGGCGATCCGCGCGGGCTCGGCCCGATCGTCGATGATCTCCTTGGCGGCGGCGATGCTCACCGGTGAGCGTTGGGCGATGGTCGCGGTCAGTTCGTCCACCCGCGCGGCGAGTCGGCCGGCCGGCAGCATCTCGTCGACCAGGCCGATCCGCAGCGCCCGCTCGGCGTCGATCAGCTCGGCGGTGAACAGCAGATGCTTGGCGGCGGACGGACCGATCAGGCGGGCCAGCCGGCGCGTCGTCGGCGCCGGATAGACCAGCCCGAGCCGGGCCGGCGGTACGCCGAAACGGGCGTCGTCGGCGGCGATCCGCAGGTCGCAGGCGACCGCGAGCTGAGCCCCACCCCCGACGCAGGCGCCCCGGACGGCCGCGACCGTCGGCTTGGCGAACCGGGCGAGCCGTTCCTCGGCGGCCACCGCGATGCTGGTGTCACCGGCGTCCAACAGTTCGGCCAGGTCACCGAGGTCGGCACCGGCGCAGAAGGCGTCGCCGGCACCGGTGAGCACCAACGCCCGTACGTCGGGGTCGGGCTCCAACCGGTCGAGCAGTTCGGGAAGCTGACGCCACATGGCGGCGGTCATCGCGTTACGCCGAGCCGGGTTGTGGATCACCACAGTCGCGACCGGTCCGGTCACCTCGACTGTCAACTCCGCATCCGACACGCCCACCTCCTCATCCGAGCGACAGTGCGCGACGACGCCGACCGACCCGCGACGCCGACCGACCCGCGACGCTCCCGACCCGCGCCGCGACGCCGCGCGCCGGGCCCGGCGACCATAACCGGGCCGGCCCGTGACCGACCGGCCAGGCCCGCCGCAGGCGTTGTGCTTGGCAATCTTGGACAGTTTCCGTTACGCGCTAACGGAAACTGTCCAAGATTGCCATAACCGAGCGGGACACGGGATCGATGACGGCTCTCTGGAGGAGGCCCTTGACGGGGAACCGACGCTGCGGGCCGCGCGTCCCACGAAGATGAGAGCCACCTCGACAACCGGCGTCACCGTCGCGCTACTGGTCGCCCTGCTGGCCGGGTGCACCAGCACCGACCGGGCCGGCACCGCCGGCGATCCTCCTCCGGACACCCCCGCCCCGACGGCCAGCGTCCCGGCCATCGGCATCCCAACGCCCGACGTCACCCCCACGGTCGCCCCGACTGTCGGTGCCGCCGCCCAGGTGACGTTGCGGAGTTCGGGCGGCTTCGCGGGCCGTGGCGACGTCCTGACCGTCGAGCCGGACGGTCGGTGGACCGCTGTGGACCGGGCCGGCAGCCGGCGTACCGGTCGGCTCAGCCCCGCCGACCTGGGCAGCCTGACGATTCTGGCCGCCGACCCCCGGCTCGCCGCCGAAGCGGGGCAACCGACCACCGCTACCAACTGCGCGGACGTGATGCACTACCGCCTCACCGTGGGCAGCACTGAAACCGGGTACGCCGACTGCCCGGCCGAGGGGCCCCCGCCGCCGGCTACGCAGGCCCTGGTCAAGCTGCTGCTGCGGGCCACCGGCACCTACACCAGGTAGTCCGGGGGCAGGCCGGTCGCCCGCAACTCCGCCGGAAGGTGGGCGACGTCGTTGACGGCGATCAAATTCGGCGGGCCGGAGGGGCTGTACCGGATCACGGTCAGCCCCGCGTTGTGCAAGTTCAAGCCCAGCCACCGCTGCTCCGGCGCGTCGAGGGCGTGCCGTACCAGCCAGCCGATCAGGAAGGTGTGCGTCACTACCAGCTCGCGGACCGGCTCGTCACCGGCGGTCGCCTCGGTGGCCGGACCGGCGAACCGCCGCACGGCCGCCGCCGTCACCTGCGGCCCGTCGACCCGCTGGGCCGCCGAGAACTGGGCCAGGAACGTCGCGTACGCGGGCGGCAGGCCGGTCGGGTCCGTGTCGTGTGGAAGGTGGTCGCCGGCCAGCTCCGTCTCGTACACCGGAACATCGGGCAGCGACTTGGCGATCAGCTCGGCGGTCTGCGCGGCCCGGCGCAGCGGCCCGTGGTGGACGGCGGCGAACCGGCGGCCGCGCAGGCGTTCACCGAGCAGGGTGGCCTGCTGCCGGCCGCGCTCGGACAGGCCGGTGTCGGGCTCCTCGGCGGTTGAGCCGTTCAGCCCGGACAGGTCCTGCTCAGCGTGTCTGGTCAGGTACAGCAGGCGGGTCACCATGGCAGACACCTCAACACACCGGGAGGCACGGTCGCGACCCCGTGCCTCCCGGCCCCGCACACGTCGGCTCAGTCGGGCCGGCCGGATGCCGCTCGTGCGAAGGTGACCGACACCCACAGCCAGCCGGCCGACACCGCCAGGCCGAACGCCACCATCACGGCCGGTGCCGGCCGGACGATCAGCGTCACCCAGGCCACCGCGAAGAACACCCCGGTCACCAGGCTGTACGTGGCCCGACCGCGCGCCCCCTGCCGCGCGGCCCGACGGGCCGTCAGCACCGTCGCCGCGATCAGCGACCCGAAGGCGACCGCCGCCACCAGGAAGTGCAGGCCCCCGTGCCAACTGATCTCACCGGCGCCCCGGGGCGTGCCGACCGGGAACCCGTCGGCCGGATCGGCGCTGAAGATCGCCGCCCCGACCAGGCCCAGGCCGTACAGCGCGAGCAGTCGCGGCAGCCAGACCGACCCGTCACCGTCGCCGGCACCGCGGCGCAGCGCCCCGGCGGCCAGCACGCAGAGCACTCCGCTGACCAGGAACGTGACGATCTGGATCCAGCCCAGCTCGCCGGTGCTCAACACGCTGACCGGGTGCCGGCGAAAATCGAAGCCCTCCCGGGTCGACGCCTGCGCGATCGCCGAGCCGGCGAAGATCGGGCCGGCGAGCACCCCGCCGATCAGCAGTGCCCGGTCCCGGCCGACAGCCGCCGGCCGGACCAGTGGAAGAGACGCGACCTGACCCATCGTCGGCCCCCTACGCCCGCGGGAACATCTGGCCGATGCGGATCTTGTTTCCGAACGGGTCCCGGATGCCGAAGTCGATCCCGTACGGGCGCTCGGTCGGCTCGTCGGTGATCTCGACGCCCTTCGCCACCAGATCCTCGTGCGTCTTGCGGGCATCGTCGGTGGTCATGAAGAGGTATCCACCGAGGGCACCCTTGGTGAGCAACTCGCGGACCTGCTCGGCGGTGGCCGGGTCCAGCGCGGGCGGGCCGGGCTTCTCCAACAGGATCTCCCGCTCCGGGTCGCCGGGCAGGTTGACCGTCAACCACCGCATGAAACCGAGGTCCTGGTCGGTGTTGACCTCCATGCCGAGCTTGTTGACGTAGAAGTCAAGCGCGGCGTCCTGGTCGAGGACGTAGATCTGGGAGCGGCTGATCGCGTTCATCGTCATGCCCATGACGTTAGAGGTCGGCCGTGACCTGCGGCTTATCCAAAACTGCTGGGTCGGGTCCAGGCTTTGGTGAAGCACGACGGCACGTTGGCCGGCGCGACGCGCCGACGCCGGAAATCCGAGGGCGACTCGCCGACGATCTGCCGGAACGTCCGGCTGAACGTGCCCAGGCTGCCGAAGCCGACGGCGTAACAAATGTCCGTCACGTCCCGGTCGGTCTCCACCAACAACGCCATCGCCCGCTCCACCCGGCGGCGTTGCAGGTAGCGGTGCGGGGTCTCACCGAAGGTGGCCCGGAAGGTACGGATGAAGTGCGCCTCGGAGACGAGCGCGATCCGGGCCAACGCGGGAATGTCCAGAGGTTCGGCGTACGCCCGGTCCATCGCGTCCCGGGCGCGCAGCATCGCCCGGTTCGACTGCTCCACCGCGCGACTCATCGGCCCCCGCCCGTCAGTGATGTCCCTTGGCCTTCTCGACCTCGTCCATGTCCACCACCTGCATACTCCGCCTACCCCGACGACGCGTGTACGGGCGCTCGTCGGGCGACAGGAGCGCCTCCAATTCATCGGAGTAGGGGACGTTCCGGGTCAGGATCGCCTCGAACTCCTCCGAGTGCGCGGCGCAGCGGTCGGTGATGCCGCTGCGGTCGCCGACGCTGATGGTGTAGGTCCGCACGGGAAGTGAAGGGTTCCGGCAGACGTCGCATACGTTGATCTCGATCCGCACTTGCAACCCTGTCTGATCTGTTCCTAGCATCTCCCACTGCTCGGTGCTGAGAGGTGGGCATGACCGCAAGCAAGCTCGTGGACCCGGACGAGTTTATTCGCTGGTACGGGGAGGGGAAGACCTACTCCTGGATCATGGACGAGTACCGGCGCAAGTACGGCCTGCAGATCGGCAGCGGAACCATCTCCAACTGGCGCCACCAGCTCGGGATCGAGAAGCGCGCCATACGCGACAGCAGGTTGATCCCGTGGGCGGTGAAGCCCGAGCACCGTTACCACTACATGCTGCAGATGCTGCGCACCGAGGCTCGCCACCGCGGCGGTCAGCAGGTCGCGCCCGACCGGCTGAGAAAGCTCCGGAGCTGGCTGGACAACCTGGCCGAGCAGGATGCGGTCGTCCACTACGAGCCGGAAACCTCGCAGGGCTGGTGGCTGGTCCCCCGCCGCCCCGGAGTCGACGCGGACCTGATCCGCGAGCCTGGCGTCGTCACCCGATCCCGCGGCTCCAGGAGCTAGCGCACCGGGCGGACGTTCAAGCGTGTCTGTGCTGACTTCGGGTCGGCTCACGGCTTTGCCCGTCGGGGAAAGCCTGATGGAATTGGAGCCCCCGGCCGGGATCGAACCGGCGACATCTCGCTTACAAGGCGAGTGCTCTGGCCAGCTGAGCTACAGGGGCGCGTGCGTCGAGGTCAGCATAGCGAGTGACGTCCGGATATCCCGATCGCGAGGCCTCCCGACCACGGGAATCGTCAACAACCCGACGCACACCCGTTCGACGTCGCGTCGATTGATGTCTGACCGTGCCCGAGTGACCGGAATGCGTAGCCCGCCTGGTGGGCTCGGCGGCCCCCCACCTTGGCAGCACGGGTAAACGCGTTTACGGTTCACTCACACGGACGACGACCGGGCGCCCCCGCGACCGGGCCGCCGTCCGTTGACCGGCACGGACACGTGCCGGTTGCTCCTTCACTCGGATCGTCCGGCACGTTCCTGCCGGTGAAAGGAAGCGCTTCACCATGGCTACGGTCACCTATTCCAAGGCGTCCCGGATCTACCCGGGCCAAGAGCGTCCCGCCGTCAACGAGCTGGACCTCGAGATCGGCGACGGGGAGTTCCTCGTCCTGGTCGGTCCCTCCGGTTGCGGTAAGTCCACCAGCCTGCGGATGCTCGCCGGCCTGGAGGACGTGGACGCCGGTTCGATCTACATCGACCAGCGTGACGTCACCCACCTTCCCCCGAAGGCCCGCGACATCGCGATGGTCTTCCAGAACTACGCCCTCTACCCGCACATGACGGTGTACGAGAACATGGCGTTCGCGCTGAAGCTGCGCAAGACCTCCAAGTCCGAGATCGACCGGCGGGTCAAGGAGGCGGCCGGGCTGCTCCAGCTGGAGGAGTACCTCAGCCGTAAGCCGAAGGCGCTCTCCGGTGGTCAGCGTCAGCGTGTCGCGATGGGCCGGGCGATCGTCCGCGAGCCGCAGGTCTTCCTCATGGACGAGCCGCTGTCGAACCTCGACGCCAAGCTCCGGGTGCAGACCCGTACCCAGATCGCGTCCCTGCAGGCCAAGCTGGGCGTCACCACCGTCTACGTCACGCACGACCAGGTCGAGGCCATGACCATGGGTCACCGGGTCGCGGTGCTGCTCGATGGTGTCCTGCAGCAGGTGGACACCCCGCGGGCGCTCTACGACACCCCGGCCAACGTGTTCGTCGCCGGCTTCATGGGCTCTCCCGCCATGAACATCAAGACCGTTCCGCTGAACGAGCGGGGCGCCGAGTTCGCCGAGCTGAACATCCCGCTGACCCGGGAGCAGGTTGAGGCGGCCCGCGCCGAGGGTGGCGACGGCAAGGTCACCGTGGGCTTCCGCCCGGAGGACTGCGAGCTGGTCAGCCCGACCGAGGGCGGCATGCCGGTCGTGGTCGAGTTGGTCGAGGACCTCGGTTCGGACGCCAACGTCTACGGCCACGCCGCTCTGGGTGGCAACTCGGAGCGCTTCGTCGTCCGCACCGACCGGCGCAACATGCCGAACATGGGTGACACCGTGTTCGTCAAGCCGGTCGCCGGTCGCAGCCACGTCTTCCACGCCGCCACCGGCAGCCGGATCTGACGTAACGCCGTACCGGAAGGGGCGGTCCGCTTCGGCGGGCCGCCCCTTTCGTCGTACCGGCGATGGCGGCCGGAGCCTCGCCTACTGCGCGACGCTGGTCCCGGTCGCCGTCCTCACGTTGGTGACCGCCCCGCTGGGCGGAGCCGGCGCCGCCGTCGCACGCTGGCGATCCCTGCGTACCGGACTGCTCGGGATGCCACCGACGGCCGTGGCCGGCCGGCGGCCCGGCACCGTCGCGGTGTTCGGCCACGCGCTGCTCAGCCTGCTGGTGGGTGCGGTGGCTCTGCTGCCGCTCGGCGTGCAGTTGCTCTTGGTGCTGCGGGGTGTGCTGTACGGCGTGGTGGACCCGGGGCCGTACGACGATTCCTGGGGTGGTCCGACCCGGGCCGGCGCCTGGTTGGCGCACTTCCTGGTCGGCCTGCCGTTGCCCGCCGCCGTGCTGGCCGCCCTGATCGGCATCGCCGCCGTGCACCAGCGGCTGACCCGACACCTGGACGGCGAGCGAGGCCCGCTCTGGTTGCTCCCGACGGTGCTGCTGATGGCGGTTGCCGGGGCGGCGCTGTTCGTCGCGTGGACCCATCAGATCTAGCCCCTCCCGCACGGGGAGGGGCTAGAGCTGGTGCTACAGCTCGACGGAGCGCCGACGGGCGACCTCGGCCAGGGCGACCGCCGCCGCCACGCTGGCGTTGAGCGACTCGACCTCGGAGATCATCGGGATGCTGACGGTCAGGTCACAGGTCTCCCCGACCAGGCGGGACAGGCCGCGCCCCTCGGAACCGACAACCACCACCAGCGGGCCGACAGCAGCCTCCAGGTTGTAGAGGTCGGTGTCGCCGTCGGCGTCCAGGCCGACGACCATGAAGCCGGCGTCGCGGCACGCCTTCAGCGACCGGGTCAGGTTGGTCACCTGCGCCACGGGCACCCGCGCGGCCGCGCCGGCACTGGTCCGCCAGGCGGTCGCGGTGATCCCGGCGGCACGACGCTCGGGTACGAAGACACCCTGCGCGCCGAACGCGGCAGCCGACCGGATCACGGCGCCCAGGTTGCGCGGGTCGGTGACACCGTCCAGCGCGACCAGCAGCGGAGCCTGCTGCTCAAGGGCGGCGGCCACCATGTCCTCGAACGGCTGGTACGCGAAGGGCGGCACCTGCAGGCCGACGCCCTGGTGCAGCACCCCGCCGGTCATCCGGTCCAACTCGGCGCGGCTGATTTCCAGGTTGGCGATGCCCCGGTCGGCGGCGGTCCGGATGATCTCGTTGACCCGGTCGTCCATGTCGATGCCCTGGGCGGTGTAGAGCGCCGTCGCCGGCACGTTGGCGCGCAACGCCTCCAGCACCGGGTTACGCCCGACCAGCAGCTCCGGGGAGTCCTTCGACGGGTTCGACTTGCGCCCCGGCGCGACCCGCGGGCCGGACCGCCCGGTGGGCTTGCCGCCCCGTCCGCCGGTGGCACCCCGACCGACGGGTACGCCCCGACCGCCGCCCCTGCCCCAGGTGGTGTCCTTGGAGCCGGGCTGGCCGATCTTCGGGGCGCGCCCCTCCTCGGCCGCCGCGCGGCGCTCCTTGTCCTGCTTCCAGGCGGTGCGCTGCGGCAACTTCTCGGTGCCCGAGTAGCCCTTGTGCCACGGCCGCTCGTCTGCGGGCAGGGTGCGACCCCGCCCGGCCAACGAGTCCTTGTTCTTGCCACCGGAGCCCTTGGGGGCGCTCGCCTTCGACGTCAGTCGCCGGCCACGGCGCTGCGAGTTGCCGGCCATCAGTCCTGCTCTCCAATAGTCCAACGGGGGCCCTGGGGGGTGTCCTCGACCACCACGCCGGCCAGCTTGAGCTGGTCACGCACCGCGTCCGCGGCGGCCCAGTCCTTGCGGCCCCGCGCCTGCGCACGCTGCTCCAGGGCCAGCGCGATCAGGGAGTCCACCACCGCACGAAGATCGTCCGATGGGCCGCCGCCGGTCCAGGCCGGGTCGAGAGGGTCGATCCCGAGGATATCCAGCATTGCCCGCACCACGGCCAGCGTGGTGCGGACGGTCACATCGTCGCCGGCGCTCAGCGCGGTGTTGCCGTCCCGAATGTGCTGTTGCAGCACGGCCAGCGCGGCGGACGTGTTGAGGTCGTCGTTCATCGCCGCGACGAAGCCCGCCGGCAGCTCACCGAGCTGCCCGGCACCGACCCGCTCGGCGGCCCGCTGCACGAAACCCTCGATCCGTCGGTACGCGGTGGCCGCGTCCCGCAGCGAATCCTCCGAGTAGTCGATCACCGAACGGTAGTGCGCGGCGGCGTAGTAGTAGCGCAGCTCCACCGGCCGCACCCCGAGCGAGTCCACGTACGCCAGGCCCAGCGCGTTGCCGGCGGACTTGCCCATCTTGGCCCCGCCGATGCTCAACAGCCCGTGGTGCACCCAGTAGCGGGCGAACGGCAAGCCGGCCGCCTTGGACTGGGCGATCTCGTTCTCGTGGTGCGGGAACGTCAGATCCAGGCCACCGCCGTGAATGTCGAACTCCGGGCCAAGATAGCGCCAGCACATCGCCGAGCACTCGATGTGCCAACCCGGACGGCCCAGCCCCCACGGCGACGGCCAGTAGGCGTCCGCCGGCTCGTCCGGTTTTGCGCCCTTCCACAGCGCGAAGTCGCGCGGATCCCGCTTGCCCCGGTCCGGGGCGTCGCCCGCGGACTGCATGGCGTCCGGAGACTGACCCGACAGCGACCCGTACGCCGGCCAGGACGCCACGTCGAAGTAGACGTCGCCCGAGCCGTCACTCGCCGGGTACGCATGCCCGTCGGCGATCAACTTCCTGATCAGCTCGTGCATCTCGGGGATGTGCCCGGTGGCACGCGGCTCATAGGTGGGCGCCAGCACGTTCAACGACCGGTACGACTGGGCGAGCAGCAACTCGTTGGCGTACGCGATCGACCAGAACGGACGCCCCTGCTCGCCTGCCTTGACCAGGATCTTGTCGTCGATGTCGGTCAGATTGCGAATGAAGGTGACCTCGTAGCCGGCGGCCATCAACCAACGACGCAGCACGTCATAGTTGACACCGGAACGAAGGTGACCGATGTGCGGCGGAGCCTGAAGCGTGAGACCACACAGGTAAACCCCCACCTTGCCGGCTTCCCGCGGGACGAAGTCCCGCACCGATCGGGTGGCAGTGTCATACAGGCGTAGCGTCACCGTACAAGGGTAGCTGTCCGCGCCTGTCCGAGTCGGCCGGTGCCGGGTCGTACGCTGCCAGGCGTGGATGCGACCGCACGCTCCGGTGGCTCCGGTGACCCGCCAGCCGACCCCACCACCCCCGCCCCCGATTCGGCTGACGCCGACGCGAGGCGGCCCGACGCGGCCGCGGGGCCACCCCCCACCGGCGCAAAGCAGGCCGACGCGGGCGCAAGGCGGGCAGACGCGGCCGCGGGGCCACCCCCCACCGGCGCAAAGCAGGCCGACGCGGGCGCAAGGCGGGCAGACGCGGTCGGGGGGCCACCCCCCACCGGCGCAAAGCAGGCCGACGCGGGCGCAAGGCGGGCAGACGCGGTCGGGGGGCCGCCTCCTGCCGGCGCGGGACGAGCCGACGCGGGCACGGGCGCGGGACGGGCCGATGCGGTTGCCCCGCCGTCCGGCGCGGGCCTGGGGCGGGCCGACGGGGTTGCCGGGCGGGGCGGGGAGACGTCGCAGACGCTGGACCGGGGGTTGCGCCTGCTGCACCTGGTCGCCGACGCTCCCGGCGGTCTGACCGTCACCGAGGCCGCGAATCGGCTCGGCATCGGCCGGGCAGCCGTCTACCGGCTGGTCAGTGCGTTGACCGGGCACGGCATGCTGCGCCGCGACGATGAGGGCCGGCTGCGCCTGGGAGCCGGGTTGTTGCACCTGGCCCGCAGGGCCCAGCCGCTGCTCGCCGAGGGTGCGCTGCCCGCACTGCGTCGCCTCGCCGAGCAGGCCGGCGCCACCGCGCACCTGACCGTCGTCGAGGGTGGAGAGGGCGTCGCCCTGGCCGTGGTGGAGCCGAGCTGGACGTCGTTCCACGTCGCGTACCGGGCTGGGGCGCGGCATCCACTGGACCGGGGGGCGGCGGGCCGGGCGATCCTGGCCGGGCGAGCCGGGATGACAGAGGCGGTCAGCAGCAGCGGAGAGTTGCAGGCCGGGGCGTACGGGGTGGCCGCACCGGTGCTCGACGTACCCGGGCTGGAGGCCAGCGTCGGCGTGGTCGCGCTCGCCCCACTGGACGTCGACACGATCGGCCCTCAGGTGCTGGCCGCCGCCCGAGCCATCACCACCGCCCTCAGCTGACCCCGGCTCTACCCGGCCAGGATCACCCGGCCAGGGTCGCCGGCCAGGGTCGCCCGGCCTCGGGCGTGATCGACTCGGGTTCACGGAAGTCGCGGTATCCCAGAGCCAGCTACCGCCCGACTTTCAGGAACGCGAGTGGATCATCGCCCGCCAGCGGCCCGGGTGCCTCATCGGTCGGTGAAATCCGGCCGGTGCCTCCTCGGTCGGTGGATAGTCGGTGCCTCCTCTATCGGTGGATATGGCCGGTTGCCATAGCACGATCGGCGGGCGGAGCCGCCGTTGTCCACAGGTCCGGCGGCGGGTGCAGGCCGGGTTGTCCACAGGGGTTTCGATGGCCGCTCGGTGGTCGGCAGTCTGCTCGGTATGCCACCACGTCCGCATCGCCCCGATGCCCTGACCTGGCAGGTCTTCCGCGGCTCCGACGCTGTCCGGGACGGCCTGCTCACCGAACATCAGCTGCGCAGCTCCGCCTGGGTGCGGTTGCGCCACGACATCTACGCCGACGCACGGCTGGACCGGGACCACGCCCTGGCGTGTCGGGCCGCCCTCCTCCGTCTACCGCAGGCAGTGGTGGTCGGCGGCCCGTCGGCCGCCTACCTGCACGGCGTCCACCACGCCGCGAGCTTCACCGACGACGTGCACGTGCTCGTGCCCCGATCGCTGCGGGTCGGTCCCCAGCGGGGCCTCAGCGTGCACGTCAACACCATCACCCCGCTCATGGTGAGCGGGGTTCCGGAGCGAGCCGCGACCCCACCAACCGCACCACGACCACCAGTCGCCGGACGAATGCCAGAGACGGAGCGTCCGTCAAGCGCCGGACGACCGTCAGGCCCCGGACTACTCACCGACCCGGGACGACCGCGAAGCACGGGACCGACGCCAGATACGGGGCGTACCTCGGTCGCTGGGCGTCCACGTGATGCGGCGCGACCGACGGGAGCAAAGCGACCACCTGTCGGCCGAATGTCGCCACGGCCAGCACCGCTGCTGTCCCGCCAGGCCGCAGTGTCCGCCCGAGCAGGGGGTGTCGTGACGGCGAGCGCGGGCGATGGGTGGACGGCGGCCGGCCCGCTCAGGTCCACCGAGCGGGATCTCCCGATCCCCCGGTCCGACCCCGGGCGGGCCGCCTGGGAGACGGCTGTCTGGCTCGAACCCGTCCGGGCGGTCGCCATCGTCGACTCGTTGCTCGGGCAGGGTCTGACCGAGCGCGACACCCTTGCCGCCATTGCTGCCCGCAATGCCGATCGGCCCGGTGGGCGACGGGCACGCTGGGTCTTCGACCTGGCCGACGGTGGAGCCGAGTCTCCGCCGGAGTCGCACCTTCGCGTGTGGCTGGTGCTGGGCGGGCTACCGCGTCCGGCGGTTCAACCTCCGATCCGTCTGCCCGTCGGGGTTGTCCTGCACCCCGATCTGGCCTGGCCGCAGTATCGGGTGGCGGTCGAGTACGACGGGACGTGGCACTCCGACGCGGAGCAGCTGCACCGCAACCGCCGCCGACTGAATCAGCTGGTCGCCGCGGGTTGGTTGGTCCTGCACGTGACCAGTCGACGACTGTACGGCGATTTTCCGGCGGTCCTCCGAGAGGTGCGCGACGCGCTGGTCAGCCGCGGATGGCGACCGGGATCGTCCAGATGACCAGGGATCATCTCGGGTTCCTGGAAACCGTGCCATCCCTCAGACCCCGACACCGCGCCTTCCAGAAACCCGAGTCGATCATGACCAAGGCCAGGCACCGAGGCCAGGTAGGCGCGCCCCGACAGACCAGCCCCGGGGCGACGGACCAGACGGCCCGAGCCCGGGACGACAGACCAGGCCCGAGACGACAGACCAGGCCCGTGACGACGGCCCGAGCCCGAGACGACGGACCAGACGGCCCGAGCCTGGGACGACAGACCAGGCCCGGACACCACAGGGCCCGGTCGACAGGCGTCGACCGGGCCCCGGGTCGTGGTGGCGGTTGGGCCACCTGGCGGTGCGATGTGCGCTACGGGCGCGCGTTCGGCTTGAGCGGGGTCTTCACCGCCGCGTAGGCATCGACGATCCCGTAGCCGTAGAAGCCGTTGAAGTTGACCCCGCCGGCGCAGTACGCGTCGTAGGTCTCGTCCCGGCCTTCGTTGCGGTACTGCTGCAGGCGCGGCTCCGGGCAGGCGTGCTCGGCGGCCGTGCGGTAGAGGTGCTGTTCGACCTGGTCCGGCGACATCCCGAAGCCGGTCCGACCCTGCGCCTTGCCGTGCCGGCTGACGATCAGCGCGGCGACGCCAGCGGCGTGCGGGGACGCCATCGAGGTGCCCTGGAGGTACGTGTAGTAGCCGCACTCACCGTTGGCCTTGCACTGCTTGAAGACCGAGTTCTCGAAGCCGGCGACGATGTTGCCGTCGGCGTCGACCGAGCCCTCCTCCTGAAGCACGTGCTTCGGGTACGTCGAGAGGATCATGTTGGCGTCGGTACGGAAGGTGTCGGTGCCGAAGCCGTCCCGGAACCAACCACCCGGCGCGGCGACGGAGATCTGCTCGGTGCCGTAGTTGGAGAAGTCCGACTTCTTGCCGGACGGGCCAACCGACGACACACCGATCACGTGCGGGCCCTCGGTGGGCAGGTCCCAGCAGCTCTCGTTGTCGATCGGCCGAGGGTACGGGTCAGCGCCGTAGTCGGGGCTCGTGACGTCGGTACGCGGTGCGCCCAGGTCCTCGTTGTTGTTGCCGAGCGCGCCGACGAGGGTGACGCCCTTGTTGTGCGCGAAGATCAGCGCCCGCTTCATCGCCTTGATGATGGCCCGCTGCTCGGCCTGGTCCTCGGGCGAGTCGGCCGGGTTGGCGGTGCAGTTGTAGAGCCACGGGTCGACATAGAACGACATGTTGACCACGTCGATCCCGGACCGGCCGGCGTGGATCAGCGCGTTGACCACCGGCTCGAGGAAGAAGTAGCCGGAGTCCTGGCCGCCCTTGAGCTCGACCAGCGAGACGTTCGGGGCGACACCGGAGAGGCCGAAGCCGTTGGCGGCGGCGCCGATGGTGCCGGCCACGTGGGTGCCGTGCCCGCCGTCGTCGGTGCCGACCGGGTCGAGGCAGCTCGGCACCTCGCAGGGGCCGTCCACATCGGTCAGGTCGGGCGCGAAGTTGCGCGACAGCGACCAGTTGAAGTTCGGCGCGATGTCCGGGTTGCTGGCGTCGACGCCGGTGTCCAGTACGCCGACGGTCACCCGACGGTCGCCCGGCTCGATCTTGCGGGCCTTGTCGGCCCGGATCATCTCCAGGCCCCACAGCTTGTCGTCGAGCGGATCGAGCTTGGCGCCCTTCTTGGCACCAGCACCGGCACGAGCACCGGCACCGGCCAGCAGGTGCTCCTGCTCGACCCGGTCCAGCTTCGGCTTGCGGCCGATGGCCTTCTGCTCGGCGGCACCGATCAGCGTCGGCGCGGCGGTCGCCCTGGCCGCGAAGTCGGCCCGGTCACTGCTGACCTGGAACATGCCGACCTCGTCGGACTGCGACACCACAGTGCCGCCAGCTGCCTTGATAGCGGCGACGGCCGTGTCGGCGGCGACGCCATCCTCGGCGACGACGGTGAAGGTACGGGAGTCGCTCGGCGCGGCGTTGGCCGGCACACCCAACCCCGCAGCCGTAAGTGCCAGCACTGCCGCAGTCGCGACCGTACGGGCGGTGAAGCGCTTGCTCACCACATCGGATCCTCTCGTTGAGGGACGTGGCAGCCATCACACAACACCGGCTCGGATTACGCCAGCTGAACGCCCGTTATGGCCGTGAATTTCTCCACCTACGCACGCCCACCAACAGCATCGACGCCGGCCACGTCGACACGCGCAGCCGGGAGAGTGCTGGCGCTGTCCGACTCGACGGCCAGACCTGCGAGTGCGGCCGGCAGGTCGGCCATGGTCGACACCTCGGCGTCCGGCGGGCCACCGGGTGGGCGGGGCAGAGCAAGTCGGTTCAGCCACACCGATCGCAGACCGAACCGCCGGGGCGCCACCACGTCGTGCTCCCAGGAGTCACCGACGTACACGATCTGCCCGGCGGGCACGCCGGCCGCCGCGACCACTGCGGCGTAGAACTCCGGGGCCGGCTTCTTGGGCAGGCCGTTCTCGTGCGCGTACAACTCGAAGGCGAACTCGCCGGTGAGCCCACATCGTTCGGCGCGGCTGTTGCCGTTGGTGGCGAAACCCACTGTGTACCGGCGGCGCAGTGTGGCCAGCGCCGGTGCCACGTCCGGGAACGGTCGGGTGAGGGCGAACCGGCGGGCGAAGAAGAGATCCGCGAACTCGTCCAGGTGGTCGGCCAGCGCGGCCCGGGTCAGCGACCGGGCCAACGCGGCACGCCGGATCTCCATCACCGGGGCGGCCGTCATCTCACCGAAGACCGCACCCCAGTCGGACTCCAGTTCGGCGAGCGTCACGCCGGCCGCCGCCGGGGTGCGCCGCCGCATCTCGTCGAGGACGGCCACCAGTCCGCCGGTCACGGCGGGGCGCAGGTCCAGCAGCGTCTCGTCAGCGTCGAACACCACAGTCGTCAGCACGACGCCACCCTCTCACTGACCGTCGAGCTCACCGACTGTCGAGCGCCAGCTCGGGTTCGGGCGTGGGCGGCGCGGGTGCGGCGGCAGTCGGGGGCGACCGCAGCTCGTCGAGGCGGACCAGGGCGACGCCGGCGACGATCAGCGCACCGCCGAACAGCTGCCACCCCGTTGGCAGCTCGTTCAGGAACAGCCAGGCGATCAGCACCGCGAAGAGCACCTCGGTGAGCCCGACGAACGACGACAGTCGCGGGCCGAGGATCCGGGTGCCGGCGATGCCGGCGAGGTACGCGATGACAGCGGCGACCAGCGAGAGCCCGGCGATCGGCACCAACCAGCTGGTGGTTTGCCCGGCGAAGGTGACCTCACCGAAGGTGGCGCGCAGCGGCAGCAGGCCGGTCAGCCCGATGAGGAGCAGCACGGCGGCACCGACGGCCATTCCACCGCTGGCCATGGCGACCGAGGGCAGCCGGGGGTCGACCCGGCCGGCGAGCACGAAGTAGCCGGCCAGGCCGAAGGCCGCGCCGAGTCCCCAGAGCACGCCCACCGGGTGGAAGTCGGCGGTGCCGGCGAGGTCGAGCACGAATGCCAGCCCGGCCAGGGCGGCCATCGACCCGGCGATGGTGAGCCGGCGGGGTGGCTGCCCGTGCCGCAGCCACATCCAGACCACGACGAGGATGATGCCGAGGTATTCCAGCAGCAGCGCGACACCGACCGGGAGGTAGCGTACGGCGTTGAAGAAGCACACCTGGGCCAGTGCCACCCCGAGCAGCCCGAACAATCCGATAGCCGTGGCGTTGCTCCGCAGCACGTGCCACCTGCCACGTAGCGACAGCAGGGCGGGGATCGCCAGCACCAGGGCGGCCACGCCGACCCGGGCGATCACCGCGGACTCGGCTGACCAGCCGGCCTCGATGAGCGATCGCGCGAAGGTGCCGGAGGTGGCGAAGGTGACCGCGGAGAGCAGCGCCAACCCGACGCCGGCAGCAGGTCGTGAGTGCATGTCGCGCTCCTCGCAATCGGCGTCGTGTCATGAGCAAACTATCCTTGTGCTGATGACGCTAGGCGGAAGCCATGACAGGAGTCAAGTTGCTATTCGCTCATGACACCGAATGTTCGTTGATCGCCGCCGCTGCGCTGGTCAACACCGCAGGTCGAGACGGTGAGCTGCTGCCGGACGTGGCGGCCCTGGACGCGTTCTTCGTCCGCTACTCCTACAGCGGCCGGCACGAGCACACCGACGCCGAATTGCAGGCCGTCCGGGATCTGCGGCCCCAACTGCGCCGCATCTGGCACGCCGAGCCAGCCGAGATCGTCGCGGTGGTCAACGGCCTGCTGCTGGAACACAAGGCGCTGCCGCAGCTCATCGAGCACGACGACGAGCCGTACCACCTGCACGCGGTGCCCCGCGACGCGCCGCTGGCCACCCGGATCGCGGTGGAGGCCGCCATGGCGATGGCCGACCTGGTCCGTAGCGGCGAGCTGAGCCGGCTGCGGATCTGCGAGTACCCGGACTGCGACAACGTGGTCGTCGACCTGTCCCGCAACCGGTCCCGGCGGTTCTGCGAGGCCGGCTGCGGCAACCGCGCCGCGGTGACCGCCTACCGCGCCCGACGGGCCGCCGGCCGTTCCTGACCGACTGTCGCCCACTCCTCGGCCCGCACCTCGTACTCCACCTCGCCCTGCTCGGTGCCCGGAATCGGGTCGTCCCACTGGAGGTGGAAGGTCCGCACGTAGTGCAGCCCGGCCTTCACCATCACCCGCCGGGAGCGTTCGTTGACAGTCATCGTCTCGGCCCAGACCCGACGCACCCCGACAGTGTCGAAGGCGTGCCGCACCAGCGCCCGCGACCCTTCGGTGGCCAGCCCCCGCCCCCACGTCGCGCGGCGCAACCGGTAGCCCAACTCGGCCTCGGTGCCGTCCTCCGACGGGTCCAACGCGAACCAACCGAGGAACTCGCCGGACTCCCGATCGTGCGCCGCCCACCGACCCAGCCCGGGATGCCTGTCGTACTGGGCCAGCAACCTCGGCAACTGTTCATCGCGCACGGTGGCCAGCGGAGTCGCGACGCCACCGGTGAGGAACCGCATCACCTCGGGGTCACTGTCCAACTCGACCAGCAGGCCCACGTCGTCCATGGTCAGCCGCCGCAACCGCAGCCGCTCGGTCTCCGCCGGAACCACCAGGTCTTCGCCATCCACGACCGGATCATCCCGCCGCGCCACCGCACCGTCGAGCCGTTTACCGCCGCGCACCCCGCCGCAAGATCCGCGCAACATCGGCGAAACTGCTGCCTCCGGCACCGCCGAAACAGCAACGTCGGGGAAGTTGCGCGCGGCAACCCCGACCGCCGTCGCGGGCGAGCCGGTCGCGTCAGCGCGGGGGCGCGGCCACGAAGAGCCGCCAGGAGTACGCGTCGACAACGAGCACGGGTCCGCCCGAGTCCTTGCTGTCCCGCACCCCGACCACGTCCCCCAGATTCGTAGCCACCTCGACGCACTGGTCGTTGGAACCACTCCGGCTGCTCTTGCGCCACCGGGCCCGGCTCAACTCCACGACTCCGCCACCCCTCAGCAACTCGATCGACTCCTGCGGTGGCAACGCCTGCCCGAGGGTAGCTTCCCAGGTCCGTTGTAGACGCAACAGATCCGCAGGCCGATCGAGTTCTTGGCCGCCGATCTGGCCACCAAGATAGGCAAGATCGCTGTGGTCGGCCGCGGTGGCGAGGATGAATGGCCCGTTCAGACCGGGATACTCCTCGGCCGAGCGGGGCACCACATGGAGTTGAACCCGCGGATGCTCGGTCGACAAACGCGCCAGGTGCAGCGCTTGCTCGCACATCACCTTCCGGCCGCCGACGCGTCGCCTCAGCACCGACTCGTCAAGCACCGCGACGACGTGCGGCGGCCGATCCCCGTAGAGGACCCGCTGGCTGTCCATCCGGTCCGTCAGCCGACGCTCGACCTCGTCGGCATCGAGCAGTCGGTCCGACTCGAAGATGGCGCGGGCATAACCTTCGGTTTGCAGCAGCCCAGGGACGTGCAGCGGGTCAAACCATCGCAGGGCTCGCGCCTCCGCGAGGATCGCACGCCAGCCGCGCAGCCAGATTTGCGCCTTGTCCAGGCTGACCAGTTCGGTGGCCATCCGGCCGAAGAGCCCGCCGGTGTCCAGGGCGCGGTCGACGAGTTCCAGGTACTTGGCGGTGGGCGGCTGCTGGCCCAGCTCGACGGCGCTGACCATCGACGCCGAGTAGTTGACCGCCTTGGCCAACTCGTCCTGACTCCAGCCGCGCCGCACCCGCGCCCGGCGCAGCTCCGCAATCAGGAACGCCGCCGCCGTCATCTGCCCATCGGCCATACCCAGCCACTCTCCAACCCGCCGACGATCAACTCCAGCCGACCAACAGAGCCGGCGCGGCCACGGAACAGGGCAGCTACGACAGGAGGGCCGAACCCTTCCGACCGTAGTCGTCCGATCACCAGACTGTGAAGCGCGGCACCGCTCCCCGTCCCCCGGGCCCAGCGGCGTCGCACGGGACCGCCCGCTCCCCCGTGCCGGGCGGTCCCACCCCACCCGACCCACGCCGCGTTCTTCGAGATCTTGGACAGTTTCCGTTGGGAGCTAACGGAAACTGTCCAAGATCTAGGTGGTTGGGGTGGTTGGTGCGGCGTTGGGGCGGATGACGGGGTGATGCCACAAACGATTCAGCTCGAAAGGACCGCAACGCCATGCCCCGGAGCACCCCGGACCACCGCGCGACCACGCCCCGACGGCCGCACCTGCCGCTGCGTCCGCTCTGGCTCTGCCGGGTCTGCGCCGCGCCCTGGCCGTGCCCGGTCGCCCGACTCACCCTCCGCCAGGAGTACGCGCACGACGGCATCGGGTTGAGCGTCTACCTGTGCGCGGTCCTGCGCGAGGCGGTCGCCGACCTGTACCGGCTCAACCCGCACGATGGCCCGGACCCCGCGGCCCTCGTCACCCGCTTCGTCGGCTGGGCGAGACCACGGCGCCTGCGCTGAGCGGAGCGGGCCGGCTCAGGGGTGGGTCATCCGAAGCAGGTCCAACGTCTCGTCGAGCTGGGTGTCGGTGAGCTTGCCGGAGTCGACGTGCCCCCGGGAGATCACCACCTCGCGGATCGAGATCTGCTTCGCCAACGCCTCCTTGGCGATCGACGCGGCCTCGTCGTACCCCAGGTAGCGGTTGAGCGGGGTCACGATCGACGGTGAGCCCTCGGCGTACGCCAGGCAGACCTCGGCGTCCGCGACCAGGCCGGCCACCAGCCGGTCGGCGAAGAGCCGGCTCACCGCGGAGAGCAGCCGGATCGACTCCAACAGGTTGCGGCCCATCACCGGGAGCATCACGTTCAGCTCGAAGTCGCCCTGCGAACCGGCGAACCCGACCGTCGCGTCGTTGCCGATCACCTGGGCGCAGACCTGCCGCATCGCCTCGGCGACCACCGGGTTGACCTTGCCCGGCATGATCGACGAGCCGGGCTGGAGGTCGGGGATGCGTAGCTCACGCAGACCGGCGCGAGGGCCGGAACCCATCCAGCGGATGTCGTTGGCGATCTTGTAAAGGCCGATCGCCAGAGTCCGCAACTGCCCCGAGGTCTCCACCAGCGCGTCGCGCGCGCCCTGCGCCTCGAAGTGGTTACGCGCCTCGGACAGCGGCAACCCGGTCGACTCACGCAGCTTGTCGATCACGGCGGCGGCGAAGCCGAGCGGGGTGTTGATTCCGGTGCCCACGGCGGTGCCGCCCAACGGCAGCTCGGCGAGCCGGGGCAGGGCACCCTCCAGCCGTTCCATCCCGTAGCGGACCTGAGCGGCGTACCCGCCGAACTCCTGGCCGAGGGTCACCGGCGTGGCGTCCATCAGGTGCGTACGCCCCGCCTTGACCACCGTCTCGAACTCCGCCGCCTTGGTCTCCAAGGTGGCCGCCAGATGCCCCAGCGACGGCAGCAGGTCCTCCACGATGAACTGGGTGGCCGCCAGGTGGATGGAGGACGGGAAGACGTCGTTGCTCGACTGGGAGGCGTTGACATGGTCGTTCGGGTGCACCGGTGAGCCCAGCTCACGACTCGCCAGGGTGGCGATCACCTCGTTGGTGTTCATGTTCGACGACGTGCCCGAGCCGGTCTGGAACACATCCACCGGGAACTGGTCGTCGTAACCCCCGTCGGCCACGTGCGCGGCCGCGGCGGCGATGGCGGCGGCCACGTTGGCGTCGATCACACCCAGCTCGCCGTTGACCTCGGCCGCCGCGCCCTTGATCTGGGCGAGGGCCTTGATCTGGGCCGGCTCGATGCCCCGGCCGGAGATCGGGAAGTTTTGCACCGCCCGCTGGGTCTGCGCACGCCACAGTGCCTCGGCGGGCACCTCCACCTCGCCCATCGAGTCACGTTCGATGCGGTAACCGGTCGCCTCTGGAGTCGTCACGCGTACCATCCTGCCGCGCCCGTGGCCGACTCGCAGATGATCCGTCAGCCCAACTCGGTGAGCAGCCGTTCCACCTCGTGCCGGTCCGGCGACTCGACCTCCCGGAACAACGCCAGCGCCTCCTCCAGGTGCGCGCGGGCCGCCGTCGGATCCGTGGCCAGCACGCACCGGGCGATGCCCTCCATCGCCCGGGCCTTCTCGTAGCGGGCAGCGAGCCGGCTGGCGTCGGCGAGCACCCGGCGGTGCAGGTCGAGCGCGCTGACGGCGTCACCCTGCTCCAACATCGCGCGGGCCAGCAGGTTCCGGGAGGCACACTGACCGATCCGGTCGCCGGCATCCACCATCGCCACCAGCGCCTCCCGGTGCAGGGCTGCGGCACGCTCCGGTGCGCCGGCGACACGTTCCATCACACCGATCTCGTTGAGCACCTCCCCCTCGCCGAACCGGTTGTTGGCCCGGCGTTTGAGGTACAACGCCGTCCGCAGCAGACGACGGGCGGGGCCCAGGTCACCCATCCGGTGCCGGACCATGGCGAGGTGCCCTATCGCGTTGTCGGTCTGCCGGTCGTCCTTCGCCTGCCGCGCCGCCAGGAGGTGCAGCCGGGCCAGGCGTAGCGACTCGTCGTACCGGCCCCAGGCGATCAAGGCGTAGGACACGTTGTTCAACAGATTGGTCAGCGCATGGACGTCGACCGAGCCCCGGATCATGGCGAGAGCCTCGTCGAACTTCGTCTTACCCAGCCGGTGGTCACCGTTCGCGGCGTAGGAGACGCCCAGGTTCCACAGCGTGCTGAGCGTGTCGTCACGGAGCCCGAGCCGGCGGCGCACCGTGAGCGCCACCTCCATCGCACTGATCGCCTCCGGAAAGCGGGCCAACCGGAAGTACGCCGACGAGAGGTAATTCAGCATGGTGGCGTAGGCAGCCTCGTCGCCCAGCCGCTCGGCGACCCGGAGCCCGATCGTGTGGGTTTCGATCAGCTCGTCGAGGTGCCCGCCCTCGAAGTTGAGTCGCCAGCAGGCCCGGGCCAGCTGCCAGCACTGAACATGGAAGCCCTCATCCTCCGCCTTCCGGACCAGGGCGGTGAGCGCTACGTGGTTCTCCTCGAACCACGCCCGCCCCTCGGCCACCGGGACAGCCAACAGGTCAGGCCGACCGGGGGCGCGCTCGGGAATGTTGCGACGGCTGCCCGCCGCCTCGACCGTCCGGGCGATCGCCAGGGTGACCGACAGGTGATGATCCAACAGCCGCTCCACGGCGGCGTGCCGCTCCGCCTGCCGCTCCGGGCCGGCGAGCAGCAGCCGAGCGTACTCGCGGAGCAGATCGTGCAACCGGTACCGACCCGGCTGCACCTCCTCCACCAGATGCGCGTCGACCAACTCGTCCAACTGTTCCTGGGTGTCGGCCAGGGGCAGGTCGACGAGGGCGGCGGCCACCCGGCTGTCGAAGCGCCCGGGCGGGTACAGGCCGAGCAGCGGAAACAGCCGCTGCGCCGACGGGGAGACCTGCGCGTACGACAGGGCGAACGCCTGCCCCACCGAGCGCTGCCCGGCGGTCAGCTCGGCCAGCGGGCCCGCCCCGGCGACCAGCCGCTCGGCGAGGTCGGCGACCCGCCAGCGCGGTCGGTGCGCCAACCGCGCGCCGGCCAGCCGGATGGCGAGCGGCAGGTGGCCACAGCGACGCGCCACCTCGGCCGCCGCTTCCGGCTCGGCGGCGATCCGCTCCATCCCGGCCACCCGGCCGAGCAGTTCGATCGCCTCGTCGGCGTCGAGGACCGGCAACGACGACGGTCGGCCCTCGTCGACCCCGATCAGCCGGCGGCGACTGGTGATGAGGACCAGGCTCTGCGCGCCGTTGGGCAGCAGCGGTGCCACCTGGTCGGCGCTGGCCGCGTTGTCGAGGACCACCAACGCACGGCGGCCGGCCAGCTCGATCCGCCAGAGTGCCAACCGGTCGTCCAGGTTCTCCGGCACCCGCTCCGCCGGCACGCCGAGCTGCCGCAGGAGGGCCGCCACGGCCGTCGCCGTTGTCAACGGTCGGCGTTCACTGTGCCCGTGCAGGTCGATGAAGAGCTGGGCGTCGGGATAGCGGTCCGCGAGCGCGGTAGCGACGTGTACGGCGAGGGTGGTTTTTCCGCTCCCCGGCATCCCGTCGACCACCTGGATCCGGATGCCGTCCTCCTCGATCTCCTTGACCAGGCGGGCCACCGTCTCCTGCCGGCCGATGAAGTCACCGATCGCCCGGGGCAGGGAACGAACCGCGCCGACGGGCGGGGCCGGCCGACCAGCCAGGGCCAGGTCCCCGGCGAGCACCCGTTGGTGCAGCTCCTGCAGCTCCGCACCCGGCTCGATGCCCAACTCCTCGGCGTACGTCCGCCGGCCCTCGCGGTAGACGGCGAGTGCGTCGGCCTGCCGCCCGACGGAGGACAACGCCAGCATCAGCTGACCTCGCAGCCGCTCCCGCAACGGATTCCGGTCGACGCTCTCCGCCAACTCCTCGATCAGCTCAGCTGCCTGACCGAGGCGCAGTTCGACGTCGACGCACTCCTCCAACGTGGTGAGGCGTTGTTCGTCGAGCGCCTGGGCGCGGCGTCGGACGTTCCGGCTCGCGATGCCACTGAGTGTCGGCCCCCGCCACAGTGCCAGCGCGGCGCGGA
This sequence comes from Micromonospora sp. NBRC 107095, assembly GCF_030269705.1. NCBI lineage: Bacteria > Bacillati > Actinomycetota > Actinomycetes > Micromonosporales > Micromonosporaceae > Micromonospora > Micromonospora sp. NBRC 107095. The sequence goes on from NZ_BSTU01000006.1 coordinate 407,607, forward strand.
ACTCCGTACGCGCCTCGGACAGCCGGCCGGCGACGACCTGGGCACGGGCCACCTCCACGCGCCGGTTGAAGACCTCGGCGTCCAGGTCGTTCGGTGCGGTACGCAGTCCGTACCCGGCCGGGTCGGTGACGATCAGCTCAGGCGCCAGCCCGAGTTCGGTGAACCGGCGGCGCAGCCGCGACACGCAGGTCTGCAACTGCGCGCGAGCGGTGGCCGGCGGGCGGTCCTCCCACACCGCGTCGACGAGTTCGTCGACCGGCACCAGCCGCCCGGCCCGCAACAGCAGCATGGCGAGCACGGTCCGGTCGCGGCCCGCGGTGACAGTGGACTCGCCACCGCCCACCCGCAGAGGCCCCAGGATCCCGAACCGCATCTGTTCTCCCGCGTCAGTGCTGCAACTTCCAGCAGCGTAGTCCGCTGGTGACAGATCGCCCCGGTCAGGCGAGAGTGATCTGAGAGTGGATCGACAGTGATGCGCAGCAAACTCACTTCGGGTTGTCGGTGACGGCATCCGACGGGGGCGGTGCGCCCGTCCCACCCCAGCGGGGCGGGCGTACCGATTGTCGGTAGAACACGGGCGACAGACGGGCGCCGGGCGAATTCGCCCGGCGCCCGTTCGCGTAGCGGTCGGGTCAGCGGCGGCCGACGGTGAGTACCGGCTTGGTGACCTCGGCGAAGAAGTCGTTGCCCTTGTCGTCGACCACGATGAAGGCGGGGAAGTCCTCGACCTCGATCTTCCAGACCGCCTCCATGCCCAGCTCCGGGTATTCCAGGACCTCGACGTGCTTGATGCAGTCCTGCGCGAGCCGGGCGGCGGGGCCGCCGATCGAGCCGAGGTAGAAGCCTCCGTGCTGCTGGCAGGAACGGGTCACCTGACCCGACCGGTTCCCCTTGGCCAACATCACCTGGGATCCGCCGGCGGCCTGGAACTTCTCCACGTAGGCGTCCATCCGGCCGGCGGTGGTCGGGCCGAACGAGCCGGACGCGTACCCCTCGGGGGTCTTCGCCGGGCCGGCGTAGTAGACCGCGTGGTCGCGCAGGTACTGCGGCATCGGCTCACCGGCATCCAACCGCTCGGCGATCTTGGCGTGCGCGATGTCCCGGGCGACCACGAGCGGCCCGGAGAGCGAGAGGCGGGTTTTCACCGGGTACTTCGACAGCTCGGCGCGGATCTCGTCCATCGGCCGGTTCAGGTCGACCCGGACGACCATCTCGGCGTCCAGCGAATCGTCGGTGACGTCGGGCAGGAACCGCGCCGGGTCGGTTTCGAGGCGCTCCAGCCACACGCCCGACGGGGTGATCTTGGCGACGGCCTGGCGGTCCGCCGAGCAGGAGACGGCGATTGCCACCGGGCAGGACGCCCCGTGCCGGGGCAACCGGACCACCCGCACGTCGTGGCAGAAGTACCGCCCACCGAACTGCGCGCCGATGCCGAAGTTGCGGGTCAGCTCCAGCACCTGCGCCTCCAACTCCAGGTCGCGGAAGCCGTGCGCGCTCATCGAACCCGAGGTCGGCAGCGCGTCGAGGTACTTGGCGCTGGCGTACTTCGCGGTCTTCAGCGCGTACTCGGCGGAGGTGCCGCCGATGACGATGGCCAGGTGGTACGGCGGACAGGCGGCGGTGCCGATCAGCCGCAGCTTCTCCTCCAGGAACTGCATCATCCGCGTCGGGTTGAGCAGCGCCTTGGTCTCCTGGTAGAGGTACGACTTGTTGGCCGAGCCGCCGCCCTTGGCCATGAACAGGAACTTGTACGCGTCGGGATGCCCGTCCGGGTCCTCGGCGTACAGGTCCACCTGGGCGGGCAGGTTGCTGCCGGTGTTCCGCTCGTCCCACATGGTCAGCGGGGCGAGCTGCGAGTAGCGCAGGTTGAGCCTGGTGTACGCCTGGTAGACGCCCCGGGAGATGGCCTCGGCGTCGGCGCCGTCGGTCAGCACGTGCCGGCCGCGTTTGCCCATCACGATTGCGGTGCCGGTGTCCTGGCACATGGGCAGGACACCGCCGGCGGCGATGTTGGCGTTGCGCAGCAGATCCAGCGCGACGAACCGGTCGTTCGGCGAGGCGGCCGGGTCGTCGATGATCGCCCGGAGCTGCGCCAGGTGCGCGGGGCGCAGGAAGTGCGCGATGTCGTGCATCGCCTCGGCGGTCAACGCGGTGAGCGCGGCCGGCTCCACAGTAAGGAACCGGCGGCCTCCCGGGCCGTGTACGACGTCCACGCCCTCGTCGGTGACCAGGCGATAGTCCGTCTGGTCCGGGCCGGTCGGCAGCAGAGGGGCGTACGAGAATGCGGCGGCACTGCTCATGAGCGGCAAGCCTAGGGCAGACCGGTCGATCACTCCCACCCGCCGGGCGGGTCCTGGGACGCCGCTCTCATCCAGCAGGCGTGCCGGGCCCCGGCCGCCCGGGCGAACGGCCGGCTCAGCCGTCCTTACCGCCGCCCGGGTCGGGGCAGAGTTCCCCCTTCGGCCCGCAGTCGTCGTTGTCCGGCCCACCGGGGTCGGTGCCGCCCGGCCGGGGATTCCCACCGTCGGCGGGCGGTCGGGTGGACGAGCCGCCGGCCGCGCCGACGAAGCGGACGTACCCGATCTCCCGCCCCTCGCCAATGATCATGCCCTGTGGTCCGACGGCGAGAGCGTTCGCCGAGGTGCGCAGGACGGCCAGCTCCCTGCCGGTGCGTGGGTCCAGGGCTGCCAGCCGGGACGGCTTCTCGTCGGCCACCACCACCGCGTACGGGGTGAGCGCCGCGCCGGCCTTGCCGCTGGCCTGCCGCGTCCAGAGCACCTTGTCGGTGCCCAGCTCACGGGCGATCACAGAGCGCTTGTCGGCGGCCCGGAACACCGCGGAGCGGTCGTCCACCGCGATCAACTTGGTGCCCGACTCACCAACCCAGAGCAGCCGTCCGTCGTACCCGTCGATGACCGCCTCACGGCCGTTGGGTGCGACACCGATCAGCACGTTCCGCGCGCCCTGCGGGTCCTCGCGTTGCACGCAGCCGGCCGAGTCAGCGGTGCGCAGGTTGACGCCGGCCCGCTGCCAGGCCTCCTGCCCGGTGGCCGAGTCGCGGGCGGAGATGGCGAAGTAACAGGTGCCGTCCTGGGAGCGGGCGGCGATCCGCAGCAGTCGACCGCCCACCACGGAGAGCCGCTCGTCCCGGGCCGGCTCGACGTTCTGCAACACCCGACCGGTGGCGGTGTCGACCACGTGGACCCGACCGTCGACCGGGAAACCGAGCAGTGGCGGCGCGGCCTCCGCCCCGGCCACCCCGTCGTCGATCCGGTTGGCGGTGAGCCGGCGGGTGCCGCGCAGACCCGGGTTGTCGGCGAGCAGGCCGCTGTGCACCCCGGGCAGGAAAGCCGTCCACAGCGGCGCGGTGCCACGCGGATCCCAGGCGCTCAGGGTGCAGTCGGTGGCGTCGGTGCAGCGGGCGTCGAGGAGCAGATTGCGGTACGTCCAGACGGCAACCGCGTCGTCGTCACGTCGCCGGGTCACCCCGGTCGTCGGGTCGAGCAGCTCGTACCCCTTGACCAGGAGCTTGCCCACGGCCACGACCGGGTCACGGTCACCGCCGGCGACCGCCGCCCAGTCGGCCTTGCGCTCCCAGAGCTGGGCGCCGGTGGCCAGGCTGCGGGCCTCGACCCGGGTGCGCTGCTCGACGACGACGGCGTCGCCGGCGATGGTCACGCTGCGGGGAGTGCCGCCGACGCGTTGCTGCCAGACCACGTCGGGTTCGGAGATGGGTTCGCTGCGGTCCACCCAGTCCCACAGGCCGGGGAACGGGTTCCACACGCCGGTCGCGGCGAGCGCGACGACCACGGCGAGGCCGAGCAGCAGCCCACCGCGCACGCTCCCCTTCGCCACACCGCACACCGTAGCCACGATCACGGATCTTCCGTACGCCCGCGTCGCCGTGTCGCCGCGCTTTCTGGGCGGGGAGGTGTTAGAGCACCCTTCCGTCGGCCCGCACGGCGCTGCGCACCAGCGGAAGGGTGCGGTAGGGAATCTGCTCGGCCAGCGCGATGATCGTGGAGGCGCGGGTGATGCCGGCGGACGAGACGATCTGGTCGATCACCCGTTGCAGATCCGTGTTGGAGCGGGCCACGATCCGGCAGAGCAGGTCGCTGGATCCGGTGATGGTGTGCGCCTCCAGCACCTCGGGGATGGCGGCAAGGTGGGCGGTGACCGGGTCGTGGCCGTGCCGCTGACTGATCTCCAGGGTGACGAAGCTGGTCACCGCGAACCCGATCGCGGCCGGTGCGATCTCGGGGCCGAAGCCCTCGATGACCCGCCGCTCGATGAGCTTGTCCAGCCGGGCCTGCACGGTGCCCCGAGCCACCCCGAGCCGCCGGGAGCATTCCAGCACCCCGATCCGGGGCTCCTCGGCGAGAAGTTCGATCAAGCGCACGTCGAGCGCGTCGAGCTGTACATTCTGCTCACCATTCATGAGTGAGGACCATACCGAATGTGCAACCTGACCAGCATTTCTGCCAACAGTTGCCCACCCCACACCGGGCCAGCGATCCTCGCCACAAGAACCGACCACGGCGGCCCACAAGGCCGGCCGGTACGCGAGGGAGCCCATCATGACCCAGGCGATCGACCGACCCCAGTCGACCGAGGACGTCGACATCGACCGGCTCGTGGGAGCTGTCGACCACGACATCAGCCACGACCCGTTCCCGGTCCGGGGCCTCGACCACGTGCACTTCCTGGTCGGCAACGCCAAGCAGGCCGCCCACTACTACTCCACCGCCTTCGGCATGACCTGCGTGGCGTACCGCGGCCCCGAGCAGGGCTACCGGGACCACGCCCAGTACGTGCTGACCAGCGGCTCGGCCCGGTTCGTGCTGACCGGTGCGGTGCGCCCGGACGCCGACGGCTCCGAGCACGTGGCCCGGCACAGCGACGGGGTCAGCGACATCGCGCTGGAGGTGCCGGACGTGGACGCCGCGTACGCGCACGCCATCGCCCAGGGCGCCGCCAGCGTCGTCGAGCCGCACGAGGTGAGTGACGAGCACGGCACCGTCCGGATGGCCGCCATCGCCGCGTACGGCGACACCCGGCACACGCTCGTCGACCGGTCCCGCTACACCGGCCCGTTCCTGCCCGGCTTCGTGGCCCGCGGCCCGATCGTGGACCGGCAGCCGATGATCGACGCCGGCATCCAGCCGAAGCGCTTCTTCCAGGCCGTCGACCACGTGGTCGGCAACGTGGAGCTGGGCCGGATGGACGAGTGGGTCGAGTTCTACAAGCGGGTGATGGGCTTCTCCAACATGGCGGAGTTCATCGGCGACGACATCGCCACCGACTACTCGGCGCTGATGAGCAAGGTGGTGGCGAACGGCACCCGCAAGGTGAAGTTCCCGCTCAACGAGCCGGCGATCGCCCGTAAGAAGTCCCAGATCGACGAGTACCTGGAGTTCTACCAGGGCCCGGGCGCGCAGCACATCGCCGTCGCCACCAACGACATCCTCGCCAGCGTCGACGCGATGCGCGCCGCCGGTGTGGAGTTCCTGGACACCCCGGACTCGTACTACGACGACCCCGAGCTGCGCGAGCGGATCGGCAACGTGCGGGTGCCGATCGAGGAGCTGAAGGCCCGCAAGATCCTGGTCGACCGGGACGAGGACGGCTACCTGCTGCAGATCTTCACCAAGCCGGTGCAGGACCGTCCCACCGTCTTCTTCGAGCTGATCGAGCGGCACGGCTCGCTGGGCTTCGGCAAGGGCAACTTCAAGGCGCTGTTCCAGGCGATCGAGCGGGAGCAGGAAGCCCGCGGCAACCTGTAACACTTGCGAGCGTGACGCAACCTCCGTCGTACCCGACGCCGCCGGTCGGTGGGCCCTGCCCCACCACCGGCGGCATCGCGCCGCTGCCCGGACCACACCCTTCGGGGTACGCCCCGCGACACGTCCATGACGAGTTCGCCGGGACGGTCGTCGTTAAGGTGTCCTCGTGAGTGAGCGAAGCGGAACGGCCGCGTGAGCGTTCAACCTGGTTGGTACGTCGACCCCGCCGACACCGAGACCCGGCGTTACTGGGACGGCGAGGGTTGGCTCGGCGCGCCCATCCCCGTCGACGCGACCCCGCCGGACGGCCCGCCACCGCCCGAGCCACCGCCCGCGCCGGTCGGTCCGACCGAGCCCGCGACGTCGGCGACCCGCGACGCGGTGACCGCCGCGCCGGGCTGGCCGCCGCAGCAGGGCCCACCCCCCGGGTACGGCCCGCAGCAGGGGCCACCCCCGGGACACGGCCCGCAGCAGGGGCACGGCCCGGGTTGGGGCCCCCAGACCGGCCCACCCGGATGGGGCCCTCAGACCGGCCCACCCGGATGGGGCCCTCAGACCGGCCCACCCGGTTGGGGGCCACAGGCCGGCCCACCCGGATGGGGGCCACAGGCCGGCCCACCCGGATGGGGGCCACAGGCCGGCCATCCCGGTTGGCCCGGACGGCCGCCCGAGCCACGACCGCACGGCCACCGGCTGGCCGGCTACGGCCGCCGGCTCGCCGCCCGGGTGATCGACTTCGGCCTCGTCTTCGCCCTGAACGTGGTCGTCAACGGCTGGTTCGTCTGGCGCTGGGCGCAGGAGTGGGCACCGTACTGGCAGGAGGTCTTCCGGCGTGCGGCGCGCGGCGACACCTCCGCCGAGGGCCTTCCGCTGCCGAGTGAGCAGTCCAACTCCCTCCTGGTGGCGATCCTGCTGATCGCCACCGCGCTCTGGCTGGCGTACGAGGTGCCCGCCATGGCCGCCGGTGGGCAGACCGTCGGCAAGCGGATGATGCGGATCCGGGCGGTGCCGATCGCCGCCGACCAGCCGCTGGGCATCCGCCGGGCGCTGAGCCGGTGGAGCACGCTGGGCCTGCCGACGCTGCTCTGGTACTGCGCCGGGCTCGGCCTGGTGCTGCAACTGGTCGACGCACTCTCCCCCCTCTTCGACCACCCGCTACGCATGGCGCTGCACGACAAGCGCGCGCAGACCGTGGTCGTCGAAGTCCCCAGCCGGCCCGAATCCGCCCCCTCGAACGACAGCAACCAGCCCCCGGGAGACACCCCATGACCGACTCCGGACGTCACCAGCCGGCACTGCGGCTGACCCGCGCCGACCTGGACGCGCTGCCCAACTACGTGCCGGGGCGCAGTCCTGCCGACCTGGCCCGCGAGTTGGGCCTGCCGGAGGCCATCAAGCTGGCCAGCAACGAGGTGCCGTACGGGCCGCTGCCCGGCGTGGTGGAGGCGGTCACCGAGGCGATCACCACGTCGCACCGCTACCCGGACATGGGCGTTGTCGCGCTGCGGGACGCGTTGGCCGAGCGGTACGGCGTCGACGCCGACCGGATCGCCACCGGCTGCGGCTCGGTGGCGCTCGCCGAGCACCTGGTGCGGGCCACCTGCCTGCCGGGTGACGAGGTGCTCTACTCGTGGCGGTCCTTCGAGGCGTACCCGATCATCGTGGCGACCAGTGGCGCGACCAGCCTGCGGGTGCCCAACGACGCCGGGCACGGGCACGACCTGGCGGCGATGGCCGCGGCGGTGACGGACCGCACCAGGGTGATCTTCGTCTGCAACCCGAACAACCCCACGGGTACGGCGGTGCGCCGGGCCGAGTTGGACCGGTTCCTCAACGCGGTGCCGGACGACGTGCTGGTGGTGATCGACGAGGCGTACCGGGAGTTCGTCACCGACCCGGAGGTGCCGGACGGTCTCGACTACCTGGACCGGCCCAACGTGGCGGTGCTGCGCACCCTGTCGAAGGCGTGGGGGCTCGCCGGGCTGCGAATGGGCTGGCTGGTGGCCCAGCCGGTGGTGGCCGCCGCCATCCGCAAGGTGGCGACCCCGTTCTCCAGCAGCACCGCGGCCCAGGCCGGGGCGTTGGCCGCACTGACCCAGGCGACGGAGATGGAGCGCCGCTGCGCACTGGTCGTCGCCGAGCGGGACCGGGTCACCGAGGCGCTGCGCAAGTTCGTGCCCGAGGCGCCGACGAGCCAGGCAAATTTCGTCTGGCTGCCGTTGGGCGAGCGGGCCGTGGCGTTCGGCAAGGCGTGCGAGTCGCGCGGGGTGATCGTGCGGCCGTTCGCCGGGGACGGCGTCCGGGTCACCATCGGCACCCCGGCGGAGAACGACGTGTTCCTGGCGGCCGCGGAGGCGGCGCTGACCTGAGGATCCACCGGCCATCTGTGACCAACTAATGACGGATGGCTGTTTTGTCCGGTTTGACACGTTTATTGCCCTATCTTCCGAAGTAGTCGACGCGCCGAGGATCGCGCCGACTCACTTCGAGAACGGGGTAAAACACGTGGGTACTGCCAAGATCTGTCTGGCCGGTGTGGCCGCCGCGGCGATGGTCGGCTTCCTCGCCGCGCCGGCCGCCGCCGCGCCCGACGACACCACCGCCACCACGTTCGAGGTGGCCGCCGGCACCCTCGACATCGTCGCGCCGACCACCGCCGACCTCGGTTCCGGTGCCCCCGGTGGCACCATCTCCGGGCAGCTCGGCGTCGTGACTGTCGACGACTCCCGAGGCGCCGCCGACGCCTCCTGGGTCGCCTCGGTGACCTCGACGGTCTTCCAGACCGGCGGCAGCTCGCCGCCCGAGACGGTCCTGCCGTCCGAGATCGACTACTGGTCCGGCCCGGCGACGGCGACCACCGGTGACGGCACCTTCACCCCCGGGCAGGACACCGCCGGCAACGCCGCACCGCTGGACAGCGTCACCCTGCTCACCGCGTTCACCCACAGCGGCGGCACCGGCGGCAACACCGCCAGCTGGAACCCCACCCTGGTGGTCAACGTCCCGTTGGACAGCATCGCGGGCGTCTACAGCGGCACGGTGACACATTCCGTGGCGTAGCCGCCGGGGGCGGTCGACCATCGCGGTCGCGCTCGCCCTGTTCTGCCTCGCCGGTCCGGGTCTGTCGACCCGGGCCGGCGCGGTCGAACCGGATGCGGGCTCGGACGACGGCACCATCGGAATCCGGTTGCTGGAAGCTCCGACCGAACGCCGCAGCGACCCCCGGGCGCTGCGCTACATCGTCGACCACCTACCGCCGGGCACCACCATCAAGCGGCAACTGCTGATCGTCAACCGCACCGGCCAGACCCGCCAGGTCGACGTGTACCCGGCGGCCGCGACACTGGAGGGGGCGGCGTTCCGCTTCGGCGAGGGCCGCGCCGAGAACGAGCTGACCTCCTGGGTCACCCTCGACGAGCGCTCCGTCCAGATGGGACCGTGGGGCGAGACCCGGGTCCGCGCGACCATCACGGTGCCGCCGGCCGCCTCCCGGGGCGAGCGGTACGGGGTGCTCTGGGCGTCCACCACCTCGATTCCCCGAGCCGGCGGCGAGATCAGTCAGGTCCACCGGGTCGGCGTCCGGATGTACCTCGACGTCGGGGCCGGCGGCGAACCCGCCTCCGATTTCTCGATCGGCGAGGTGCGCCCGGCCCGCAGCCCCGCTGGCGAACCGTCGTTGACCGTCCAGGTGACCAACACCGGAGGCCGTGCCATCGACCTGACCGGCGAGGTCACCCTGACCGATGGCCCGGCGGGCAGCCGGGCCGGCCCGTTTCCGGTCGGGCAGGGCGTCACGCTGGCGCCGGGCGCGTCCGGGCAGGTCATCGCCCGGTTCCCGGCCGCGCTGCCGAACGGCCCCTGGAAGGCGGAGGTGAACCTGGAGAGCGGTCTGGTGAAGCGGGGCGTCACCGCGCAGGTCACGTTCCCCGATCCCGGTCAGGTCGGAAAACCGGGCAGCGTCGTCTCCCGGATCGTTTCCAGGTGGACAGTCGCGGCGGCCGTCGCGGGGCTGCTGCTGGTGGTCGGCCTCGCGGTGCTGGTCCGCCGCTCGCGCCGGTCCGGTCGGCCACCGGCCAGCCAGCCGAGGGAGCGTGTCCCGGCCGGTCGTTGACCCCGCACCACAACCCGCGCCCCTCGCCGAGGCCGTCAGCCCGGCCGCCGCCGGCCCGGCAGGTCAGCTCGGCCCGTCGGCCAGGCCGGTCAACTCGGTCGCCGCCGACGGGCGGCGACCCAGCCGACGACGATCAGGGCTGCGCCCAGCACGGCGAGCAGCAGCGCCGAACCGCCCGATCCGGTGACCGGCAACTCGCCGTGACTGGGCGTGGGTTGCGGTGGTGCCGTCGGCGTGGACGTGGGTGGCGGCTGCGGGGTCGGCGTGGACGTGGGTGGCGGCTGCGGGGTCGGCGACGCCGGCAGAATCTCGAGGGTGACGCCGCCGCTCGCCGACGGCTCGGGCCGCGCGGCGCTGAACCCGGGTACCGAGGCGGGTTCTGCGGCCAGCACCGGCGACACCGCCAGCGTCAGGCTCGCGGCGGCGGCGATCGCGCCACCCACGAGGTAGTTGGCTGCTGTCCTGGCCATGCGCCGACCCCTTCCACCGGAAACCTGAACCGTGAAAAAGGTACCCTTTTCGGACAAAGGGGAGGAACGGTTCACCATTCTGCGGTCGAAGACGACACCATCAGGTGGCGGCCAGGATCACCGCCTCGCCGGTGTAGTAGTAGCGCCGGTCGTCGCCGGCAGGGTCGACCGGCTTACGGAGCCGCTCGACCGCGACGAACCCGTCCTCGGCCGTCACCGCACCGGGCGCCCAGCCGGTGCCGTCCGAGCCGACGTTGAGCACGAAGCGTGACAACTGCCTGCCGGTCACCGGGTCCACGGTCACCAGATCGTTCGCCTCGGTCAGCAGGTGCACCCGGCCCGGCTGCGCAGCCAACACCCGGGCCGCCCCCAGGCCCGCGGACCGCCACAGCTCGTTGCCCGTACGCGCCGATCGACCCACCACCACCCCGTCGAGTACGGCGACCGACTGCTCACCGACCAGCACCGCTCCGGACGGGTCCAGCGCGGGGGCGGCGACCGGCTGGCCGGCGCCCAACAGCCAACCCCGACCGGCCTCGTCACCCGGGCCGGCGGTCCGCAGTCCCAGACAGTCCGACCAGCCGGTACGGCAACCGAGCGGCGTCAACACCAACGTGTCCGGGCCGTTCGGCGGTCGCCAACGCTCCCGCACCGCGCCCGTCGCCGCGTCCCGGAACTCGACAGTCGCCGCCCCGGCGCAGGTGTCCAGGCCGATCAGCTGCCCGGCGGCGGTGGTGCCGACGTCGCTGCGGCAGCTGCCGGGCAGCGCGACCCGCCACAGCTCCCGGCCACCGCTCAGCTCGACCCCGCGCGCCTGGGCATCCCCGGTCGCCACCAGCACGGTCCGCCCGTCGGGGAGGTCGGTGAGCTGGAGCCCTGGCGCATCCCAGACGGTCGCCGCCCCGGTACGCCGCACCAGCGCCGCGCTCTCGGCGGGCTCCGGGCCGTCGGCTCGCCAGAGCACCCCGCCGGTGCGGGCGTCGAGTGCGACGAGTTGCCCGTCGGACCAGCGGCTGACCACCGTGCTGCCGCTGGCCACCACCCCGCTCAGTTCCGCCGGCCACCGCCGGTACGACCAGTAGGGGCTGGTCCGGTACCGTCCGTCGACCGGTCGGTCGGCGTAGACCTGGCGGTGTGCGGCGTACACCCGCAGTCTCCCGTCGACGATCAACGGGGCGACCGGCAACCGACCGATCACGCCGGCAGCCGGGCGGGCCGGGGCCGGATAGTCGCCCCGCGCCACGGTGCTCACCTCTGCAGGCGCGAGGACCCGGTGGACGATGACCGCGACCGCCGCCGCCGCGAGCAGCGCCGCGACCGCGATCACGAGCCGTCGCCGGCCTCTCGGGAACCTCATGCCGCACCTCCGCCCGGCACCCTACCCAGCGGAGGCGGCCGGACCCCGGTCAGGTCGTGGCGCGGGCGGCTGGTTGGCGTTCAGGCGGCTTCGACCGCGCCGGTGGCAACGGCCGCGACGGCCAGATCGGCGAGATCACGCCAGAGTGCCGCCTCCACCGCTCGGGCGGCCAGGCCGCCGAGCAGCAGCGCCACCACCCGACCGTACGGAGCGGTCGGCACCGCCTCCTGGGTGACGGTGACCGCTGTGCAGCCCCGGCTGCGGCGGCGGACCGGCCGCAGGCCCCAGGTGATGCGATAGTCCGCGCCGGCACCGGAGGAGCAGAGCACCAGTCGCTGCGGCGCGAGCGCCTCCACCACCAGGAACTCCTCGGTGAGCGTGCCGCCGCCCGGCTGGACGCGCTCCTCACGCCAGGAGGTGCCCGGACCGAACGGGCCGGGGGTGAGCACCTCGATCGGCCCGGCGACGGTGAGCCGCGCGGCGCGGCCGGGCAGGTCGGTCAGCAGACGCCAGACGTCGACAGTGTCGGCCTCGATGATTCCGGTAATCGCCACCGTCGACATGCCACCCTCCCGTGTCCCCGACGGTACGCGGAGTGAGGGCCGGGCGGGGCCCCCGGGACGGAATTTCCACCTCCCGGGGGCGATGCTGTCCGATTGGGCGGTCGCTTCGGCACCGGTCGTCGTCGACCGGTGCCGAAGCGCCGGTCAGCGCTCGAAGCGACCGGCCCGAATCGCGCCGATGAACGCTGTCCACCCCGGCGGGCTGACCGCGAGTGTGGGGCCGGCCTGATCCTTGGAGTCGCGGACCCCGACCAGACCATGGACATCGACCAGGTTGTCCGCCACTTCCACGCAGAGCCCCTGGTCGTTTGAGCGGCTGCTGGTACGCCAGACCGCGCCCGCAAGATCGTGCATCGTCGTTACCTCCGTGTACGTCGGGATGCCCACCGCTGGCGGCCGGGTGGAGCCCGGCTCGGATTGCGCGGTGTGGCAACGGAATCCGGACGATCAACGGGTCAACCAGGGCCGGTGATCGCACAGCCGGTGCGATCGCGGGTCCCGTGCACGAGACGGATGGCGGGTGCCCGCTCAGCGGGCCGGACGCACCGTGCCGGATACCTCACCGATGGCGATGGTGGTGCCGTCCGGGCCGGGGGCGGTGGCCGTGATGGTCACCGTGTCACCGTCGTCGAGGAAGGTGCGGCTTTCGCCACCTAGCTTCACCGGCTCGGCCCCACCCCAGGTCAGTTCCAGGAAGGACCCGACCTGACCACGCTCGGGCCCGGAGACGGTGCCGGAGGCGTACAGGTCACCGGTACGCAGCGAAGCCCCGTTGACGGTGAGGTGCGCCAACTGCTGTGCGGGGGTCCAGTACATGGTGGCGAACGGTGGTTCGCTGACCCGCTCGCCGTTCCACTCGACAGCCAGTCGGAGGTCCAGGCCCAGGTGCGGCACGTCCCGCAGGTAGTCGACGACCGGCGGGTCCTGGTCGGGGGCGGGCACGAAGGCGTCGCCGAGCGCGTCCAGCGGCGTCACCCAGGCCGAGACCGAGGTGGCGAAGGACTTGCCGAGGAACGGGCCGAGGGGCTGGTACTCCCAGGCCTGGATGTCCCGGGCGGACCAGTCGTTGACCAGCACCACCCCGAAGACGTGCTCGGCGAAGTCGTCCACGGAAACCCGGTCGCCCAACGCGCTGGGTACGCCCACCACGAAGCCGACCTCGGCCTCGATGTCGAGGCGTACCGATGGGCCGGTGACCGGGCCGTCGGCGGAGGACCGCTGCCCGGTCGGCCGGGTCACCGGCGTGCCGGAGACGACAACGGTGCCGGCCCGGCCGTGGTAGCCGATCGGCAGGTGCTTCCAGTTGGGCAGCAGTGGCGGCTGGCCGGGGCGGAAGATCTGCCCGACGTTCGCGGCGTGGTGCTCGGAGGAGTAGAAGTCGACGTAGTCGGCCACCCCGATGGGGAGCAGCAGCTCCACGTCGTCGAGGGGCACCAGCAGCGGCTCGACGGCGACCTGGTGCGCCGGGTCGGTCAGCAGCTCGGTGATCCGCTGCCGTACCGACGTCCACTGCGGACGTCCCAGCGCCATGAAGTCGTTGAGTACGGGCCGGCACAGCGTGCCGGCGGCCAGCACCAACTCGGCGGTCTCCGCAGCGGCGAGGTCGAGGACCCAGGACCCGATCCGTACGCCGATCCGCGACGGACCGTCGTTCTGCCGGAACACCCCGTACGGCAGGTTCGTCACCCCGTACGGCGAACCATCGGCACCGGTCACCCAGGTCATGCGTCGTAGCCCCCGTTCACCAGCCCCAGCCGGATCAGATCGGTCAGTGGTTCCAGGATGCTGCACGAGCCGAAGCCCACCCACAGCGGGCGGGGCGCGTCCAGCCGTGCCGTCGCGCGCTCCACCAGGGGCCGCGGGTCGACAACGGTCAGCAGCTCGGCGACCGAGCGCACCCCGTCACCGTCGGCGGCGGCCAGTGTCGCGGCCAGCACGTTGGCGTAGCCGTGGTGGGTGAACCCGGTTTCCGGGTCCAGGTGCCGGATCGCCTGGTGCAGGCCGGCGGTGAGCTTGAACGGCAGGTCCCGGTCCCGGCAGGCGCAGATCACTGCGGCCAGTTCGGCCGGTGTGGGGAACAGTTCGGCGGCCAGACCGCCGGTACGGAACTTGGCCGCGATCGGCAGCCCGTCGGCCCGCGCGGCGGCGAGCGCGTCCAGCGCGCCCATCAGCCCGAAGGTCAGCGGCAGCTCGGCGTAGATGGCCGCCACGCCCGGTAGCGCGTCGGTAAGCCGCAGCAGCTCGGCGATGCCGGGCAGTGGGTCCTCGCCGCGCTTGGCGACCGCCACCTCGACCTGACGGGCGGTGACGCCGTCCGGGGCGAGGAACGACAGCGCGAACGGCAGACTGTCGATCCCGGTGTCACCGATGACGCCGACCACCAGGCCCTCGTCCGGGTCGATGAGCCCGCTCGGCTCGCCGGCCGCCACCGTGGAGGCAGGGATCAGCAGCGGTCCGACCAGGTCCGCGTACCAGGCCGTGCGGTGCTGGCGGTGGGCAGCCAGGGCGTCGGGCAGCGTGGCGCTGCCCGGAGGGAAGACGGCGGCGTCGTCCACCAGGCCGGTCAGGAGTGCGGGCACCTGCGTTGACACGGAACAAGAATGTACGGGACGCTACGAGGAACGGACAACAGCGTCCGATTATCGGACGTCCCCGGCCGGTGAACGGGATATATCGGGAGGCGAGATGCCGTACTACCGCAGCGTCGGCGAGGTGCCGCGCAAGCGCCACACCCAGTTCCGGCAGCCCGACGGCAGCCTCTACGCCGAGGAGCTGATGGGCCAGGAGGGCTTCTCCTCCGACTCGTCGCTGCTCTACCACCGGCACGCGCCCACCGCGATCCTGGCCGCCGACGAGTTCACCCCACCCACGTTCACCCGAACGCCGAACCTGCCGCTCAAGCCCCGCCACCTGCGCACCCACAAACTGGACACCGGCGGCTCCGACCCCATCCTCGGCCGGCAGTACCTGCTCGCCAACGACGACGTACGGATCGGGTACGTCCTCGCCGACCGGCCCTCACTGCTGTTCCGCGACGCCACCGGCGACCACTGCCTCTACGTCGAGGCCGGCACGCTGCGGGTCGAGTCCCCGTTCGGGGTGCTGGACGCGGTCGCCGGTGACTACGTCGTCATCCCCACCTCGACCATCCACCGGCTGGTGCCGACCGGCGACCAGCCCGTCCGGCTGCTCGCCGTCGAGGCGTCCGGGCACATCGGCCCGCCCAAGCGCTACCTCTCCGTACGCGGCCAGTTCCTGGAGCACTCGCCGTACTGCGAGCGGGACGTCCGGGGCCCCGACGCCCCGCTGCTCGTCGACGGCGAAGAGGTCGAGGTGCTGGTCCGGCACCGACGCGGATGGACCCGTTACGTCTACGCGCACCACCCGTTCGACGTGGTCGGCTGGGACGGGCACCTCTACCCGTGGGCGTTCTCCATCCACGACTTCGAGCCGATCACCGGCCGCATCCACCAGCCCCCACCGGTGCACCAGACCTTCCAGGGGCCCAACTTCGTCATCTGCTCGTTCGTGCCCCGCAAGGTCGACTACCACCCACAGTCGATCCCGGTGCCGTACAACCACCACAACGTCGACTCCGACGAGCTGCTCTTCTACACCGGCGGCAACTACGAGGCCCGGCGCGGCTCCGGCATCGAACAGGGCTCGATCTCGCTGCACCCGTCCGGTTTCACCCACGGCCCCCAGCCGGGTGCCGCCGAGCGTTCCATCGGCGCGGACTACTTCGACGAGTTGGCCGTCATGGTCGACACGTTCCGCCCGCTGGATCTCTGCGACGCCGCCAGCGCCTGTGAGGACGAGGGGTACGCCTGGACGTGGGCGCGTTCTGTGTAGTCGCCGTTGGGGGTTTCGCCGGAGCCCGTCCGCTCTGGGCGGTCAGGCTTGATCCCGACACGGTCGGGCTCCGGCGAAACCCTGACGTGGTCGAGCTACGCGACGCTAGGGATCTTGTTGGCGGGCGCGGCCCGACGCCTCATGGCTAGCGGATCGCGGTTCGGGTGAAGACGGCGAACTCGGCTACCGCGGTGACGGCGATGGCCAGCACCAGGGGCCACGGTGAGCCGACCATGGCGTACACCAGCAGCAGCAGCGGCGCGGCGGCCACGGCGTAGACCGCAAGGGCCATCGCGCGGTCCGAACGCAGCAGAGCGGGCAGGACGCTGCGGGTCAATCCCGGCAGCCGGGCACCGAGCTGCCAGACGACGATGCCCCCGGTGAGCGCGGCGAGCACCGCCAGGATGCGGGAGAACCCGTCGCTCGCCGACGCCGCGAACGCGACGAGCACCGCCGCGACCAGTGACCAGCCCGCGCCGTAGAGCACCAGGCGGTGCAGCCCGTACGCGAGGGTCCGTGGCGAGTCGATCCGCCTCGGGCTGACCGTCACCGCCTCGGCGATGTGCGCCAACGCCTCCGACCAGCGGCGCTGCTCCAGCCGCATGACGCCCACGTCGTGGCCGGCCTCGCCGATCCGCGGGTCGAGCCGCAGCGCCTCCCGGTACGCCCGCTCCGCCAGGTCGAACAGGTCCAGGCGGGCGGCGACCAGGCTGAGCACCAGGTGCGCCTGCGGCTCCTGCGGGGCCAACTCGACACCGCGCCAGGCCGCGTTCAGCGCCGGCTGACCGTTGCGGGCGCCGGCCAGGATCGCCGCCGCGCTCCGCTGGGCGTACGCGTCGGCCGGGCCGAGGGCGAGGATCCGGTCGGCGGTGGCCGCCGCCTCGCTGTAGCGCTCCAGGTCGGCCAGCGCCATGCCCCTGGCGACCAGCGGTGGCACTGCCTCCGCCGCAACGGCCACTGCCGTGTCAGCCGCGGTGAGCGCCTCGGCCGGGCGGTCGGCGGCGAGGTGCACCCGGGCCAGCATGGTGAGCGCGTCCACGTCATCCGGCTGGAGGGCCAACCCGTAGGCCAACTCACCCGCCGCCTCGTCGTAGCGGCCGAGCTCGGCGAGGAGTTGGGCCCGCTGGACGTAGCCGTCGGCGGCGGACTGGTCGGGGGTGGGGTCGCTGGACATCGCGGCGAGCCTAGGCGGCCGGAGCGTCGTACACCAGGGCCACCGCGATCCCGGCCAACCCTTCCTCACGACCGGCGAAGCCGAGCCCGTCGGTGGTCGCCGCCGAGACGGTGACCGGGGCGCCGACGGCGGCAGACAGGACCTCCTGCGCCTCCGCACGGCGGCGGCCGATCTTGGGACGGTTGCCGACGACCTGCACCGACACGTTGCCGATCTCCAGGCCGACGGCCCGCACCCGGCGGGCCGTCTCGGTCAGCAGCGCCACCCCGGACGCGCCGGCCCACTCCGGCTGGTCAACGCCGAAGGCGGACCCGAGATCACCGAGACCGGCGGCGGAGAGCAGCGCGTTGCAGGCGGCGTGCGCGACCACGTCGGCGTCCGAGTGCCCGGCGAGGCCGTCCTGGTCGGGCCAGAGCAGCCCGGCCACCCAGCACGGCCGGCCCGGCTCGAACGCGTGCACGTCGGTCCCGATGGCCACCCGAGGAACGATCATGAGCAGAGGGTACGCGTCAACCGGTCGCGGCAAGCAGATGCTCCGCCAGGGCCAGGTCGAACGGTCGGGTGATTTTCACTGCGTACTCCGAGCCGGGCACGCAGCTCACCTCGACACCCTGCTTCTCGACCAGCCCGGCGTCGTCGGTGAGGGAGTCACCGGCAGCGGCGTGCGCGGCGCTGAGCACGGCCCGGCGGAAACCCTGCGGGGTCTGCACCGCGCGCAGGGCGGACCTGTCGACGGTGCCGAGCACCACCTCGCCGGCGCCGACCTCCTTGATGGTGTCGACGACCGGCAGGACCGGGATCACCGCGTCACGCCCGCCCCGGACCGCCGCCGCGACGGATTCGACAAGCTCGGGCGGGGTGAGCGCCCTGGCGGCATCGTGCACCAGGACGATCGTCGGGCCGGCCGGCACGGCGGCCAGCGCGGCGGCGACGGACGCCTGCCGTTCCGCCCCGCCGGGCACCACGGTCACCGGTGCGACCGGGGCCAACAGCTCGCGGACGGCCTGCACCTCGGCGGTCGGCGCGGCCACCACGATGGTGTGCACGGAGGGCGCGGCGGCCAGTCGACGCACGGCGTGCACCAACAGCGGCTCACCGGCGAGCAGGCGCAGCGCCTTGGGTCGGCCGGGGCCGAGCCGTACGCCGGCACCCGCTGCTGGCACGAGGACCGCGACGTCACCGCGCGGATTGAGCTGCGCGGTCACGTCGCGGTCCTCGGTGGTTTCTTCACTATGAAGTGGGTACGACGATGCTGTGCGGACTAGGCCTCGGTGAGGACCTTGTCGAGCAGCGTCTCCGCCTCATCCTTGGTGCTCTTCTCAGCCAGCGCGACCTCGCCGACGAGAATGTCGCGGGCCTTGGCGAGCATCCGCTTCTCGCCCGCAGAGAGGCCCCGCTCCCGCTCCCGGCGCCACAGGTCACGCACGACCTCGGCGACCTTCAGCGGATTGCCGGAAGCCAGCTTTTCCAGATTGGCCTTGTAACGCCGCGACCAGTTGGTCGGCTCCTCGGTGTGCGGAGCCCGCAGAACGTCGAAGACCTTGCCGAGGCCCTCTTCGCCGACCACCTCACGGACGCCCACGATCTCGGCGTTCTCGGCCGGCACCCGGACCGTCAGGTCACCCTGCGCGACCCTCAGGACGAGGTATTGCTTAGGCTCGCCCTTGATGACCCGAGTCTCGATTGCCTCGATGAGTGCGGCCCCGTGGTGGGGGTAAACAACGGTCTCGCCGACACTGAAAACCATAGGTTCGAAACCCCTTTCGCTGTGTCTAGGGTAACACGCTCAGGCACCGATGTCTCACCGATGTCCTGACCGTTGGCGCAGCTCAGGGGCCCTGTGAGAGGTCTTGCTTCAGCTTGACAGGCGGTCAAACCGATGGTTCGAACACGCTCCGTAACGCACAAATGACTGCCCGGTACGGGTGAACAGAACGTCGAGATCAAGGGCTATGCGCTCCTCCCATGGTAGCCCGGCCAGCCGGGCCGCGCCCAGATGTAGCGGGAGGAGCCCCCGGTGCGCGACCCTGGAGACCGAGCCGCACTCCGCTCTCGAGACGCTTCCAGGAGGTCCGATGGGCAAGCCGGACGCAGAAGGTAACGGGCCAGCCGACGGCCTGCCCGGCCTGCCTCCCGAATGGGGCCGGGTGGTGGTCCCCGACGACGCCTCCGCGCTGGCCGCCGAGGCGGCCCAGGTCCGCCGTGAGCTCCGTCGGGCCAGCGGCCTCCCTGGCGGTCACCGGGCTCTGGGGCTGCCGCTGCTGGTCCTGCTGGTGGCGGTCGTCACCACGCTGGCCGGCCTGCTGGTGGTCACCTGGCCCCGGGCCAACCGCGGCACCGAGCGCCCGACCCCGACCCCCTACTCGCCACCGGCCAGCCTGACCGGGCAGGCGCTGCCCGCACTGGACCTGGTCGACGCGCAGGACGCACCGGTGCCACTGCGCGGCCTGCTACCCGCCATGATCATCCTGTTGGACGGTTGCCCCTGCCCGGACCGGGTCACCGAGGCCCTGGCAGCCGCGCCCGCCGACGTCTCAGTGGTCACCGTCACCACAGGGCGCAGCGCCCCGGCCGCGCCGACCACCCAGCGGCAGGCGCACGTCCTGGCCGACCCGGCCGGCGGGCTGCGCTCGTTCCTGGGTCAACCGGCCCGCCCCGGCACCGCCACCGCCCTGCTGGTCGACCGCGCCGGCACAGTGACCCGGGTGCTGCCCGACCTGGGCACGATCGAGTCCTACCGGAGCGACCTGAGCGCCCTCGCCGCCTGAGCGCCGGACCTAGCGGGGCAGCGCGACGAGCTGCGCCTGGATGTCGATGGGCCGGTCGACGGCCGACAGCGACAACCGGAACGGCCCGCCAAAGGGCAGCACCTCGGCGTTGGCGATCGTGCCATCGCAGTCGATCCGAAGCTGACCGTTGACCTTGGCACCGTCGCTCGTAAGCGCCATCGTGCCGGGGCGGGTGCACCGGTACTGGAGCAGGTAGCGGGCGCCGCCGTCGCCGGCCTGCCGAGTCACTTCCTGGCCGGGAGCGAGCTCCCGCTGCTCCCGCCAGACGGTCTCGTTGAACGGGGGCAGGTCACCCGAGGGAAAGAGCACCTTGGGATCGCCCTCGATATCGCTGATCGAGCCCGTCTCCGGGTCGATCACCGCCCACGGACGGCTTTCCACCCGGGTGACCTCGCCGGTCAAGGGGTCCATCCGTGCCGTGATCCGCGCTTCGGGCTCCTCAGCCACGATGAGACGTTCCAGGGGGGTGCTGACGCTCGGCCCGACCGACGGCACCGCCGCCGCGGAAGGGACAGCCGTCCCTGCCGTCGACGAGGGCGCGGCAGAGTGCCACCACCAGCCGCCCACGATCAGAACGGCCGCCGCGCCACCGAACAGCACCACCGAGCGGAGCCGGTCGTCCGCTGTCGCATCCACAGCACGAGCGTACCGGCCGGAGGCTCAGTCCTGTCGATCGAGCAGGGCGGCGTACAGGGTGAGGCCGGGGCCGAAGGCCAGCATGACGACGTGCCGAGCCGCCGGTGTCGCCCGGCGCAACCGGTCCAGGATCAGCAGCACCGTCGGCGACGAGCAGTTGCCGTGCTCGTCAAGCGTCGCCCGGGACGCCGCCAGCCCCAGCGGGGGCAGCGCCAGCTCCCGCTCCACCACGTTGAGGATCCGCGGCCCGCCCGGGTGCACCGCCCAACCGTCCACCTCGGAGCTGGTCATCCCGTGCCGGGCCAGCAGCTCGTCGACGAGCCCTCGGACGTGCCTCGACAGCACCTGCGGCACCTTCGGCGACAACCCCATCCGGAACCCCGCGTCGGTGACGTCCCAGGTCATGTGGTCAGCGGTCGAGGTGTCGGTGACTGCGGTGACCTCACGCAGCGCGTACCCCGGGCCGCCCGGCACGACCACGGCGGCGACCGCGGCGTCCGAGAAGAGCGCGTGGGAGACGATCTGCTGGGTGTCCACCCGGGCGCTGGACGGCTGGATGTGCAGGCTGGTCAGCTCCGCGCAGAGCAGCAGCGCCGGACGCCCCCGGGCAGTGACGAAGTCGCTCGCCGCGCCGAGCCCCGGCAGCGCCGCGTAACAACCCATGTGGCCGATGACCATCCGCTGGGTGTCCGCGGCCATGCCCAGGTCCCGGGCGAGCAGAATGTCCAGCCCCGGGGTGGCGTACCCGGTGCAGGAGCAGACGATGAACAACCCGATGTCACCGGCGCTCAGCCCGGCCGCCGTCAACGCGCGGCCCACCGCCTCCTTGCCCAGCGGCAGCGCCTCCACCTGGTAGCGGCGCATCCGGCGCTCGGTCGGCCAGTCCGAGACGTCCTCCAGCAGCGGGTTCACCGCAGCCTGCCGCCGGGTCACCCCGGAGTTGGCGAAGATCCGCTGGGCCAACGACCGGGTGGTGCCGGAGAAGTGCCGGGAGAAGAAGCCCTCCCACAACTCGTCCTGCGAAGCGGACGGCGGCTGTGCTGTCCCGAGCCCCGCGATCACTGGTACGGACACGATCCCCACCTCTCGTCAGATGCTGTCCTCCCCCTGGCCGTCCCACCAGCCACGCCGGCTGGTCGTTCTCCCGTGCGAGCCCGGTGGCGCGGGCTCACCAACGTGGTGCCGATCCGTCACGATCCGGGTCGCCACCCAGTGCGGCGATGCCGAGCCAGTCGGCGCAGACATCCGACGTGGCCGGGTGCAGTGACCCGCAGCGGGCGTCGCGGTAGAGCCGCTCCAGCGGATGACCACGGCGGGTCGCCGAGGTGCCCGCCGCCTCCAACACCGACGCCGCCACCTCGGCGGCCGTGGTGCCGGCGAGCAGCTTCGCCCGCCACACCCACCGGTTGGTCTCCTCGTCACCGGGCGCCTCGTCCACCCGGCGGGCCGCCTCCGCCACCACCAGCTGCGCGGCGGCCGTCGCCGCGTCCGCCCGACCCAGCCGGGCCCGTACCGCCGGCAGACCGGCCAGGTTGCGGGCGTTGAGGTGCTCGGCCGCCGCATCGATCGCCGCGCGGGCCACGCCCACGTAGACCGCCGCGTAGCTGGCCACCAGCCAGTGCGGCATCAGTTGGGCGACCACCAGCGCCAGCCCCTCCACCCCACCGAGCAGCCGGTCGGCGGGCACGCTGACGTCCAGGTGCAGGTCGTGGGAGGAGGTGGCGCGCATGCCGAGCGAGTCCCAGGTCGGCTCCACGGTCAACCCGTCACCGGCCGGCACCAGGAACTGGGACACCACCGACTGGTCGGCCGCGCTGCGTGCCGCCACCAGGTAGCCGTCCGCGTGCCCGGCACCGGAGCAGAAGGTCTTGCTGCCCTTGAGCTGCCAGCCCCCGTCGATCGGCGTGTACGAGGTGCTCAGCTGGGACAACCGCGCGCCCGCGCCCCGCTCGCTCATCGCGACCGCGTACCAGGAGCCCTGCGCCGCCGCGCTGAGCAGCCGGTCGCGGGCGGCCAACGCCTCGTCCGGTACGCCCAGCGCCTCGGCCAACTCCTCGGTGACCGCACCCAGCGCACCGGTCACCGAGGCGTGCATGTTGAAGACCAGGGCCGTCGCACCGTTGCCCCGGGCAAGCTCAGTGGCCACCGCGGCGTACTCGGCGAAGGTGGCGCCCAGGCCACCGAGCGCCCGGGGCACCATCAACCCGAACAGGCCGGCCTCGCGCAGGTCGGCGAAGTCGTCCACAGGGAAGGAACCGTCCCGGTCGTGCTCGGCCGCGCGCGCGGCGAACCGTGGTGCCAACCGGCGAGCTGCCTCAAGCGCGTGCACCGTCATCTCGTCCCCTCCTCGG
This sequence comes from Micromonospora sp. NBRC 107095, assembly GCF_030269705.1. Classification (NCBI taxonomy): domain Bacteria; kingdom Bacillati; phylum Actinomycetota; class Actinomycetes; order Micromonosporales; family Micromonosporaceae; genus Micromonospora; species Micromonospora sp. NBRC 107095. The sequence continues at coordinate 430,693 of NZ_BSTU01000006.1, forward strand.
CGTTCCATACCCCGCCACGGCCTGACTATCCTTTGCGGACCCCCCGGCCCTGGTAGAGCACGGCGGTGGAGCGGGTCGGCACGATGCGCGGCGCCGGGCCGGCGGGCACCGCACCGGGCGTTCCGGCCGCACGGGCGCGGCGCAGCAGCCAGGCGAGCACCCCGCCGATCTGCGGCCGGATGCCGCGCAACCGCAGGTCCACACCGTGTCGGGCACACTCGGCCACCAGCGCCCGCGCGTCCACGAACAACCGAGGATCGTGGATGCCACGCGGCACCGTCGGCAGCCGCTCGGCGATCCGGACCGCGACGAGCCGGGCCAGCGCCGTGTCGTTCAGGGTGTCCAGCACCAGCACGCCACCCGGGCGTAACAGCCGGCACGCCTCGGCCACCGCCCGCGGCCAGTCCGGCACGTGCTCCAGCAGCTCGCCGGCGGAGACCACGTCGGCGCAGCCGTCGGGCAACGGAACGGCGGTGGCGTCCCCCTGGATCACGCCTACCCCGTGCTCGGCCGCCTGGACGAGTGCCGAACGGGTCAGGTCCACCCCGACGTGGCGGTAGCCCTTGCCGGCCAGGTGCGGCGCGAGCAGGCCGGCACCGCAACCCAGATCGACGAGCAACGCGCCCGCACGGGTGGCCGGCGGCACCAGCGCCGCACGGGCCTCCGCCAACCAGTGCAGCATCGCGAACGCGCCGTCGGGCCGCCACCACTCACCGGCCAGATCGTCGTACTGCCGCGGATCGTTTCGCGGCAGCACCCTCGGCCCGGTGGGCGCCCCGGCCGCAGCCACGTCTCGCATGGAACCGAGCGTGGCACGACTGCTCGGTAACGACCAGACTTCCCTTATGTCGTCGAGGGTGTTAGGGCTGGTCAGAGCGAGCCATCCGGAACCGGCCGCGGCGGTGACCACGGTGGCCGGTCTGCTGGCGTGGGGAGTGGGCCACCGGCCGGCCGGAATCGTCTCGGTGGTGCTCGCCGTGCTGGCCAGCCAGCTCGCTGTCGGCTGGACCAACGACGCGCTGGACGCCGAGCGGGACGCCACTGTGGGGCGTACCGACAAACCGGTCGCCAGTGGCGCGGTCGGTCGGCGCGTCACGGCCTGGGCCGCCGTGGCGGCCGCGGTGGCCTGCCCCCTGCTGGCGCTGACCACGAACCCGGCGGCGGCGTTCTGGCTGACCCTCGCCCTGGTCTCCGCCCTGCTCTACGACTGGCCGCTCAAGGCCACCGCGTTCTCGGTGCTGCCCTACGCCGTGTCGTTCGGCGCGCTGCCCGCCTTCGTGGTGCTGGCACTGCCCGGTCAGCCGGCCCCGCCCGTCTGGTTGGTGGCGGCGGCGGCCTGTCTGGGCGCCGGCGCGCACTTCGCCAACGTGCTGCCCGACCTGGCCGACGACGCCCGCACCGGCGTGCGCGGCCTGCCCCACCGGTTGGGCGCCACCGGCAGCCGGGTGGCCGCGGCGGGTCTCCTGCTCGCGGCGACCGCGGCCCTGGTCCTCGGGCCACCCGGGCCGCCGTCGGCGATCGGCTGGGCGGCGGTCGGCACGGCCGCCGTGGTGCCGCCGCTGAGCTGGTACGCGGGGCGCTCGGCGAGCCGGGCCGGTCAGCGGCCGGTGGCGGCCTTCCGGGCGGTCATGCTGGTGGCCCTCATCGACGTGGTTCTGCTGGTGGCGAGCGGTCGGGTGGTCTGAACGCCACCCGGCCAGGTGGCATTGCCGGGTCCGCGTGCGGGCCTCGATCAGCCCCAACTACCCTGGAGCGCGGTCTGCGCGGGTATGGCCACCGTGCCCGGCGTACGGCCCGGGTGGGGATTGTGACGAGGAGGACCGACGTGACGCGCTCGATCAGGGGATCCCGGCGGGCGGCCCTGTTGCTGTCCGGGATTGCGGCGGCCAGCCTGCTGGCTTCGGGATGCGGCGCCGGTCAGATCGCCGAGACCGCGTTGAAGGAGCCGTCGGTCCAGGGCGTCAACCTCACGACCGACAACGGTTCCTTCTCGGTGCGGGGCCTGCTGGTGGACTACCCGGGCACCGAGGGTTACCGGGCCGGGCAGGACGCCGGCCTCGGCGCCGTGATCTACAACGACTCCAAGGAGACGGTGACGGTCACCGTCACCACCGAGAGCGCCCGCGAGGTGGTGATCAGCGGCGGCTCGGCGAGCCCGTCGCCATCCGCCTCGGAGTCCGCCTCGGAGAGCCCGTCGCCGTCCGGTTCGGCCAGCCCGTCGAACTCCACCTCGGGTTCGCCGAGCCCGTCGGCGACGCCGTCCGAGACCGGGTCGTCCTCGGCCACCCCGTCCGCCCCGGAGTCGGCGCGGGCGTCCGGTTCGGCCAGCCCGGCCGCCCCGGGCCAGCCGGCCCGGATCGAGCTGGCGCCGTTGAGCTACATCCAGCTCAACTCCGAGGCCACCTCGCAGCTCCGGCTGATCGGCCTGACCGAGGCGCTGCGCTCCGGTCAGAACGTCGTGGTGACCTTCGACTTCGGCAACGGCAACACGGTCACCGGCCAGGCGCCGGTCGCGGTGCCGCTCACCCCGGCGGCCCCTCCGTCGCCGATCATCGAGCGCGAGGGCGGCTACGAGGGCAACGAGGGCGGCACGACCCACGAGTGACCCGTTCCGCACATCGACGAACGCCCCGGCGTGGTGACCACCACGCCGGGGTGTTTTCGTCGTACGCGGGGGCTAGCGTCCTGATGTGACCACGTCCCGATCGACCCCTCCGCGTGGCGGCACGGCCGGTGCCGCCCGTGCCCGGTCCGCCGCCCGCGAACCGCGTCCCGCCTACCAGTGCGACGCGTGCGGGCACCAGCCGCCCAAGTGGGTGGGGCGCTGCCCCGAGTGCGGCGAGTGGGGGGCGGTGGTCGAGAGCACGGTGACCGGCCCGACCGTCTCCGGTCGGGTGGTCAGCTCCCGGATGCCGTCCGAGCCGGCCCGGCCGATCGCCACCATCAGCGCCGCTCCGGCCCGCGCCCGTCCCACCGGGGTCAGTGAGCTGGACCGGGTGCTCGGCGGCGGCCTGGTCCCCGGTGCCGTGGTGTTGCTCGCCGGTGAGCCCGGCGTGGGCAAGTCGACCCTCCTGCTCGACGTGGCACAGCAGTGGGCGGTCAATGCCGGCAGCCCCTCGCTGGTGGTCAGTGGCGAAGAGTCGGTGAGTCAGGTGCGGCTGCGCGCCGAGCGCATGGGCACCCTGCACGAGCAGCTCTACCTCGCCGCGGAGAGCGACCTGGCCTCGGTGCTCGGGCACCTCGACGCGGTCAAGCCGGGGCTGTTGGTGCTCGACTCGGTGCAGACCATCTCGACGACCGGCACCGAGGGGGTGCCCGGTGGGGTGACCCAGGTCCGCGCGGTCACCGCGGCGCTGGTGTCGGTCGCCAAGGAGCGGGGCATCGCCACCGTGCTGGTCGGGCACGTGACCAAGGACGGCCAGGTGGCCGGGCCCCGGGTGCTCGAGCACCTGGTCGATGTGGTGCTGCACTTCGAGGGCGACAAGCACTCGTCGCTGCGCCTGGTGCGCGGCGTGAAGAACAGGTTCGGCGCGGCCGACGAGGTCGGCTGCTTCGAGATGCACGAGGGCGGCATCAGCAGCCTGGCCGACCCGTCCGGGCTGTTCCTGACCCGCTACGCGGAGCCGGTCCCGGGCACCTGCGTGACGGTGGCCATGGAAGGGCGACGGGCCCTGGTCACCGAGGTGCAGGCGCTGATCGGCGCGGCGGTGGCGGGCTCTCCCCGACGCACCGTCTCCGGCCTCGACTCGGCGCGACTGGCGATGGTGCTCGCGGTGCTGCAACGGCGCACCGAGCGGCTGACCCTGCACGACCGGGAGGTTTTCGCCGCCACCGTGGGCGGGATCCGGGTGGTGGAGCCGGCCGCCGACCTGGCGGTGGCCCTGGCGGTCGCCTCCGGCGGGCTCAACCTGGCGATCGCGCCGCACCTGGTGGCGATCGGTGAGGTGGGGCTGACCGGCGAGGTGCGGCGGGTCGGGGCGGTGCCGCGCCGACTGGCCGAGGCGGCCCGGCTGGGGTTCAAGGTGGCCCTGGTGCCGCCCGGCTGCGGCCCGGCCAGCACCGGTGCCGGGCCCGAGCAGATGCGGGTGACCGAGGTCACCGACGTCCGCTCGGCGCTGCACCATGCGGCCCGTGCGTCCGCCGAGTGACCCACCGTGCCGACGCGGGCGGCGAAACCGGACAGCGGGTCGCAAGCGGGAAACGGTGGAGAGGGCGGCATCGTGACACATCACAGTAACCACGACAGCACCCACCGCACGGCAGTCCGTAGACTGTGCCCGTGCCGATCGACCGCGATACCACCAAGCCAGCCGGCGCGCCGCCCCAGGCCCGCACCGGCGCCGTGGGCTCGCCCGCCCGCCCGATCAGCGTGAGCGTGACTGCGGGGGCCGCCGGGAGCGCCGGAGATCCGCTGCGCGCCAATCTCGCCCTGATGGCCCCGGGCACCGCCCTACGCGACGGTCTGGAGCGCATCCTGCGGGGTCGCACGGGTGCGCTCATCGTGCTCGGCTACGACAAGGTCGTCGAGGGCCTGTGCACCGGTGGCTTCCCGTTGGACGTGGAGTTCTCCGCGACCCGGGTGCGCGAGCTGTGCAAGATGGACGGCGCCGTTGTGCTCTCCAGCGACGGCACCAGGATCGTCCGGGCCGCCGTGCACCTGATGCCTGACCCGTCCATCCCGACCGAGGAGTCCGGCACCCGGCACCGCACCGCCGAGCGGGTGGCCCGCCAGACCGGCTATCCGGTCATCTCGGTGAGCCAGTCCATGCGGATCATCAGCCTCTACGTCAACGGCCAACGACACGTGCTCGACGACTCGGCGGCCATCCTCTCCCGCGCCAACCAGGCGCTCGCCACCCTGGAGCGCTACAAGCTCCGGTTGGACGAGGTCTCCGGCACGCTCTCCGCCCTGGAGATCGAGGATCTGGTCACCGTGCGGGACGCGGTGGCAGTGGTGCAGCGACTGGAGATGGTTCGCCGGATCGCCGACGAGATCGCCGGCTACGTGGTGGAGCTGGGCACCGACGGCCGCCTGCTCGCCCTGCAACTCGACGAGCTGATGGCCGGCGTGGACGCCGACCGGACCTTGGTCATCCGGGACTACCTCCCGGTCGGCCGCAAGTCCCGCACCCTGGACGAGGCTCTTGTCGAGCTGGACCTGCTCGGTGCCACCGAGCTGATCGACCTGGTGTCGGTCGCCAAGGCGATCGGCTACCCGGCCGCGTCCGACGCGCTCGACGCCGCGGTCAGCCCGCGCGGCTTCCGACTGCTGGCCAAGGTGCCCCGGCTCCCGGTGGCTGTGGTCGACCGCCTGGTGCTGCACTTCGGCAGCCTCCAGCGGCTGCTCGGCGCGACAGTGGAGGACCTGCAAGCCGTCGAAGGGGTCGGCGACGCCCGGGCCCGCGGCGTGCGTGAAGGGCTGTCCCGGCTCGCCGAGGCATCCATCCTGGAACGCTACGTCTGACCGGGCTCAGCCGGTGACGGTCAGCTTCACCGGCTCGCTGAGCTTCGTGCCGACCCGGGCGAACACCTGGTACGACCCGACCGGGGCGAACGGCCCGCCGGCCAGCGCACCGTCGCAGCGGCTGGTGTCCCGCCCGTTCCACGGCACCTCGTAGGAGCGCACGAAGCCTGGCGTGAAGGACTGCGGGTCCGAGCCCTGGACCTTGCCGCAGGTGTCCGACGACCAGACCTTCTCGGCACCGGACTTGATGAAGATCTCCTGCAGGTCGGCGCCCACGTTGCGACTGCACGTCCGGTCCGACGTGTTCTTGATCTTCAGTTGCAGCTCGACCACGGCGCCCCGTTGCACCGAGGTCTGGCTCGCCGACGCGACGACGCTGATCTCTCCGTCGGTGCAGGTGCCGTCGTCCGCCGAACCGGCCGCCGCACCCAGCGGCGGGGTGTTGCTGGTGATCGCCGGGCTCGGAGTCGTCGCAGCCGAATCACCGGGCGCGGGCGGTGACGGAGATCCGGTCTGCGGTGTCAGCACCGGCCCGCCAGGATCAGACGTCGCGGCGGACGTCGCCGACGGGGTGCCGCCCGCCGTCGGCTTCTGACCGCCGGATCGATCCGAACCGGTGCAGGAGTAGAGCAGGACAATCAGGAACAGAAACCCCGCTCCGAGTACGACGGCGCGACGCCGCCAGTACACGGCGGGTGGCAGGGGGCCGACCGTCAGACGCATGATGCCCTCCACCGTAGCCGCGCCGTACCCGGCAGTGCGGCGCGACGCGCCGGAACCGATTCGAGGGGTACGCCCCACCGTCCACTGAGGACGGATGACGCACCGGTCACAGGTAGACCTTGCGCTGGTAGATCGCGTGCGCACCGGCCACCCGGTCCAGGAAGAGCAGCCCCGCGCAATGGTCGATCTCGTGCTGCAACGCCCGAGCCTCGAAGCCGTCGGTCACCAACCGGACCGGCTCGCCACTGCCCGGCAGGTCACCCTCCACCACCAACCGGCTGGCCCGCTTCACGTCACCGGTCAGGTCCGGCACCGACATGCAGCCCTCCCGGCCCGGCTTCCACCGGGTCGCCTCGACCACCCGCGCGTTGCACAGCACGAAGGTGCCGTGCACCGTCACCGCCTTCGGATGCCCGGTCACGTCGACAGCGAAGACCCGAGCGCCCACCCCGACCTGCGGTGCGGCCAGCCCGACGCAGCCTGGTGAGACCCGCATCGTGGCCACCAGGTCGGCCGCCAACTGGACCGTCTCCGCGGCGGTGGGATCGACCTCGTCCGCGGCCCGGCTCAACACCGCATGCGGGGCGGACACCACCGGCCGCACCACGCCAGGCACCGCCAGCGAGCCCGGCGTCCAGTCACCCAGACCGGTGTACGCCTCGACGTCCGGCACGCGCTCCTCGCCCGTCACAGCAGATCCGGGTCCGCCGGCCGGAGGGTGACCTCCACGCCCAGCTCGGCAGCCGTCCGGTGCAGCCGGTCGACCAGAGTGTCCGCCACCCCGGCCGGCAACTCGACCTCCGCCAGGACCACGTAGAGCTCACCGGTCAACCGCGTGCTCAGGTCGGTGACATTCCCCCCGGCGTCCACCAGCACCCGGGTCATCGCCGCGACGATCCCCATCCGGTCCGAACCGTGCACCGCCATCACGTACGGCTCACCAGCCGGCGGCACGTCGCCGTCCGGGGTGACCGCGCGTACCGTCGCCAACAGGTGGCCCTCGGCGGTCAGTGACGCCAGTGCGGCCTCGACCTCGGCGGCGGCCGGCCCGGTGCAGATGAGGGTCATCGCGAAATGCCCCCGCAGCCGCGTCATCGTGCTGTCGGTGAGGTTCGCGCCCAGTCGGGCCAGCACCTCCGCGACGTCGGCCACGATGCCCGGCCGGTCCCGACCGATGACGGTGATCGCGAGCTCGTTCATCCGGGCATTCTCCCCCGTCCGCCGAACGACGACGTGGCACCCCGCCCGAGCCGCCCAACCAACGGGAACGCCGGGCGTGACATCATCGACGACGCCATGACTCAACCCGACTTCGCCACAGTGGTCAGCCGATGGTTCCAGCGGCACGCCCGGGACCTGCCGTGGCGCGAGCCCGGTGTCACCCCGTGGGCCATCCTGATCAGCGAGGTCATGCTTCAGCAGACGCCGGTCGTCCGGGTGGTGCCGGCATGGCAGGCCTGGCTGGCACGGTGGCCGGAGCCGGCCGCGTTGGCGGCGGACACCCCCGCCGAGGCGATCCGGATGTGGGGACGCCTCGGCTACCCCCGTCGGGCTGTGCGGCTGCGCGAATGCGCGGTCGCGATCGTCGACCGGCACGCCGGCCAGGTGCCGGACCGCCTGGAGCACCTGCTGGCACTGCCCGGCGTCGGCACCTACACCGCGCGGGCGGTGGCCGCCTTCGCCTACGGGCAGCGGCACCCGGTGGTCGACACCAACGTACGCCGGGTCGTGTGCCGGGCAGTGGCCGGTGAACCGGACGCCGGGCCGGTCACCCGACCCGCCGACCTGGTCGCCACCGAAGAGCTGCTCCCACTGGAACCGGCCGCCGCAGCGCTGGCCAGTGCGGCGTTCATGGAGCTGGGAGCGGTGATCTGCACCGCCCGGTCGCCGCGCTGCACGGCCTGCCCCGTCGAGTCGAGCTGCGCCTGGCGGGCGTCCGGCCAGCAGGCACCGGTGGGGCCAACCCGTCGACCCCAGCGGTACGCGGGCACCGACCGACAGGTACGCGGCCTGCTGCTCGGGGTGCTGCGGGACAGCACCGGGCCGGTTCCGCATCAGCGGCTGGACCAGGTCTGGACCGACGACGTGCAGCGCGCCCGCGCCCTCGCCGGCCTGGTGCAGGACGGGCTGGTCGAGCCCGTCGGCACCGACTCCTTTCGCCTGGCCGGCGACGGCCCGTCCCACCCGACAGCCGATCTGACCACCTGACCCACCCGCCCTGCCTGTCCCGCCGCCTCCTGCACCGCCCTGCCCCACCCGCCGCGTCCTGCCGCGCCGCACCGCCAGCCGCCACTCCGCCACAACATCAGGGAAGTTGCTGCCTCCGGAGGCCGTGAGGCAGCAACTTCCCTGATGTTGCGTAGATCTTGCGTGGCGCGGCGCGGTTACCAGCGGCAGGCGCGGGCAGGCGCGCGGACGGACGAGGGCCAGGCGCGGACAACCACGGCGGGCGCACACAGGTACTGCGACCGCGTGTGATGACCTGTGGGGGTAGCGCAGAAAGGTGGGGCCCCGGTGGCTCACGCCACCGGGGCCCCACCTTTCTTGCTGCTGGTTATGCCACCTCGTCCGTCGCCGCTGCCGCGGTGCCGGCGGCAGTGCCACCGAGATCGGCCGGGACGGCGTCCGGAACCTCGACCGGCTTGTCCGAGCCCCGGAAGACGAGCTTGGACTTGTCGATGTCGTCCGGGTCGCCCTCGCAGTCGACCACCACGATCTGACCGGGGGTCAGCTCGTTGAACAGGATCCGCTCGGACAGGTTGTCCTCGATGTCGCGCTGGATCGTGCGACGCAGCGGACGGGCACCGAGCACCGGGTCGAAGCCCTTCGCGGCCAGGTACTTCTTGGCGTTGTCGGTCAGCTCCAGACCCATGTCCTTGTTCCGCAGCTGGCCCTCGATCCGCTGGATCATGATGTCCACGATCGAGAGGATCTCGGTCTGACGCAGCTGGTGGAAGACGATGGTGTCGTCGATCCGGTTGAGGAACTCAGGCCGGAAGTGCTGCTTGAGCTCGTCGTTGACCTTCTGCTTCATCCGGTCGTAGTTGGACTCGGAGTCCTCCGACTGCTGGAAGCCCAGCGACACCGCCTTGGCGACGTCTCGGGTGCCCAGGTTGGTGGTCAGGATGATGACCGTGTTCTTGAAGTCCACGATCCGACCCTGACCGTCGGTGAGCCGACCATCTTCGAGGATCTGCAGGAGCGTGTTGAACACGTCCGGGTGGGCCTTCTCGATCTCGTCGAAGAGGACCACCGAGAACGGCCGACGCCGCACCTTCTCGGTCAGCTGCCCGCCCTCGTCGTAACCGACGTAGCCGGGAGGGGCACCCACGAGCCGGGAGACCGTGTAACGGTCGTGGAACTCGGACATGTCCAGCTGGATGAGGGCGTCCTCGCTGCCGAAGAGGAACTCGGCGAGCGCCTTGGACAGCTCGGTCTTACCGACACCGGACGGGCCGGCGAAGATGAACGAGCCCGACGGGCGCTTCGGGTCCTTCAGGCCGGCCCGGGTACGCCGGATCGCCTTCGAGACCGCCTTGACCGCGTCCTCCTGGCCGATGACGCGCTTGTGCAGCTCGTCCTCCATGCGCAGCAGGCGCGAGGTCTCCTCCTCGGTCAACTTGTAGACCGGGATGCCGGTCCAGTTGCCGAGCACCTCGGCGATCTGCTCGTCGTCAACCTCGCTGACGACGTCCAGGTCACCGGCCTTCCACTCCTTCTCCCGCTGAGCCTTCTGGCCGAGCAGCTGCTTCTCCTTGTCGCGCAGCTGGGCGGCGCGCTCGAAGTCCTGCGCGTCGATCGCGGACTCCTTGTCGCGACGCACCTGGGCGATGCGCTCGTCGAAGTCACGCAGGTCTGGCGGCGCGGTCATCCGACGGATCCGCATCCGGGCACCGGCCTCGTCGATCAGGTCGATCGCCTTGTCCGGCAGGAAGCGGTCGGAGATGTACCGGTCGGCCAGCGTCGCGGCGGCCACGAGCGCCGCGTCGGTGATGCTCACCCGGTGGTGGGCCTCGTACCGGTCGCGCAGACCCTTGAGGATCTCGATGGTGTGGGCCAGCGACGGCTCACCCACCTGGATCGGCTGGAACCGGCGCTCGAGAGCGGCGTCCTTCTCCAGGTGCTTGCGGTACTCGTCGAGGGTGGTGGCACCGATGGTCTGGAGCTCGCCACGGGCCAGCATCGGCTTGAGGATGCTGGCGGCGTCGATGGCGCCCTCGGCGGCACCCGCACCCACCAGGGTGTGGATCTCGTCGATGAACAGGATGATGTCGCCGCGGGTGCGGATCTCCTTGAGCACCTTCTTGAGGCGCTCCTCGAAGTCACCGCGGTAGCGGGAACCGGCGACCAGCGCACCCAGGTCGAGCGTGTAGAGCTGCTTGTCCTTGAGGGTCTCGGGCACCTCGCCCTTGATGATCTTCTGGGACAGCCCCTCCACCACGGCGGTCTTACCGACGCCGGGCTCACCGATCAGGACCGGGTTGTTCTTGGTACGGCGGGAGAGCACCTGCATGACCCGCTCGATTTCCTTCTCGCGCCCGATGACCGGGTCGAGCTTGCCCTCGCGGGCGGCCTGGGTCAGGTTGCGGCCGAACTGGTCCAGCACCAGGCTGGTCGACGGCGCGGCCTCACCCGGCGCGGCGCCCGCCGCGGCGGGCTCCTTGCCCTGGTAGCCGGAGAGCAGCTGGATCACCTGCTGGCGGACCCGGTTGAGGTCGGCGCCGAGCTTGACCAGCACCTGGGCGGCGACGCCCTCGCCCTCACGGATCAGCCCGAGCAGGATGTGCTCAGTGCCGATGTAGTTGTGGCCGAGCTGCAGCGCCTCGCGCAGCGACAGCTCCAGCACCTTCTTCGCCCGCGGCGTGAACGGGATGTGCCCGCTCGGCGCCTGCTGGCCCTGGCCGATGATCTCCTCGACCTGCTGGCGGACGCCCTCCAGGGAGATGCCGAGGCTCTCCAGGGCCTTTGCCGCGACGCCTTCACCTTCGTGGATCAGGCCCAGCAGGATGTGTTCCGTACCGATGTAGTTGTGGTTGAGCATCCGGGCCTCTTCTTGGGCCAGGACGACAACCCGTCGCGCTCGGTCGGTGAACCGCTCGAACATGCCCTCGTGCTCCTCACGTGCCGTGCGCCTTGATGGTCAAGATCTTGGCGGGGCCGGTGCACGAACGTCCAGGACGGGCGTCCGTGCCTCCTTACTCTATCGTCGCTGACCGACTCAGCTGAGGTCGTGTCTCTCCGGTCTGGGTCAGTTCCACGTCGTTTTGAACAACCGTCCGCGCTCAGGAGGTGTTCCGGTAGCCCTGTCGCTACGCGCAGAGCGAAATCCGACTGGCGCCACCGGAGCCCGATCCGGGGTCCGGAAGCGCTCCCGGTGGCTCCGGGCGGCCGGACCGGCGGTCGCGACAAGCGTCGCGCCAGCCCCGGGGAGGTTGTCCACAGGTTGTGGACGGCTGGTCCACTGGTTGTGGACAACGACGGTCGACCCGGATTGCTTCCCGACCCGGACCGAGACCCAACGACGCCGCCCCGAGCGGCCACCGCGACGCAGGTGGTGAAACGGCCAGATACCCCGAACGGGCACCCGACGCCACATCCCGGATACGGCGACGCCGGCCCGGAGAACTCCTCCGGCCCGGCGTCGGTGTCGCCTGCGGTGGCGGTTGGCCACCACGCTGCTGACGGGTCAGCGCTTCGCGTGGAACTCGTCAACGATCTCCTGGGGGATACGACCCCGGTCCGAGATGTCCTTGCCGGCCTTCTTGGCCCACTCCCGGATCGCCTTGTTCTGTTCCCGATCGGCGGTCGCGCCACCGCGACCGCGGGCAGCCCGCCCACCGATCACGACACCGCCCCGGCCGACCTTGGTGCCGGCGCCAACGTACGCGGCAAATGCATCACGCAATTTCGCGGCGTTGGCGCTCGACAGGTCGATCTCGTACTGAACGCCGTCGAGGGCGAACTTGACGGTCTCGTCCGCGTCCCCGCCGTCCAGGTCATCGACCAGCTTGTGAATGATCTGCTTGGCCACGTCCCACATTCCTTTCGAGCAGGGCGCTCCTGCTAACTAGAGCACAATAACCCCCGCGCCGCTCGTCGCGTCAATAGGACCCCGTTACGGCCCGCCGTGAGCCGGGGCGGGACTACTCCTGGCGGACCAAGGGGAAGAGGATCGTTTCCCGAATTCCGAGGCCGGTCAGCGCCATCAACAGCCGGTCGATTCCCATTCCCATACCGCCGGCCGGCGGCATTCCATACTCCATCGCCCGAAGAAAGTCCTCATCGAGACGCATCGCCTCGTCGTCGCCACGGGCGGCCAACTGCGCCTGGGCGATCAGCCGCTCCCGCTGCACGACCGGGTCGACGAGCTCGGAGTACGCGGTGCCCAGCTCGAAGCCGAGCACGTAGAGGTCCCACTTCTCGGCCAGCCCCGGCTCGCTGCGGTGCGCCCGGGTGAGCGGGCTCGTCTCCTCGGGGTAGTCCCGGACGAAGGTCGGCGCCTGCAGGCCGGGAACGACCAGTTCCTCGAACAGCTCCTCGGCGAGCTTGCCCGGGCCCCACTTCGGGTCCACGGCCAATCCCACCTTGTCCGCGTACTCCACCAGGCGGGAGCGTTCGGTGCGGACCGAGACCTCCTCGCCCAGCGCTTCGGAAAGCACACCGAACAACGTCACGGACCGCCACTCGCCGCCCAGGTCGAACTCCCGACCGTCGGCGTGGGTCACCACCGTCGAGCCGCTCACCGCGATCGCCGCCTGTTGCACGAGATTGCGGGTCAACTCGGCCATCGTGTCGTAGTCGCCGTACGCCTGGTAAGTCTCCAGCATCGCGAACTCGGGTGAGTGCGAAGAGTCGACACCCTCATTACGGAAGTTGCGGTTGATCTCGAAGACGCGGTCGACGCCGCCGACCACAGCGCGCTTGAGAAACAGTTCCGGAGCGATTCGCAGATACAGATCGGTGTTCAACGCATTGCTGTGGGTCACGAACGGTCGGGCTGCCGCGCCCCCGTGCAGCAGTTGCAACATCGGCGTTTCCACCTCGATGAAGCCCTGCCCGTGCAGTGAATCGCGCAGACTGCGTACGGCGGCGGCCCGGGTACGCACCATCTCCCGTGCCTGCGGCCGGACAATCAGGTCGACGTAACGCTGCCGGACGCGCGCCTCCTCGGACAGCGGCTTGTGGGCCACCGGCAACGGTCGCAGCGCCTTCGCCGTCATCTCCCACTGCTGGGCCAGCACCGACAGCTCACCCCGACGGCTGGTGATCACCTCACCGGTGACGCCGACGTGGTCGCCGAGGTCGACCAGGCGCTTCCACGCCTCCAGCCGCTCCGGCCCGACCCGGTCCAGGGAGAGCATCGCCTGCAACTCGGTGCCGTCGCCGTCCCGCAGGGTCGCGAAGCAGAGCTTGCCGGTGTTGCGTACGAAGATCACCCGGCCGGTGACAGCGACCTGGTCGCCGGTCGCGGTGTCGGTCGGCAGGTCGGCGTAGGCCGCCCGGACCTGCGCCAGGGTGGTGGTGCGGGGGAAGCCGACCGGGTAGGGCTCGACGCCCTCGGCGAGCATCCGGTCCCGCTTCTCCCGGCGGACCTTCATCTGCTCCGGAAGGTCGTCGGCGGGGTCCACTGGCACGGGGTTCTGCTCGCTCACGGCACGCTTCCTCGTCACGATGACTACGGGGGGTCAGGCCCGAGCGTACTCAAGCGCTCAGGTGGCTGTTACCGGATAACCTGCCCGTCATGGCGGATCACACTCAGGCACTCTCGTTCGGGATGGCTGCTGCCGACTACGACCGGTTTCGGCCCCGCTATCCCGACAGCGCCGTGCGGTGGGCGCTGGACGGGCTGGGCGATTCCGCCCGGGTCGTCGACCTGGGTGCAGGAACCGGCATCCTCACCCGTGGGGTGCTCGACCTCGGCCACCGGGTGACCCCGGTGGAGCCGGACCCGCAGATGCGCGCCCAACTGGACGCCGCCACCCCGGGCACCACCGCGTTGGCCGGCGGCGCCGAGTCACTGCCGCTGCCCGACCTGGCGGCCGACGCCGTGGTGGTGGGGCAGGCGTACCACTGGTTCGACCGGGAGCGGGCGCACGCCGAGATCGCGCGGGTGCTGCGGCCCGGCGGGACGTTCGCCCCGATCTGGAACCTCCGGGACGATCGGGTGGGTTGGGTCGCCGAACTGGGCCGGATCGCCCACCTGGGGGACAACGCCGGCGACGTGGTCGGGAGGTACACCGACTTCGGCCCCGCCTTCGGGGCGATCGAGCTGGGCGAGTTCACCCACCACGTCACGCTCACGCCGGACGAGCTGGTCGCCATGCTGCACACCCGTTCGTACTGGCTGACCGCCCCGGCGCAACGGCGGGCCGCCATCGACAGGGAGCTGCGAGCCCTCTTCGACAGCCACCCGGACCTGGCCGGACGCGCGAGCGTCGACCTGCCGTACCGCACTGTCGTCCTGCGCGCCCGGCGGCGCTGACGCCCCGCGGCCGGCGTCACCTGTTGCGTTCGTAGACCATCCGCAGACCGATCAGCGTGATCATCGGCTCGTGGTGGGTGATGCTGCGGCACTCGTTGATCACCAGGGAGGCAAGGCCGCCGGTGGCGATCACCGCCCGCACCTCGCCCAGCTCCTCGGTCATCCGCTCGACGATCCGGTCCACCTGCCCGGCGAAGCCGAAGTACAGGCCGGCCTGAAGGCACTCCACGGTGTTCTTGCCGATCACCGAGCGGGGCTTGGTGGCCTCCACCTTGCGCAACTGCGCCGCCCGGGCGGCCAGCGCGTCGAAGGAGATCTCGATACCCGGGGCGAACGCGCCGCCCAGGAACTCACCGCGCTCGCTGATCACGTCGAAGTTGGTGGTGGTGCCGAAGTCCACAACGATCGACGGACCGCCGTAGAGGGTGTACGCCGCCAGGGTGTTCACCACCCGGTCGGCACCCACCTCCTTCGGATTGTCGATCGCCAACTGCACGCCGGTCCGCACACCGGGCTCCACGATCACGCTCGGCAGGTCGGCGTAGTAGCGGCCGAGCATGGTCCGCAGCGACCGCAACGCGGCCGGCACGGTGGAGCAGGCGGCCACGCCGGTGATCTCGACGTTGTCCCCGGCGAGCAGGCCCCGGAACTTCAGGCCCAGCTCGTCCGCCGTCGAGCGGGCATCGGTCTTGATCCGCCAGGAGTGCACCAGCTTGTCGCCGTCGAAGGTCGCCAGCACGGTGTTGGTGTTTCCGATGTCGATGCAGAGCAGCACGCACGCAGCCTAGACAACTAGTCGGTACGCAGGTCCATCGCGATGTCCAGGATCGGCGACGAGTGCGTCAACGCGCCCACCGAGAGGAAGTCCACGCCGGTTGTCGCGTACCGGCCGGCCACCTCCAGGGTCAGCCCACCGGTCGCCTCCAACTCCGCCCGGTCACCCACCGCGGCCACCGCCTCGGCCAGCGCCTCCGGCGTCATGTTGTCGCAGAGCAGGAAGTTCGCCCCGGCCTCCACCGCCTCCACCGCCTCGTCGACAGTGGTCACCTCGACCTGCACCGGCACCTCCGGGAACGTCTCCCGGACCCGCCGGTAGGCCGCCGTGATGCCCCCGGCCGCCAGCTTGTGGTTGTCCTTGATCATGGCGACGTCGTAGAGGCCCATCCGCTTGTTGGTACCACCGCCCGCCCGCACCGCGTACTTCTCCAGAGCCCGCAGGCCCGGCGTCGTCTTGCGGGTGTCCAGCACCATCGCCTTCGTGCCGGCCAACGCGTCCGCCCAGGCGCGGGTGTGGGTGGCCACCCCGGACATCCGGCAGAGCAGGTTGAGCGCCGTCCGCTCGGCCGTCAGCAGCAACCGGGTCGGCCCGGTCACCGTCGCCAGCACGTCGCCGCGAGCCACCCGCTCACCGTCGCGGGCCAACACCGACACCTCGACGGTACGACCGAAGCCGGTCACCTCACCCACCAGCTCGAACACCGCTGCGGCCACCGCCATCCCGGCCACCACCCCGTCCGCGCGGGCCACCAGGTCGGCCGTGTCGGTCTGCCCCGCCGGAATGGTGGCCACGCTGGTGACGTCCAGGAAGTCCGGGCCCAGATCCTCGACCAGCGCGCCCTCGATCATCCGCCGCACCTGTGCCGGATCCAGCCCGGCCGCCTGCAACGCCGCCGTCGACCCTGTCGGAGCCATCTCCGTCGCGCTCACCGTGAACTCCCCTCCCACTGTTGCGTCACCAGGCCCTGCGCCCCGACCGCCCCGACGAGATGGCCCAGCCACCGTTCGTCGGCCGTCGGAAAGTCCTCCCGCCAGTGGCAGCCCCGGGTCTCACCACGGGCGTACGCGGCGGCGACCAGCGTCGACGCCACGGTCAGCAGGTTCGTCGCCTCCCAGTCGGCGGTGCGCGGGCGACCCCGGGCAACACCCAGCTCGGTCAACGTCCCGGCCGTCTCGGCCAGCGTCGCCGCGGATCGGAGCACCCCCGCCCCCCGGGTCATCGCCCGTTGCAGGCTCGGCGTCACCTCCGCCGGCAGCACCCAGCCCGTACCGCCACGCCAGGCGCCCACGTCCGCCGGCTGGGCCTGCTCGGGCAGGCCGGCCGCGATGTCCTCGGCGATCCGCCGGGAGAAGACCAGCCCCTCCAGCAGCGAGTTGCTGGCCAGCCGGTTCGCACCGTGCACGCCGGTGCAGGCCACCTCGCCGCAGGCGTACAGGCCGGGGATGGAGGTACGGCCACGGAGGTCGGTCCGGACCCCGCCGGAGGCGTAGTGGGCGGCCGGCGCCACCGGGATCAGGTCGGTCGCCGGGTCCACGCCGATCGCCAGGCAGGACGCCACGATGGTGGGGAACCGGCCGGCCAGGAAGTCGCCGCCCAGGTGCCGCGCGTCGAGGAAGACGTGGTCCGCGCCGGTGGCCACCAACACCCGGTGGATGCCCTTGGCCACCACGTCCCGGGGTGCCAGCTCGGCCAACTCGTGCTGGCCCACCATGAACCGCTTGCCGTCCGCGTCCACCAGGTACGCGCCCTCGCCGCGCAACGCCTCGGAGACCAGCGGCTGCTGCGCGTGCCCGGCCCCGGGCACCCCCGCGCCGCCCGGGGTGATCAGGGCGGTCGGGTGGAACTGGACGAACTCCACGTCGGTCACCGCCGCGCCGGCCCGCAGCGCCAGCGCCACCCCGTCCCCCGTGGACACCGCCGGGTTGGTGGTGGCCGAGAAGACCTGCCCCATTCCGCCGGTGGCGAGCACCACCGCGCGGGCCAGCAGCGCGCCGACGCCGTCCTCGCTGCCCTCGCCCAACACGTGCAGGGTGATCCCGCACGCCGGGCCGAGCCCGTCCGGGCCGTCGCCGGGCGCACGCAGCAGGTCCAGCACGAGGGCGTGCTCGACCAGCCGGATCCACGGGTCGCGCTGCACGGCGGCGTGCAGGGCCCGCTGCACCTCCGCGCCGGTGGCGTCCCCGCCGGCGTGCACGATCCGGTCCGCCCGGTGCCCGCCCTCGCGGGTCAACATCAACGAGCCGTCCGGGTGTCTGTCGAACTCGGCGCCGATCCGCATCAGCTCACGCAGCCGGGTCGGGCCCTCCTCGACCAGCACCCGGACCGCCGCCGGGTCGCACAGCCCGACCCCGGCGACCTCGGTGTCCCGGGCATGCGCCGCCGGGGAGTCGGCCGGGTCGAGCACGGCGGCGATGCCGCCCTGCGCCCAACGGGTCGAGCCGTCGTCGATGTTGACCTTGGTGACCACCGTGACGTGCAGACCCGCCTCGCGCAGGTGCAGCGCCGCGGTCAACCCGGCCACGCCGGAACCCACCACGATCACGTCGGTGGTCTCCACCCAGCCGGGCGCTGGCGCGGCCAGCAGCGTGGGCAGGGCGGGCAGGTCGACGGTCGGGAAACGCATTCCCCCAGTCAACCCGAACCGTCCTCGCCCGGGGCGGCGGGGGCGGGACGAGTGGTTTGGGCGACGCCGTCCGGCGCGCGCCGCGCCGCACCGACCGTCAGGCCACTGTCACTTCGTCCGCACCGGCAGACCCGCCGGGCCCGCGCCCTTCAGGGAGGCGGTCACCGTACGGTCGCTGAGCCACAGATAGCAGCGGACCCCCCGATCACCCACCTTCCAGCGCCCCGCCCCCGGCGGTCGGACCACCACACCGCTGCGGAAACGCAGCTCGGCGTCGTCCGGTACGCCCGCGTACCGGGCGAGGACGCTGCGACAACCCGTGTAGAGCGGCAGCCAGTCGGCGTCCCGGGTCGGGTACGGCCGATCCGGCGCACGCCACACCCCGACGAACTCCGCGTCGTGCTGTGCTCCGCACTCCACCGGGGCCAACGTCTGCACCCCCCGGCCGGCACCCGCGCGGGTCTGCTGGCAACCCAGGCGCAGCGCTGTGGGCCCCTTCAAGGCGTCCCGCAGACTGCCCGACCGGACCACCACGGTGGCCGCCGCCTCGACTGTGGTCAGCTCGGTGACGTCACAGCGGAACCACCGGGAACCCGCCGCCCAGCCCGGCCCGTTGGGCAGCGCCACTGACAGCCGCAGCCGGCCCGACCGCCAGTCGTCACCCAGGTAGCCGGCCGCCCGGGTGTCGCACTCGGCGAACGCGCCGCGCAACTCCGCCGAACCACCCGCCGGGGCGGTCGTCCGCTCGGCCGGGAACGCCCCCACGTGCACGGTCTCCAGCCGGTGCGGGCCGGCGCAGTCCACCGGCTGGTAGCTGGCCAGGCTGACCAGATCGGTGAAGTCGGCGGCGTGACACACGCCGGCTGCCGGGGTGAACGCCGACGGCGCCGGCAGGGCCGCCCAGTCGTCGGTCAGATCACCGTCCAGACCGTCGGACCCGGCACAGCCCACCAGCAGCGCCGCCGTGGCAACAGCGGCGAACAGGGTCGTCATGGCACGGCGCATCGCGGCCTCCCCCAGCCACCGACCGGCTTCCGCCAGCGCGCCCAGGGTAACCGGAAATGACAGTCCGGTGACAGACCGGAATCGTGGTACCCGGGATCAGACTCCGGACACGGCCAACGGGCTGGGCACCGGGTTCCCGGCCGTGCCAGGTGCGGCCGCAGCCGGGTCGGCGCCCAACTCGATCACCCGGTTGTCGGCGTCGACGTGCACCACCCGGGGCCGGTACGACCGGGCCTCGGCGTCGTCCATCTGCCCGTACGAGATCAGGATGACCAGGTCGCCGGGGTGCACCAGGTGCGCGGCGGCACCGTTGATACCGATCACGCCGCTGCCCCGCTCGCCCGGGATCACGTACGTCTCCAGCCGGGCGCCATTGGTGATGTCCACGATCGCCACCTGCTCGCCGGGGAGCAGGTCGGCGGCGTCGAGCAGGTCCTCGTCCACCGTCACCGAACCGACGTAGTGCAGGTCGGCCTGGGTCACCGTGGCTCGGTGGATCTTCGACTTGAGCATGGTCCGCAACATCGGGGTGGCCTTTCGCGGGATTGGTGGCGGGTGGTGCGGCCGGGTCAGGGGCGCGGGGCGAGGTGGATCGCCGCGTTGTCGATCAACCGGGTGGCACCCACCCAGGCGGCGATCACCAACCGGGCCGGCCCGGACACCGGTCCCGGTTCCAGGTCGGGGTCGGTGAGCACCAGGTAGTCGAGGCGGGCACCGGGCGTACCGGCACCGAACGCGGCGTGCGCCGCGGTCAGCACCGCCCCCGCGTCCCGACCGTCGTCGGCGGCCCGCGCACCGGCCCGCAACGCGGCGGACAGGCTCAGCGCGGCGGCCCGCTCCGACTCGCTCAGGTAGCGGTTGCGGCTGGACAGGGCCAGCCCGTCCGGCTCCCGGACGGTCGGCACGCCGACCACCTCGACCGGCACGTCCAGGTCGCGGGCCATCCGCCGGACCAGGGTCAGCTGCTGGTAGTCCTTCTCGCCGAAGAACGCCAGGTCCGGCCGGGTGAGCTGGAGCAACTTCAGCACCACGGTGAGCACCCCGTGGAAGAAGCCGGGACGGCTCGCCCCCTCCAGCTCAGCGCCGAGCGGACCCGGGTCGAGGCGGACCCGGGGCTGCCCGTCCGGATACATGTCCGCCACCGACGGGGCGAAGACCAGATCGGCACCCGCCCTCCGGCACACCTCCAGGTCGGCGTCGAGGGTGCGCGGGTAGCGGTCGAAGTCCTCGTTCGGCCCGAACTGCAACGGGTTCACGAAAATCGTCACCAGCACGTGGTCGGCCTGTTCCCGGGCCGCGCGCAGCAGCGTCTCGTGCCCGGCGTGCAGCGCACCCATGGTCATCACCACCCCGACCGTGCCTTTCAACCCGGCCCGGGCGCGCCCCAACTCGGCGCGCGTGTGGACAAGCTCGGTCATGCCGCCACCTCGGTTCGCGACTGCGGGGCTCGCAAGATCGGCTCACTCCTCGCGCTCACGCGGCCACCTCCCGACCGCTGTCGGCCAGCACGCCGAGCAGCGACTGTGCGTCCACCGGCCGGAGGCGGCCGGCGGCGATCGCCCGGTCGGCGGTACGACGGGCCAACGCCAGGTACGCGGGGACGGACTCCGGCGCGGTGGCCGCCAACCGGTCCAGGTGCCGCCGTACGGTGCCCGCGTCGCCACGGGAGACCGGGCCGGTCAACGCGTCGTCGCCGAGCCGCAGCGCGTTCTCCAGGGCGGCCCGCAGCAGCGGGGCGAGCACCTTCTCCGGCCGGGACACCCCGGCGTCGCGCAACCGGTCGGTCGCCTCGTTGACCAGGGTCACCAGGTGGTTCGCGCCGTGGGCCAGCGCGGCGTGGTAGAGCGGGCGGTCCGACTCGGCCACCCACTCGGGCACGCCGCCGAGGTCGGCGACCAGTCGGGCGGCCAGTGGGCGCAACTCCGCCGGTGCGGTCACCCCGTACGAGATGCCGTCGAGGCGGGGCAGGTCGTCCGGCGTACCGGTGAAGGTCATCGCGGGGTGCAGGGCGAGCGGGCGGGCTCCGGCCGAGACGGCCGGCCCCAGCGCGGCCAGGCCGTGCGCTCCCGAGGTGTGCGCGACGATCTGGCCCGGGTGCAGCGCACCCCGCTGGGCGAGGTCGGCCACCACAGCGCCCAGCCTGTCGTCCGGTACCGCGATGAGCAGCAGGTCGGTGGCGGCGTGGGCCACCGCCGCGGCCGGGCGGCGGGGCACCTCGGGCAGCAGCAGGGCGAGGCGGGCGCGGCTGGCTCCGGAGCTGCCGGAGACGGCGGCCACCCGGTGCCCGGCGGCGGCGAGCGCGGCACCCAGCACGGCGCCGACGCGGCCCGCGCCGACGACACCGACGGTGAGCAGACGGGAGGTGGCGCGGGCGCCGGGAACGGCGCTGTCCCACGATCCGGCAGGCCCGGGTGGGGCGGCCGGACGCGGGCGCATCGGTGCGCTCATGTCGATGATCCAGTCCTCGAGAAGGGGTACCGGTCGATCGCAAGTATGCGCCCGGCCCGCCGAACCGGGACAAGCATGTGTGAAAACCTTCACCACCGACGAGACGGCTCGTCAGGGCGTTTCGGTCGGGGCTGACGTGATGGCGCGTAGCTCGGCGGCCACCTCGGCGATCAGGTCACTGAGGGGGGCGTCGCTACCGGGCGCTACCCAGCGGGCGTACGCGACCCGGAAGACCGTCGCGCCCGACTCGGTGGCCAGGGTGGCCGTGGTCTCGTCGAGGCCCCTGGCCCGCAGGGCGGCGGTGACGGCGGCGGCCAGCGAGCCGGCCTTGCGCAGTTCACGCTCCTGCAGCTCCGGGCTGCTCTCGATGATCGCCTGCCGCGCCCGGACCAGTTCGAGACGGTCCGCGAAAAGCTCCTCCGCCACCCGGCGGAAGGCGGCGACGACCGCCTCGAACGGGCCGGCGTCGGTCTCGGTCACCGCCTGGACCAGGACCTCTTCGACTCGCCCGCTGCCGCTGAAGAGCGCCTCGCGCTTGTCCCCGAAGAGCCGGTAGAAGGTGCGTTTGTCGAGGCCGGCACGGGCAGCGATGTCGGCGACGGTGGTCTGTTCGAAGCCGCGCTCGCGGAACAGCTCGAAGGCGGCCGCCTCCAGGCGGCCGCGCGCGTCCGGTTGCCAGCGGGCCATGCGGCGATGGTATCCGACGTCACACTGCGACATTAAGTTCGTCCGCATGTCGCGATGTGACATCACCTGGGATACGGTTATGTCGCAAGGTGACATCGGCACTCACGAAGGAACCACCATGCGCGTATTCGTCACAGGCGCCTCCGGCCACCTCGGGTCCGCAGTCGTCCCGGAACTGCTCTCCGCCGGGCACGAGGTCGTCGGCCTCGCCCGCTCCGACACGTCCGCCGCCGCCATCGAGAAGCTCGGCGCCCGGGCACACCGCGGCGACCTGGCCGACCTCGACGTGCTTCGGGACCAGGCGGCCGCCGCCGACGGCGTCATCCACCTGGCGTTCCGCCACGACCTCATGGTCAACGGCGACCTGGCCGGTGCCGCCAGGACCGACCTGGACGCCCTCACCGCACTCGCCGACGGCCTGGCCGGCTCCGGCAAACCCCTGGTCGGCACCGGCGGGACGGCCATGCTGGTGATGGGCGGCATCGTCGGCCGCCCCGGCACCGAACACGACACCTTCCCAGGCGGCGGCTACCGGATCGACGCGGAGAACTTCGTGGCCGGCCTCGGCTCCCGCGGTGTGCGCTCCTCCATCGTCCGGCTCGCACCCACCGTGCACAGTTCCCTCGACCGCTACGGCTTCATCAGCACCATCATCGCCGCGGCCCGACGCAAGGGCTACGCCGCATACATCGGCGAGGGCACCAACCGGTGGCCGGCCGTCCACACCCTCGACGCGGCAGTGCTCTACCGACTCGCCCTCGAAAAGGCCCCGGCCGGCACGCGACTGCACGGAGCCGCCGACGAAGGCGTCCCGTTCCGGCAGATCGCGGCAGCCATCGGCGACCACCTCGGCATCCCGGTCCGAAGCATCAGCCCCGCCGAGGCCGACGAGCACTTCGGTTTCCTCGGCTCGTTCGTGCAGATCGACAACCCGACGTCGTCCGCCCTCACCCGCGACCTGCTGGGTTGGACCCCGACCCACCCCGACCTGATCGCCGACCTGCACGAAGGGCACTACTTCCGGGCCTGAACCGGAAAACCCCCGGCGGGGACCGTAGGGTCGGCACGGCTACCCATGCTGAACCAGAGGAGGACGATGCCGATCCGCTGGCGGGACGCCATGAACCGGGCCCTCTACGGGCCGGGCGGCTTCTTCGTGGCTGGCGGCGGGCCGGCCGCCCACTTCCGGACCAGCGTGCACGCGTCCCCGGTGTTCGCCACCGCCCTGCTGCGCCTGCTCACGCAGGTGGACGCCGCTCTGGGCCACCCGCCACGGCTCGACGTGGTCGATGTCGGAGCTGGACGAGGCGAGCTTCTGCGGGCTCTCGTCGGGCTCGCGGTGGGGGTTTCCGGGGAGCCCGCCCACTCCGGGCGGTCAGGCTTGATCCCTGCGTGGGCGGGCTCCCCGGAAACCCTGACTCCCACGACCTCCGCCCGTCGGTCGCCCGACGAGCCGTCGTTGGTCACCGCCCGTCCGTCGCTCGCGGAACGCGTCCGCTTCACAGCCGTCGAGTACGCCGAGCGCCCCGAGAACCTGCCCGAAGAGATCAGCTGGGCCGCCGAGATTCCCGACGGGATCACCGGACTGTTGATCGCCACCGAATGGCTGGACAACGTCCCGTTGGACGTGGCGGTGCGCACCACCGAGGGCTGGCGATACGTGCTCGTCGACCCCGACAGTGGCGTGGAGACCATCGGCGAGTCGGTGACCCCCGACGACCTCGACTGGCTGACCACCTGGTGGCCCGACCTCACCGGCTCTCCGAGTGCGACCAGTGACCCCGATCCGGGGTTGACCTCGACTGACGCGACAAGCGGAAGCGAGTCGGGTTTCCGGGCAGCCCGGTCGGCACAGGGATCAAGCCTGACCGCCCGGAGCCGGCCGGGCTGCCCGGAAACCCCCAGTGGTGACTACCAACGAGCCGAGATCGGACGAACGCGCGACGACGCCTGGGCGAGCGCCGTCCGGAAGATGGATCGCGGCCTCGCGGTGGCGGTCGACTACGGGCACCTGAGCGCCGACCGACCGGTGGACGGGACGTTGACCGGGTACCGGGGTGGGCGGCAGGTGCCTCCGGTGCCGGACGGGACGAGTGATGTGACAGCACACGTGGCCATGGACTCGGTCGCCTCCGCCGGTGCGGCGGTCGCCCGGTGCGCGTACTCAGTGGTCCTCCAGCGGGACGCGCTGCGGGCGCTCGGGGCCGACGGTGGGCGACCGCCGATCAGCCTGGCCGGCACCGACCCGGCCGGCTACGTGCGGGCGCTGGCCGCCGCGTCGGCGGTGGCCGAGCTGACCGACCCGGCCGGGCTCGGCGGGCACCTGTGGTTGCGCCAGCCGGTCGGCATCCCGCTCGGGTCGGTCGTGGCACGATGACGGGCATGACCACCGACGCCGGGGACCTTCGTGAACTGACCGTCGGCACCGGGGCCGGTCTGGTCGCCGGCACCGATGATCAGCAGCTCGGCACCGACATGGTGCTGAACATCGGCCCGCAGCACCCCTCCACGCACGGTGTGCTGCGGTTGAAGCTGGTGCTCGACGGCGAGCGGGTGGTCGCCTGCGAACCGATCGTCGGCTACATGCACCGGGGCGCGGAGAAGCTTTTCGAGGTGCGTGACTACCGGCAGATCATCGTGTTGGCCAACCGGCACGACTGGCTCTCGGCGTTCTCCAACGAGCTGGGTGTGGTGCTCGCTGTGGAACGCCTGATGGGCATGGAGGTGCCGGAGCGGGCCACCTGGCTGCGGATGGCCCTGGCGGAGCTGAACCGGGTGCTCAACCACCTGATGTTCCTCGGCTCGTACCCGTTGGAGATCGGGGCGATCACGCCGATCTTCTACGCCTTCCGGGAACGCGAGACCATCCAGGCGGTGATGGAGGAGGTCTCCGGCGGGCGGATCCACTACATGTTCAACCGGGTGGGTGGCCTCAAGGAGGAGGTGCCGTACGGGTGGACCGGGCGGGCCCGCGCGGCGATCGGTGAGGTACGCCGCCGGTTGCCCGACCTGGACCACCTGATCCGCCGCAACGACATCTTCCTGGCCCGTACCGTCGGCGTGGGTGTGCTGTCCGCCGCGGACGCCGCCGCGTTCGGTGCGTCCGGCCCGGTGGCCCGCGCCTCCGGGCTCGACCTGGACCTGCGTCGCGACGACCCCTACCTGGCCTACGACGAGCTGGACGTGCCGGTGGTCACCCGGACCGCCGGGGACTGCCACGCCCGCTTCGAGGTGCTGCTCGACCAGGTGTACGCATCGCTGGATCTCGCCGAGCAGTGCCTGGACCGGGTGGACCGGCTGACCGGGCCGATCAACACCCGGCTGCCGAAGGTGCTCAAGGCGCCGGAGGGACACACGTACGCCTGGACGGAGAACCCACTCGGCATCAACGGCTACTACCTGGTGTCCCGGGGCGAGAAGACGCCGTGGCGGCTGAAGCTGCGCACCGCCTCGTACGCGAACGTGCAGGCATTGGCCACCCTGCTCCCCGGCTGTCTGGTGCCGGACCTGATCGCGATCCTCGGCTCGATGTTCTTCGTGGTCGGCGACATCGACAAGTGACCCCACCCGGCTGACGGTCAGCGCCAGCGGTCGGCGGGTGACGCGCCCCCGGCGCGCGGCACGTCGTCCTGGGGCGGGTAGCCGTAGCGCTCGTCGACCCGCCGCCGACCGGTCCGTTCCGGCGCGGGTTCCGCCTGGTAGCCGCGTTGGCGCGGTGGACGCCACTCGTCGGGCACCGGCACACCGCCCGCCGGCAGCGCGGGCCGGCCCGGCTCGTCCCGCCAGCCACCGTCGCGGTCGTGGCGACGCGCCGGCTCGTCCCGGCGGTACGACTCCTCGTGGCGGCGCGGCTCCTCGTAACCGCCGGCGTCCTCGTAACCGCCCGCGTCCTCGTAGCGGCGCGGCTCCTCGTGGCGGACGGCGGCCCAGCGGTCGGCCATCCGGTACTCGGTGCCGGTGGCGTCGGCGTGCACCTCGGCCCGGCGTTCGCCGACCCGCAACTCGCGGCCGTTCTCGTCGTCGCGGACGGCGGCCCACCGGTCACCGGCCCGCAGCTGCGACCAGTACTCGCCGGTGTCGTCAGCCCGCAGGGGCGGCCCGGGCTGCGGCGCGGCAGCCGCCCGGTCACGCTGCTCCGACCAGCCCCGGTCGTCCGGGCTGTCCCAGGAGCCGGCCGCCGACCGCTCCGGGGTGCGGTGCGACCGGGAAGGCGGGGTGGGCTCGTCGGGCGGGGCGTACCCGTCGCGCCGGTCGGTCCACTCTGGTTCGTCGCGGCGGCCCGTCCAGCCCGGCTCGTCGCCGTACCCGGCTCGGGGGCGCTCGTCCGGCTCGCTCCTCACCCGGCCGGCCGGGCGGGGACGCTCGTCCGCGTCGCCACCCCGGGTCCACTCCTGCGCGGGCGGGGTCCACTGGCCGGCGTACCCGCCGCCGTAGCGCCCGGCGGGTTCGGCCGCGCCGCCGTCCACCACCGTGTGCCGGGTGGTGACGTGCACGGTCTCGGTGTGTCTGACCACGCCACCCGGCCGGTGGGCCGGTTCGGGGCGGTCGTGCTCCCGGGGTCGGGCTGAGCCGTACGCGGTGGCCGCCGGTCGTTCCCCGCCGTACGTCCCGGTGGTGGCCGGTGGCTCGGGAGCTGTCGGCGCGTAGCCCGGCTCGTCGTCCGGGTGCTCGGAGCGCCCCCACCGGGGCGCGTCGTCGGGGCTCGACACCCGGGCCCGGCCGGCCGACGCGTCACCCGGGACCCGGCTACGGGCCGCCGGCGTGTCGTCCACCAGCGGTTCGACGGCAGCCACCCGCGCCCGCCCGGCGCCCGCCGGCTCGACAGCGGGGGCGGCACCGGCGAGGGCGGCACCGCTGACGTCGAGTCGGCGGCGCACCGCGACGATCGCCTCCTGGGCCCGTTGCGCCTGGTCGAGCGCCTGGTTGCCGCGCTGCGCGGCGGCCACGATCTCGCTGCGCAGCTCCCGACGCAGCCCTTCGATCTCGTCCAGCAGCTCGTCGGTCCGCACCGAGTCGACCTCGCCCTCGGGCCGCAGCGCGATGGACAGACCGATCAACACCACCGCGAGGATGGCGAGCACAGCGGCGAAGCGCAGCGGGCCGTTGCCGTCGGCCACCAGCAGGATCAGCGCCGCCACCGGGGCGAGGGCGACGCCCGCCCAGAAGAGCATGGTCAGCAGCGGTGGTTGACGCCGGGCGTCGGGGGTGGCCGGGGCTGGCATGGATGTGCAGCCTACCCACGATGTCCGGCGGAGGGAACGGGTCCCCGGGACGCGCGGACGCCCCCGCCCGGTCGGGGGCGGGGGCGTCCACAGCGCGTGCGGGGAAGGCTCAGCTGGTGGCGAAGGCACCATCCGAGGAGAAGATCAGGCCCACGCTGATCGAACCGTCGCGCAGTCCGCTCTTGGTCAGCGGCCCGCCCTGGTCCAGCGAGGAGAACTTGCCGACCGACAGCCCGTACGTCTTCTCCAGGCCCGGCTTGCAGAACGGACGCTGCTCGCACTCCGGCGGGCCGCCCAGCACCGTCGCGCTGCCGGAGCACTTCGCCGCCAGCTCGGAGAGGGTCCGCACGCCGTACTTGTCGGCGAAGGCCTGGGTCACCGCGAAGGCGTTCTGGTCCTGCGCGGCGGCCGGGGTGCCGAAGGTGAGGCCGGCCTTGTCGCCCTCGGCCTTGAGCGCGGTCACCGTGGTGTTGATGTCCGGCGAGGAGATCGGCTGTGCGTTCTGGCCGTTGGCCTTGGTGTTGAGGAACTCGGCCATGGTCGCCGCGTACTCCGGGACGACCTGGATCTCGCCCTTTTCCAGAGCCGGCGCGTAGAGCTCCCGGTTGCCGATCTGCTGCACCTTGACCTGGTAACCGGCGGCGGTGAGCGCGATCCGGTACAGCTCGCCGAGGATCTGACTCTCGGCGAAGTTGCCGGCGCCTACGGTGATGTCGCCGCCCGGGCCCTTGGCGATGCCCGCGGTGAGGTTGTTGGCGGACGCGAACTCCTCGGCCGCCACCTTGGGGGTCTTGCGGTCCTCGTTCACCGCCTTGTTGAGCTGGATCAGCTTCGGGGTGTCGAGCGCGGCGGAGACCTTGTCCAGCGCCGCGATCAACTGCGGGTTGGCCGCCTTGCTGTTGACCGCCGGAATGACGTTGTCGGAGTTCTGGAGCTTCTTGTCGTCCTGCAGAGCGATGAGCTGCTGACCGGCGACCGGAGCGCACCCGGCGCCGGAGGCGCTCGGCTGCGGTGCGTCGGTGCCGGACGAGCCGGCGTCACCGCAGCCGGTGAGAAGCGCTGCCCCGGCGACGGCGCTGACCGCCCCGATCGCCAGACGTGTACGTGCGCGCATGTGCCCGCCTTCCGTGTCCCGGCGCGGCCCGTCCCGGGCCGGCCGCGTGTCCGACGGGCGATCCTGACTGTCGGTCGCCCGCGAATATCCACCCAACATGCTCCGCAACCGACCGACAACTTGGGATGGACTTCGTCACCCCATCGTCACCGAATGAACCGGGCGGGGTCGTCAGTTCGACGCCGGCCCACCCGGACGGGTCACGCGCTGCCGGTGGCGTCGGCGGCCCGGGGCCGTCCCAGGCGCTGCCGCCCGCGTCGCAGTGGTTTGGGGGTGACCAGCCGTTCGACACCGCCGAGGACCACCTCGGCGAGCAGCGCGAGCCCGGCCACCAGCACACCGCCCGCGACGATCTGCCCGCCGCCGGCCGCGATACCGATGCCGAAGCCGGTCCGGATGATCTGGCCCAGGCCACCGCCGTTCACGAAGGACGCCAGCGCGGCGGTCGCGATCACCTGAACCGCGGCTGTCCGGAAGCCTGCCGCCAGATAGGGCACGGCCAGCGGCAACTCCACCCGGCGCAGCAACTGCGCGCTGGACAGACCCATCCCCCGGGCCGCGTCACGGGCTTCCGGGTCCGCCTGCCGCACCCCGGTGTACGCGTTGGCCAGCAACGGCGGCACGGCGAAGACGGCCAGCGCCACCACGACCGGCGTCTTCCCGAAGCCGCTGGCGAAGACCACCGGCAGGATGGTCAGCAACGCCAGGGTGGGAATGGCCAGGGTCGCGTTGGAGATCAGCACCACCAGACCGCCACCTCGGCCGAGGTGCCCCAGCCAGAGCCCGAGCGGCCAGGCCACCAGGCACCCGAGGGCCACCGCCAGGGCGGAGATCGTCAGGTGCTCGCCCAGCCGGTCCAGCATGCCGCCAGGGTTGGTCCAGTTCAGCGGGTCGTTGATCCAGGTGATCGCCTGCCCGATCGGGTTCGCCGCCACGGTCACCGCGCCCTCCGGGGGGACCAGGGGGTCACCAGTCGGGCGACCAGGATGAGCAGCAGGTCGAGCACGACCGCGAGCGCCACGCAGAGCAGCGCGGCGGTCATGATCTCGGCCTTGTAGAGGTTGTTCTGGAAGCCCGCGAAGATCAACTGACCGAGCCCGCCGTGCCCGACCAGCACCCCGACCGTGACCAGCGCCACCGTCGAGACGGTCGCCAGCCGTACGCCGGTCACGATGCCCGGCAGCGCCAGCGGCAGATCGATCCGGAACAGGCGCCTCCACCTGCCGTAACCCATGCCCTCGGCGGCCTCCCGAACCTCCGGCGGCACCTGGTTGAGACCGGCCACCACGTTGCGCACGATCAGCAGCAGCGCGTAGAGGACCAGCCCGACCAGCACCGTTGTCGCACCGGTGCCCAGGTACGGGGCGATGAACGCGAAGAGCGCCAGGGACGGGATGGTGTAGATCACCCCGCTGACAGCGAGGATCGGACCAGCGAGCGGACGGAACCAGTACGCCAGCACCGACAACGGCAGGGCGATCAACACCGCGATCACCACCGCCCGCCCGGTGAGGGAGGCGTGTTCGCGCACCGCGGCGAGGATCGTGTCAGAGTTGTCCCGCACGTACTGCCAGGAGAACCAGGGGTTACCCGGGTCGGCCAGGTAGCTCAGGCGGAAGGACATACGTGGACGTTACCCCGGAGGCTGCCAGCGTGGCCCAATCACCTCGTGCGGCGTCGATCTCCCTGCACGGCATCCAGAAGCGCTACCCGAACGGCACCGAAGCTGTCCGGGACCTCAGCCTGGACGTCCGGGCCGGCGAACTGGTGGTGCTGATCGGCCCGTCCGGCTGCGGCAAGTCGACAGTGCTGCGGATGATCAACCGCCTGATCGAACCGACCGCCGGTCGCATCACGCTCGGCGACGAAGACGTCACCGATGTCGACCCGGTGCGCCTACGCCGTCGAATCGGGTACGTGATCCAGAACGTCGGTCTGTTTCCACACCAGACGGTGCGGGCCAACGTGGCCACGGTGCCGGGCCTGCTCCGCTGGCCCAAGAGCCAGACCCGGGCCCGGGTCGACGAGCTGCTCGACCTGGTCGGGCTGGATCCGGCCGAGTTCGGTGGTCGCTACCCGCACGAGCTGTCCGGTGGCCAGCGTCAGCGTGTCGGGGTGGCCCGCGCACTCGCCGCCGACCCGGTGGTGCTGTTGATGGACGAGCCGTTCTCGGCCGTCGACCCGATCGTCCGGGCCCGCCTCCAGGAGGAGTTCCTGCGCCTTCAGGCCGAGGTGCGGAAGACGATCGTGCTGGTCACCCACGACCTCGACGAGGCGGTCCGGCTCGGCGACCGGATCGCGGTGCTCTCCGCGGGCGGGCACCTGGAGCAGTACGACACCCCGGCCGCGCTGCTCGGCGCACCCGCCACCGGGTTCGTACGCGAGTTCGTCGGCGCCGACCGGGGCATTCGCCGACTGGCGGTGACCCCACTGGACCGCGACGCGCTGGAGCCGGTGCCCGAGGGCACCGCAGCGGACCTGCCCACCGTGGCGGTGGACGGCTCCGCGTACGACGCGCTGGCGGTCCTGCTCACCTCCGGCCGGGACCGGCTCCTGGTGACCGACGCCGGCCGGCCGGTCGGGACGCTCAGCCGACAGCGCCTCCTCGACCTCGGCCGCCCCACCACCTGACCCGCGACCGCCGAGGCGGTCGGGTCGGTCAGGCGCGACCGCCCAGGCTGGCGACCCCGATGATCCAGCCGGTGAGGAAGCCGTAACCGGCACCGGTGCTGGCGGCCTCCAGGGCCCCCAGCAGCGACGGTGCCGGGCCGAGCAGCACCGCCAGCACGGCGGCCAGCCCACCGGCCAGCACGTAGGCGGCCCAGCCGGAGAAGAACTGGCTGACCGGGCCGGGCACCCGGGCGACCTGGGCGGCGGGCAGCAGGTAGAGCAGGGCCACCGCCAGGACCACCAGCAGCACGGCCCGCGCGTCGGCGGCGAACAACCCGCCGGCCTGCCCGTCCGCGTCCAGCCGCCAGGCCGGCCACGCGAGCAGGCGCGCGTAGAAGGCACCGCCCGACTGCGGGTCGGTCAAGGTGGCGGCCCAACCGGTGTACGCCGGACTGCCGCAGATGCCGACCAGCAGCAACACGGCAAGCGCGCCGGTGCCCGCGGCTGTGCCGTAGCGGCTGACCGGACCGGACCGGTGCAGGAACGACGCCATCCGCCCAGCGCCCGCACCGTTGGATCGGGCGGACCTGGGCTGCCCCGAGCGGCTCAGTGCTTCATCAGGTAGTCGATGAAGGCGGCCCGCAGCAGCGGCGCCGACTCCTCGTACCCGTGACCGGTGAGCTCCCGCCACAACGCGTTGGCCTCGTCGATCGTCGGGCCGATCGAGTTCGGGGCGCCGTCCAGCACGGTGGCCTCGTCCGCGTTCGGCAGGTGGCGGATCACCGACCAGTAGAACTTGACGTCGCGACGCTCCCGGGCCAGGGCGAACGCCCGCTCCCGCAGTTCCTCGGTGGGCAACGCGTCAAGCTCTTCGAACGAGGTTCCGCCGGGGGTGGCGGCAGGTGTGTCGGTCATGTCGCCGAGCCTAACTGTCGAGATCAGCTCCGGCTCGGCGGACGCGACGCGGCTCACCGCCCGTCCGTGTCCCACCGCCGCGGGCCGTCCTCCCAGCGCGGATCCCGCCACGGGTCGGCGGGCGGGGGCGCGGCCTGGGTCGGCAGGGTGGGCGGCCAGTTGTCGACCGACTGCGGCTGCGGCACGGTCCAACCCGAGCTGATCGTGCCGTCGCTGACCGGCTCGGGCTGCTCGGGGCCGCCCGCCCGGGGTCGCCCGAGCGTCTCGACCAGCCGGGTCGCCAGTAGCCCGACGCCGAGCGCCGCCCCGCCGACCACCCAGTTGCTCAACGTCCAGTCGCGCTCCGACGCGTACACCTGGAAGACGGCGACCAGACCGACCGCCAGCAGCGTGCCGAACACCCCGCCCCGGCGGCCGTACGCGCTGGTGCCGGCGAGCAGGGCCACACCGACTGCCAGCACCGTCCAGTCCAACCCCGAGGTCGGCGCCACCGGACCGGGGTCGTTCGCGGCGAGCAGCACACCGGCGAGAGCGGCCAGCACCATGGAGACGACCAGCGCGACAGCGGTCACCACGGCGGCCACCGCACCCCGGCGGCGGGCCGCGTCGGTGACCGGCCGGTACCGGCCGACGAGCCGGCGGATCGCCCGGATCGCGCCGAACAGCCCACCGAGGACGGCCACCGCGGCGAAGCCGGCGAAGAGGTACCCGGCGCTTCTGGTCGGTTCGTAGTCACCCTGCACCAGCACGGGCGCCGACCGGCGTTCGATGTACACCACCACGGCGGCGGCACCGGCCAGGCTGGCGGCCCAACCCGGCACGTGCAGCACCACCACGGCCAGCGCCAGCACCAGCCCGCCCACCGCCGCGACCGCCACCGCCGGGCCGATCGACGCCGGCAGGCCCCGGTCACCCTGCTCGGCGTAGTGCAGGGCCGCCGCCACCGCCACCGGGCCGATGGCCAGGTTGGGCGCCGCCGTCCGCAGACTCAGCCCCGCGGCCAGCGCGAGCAACCCCAACCCGACCGCGTCGATCAGCAGGGTGCGCAGGTTGCCGTCGCGCACCGCGGCCGGGTCCTCCTGCCAGAGCAGCCAGCTCACGGCCGCCAGACCGGCCAGCAGCACCAGCTCCCACCCCAGGTGTACGCCGATCCGGTCCCGGCCGGGTTCACCGTGGGTGGGGTCGTCGAAGACGTTCTCCAGTACCGCGGCCGGCACCCCCGACGAGGGCTCGGCCGACCGGTCCCGGCCCGCTTCTTCGTACCCCATGACGCCGCCTCCCCAGTGGCCGACCGCCCCCAGTCCGGCGCGCGGATGGGCCCTGGGCGGCCTCGCTCTGTGATCGCAGGCACCGTACCCGCGCCCGGAGCCGGGCGTAACCCCCTGCTCAGCGCTGGCCGGGGCGGCTCTCGCGTGGGTCCTGCTCGCGCTCGTCGTCCGGGCGTTCGGGCACCCGGCAGGAGCGCTCCAGCCAGAGCGCGGCGCCTACCAGGGCCAGTGAGGCGAGCAGACCCCCGCCGGCGGCCGGTCGATCGTCCAGGGCGGCCCGGGTGGTCTCCACGAAGAGCCAACCGGTGAGCCCCGCGTAGAAGCCCGCGAAGATCGCCGCGGCCAGTGCCGACGCCTTGGCCAGCACCACGAAGCGGGCGACCATCAGCGGGTTGACCGGGTCCCGGCCCGGCTTGCGTTCGATCCGACCCCGCGTGTTGATCGCCGCGTACGCCTCCAGCACGGCGAGCCCGGCCAGCGTCACCACCGGCAGCCAGGGCAACCGGGGAATGCCGCTGTAGTAGAGGGTGCTGATCAGCAGCCAGGCCACCGCCGCCGCGGCCAGCCCGGCCACGACCAGGGTCGAGATCCGGGTGGGGCCCATCCGGGACCCGTCCGGGCCCGACCCGCGGGGTGGGGGCTTCGCCTGCGTCATGCCGGCCGGTTCCGCTCGGTCATGCCGTCGACTCTAACGCCAACTCCGGCCGGGGACGCAGTTCCAACGCCTCGTCCGCCACCGGACCGGCAGTCAGCAGGTCGGTCAGCCAGCCGTGACCCGGCAGCCGACCGTACGGCTGGATGTCGATCCACGGGCGCAGCACGA
Source organism: Micromonospora sp. NBRC 107095 (assembly GCF_030269705.1). NCBI lineage: Bacteria > Bacillati > Actinomycetota > Actinomycetes > Micromonosporales > Micromonosporaceae > Micromonospora > Micromonospora sp. NBRC 107095. The sequence continues at coordinate 464,855 of NZ_BSTU01000006.1, forward strand.
AGGCGCGCAGGTGGGCCCGGGGGTGCGGCAGGGTCAGCTCCGCGTCGTCGCTGAGCACCGGCTCGCCGTCGTCGCCCCAGACCGCGATCACGTCCACGTCGAGGGTGCGCGGCCCGAACCGCCGCTGCGGGTCCCGGACCCGACCGGCCGCACGCTCCGCGTCGCGGGCCCGCTCCAGCCAGTCGCGCGGGGTCGCACTGTCGTCCTGGGCCAGCACCACCGCGTTGAGGTACGCGGGCTGGTCGGTGTCACCCCACGGTGGAGTCTCGTACACCCCGGAGAGCACGAGCACCGCGTCGCCGAGGGTGGCGACGGCCGTACGCAGGTGCTCCAACCGGTCGCCCAGATTGCTGCCGAGCGAGAGGACCGCCCGGGTCACCGGGTACGCGCCCGGGTCATGGTGACGGCCACGTCGGTGAACGTGTGCGGCACCGGAGCCTCCGGCTTGTGCACGGTGACCGTCGCGGCGTCGACCCGAGCGTCTGCCAGGCAGACCGTGAGGAGCCGGTCCGCGAGGGTCTCGATCAGGTTGACCGGCTCGCCGGTCACCACCGCGACCAGGCGTTCGGCCAGCTCGCCGTAGTGCACGGTGGCGGTGACGTCGTCGCTGGCCGCGGCCGGGCCGAGGTCCAGCTCCAGGACGGCGTCGACAACGAAGTCCTGCCCCTGTACGCGTTCGAAGTCGTACACCCCGTGCCGGCCGTGCGCCCGCAGGCCGGTCAGCTGGATCCGGTCCGTCGTCATCGCCGTACCTCGTGTTCGTGATCGTGTTGCGCTCGTCCCTGGTCGCGGGACGCAGCGGCGAGACGGGGACTCCCGGTGGCGGCCCAGACGGCGAGCGCGTCGGTGGTGGCCCGTACGTCGTGCACGCGTACGCCCCAGGCGCCCGCGGCGACCGCCAGCACGCTGGTGGCCACGGTGGCCGCCTCCCGCTGGGCGGTCGGTCGCGGAGTGCCGTCCGGGGCGGCGAGCAGGCCGCCGAGATACGACTTCCGGCTGGCCCCGAAGAGCAGCGGGTAGCCGAGATCCAGCAACTCCGGCAGGCGGGCGCTGAGCTCCCAGTTGTGGGCGGCCGTCTTGGCGAAGCCGAGCCCGGGGTCGACGACGAGACGGTCGGCGGCCACCCCGGCGGCCAGCGCCGCGTCGATCCGTTGGGCCAACTCGGCCCGCACGTCGGCCACCACGTCGGTGTAGGTGGCCAGCTCGCGCATCGCCCGGGAGTGGCCACGCCAGTGCATCAGCACCCACGGACAGCCCGCGTCGCGGACCACGCGCGCCATGTCCGGGTCGGCCAGGCCGCCGGAGACGTCGTTGACCACGGCCGCGCCGGCGGCCAGCGCGGCCTCCGCCACCCGGGCGCGGCTGGTGTCGACGCTCACCGGCACACCGGCGGCGGTCAGCTCGCGGATGACCGGCAACACCCGTTCGGCCTCGGTCGCGGCGTCGATCCGCTCAGCGCCCGGACGGGTCGACTCGCCACCGATGTCGACCAGGTGCGCGCCGGCATCGCGCAGACGGACGCCGTGTCCGACGGCGGCGTCCAGGTCGGCGTACCGTCCGCCGTCGGAGAAGGAGTCCGGCGTGACGTTGAGGACGCCCATCACCACCGGGCCCGAGGCCCGCACCAGATCGGTCACGACTAGACGGTACCGGTCGCGGCAGCGGCGCCCAGCGACCCGGGTCGGCCCTGCGGCACTGCCCCTGACGTGCCGATTAGAACAGGTGTACGATCGGTCATCCGGGCAGCATCGGGCAGGCCCTTCGCGGCTTGTCGCAATCCGGGGCGGCCCGTACGCTTTGGAATTGGCCAGCATCGAGATGGCGAAGCTTGGAGGGAGGGCCGAAGCGGGGGAAATCCGCCCAAACCTCGCCACCCTCCGTGGTGAGTAACGAACACAGGGTCAAGAACGCCATGCCCTGTGGAGCACTTTTCCCGCAAGGCTTGCCTATTGCACCGCCGCGGCACCGCCGGCCGCGCTATGGGGAGGTTCCAGTGATCGCCTTCGAGCTCATGGAGACGGCGTCGTCCGGCGTCGCCCACGCGCTCTCCACCCTGGCGTCGGCTCCACTCGCGGAGCCGGCACCGAAGGGGATCGACACCAACGGTGTCGTCACCTTCTTCGCCAGCAAGATCGCGCCGATCCTGCTCGCCGTCCTGGGCGTCATCTTCATCGGCCGTGCCAGCCGAGGCGAGATCTCCAAGGTGCTGACCAGCTCCGCGATCGCCATCGTCGGGCTCGCCTTCATCGCCGGCGCCGCAACACTCTTCTTCGTCGGCGATTACCTGATCGACCTGATCTTCGAATAGGCGCGTTCACCAGATGCGGCTGCGCACCGACGACGACATCTACCGGGCCCGCCTGGTCTACCTCGGGCCGCCCGGTTACACCCTTCCGGTCCACCTGCCCTACGCCCAGTACGGGCTCTTCATCCTGCTGGTCCCCCTCTACATGTTCATCCACTGGCTGTTCACGTTGACGGTCGAGCTCTTCCCGGCCTGGGAGATCGCGCTCGCCATCGTGACCACGTCGTTCATCTTCCGGCACGTCGACCCCGATCGGCCGGCGCGGGTGGTCATCCGCACCGCGCTGACCGACTGGCGACGCACCCGGGAGCCGGCGGTCGAGCAGCGCGATCCGCGTCTGGTCGGCAGCCGGATCAGGATTCGGGAGGAGCTGGCATGACCGGACGCATGGCGAACGGTCCGTCATCGGACGCGGGCACGGGTCGGCCGACAGTCGCTGAGGCGGTGGCATGAGCCGCTCCTCCACGCCGGGTTCCCCGGCCGGCCGCCCAGGCGCGCCGGCCGGTCACCGTGCGCACTCATTCAACTACACCGAAGACGAGGACGAGGTCGCCCTCGACCCCGCGCTGGTGACGTCTCCCGGCCACGGTGCCGTCGGCGTGTTCCAGGCCCCCCGACCGGTCCCCCGCCGGACCCCACCGGCCGAACCCAGCACCGTGTCGGCCGGCGAGAACGCCGACATCGACTCCCCCTTCCTGGACCTCTTCGGCGGCGGGGCCCGGCCCGGCCCGGCCCGAGCCGTCACGGCCGGCCCGAGCACCCGCGAGCAACCGGCGATCCCGCACCAGCCGCCGCCACCCACCGCCAGCCCGGCACCAGCCCGTGCGGTTCCCGAAGTGGAGCCGCCCTGGACGCCCGACGACCAGCCCGGCAGCGGTGCCCGACCCGTCGAGGCACGCCACGGCGGCGGCCACCCGCCCACCGAGTCCCGGGTGCCGCACCAGGCCGGCGATCGACGGCCGATGCGGCGCCGACCGGACGAGCCCGACCCGTCCACCGGTCCCGGCTCACCGGCGGCGACCACCGACCCCGCCGGCCGGACAGCCGGCGCCCCGCCGAGCGGCCGACCCACGGCTCAGGCGGCCCGGCCCACCGCACCGGCCCCGCAGCCGGCCAGCATCGCCGGCACCGACCGCCCAGCCCTGGAACGCACGGCGCGACGGGCCACCGACCCGGATCGCCCCAGGAGCACCGGCACCGCGTCCACCGGCAAAGAGGTCGCCGCACCCCGCCAACGTGCGGCGAGCCGACCGGACCGACCGATCAAGCCGACCCGGGTACGGGCTCCAAAGATCAAGTTCGGAGATCGGGATCCGTCGGTCGAGTTGGCCATCACCGAGATCGCCGGGCACCTGACCTTCACGCCGAACACCGTCACGGCCTGGTACTGGCTGCCCGAGGTCCGCTGGGCGTTCCGGCCGGACGCCGAACGTGAGGCGCTGCTGTCGGCGATCTCCGAGCAGTACGCCGGCCTGGCCGGCTTCCGACTGCACCTGCGCCGCACCACCCGGCCGTTCCCCGCCGACGAGTGGGCCCGCACGATCGACACGCACACCTCGGCACCGCTGCCCGACGTCCCCGGCACCACCGGCTGGGCCGATCACCTGGTCGCCGCCCAACGCCACCTGATGGCGGTCAACCACGCCGAGGGGCAGACCTACCTGGGGGTCACCTTCGCCCGCCGCTCGCTCGGCGACTCGCTCACCGAGCGGCTGCTGCGCACCTTCGGCCGGGGCACCGCCGACGGCGAACGCCGCAAGCTGGGCCGCACCGTCGAGCAGTTCGACGAGGTGCTCGGCGCGTTCGGCATGCGCGGCCGGCGGGTCACCGCCCAGGAACTGGAATGGCTGCTCTACCGCTCGGTGGCGCTGTGCATGTCACCGCCGAGCACCCTCTCCCCCGTCACCGACGGGCGCTGGGAGCGCGGTGACCTGCTCGCCATGACCGAGCAGGTGGAGCGCTACCGCACCCCGTACGGCTCGACCGTCAAGCTGGTCAACCGGATGACCGGTGAGGAGCGGCACGTGGCCGTGCTCGCCGTCGGCCGGATGGAGCCGCTGGAGATCCCCGAACGGCACGAGCCCTGGCTGCACTTCCACGAGCGGTTGCCGTGGCCGATGGAGATCTCCACCCGCGTCGACATCCTCGGCTCCGGCGACTCCTTCCGCAATCTCGAACATCGACTGCGGATGATCCGCTCGCAACAGCTCGACTACGCCGAACACGGCATCGACGCGCCCCCCGAACTGGAGCGACTGGCCAAGCGCGCCCTGGTGATCGGCGACGAGATGACCACCGGCCTGCCGGTCGACTCGGCCCGTGCGCACGGCTGGCACCGGATCGCGGTCGGCGGCCGGACCAGGGAGGAATGCCTGGAGCGGGCCCGCCGGCTCATCCAGCTCTACTCCCGGGAGCTGCGCATCTCGTTGCAGCACCCGAAGAACCAGGACTGGCTGGCCCGCGAATTCATCCCCGGGGAGCCGATCGCCAACACCGGCTACGTCCGACGCATGCCGGTGCCGTTGCTCGCCGCCGCGCTCCCGCAGGCAGCATCGAACGTGGGCGACCGGCGGGGCGACCTCATCGGCCGGACCGCCGGCACCTGCCGCCGCCCGGTCTTCCTCGACCTGCACTTCCCCATGGAGGTCCGGGAACGCTCCGGGCTCGCGGTCTTCGTCGCCGAACCGGGCGGTGGCAAGTCGACACTGCTCGGCGCCCTGGGCTACCTGGCCGCCCGCCGAGGTGTCCAGGTGACCCTGCTCGACCCGTCCGGCCCGCTGGCCCGCCTCTGCGCGATGCCCGAACTGCGGCCGTACTCCCGGGTGTTGAACCTGACCGGTTCGGAGCACGGCACCCTGGCGCCCTACTCACTCATCCCGACGCCGCTGCGCTCCGAGTTCGGGCCCGGGGCCGCCGGTGACCGGGAGTTCGAGATCGCCGTCTCCAACGCCCGGGCCGAGCGGCGGATGCTGGTCCAGGACATCTGCATGATGCTCGTCCCACCGCAGGTGGCCAGGGAGGCGTCGACAGCCACCCTGTTCCGGCACGCCGTCCGGCAGGTCCCCGCCGAGGAAACGTCCACCCTGGACGACGTGGTGAGCTGCCTCGGGCGGCTCGACGACGACGCCGGAAAGGAACTGGCGAACCTCCTGCTGGACACCGCCGAGATGCCGTTGGCCATGCTCTTCTTCGGCCGACCGCCGGAAGGGCTGCTCGGTGCCGACGCGGCACTCACCGTCATCACCATGGCCGGGCTACGGTTGCCCGACCTCAAGATCGAACGTGAGTACTGGTCAGCCGAGGAAGCCCTGGCCCTGCCGATGCTGCACACCGCGCACCGGCTCGCCGTCCGGCGCTGCTACGGCGGCTCGATGTCGTCCCGCAAACTCGTCGGCCTGGACGAGGCGCACTTCATGGAGGGCTGGCGCTCCGGGCGCTCCTTCCTGGTCCGGCTCGCCCGCGACTCCCGCAAGTGGAACCTGGCCGCGCTGGTCGCCTCCCAGAACCCCCGCGACATCCTCGGCCTCGACGTGCAGAACCTCGTCTCCACCGTCTTCGTCGGCCGCATCGCCGAGGACGCCGAGATCGCCTCCGAGGCCCTGCGGCTGCTGCGGGTGCCGGTCAACGACGGATACGAGGCCACCCTCGCCTCCCTCTCCGCCGCCGACGCCAACTCGGCCGCCCGCCTCGGCTTCCGCGAATTCGTGATGCGCGACGTGGACGGCCGGGTGCAGAAGGTCCGAGTCGACGTCTCGTACGTCGAAGGGCTGCTGGACCACCTCGACACGACGCCCGCCGCGATCGCCGCAGCGGCCGGAGTGCTGCCGAGCATCCCCCTGCCGGATCTGGAGGCGTGACATGGCTAGGGCCTGGGTCAAGGTCCTCGGTCGAGCCGAGGCGGAGGGCCGTGACCCAGGCCCGGGAGCCTGGGCAAGGCTCGCGTCGTTCCTGCTCACCCTCGGCGTACTGGCCGGGGCCAGCCTCACCTGGCCGCTGATCGGCGCGGAGGCCGCCGCCGCCGCGCCTCCGGCCGCCCAGGCCCGAGCCGATCTCTGCACGACCGCTGAATGGCAGGCCGACTTCCGCACCTGCGTGGGCAAGCTGAAGCAGGTCAGCCAGGCTGAGATCGATTGCCGAAAGCCACCCGTGCCGTCCGCCCCGGATTCTGGCCTTGCCGGCTGGTTCGCCTCTCGCCCGGATTCGTCAAAGCTGCCCGGGCCGAAGGGCATCTACAGCGACTACGGCTACGGCGGTTACAGCTTCAACACCTATGACGTGGATGGTGGTTGCGCCTCCACCATTCTCCATCCGGACTACAAGTTCACCACCACTGTCGCCAACGGTGAGCTCATGATCGCCACGGCGGTCGTGGGCGCCTCGAACGCCCTGCGGGAGCGGGCCTGGGATCCACGCGCGATGTGGGACTGGGCCGACCCGCTGGTGGAGAAGGCCACCAAAGCCGTCTACCAGAAGGTGTTCAGCGTCTTCGGGATCGTCACGCTCTGCGTGGTGGGTCTCTATCTGCTCTGGCGCTCCCGGCAATCGGACATGAGCAACGCGATGACCACCGCAGGCTGGGCATTGCTGGTGATGGTCGCGGTCACGGCGCTGGCCGCCTGGCCGGTCAAGTCGGCGAACATCGCCGACGGCACTCTGATCACCTCCCTCGGCGTCGTGCACGACGCCATAGGCCCGGCTTCAAGGGATACCCCGCCGGATCAATGCGACGATCCGGATCCCAAGGCCTGCAAGGACAACCGACCGCCGGCTGTCCGGGCCAGCGACACTGCCACCGAATCGATGCTCTACCGCAACTGGCTGCGTGGAGTGCTCGGCTCGGCGGACAGCGAGACGGCTCGTAAGTACGGTCCGGCGCTCTATGACGCGAAGGCCCTCTCCTGGGAGGAGTCGGAAAAGCTACGTGCCAACCCGGCCACCCGGGATGCCACGATCAAGGCCAAGCAACAGCAGTGGATGACGGTTGCCGAGCAGATCAAGACCGAGGATCCGGAGGCGTACGAGTTCCTGACGGGGACCCGAGACATGGACCGGATCGGCTCCGGGTTCATCGCGGTGCTCGCGGCAGTGCTCTTCGCGATGTTCGATCTCACCGCGTCGGTGCTCGTGCTGCTCGGCTTCCTGATCTTCCGCTGGGCGGTGATCGCTGCCCCGATTCTCGGCACTATCGGTCTGCTCCGACCCGCCAGCGCCGGGCTTCGCCGGCTGGCCAATGCGGTCGTTGCCGCAGTGTTCAACATTGCCATCTTCGGCACTGGTGCCGCGATCTACCTGTTCGCGGTTGATCTGATCATGAGCACCCCCACCCTGCCGGGTTGGCTTCAGGTGGTGCTGGTGTGGCTCTGTGGAGTGGTCGGATGGCTGCTGCTGCGGCCCTACCGACGGATCACCCAACTCGGCGGCAAGGACAGCAGCGAAGCGGTGAGTTCGGCCGGCTCCTGGCACCGCCGGTTCTTCCGCGACATGCGGACCGCAGCGCGGCTGGACGTGGCGGAGCCGGGCGGCACCGCCGAACCGGTGGGCGGACGTCGCCGGTCACCCGACGCGGAGCAGACCCGCCTACGACCGGAGGCGCGGCGGGAGGACCCGGCCCCGGTGCCGACCGCCGCAGCCGAGGGCCGGCGCACCGACACGGTGCGTCCGGACGGTCGAGAGCGGCCCGACGAGGCACCGGCCGAGGAGGGGCGCGGTCGGAGCCGCCCGGTCGCCCCGCAGCCCCGACGCCGACAGCCGGCAACCTGGACCGAACCCGATGTGCCGGCTGAGAACCCGTCGTTCGTGGTCTACCGCCCGGGCTCCTCCGAACGAGCGCCGGATCGCACCGGACCTCGGGTGCGCTCAGAGGCGAGGTGACGGCCATGCGACGGGCGTTGGAGTTCCTCTTCACCCGGGCGCTGCGCTCCCGGCTGGGCATTGCGCTGTTGATCGGGGTGGTGGTCGTCAGTGTGCTCGGGGCAGCCCGGCTGGTCGGCAACCCGGTCGATTCGACGGATGGATTGAGCAACCGTCCGGATGGACCGATCATCACCGTGGACCCGACAGCCGGTGACGACGGTCTGCTCAACAGCGCAGCTCCGCCGTCACCCGTGACGTCGCCCGGTGCCCGCACCCCGGAACAGACCGCCGACCGCTTCGCCGCAGCCTGGCTGGGCCGCCCCGGGATGACCAGCGAAGACTGGCAGGCTGGCCTGCGGCCACTGTCCACTCCGGCGTTGCGGGAGAAGTTGACCGGCGCCGAGCCCGAGAGCGTGCCCGCGGAGAAGGTCACCGGCCCGCCGACCATGCGGGAGCGGACCGAGACGTTCGTCGAGTTGCTGCTCCCCCTCGATAGCGGCCGGCTCCGGCTGGAGCTGGTCACCTCCGACGATGGTTGGCTGGTCGACGTTCTGGACTGGGAGCGGCCGTGAGCGACGTTGATAGCCCCACCCGCCGCCGGCCCCGGCTCGGTCTGATCGCCGCGGTGCTCACCGGGATGCTGCTCCTGCTCTGCTGCACCGGTGGCACCGCAGCGTTCTTCCTCACCGGGCTCGGCGGCGATGACGCCGAGAACGGGGACGTCCTCGCAGGAATGGAATGCGGACCGATCCGGGCGGTGAACGTCGCGGGCAAGCTGCCGCGGTTCGCCGAGTACGGCGACAGCCAGGTCCGCAATGCCGCGATCATCATCAAGGTTGGTCAGGACATGGGCGTGCCGTCGCGCGGCTGGGTGATCGCCCTCGCCACCGCGATGCAGGAATCCGCCCTTCGCAACCTGGCGAACAGCGGCGTACCCGAGTCCCTGGCCCTGCCCCACGAGGGCGTTGGCGCGGACCACGACTCGCTGGGCCTGTTCCAGCAGCGTCCGGGGTGGGGCTCCGTCGCCGAGCGGTTGAATCCGGCGTACGCGGCCCGCAAGTTCTACGAGAAGCTCCTCAAGGTTCAGGGCTGGCAAGGCCGACCGCTGACAGTGGTCGCGCAGCGGGTGCAGGTCAGCGCGTACCCGGACGCGTACGCCAAACACGAAGAGGTGGCCAGCCGGATCGTGGACGCGCTGGCCGGCGGTGCGGCCCGCACTGTCGAGATCAACGGCAAGGCGGTGTGCGACGCGGCGGAGCGCGGCCAGATCGCCGCCTCCGGCTGGACCGCGCCGATACCCGGCAGGGTGGGCTCCGGTTTCCGCACCGCCAGCCGGCCCAGCCACAACGGCGTCGACATCGGCGCGGCCAAGGGCACCGAGATCCGCGCGGCAGCGACCGGTCGGGTGCTGGTCTCGACCTGCGACGAGGACCACCGCGGCCGCCAGGACTGCAACGTGGACGGATTCCCCGGCAAGGGGGGTTGCGGCTGGTTCGTCGACCTGCTGCACGCCGGTGGCTACATCACCCGCTACTGCCACATGGTGGTCCAGCCCTTCGTCAAGAAGGACCAGATCGTGAGCGCCGGTCAGGTGATCGGCAAGGTCGGCAGCAGTGGCAACTCCTCCGGCCCGCACCTGCATTTCGAGGTACACCTGCGCAACAACCGCAGCGCCTCCGGCGCGGTGAATCCGGTCCCGTTCATGCGCGAGCGGGGCGCCCCGCTGCGCGCCGCCGAGTGAGGCCACCGCGGTATGACCGGACCATTACCCGATCCCTTCGCCGACCACCCCGACTGGGCACCGCAACCACCTCGACCGCTGGCCATCGTCCCCGCGACGGAGCGGGTCGACCTACGCGGGCGGCGGGTGCTGGTCGGGCTGCCCGGGTTGGGTTGGCGTGGCGATCTGCGCGCGGACGACCGGGTGGTGCAGAACGCCCGGACCTACGTGCCGGTGATCCCCGAGCACGAGTGGTACCGGGCCGAAGCCGACCAGGTCGAGGTGTTCGCCCCCTTGGTGCCGGTGGAGCGGGTCTGGGTGGAGACCGTCGGCAGCCGACCGGTGGGGGATGGCGCCCGGGACACCGGCATCCGGTTGGTCTCGCTGGACGGCCCGGCACACCGGGCTCCCACGCCGGTCTTCGAAGCCGACGCGGTCACCGGGCGGCGGGTGGTGCACGTCGAGAACGGCCTGGAGCATCGTGACCTTCGAGCGGTCACCGAGACCTACTCGGGAGCCGAAGGGGACATCTGCGTGCGGATCACACCCGAAGTGGAGTGGTACCGCTGGGCCTGGCGCGGCCAGTCACCCACCACGCTGGAGGTTCCAGTTCACCTGCTCTGGATCGAGTGACATCAGCCAGCACGTGCGCCGCCACATACCTGCCAACCGCCGTCAGCCTCGACCACAGTAAACGTCCAGTCCTCTCGGCGACTGCTTCGCACGACTCCCTCGGCAACGCCGGAAATAGTCAGCGTGGTGGCAACAACTTCTCCCGCACCCGACTGTGTGCGAGTCAGTGCACCCCAACTGACTCGCACAGTGACCCCAAACTTCGCCTCACGCTGCTCAGCCTCAGCTCGCAGGTCTCGAACAGGCTGAAGGGCAGCTCCGCTCTCGCAGGTGAAGAGGTCTGCTCTCGTGTCATTGCGATCCACAAGGAACGCGCGCAGATAGTTGTCCACCACTACGTCGGGCGCGCTGCGGTCCGGGGCTGAGGCGCGGTCGTACCAGACGTAGGCGGTGGCGATTCCGCCGAGACACAGCAGCGCGAGCACGCCAGCGGCGACAGTGAGCACCGTCCGCATACGGCGGCGTGGAGGCTGCGGTGCCGGCGCTGCCGGGGCGGGCGGCAGCTGCTCGGACGGTGTCCGCTGGGCCGGTACGCGGGAGACCTGGGAACCGGCGGGGGGCTGCACTGATTCCACCTCCTGAAGTTAACGGCTGGACGCTCCGGAGCCAATGCCTCAGATCCAGCGGATCGTGACGGACCCCTCCCCACCGGTGAGATCCGCGACAACACCGGCGCAGCGCCGAGGCACCTCCCGGAGGTGCGCCCGCGGCTGGGATACCGTCTCTGCTTGGGGAGGGGTTGCCAACCTCGGGTAGAGGGGGTGGACGCGGTGGCCGGTCCGAAGGCTCGCACGAACCGCGCCGCAGCCCTGCACCGTCGGGCGACGGCTGTCGCGACTGCGGCTGCCGGGATCCTGGACGAGACGCGGCCGGCTCCGGCGGATCAGCGCCGTCAGTACGAAGTGGCCGACCGGCTACGGTCGGCTGCAGCGGTGTTGGCTCCGGGCTGGGCGGGCGCGGCGCTGGATTCGCTGTCCGTGGACTCGCCGGCTGGTGATGGTCCGCCACCGTTCGTTCGGGTCGGCACTGCCGCGCCGTTGGACGACGCTCGTTTCCCCGCGTTGGTGCCACTTGTCGGCACCGGTCATCTCACCGTGGACGTTGACGCGCGCGAGCCGCGGGTGGCGGGGTTGCTCCGGGCCGTACTCCTGCGGTTGTTGGGTGCGGCGCCGGCGGGTGCCCTGTTGATTCGCGCGGTGGACGCCACCGGGGCGGTGTTGACGCCGTTCGGGGCGCTCGCGGACGCCGGTCTGCTGCCGCCGCCAGCGGTGGATGTGGCGGGTCTACGCGCGGTGCTGACCGAGGCCGAGCAGTGGGTCACGCCGGGGGCGAGTGGGCGTCGTCGTCACGATCGGACGCTGTTGCTGGTGGTGGCCGCGTTGCCGGAGTCGACCGGTCCGACCGATCTGGCGCGCATCGAGACGTTGGCCGAGCAGGGGCCGGCTGCTGGGCTGCATCTGGTGGTGGCGGGTTGGCCTCCGGCCGGCCCGTACTCGGCCCGGGCACCGCTGCCGCTGAGCACTGCGCTGGCGTTGCGTAATGCGTACGCGCTGCTCGGTGACCCGCCGGGGGCGTCGTTCGCCGGGCCGGGCGCGGATCCGCCGGGTGGTTTGAACTCTCCGGTCTTCGTGGAGTCGGACCCGCCGACCGAGTTGGTCGACGCGGTCTGTCGGCGGCTCGCCGAGCAGGTGGAGGCGGGTTCCCGGTTGGCGTTGGGGGCCCTGCTGCCGCCGACGGGTGAGCGGCTGTGGGAGTCGGACTCGGTCGACGGGTTGACCACGACCGTCGGCGATGCCGGGGGACGGCCGGTGTCACTGGGTTTCACCGAGTTGACCCCGCACTGGCTGGTGAGTGGCCGGTCCGCGGCGGCCCGTGCGGCGTTCCTGACCACCGCGCTGCTCGGCCTGGCGGCCCGGTACGGCCCGGATGACCTGGCGTTCTACCTGGCGGATCTCGGCGACGGCGAGTCCTTCGTGGAGTTTTTGCAGACCGAGCGGGACCGGTCGTGGGTCCCGCAGGTGCGGGCGGCGGCGATGGCCGCCGACCGGGAGTACGTCCGGGATCTGCTTGAGGAGTTGACGGCCGAGGTCCAGCGCCGCACGGAGGCGGGTTCCCGGGCCGGGGGGCAACGCTTCGCGGAGTTGCGTCAGCATCAACCGCTGCCGCGCATCGTCTGTGTGGTGGACAATGTGCCGCTGCTGTTCGCCGGGCGGGATCGGCTGGCCGCCGAGGTGGCCGCCCAGTTGGACGGGCTGGCCCGGGCCGGTCGGGCGTACGGCGTGCACCTGGTGTTGGCCGGTGCGGGTGAGTTGGGGTTGAGTGCGCGCGCCGATGCCGGTCATCGGGATTCGGTGCTCGGGCAGTTTCCGGTTCGGGTGGCGCTGCCGGGTGGCAGTCCGGTGTTGGAGCCGACGAACGATTCGGCAGCCGGTCTGCCGGTGGGCAGTGCGGTGGTGAACACGGCCGGTGGGCTCGGCGGTCCGCGGGGTGCGATCCGGGGTCACGAGCGGTTGATCCGTCACCCGGATCCGCAGGATCATCCGGAGGTCGTGGAGGGGTTGCGGCACGAGTTGTGGGCGGCGCGTCCGACGGGGTCGGTACCGCCGGTGGTCTTCGCTGGTTATGCCCGCCCTCTGCTCGGTAACGATCCGCGCCATCGGGCGGCCTTGGCGGGGCAGGCGCATGGGCCGGCCGCCCTGTTGGGCCGGGCGGTGGACGTAGCCCGTTCGACGGTTGCGGTGCCGTTGGGGCCGGCGGCCGGGCGCAACCTCGCGGTGCTGGGCTCGGGCACCGCGGCGGGCGGGCTGTTGGCGACGGCGGCGCGGAGCACAGCGGCTCACCACGCACCGGGTGGCGCCCGTTTCCTGGTGGCGGCACCGGATCCGGGCTCCCGGGCGTTGGCGCAGGCGTTGACAGCCGAGTTGGCGGCCCGGCATTCGGCCGAGTTGGTGGACCTGCCGACGCTGCTCGCGGACACGGCCGACGACCTGCCGACGTACCTTGTGGTGTTCGGGCTGGACCGGCCTGGTCCTCGGGAGTTGCCGGTGGACCGGCTGCGGTCGCTCCTGCGGGACGGGCCTCCGGCGGGCCGGCATCTGCTGGGCTGGTGGCGTGCGGTGCCGCCGTTCGCGGCGTTGTTCGAACCGGCGGGCGAGGTCGACAAGCTGGCTGCGGTGGCGGTGCTGGACGTGCCGGTCGCGCAGCTCACCGCCGTCTTCGGCCGGCCGGTCGAGTGGCAGGCGCGCCCGGACCGGGCGGTGCTCTGGGACGGCCCGGACGAGCGGGGCACCGTCCTGGTGCCGTTCGCCGACGTGACCGGCTGATCGGGTGGCGCGGGTGGGGGTGCCGAGGTGAATTCGAACGCGACGGTGACCGGGCCGGGGCGACAGCGGGCCACTGCGGCGACTGGGGACGCCACGATGCCGGCGGTCGAGCCCAGCACGGCCTGGGCGGGGTACCTTGCGGCCGCCCGCCAGTTGGACGGGGTACGCCGTAGCGCGGCTGCGGCCGCCGGCGAGCAGGCCCGGTCGGCGGAGGCCGCGCGGGAGGAGTTGACGGTGGTCCGTACCGGGCTGGCGAGCCAGCAGGAACGGCTGCGCGAGTTGGGCGTACCGGCTATCTCTCTGGTGCCGTCGCCGCCGGAACTGTCGGAGGCGGCCCGGTCGATGGCGGGTGGCCCGGCGGCCGTGCTGGCGGCGTTGCGGTCCGCGCGCGGGTGGGCCGAGGCGGCGGACGCGGCGTTGGCCGCGCGCCGCCGGATCCGGCCGGGGTCCTGGCCCGCGCGAGCGCGCAACCTCCTGGTGTACGGGCCGTTCGCGCTGCTGGTGCCGTTGATCCAGGTGACGGTGCTGGCGGCGACGGGGGTGGGACCGGCGACCGTGGCGGCGCTGATCTGCGGGCTGCCGATGCCGGCGGTGGCGTTCGTCGCGGGTTGGATCGGCATCGGGCGGTTGTTCCGGGTCAGTCCCACCGAGCGGTTGGACCGTACGGCGCGTTTCGGCGCGTTGGTGTGCCTGGTGCCGGCGGTACTGGCCACGGCCGGGCTGCTGTTGGCCCTGCTCGCCGGCTGACGGGCACCCCTGTGGGGGGACGCAACGGCCGGCCGTCCCCGCCAGGGGGTGTCGGCCGGCCGTGGTGCGTCGGGTTGTCAGCGGGGGATGATCAGCGCCATCGCCTCGGCCCGCGACTTGGAGTCTGTCTGCAGGATGCCGCGTACGGCCGACGTGATGGTCTTGGCACCGGACTTCTGGATGCCGCGCATCGCCATGCACATGTGTTCGCATTCGAGCACGACGACGACGCCGCGGGGTGCGAGTTTGCTCATCAGCAGGTCGGCGACCTGCGAGGTGAGCCGCTCCTGCACCTGCGGGCGGCGGGCGAAGACCTCGACGAGCCGGGCCAGCTTGGACAGGCCGGTGATCCGCCCGTCGGGGCCGGGGATGTAGCCGATGTGCGCGCTGCCTCGGAAGGGCAGCAGGTGGTGTTCGCAGAGGCTCATCACGTCGATGTCCCGGACGATGACCAGCTCTTCGTGGTTGGCCTCGAAGGTGGTGCTGAGCACCTGGGCCGGGTCGACCCGCAGACCGGCGAAGAGTTCGGCGTACGCGCGGGCGACCCGGGCCGGGGTCTGTTGGAGTCCGTCGCGGTCCGGGTCCTCGCCGACCGCGATCAGGATCTCGCGGACGGCCTTCTCGATCCGGCCGAGGTCGACAGCGTCCTCGACGGGACGGCCGGTCAGCTTGCCGCTGATCAGTCGGGCGGCGACGTAGTCGAGCTCGTCGTCGCCGTCGGGTTCGGTCGCGGAAACGGCCAGCTCCCGGTGAGGGGAGCTGGCCGTCGGGTCGTTGCTCAGTGCGTACCGTCCGAGTTGTTGCTGGACGGCGACCCGCCGCCGACCGACGCCTGCGCGCCGTCGGCCTGGGCCTGCGCCTTGAGCGCGTCCTTCTCCGCAGGGGTGAGCACGGGCGGCTCGGTGGACGGCTGGCGCTTGCCGAAGCCGTTGTACGGCGCGAGCGGCGGCCGCTTGACCACCCGGGAGCAGATTCGCGCCATGTCGGCCGTGGAGAGGGTCTCCTTCTCCATCAGCTCGAGCACGATGTTGTCCAGGACGTCCCGGTATTCCACCAGGATCTCCCAGGCCTCGTCGTGCGCCAGCTCGATCAGGGCCCGCATCTCGCCGTCGATCTCGGCGGCCACCGAGTCCGAGTAGTCCCGCTCGTGGCCCATGTTGCGGCCGAGGAACGGCTCGTCCCCGCTGGTGCCGTACTTGATGGCGCCGAGCTTGGAGCTCATGCCGTACTGGGTGATCATCGCGCGGGCCAGCTGGGTGGCCTTCTCGATGTCGTTGCCGGCACCGGTGGTGGGCTCGTGGAAGACCAGTTCCTCGGCGGCCCGACCGCCCAGCGCGTACGCCAGGGTGTCGATCATTTCGGCGCGGGTCTGGGTGTACTTGTCTTCGGTCGGAAGCACCAGGGTGTGGCCCAGCGAGCGGCCACGGGACAGGATCGTCACCTTGTGCACCGGCGCGGCGTGCGGCAACGCCCAGGCGACAAGCGCGTGGCCACCCTCGTGGTACGCGGTGATCTTCTTTTCCTGGTCGCTCATCACGCGGGTCCGTCGCTGCGGACCGGCGATCACCCGGTCGATCGACTCCTCGAGCGAGTCGTTGGTGATCGCGCGCTGGTCCTTACGGGCGGTGAGCAGGGCCGACTCGTTGATCACGTTGGCCAGGTCGGCACCGCTGAAGCCCGGGGTGCGCCGGGCCACCGAGTCGAGGTCGACGTCGGGAGTGAACGGCTTGCCCTTGGCGTGCACCCGCAGGATGGCCTTGCGGCCCTCCATGTCGGGGGCGTCCACCGGAATCTGCCGGTCGAACCGGCCCGGGCGCAGCAGCGCCGGGTCGAGGATGTCCGGCCGGTTGGTGGCGGCGATCAGGATGACCCCGCCCTTGGTGTCGAAGCCGTCCATCTCGACGAGCAGTTGGTTGAGCGTCTGCTCCCGCTCGTCGTGGCCGCCACCCATGCCGGCGCCGCGGTGCCGGCCGACGGCGTCGATCTCGTCGACGAAGACGATCGCCGGAGCGTTCGTCTTGGCCTGCTCGAACAGGTCACGAACCCGGCTCGCGCCGACACCGACGAACATCTCGACGAAGTCGGAGCCGGAGATGGAGTAGAAGGGCACCCCGGCCTCGCCGGCGACCGCGCGGGCCAGCAGCGTCTTGCCGGTGCCGGGCGGGCCGAACAGCAGCACGCCCTTCGGGATCTTGGCGCCCAGGGCCTGGTACTTCGCCGGGTTCTGCAGGAAGTCCTTGATCTCGTGCAGCTCCTCGACGGCCTCCTCGGCACCCGCGACGTCCGCGAAGGTCGTCTTCGGAGTGTCCTTGGTGATCATCTTGGCCTTGGACTTGCCGAAGTTGAGCACCCGGGAGCCGCCGCCCTGCATCTGCGACATGAAGAACAGCAGCAGGAGGACGAGCAGCGCGATCGGCAGCAGGTTGACCAGCAGGCTCACCCAGATGCTGTCCGAGGAGACCTTGGCGTCGGCGGGGCCGGTTACCCGGTTGTTCGCCTTGGCGTCCAGCACCTCGTTCCAGATCTGGTCACCAGCCTGGTACGGGAACTGGGCCTCGATCCGGTCGGTCTCGGTCTTGCCGAACTTCGTCTTCTGGGCAAGATCCAGCTGGAGCGTCTGCTCCTTGTCCTGGAAGACGACCTTATTGATCTTGGCTGTGTGCAGTTGGTCGAGCGCAACGGAAGTGTCCACGCGGTGGTAGCTGGGACCAGCGGTGAACAGCTGACTGAGCACAACGGCGCCGAGGATGACCAGGATGATCCAGACCACCGGTCGGCGGAAGAAACGCGTACGTTCCATACTGTTGTCGAGCGCCGGAGCGCCCGCATCCTCCTGATCGACGTCCTGACCGTCTGATGGTGTCGCCGCGCTGAGCGGCAGCCGGAGCCGCCGTGCGGGCCGGCTCGACCCCGAGACGCGAAAACTGCCGCGCCGCGGTCATTCGACGGTACACCGTGTACGCGAGGAGTGAGCTTGCGAGCCCCGCAGTCGTACACAATCACAGCGGTGTCCGCGAGGAGTGAGCTTGCGAGCCCCGCAGTCCTGCACCATCAAAAGACCGAGGACGCCGACAGTGAGCCTGCGAGCCCCCGCACCCGGCGTGTCGTCGACATCGACGACACGCACCGTGGGCAGGCCCACCAGCCCCGCAGCCAACGTACAGCGAGTCCGGGTGGAGCCAGCGTGGCGGGGAGTCCGGCTCGGCCACCCGAACGCCCGGTCACGCGATCGAGGGGGTCGAGCGCGGAGTAACCTCCGGGCCACCGTGCTACACGGTAACCGCATCAGCTGAGAGCGCGCTGAACGTCGGCTTGATGGATGCCGATGAGAGTTGGGCTCATCCCGCCCGAGGGGCCCCGACGGGGTCGGGCCCGTCGTCAGGAGCGGGCGTAGACCTCGGGCTTGAGCACCCCGACGTAGGGCAACTCCCGGTAGCGCTCACCGAAGTCGAGGCCGTACCCCACCACGAACTCGGTGGGGATGTCGAAGCCGACGTACTTCACCGGGACCGGCACCTTCACCGCGTCCGGCTTGCGGAAGAGCGCGACCACCTCGACGCTCGCCGCCGAACGCGACTCGAGGTAGCGCAGCAGCCAGGAGAGCGTGAGGCCGGAGTCGACGATGTCCTCGACGACGACCACGTGGCGACCGGCGATGTCGCGGTCGAGGTCCTTGAGGATGCGGACGACCCCGGAGGAGGTGGTGCCCTGGCCGTAGGACGAGATGGCCATGAAGTCGAGCTCCGCCGGCGGGCCGTTGCGGCCCAGCGCCCGGGCGAAGTCCGCCATGAACATCACCGCACCCTTGAGGACGCACACCAGCAGCAGCCCGTCGCCCACGTGGGCGTAGTCGGCGGAGACCTGCTTGGCCAGCTCCGCCGTCTTCTCGCGGATCTGCGCCTCAGAGATGATCACGTGGTCGATGTCGGCGTCGTACCAGGAGCCGTCAGCCATGACTCCTAGCCTGCCGTACGTCTGCTGGCCTCCGTCGGCGGGGCCGCACCTTTTGGCGCGGTCCCGCCGAGGATTTTCTGGGCAAACAACGCCAATCACATCAGTTGGTACGTGACCGCCAGCGGCGGCCGTCGTCGCTGGGCTTCCAGTCGGCCGAGTCGTGGCTGTCGACGGTGAGGCCGGCCGCCGAGGCGGCGACGAGCAGGACGAGGAACAGGAGGAAGAGCAGGAACTCCATGGCGGCGCTCGCTTTCGCATGATTGCTGTCGGTTTCGCCGCCGGTGCGCACCGGACTGAGACCAGTCTGCGACCTGCCGGAGTAAGCGGACAGTGGCAGGAATGCCATTGGTCATCGATTTACTGCCACCTGTCGGGTTACCCTCGTCACATGCTGCGGTCCGTTGCCGTCCTCGCCCTCGACCAGGTCGCTCCCTTCGAGCTCGGCGTACTCGCCGAGGTGTTCGGCACCGACCGGACGGCCGACGGTTTCCCCGCCTACCGCTTCCAGGTGTGCAGCCCCGACGGCGATCCCGTGCGGACCTCGTCCGGCTTCCACCTGACTCCACACGCGGACCTCGGCCCGGTCGACGAGGCCGACCTGGTGGCCATCCCCGCGCACAGCCAGGGCACCACCGTCCCCGGCCCGGTGCTCGACGCCCTACGCCGGGCCGACGCCCGCGGAGCGCACCTGTTCAGCGTCTGCTCCGGAGCCTTCCTGCTCGGCGAGGCCGGCCTGCTCGACGACCGCGAGTGCACCACCCACTGGCGGTACGTGGACGAGCTGCAACGCCGCCACCCCCGCGCCCGGGTGCGCTGCAACTCGCTCTACGTCCAGGACGGGCGGCTCCTCACCAGCGCCGGCACCGCGGCCGGCATCGACGCGTGCCTGCACCTGATCCGCCAGGAACACGGCTCGGCCACCGCGACCCGGCTGGCCCGGCGGATGGTGGTCCCGCCGCACCGCGACGGCGGCCAGTCCCAGTACGTCGAGGCGCCCATCCCGAAAGCGCCCGAGGCGCCCACCCTCGAACCGGTGCTGGAGTGGATGATGGGTCACCTGGACCGGACGATCACCGTGGAGGAGCTGGCCGCCCGCGCCGGCATGGCACCCCGCACGTTCGCCCGCCGGTTCCGCGCCGAAACCGGCACCACCCCGCACGACTGGCTCACCAACCAGCGGGTGCTGCTCGCCCGCCGGCTGCTGGAGGAGACCCCGTTGAGCGTGGAGGCGGTCGCCGACCAGTCCGGCTTCGGCGACGCCGCCGCACTGCGCCACCACTTCAGCCGCCGGGTCGGCGCCACCCCGCACAGCTACCGGACCACCTTCCGGGACCGGGCACACAGCGGCTGACCGGACACCTCAGCCCGGGGTCAGCCGGCCGTCGCGGCGCAGCACCCGGACACCCCCGGGCAGGTCGGCCGGGCCCTGACCGCGCCAATCCGTGACCAGGGCGTCCAGCGCGGCGACGTGCCGGTGCGACAGCGCGCCCGGCGTAGCGCCCACCTCACGGGCCCAGGCGTGCAGCACCCGACCGCGTACGGCGGGCACCATGCCGAGCAGCGCCGGAACGGCCAGCCCTCCGTCGGGACACCGGGCCGCCGCCAGCGCCGTCCCCGCCAACTCGTCGAGCGCGGCGTTGTCGGCGGCCACCAGCCGGGCGGTACGCGCGAGGTTGTCCACCACGCCGGGACCGAGCGCCCGCACCAGCGCCGGCAGCAGGTCGGCCCGCACCCTCGACCGGGCGTACGACGGGTCGGTGTTGTGCGGGTCCTGCCACGGACTCAGCCCGAGCGCGACGCAGGCGGCCCGCGTCTGCTCCCGACCGACCTCCAGCAGCGGGCGCAGCAGCGGCACTTCGCCCAGATCCCGCCGGGCGGGCATCCCGGCCAGCCCGCGCGGGCCGGCGCCCCGGGCGAGCGCGAGCAGCACCGTCTCCGCCTGGTCGTCGCGCGTGTGCCCGGTGAGCACCGCGACCGCGTTCTGCTGCCGGGCCACCTCGGTCAGCGCCTGATAGCGGGCCTCCCGGGCAGCCGCCTCCGGCCCGCCGGGACGCCCGGCCACCTCCACCCGGACCACCGTCGCCGACGCGAACCCGACCTCCCGGCCCCAGGCGGCCACCGCCTTCGCACGGTCCGCGGAGCCGTCCTGCAAGCCGTGGTCGACGGTGACGAGCGTCGCGGTGCGGCCCAGCCGAGGTGCCACGAACACGGTGGCCGCAGCGAGCGCCAACGAGTCGGCCCCACCGGAGCAGGCGACCAGCACACCGCCGGACGGCAGACCGGTCAGGGCGCGGCGTACCGCCACCCGGATCGCGGCCACCGGCGGGGCGAGCGCGGCCACCGGCGGGTGGTCAGCCGGCGGCCGGGACGGTGCCGGCCGGGCCGTGCACCCGGGCGACCCAGGCGTCCGGGTCGCCCAACTCCGACAGTCGGGGCAGGGTCAGCGGCGAGTTGAAGATCGAATTGAAGCCGTCCATGCCGACGCGCTCCACCACGCCGTGCACGAACTTGCGCCCCTCGGCGTACTGGCGCATCTTGACGTCCACCCCGAGCAGCCGGCGAATCGCCTTCTCCAGGGGGTTGCCCGCCTCCCGGCGTCGGTTGAACGACGCCCGGATCCGCTCGACGCTCGGGATCACCTGCGGACCGACGCCGTCCATGACGAACTCGGCGTGCCCCTCCAGCAGGGTCATCAACGCGGTGAGCCGGTCCAGTACGGCCCGCTGCGCCGGGGTCTGCACGATGTCCAGCACGCTGGTGCGGCTCTCCGGGTCACGGACCGCCTCGGACAACGTGGCCACCCCGCGCCGCAGCCGCTCGACCAGGTGCTCGCTCCCGCTGGACGAGGCGTCCACGAACGCCTGCACCTCGCTGAGGAAGTAGGCCCGCATCCACGGCACGGCCGTGAACTGGGTGCGGTGGGTGACCTCGTGCAGACACACCCAGAGCCGGAAGTCCCGGGGGTCGGCGCCGAGCTTGCGCTCCACCTCGACGATGTTCGGTGCGACGAGCAGCAGCTGGCCCGGTTCGGCCGAGAAGACCTCGTACTGGCCGAGCACCCGGCCGGAGAGGTAGGCCAGCACCGTGCCGGCCTGCACCCCGGTCAGCCGGGACCCGATCGCCTCGGTCAACGCGCCCGGTTGCTTGTCGCCGGAGAGCCGACTCACCAGCGGGGTGATCACCTCGCGGAGCCCGGCGATGTTGGTCGCCGCCCAGTCGCGGCGATCGACCACCCGGACCGGCGGATGCGACACCTGCGCCCGCAGCCCCGTGTAGTCGGCCACGTGCCCGGCCGCCTCGTCGGTCAGCCGGCGCAGGTCGCCGACCACGTCGGTGGCTTCGGCGTACGACACGCGGGGGCCAGACTTGCTCAACGCCCCCGCCGTGGCGGCGGCCAGATCCCAGTCCACGAACTGCGCCATGGACCCACCGTACCCGCGCCGCGACACACCGGCCCGGGCTCGCGCCCTCGATCGACACCGGTGGCAACCTCGTACCGCCGGAGCGGCGCAGGTCAGCCGCAGCCGCAACCGGCCAGCGCGGCGGTGATCCGGTCCAGCGCCGGCTGGGCGGTCTCCCTGCCCCCCGGCACCTTGTCGGTGAGCACCGCGAAGGTCAACAGCCGACCGTCGGCGGTGGTGACCAGACCCGCGATGGAGTGCACCTGGGTCAGCGTGCCGGTCTTGGCCCGGACGCTGCCGGCGCCGGCGGCGGTGCCCGCGGTGTTGCGGTAGCGCTCGTTCAGCGTCCCGGACCAACCGCCCACCGGCAGACCACCGAAGACACCTGCCAACTCCGGATGGTCCGGGCTGGCGGCCAGCCGGATCAGATCGGTCAGCAGCGAAGGGCTGATCCGGTTACGACGGGACAGGCCGCTGCCGTCGGAGACGCTGATCTCGTCGGCGGGCAGGCCCAACTCCGCCACCTCGGCGTCCATGGCGGCGGCGCCCCCGTCGAACGAGGCCGGCTGGTTGCGGGCCAACGCGACCTGACGGGCGAGCGCCTCGGCGACCAGGTTGTCGCTCTCGCTGATCATCACGTCCACGAGCCGGATCAGCGGCGGAGACTGCACCACGCCCAACTCGGTGCCCGGTGCCGGGCTGGGGCCCGCCGCGGCCTGGGCCGGGGCCGAGCCACGCCGCACGGCGTCGGTCGGCACTCCGAGCAACCGGGCGAACGCCTTGCCGGCGGCCAGGTCCGGCTCGGCGAAGCGCTGGGCGGACCCGTGTTCGACTCCCGGGTCCGTACGCGCGCCGTCGGTCATCAACGCGGTCACCGCGCCGCCCGACCCACCGGTGGGGATGTCGTCGTCCCAGCCGGGGCCGTAGACCGGCCCGGAGTAGACCGAGCCGTCGACGGTGACGCTCGTCGGCGGTGTCCCGCCGAGCGCGGAACGCACCTGGGCGGCCAGATCGTCGAGCCGCGCCGCACCCGGGTAGTAGCCCTTCTTGTCGATCGCCAGGGTCGGGTCACCGCCGCCGACGATCACCACCTCGCCGGCCTTCGCGCCGGCCACCGCACGAGTGGGGATCCGGTACCCGGGCCCTCGGGCCGCCAGCACCGTCACCGCGGTCACCAACTTGGTCACCGAGGCGGGGACGGTGCCGTCGTCCGCCCCCTTGTCGAACAGCGTCTGACCGGTGATCACGTCGGCGACCGAGACGTTCACCCGGTCACCCAGAGCGGCGACGCCGACCAGGGGATCGAGCACGGCACGGACCCCCTCGGGGGTGGGCACCGGGGCGTTCGAATCGGGGCCGGCCAGCACCTCCGACGGGGCGGGGTCCGGGGGAACGCCGCCCGCGGTCGGCCCGCCCGCGGTGTCGTCGCCCAGCCACCCGGCGACCGGGCCGGGACGGGTGATCACCACTCCGACGGTGGCGAGCACCAGCACGAGCACGGCGGCCAGCACCAGCGGCAACCGCCGGCGGCGCGCCGCGGACGAGGGCTGGGGGGTGGGCGTGGCGCCGGCCGGTGCCGGCAACGCGGAGATCGGCGGGCCCACCGGGGGGACCCCACCCGGCCCGGCACCGAACGACGGGCTGACCGGCGCCGGGCTGACCGGGACCCTGGCACTGCCGCGTGGCGGGCCACTCACCGGCCGCTCACCGCCAGCTACCGGGAAGTGACCGTTGTTCGGGGTCGGTGACGCCGGACCGGCCGGCGGACGCCAGGGCAACGGCGGGGGCCGCTCGGGCACCGTCTCCGGCGCCGTGTTCGGTGCTTCGGGAGCCCGTGGGAGGTGAGCCTCCGGCACCGGGACCCGTCCCTTGGCACTGCCCGAGCCGGATCGTCCGGTACCGTGCGCGGAGCCCCCGTCCGGGCGGTAGTGTGAATCTTCCCTCCCCACGACCCCCTCCTCCCCCAGCGAAAATCGGCTTGGGTGACACTACTTCGGTCCGAAGACTATGCGGCGGCCGGAGTCGGCGGGTGGGCATTCACCTGTCCGGAGGGCAGCCAGTGGTTCCGTTAGCCAGCGTGGGCAGACGAGGGAGCGTGCAGATGGATTTCGACGTGACGGTTGAGATCCCCAAAGGTCACCGGAACAAGTACGAGGTGGACCACAAGACCGGCCGGATCCGGTTGGACCGCACGCTCTTCACCTCCACCCAGTACCCGGCCGACTACGGGTTCATCGAGGGCACTCTGGGCGAGGACGGCGACCCGCTGGACGCCCTCGTGCTGGTCCCCGAGCCGACCTTCCCGGGTTGTCTGATCCGCTGCCGCACCATCGGCATGTTCCGGATGACCGACGAGAAGGGCGGGGACGACAAGGTCCTCTGCGTGCCCTACGAGGACCCGCGCCAGGAGCACCTGCGCGACATCCACCACCTGGGCGAGTTCGACCGCCTGGAGATCCAGCACTTCTTCGAGGTGTACAAGGACCTGGAGCCCGGCAAGTCGGTGGAGGGCGCGACCTGGGTCGGCCGCACCGAGGCCGAGGCCGAGATCGTGGCCTCCTACCAGCGGGCCAGGGACGCCGAGGCGCGCGGCGAGACCATCCACTGACACACCCTGACGCACCGGGCCCGAGGATCGCTCAACCGAGCAGCCCTCGGGCCCTGTCGTACAGGTCGAGCACCGCGCAGGCGATCGGCACCACTGCCACCACCAGTGCCGTGTCGGTGAGGTCCGCGACCCTCCCGACGTACGGCGAGACCGGCCGGCGGGCGTACGCGGTACCGCTGGCGACCGCCACCACGGCCAGCGCCGCCCCGCCGAGGACCAACACCAACCGCCCGGTCTCGTCGGCCCGACCGGCCAGCGCCGCGCCCAGCACCGCGTAGCCGGCCAGCCCGGCGAGCACCGTCGGCACCCGCTGTCGCAGCGCCACGAACAGCCGCGACCGCAGCAACAGCACGGCCGAGGTGACCGCCACCAGCACCCGACCGGCAGTGCCACCGGAAACCACGAGTACGACCGCTGTGGCCGCCGCCAGCAGGGCGTGGCCGATCAGCATCCCGGTGAGCATCTCCTCGGTGCGGATCACCGCGGCGTGCACCCGGCCCCGGTCCGGCAGGTCCGGGGCCCGTTCCGGCTCCGGCGCGGGCGTCGAAGCCGGCAGGGTGATCGGCGGCAGCGGCAACCTGCCCAGCCGGATGGCCAGCAGCGGGATCACGACGACGGCGAAGACCAGTGCGCTGAGCAGCACCGCCGCCGTACCGGCCGTGGTCATCAGCAGCGCACCGAGCGCGGCCCCCGCACCGATCAGACCGACAGTGACCCCGGCCACGAAGACCCACAGCCGGCTGGCCACCCCGAGGAAACCGATCAGCGCCACCAGCAGCAGCGCGACCGACCCGGCCAGCAGTTCGGGAGCGCCCACCCAGCGGGCCGGCCCGAACGGTCCGACCGGGTCGCCGGAGCCGACCGCGAGGGCACCGGCCGTGAACGCGTAGGGCAGCGCGTAGCCGCCGAGCGTCGCCCCGGCGGCACCGTCGCCGTTGGCCCGGGAGGCCACCGTGGCGGCGACGGTGAGCAGTAGCGCTACCGCGCCGGCCGCCAGCCAACCGGCCCGATGGGTCGGGCCACCGGCGAGCAGCGCGAGCAGTCCGACAGCGAGCGGTACGGCGGCACCGGCCAGACCGGCCGCCCGGGTGGCGGTGGGCGACCAGGCGCCACCACGGCGGCGGGCACTCTCGGCGATCGCCTCGATGACGTCGTCGTACTCCAACTCGGGCCAGTGCGCGCGGGCCGGCACGAGGTGCAGCACCTCACCGTCGCGGACCCCCTGCGGCAGCAGCGCCTGTGCTGTCACCAGCAACGCCCCGTCGGTGCGGCGGAGCACCCAACCGCCGTGCTGCTCGCCGTCGTCGGCCAGCCCGACACCGGCGTGTCGGAGCACGTCGGGCAGCAGCTCGGCCAGCGGCACCTGTTCCGGCAGGGCGACGTCCACCCGTCGTTGCGGGGCGCTGATGGTGACGCGGGCCAGCCCGGTAGTCATCGACTGGTCTCCATATCGACAGGGATCGGAGGCTGCGCGGACGACAGGACTTTACCTACCATGAGTCCGGCTCGGGTTACCCAGCGCTGTCAGGAGGCCGAGTGTCCACCGTCGTCATCAAGCGCCCGCCACGCCGACCAGCGCCGGAGATCCCCGCCGGTGAGGTGTCGGTGGAGGCGCCGCCGGAGATCCCCGTGGTGACCGGTGGACGGTGGCAGCAGATGCTCATGCTGCTGCCCATGCTCGGCGGCACGGTGGCGATGGCGATGATGTTCGGCCGCGGTGGCGGCGCATACTCGTACGTGGTGGGCGGGATGTTCGGCCTCTCCTCGTTGGCGATGCTGGTGACCTCCTGGGGCAGCGCCTCCGGCACCCCGAAGAAGTCCGAGATGATGGCCGCCCGCAGGGAGTACCTGCGGCACCTGGCCACGCTGCGGCGGCGGGTCCGGCGGACCGCCGGCCAGCAACGGGCCGGGCTCTACTACCGGCACCCGGACCCGGGTCGGCTCTGGTCGACGGTGGACAGCCACCGGGTCTGGGAGCGGCGTCCCGCCGACCGGGATTTCGCCGTGGTACGCGTCGCCGTCGGGCCGCAGACCCTGGCCACTCCACTCGTCCCACCGGTCACCCGACCGTTGGAGGAGCTTGAGCCGATGACCGCCGGCGCGCTGCGCCGCTTCCTGGACGCGTACTCCGTGGTGCCGGACCTGCCGGTGGCGCTGTCGCTGCGCAGCTTCGCCCGGGTGCACGTGCGACCCGCCGGCCGCACCTCGGCGACCCCGACCACCGGCGCAGACCCGGCGGCGCAGGCGCTGGTCCGGGCCGTGCTGACCCAACTGGCGGTCTTCCACGCCCCCGACGAGCTGCTCGTCGCGGTCTGCGCCGGGCCGGAACGCCGCGCCTGCTGGGAGTGGGTGAAGTGGCTCCCGCACGCCCACCACCCCGCCCGCACCGACGCGCTCGGCCCGGTACGGCTGGTCACCAGCTCCGCCGCCGAACTGGAGTCGCTGCTGGCCGACGTGCTGGCCACCCGGTCCCGGTTCAGCCCGACCGGCCCGGCCACCGACGGCCCGCACGTCGTGGTGGTCCTCGACGGCGGCGACCTGACCGGGGCCAGTGAGCTGACCGGCGACGGGGGCATCGACGCGGTCACCGTGCTGGACCTGGACACTCCGCCGCCCCGACTGCTGGACCGGTACGCGCTGCTGTTGGAGTTGCACGGCCCCCGGCTGCACTCGTGGTCGTCCGACGGGCACGCCGAGGTGGGCACCGCCGACCAGTTGGACCTGGCCGACGCCGAGGCGGTGGCCCGCCGGTTGGCGCCGCTGCGCCTCGCCGGCACGGCCCGTGGACCGGACGCCCCGTTCCAGGCCGACCTGGGTCTGCCCGAGCTGCTCGGTCTCGGCGACCCGGAGAGCTTCACCGCGGAACAGGGCTGGTCGCCGCGTTCGGCACGAGACCGGTTGCGGGTGCCGATCGGGGTGGGGGCCGACGGCGGCGCCATCGAGCTGGACCTCAAGGAGTCCGCCCAGGACGGCATGGGCCCGCACGGCCTGCTCATCGGGGCGACCGGCTCCGGCAAGTCCGAGCTGCTCCGCACGCTGGTGCTGGGGCTCGCCGTCACGCACAGCTCCGAGCAGCTCAACTTCGTGCTGGTCGACTTCAAGGGTGGCGCCACCTTCGCCTCGTTCGACCGGCTGCCGCACACCGCGGCCGTGATCACCAACCTGGCTGACGCGTTGCCACTTGTCGATCGCATGGTGGACGCGATCAACGGGGAGCTGATCCGCCGTCAGGAGTTGCTGCGGCGCGCCGGCAACTTCGCCAGCGTGCGCGACTACGAGCGGGCCCGGGCGGCCGGCAGCCCGCTCGCGCCGCTGCCGTCACTGCTGCTGATCTGCGACGAGTTCTCCGAACTGCTCTCCGCCAAGCCCGACTTCATCGACCTGTTCGTGCAGATCGGCCGACTGGGCCGATCGCTCGGCGTGCACCTGCTGCTCGCCAGTCAACGGCTGGAGGAAGGCCGGCTCCGCGGGTTGGACACCCACCTGTCGTACCGGATCGGGTTGCGCACCTTCTCGGCGCTGGAGTCCCGCACGGTGCTCGGTGTCGCGGACGCCCACGAGCTGCCCCGCTCGCCGGGCCACGGCTACCTGCGCGCCGGCACCGACCCGCTGGCCCGCTTCAAGGCCGCGTACGTCTCCGGTGCCGTCCGCCGACGGGCAGCACCGGGCGGCGTCGCCGCCGAGGGGGGCGCCCGGCTGCTCACCTTCACCACCCACGTCGTACCGGTGGCCGAGCCGGCGTCCCCGGTCGTACCGGTCGTGACCGAGGAGGAGGGTGGCAGCACGCTGCTCGACCTTCTGGTGGACCGGCTCGTCGGGCAGGGGCCCCCGGCGCACCAGGTGTGGCTTGCGCCGCTCGGTCAGCCGCCGGCTCTGGACGAGTTGCTCGGCCCGGTCGAGGTGCACCCGACGCGCGGGCTCACCGTCGGCAACCCGGAGCTGCATGGCGCGCTCGGCGTGCCGATGGCGGTCGTGGACAAGCCCTTGGAACAGCGCCGGGACCTGCTCTGGCTGGCGCTGGACGGCGCCGCCGGGCACGTCGCCGTGATCGGTGCGCCGCAGAGCGGCAAGTCCACCGCCCTGCGCACGCTGATCTGCGCGCTGGCGTTCACCCACACGCCGGCCGAGGTGCAGGTCTACTGCCTCGACTTCGGTGGCGGCGGGCTGGCCGCACTGCGCGACCTCCCGCACGTGGGCGGTGTGACCGGCCGCGCCGACCCGACCGCCGTACGACGCACCGTCGGCGAGATGACCACCCTGCTGGCCGACCGGGAACGCCGCTTCGCGGAGTTGGGTGTGGAGTCGATGGCCGCGTACCGGCAGCGGCGAGCGGCGGCGGGGACAGTCGGTCAGCCGGGCGCCGACCCGTACGGTGACGTGTTCCTGGTGATCGACGGGTGGAGCACCATCCGCGGCGAGTACGACGACCTGGAGCCACTCGTCACCGACCTGGCCACCCGGGGCCTGTCGTACGGGCTGCACGTGGTCGCCACCGCGCTGCGCTGGCTGGATTTCCGCCCGGCGATCCGGGACCTGTTCGGCTCCCGACTGGAGCTGCGCCTGGGCGACCCGGCCGACTCGCTGGTGGCCCGGCGTGCCGCCGCGAACGTGCCGGAGCGTCCCGGCCGAGGGGTGACCGCGGAGGGCCTGCACTTCCTCACCGCACTGCCTCAGCTCGGTACCGCCGGTGGCGACACCGCCGATCTGGTCAAGAGGGCCGCCGAGGGGTGGGCAGGTCCCGTGGCGCCCCGGGTGCGGTTGCTCCCGCCGGCGCTGCCGTACGCCGATCTGGACCTCACCTCGACGACCGGGCTGCGGCTGCCGATCGGGATCGCGGAGGCGGACCTGCGCCCGGTGTTGCTGGACTTCGCCGCCGAGCCGCACTTCGTGGTCTTCGGGGACTCGGAGTGCGGCAAGTCGTCGTTCCTGCGCGCACTGGCCACGTCGATCATCACCCGATTCACTCCCGAGCAGGCCCGGGTGATCCTCGTCGACTATCGGCGCAGCCTGCTCGGTGCGATCGAGACACCACACCTGATCGGTTACGGCACCGCCGCGGCGCACACCGCCGACCTGATCGAGTCGGCCGCCGGCTACCTGGAGCGGCGGGCGCCGGGGCCGGAGGTCACCCCGCAGCAGCTGCGGGACCGGTCCTGGTGGTCCGGGCCGGAGCTGTTCGTGCTGGTGGACGACTACGACCTGGTGGCGGCGGGACCGGCGAACCCGTTGCGGGCGCTGGAGGAGCACCTGCCGCACGCCCGGGACATCGGACTGCACCTGGTGCTGGTCCGCCGCTCCGGTGGGGCGGGCCGCGCCCAGTACGAGCCGATCGTGCAGCGTCTGCGGGAGCTGTCCACCGCCGGCCTGGTGATGGCGGGCAGCCCCGAGGAGGGCGCGCTCGTCGGGCCGGTCCGGCCCGGACCGCTGCCGCCGGGGCGTGGCCGACTGGTCACCCGACGGGAGGGCGTACGCCTCGTTCAGCTGGCGCATCTGCCGCCGCAATGACCTGACTCGCCGGTTCTTCCCGTGACGGGTGGGGAAACCGGTAATCTCCGATCGTCATGGTTCCGTCGGGATGAATGGCTGGGGATGTGACTGGGGTGCGGCACAGCGGTCCGTCAGCGGCCCGACGAACGACCGGCCGAGTGCTGCTCGGCGTCGCCGCGGCGCTCGCCGTCGTGGCACCCACCGCGGCGGCCGTGCCGGTCGCCGCGCCCACGAACGGCGGACAGCTCGCCGGCGCGCCGATGGCGTTCGCCCCCGGGGACGCCGTCGCCCGCACCGACCAGGTCCGCGATGAGCAGTGGCAGCTCGACGAGTTGCAGGCCGAAACGGCGTGGCGCAGCTCGACCGGGCGGGGCGTGACCGTGGCGGTGGTCGACTCCGGAGTGGACGGCACGCATCCCGACCTGGTCGGTCAGGTGCTCCCCGGCAAGGACCTGGTCGGCCCTGGCGGCGCCCCGGGCCCGGACCCGGTGGGCCACGGCACCACTGTGGCCGGCCTGATCGCTGGGCGCAGTGACGACAAGCGGGGCGTGGTCGGCCTGGCACCGGACGCCCGGATCCTGCCGGTCCGGGTGCTGGACGAGGAGAACCGTTACGACGACGCGCTGATCGTCGCCCAGGGCGTGCGCTGGGCGGTCGACAACGGTGCCCGCGTGATCAATCTGTCGCTGGGTGGCAGCGGCGACAGCCCGGCCCTGGCCGCCGCCCTGGACTACGCGTTCGTCCGGGACGTGGTCGTGGTCGCCTGCACCGGCAACCTGGCCACCTCCACCAGCACCAAGGTCTGGTATCCGGCTCGGGAGCCGGGTGTGATCGCGGTGGCCGGTCTCGAACGCAGCAGCGACAACCTGTGGTCCGGGTCGATCACCGGCCGGGCGACGGTGCTCACCGCCCCCGCCAGCGGACTGGTCGGTGCCAAGCCGCCCAGCGGGTACTGGCGGGTGCAGGGCACCAGCTTCGCCGCGCCGCTGGTGGCCGCGACCGCGGCGCTGGTCCGGTCCCGTTATCCGCAGATGCCAGCGGGTGAGGTGGTCAACCGGTTGTTGGCCACCGCCCGGGACCTCGGCCCGACCGGGCGGGACGACCGCTTCGGGTACGGGGTGGTCGACCCGGTGGCCGCGTTGACCGCCCAGGTGCCGCCGGTGACCGTCAACCCGCTCGACGATCAGACGTCGCCGGGCGTGACCGGTTTCGGTCCGGCACCGGGCTCGGTCGACGACGGTCCGGTGTCCGGTGCCGGTAGCGATCCCCTGGGTCTCGCCGCGGCCGGTCAGCAGAGTCGGTGGACGGCTCGGGCTGCGGGCGGTGCGGACACGTCCGCCCCGGAGCAACTGGCGACCACCGTCGTGCTCCTGGTCGCTCTCGTCGCCGGTGCGGCGCTGGTGGTTCGCCGGCTCCGCCAGCGGACCCGTTGATCGCAGCCGACCGGTAGGCCTGACCAGTCGCCTGGTCGGGTAGAACACGGTCATGAGGACGCACCGGCCACCCACGCTCGCCCCCACCGGCCGGCCGTCGTGGCGGCACCGCCGATTCGACCCGGACCACGCGCTGGGGCTGCGGCTCACGCTCGCCGCGACGGCAGCGTTCCTGGTGCTGGTGCCGTTCGCGCTGCTCACCCTGCTGGTTCTCGACGCCTGGGCACCGCTGCACCGGTTGGACACGACGGTCACCGACGCGCTGCACGGCTACGCCCAGGGTCATCCGGCGTGGGTGGTGCTGATGCGGGTCTGGACCGAGGTGTTCGCCCCGATGCCGCTGCGCGCCGTCGTCCTGCTCCTGGTGGTCTGGTTGCTGCGCCGGGGCGCCCGCCGCCTGGCCCTCTGGGCGGCCACCACCATTGTCGTCGGCGGGTTGCTCGGTCCGCTGCTCAAGCTGCTGGTCGGCCGGGACCGGCCGGAGCTGCTGGACCCGGTGGCCCGGGCCGCCGGATACTCGTTCCCCTCCGGGCACGCGCTGAACGCCACCCTGGCCGCCGGGGTGCTGCTGCTGGTGCTCGTTCCGTACGCCCGGCGGTGGCCGGCGCGGGTGGCGCTCTGGGTCGCGGCGGTGCTGCTCACCGTGGTGACCGGGCTGAGCAGGGTGGCGCTCGGCGTGCACTTCACCAGCGACGTGGTGGGCGGATGGCTGCTCGGGGTGGCGGTGGTCGCGGCCACCACCGCCGCGTTCACCAGTTGGCGGGCACACACCGGGCTGCGGCCGGTCCGGCCGACCCGCGACGGCGTCGCTCCCGAGGTCGAGCGACACCCGGGGGCTGCCTGAGGACTGGCGACGGGGCCGGCCGGGTACTGGCGCACCCATGTCCGACCTCGTGCGCCAGATCGTTCGGCGGGTGCTGCTGCCGGTGTCCCTCCTGCTCGGGCTCATGGTGCTGCTCGGGATGCTGGTCACCCGGGTGTTCGCCCGCACCTGGCCGTTCACCGTGGAGGACACGGTGAACCGGGAACTGGCCGCCGACCGCACCGGGGACTGGAACAACGTCTCGCTGGTGTTCAGCACGCTGGCCAGCACCCAGATGATCGTCGTGGTGACCGTGCTGGTGGCGTTGGCGCTGCGGCTCTGGCTGAAGCGCTGGCGCGAGCCGCTGTTCCTGTGCGCGGCGGTGACCGCCCAGGCGCTGGTGTTCCTGCTGACCACTCTCGCGATCGACCGGCGGCGGCCGGCGGTGGAACACATGGACGTCTCGCCACCGACGTCGAGCTTTCCGTCCGGGCACACCTCGGCAGCGGTGGCGCTCTACGTCGGCATCGCCGTGCTGATGGCGCTGCGCGCCCGGAGCACCGGGGCGAAGGTCGCCTGGTGGACGCTGCTGCTGATGGTGCCGTTGGGCGTGGCCCTGACCCGGATGTACCGGGGGATGCACCACCCGAGCGACGTGGTGGCGTCCTTCGTCAACGGCGGCACCTGCGTCGCGATCATGGTCCGTGCGGTGCTGGACCGGTCGCTGCGGTGGGGTCGGGCGAAGTTGCCGACCGCCGGGAGTCGCGCTCTGCCGGCTCAGACCTGAGCTGACCCGCGGCGGCTCAGGTGCACTCGCCGGTGCCGACCTGCCGGTTGCGTTCGGCCCCCGCCAACGCCACCGGACGGGCCTCGGCCGCCGTCACCGCGAAACCGGTGTTCGGGTCGTCGGACGCCGCCGCGAAGATCACGCCGAGCACCAGGCCGTTGGCGGACAGCAGCGGGCCGCCCGAGTTGCCGCTGCGCACCAGCGCCCGGATCGTGTAGATCTCCCGGGTGACGTCGCCGGAGGAATAGATATCCGGTCCCTTGATCTTGTCGACGTCGCGGATCCGCGCCGACTGCGCGTTGTACGGGCCGTCGAGCGGGAAGCCCAGCACGATGGCGTCGGCGCCGCTGCCCGCGTTGCCGGCGGCGAACCGCAGGGACGGGCCGGGCAGTCCGGGCACCAGCAGGACCGCCAGGTCGCGGTTCGGGTCGTAGACGACCACCTTGCCGTCGTACCGCTCGCCGCCCAACTCCACGGCGACCGAGCGGGTGCCGGCCACGACGTGCGCGTTGGTCATCACCCGGTCGTCAGCGTAGACGAACCCGGAACCCTCGATCCGGCGTGAACAACTGGGCGCCGAGCCGAGCACCTTGACGACCGACTGCTGACCGCTGACCACCACCTGCGAGCCGGCCAGCGCCGGGTCCGGCGGGTCGACCTGCCGGGCCCGGGTGGGCGCGAGGTCGCCGAAGACGTCCGGGAAGCCGTCGGTGTCGACGGTGTCCTCCAACGCCGTGGACAACCGCTGGGCCTGCTCCGGTAGGACCTGGTTGACCACCGTGATCAACGCGCTGTTGCGGACCGAGGCGGCGAGCCAGGGCACCGAGGACGAGCCGAGCGGCACGGCCACCAGCCAGGCCAGGAGGAGCACCGCGAACAGCGAGACCAACGCCCCGCCGACGTCGTCGGCCCGTTTGCCCACGTCGCTGGTGATCGTCTTGCGCAGGTGCGAGCCGAGCCAACCGGCGAGCGCCTGCCCGACCACCGCCAGCCCGAAGATAGCCACGAGCGAGATCAGCACGCGGGTGCCGGCGTCCACGAACTGTCTGGCGAACAGCGGCCCGAGCTGGAGACCCAGCAGGAGACCCAGGAAGAAGCCGGACAACGACGTGACGCCGATGACGAAACCCTGGCGGTATCCGCTGATCGCGAACACGAGCATGAGCAGCAGCAGGACGAGATCCACGACGGACACGGGTCAAGCGTACGGGCAGTGTGCCCGGCGGATGACCATCGCTTGCGGATGGTGACCGCGTGGTCAGCGTAGGGCGTTCTCGTCGGCGTCTTCGGTGCCGGCGGACGGGGCCGGTGTCGCCCCGCTCGGTGGAAGTTCCAGCACCCGGCCCGGCGACCACGGACGCGCCCAGCCGCCCATCTCGAGCAGGGTGGCGAGCACCCCCGCGGTGAAGCCCCAGACGAGCATCCCACGCGCCGAGAACGCCGGCCCGATCCAGCCGCTCGGGTGGCGGACCCGCAGTCGGTTGGCCGGATCGACCAGCTCGCTCACCGGCAGCCGGGCGACGTGTGCCACCTCGGCCGGCTCCCGTGGGTGCACCGGGTGCGGGTCGTGCCACCAGGCCAGCACCGGCGTGACCACGAAGTCGCTGACCGGGATCCACAGTTTCGGCAGCTCGGCCAGCACCGTCACGCTGGCCGGGTCGAGGCCCACCTCCTCGTTCGCCTCCCGCAGGGCGGTGGCGCGGACGTCGGCGTCCTCCGGGTCGGCCGCACCACCGGGGAAGGCCGGCTGACCGGCGTGGTTGCGCAGGGTGGCGGCGCGTTGCAGGACCAGCACGTCGGGGCCAACGCCGGGCTGCTCGCCGAGGAGCACCAGCACGGCGCTCTCCCGACCGCCCTCGGCCGGAGTGGTGAGCCGGGTGAAGTCCTCGGCGCGGGCGGTGCCCAGCCGGGTCAGCAACGGTTCGACCCACTCGGGTGGCCGACGGGTCACGCCGGCACCGCCAGGCCGAGGTGCTGGCGGACCAGCGTGGCGAGCGTGGCGTCGTCGAGAGCGCCGGTGGCGTCGATGTGCCGGATCTGACCGTCGGCGCCGACGAAGAGGGTCAGCGGAATGGCGTTTCGCCTCAGCTCCCGCTGCAGCGCCTCACCCTGGTCCACCAGCATCGGGAACCGGACGCCGAAGTCCTCGCCGATGGACTGGGCGCCGCTGCGGCTGTCCCGGCTGTTGACCCCGATCACCTGGAGCTGACCGGCGGCCCGCTCGCTGAGGCGTTGGAACGCGGGCAACTCCTTGCGGCACGGCGGGCACCACGACGCCCACACGTTGATCACCGCCGGTCCGGCCACCGCCCCCAGCGCGACGGGGGCGCCTCCGGTGAAGCAGGCGAGCGACAGCTCCGGCAGCGCCTGCCCGCCAGTCGCGCGGGCCGTCGGGCCGGACGTGCCGGAGGACGAAGTGCCGGAGCCGGGCGAGGCGGGCGTTGCCGTGCCGGTGCCGGGCGACGCGGGCGTGCTGCCGGGCGATGGGGACATTGCCGTGGGCGGCGTGGTCAGCGTGGCGCAGTCGCGGAACGGCGATGGCCGCTCGGCGGCGGCGGCCCGTCGGGGGGCCGGCTCGTCGTCGGCAGTGCCGCTGGTGCAGGCGGCGACGGCCAGCAGCAGTGGCAGGACGGCCAGGGCGAGGCGGCGGTTCACGGCACCTCCGCCGTGACCGCCTGCGCGGGCACCAACTCCGGGTCGACCCCGGCGGCCACCGCGAGGTCGCGTGCCCGAGGGCCCTTGAGCAGCTTGGCGGCGGCCGCCGGCTCGGTCGGGCCGGTGCCGTACGAGGGGCAGAGCTTCGCGAGCGTGCACGCCCCGCAGGCCGGTTTGCGGGCGTGGCAGACCCGTCGCCCGTGGAAGATGATCCGGTGCGAGAGCATGGTCCAGTCGCGCTTGTCGTACAGCGCGCCGATCGCGTGCTCGATCTTGACCGGGTCGGTCTCGGTGGTCAGCCCCCACCGGTGGACCAGCCGCTGGAAGTGCGTGTCGACGGTGATGCCCGGGACGTCGAAGGCGTTGCCGAGGATCACGTTGGCGGTCTTGCGGCCGATGCCGGGGAGCGTCACCAGGTCGACGAGCCGGCCGGGGACCTTGCCGTCGTACCGGTCGAGGAGGGCCTGACCGAGCTTGAGCAGCGAGTCGGTCTTGTTGCGGTAGAAGCCGGTGGGCCGGATCAGCTCCTCCATCTCGCCCCGGTCGGCGCCGGCGTACGCGGCAGCGTCGGGATAGCGGGCGAAGAGCTTCGGGGTGACCTCGTTGACTTTCTTGTCCGTGCACTGCGCGGACAGGATCGTGGCGACGGCCAGTTCCAGAGCGTTGGAGTGGTCCAGCTCACAATGCGCGTCGGGGTGCGTCTCGGCCAGCACCCGGCCGATCTTGCGGGCACGGCGTTTGCGCCCGAGATCGGTCTCGCTGGCACCGGGAGGGCTACTGGTCACGACGGTCAGCCTACGTCGCACCCCGGACGTCCTCCTCGGGGTCAGCCGGCGGTTGGCGGCGAGATCTTCCCCTGCCCGTCGAACCGGGCGCCGGCCTTCGGGAAGTCGGCGCGGCTCAACTCGGTGACCAGACCCAGGCCCCGGTCGTCCGGGTCCATCGTCGGCTTGCCGGCGGAGTTCATGTACGTCGAGGTGAACGAGCCGCCCGCCCAGCTACCGTCCGGCTTGAGCGACACCTTCAGCACCCCGCCCCAGCCGAGGCGGCCGGCGTTGCTCAGCGAGTTGCCGCCGCCGGCGAAGTTGCCCAGGCTGTACGCGATCAGTCGGCCCTTGTAGAACTCCATCCCGCGCAGGACGTGCGGGCCGTGCCCGACGATCAGGTCGGCGCCGGCGTCGATCATGGCGTGTGAGAACTTCACCGGGTCGCCCCGGTTCTCGCCCAGGAACATCTCGGTGCCCGGCTTCACCCGGGTCTTGTCGGCGCCCTCGCCGCCCATGTGCACCTGCACCACGACCAGGTCGGCCATGGTGGCGGCCTTGGCAACCACTGTCTTCGCCTTGGCGATGTCGACGAGACTGTTGGACCAGACGTACGACGAGAAGCCGGCGACGGCGACCTTGACGCCCTTGACGTCGACCACGGTGATCTCGTTCGGCGCGCCGGTGTGCTCCAGCTCGTACTTCTGCAGCGCCTTCTGAGTGTTCTCGTAGCCCTTCGGGCCGTAGTCGTAGCCGTGGTTGTTGGCCTGGTTGAGCACGTCGAAGCCCGCGTCGCGCAGGTGGGCGGCGTACTCCGGTGGGGCGCGGAACTGGAAGCAGCGCGTGGAGTTGGCCCCGCACTTGCCGGTGCCGGTGTCGACGGTCAGCGGCTCCTCCAGGTTGCCCATCACCAGGTCGGCCTTGAGCGCCTCGGTGACCGAGTTGAAGAAGCCCTTACCGCCGGCGGCGGGCAGCCGACCGGGCGCGTTGCCCATGATGATGTCGCCGGTGGCGGAGAGCGAGATCGCGCCACCCGTACCGGAGGAGGCGGGTCCGGTGGCCTTCGGGCCGGCGGTGGAGACCGGCGCGCCGGTGCCACCACCTCCCGCGCCGGGCTGCCAGACGGGTGCCTCACCACCGGGGTCGGCGCAGCCGGCCACGAGGAGGGCGGCCAGCAGCGCGGCGAGGCCGAGGGCGACGCGGCGACGCGGGCGGGACGCGAGGGGGGCGGGAGCGTACATCGCCCGCGACCCTACCGGTCGTTAAACCCGCCGACGATGGCCGATCGGTTGGACTTTGCATCCTTGAGCTGCTCAGACCACGGCACGACCGGCCGGGCGCCGCCGGCCAGGACTGCCGCGTGCACCGCCCGGGCGAGCGGGGCGCCCCAGGTGGAGCGCGGCCCGCCGTACGCGGCCTCCGGCCCGTCCACCGGGCAGAGCACGGTGACCGCGTCGGTGGGCGTGCCGGTCCCGGGCACCCCCAGCTCGGTGATCGCCTGGGTCTTCGCCTCGGTCGCGGTGGCCACCGCGTTGACGAGTGCCGAGTCGGCGAGCCGGGCCGGCACGTACACCACGATGTTGACTGTGCCGACGCGTTCGGCGAGCGCCGTCGGCGTCGGCGCGGCTGCGGGCACCGGCGTGCCGAGCCCGACCGTCGCCCAGGCCCGCACCCCGGTGTCCGTCCGCGCCACCACCTCGGCCACATCGACGCCGGTCAGCAGGCCGACCCCGGGGCCGTCGAGGGCCAGCTCAGCGGCGAGCGAGGCCAGGTGCGCCGCAGGGTCCTCCCGGTCGTACGACATCGGTACCGTCGCGTTCAGCACCCACCGCCGGACCCCGATGCCACCGCCCAGCGGGCCACTGCTCACCGCCCGCAGCGGCACGTCCGCGCGCCAGACGAGCAGCGGGACGTTCCGCCCGTCCTCGGCACGGCTGGTCAGAATCGGCTCGCTCAGCACGTCGGGCAGGTTACGCCCACCGATCAAGATTCCAGGGGCGACCTCTGATTCATGCTCACGTGCGCCTAGACTTGGCGGCGCGCGAGGGGATCAGCGGACGGCGGCCCCGGCCGACGGACGGCACGCGCAACCGGAGGTGCGCAATGGACGAGGTACTGGCCCGCAGCGGGATCTTCCAGGGTGTTGACCCGGAAGCTGCCGAGGCGCTTGCCAAGGAGATGGAGACGATCGAGGTCCGCAAGGGCGAGATCGTCTTCAATGAGGGCGAGCCCGGTGACAGCCTCTACATCCTGCTGTCCGGGAAGATCAAGGTTGGTCGCCGCGCGGCGGACGGCCGGCAGAACCTGATTGCGGTGATGGGGCCGTCGGACATGGTCGGTGAGCTGTCGCTCTTCGACCCGGGTCCGCGTACGGCGACCGCCACCGCGGTGACCGACACCCGGCTGGTGCGGCTGCGTAAGCAGGCGCTGCGGCCGTGGCTCAACAACCGCCCGGAGATCGCCGAGCAGTTGCTCCGGGTGTTGGCCCGTCGACTGCGCCGGACCAACGACTCGCTCGCCGACCTGATCTTCACGGACGTGCCGGGCCGGGTCGCCAAGAACCTGCTGCAGATGGCGGGTCGCTTCGGCACCCGTGACGGTGGCGTTCTGCGGGTGACCCACGACCTCACCCAGGAGGAGATCGCCCAACTCGTCGGCGCCTCCCGGGAGACCGTCAACAAGGCGCTGGCCGACTTCGCCTCGCGTGGCTGGCTGCGCCTGGACGGCAAGAGCATCATCATTCTGGACCCGGAGCGCCTGGCCCGTCGCGCCCGCGTCTGAGCGGCACAGCACGTCCCCGTCTGCGGCCGGCGCCGGCCGCAGACGGGGACGTTCGCCATCTGCCTGGCGCAGAATCGCTGGCCCCGGGGCGGTGCCAGCGGTGAGGGTGGGGCCATGGTGAACCGTGTGGCCGTGCTCTCCGACATTCATGGTGTTCTGCCGGCGCTGGAGGCCGTCCTGGCTGAGCCGGACGTCGCCGCCGCCGATCTGATCGTGCTCACCGGTGACATCGCCGCGGGCCCGCAACCGGTCGAGGTGCTGGACGTGCTCGCCGACCTGGGCGACCGGGTGTGCTGGGTCGGCGGCAACGCCGATCGCGAGTTGGTCGAGGCCCGGGCCGGGCATCCCGCGTCGATCGAGGTGTCGAACTGGGCCGCCGGGCAACTGCGTGACGACCAGGTGGCCCGGCTGGGCGCGCTGCCGACGACGGTGACGATGGAGGTCGACGGCCTCGGGCCGACGCTGTTCTGCCACGCGACGCCCCGCGACGACGAGGAGGTAGTGCTCGTCGACTCCCGGTTGGCCCGCTGGGCGGAGGTGTTCGACGGTCTTCCCGCCGAGGTTTCCACGGTGGTCTGCGGCCACACGCACATGCCCTTCACCCGGCTGGTCGACCGGCGGCTGGTGGTGAACCCGGGCAGTATCGGCATGCCGTACGGGGGTGCGGGGGCGTGGTGGGCGCTGCTCGGGCCGGGCGTCCAACTGCGCCGCACCGCCTTCGACGTGGACGCCGCCTGTGCACGGGTGTCAGCGGAGTCGACCTTCCCCGACGCCGCCGCCTGGGCCGACGAGTACCTGCGCTCCCAACACAGCGACGCCGACGCGCTGACCGTCTTCGGCCCCCGCGACGGCCGCTGAGCCGGCAGCCCGGCGGCGCAGCGCTGGCGGCCCGCCGCTGGAAGGCTGCCCGACAGCCGCTGACACCGCATCCAGCGGTCGCCGGCAGGCACCCGACGGCCACGCCGGCAGCACTCCGATTACGGGTCAGGGGCCCTTTGGAGCTGAATCGTTTGCGGCATCAGCCATCGGCGATCGGCAGGCCGATCCAGGGCAAGGGCGGGCAGCGGGCAGCGGGCAGCGAGTGAGGCCGACAGGTGATTCGTTTGTGACATCAGCTCCAAAGCGAGGCCACTGCCCCCATGCCCGCTGCTGTGTGGCGCCACCGCCACGCCGCGCCGTCACCATCCGCCGTCCCTTCGCCCCTCCGCCGTCCCGTCACCGCCCGCCCGGCTCGCGCCAGAGCGACACGGGTCTAGAAAAAGTCAGTCTTG
The DNA here is from genome assembly GCF_030269705.1 of Micromonospora sp. NBRC 107095. Taxonomy (NCBI): domain Bacteria; kingdom Bacillati; phylum Actinomycetota; class Actinomycetes; order Micromonosporales; family Micromonosporaceae; genus Micromonospora; species Micromonospora sp. NBRC 107095. The sequence goes on from NZ_BSTU01000006.1 coordinate 505,379, forward strand.
ACTGTTTGTTTCGCAGGCCCCAGGCTGTTCGCGTGCCCCCCGCATCGACGCGTGTCCCCCAGCAGGAACGCAGCCGCGCCACCCAGGCCCGGCTGCTGGAGGCGACCGTCGACTGCCTGATCGACCACGGCTGGTCCGGCACCACGACCACCGTCGTCGCGGCGCGGGCCGGTGTTTCGCGTGGGGCCCAGTTGCACCACTACCCGACGAAGGCGGCGCTGGTCACGGCAGCCGTGGCTCACCTGGCCGAGCGTCGGGCCGACGAGTTGCGCACCGAGGCCGAGACGCTGCCGGCTGGCCCACAACGGTTGGACCGGGTCGTCGACCTGCTCGCCGTGGCGTTCACCGGTCCGCTGTTCGTGGCCGCGCTTGAGCTCTGGGTCGCCGCCCGCACCGATCGGGAACTCCGCGACGCCCTGGTGCCGCTGGAGGCGACGGTCGGGCGGGAGATGCACCGGCTCACCGTCGCCCTGCTCGGCGTCGACGAGCGTCGACCCGGCGTCCGCGAAGCGGTGCAGGCCACCCTCGACCTGCTCCGCGGGCTCGGGGTGGCCAACCTGCTCAGCGACGACTCGGCCCGCCGGGCCGCCCTGCTGACCACCTGGAAGCGCCAGCTCACCACTCTGCTCACCCCCTGACCGCCGGCCGCACCGGCCACCACCGACCGGAGGCACCATGGTCGACCTCAGCGAGCTGCTCACGGACCTGGCCGACGAGTCCGCCCAGCTGGACGCCCTGGTGGCCGCACTGCCCCTGGCCGACTGGGCGAGGCCGACCCCCGCTCCCGGCTGGAGCATCGGGCATCAGATCGCGCACCTCGCCTGGACCGACCACATGGCACTGTTGGCCGCCACCGACGCGGAGGCGTTCTACGCGACGGTGACCTCCGCGCCGGACGTGACGCGGATGGTGGACGCGGGTGCCGAGGAGTTCCTGGCACCGCCGGCCGAGCTGCTCGCCCGCTGGCGGGCCGGGCGAACCGCGCTCGTCGACGCACTGGCCGCCGTTCCGGCCGGTGACAAGCTGCCCTGGTACGGCACCCGGATGTCGGCCACCTCGATGGCCACCGCCCGGCTCATGGAGACCTGGGCACACGGCGGGGACGTCGCCGACGCCCTCCACGTGGTCCGCCCCGACAGCGACCGACTTCGGCACGTGGCGCATCTGGGCGTGCGCACCCTCGGGCACGGTTTCATCGCGCACGGCCGGGAGGCGCCGACGGCGCCGGTCCGGGTCGAGCTGGTCGGGCCCGGCGGCGACACGTGGAGCTGGGGTCCGGCCGACGCCGCCGACCGGGTCACCGGCCCGGCCCGGGACTTCTGCCAGCTGGTCACCCAGCGCCGGCACCGTGCGGACCTCGCACTGGTCGCCACCGGGCCGGTCGCCGACGAGTGGCTCGACGTGGCACAGGCCTTCGCCGGGCCGCCGGGTGACGGCCGCAAGCCGGCCGGCGGGAACGGGGTACGGGCGTGATCCGCATCGGCAACGCCTCCGGCTTCTACGGCGACCGGTTCACCGCCTGGCGGGAGATGCTCGACGGCGGTGAGCTGGACGTGCTGACCGGTGACTACCTGGCCGAGCTGACCATGCTGATCCTGGCCCGGGACCGCCTCCGCGACAGCGACCTGGGCTACGCGAAGACGTTCCTGCGGCAGATGGAGACCTGCCTCGGCACCGCCCTCGACCGAGGGGTGCGGATCGTGACCAACGCCGGCGGGTTGAACCCGGCCGGCCTGGCCGCGGCCCTCGAGAAGCTCGCCAAGCGGCTCGGCCTGCCGGCCCGGATCGGGTACGTCGAGGGCGACACGATCCAGCGGCCGGACGCGTTGAGCGCCAACGCCTACCTCGGCGCGTTCGGGATCGCCGCCGGCCTGGACGCCGGTGCCGACGTGGTGGTCACCGGCCGGGTCACCGACGCGTCGCTGGTGGTCGGCCCGGCCATCGCCCGGTACGGGTGGGGCCGCGACGACCTCGACGAGCTGGCCGGGGCCACCGTCGCGGGGCACCTCGTCGAGTGCGGCGCACAGGTCACCGGCGGCAACTTCAGCTTCTTCACCGAACTGCCCGACGGCGGACACCGGCCCGGGTTCCCGATCGTCGAGGTGCATTCCGACGGCTCGTCGGTGGTCACCAAGCATCCGGGGACCGGTGGCGCGGTCACCGTGGAGACGGTCACCGCCCAACTGCTCTACGAGATCGGCGGGCCGTCCTATCTCGGGCCGGACGTGGTCACCCGACTGGACACTGTGACTCTGCATCCCGACGGGCCGGACCGGGTCCGGGTCTCCGGCGTCCGGGGTACGCCGCCACCGCCGACCCTCAAGGTGGGCGTCAACAACCTCGGCGGCTTCCGTAACTCGATGACGTTCGTCCTCTGCGGTCTGCACATCGAGGCGAAGGCTGCGCTGGTCCGGGGGCAGATCGAGGAGGCGGTGGGCACTGACGGGCTGGAGTTCACGCTGGCCCGCACCGACCACGCGGACGCCGCCGACACCGAAGCGGCCAGCGCCCTGCTGCACGTACACCTGCGTGACGGCGACAAGACGCGGGCCGGGCGGGCGTTCTCGGCCGCCGCGGTGGAGCTGGCCCTGGCCTCGTACCCGGGCTGCACCCTGACCACGGTGCCCGGCGACGCGACACCGTACGGCGTCTTCACCGCCGACACGGTGCCGCAGGACGCGGTGGGACACGTCGCGGTGCTGCCCGGCGGTGAGCGGGTACCGATCGCCCCGCCGATCCGCACCGCCCCCACAGTGCAGGACGAACCCGCCTCGGGTGGCGACGTGGCGGTCGACGGCCCGACCCGGCGCGGGGCGCTCGGCGAGGTGGTCGGTGCGCGCTCCGGGGACAAGGGCGGAGATGCCAACCTCGGTGTCTGGGCGCGTTCCGACGCCGGGTACGCGTGGCTGCGGACCTGGTTGTCCGTCGAGCGGTTGGCCGAGCTGCTGCCGGAGACGGCCCCGCTGTCGGTGCGGCGCTACGAGCTGCCGAACCTGCGCGCCGTCAACTTCGTGATCGAGGGCCTGCTCGGCGCGGGGGTGGCCGCGTCCACCCGGTTCGACCCACAGGCCAAGGCGCTCGGCGAGCTGCTGCGCGCCCGGATCGTCGACCTCCCGGCCGACCTACCGACGGAGGCACCGTGAGCATCGTGGACACCCCGGAGCGCCGGCAGCTGCGCGAACTGACCCGGGCGTTCGTGACCCGGGAGGTGTTGCCGCACCTGGACGACTGGGAGCGGGCCGGCGAGGTGCCCCGGGCGTTGCACGCGACCGCCGCGAAGCTCGGCCTGCTCGGTATCGGCTTCCCGGAGTCGGTCGGTGGCAGCGGCGGTGACCTGCTCGACTCGATCATCGTGACCGAGGAGCTGATCCGCTCAGGCGGTTCGTCGGGGCTGGTGGCGGCCCTGTTCACGCACGGGATCGCGTTGCCGCACATGGTCGCGGCGGCCGGTGCCCGCACCGGTGGTTCGCTGGGCGGTCGGCTCGGCGGCGTCTCGTCCCCGGCCGATGACAGCCTGATCGAGCGGTACGTCCGACCCACCCTGTCCGGCACGATGATCGGCGCGTTGGCCATCACCGAGCCGGACGGCGGTTCGGACGTGGCCGGTATCCGCACGACCGCCCGCCGCGACGGCGACCACTACGTGGTGAACGGGTCGAAGACCTACATCACCAGCGGCCAGCGGGCTGACTTCGTGACCACCGCGGTGTGTACCGACTTCCCCGGCAGCGGTGAACTCACCCTGCTGGTCATCGACAAGGGGTCACCCGGTTTCACCGTGGGACGCCGGTTGGAGAAGCTGGGCTGGCACTGTTCGGACACCGCCGAGCTGTCCTTCGTCGACGTGCGGGTGCCGGTCGCCAACCGGATCGGCGCGGAGAACACCGGCTTCCTGGCGATCATGGAGCACTTCGCTGCGGAACGGCTGTCGCTGGCGACCCAGGCGTACGCGACCGCGCAGCGCTGCGTCGAGCTGGCGGTGCGCTGGTGCCGGGATCGGGAGACCTTCGGGCGTCCGCTGGCCAGCCGGCAGCTGATCAGGCACCGGTTGGCCGAGATGCACACCCGCGCCGAGGCGGCCCGGTCGTACGTGCACGACGTCGCCGCTCGGGTCGCTGCCGGCGAGCCGGTGGTGACCGAGGTGGCGATGGCCAAGAACATGGCGGTGGCCGCCTGCGACCACGTCGTCGACCACGCGTTGCAGCTGCACGGCGGCTTCGGCTACCTGCGCGACGCCGAGGTGGAGCGGCACTACCGCGACGCGCGGATCCTCGGCATCGGCGGCGGCACCACCGAGATCATGAACGAGATCATCGCGAAGGGCATGGGTCTGTGAGCGCGAGGAGTGAGCCGATCTTGCGAGCCCCGCAGTCGCGAACGAAGGAGGCACCGTGAGCGCGAGGAGTCAGCCGATCTTGCGAGCCCCGCAGTCGCGAACGAAGGAGGCACCGTGACGATCCTGGACAGCTCGGTTGACCCATCCGCGCCCTCGTATCTGGCGAACCGGGCGGCGCTGCTGGAGCGGCTGGCCGAGTTGGACGCCGCGCTGGACCAGGCGCGGGCCGGTGGCGGCGAGAAGTACGTGACCCGGCACCACGCCCGCGGCAAGCTGCTCCCCCGGGAGCGGATCGAGCTGCTGGTGGACGCCGACAGCCCTTTCCTGGAGTTGTCGCCGGTCGCCGCGTACGGCTCGGACTTCCCGGTCGGGGCCAGCGTGGTCACCGGTATCGGGGTGGTCGAGGGTGTGGAGTGCCTGATCGTCGCGAACGATCCGACGGTACGCGGAGGCGCTGTCAATCCGTGGTCGCTGGCGAAGACCCGGCGGGCCGGCGAGATCGCGCTGGCCAACCGGCTGCCCATGGTCAACCTGGTCGAGTCGGCCGGGGCGGATCTGCCCACCCAGGCGGAGATCTTCATCCCCGGTGGTCGGGTGTTCCGTGACCTCACCCGGCTTTCGGCGGCGGGCATCCCCACTGTCAGCGTGGTCTTCGGCAACGCGACGGCCGGTGGCGCGTACGTGCCGGGGATGTCCGACCACGTGATCATGATTCGGGACCGGTCGCAGGTCTACCTGGCCGGTCCGCCGTTGGTGAAGATGGCGACCGGCGAGGTCACCGACGACGAGTCGTTGGGTGGCGCGGCGATGCACGCCGGCACATCCGGGCTCGCCGACTACCTCGCCGCCGACGAGCGGGACGGCATCCGGCTGGCCCGGCAGTGTGTCCGCCGACTGAACTGGCGTAAGCAGGGCCCGTCGCCGCGTACGGTGGCGCCGCAGCCGCCGAAGTACGACCCGGAGGAGTTGCTCGGCATCACCAGCGCCGACCTGAAGGTGCCGTTCGACCCCCGGGAGGTGCTGGCGCGGATCCTCGATGGCAGCGACTTCGACGAGTTCAAGCCGGCGTACGGGGACGCGCTGGTCACCGGTTGGGGCGAGCTGCACGGGTACCCGGTGGGGGTGCTGGCGAATGCCCGAGGGGTGCTGTTCAGCGCGGAGGCGCAGAAGGCGGCCCAGTTCATCCAGCTCGCGAACGCCTCGGACATCCCGTTGATCTTCTTGCAGAACACCACCGGCTACATGGTCGGCACCGAGTACGAGCAGCGCGGCATCATCAAGCACGGCGCCCTGATGATCAACGCGGTGTCGAACTCGACGGTGCCGCACCTGACGGTGAACCTGGGTGCCTCGTACGGGGCCGGCAACTACGGCATGTGCGGCCGGGCGTACGAGCCGAGGTTCCTGTTCACCTGGCCGAACGCGAAGTCGGCGGTGATGGGCCCGGCGCAGCTCGCGGGGGTGCTGTCCATAGTGGCCCGGCAGGCGGCTGCCGCCCGGGGGCGCGACTACGACGAGGAGTCCGACGCGGCGATGCGGATGATGGTCGAGCAGCAGATCGAGTCGCAGTCCGGGGCGCTCTTCCTCTCCGGCCGGCTCTACGACGACGGGGTGATCGATCCTCGGGACACCCGGACCGTCCTCGGGCTCTGCCTCTCGGCGATCCACAACGGACCGGTGAAGGGCGCCGACGGTTTCGGCGTCTTCCGGATGTGAGGGGCGTTCTGATGATCGAGCGACTGCTCGTGGCCAACCGGGGCGAGATCGCCCGTCGGATCTTCGCCACCTGCCGTGCGATGGGCGTGCAGACCGTCGCCGTGCACTCGGACGCCGACGCCGACGCGCCGTTCGTCGCCGAGGCCGACCAGGCGGTCCGGCTGCCCGGGAACACGCCGGCCGAGACGTACCTGCGGGTGGATCTGATCCTGGACGCGGCCCGGCGCACCGGCGCGGACGCGGTCCACCCCGGTTACGGGTTTCTCGCCGAGAACGCCGAGTTCGCGGCGGCGGTGACCGACGCCGGCCTGACCTGGGTCGGGCCGCCGGCCAAGGTGATCGCCGCGATGGGCGACAAGCTGGCGGCGAAGGCGCTGCTCGCCGAGGCGGGTGTGCCGATGCTGCCCAGTTGGACCGACCGGGACGAGGTCACGGACTTCCCGGTGCTGGTGAAGGCGTCGGCCGGCGGTGGCGGCCGGGGTATGCGGATCGTCCGGACCGCCGACGGACTGGCCGAGGCGGTCGCCTCCGCGCGCCGTGAGGCGGCTGCCGCGTTCGGCGACGGCACGGTCTTCATCGAGCGGTACGTCGAGCGCGGCCGGCACGTCGAGGTGCAGATCTTCGGCGACGCCCACGGTCGGGTGGTGGCGCTCGGCGACCGGGAGTGCTCGATCCAGCGGCGACACCAGAAGATCGTCGAGGAGGCGCCGGCGGTCGTACCGGAGCGGGTGCGGACGGCGTTGCACGAGGCGGCGGTGGCAGCCGGCCAGGCGGTGGACTATCTGGGCGCGGGCACTGTGGAGTTCCTGCTCGCCCCGGGTGGCGACTTCTTCTTCCTGGAGATGAACACCCGCCTCCAGGTGGAGCACCCGGTCACCGAGCTGTGCACCGGCCTGGACCTGGTGGGGTTGCAACTGCTCGTCGCCGAGGGTGCGCCGCTGCCGGCGGACCTTCCGGGGAGCACCGGGCACGCGATCGAGGTGCGCCTGTGCGCCGAGGACGCGGCGGCGGGGTGGCGGCCGGCTACCGGAACGCTGCACCGGTTCAACGTCGGCGCGGTGGTGACCGAGTTCGGTGGGCTGGCCCGGCCGGGTCTGCGGCTCGACTCGGGTGTGGTGGCCGGCTCGGTGGTCGGGGTGCACTACGACTCGATGCTCGCGAAGCTGATCGCCTGGGGTCGTACCCGGGCAGAGGCGACCCGGCTGCTGGCCGGCGCGCTGGCCCGGGCAGAGCTGCACGGGGTGACCACCAACCGGGACCTGCTGGTCCGGGTGCTGCGCAGCCCCGCGTTCGCCGCCGTGGAGATCGACACGGGTTTCCTGGACCGGCACCCGCAGGTCTTCGACCCGCTGCTCCCCACCGACCAGGTGCCACTCACCGCCCTCGCCGCCGCGCTGGCGGGCGCGGCGCACCGTCGGGCGACCGCACCGGTACTGTCCGGGCTCCCCTCCGGGTGGCGCAACGTGCCCGCCGTCCCGCAGGTCACCCGACTCGTGCAGTCGGACGGCCACGAGATCGAGATCAGTTACCGCCTGGACCGGACCGGCCGGCTCGCGGACTGGGGCAGCACAGCGCCGGACTCCGACGCCGCTGCGTCAGCGGGCACGCCCGCAGTGGCGCTGGTGGAGGCCACACCGGACCGGGTGGTGCTCGACGTCGACGGGGTTCGGCGCGGGTACCGCGTACACCGGGTGGGGTCGGCGGTTTTCGTGGACGGCCCGGACGGGGCGGCGAGCCTGACCGAGTTGCCGCGCCTTCCCCTGCCCACGACGGAGGTGGGCGCGGGGTCGTTGCTCGCGCCGCTGCCCGGCGCGGTGACCCGGGTGCACGTCCAGGTCGGTCAGCGGGTCACTGCCGGCGACCCGCTGCTCACGTTGGAAGCGATGAAGCTGGAACATCCCGTGCTCGCCCCGATCGACGGTGTGGTCGCCGAGTTGCCGGTGCCGACCGGTGGTCAGGTGCAGGCGGGCGCTGTGCTGGCCGTCATCGACAGCTCCCCCGCACCCGCCGATCTGGAGCCGTCGAATCCCGAGGAGGACCCCCGATGACCTTCGACCTCACCCCCGAGCAGGACCAGTTGCGCGACGCCGTGCGGGCCCTGGGCCGCCGCTACGGCCACGGCTACTTCGTCGAGAAGGCGAAGGCCGGTGAGCACACCACCGAGTTGTGGGCCGAGGCGGGACGGCTCGGCTACCTGGGGGTCAACATCCCCACCGAGTACGGCGGCGGGGGCGGGGGCATCACCGAACTGGCCATCGTCTGCGAGGAGTTGGCGGCGGCCGGTTGCCCGTTGCTGCTGCTGGTGGTGTCGCCGGCCATCGCGGCGACCGTGATCAACCGGCACGGCACCGAGGAGCAGCGCAAGCGGCACCTGCCGGGCCTGGCCGACGGCTCCCAGAAGATCGTCTTCGCGATCACCGAGCCGGAGGCCGGTTCCAACTTCCACCGGCTCGGCACCGTGGCCCGGCGCGACGGCGACGACTGGGTGCTCAACGGTCGCAAGTGCTACATCTCCGGGGTCGACGAGGCCGGTCATGTGCTGGTGGTGGCCCGCGTCGCCGTCGATGACGGCCCAGCCGGCTCAGGGGATACGCCTCCGCAGAGGCTCAAGCCGGCGCTGTTCCTGGTGCCGACCGACGCGGCCGGGCTGACTCGGTCCAAGCTGGACATGGAGATCGTGTCTCCGGAGAACCAGTTCCTGCTCTACCTGGACGACGTGCGGGTGCCCGCCGACGCGCTGCTCGGTGAGTCGCTGGACGCGGGGCTGCCGGCGCTCTTCGCCGGGCTCAACCCGGAGCGCATCACGGTGGCCGCGATGGGCGCCGGCACCGGCCGGTACGCCATCGAGCGGGCCAGCGAGTACACCGCCACCCGCAAGGTCTGGGGTGGTCGGACCATCGGCACCCACCAGGGTGTGTCGCATCCGCTGGCCCACGCGGCGGTGCAGGTGGAGCTGGCCCGGCTCATGATTCAGAAGGCGGCCACGCTGTACGACGCCGGCCGCGACCTGGAGGCCGGGGTGTCCGGCAACATGGCCAAGTACGCGGCCGGGGAGGCTGCCGCGCTCGCCGTGGACACCGCCGTCCAGGTGCTCGGCGGGGCCGGCATGACCACCGAGTACGGGGTGGCGACCCTGCTCGGCGCGGTCCGGGCCGGCCGGATCGCCCCGGTCAGCCGCGAGATGATCCTCAACTTCGTGGCCCAACACGTCCTCGGCCAGGACAAGTCGTACTGAAGCCCCAGGCGAGCGGGTGTGATCGACTCGGTTTTCTTGAATTTGGGGTGTCCAGGCGTCAACAACGCCCCGACTTCCTGAAAGCCGAGTCGATCAGGCCGGCGTACGGCAGGCCGCGTCGATGCGGTGAACCGGGCGGACCCGACGACCCATGCCCTCCAACAGTGAATCCTCGACGTGGAAGTCGTGGATGCGCAGTTGGTGGCGGGGCAACTCCTCCTCGCTCGGGCACAGCACCTGGGCGCGCACCAGATCGACAGGGACGTACCGGACCCCACCCCGTTCCTGAAGGATCACCATGTTGACGTCGTCGGTGGTGACCACGTGCCCGCGGACGTCCTCGGTGGGCCCACTCTCCGGGCCCACAGTGGTGACGGTCAGCGGCAACACCGGTGTGCTGATCACCGGCACCGCTGCCCAGACCAGGGTGGCGAGCACCGCCACCTCGGTCACCGAAGCCAGCGGCCGGATCACCATGCCCGGCAATGGCCCCGCGATGAACAGGGCCAGCAGCGGAGGCACCACGATGAGCGCGATCACCAGCAACTCGTCACCCTGCCGCATCGCGTCGCGCAGGGTCGGGAGCATCAGCCAGCCGTAACCGGCGAGCAGCGCGCCGATCAGCAGCAGCCGGGGCACGACCCGCTCGTGCAGCCGCCCGGGGCGCAGCTGGAACGCGGCCACGAACGCCGGCAACAGCAGCGGAAGGTAGAGCAACGGCCAGGTGATCAGGGCGAGCAGGAAGCTGGCCAGCACCACCCAGGCCGGCGTGATGTCGGCCCAGCGGGCGAAGAGCGGGCGGCGCCGGGTGCCCGGCGGGAGTCGGTCCGCGCTGACGGCCAGCACCGCGCCGAGCGCGAACACCGCGACCAGGCCGGTGGAGAGCAGCCGGGCCGCCGTGGTCAGGAAGCCGGCGAGCAGGTTGACCGGCCCGACGTTGGCCACCAGCAGCAGCGTGGTCTGAAGCTCGCCGCCGGCCTCCACGCCGAGGCGGAGCACCGAGAAGATCGCGGGTACGCCCACCACGGCGGTCCAGAACGACTGGCTGGCACGGGCCCGCCGCTCCGCCGGATCCCAGCGGACCCGCCCGGGCTGCACCTCGGCGACGACCGGTTCGGCCGGTTCGGCGACCGGCACGGCGGCCGGCCAGGCAACCTCACCGTCCGGGCCGGCCGGTGGAGGGTCGACGACCGGTGCCGCGGTGGCCGTACCGTCGACTCTCGGCGCCTCGGCAGCACCGCCGGGCACGGAGCTGCGGGGCGGCGGCACCGGCCCGTCGCCGCCGGTGGCGGTCGGTGCGGCGCTCACTTCGCGGGCGCCTTGTCGTCGAAGTCGACGAGCTTCGGCACCTCCAGCGGCTGCGGCTGGCGCTTCTCGGCCTTCAGCCACGGGCCGAGGGTCCGGTTGTACGCGGTCTGCCAGGGGCTGGCATCCCCGTCGCGACCCTGCTCGTAGCTCTTCTGCAGGAAGTACGCGACCAGGTCGCGCAGCGCTGGATCACCGATCGGCACGCCGATGCCCAGCAACTCGCTGGTGCCGAACGGCATGTCGACGATCTCGAACTCCTTGGGGAAGCTGGCCAGGAAACCGGCGAGGATCGACTCGTCGGAGCTGACCGCGTCGTAGCGCCCCTTCCGGATGCCGTCGACGCAGTCGCCGACGTCCTTGACCACGAACGTCTTGACCTGGTGCTTCTCCAACTCTGCCTCGGTGGTGGAGCCGCCGCTGGTGCAGACCTTGTAGGCCGGGTCGCGCAGGTCCTCGATGGTGCGGATCTTGTCCTTGAGTCGGACCGGCACCATCACCTCCTGCGTGGTGACGAAGTACGGCCCGGCGAAGCTGACCAGCTTCTTACGGTCCTCGGTCATGGAGAAGCTGGACACCACCAGGTCGACGGTGCCGCCCTGGAGCGACGGGATGCGGTCCTCGGTGGCGACCGACACGAACTCCAGCCGCTGCTCCCCCTCGTAGCCGAGGGAGGCCGCGACGTACCGGGCGATCTCGACGTCGAACCCGACGTGCTGGCCGTTCCGCAATTCGCCCATGAGCGGCTCGTTCGTGGCGACACCGATCCGCAGCTTCGACTGGCCGTAGACGTGCGTCTCGCGCATCTTCTCCTGCACGGATTGCAGCTCCGGTTTCTCCCGGCTGTCGCAACCTGCCGCGGCGGCGAGCACGAGAGTGAGGGCTACCGCCAGCGTCGACGCGATCGAGCGGAGCCGGGATTGCGAACTGCCTGAGCTCATGGGCGACCTCGCTGCCGGAAGAGCCTGCGGGACACTGAGAGTAGCGGTTCTTGTCCAGTCCGTGTGGGTGCCGTGGGCCATGTCGGCCGGGTCGCCCGGGATCGACGCCGATCGGCACGACAGTCGGCTCTGCGGTTGACAGCCGGCCTCGTCACGACATGCTGGACGGGTGAGCCGATTGCCCAGACCCGATGCGCGCACAGTGGCGGTGCTCGCGGCGCTCGGAGCCCTTGCGCCGCTGGTCATGCTGGTCGTGTGGCGCCGACAGGATCTGCTCGGCGTGGTTCTCGCGCTGCTCTGCGTGCTGATGACCATGGTCGCCGGGGTGGCCGTCTCCGCCGCTCGTCAGGTCGACGATCCGGAGCCGGTGGACCGGTCGGCAGCCGTCGGGCCGCCCGAGCTGATGCCGTACGGCATCGACGCGGACACCCTCGACGCGTTGGACAGTCGGGACGCGTTGCGTGCGGTGCGTGATCGCCGACGCGGGTCGAACGGGCTCAGCGGCCGGTGAGCGTGGGCGCGGTGAGCGCGTCCACGCCGCGCCCCGCCAGACACCGGTAGGTCCGGTCGATGCTGCCGTCGACCGGCGGTAGCACCTCCAGGTGCCAGCCGGTCACCTCGGCGATCCCGGTGGTCAGGCGGAACGTGGTGGCGCTGCACACCTGCCGCACCGGTTCAGCGGCGGCCACCTCGTCGTAGGCGGCGCCGACCAGCGACACCGGCAGGATGCCCTCGGCGTACGTCTCCCAGGTGTGTCGGCCGGCGCAGGACAGCCGGGCCGCCTCGGCGCGACTGCCGCGGATCCGCACCGGGCCGAAGCACTCCAGCTCGGGCAGGCACCGGGCGCCCTCGGGCAGGGCGGTGGGCGCACCGGTGCCGGTCGCACAGCCGGGCAACGGTCCGGTCGCCGGCGCGGCGATCTGGGTGGCGGACGGGTACGGGGTGGGTGGTGGCGCCCGGTCCGCGACCCAGGCCCCGGCGGTCGCGGAGGCGGCCAGGGCGAGCACCCCGATGCCGCCGAGGAGCCAACGCCGCCAACGCCGGCCGGTGGAGAGGGTCGGCTGGGTGTCCTCGACGGGTGGGCGGGGCACCGGCTGGCTGGCCGCGTACGGGCCGGACAGCGTCGCGCCACCGCTGATCGGAGCGCCGCTGACCGGTGCCGACGGCGAGCCGAGCGGCAGGTTGCTGAGCAGGTCGTGCAACTCCAGGGCGGAGGGGCGCTCGCCCGGGTCGTTGGCCATGCCCGCGCGCAGCACGTCGATCAGCTCGTCCGGCACCCCGGGCAGGGCGGGGACCGGCTGGTTGAACATCTCCAGCACGGTGACCAGGCTCGGGTTGCGCTCGGACTGCCAGCGCGGCGGCCGGCCGTGCATGACCGCGTAGAGGGTGGCGCAGAGCGCGTACACGTCGACGGCCGGCGATGGCGGGCTGTGGCTGAACATCTCCGGCGGCGCGTACGCCGGGGTGAGCACCTCGAGGGTGACCGAGGCGTCCCGGTGCTCGGCGAGGACGGCGAGCCCGAAGTCGGCGAGCACCGCCGAGTTGAAGCCCGAGTAGAGGATGTTGGCCGGTTTCACGTCCCGGTGCAGCACCCCGGCGGCGTGCGAGTGGGCCAGCGCGTCCGCGATCTTGATGCCCAGGTCGCGGGCCTCCACCGGGCCCAGCGGCGAGGTGCGCATCCGTTCGGCGTACGAGCCGTCGCAGAGCTCCATGATCAGGTAGGGATGCTGATCGATGGTGACCCCCACGTCGAAGAGGTCCACCACGTGCGGGTGTGACGACATCCGGCCGGCGGCCCGCGCCTCGCGCAGGAAACGGGCCTGGTCCCGCTCGCTGTCGAGCGTCCGGTTCTCGACCTTGACGGCGACCTCGCGATCCACGGAGATCTGGGTGGCTTGGTAGACGGTCGCGTACCCGCCCCGGGCAAAAACCCGCAAATCAGTCAGGCCGGGCACGATCGGCACGCGCAGGCCGCCGGTCGGGGAGTCGGTCACCGCTCGAAAATACCCAACCCGACCGATGGCTCAGCGGGCCGCGTCCGCCGGAGCCGCACCGGTGGGACCGGTACCCTCCTCGGCGACCGCGGCCGTCCCGGCACCGTCGGACGATCCGGACCCGCCGGCCGGGATGCCCCGTCGGGCATCCAGACGCAGACCGATGGCGGTTGCCACCGCTCCCAGCCCCTCCCACGCCGCCACCCCGAAGAACCGGTCCGGAGCGATGTCGGCCAGCACCGCGATGGTGAACACGGTGAACGTGACCAGCCGGAAGACCACTGTGAAGCGGAAGAACGCCCGCCACTCGGTCACCGTGGCGAGCAGGTAGTAGACGCCCATGTTGAACGCCGCCATCGAGGACGCCAGCAGGAACGTCCCGGTGTGGTCACCGACGGCCCGCGTCGCCGGCACCTCGAACCCGAGCATGCGCAGCTGCGCCTCCGGCCAGAGCAGCCCGATCGCGCCCATCACCAGCGCCAGCACGCCGAAGACCGCGATGGTCCAGCCCGCGATGGATCGCGGCAGCTTCATGAAGGGCCTCCCCAGGCACGGCGACGGTCACCACTGTGGACCCGTACGCGGTGGTGACACGCTAGCCGCTCACCCCGACCACCACATCCCCAGAACCGGCAGAACCTGCACCCTCCCCGGGGCGGTTCAGACCAGGGCGGCCAGCCGGGCGTGGAGGGCGTCCGCCGCGGCCCGCTCGCTGCGCTGCTCGGTCGCGTACGCCAGGCGGACCGCCTCCTGCGCAGAGGACAGCGCCTCCGCGGGACGTCCGCAGGCGGCCAACGCCTCGGCCAGCACACTCGCCGCGATCACCTGGCTGCGCACGTCCTCGGCGGGTGCGCCGACCGCGCGGCGGGCCCAGTCCAACGCCTGTTCCCGCTGACCGTGCGCGAGCAGCGCCGCAGCGTACTGGGCCATCGTCTGGCGGCGGGAGAAGAGCAGCGAAGGTGCGTTGGCGGCGGCCGTGGCCACCGGAGCGAGCAGTCCCACCGCGGTCGCCGAGTCACCGGCGGCGAGCCGGGCCGTCGCCAGCAGCACCCGGGGCGCCACCTGCGCCGGGGCCTGCGGGTTGTGCGGCTCCACGGCGGTCAGCACCGCCCGGGCCACCTGCTCGGCCGTCTCGCAGTCGCCCATGTCCAACGCGACGAACCCACGCAGTGTCCCGGCCATCCCGGTGAGCAGCGGGTGCGAGGTGCGCTCCGCGTACGCCAGGGCGTCGGTGAGCAGGTCGGCCGCGTGCTCCGGCTCGCCCAACCCGCGCGCCACGACCGCCCGCACTACCAGGGCGAAACCCCGGCCCCAGTCGTCGGAGGCGGCAGCGAACTCCCGGTACGCCCGCCGGGCCTCCCGGTCCGCCTCGGCCAGGTCGCCCAGCTCGGCGGTGGCGAACGCCGCCACCGCGCGCAGCGTCCCCACCGCCCACGCCTCGCCGACCCGCTCACCGAACGGCAGGAACACCTGCGCCATCCGACACGCCTCGCGCAGTCGACCGGCGAGCAGCCGGGCGAACGCCGTGGTGCCGCGCAACCAGGCCCGCCCGTACGGATCCTTCAGCTCGGCGAAGAGCCGGGCCGCCCGGCCGAGCACCGCGTCGGTGCCGGCGAAGTCACCCCGGGTGGTGGTCACCCAGGCCAGGTTCTGCAGGGACCACGCCTGCCCGCGCCGGTCCTGGACACCCAGGCTCACCTGGTACGCGGCCGCCAACCGGCTGCTCGCCTGACTCAACCGCCCGGCCACGAAGTCGGCCATGCCGAGCCGGCGCATGGCCGTGGCGCGCTGGGTGGGCAGCTGCCCCTCCGTGGCCACCTGCAACGCCTCCTGCCAGGCGGTCACCGCCCGGCCCTGGTCCCCGAGGGTCTCCTGAGCCTGCCCCGCCAGCAGCAGGGCGCTGACCCGGGTGGCCTCGTCCCGCGCGTTCGCGGCGATCTTCTCGGCGTACGCCAACGCGTCGGAGACCCGGCCGACCTGGAGCAACGCCCGGGCGTGCACCACCTGGTCGGCGGCCGGCACCCCGTCGCGGGCCAGTTCGGTGGCGCGCTCGGCGTACTCGACGGCCATTGCCGGCTCACCGGCGGACAGCGACCGGCGGGCGGCCCGGCCGAGCGCGGCGACGCCGAGCGGAACCACCGCCCGGGCCGGCGCGTCCGGACGCAGCTTCACCGCGTCGGCGAGCCTGGCGGCCCGCTCGACGTGCATCGCCACGAAGTCGTCCCGGGCCTCGTCGGTGAACCCGCCCACCGTGCTCGGCGTGGCCTCGTCCACCGGTGCCGCCCAGCGGGCCAGCGCGGCGTGCCGCTCGGCCAACTCGGCCTTGCTCACCCCGGCGTACGCGGCCTCCCGCATGAGCGGCGTCGCGAACGAGTAGCCGGCACGCGAGCGGTGCAGCATCCGGCGTTGCAGCAACTCCTCGATGGCCCGGTCGAGTTCGACGGCGACCACAGCCGACGGACGGCCATCTCGCCCGGCCCGCTGCTCGCGCATCGCCTCCAGCGCGCCGGTCGGCACCGTGTCACCGGTGACCGCCGCGTCGCGCAGCACCGACCGGGCGTCCGGCGGCAGCGCGTCGATCCGGGCCGCCAGCACGGCGGCGAGGTCACGGGAGAGTAGCCGGCTGCCCAGCGAACCCGGCACCAACCGCCAACTGGCCGACCCGCTCGGCTCCCGATCGCCGGAACCGGACCGCTCCCCGGCGACACCGCGGACGGACGCGGCACCGGCACCGCGCACCGATTCGGTGGTGAGCGCACCCCGCTCGATCAGCAGGGTGACCAGTTCGGCCAGGTAGAACGGGTTGCCCTGGGCGGTGGCGAGCAACCGGTCGGCGTCGGCCTGGGGCAGCTTGCCGCCGCCGAGGTAGCTCGTGAGCAGCCGGGCCGCGTCGGCGCCGCGCAGCGGCGGCAACGAGTGCACCTCGGCGTCCGCGACCCGGGTCAGCGCTCCAGCGGTACGCACCAGCTCCGGGCGGCCGAGCAGCAACACCAGCACCGGGCCGGTGAGCCTGGACAGGGTCAACCCGAGGGCGCTGATCGTCTCTGCGGTGGCATCGTGCAGGTCGTCCACCACGATCACCAGCGGGGCCTCCGAGGCGAGTCCGCTGAGCAGGTCGGCGACTGCGTTCGGCACCACGTCGGCATCCGCGGCCGGGGTGCCCGACCCGCCCCACTCGCCGCTGTCGGTGCCGCCGTGCGCCGGGAGTTCGGCATAGCCGAGCAGGGCGAGCAACTGCTCAGTGGCGATCGGCGCGGTCTCCGCACCGGATCGGCCGAGCCGCTGCCCGAGCCGACGCAGCCGCTCCTCCACCGCCGGGCGGGTCAGTGCCGTTGACGCGTCGCTGGGCAGGCCGACAGCGGCCCGCACCAGGTCGGCGAGGGGCGCGAGCCGGCGCCGCTCGCCGAACGCGGCACAGCGCACCGAGAGCACCCGGGCGCCGGTGTGCGCCGCGTACCGGCCGGGACCGACGTCGTACCCGGCGGCGAGGCGCTCCACCTCGGCGGCGAACCGGGACTTGCCGATACCCGCCTCGGCGGTCATCAGCAGCACCCGTGGGTCACCCTGGTCGATCACCTCGGCCAGCCGGCCGGCGACCCGACCGATCTCCGTCTCCCGGCCGACGTACGGCGCCTCGTCGCCGAGCCCCGAGCGGGTGCCCGGCGCGTCCAGCAGACCCAGCAGTTCGTACGCCTCGACCGGTTCACGCTTGCCCTTGAGCCGCAGCGGGCGCAACGCCCGCCAGGAGGAGACGTGCCTGGTCGCCGCGGCGGTCCGCCCACCGGCGTAGACGGCTCCGACCGCGGCGGCGTCGGCGAGCCGGGCCGCGGTGTTCACCGTGTCCCCGATGACCGTGTACTCGATGGCAGCCTGGATGCCCGCGATGACGTCGCCGGTGTTCAGACCGACCCGCAGCCCGAGCGGCGCGCCGCCGCCCCGCTCGTCGTCGAGCACCCTGCGGACGGCCCGCTGCATGGACAGGGCGGCCCGCACGGCGCGTTCGGCGTCGTCCTCGTGCGCCACCGGGGCGCCGAAGACCGCCATGATGCCGTCACCGGTCAGCTTGTCGACGTGCCCGCCGAAGGTCTTCACCGCACCCGCGAGGGCGGCGAGCACCCGGTCGGTGACCGCGCCGACGCGTTCCGGGTCGAGGTCCTCCGACCAGGAGGTGAACTCGGAAAGGTCGCCGAAGAGCACGGTGACCACCCGACGCTCGGCCGCCGGCAACGTGGCGGCGGCCGGCAGCGCGGCACCACAGTTGTGGCAGAACCGCGCACCGGGAACGGCAACGGTTCCACACACGGGGCAGGTCACATGTGCTCCAACCCACTGACCCCGGGCGGGGATTCCCCGGTGTCGACGCCCAGATACTCCAGCTGGGCACGGACCGACCATTCGGCCGCCCACCAGAGCGAGCGGTCCACGTCCGCGTAGACCGTCGCCACCACGTCGGCGGGAGTGTGGGCACCGGCGGCGACCGCCGCCCGGACCTGGTCGAGCCGGGCCCGACGGTGGGCGAGGTAGAAATCGGCGGCGGCGGCGCAGTCGGCCAGCGCCGGGCCGTGTCCGGGCAACGCCGGAATCCCCCGGTACGCCGACAGCAGCTCCAGGCTGGTCAGGTAGTCACCGAGGTGCCCGTCCGGGTGGGCGACCACGGTGGTGCCCCGGCCGAGGATGGTGTCGCCGGTGAGCACCACCCGCTCGTCGTCGTGCTCGACCAGAAAGCAGACCGAGTCGGCGGTGTGCCCAGGGGTGTTCAGCAGGCGGATCTCCAGGCCGAAGCCGCCGAGCTGCTCGCCGGGCTCGGTCAGCGGCGTGCCGCCGATGGTGTGCGCCGGGTCGACGGCGAGGACGTGCACCCCGCCGAGCAGCGCGCTGAGCCGTGCCGCGCCTTCGGTGTGGTCCGGGTGCCCGTGGGTGATCAGGATCAGCCCGATTGGGCCGTGCGCGGCGATCCGGTTCAGGTGCCCCTCGTCCGCCGGCCCTGGGTCGACCACGATGGCGTGCTCCGCCGTCGGGGCGCGCAGCACCCAGGTGTTGGTGCCGTCGAGGGTCATCGGCCCCGGGTTGGGGGCACGCAGCAGCGAAACCCAGCGGGGCAACTCGTCGGCAAGCGCCGCCACCGCCCCCGTCACGTGCCCGCTCATGGCTGCGATCGTACGACCCCGCCCGCCACACCCCACGATCTTGCACTGGCGGCCCCTGATTCATCCCTGTTCAGGGCTTTCATCCGAGCAGAGAGTGCAAGATCGCGGGGCGATGGGGACGCGTCAGGCGACCTCGACGATCAGTTCGATCTCCACCGGGGCGTCGAGGGGCAGCTCGGCCACACCCACCGCACTACGCGCGTGGCGGCCGGCCTCCCCGAAGACGGTGCCGAGGAGGTCGGAGGCACCGTTGACCACGGCGGGCTGACCGGTGAAGCCGGGCGCGGAGGCCACGAACCCGGTCACCTTCACCACCTTGACCACGTTCTCCAGGCCGACCAGCGAGTCGACAGCGGCCAGCGCGTTGAGCGCGCACCGCTGGGCCAGATCCTTCGCCTGCTCGGCGGAGATCCCGGCGCCGACCTTGCCGGTCCCGAGCAGCTTGCCCTCGGCCATCGGCAACTGGCCGGAAACGTACACGTGCTGCCCGGACTGCACGGCCGGGACGTAGCTGGCCACCGGCGGCACGACCTCGGGCAGTTCGAGGCCGAGCTCGGCGAGCTTCGCGTGCGGACCGTTGCTCACTGGGCTACCTCGCTGTTCGCGACTGCGGGGCTCCGCTGCGCTGCACTCCTCGCGCTCACTGGGCTACCCCTTCGTTCGCGACTGCGGGGCTCCGCTGCGCTGCACTCCTCGCGCTCACGCCTTAGGCCGCTTCATGTAGGCGACCAGCTGGTCCGGGTTCGGGCCGGGGATCACGGCGACGAGCTCCCACCCGTCCTCGCCCCAGTTGTCGAGGATCTGCTTGGTCGCGTGGACCAGCAGCGGGACCGTGGAGTATTCCCACTTCTGCATCGCTGAAGGGCTCCCTCTCGGTGCGGAATTGTTCGAGGGACAGCCTACGGTCCGCTGGCGGGACGAGGTACGGGACGCTGCTCCGACGTGGTCGGCAGTTCCCCGCAGCGCCCTTCGTGCTCGTACCCCTGGGGGCAGCGGGACCGGTCGGGCAACAGCAGGTCGCAGAAGACCCGGTGCCGGTTGTTCTGGTCGTCGGCATTGGACACGGTGGTCTCGCCGGCGTCCAGCTCGGGCAGGAACCCCAGGGACACCGCGACCCGGCCGGCCAGCACCGTCGCCGCCGCCAGGTTCGGCACCCGGATCGGCAGGTGGATGACGAAGCCCGGCTCGTCGTCGTCGCGGACCCGCTCGACGGGCTGGCTCGGCACCCGGGCCGTCTCCGCCTGCTCCGGCGTCCGGCGGTACGACCGTTCGTTGATCGGCTGGTTGGTGACCTGCCCGCCGGCCTCGACCACGGTCCCCGGCCGGCGCGGCCGGTCGTTCGTCGGGAAGTGGGTACGAGGAACGTTGTCCGCGTCGCGCATGCACTGCCTCCGGTCGTACCTCTCGGACCATGCTTCCGGCCCGGACCCATTCGTCCGTTCCGCCCCCGCACCGGGACGAAGGTAGGTCTGTGGCCCCAGTCCCGCCAACAGGACGCGCACAAGAGGTCACCAACAGTCACATATGCGACACACCGCAGGTCGGGGGCCCGACACCGGAACCGACGCGGGTACCGCTCACCGGATCGCTGGACCTCCCGGGCAGGCAGGGGCGACACCGAGGGGGTCATCGACCGCTACCCTTCCGGTCGGACGGTCGCGCAGCGCCCGGACGCCCGCTCGATCACGCTCGGCGCCAGGGGTGGCGGCGGGCGCCGCACCCCTGGGGGAAAGACATGACCCACCCGCCCAGCGGCGACCAGGCCGGCCCACCCGTCCACCCGCCGGCGCAACCGGATCCCGCCAGTCAGTCCGGCGCGCCGGGTGTCCCCAGCCAGTCCACCCCCACCCCGCCGGCGGGGCAGCCCCCTCTCCCCGCGCCCCCTGCCCGGGCGGCGCTGCCCGCCGCACCCACCTCGGCCGCCGCGCCGACGTCGGGCACCCCGAACCCCTCGTCGTTCCCCCCGGCCCCGCCGGCCTACCCGCCCTACCAGGGCACGGCCGAGCCGAAGAAGAAGCGCGGCCTGCTGATCGCGGCCATCGCACTCGTTGTGATCATGGTGCTGTGCGTGGGCGGCGGCGTGGTGGCCTTCCTGACCCTGCGCAATGCCGAGACCGGCGAGGGCGCCAAGGAGCCGGCGGTCGCCGTCGACGAGTTCCTCACCGCGATCTACAAGGACCGCGACGCGACGAAGGCCGCCAGTCACGTCTGCGCCGCGGCCCGCGACGATGACAAGATCGCCGCGAAGGTCGCCGAGGTGGACAAGTACGCCTCCGCCTACCAGAACCCGCGATTCCGGTGGACCACCCCGAAGGTGGACAACCAGACCGGGGAACGGGCCACCGTCTCCACCCGGCTCACCATGACCACCGCCGACGAGAAGGTGGCCGACCAGGAGCTGCGCTTCACTGTGGTGCAGAAGACGGGTTGGTGGGTCTGCGAGGTCGCGTGACCCCGATGCCTGGATAGGCTCGACGGGTGTGTGCAGCTGAGCGCCCGATCGACCCGGCCGGTGCCGGATGGCCTGCCCGTCTCCACGTGGTGACCGGCAAGGGCGGCACCGGTAAGACCAGCGTGGCGGCGGCCCTGGCCCTCGCGCTCGCCGCCGGTGGTCGGCGCACCCTGCTCGTCGAGGTCGAGGGACGGCAGGGCATCGCGCAACTGTTCGGCATCGACCCGCTGCCCTACGAGGAGCGGCACCTCGCCGACGCGCCGGACGGCGGTGAGGTGCGGGCGCTCGCGGTGGACGCCGAGGAGGCGCTGCTCGAGTACCTGGACATGTTCTACAAGCTGGGCGCGGCCGGCCGGGCACTGCGCAAGCTCGGTGCCATCGACTTCGCTACCACCATCGCGCCCGGCCTGCGCGACGTCCTGCTCACCGGCAAGGTGAAGGAAGCCACCACCCGCACCAACGGGCAGCGGCGCGCGTACGACGCGGTGGTGCTGGACGCCCCGCCGACCGGGCGGATCGGCCGGTTCCTCAACGTGACGGCGGAGACCGCCCGGCTGGCCAAGGTGGGCCCGATCAAGACCCAGAGCGAGGGGGTGGCCGCGTTGCTGCGCTCCCCGATGACCGCTGTGCACGTGGTCACGCTGTTGGAGGAGATGCCGATCCAGGAGACCGTCGACGCGGTCGCCGACCTGACCGCGCTCGGCTTCGGCGTCGGGAAGGTGCTCGTGAACGGCGTCCGACCCCCGCTGCCCGCCGGGCAGGCGGTCACCGCCGCGGAGTTGAGGCGCGGGCTGGTCGCCGCCGGGCTGCCGGCCGATCGGGACATCGTGGCCGGGCTGCACGACGAGGCACGTGACCAGGTCATCCGGCGCGAACTGGAGGATTCGCTCCGCGCCGACCTGGTGGAGTTGGGGCTGCCGATGATCGAGCTGCCGTTGCTGCCCGACGGGGTGGACCGGGCGGGGCTGGCGACGCTGGCCCAGGCGCTCGTCCGCGCCGAATGACTCACACCTGAGCGCAGCACGGGCGCGCGGACCCACCGGCCCGATACGCTCGATTGGTGCCTTCCGAAGACGCGGCGCCGCAGCTGGACGTCGACCAGATCCTCGCCGATCCGGGCGTGCGGATCGTCGTGTGCTGCGGTGCCGGCGGAGTGGGAAAGACGACCACGGCCGCGGCGCTGGCGCTGCGGGCCGCCGAACACCACGGCCGGCGCACTGTGGTGCTCACCATCGACCCGGCCCGCCGGCTGGCCCAGTCGCTGGGCCTGACCGAGCTGGACAACACCCCTCGCCAGGTCAAGGGGATCGACGTCGAGGGCAGCGGCGGCGAGTTGCACGCCATGATGCTGGACATGAAGCGCACCTTCGACGACGTGGTGTTGCAGCACACCGACCCGGCGAAGGCCGCGGAGATCTTCGCGAACCCGTTCTACCAGGCGATGAGCTCGACCTTCGCCGGCACCCAGGAATACATGGCGATGGAGAAGCTGGGTCAGCTGCACGCCCGGGGCGAATGGGACCTGATCGTGGTGGACACGCCACCGTCCCGCTCGGCTCTTGACTTCCTGGACGCGCCGGCTCGACTCTCCCGTTTCCTCGACGGCCGGATGCTGCGACTGCTGCTGGCCCCGGCGCGCAGCGGCGGTCGGAGCATGTTCAGCCTGGTCACCGCCTCGTTCGGGATGTTCTCGAAGGTGGTGCAGAAGGTGCTCGGGGCTCAGCTGCTCACCGACCTGTCCGGCTTCGTGGCGGCGCTGGATTCGATGTTCGGCGGTTTCCGGCAACGCGCCGAGCAGACGTACCGCATCCTGCAGGCGCGGGAGACGGCCTTTCTCCTGGTCGCGACCCCGGAGCCGGACGCGGTCCGAGAGGCCGCCTACTTCGCGGGCCGGCTGCGCGAGGAGCAGATGCCACTGGCCGGCCTGGTGCTCAACCGGGTGCACCGCCCGGCGGTCCCGGAGCTGGACGCCGAGCAGAGCCGGGTCGCCGCCGAGCGGCTGACCGAGCTGGGTGGGCACGAGGCCACCGCCGACGTGCTGCGGGCGCACGCGGCGCTGGCGCGCCAGGCGGTACGCGAGCAGCAGGTCGCTGCACGCTTCACCGAGGCGTTCCCGGCCGTGCCGGCGGTTTCGGTTACGGCGCAGCCCGCCGACGTGCACGACGTCGACGGGCTACGGACGATCGGCGCGGCGATCAGCCGGCCGTGACCGGCGTCAGTTGGCCGCGCTGACGAGAATCTTGTCCTTGCCGGCCTTGTCCTTGCTGTTCTTCTTCATCGCGGCCTCGAACATCTTGCGCCAGCTCGTCACCTGCGGGTGACGACGCAGCAGCGCCCGCCGTTCGCGTTCGGTCATGCCGCCCCACACACCGAACTCGATCCGGTTGTCCAACGCGTCGGCCAGGCACTCGTACCGAACTGGGCAGCTCCGGCAGATCCGCTTCGCCACGTTCTGTTCGGCGCCCTGTACGAACAACGCGTCCGGGTCCCCGTTCTGACATGCCGCCAGCGACGGCCAGTCAGTGATCATGCCCATGTGTACACGTCCCCCCTTGCAGTACCTACCGACCTCGTCGATGCACGTCAGCCGGCAATTCCCCCCGATCGCCCGGCCCGCCTTCCCCAAGGCGGCGCGGACGACATGTGGCGCTGTCGCCGCCCCCATCATGCTCTGTAGTCGACCGATTACGCAACGTTGTCGACGAAATCCATCATTCCGGACACTCCCGGCTTCCCGGGCCTTCGACCGCCGGTTACCCCGCCGAGGTCAGCGATAACGCTGCGCCGCCTCACTGAATCGGAGGAGACTCACGCCAGGTCACACGCAACCAAGCACCGGGGGTCGTGCGTTTAGCACAACGAGGGCAGCGCGCGCAGGAAATGGGGAAAGAACGCCCCAGCGCCCCTCGTTCCCTACTCGCGTACCCTGTCGAGGTGACCTGGATGCGGAAACGTGACCACAATGTGCTGACCAACGCCGCATCGCTACTCGTGTGTGGCCTGCTGGCCGGCGTGGTGGTCGCCGCGGCGGCCTTCCCCGCGGTAGCGATGTCCGGCCTGGCCGCGAAGGCCGGCGCCGAGACATTCGGTGCCCTGCCCACGGAGTTGACGGTGGCCCGCGCGCCACAGATCAGCTACCTGATGGCCTCGGACGGCAAGACCCCGCTCGCGACGATGTACGACGAGAACCGGCGCGACGTGAAGCTCCAAGACATCTCGCCGGCAATGCAGAAGGCCATCATCGCGGCCGAGGACCACGACTTCTACAAGCACAACGGCGTCGACATCAACGGTGTCGCCCGCGCGTTCGTGAACAACCAGAGCGAGGGCGCCGGTCGGCAGGGCGCCTCGACGCTGACCATGCAGTACGTCCGACTGGCCATCGCCTACTCGGCCACCCACCCGGCGGACGTCGTCGCGGCGACCGAGGACACCAGCGCCCGGAAGCTCCGCGAGATGCGGCTGGCCCTCCAGGTCGACAAGGAATTCTCCAAGGACGAGATCCTCACCCGCTACCTCAACCTCGCCTCGTTCGGCAACGGCGCGTACGGCATCTACGCCGCCAGCCAGGTCTACTTCGGCAAGCCGCCGAGCAAGCTGAAGATCGAGGAAGCGGCTCTGCTGGCCGGCATGGTCAAGGCGCCGACGACGAACGACCCGACCACCGAGGCCGGCTACCCGCTCGCACTGGAGCGGCGTAACTACGTCATCCAGAACATGGTCGACATCAAGGCCATCACCCAGCAGGAGGCGGACGCCGCCAAGGCCGTCGAGCTGAAGGTGAAGGACAAGCGCACCCCGAACGGGTGCGTCGCCGCCAACGTCAACGAGTGGGGCTTCTTCTGCGACTACTTCTACCGCTGGTGGATGGATCAGGAGACGTTCGGCTCGACCACGTACGACCGGGAACGTCGGCTCAAGAGCGGCGGCTACACCGTCGTGACCTCGCTCGACGTCCAGGCGCAGCGCGGTGCGGACAAGGCCGTCCGTAAGGCCAAGAGCGTGAACAGCAAGGAAGCGGCAATGGTCGCGGTGGTCGAGCCGGGCACCGGCCGGGTGCGGGCCCTCGCGGTCAACCGGCAGTTCAAGCTCGACGACCCGAAGAACCCGAAGAACAAGCTCTCCAGCGACCCGGCCAAGAGCAAGAAGGGCATCCGGGGCAACTACCCGGCGACAGTGAACCCGCTACTCACCGGCGGCAACGGCATCACCGGTTACCAGGCCGGCTCGACCTTCAAGATCTTCAGCATCCTCGCCGCGCTGGAGAAGGGCATCCCGCTCAGCTACACGATCAACGCGCCCCAGCAGTTCAAGTCGGAATACATCATCGACAGCAGCAGCCCGGCCGCCTGCAAGGGCACCCACTTCTACTGCCCGACCAACTCCGGCCTGAAGGCCGGCGGCGTGCAGAACATGTGGAGCGCCTTCAGCGCGTCGATCAACACCTACTTCGTCCCACTGCAACAGCAGGTCGGTGCGGAGAACGTGGTCGACGCCGCCCGGCGGGCCGGCATCCAGTTCCGGGCCAGCAACGACGCCAAGTTCGCCGCGACCAAGGACGCCGCCCACCAGTGGGGCGCGTTCACCCTCGGTGTCTCCTCCACCACGCCCCTCGACCTGGCCAACGCGTACGCCACCCTCGCGGCGGACGGGAAGTACTGCGAGCCGATCCCGGTGCAGGAAATCCGCGACCCGGAGGGCAACAAGCTGGACATCGCCAACCCTCGCTGCGAGAAGCGGTTCAGCACCGAGGTGGCCCGGGCCGCCGTGGACGCCGCCCGCTGCCCGGTCGGCGACAACTCCAGCACCAGCAAGTGCGGGGGCAGCCGTACGGCCGCCGTCGTGAAGGGCATCGTGGACGCGCCGGTGGCCGGTAAGTCCGGCACCACCGACTCGGAGAAGACGGCCGCCCTGGTCGCCATGACCAAGCAGTACTCGGTGGCCGGCATCATGGCCGACCCGGACTGGCCGCAGACGAACGTCAAGATGAAGCACAAGGAGAAGGACGGCATCAACCCACCGGTCTACGAGACCCTGCGCGATGCCATGAAGGGCAAACCGCGGATCAAGTTCGAAGAGCCGGGCCAGAAGATCTCCGAGGGTGACCAGCGCAGCATCCCCGACGTGAAGTGCGTGTCGGTGGAGCAGGCGAAGTCCCGGCTCAAGGGCGCCGGCTTCGAGCCGGTCGTCTCCAGCGCCAAGGTGCCGTCCTCCTGCAAGGCGGGCGACGCGGCCGGCACCAGCCCGGACCGACGCACGATCAAGGGTGGTGTGGTCACCATCCAGGTCAGCAGCGGCGGCGGCACGCCGGGCAACACCGACGGCACGCCGGGCAACCCGCCCGGCAACCAGCCAGGTAGACCCGGCAACGGCCGCCCCAACGGCTGAGCCGACGGGTAGGACACGACGGGCGGGCACCCTCCTCGGGTGCCCGCCCGTTTCGTCTGCCCGGACCAGCTGGCGGCTACGACCGTCGTGCCGGGGCCACCGACCCCGGTGAGTCAGAGACCGAGCTGTCGGCGTACCTCGGCGGCCACCCGGCCACCTTCGGCCTGGCCCGCCACCGCGGCCTGGGCCGCCTTCATCGCCGGGCCCATCTGGGCCTTGCCGGTGAAGCCACCCGCCGCGAGCGCCCCCGAGACCAGCTCGGTCAACTCGGCGTCCGAGAGCTGCTTGGGCAGGTAGCGGTCCAACACCTCACCCTCGGCGCTCTCCTTCGCGGCCTGCTCGGCGCGGCCGGCGTCGGCGAAGGCGGTGGCCGCCTCCCGACGCTTCTTGGCTTCCTTGGTCAACACCGCGAGCACCTCGTCATCGGTGAGCTCGCGCTTGGCCTTGCCAGCGACCTCGGCGGTGCCGACGGCGGCCAGGGCCATCCGCAGCGTGGAGGTGGTCAGCTCGTCGCGCGCCTTGAGCGCGGAACGCATGTCGGCGGTGAGGCGGTCCTTCAGCGTGCTCATGGACGGTCAAACTACCCTGAACGCCATGCGAAAGCGCACACTATTCCGGCTCGCCGCCGGAACCGCCACGATCGGCGCGGCCACCCTGGCGTACGCGTCGCTCATCGAGCGCAACATGTTCACCCTGCGGCGGTACGACGTGCCGGTGCTCCCGACCGACGCGGAGCCGCTGCGTGTGCTGCACCTGTCGGACCTGCACATGATGCCCGACCAGGCGCGCAAGCAGCGCTGGGTGGCGTCGCTGGCCGCCCTCGACCCCGACCTGGTGGTGGTGACCGGCGACAACATGGCGCACCCGGGTGCGGTGCCCGGGGTGCTGCGGGCCCTGCAACCTCTGCTGGACTACCCGGGCGCGTTCGTGTTCGGCTCCAACGACTACACCGGGCCGGTGTTGAAGAACCCCTTCACCTACTTCCTGCCCGATCGGGAGTACACCGAGGGCGTGGAGCTTCCCTACGAGGAGCTGCGTCAGGTCTTCACCGGCGCCGGGTGGGCCGACCTCAACAACGCACGGACCACGCTGAAGGCCGGCGGCCGACAGCTCGACCTGGTCGGCGTCGACGACCCACACATCGACCGGGACGACTACCCGGCCGTGGCCGGCGCGGTGTCCTCCTCGGCGGACCTCTCCATCGCGCTGACCCACTCACCCGAGCCGCGGGTGCTCGACCAGATGGCGGCGGACGGCTTCGGGCTGCTGCTGGCCGGGCACACCCACGGTGGTCAGGTCTGCGTACCGGGCTTCGGGGCCCTGGTGACCAACTGCGGCCTGCCGCGCTCGATGGCGCAGGGGCTGCACCGGTGGCCCGGCTCGGACTCCTGGCTGCACGTCTCCGCCGGCCTCGGCACCCACCCGACCGCCCCGGTCCGCTTCGCCTGCCCCCCGGAGGCGAGCATCCTCACCCTCATCCCCCGCTGACCCCTCTCGCGCCAGCCGTCGCGGCGGGACCAGGCGGCGGTCGTTGATCGACTCGGCTTCCTGAAAGTTGGGGTGTCCCGGTCACGTCGACAGCCCGGCTTCCTGGAACCCGAGTCGATCAAGGAACCAGCCCGGCCGGCGATCGCGCTGGCGGCCCGGTCGGCAGGGGTACCGAGTTTGACCATCGGGGCGGGTGGGCTACTATTTGTCGGCACGCCTCGGGGTGTGGCGCAGCTTGGTAGCGCGCTTCGTTCGGGACGAAGAGGTCGTCGGTTCGAATCCGGCCACCCCGACCAGAGGTAAGAGGGCACATCCGATCACGGATGTGCCCTCTGGCGTTTCTTGACCATGCACACGGCCCAGCACTGTGGCGATGCTGCCCAGCCACGGCCATCCGGGGCACGTTGAACCCGCCCGCCGCCGCCTTCAACCTTTTGACCCTCGGCGGGGTCGTGACAGGTAACCAATCGAGGCGGGGGCTTATGGCAGCTGACGACGAGCATTTCCGAGAGTTCGTCGACACGCGCTACATGGATCTCTTGCGCGTGGCGTACCACCTCACCGGGTCGGCACAGGATGCGGAGGATCTGGTGCAGGCGGCGCTGGTGAAGGTGATGCGTCGGTGGCGGCGGGTCGAAGATCCGATGGCCTACCTGCGGCGCGTCATGATCAATCACCACATCAGCAGTTGGCGCCGATACCGGGTGCACGAGTTGGTGACGGCGATTCTGCCGGAGCGGTCCACCCGGGACATGACGGATGCGGTGGCAGAGCGGCACGCCCTGTACGCGGCGATGCGGGCACTGACGCCCCGCACCCGGGCCGTGATCGTGCTGCGGTACGTGGTCGATCTGCCGGAGGCGGAGGTCGCCGCCACCCTGCGCTGCTCGGTCGGGTCGGTCAAGAGCCGTGCGTCGAGGGGCCTGGCCCGCCTGCGGCTGGCACTGGCAGCGGACGCGCCGCCGTCGACATCGACATCAGCGGCAACTCATCCGGCACCGGACGGGACAACGAGGATGACGGGGGCAACGTCATGAGGGCCGACGAGGAGCTGGGCCGGGCCCTGGCCGAGCTGAGCAGCACGCTGACCCCGCAGCCGGATCCGTACGGTCGAGTCAGGACGCGTTATCGACGGATGCGGCAGCGACGCCTCGGCGGGCTGGTCCTGGCCCTCGTGGTCTCGGTGGGTGGCACAGCCTTCGCCGTGGCCGGCCCGGCACGGACCACGCAGCCACCACCAGCGAACCCGAACGAGTCCATCGCACCCGTGATGGCCTGGTCGGACAAACTGCTGCAGTCACCGCCACGCGGTGCCGTCGCCAGGGACACCGGCTATGTCCGCCAGCTTTCCGACCTGCTGTTGGACGCCCAGCGTCGGGGAGACTTTCCCAACCTGACGGTGCCGGTGAACGCGGTGAAGGTCCTCTTCATCGACGATGTCGACGATCAACGGATCGCGCTCGCCGCCTTCGTCCGTGACCGGCCCGATCCGGTCACCGGCTGGCCCAGCGCCGCAGTGTGGCTCGTCGCCGAAAAGGGCGCCAGCGCCGAGAAGCTGGCCAGCACCGGCTCTGTTCGGGGCACGAGCGACGCTCTGGAACCGTACGAGAGCCTCTCCGTGGACGACCCGTCCGGTCCGGGAAAGGCGATACACGTGGCGATCGCACCCGCCGGCTGCGTCTTCCTCACCGCACCGGCGCTCAACGGCAACGCGTTCCAGTGGGCCTCGGAGCCGACCGGTTCCTACCTCATCCGCACGCCGCAGACCCAGCGACCCGAGTGGTGGAGGGTCAACTGCGGCGAGGTGACGCGCAAGATAACTCCCGGACCGGGCTCGCTGGCAGCCGAGCCGATCACCGACACACAGCTCGCGACCGCGATGTCCCGGGTACGGGGGGATGTCAAGGCGCAGCGTGCCCGAGAGCTGGTGTACCAGTCGGCCCAGTCGGCGGGCTACCGCCTGACCGCCCTGCCGAGCGTGGTGTGGGGCGGGCACGTTGCTGGCGTCCCGACCGGCGGATCGCCGACCGCCGGTGAGCCGCCGGTGACGAACGGCCAGGTGACCGTCCTGGCTGCTCCCGCAGTCGACGGCAGCTGGGTCGGCGAGGTGACGATCGAGCCCGATCAACCACGGTCCGACAGCGTCATCAGCACCGGCACCTCGTTCACCGTGTCGACGGATCCGACCGATCCCGCAAGCGTGCTGGCCGTGCCGATCAACGGTGCCGCGGTCGCTGGCGGGGACCAGCAGTTCCTGCTGGTGGTGACGCCGGCTGCGGCCACCACGGTGCGCGTCCTGCGGGACGGACAGGAGGTGGCGAGGGCTCCGGCCAGCGGTTCCGGGGCGGCGTTGACAGTGCCCCGACCCACCGCAGGTCTCGTCGTGACGGCGCTCGACGGCTCCGGCCGGACACTCGCCAGCGCGAAGGTGTCTGACGAGGGTGGGCAGGGCACACCGGAGACGGACGCCTGGAACCAGGATTAGACGCGAGGATGTGGCCCGGTCCGAACGACCGGGCCACATCGGGTACGCCGTTAGTCCGTCTTCCGCTTCACGTGAGGCAGGTCTGCGCCGGGTACGGGATGTCTGGTCACTCGACCACGATCCTGGTCCGTCGGCGTCGGGCAAGCCCCAGGACAGTGGCGCCAACGACGAGCAGCAGCAGGCCACCAACAGTCAGAGCGGTCACCGGGGTGCCGGTCACCGGAAGCCCTCCACTGGATTCGCTGCCCCCACCGGCACCGCCACCGGGGGAAGAGGTGCCGGTGGGCTGGACCGTGCCATCACCATCCGGGGACTGTCGGGTGGGCGTGGGCGTCGGCGTGGGTTGGGCGGCCGACGGGCTCGGAGTCGGTGTCGCTCCAGCCGTCACGGTGACGTCGAGCGACTGGTCCTCGTGCGTGTGGTCACCGGACCAGACCCACTGGGTGATGGGCACGGTCGGGGTGATCTTCCAGCTGCCATCACTGTTGCGGCCCAGATTGCGGTAGGACGTGTTCGCGGGCATGTAGTAGAGACCGACCAGGTAGGTCCCCGCTTTGGCCGTCGGCGGTGCCGTGACCCGGAATGGGTTGCTGGCCCCCCACGTCTCGGACGTCTGCCCCGGGGTGATCGCCTCGGGGAGGTAGCAGAGCATCTGGACGTCTCCGGTGCACGTCGCGCCCGTCGGGCCCGTCAGCGTCAACGGCGATTTGCCATAGGTCTCGATCCTCACGAAGGCCCCCTCGACGTCGGCTCTGGCCGGGGCTGCGACAGCCAGCGGAACGCACATGGCCATAAGGGAGGCCAAGCCGAACCGTGTCACCGCGGCACTTCGTTGCTTGAACTGTTCCTTCGGGTTGCCTGAAAGAGTCGATGGCCGTACAGGCGGGTGAGCAGGACCTACGGAAGCTAGCGAATGACCAGCGACCGCGCTGTCCCAGAAGCCGAAAGCCGGGTCAGTCCAACCAAACGAACGATCTCCCTCCCGGCTCTTCCCTCGGTCCGGGTCGCCCGCTGGCCGCAGTTGCGCCTCCGTCGCCTCGACAGTTCGCCTGAACCCTGGGCCGGGGCACGTTCGTCGATCTGTCCGCCGTCTCGTCCCGCGTGACGATCCCGAATGTGCCGGCGCTGTACGAGCGGCTGCCCGTACAAGCCCTCGGGGGATCTGGAGATGCGTATGTTGTCGCAACTGCGGTTGCTGAATCGTGGCGTGCTGGCCTTACTGACGGCCCTGCTGGTGTTGGCGGCGTCCGGCACACCGGCGATCGCGGCGGCCCTGCCGCCACCCGCTCCGGTCAGCGCGACATTGGTGTCCGAGACCCAGGTCGAGGTGAGCTGGCCGGCGGTGGGTGCCAGCAGCTACGAGGTACGGCGTGGGACCGTCTCGGGTGGCCCGTACACGACGGTGGGAACCGTCACCGGGACGTCGTACCTGGACGAAACAGTGGTCGCCGAGACCACGTACTACTACGTGGTGCGGTCCCGATCCGGCAAGCGGGCGTCGGGTGACTCGTCCGAGGTGTCGGTGCAGACCTCGCTGGCGAAGCCCGTGAACGTACGGGCGACCGCGGCGGAGACGAGCATGACCCTGCGGTGGAAGGCCGTGGCCGGCACCGCGCGTTACGAGATCGTCCGCCTGAGTAACGATGCCCCGGTGGAGACGGTCGTCGGCACCACGACGTCGACCGAGTACGTGGACACCGGCCTCACTGTCGCCACCCGCTACGTCTACTGGATCCGTGCGGTCGCCACGGGCGGCGCCACGGCCACGTCCGACGCCGTGCGGGTCTACACCGGACCTGCCACCACGACGACGGTCACTGTGTCACCAGGCTCGGTGGAGCAGGGACAGCGCATCCTGCTCATCGCGAACGTGCGGTACGCCGACGGCCGGATTCCCGGTGGTGAGGTCGCGTTCATGTCCGCGGCCGGAGCTGTCGCGTTCGCCAATGTCAACGGCACCGACGGCACGGCGATCGCCATGGTCAACGGCGCCGGCTGGACTCCGACCTCGGTCTACGCCCAGTTCCAGGGCTACGACTGGCCGGCGGCCGGGGCGAGCGTGTCCGGCGACGCGGTGCCCGTGGTCACCCAGCCCTACGGCGCGGTGGCCTTCAACGGCCCCTCGTGGCTGAAGCTCGGTTCCTGGGAGGAGGCGGTCGCCGCCGGGGACCTGACCGGCGACGGCCGCTCCGACGTGGTGATCACGACGACCGAGTACTCCGACGACGCCAACGACCATTCCGCTTTCCTGTTCGTGCAGGAGGCGGACAACCAGCTCGTGATGAAGCAGCAGGTGGCGATGTCCACCTCCACCGGCGGCAGTATGTATCCGGTGATCGGCGACCTGGACGGTGACGGCGCGAACGAGCTGGTCGTCGCCACCGGCGACGGTGTCGACGTGTTCCGCCGTACCGGATCGGGGCTCTCGGCGGCGGAGCACCTGTCGTTCGCCGACGACCTCATCGACCTCAGGCTCCGCGACCTCGATGGTGACGGCCGGACGGACATCGTCGCGGTGAGCGACAACGGCGTCCTGGTGCGGTACGGCGACGCCAACGGCAGCTTCGCGCCCGCGGCTCTCGTCTCCGCGCACCGCGGCTTCGTTCTGGACGTGGTCGACATGACCGGGGACGGCCGGTCAGACCTGGTGGTGCAGCTCGGGCAGCTGATCCAGATCAGCGCGCAGGTGCAGCCCCGGTCGTTCGCCGCCCCCGTGGGGTATCAGGCGCCCGCCGGGCACCTGCAGACGGTGGCTTCCATGGCGGTCGGCGACGTGACCGGCGACGGCAGGAAGGACGTCGTCGTCACCGTGTCCGGCAACGCGCCGAACGCCCAGGTGCAGGTGCTCACGCACGACAGCGCCGGTGTGCTGGGACGGTGGATCCGCTACCCGGTGTACGAGATGCCGGACGCCATCGCTATCGCGGACGTCAACAACGACGGTCGGGACGACGTCGCCATCACCCACGGCGGTTGGAGCGCGGCGAGTGTCCTGTTGCAGCGGCCGGACGGTTGGCTGGGCAACGAGTTCCGGGTCTCCCAGTTGCCGCCCGCCAGCTCCTTCACCCCGCGTGGCCTCGCGGTGGCCGACATCAACAACGACGGCCTGAAGGACCTGCTGATGGCCAACTACAACTACGGGCTGGTGGTCGTACCGCAGCGGCCCGCAGCCACGACGGCGGCGTCACCGAAGGTCCAGGTGGGTCGGGCCTGAGCGACGGAGACGACGGGCCCGCATCCCGGGCCCGGGCGGGCTCTGCCGGCAACCAGGAGTGAGCACGAGGATCGGCCCGGTCGGAGCGACCGGGCCGTTTCTCGTACGCAGCGGGTTAGGTGCCTTCTCAGCGGCGTTCGCGTGGCTGTCAGTCCTGTCGTTCGGTGCGTTCGATCTCCGCGAACGCGGCGGCCAGGTAGTCGCCCAACGGCACGCCGGTCGTCGCCAACAGGTCGGCCACCAGTAGCGGGGCGTGCCGGGCCAGCGCCGACGCGTCCGGCGGTGACTCGTCGCCGTCGGGGTCGTACACCCCGAGCGCGCCGGCCAGCAGGACGAGCACCACGTGCGGGTCGACATCGGAACGCCACCGCGTCGACTGCTGCACGCAGCGGCTCAGCACCTGGCGGATGTCGTCGCCGGTCAACCCGTCCGGATGGCTCTCCTCCAGCAGCAGTCGGACCACCGCGCCGAGAACCAGCCCGGACCGCTCGTCCGCGGCGAGACCGTCGACTGCCTCGTCGTACGCCTCACCGTCGCGTGCCTGGGCGGCGGCGACGGCCGTCGTGGCCGTGACCGCGATGGCGCGGGCGGTAGCGGGCAGGTGTCGCCAGGTGCCGGTCATCGGGTCAGCATCGCAGACCCGGCGGACAACGCCGGACCGTCGTCAGCCGAGTGGATCATCGTGGGATTGGTCACCCGGACGCCCGCGCCCAGCGGGGCGACGTCCAAAAGTGTTCGCGCGGTGTCGCACCCGGCGAACAGAATGCCGGACATGCTGCGTCGTGCCCTACCCCGCC
This sequence comes from Micromonospora sp. NBRC 107095, assembly GCF_030269705.1. Classification (NCBI taxonomy): domain Bacteria; kingdom Bacillati; phylum Actinomycetota; class Actinomycetes; order Micromonosporales; family Micromonosporaceae; genus Micromonospora; species Micromonospora sp. NBRC 107095. Next base: position 539,877 of record NZ_BSTU01000006.1, read on the forward strand.
GTTTCGAAGCTCGCCGACTCCTGATCGGCACGCTGTTGTCGGCGATCGGGCGCGGTCTGACCCTGCCGTTCCTGTTCATCTACTTCACCGACGTACGCGGACTCACCGACACCCGGGCGGGTCTGGTGATCGGCTGGTACGGCGCGGTCACCCTGGCACTGTCACCGCTGGGCGGGACGCTCATCGACCGGTTCGGCGCCCGCCGGGTGGTGGTGCCCTGCCTGCTGATCGAGGCCATCGGCACCGGCTCGCTGGCGCTGGTGAACTCGACCGGCTCGGCGGTGCTGGTGATGACGGTGATCGCCGTCGGCAGCTCGGCGATCTGGTCCGGGCAGAACACGATCCTCGCCTCGCTGACCGGCGACGACGAACGGCAACGGGTCTTCGGGTTGAATTTCGCCCTGCTCAACCTCGGTATCGGCGTTGGTGGCATGACGTCCGGCGCGATCGTCGACACCGCCCGCCCGGGCACGTTCCAGATCATCTACGTGCTCGACGCGGTCAGCTACCTGATGCCGGCGCTGATCCTGCTGACCCTGCCGGGGGTCGGTCACCGACTCGTCCGCCCCAGCACCGGCGGCGAGCCGTCCGCCGGTGGCTACCTGACAGTGCTCCGCGACCGCCCGTTCCGCCGACTGGTGATCTTCGGTCTCATCCTCACCACCTGCGGGTACGCCCAGATCGAGGTGGGCTTCGCCGCGTACGCGGTGCGGGTCGTCGAGGTGACGCCCCAGGTGGTCGCCTGGGCGCTCGCGGCCAACACGGTAATGATCGTGCTGGCCCAACTCCTGGTGCTCCGCCGGATCGAGGGGCGTAGCCGTACCGGTGCACTCGCCGTGGTCGGGGCGGTGTTCGCCGGCGCCTGGCTGGTCCTCGGTGCCGGCGGCCTGGTCAGCGCCGAGAACGCCGTCTTTGCCGCGCTGTGCGTGGTGGCCTGCTCGGCGATCTTCGGCTTCGGCGAGACGATGCTGTCGCCGGTGATGCCCGCGCTGACGAACGCGCTGGCCACCGACGCGCTGCGCGGCCGGTACAACGCCATGAGTTCGATGATCTTCGGGATCAGCGGGGTGATCGGACCGGTGACCGCCGGTCCGCTCCTCGGCGCCGCCCACGGCAGCGTCTGGGTGGCGACGGTGGTCGGCGGTTGCCTGATCGCCTCGCTGGTCGCCCTCTCCCTGCGCCGCCTGCTCACCGCCGAGCAGGACGGCGTAGCGACGACCGCCCCGGCGTCCCGCACGGCCGCGCCCACCCCCGCCTGACCTCGAACATCCCTGCGCGGGTCGGGCCCCGGAGCTGGTGCTCCGGGGCCCGATCTCGCGGGTCGGCCGTCAGGCGGCGGGGACTTCGGCGGTGGTGCGGATCCGGTCCAGCGTCGGTGCGGAGACCGGCGACTGGGCGGTCAGGTAGTCCACGAACGCGTCCAGGTCGATCTGGCCGGTGACCAGGTTCGTCCCGGCGGTGAGGGCGCTGAACCCGTCGCCGCCGCCGGCCAGGAAGTTGTTCACCGTCACCCGGTAGGTGGCGGCGGTGTCGACGGCGGTGCCGCCGAGGGTGAGGCTGCCCCGGACCACGCGGGTGCCGGCGCACGGGTCGGCGACCGTACCGGTGGTGCCGTTCGGGTCGACCACGTAGCCCACGGTGGCCGACGGGTACAGGGTCCGACCGGTGACGAACTGTTGCTCCAGGACGCAGTAGAGCTGCGCGCCGGTCAGGTCCAGCGTCACCAGGTTGTTGGCGAACGGCTGCACCGTGAACGCCTCCTCGTAGGTGACCGGACCGGCGTCCAGGTCGGCCCGGACCCCGCCCGGGTTCATGAAGGCGGCGACCGCGTTCTGCTCGTCGTCGGTGGCGGCGAGCTGCGCGTCGGCGATCAGGTTGCCCAGTGGGGACTCGCCCAGGCTGGTACCGAAGAGGGTTTCCTGGCTCCGGGTGATCGCCTGGCTGGTCACGCCGACCTGGCGTCCGGCGACCGGGCCGAGCACCGTCTTGTACCTGTTGATCAGCGCGGTCTGCCGCGGGTCCTTGGCGACGTCACGGGTGACCACGACGTTGTTCGCGGCGGCGGAGACCACGTCGCCGCTGTGCCGGTCGATCTTGAGATCGATGTCGGTGACCAGGCGACCGAACGAGCTGGCGCTGGTGACCAGCTTGCCGTTGATGTCGCAGTTGTACGCCTGGTGGGTGTGCCCGCTGACCACCACGTCGATCGACGGGTCCATCCGGTTGGTGATGTCCACGATGGGGCCGGTCATCCCGACACAGTCGTTGATCCCGCCGGTCGCCGCCTGGGTGCCACCCTCGTGCAGCAGCACGACGATCGCCTCCACGCCCTTACGGCGCAGCTCGCGAGCGTACCGGTTGGCGGTGTCCGCCTCGTCGGCGAAGCTGAGGCCGGCGACGCCCTGCTGGCTGACGATCTGCGGGGTGCCCTCCAGGGTCATGCCGATGAAGCCGACCTTGACGCCCTGCACCTTGTGGATCGCGTACGGGGCCATCAGCGGCTTGCCGGTGGCGGTCTTGAAGGCGTTCGCGGACAGGTACTGGAAACCGGCCCCCCGGTACGGGGTGCCGTCGACGCAGCCGTCCACCGGGTGGCAGCCGCCGTTCTGGATCCGCAGCAGCTCGGCGGCGCCCTCGTCGAACTCGTGGTTGCCGACGCTGGCGTAGTCCAGGCCGGCCATGCTCAGCGCCTCGATGGTCGGCTCGTCGTGGAACGCGGCCGAGAGCAGCGGGGACGCGCCGATCAGGTCACCGGCGGCGACCGTGATGGTGTTCTTCTTCTTGGCTGCGGCGCGCAGCTCGGCCAGGTGGGTGGCCAGAAACTCGACGCCACCCGCGGTCTGCCCGGCGATGGTGCCGCTGGACCCGCTCGGCGGTTCGAGGTTGCCGTGGAAGTCGTTGAGGGCCAGCAGGGTGACGTCGACCGGCTTCGGCCGCGCGTCGGCTTGCTCAGGGCTGGTGGCGACCGCGCCGAAAGCGGCCACCGCGAGCGCGGTCAGGCCGACAGCGGCCCGACGCATCCCGGGTATGAACATGGATCTCCTCGTGAGAATCGGCACGGACGGTGCCCGGCCTCTGGGTCGACCGGGCCGCCGACGGACGCCGTCGGAAGGGTCGCGGATGGGCGGCGGTTGAGCATGGCCCCCGCCCCGACAGCCTCTCATCCGCACGCCGACCGGTCGACCCGGGCAGCACATCGGAGCAGCGCGTACGCCGGGCCCAGAATCGATCACCGTTTACCGCGGTCTGCCGGACAGTGTCGGAGCCAGGGTCTAGAAAGGACGGGACGGTCATCGCGGGCAGGAGGCATCGTGAGCGGAACGACACCGGTGGCGGAGCAGGTGCGATCGGCCGACGGCACGCCCATCGCGTTCGAGCGGTCCGGTGCCGGGCCGGCGGTCATCCTGGTCGGCGGCGCGTTCGCCGATCGTCAGGCGACCCGCGACCTGGCTGCGGCGTTGACGACGGATTTCACCGCCTTCAGCTATGACCGTCGGGGTCGCGGCTACAGCGGCGACACCGCACCGTACGAGGTCGGTCGTGAGATCGACGACCTCGCTGCCGTGATCGCCGCGGCAGGTGGTTCCGCCGCCCTCTACGGCATCTCCTCCGGCGCCGTCCTGGCCGCCCTCGGCACCGCACAGGGCCTGCCGGTGAGCAGGCTGATCCTGTTCGAGCCACCGTTTCAGGTTGGATCGCACGTGGGCGTCAGCAAGGACATCACCCCGCAGCTCATCGAGCTGATAGCCGCCGACGACCGGGACGGCGCGGTGACGACCTTCCTCAGCGCCGCGGTGGGGCTGCCGGCCGAGCAGATCACCGCGATGCGGTCGCAGCCGATGTGGGCGGGGCTGACGGCGCTCGCGCACACCCTGGTGTACGACGCGATCGTCACCGCCGGCGGGCGACTCCCTGCCGAACGGCTGGCGGCCATCACCGCGCCGACCCTCGCCCTGGACAGCACTGGCAGTCCAGAGTGGTTGCGGGACGCGAGTCGGGCGGCGGCCGAGGCAGTGCCGGGCGGCCGGTCGGTGAGCCTCGACGGCGGCTACCACGACGTGCCGCCGGCGACCTTGGCCCCGGTGCTGCGCGAGTTCCTGCTCGGCTGACGACACCGGCGCGCCGCCCGGCCAGCACACCGCCGGCCAGCCCCACCGACGGACCAGCGCACCGCCGGCCGGGGCACCGTCCGACCAGCGCACCGGCGGGACATGCCCGGCGGGCCACCTGGCCAGAGCCCGGCGGGTCAGCCGTCGACCAGTGCCTCGTCGACCAGTGCCGCCACGGCGTCCGGTGGCCAGGTGCCCGCGACGCCGGGCCGGGCCGACAGGTACGTGACGATCCGCTCGGCCGGCCAGCCGTGCGACTCGCGTAGTCCTTTGGCGATCATGCTGAGATAGATCGGCGCTGGTGGCCGGCACCGCGCGGCTGACGCCCCCTCAGGCGCGGTGAAGGTGAGCAGCGGAACCCCGTCGCGGCGGCCCGGGCAGACGAGCGTTTCGTACCGCCCCGGGCCGAGGGTGGCCCGTCCGCTGGCGACGGCGGCGTCAACGGCCGCGCCGGTCGCCGGAATCAGGTCGGTCGGGTCGCCCGGCGGGCGGTACATCTCCTGCGCGGCGATGTCGGTGAACTGCTCCAGGGTGACCAGGTAGGCGCGGGCCGCGGCCTCGCCCGGCAGGTGTGGGTCGTAGAAGGCCATGCCGCCGGTCCAGGCACCCGACTCGCCGGCGAAGTAGATGCCGCCGGGCAGCGACACGGCCGCCGACCGGCTCGGTGGACGCCGGTCGCGGCAGCCGGGGTACGTCCGCTTTCCGCCGGGTGGGCAGCCGCCACCGATGTACCAGCCCAACCGGGCGGCGTGCATGTTCGAGCCGTACGAGACGTACCAGACCAGCACGACGACGCCTCAGAAGCCGCAGGTCTGCCCGGCGGAGTGGCTCACCTGCACGGTGTGGGTCACGCAGCCGCCGGCCTCCACGGAGTGCAGCAGGAAGGCGGTGGGCTCGTGGACCCAACCGATCTGCTCGTCGGCGCTCATGGTGAGCGTGCTCTGCTTCCAGGTGCTGGGTGCCACGGTGAGGACCGTGCCCGCGTACGCCGTGGTGACCGGTCGGTGCAGGTGGCCGGCGGCGACCCGTACGACGTGCCGGTGCCTGCCGATCACCTCGGCGAGCGCGTCACCGTCGGCGAGCCGGATGGCGTCCGCCACCGGGATGCCGACAGCGACGGGCGGGTGGTGCAGGAAGATCACGGCCGGCGCCTCGGGCCGCCCGGCCAGCACTCCGTCGAGCCAGCCGAGCTGTTCCTCGCCGAGTTGGCCACCGTCACTGCCGGGGACGAGCGAGTCGAGCACCACGACGGTCGCCGCCGCGTGGTCGACGTGGTAGTAGGCCGAGAAGCCGCCGCCGAGCCACTGGGTGCCGCCGAACGCGTCGAGCAGGGACTCCCGGTCGTCATGGTTGCCGGTGGTCAGGTGCACCGGCAGCGGGAACCGGCCGATGACCTCGCGCAGCGCCGCGTACTCGTCGGGCTGGCCGTGGTCGACCAGGTCGCCGCTGATTACCACGCAGTCCGGGCGGGGTCGTAACGCCAGCACCCGGCCCAGCGCTCGGTGCAGACCGGCGGCCGGTTCGGCGGCGAGCAGGCCGGTGGTCAGGTGCGGATCACTGAGCTGGGCGATGAGCATGGGCTCGCCTCCTCGGCGCCGGATGCCTCACGCTATCGCCGGACGCGACATCCCGGGAACCGGGTTACCGGCGACGGAGCTGCGGGGGCGGGAGTCCACAGGCTGCGTCCACAGCCTGTGGATAGCACGTGTGTACGAAGACGGGCTGGTCCCCGCCGCCGTGAGTACGCTTGATCGAGCGGTTCGGCGTCAGCCGGGCCCCTCCCCTACCTGGAACGACGTGCGAGTGGATCATCAGCGAGTCATCCGTGACGTCACCGTCCGCCTGCCGATGGCGTCGAGCACGCCGGAGGCGTGTCGATGGACGGTCACCGAGCTGTCCCGCCACACCCCGGCGACCATCTCCGTGCTGCTCGCGGTCCACGACCGGCTGCGCTGCGTCGCGGCGACCGGGGCGTGGCAGGTCTTCGCCACCGTGCCGGCGCGCACCGGCATCGTCGGCCGGGTGTACGCGACAGGCGTCCCCGCCGTCGTCCCGGACGTCAGCGTCGACCCGGACTACCTACCGGTGCGCCCGGACGTGACCACCGAGTTGTGCGTACCGGTGCTGGACCCGACGGGCCGGGCGATCGGCGTACTCGACCTGCAGTGGAGTGAGCCGATCGACCTGGAGCCGTGGCGGGGGACCGCGCAGCGGCTGGCCGACGGGCTCGGCGCGCGGATCGCCGCCCTCGGCGGCCCACCGGAGGAGAGCCGCAGCGAGACGTTGCTCCGGCACGCCGCCGCGCTTTCCTCCGCCCCGACCGAGGGGGAGGTGATGGGGGCGGCGGCCCGCGCCGCCCGGGAGGTCTCCACGCTCTCCACCGCGCTGCTGCTGATCGGCGGTCAGCTCGGCCCGTCCCCGGCGACGCCGAGCGACCTGGAGACCCGGATCCGTGCCGAGTTGGCCGGGGCGGGTCCGGTTGCCCTGGACCGGATGGTCGACCGGGCTCACCGGTACGGCGCCGGGTACACGCTGGGCGAGGCCGGGCATCCGCCGACCGAGGACTACCGCCCGCTGACCCGGGCGGGGGTACGCACGCTGGTCGCCGTGCCGGTCGGGCCGGCGGACGCCGGTGGGGTGCTGCTGGTCGCCGACGAACGCGCGCTGCGCCCGGACCCGACCACCGTCAGCCTGATGGAATTGCTCGCCGGGCAGGCCTGGACGAGCGTGGACCGGCTGCGCACGCTGGCCCGGTTGCGGGAGCAGGCCAGTTCCGACCCGCTGACGGGGTTGCGGCACACCGGCCCGTTCGGGCAGCGGATCGCGGCGGCCACCCCCGGCCGTACGGCCCTGCTGGCGATCGACGTGGACGGCTTCAAGACCGTGAACGACACGTACGGCCACCAGGCCGGCGACCGGGTGCTGGTCGGGTTGGCCCGGGCGTTGGAGGCGGCTCTGCGGCACGGCGACGAGTTGTACCGGATCGGCGGCGACGAGTTCGTCGCGGTGATCGAGGTGAGCCGCCCGGAGGAGGCGGTCCGGATCGCCGAACGGCTGACCGAGGCCGCCCGACGGATCGGCCGCACGATCAGCGTGGGTGTCGCCCTCCCCCGCCCCGGCGAAACTCCCGAGCGCACCCTGAGAAGAGCCGACCAGGCCCTCTACGCGGTGAAACGCCAGGGCCGGGACGGCGTGAGCCTGTCCGCCGCCTGATCGGCCGCCGCGCACGTCCGCTCTGTCCGAGCCTGCGGGAGAAACGGTCGGTCAGAGCGCCGGTGCCAGCCAGGCCGACCACCCCAGAGACCCGAGCCCAGGGGTCGCGGGACCTTTCAGGGGAGATCTTGGACAGTTTCCGTTCCGTCCTGACGGAAACTGTCCAAGATCTACAGAACGGGAACCTTCAGTCACCTGGTCGCCATGGTGAAAAAGGACACAAGCCCCAATGTGCACGATCGCCGAGCGCAGCCGGGCCGGGTCGGGTCGGGTCGGGTCGGCCAGGCCAGGCCAGGCCAGGCCAGGGTCGGGCGGGCCGAACGCGGCCAGGTCGGGCAGGGGGGTCTCAGGGGGTGCGGAGTTCCTTGGCGAGGAGTTCGGCGATCTGGGCGGTGTTGAGGGCCGCGCCCTTGCGGAGGTTGTCGCCGGTGACGAAGAAGTCGAGGGCGCGCGGGTCGTCCAGGGCGCGGCGGATCCGCCCGACCCAGGACGGGTCGGTGCCGACGGCGTCGATCGGCATCGGGAACTCCCCGGCTGCGGGATCGTCGACCAGGATCACCCCGGGAGCGTTGCGCAGCGCCTCGCGGGCGCCCTCGGCGTCCACCTCGCTGGCGAAGACCGCGTGCACGGCCACCGAGTGCGCGGTGACCACCGGCACCCGGACACAGGTGGCGGAGACCTTGAGGTCGGGCAGGCCGAGGATCTTCCGCGACTCGTTGCGGATCTTCACCTCTTCCGACGACCAGCCGCTGTCCGCCGGGGAGCCGGCCCAGGGGACCACGTTGAGCGCCATGGGTGCCGGGAACGGGCCCAGGTCGTCACCGACCGCCTGGCGTACGTCGCCGGTACGCGAGCCGAGCGTCCGGTCGCCGGCGACCTTGGTGAGCTGGTCGTGCAGGATGTCGACGCCGGACTGACCGGCTCCGGAGACCGCCTGGTAGGAGGCGAGCACCAGCTCTCGCAGGCCGTACTCGCGGTGCAGTGGCGCGACCGCGACGATCATCGCGAGGGTCGTGCAGTTGGCGTTGGCGATGATGCCCCGGGGCCGGTTGCGGACCTGCTCGGGGTTGATCTCGGGAACGACGAGCGGGACGTCACGGTCCATGCGGAACGCGCCGGAGTTGTCGACGGCGATCGCGCCCCGGGCGACGGCGATCGGCGCCCACTCGGCGGAGACCTCGTCGGGCACGTCGAACATGGCCACGTCGACCCCGTCGAACGCTTCGGGGGTCAAGGCCTGGACGACGAGTTCCTCGCCCCGGCAGCGCACCCGACGCCCGACGGAGCGCTCGGAGGCGAGCAGGCGGATCTCACCCCAGACGTTGCGCCGCCCGGTGAGCAGCTCACACATCACGGTGCCGACGGCACCTGTCGCTCCGACCACGGCGAGGGTGGGCAGCGCCGTCATCGGCGCTACCTACCCGTCCCCGCGTAGACCACGGCTTCGGTGTCGCCGCCCAGCTCGAACGCGTCGTGGATGGCGCGGACGGCGGCGTCGAGGTCGGTGTCCCGGCAGACGACGGAGACCCGGATCTCGGAGGTGGAGATCATCTCGATGTTGACTCCGGCCGCGCCGAGCGCGGCGAAGAAGCCGGCTGCCACACCGGGGTGCGAGCGCATGCCGGCGCCGATCAGCGAGACCTTGCCGACGTGGTCGTCGTAGAGCAGGCCCTTGAACTTGACCGGCTCCTGGATCTTGCTGAGCGCGGCCATCGCGGTCGGGCCGTCGGCCTTGGGCAGGGTGAACGAGATGTCCGTCCGGCCGGTGCCCTCGGTGGAGACGTTCTGCACGATCATGTCGATGTTGATCTCGGCACCGGCGACGGTGTCGAAGATCCGCGCGGCGGCACCGGGCTCGTCGGGCACCCCGACGATCGTGATCTTGGCCTCGCTGCGGTCGTGTGCGACCCCGGTGATCAGTGCCTGCTCCACGGAAAGGTCCTCCATCGATCCGGTGACCATCGTGCCGGTGTTGGTCGAGTATGACGAACGGACGTGGATCGGCAACCCCGCCCGGCGGGCGTACTCCACGCTACGCAGGTGCAGCACCTTCGCGCCGCACGCGGCCAGCTCGAGCATCTCCTCGTAGGTGATGTCCTTGATGTGCCGGGCGTTGGGCACGATCCGCGGGTCGGCGGTGAAGATGCCGTCCACGTCGGTGTAGATCTCGCAGACGTCGGCGTGCAGGGCGGCGGCGAGCGCCACGGCGGTGGTGTCCGAACCGCCCCGACCCAGCGTGGTGACGTCCTTGGTGTCCTGCGAGACGCCCTGGAAGCCGGCCACGATGACCACCGAACCCTCGTCGAGCGCGCCCTTGAGCCGCCCCGGGGTGACGTCGATGATCCGGGCGCGGCCGTGCACCGAGGTGGTGATCACGCCGGCCTGCGAACCGGTGAACGAGCGGGCTTCGTACCCCAGGTTGTGGATGGCCATGGCCAGCAGGGCCATGGAGATCCGCTCCCCGGCGGTGAGCAACATGTCCAGTTCGCGGCCCGGCGGCAGCGGACTGACCTGGTTGGCCAGGTCGAGCAGCTCGTCGGTGGTGTCACCCATCGCGGAGACCACCACCACCACGTCGTCGCCGGCCTTGCGGGCGGCGACGATGCGCTCAGCCACCCGCTTGATCCGCTCGGCGTTGGCGACGGAGGACCCGCCGTACTTCTGCACCACGAGTGCCACGACGGTGCACTCCCTCCCAGCGACCCTGAGCGTGCCGACGCCGCCGGAACCGGGGCCGGCGGCGCGTGTCAGACCCCTTGAGGGTATCCGGCGGGTAACGACGCCGGGTCAGGTGATCCCACCATCCGGCCCGCCGGCCGCCGGCCGGGCCGGTCCCACCAGGTCGGGCGGTACGCGGGAACGGCCCACCCGACACGCCGGGACGAGCGTGGTACGCGTCGGCGCCCACCGATCGCCCGCACCCACCAGAATGGGCCGGTGCCCGTCCTCCTCCGCTCGGCCGGCCGCGTGCTCGGGCCGCTCGTCCTCTCCCTACCGACGCTCCTGGCCGCCTGCACCAGTGAGCAGCCACCGGCTCCACCACCCGCCGATGCCGCGCCGGTCCAGGTGGACGCCGCGTGGGACGAGTTGGCCGCGCTGGCCGCGGCGGCTCAGGACCGCCACCTGGTGGCGCAGTACGTGTACAGCCGGCCTGGTCAACCGGACCGGACCATCGTCTTCACCAGCGCGAACGACGGCAGTTGGCGAGTCGACGTGCCGGGGGGCGCGTTGGGCGGTACCGCCGATGTCTCGATGGCCAGCACGGCCGACGGACTGTTCCAGTGCGCGCTGCCGTCGGCCGGTCACGCCGAGTCGGCGAGTTGCGTACGTCTGGGTGACCGCGACGACGCGGTGCCGCGCCGGCTGGACCCCCGGGTGCAGCACCCGCTCACCGACTGGCTGGATGTGCTCACCGACCGACGTGCCCCGCTGGCGGTCGCCCCGGCCACCGCGCCCGAGGGTGTCACCGGTACCTGCTACTCGGTGGAATCCACCTCGGCGTCGCTCAACGCCCCGCTGGACGTGGGCATCTACTGCTACGACCGGGACGGCACGCCGACCGGCGTCCGGACCGGTGCGGGGACGCTGCGGCTGGCCGCTGCCCCTGCCCCGGCACCGGCCACCGTGCAACTGGCCGGCCCGGTGGTGGTCGACCGGGAGCCGCTCGACACCGCGGCGCCGCCGACCCCGGACCCGTCGGAGAGCCCGAGCGCGGGAACGCCCTGATCTTCGTCCCGTTACGGGTGCTCTTGCCCACATTTCGCCACCCCGTCCAGAGCGACGAATCACCCATACGGGACGATCCGTCTTATGGCCGATCTCACCCCGCTACTCGCCTACCGTTGGAGTCCGCTGGCGTTCCACCCCACCGCGGAGCTGAGCGCGGCCGACGCGTCCTCCCTGCTGGAGGCGGCCCGCTGGGCACCCTCCCTGGGCAACCGCCAGCCCTGGCGGTTCACCGTGGGCTACCGCAACGACGACACCTGGAAGCGCATCCTGGTCAACCTGACCGAGCGCGACCAGCGCTGGGCGCACCGGGCCGCCGCGCTGCTGCTCGCCGCGCACGTCGACCCGGACGCCGCACCGGCCGACGGGATCGCGTACGACCTGGGCCAGGCGGTCGCCCACCTCACCGTGCAGGCCACCGCGCTGGGGTTGCACGTCCGGCAGGTGCTGACAGTGGACCGCGGCGGGCTCTCCGCCGACCTGCACCTTCCCACCGACGTGCGGCCGTACGCGGTGCTCGTCGTCGGGCAGCTCGGCGACCCGCTCAGCCTGCCGGCGGACCTCGTCGCCGAGGAGACCGGCCTGCGCCGCCGCCGACCGTTGGCCGACCTGCTGCTCAGCTGACCGGTCAGCCGGCTACCCGCCGCGGCTGGCGCGCAGCAGGACCGCTGCGGCCTCGGTGTTGCGATAGAGCACGTGCCGGCCCTGTCGGGACCGGTTGACCAGGCCGGCGGCGTGCAGCGCGGTCAGGTGCTGGGAGACGTTCCCGGCGGACATCCCGGTGAGTCGGGCCAGGTCGGTGGTGGTGGCCGCCGTGTCGAGCCGGTGCAGCAGCACGGCCCGGCCGGGGCCGACCACCCGCGCCAGCGGGTCCCCCGGCGGCGGCGCGGTCGCCTCCCAGAGCGTCCCGACCGCTCGGACCGGATACGCGCCGGCCGGCAGCGAATCCTCCAGCAGGTTCCACAGCACCCTCCGCCCGCCGAACACCGTCGGGTTCAGCGCCAGCCCGCGACCCCGTAGGTCGAAGTCCCGCTCGAACGGGTCGTCGCTGACCACCCGGTCGCCGAGCCAGCGCAGGCTCGGGTGCAGCTGCTCGAAGAACCGGCCGGCGCCGTTCTCGGCCAGCTGGGCGGCCCGGTACGTCACATCGGCGTCGAGCAGGGCCTGCATCCGTGACCAGTCCGGGGCGATCGCCTCGTCGTACCAGACCCGCACCGCGTCGACGAGCTGCGGCAGCAGCCCACCGGGGTCGGCGAGCAGCGCCCGCCCGAACGTACCCAGCGGCCGGCGCGGGGTGGTCGCCAGCAGGTCCTGGACCACCACGCCCGGCGGCGTGGCGGCGATCTGTTCGAGTTGCTCAGCCATCTCCACGTTCGGCCGGGCCGCCGGGGTGAGGAAGTCGGGCAGCCAGCAACGCGGCCGGGCCAGCTCCACGAGCGGTCGGACCCGGGCGGCCACCTCGGGACGACGCAGGGTCACCCGGGCACGGTCGATCCAGGGCAGGTGCACCGCGTAGTGAACCGGGCTGGCCAGCGCCCACATGCTCATGACCGTCTCGTTGACCGGCGACACGGCGAGCCGCACTCCCGCCACGTCGGCCACGTTGAACCGCAACTCGGACACGTACCCCCCAGGGAGCAGGATTCGGTTGAGCCTAAAAGACTCGACCACCGTCATGGGGGCACGGTTCACTCACCGGCCATGGGGGCCAGAGACACCATTCGCACCGTTGTCCACCACGTCGTACCGCCGGCCGGGCTGACCCGAGCGCTGGCCGTGCAGGCCATGGTCTACGCCATCGGCAGCGGCCTGTTCCACGCCGGCAGCGCCGTGTTCTTCACCCGGGCACTCGGGCTGAGCGCCGCCCAGGTCGGACTGGGGCTGTCCATCGCGGCAGGGGTGTCGCTACTGGGCACCGTGCCATTGGGTGGGCTCACCGACCGGTACGGGCCGCAGCGGGTCTGGCTGGTCGGGCTGGTGCTGAACGCCGCGCTCTTCGCGACGTACCCGTTCGTGGGCGGCTTCGCCGGATTCCTCGCCGTGGTGGTGGCGCTGGCCGCCGTGGAAGCCGCGAGCGGCGTGGCCATACAGGTCTACTCGATAAACGCACTCGCCCCGGCCGAACGGGTCACGGCGATGGCCTACCAGCGCTCGTTGTTGAACGTCGGCTTCGGGCTCGGCGCGGTGCTCAGCGGCGTGGTGCTGGCGGTGGACACGATCGAGGCGTACCGGGGAATGGTCTGGTTCATCGCGACGGTCTTCCTGGTGACGGCCCTGTTCGTGCGGCGACTGCCCCGGCTGCCGCAGGTCGCCCGAGCGGCGGAGCCGATGAGCCGGCTCGCCGTGCTGCGGGACCGTCCGTTCATGGCGGTGTCCCTGCTCTCCGGGTTGCTCACCGCGCACCAGACGCTCTACCTGACGGTGATGCCGCTCTGGATCCTCACCCACACCGACGCTCCGAAGACCGTGATCGCCGCTCTGGTGCTGCTCAACACGGTCCTGATCGTGCTGCTCCAGGTACGCGCCAGCCGGGGCGCCGACACCGCCGCGGGCGCGGCACGGGCGTCTCGCCGGGGCGCTTTGCTGATCGCCCTGTTCTGCCTGGTTCTGCCGATCTCCGGGCTCACCCGGGGCATGCTCACCGTGGTGGTGCTGGTGGCCGCCGCGACGCTGCTGATCCTGGCCGAGCTGATCGAGTCGGCGGGCGCCTGGGGGCTCACCGCCACCCTGCCGCCGGCCGACCAGCGCGGCGCGTACGTGGGGGCGTTCCGGCTCGGCTCCCAGGTGCAGTATCTGATCGCTCCGGCGGGACTGACCGCGCTCGGGGTGACCACCGGCGGGTGGGGATGGTTACCGGCCGCAGCGATCTTCGTGCTGGTCGGGCTGGCGATCGTACCCGTGGTGGCCTGGGCCGGGCGGACCCCGAGGCTGGGTTCCCAGGCCCCGGAGCCGGCGATGACCTCGGTCCCATAGTCCGGACCGGCCTTTCCACCCCCCGTTCCATCACGTAGGGTGACCTGGTCATGTGGCAGGCGCTGCTCCTCCTTAGCCGCCGCGACGAGGCCTGACCGGCCGGCACCTCGTCGCGGAGTCGCATCGCGCCGTCCAGCACATCTGAGTTTCCTCTCGGCACCGCCGCGCATCGTCGCCCGGCATCCGCCGACACCTTCCGATCTGCTGACGCCACATGTTCCAGGGAGCACTCTGAGATGGCTCAACCTGTCACCGACGCCGAATCCGATCCGTTCGCCCGGCAACGCCCCAGCCGGATGCCGTACCACCGCTACCAGCCCTACCAGGAGCAGTTCCGGGTCGACCTGCCGGACCGCACCTGGCCCACCCGAACCGTCGAGGCCGCGCCGCGCTGGTGCGCGGTAGATCTCCGGGACGGCAACCAGGCCCTGATCGACCCGATGTCGCCGGAGCGCAAGCGCCGGATGTTCCAGCTGCTGGTCCAAATGGGCTACAAGGAGATCGAGGTCGGTTTCCCGTCGGCCAGCCAGACCGACTTCGACTTCGTCCGGCAGCTCATCGAACAGGACATGATCCCCGAGGACGTCACCATCCAGGTGCTCACCCAGTGCCGGGAGCACCTGATCGACCGGACGTTCGAGTCCCTGCGCGGCGCCAAGCGGGCCATCGTGCACTTCTACAACTCGACCTCCACCCTGCAACGGCGGGTGGTCTTCGGCCTGGACAAGGACGGCATCGCCGACATCGCCACCACCGGCGCGCGGCTCTGCCAGAAGTACGCGGAGATCCACACCCCGGACACCGAGATCTTCTACGAGTACTCGCCGGAGTCGTACACGGGCACCGAGCTGGAGTACGCGCTGGAGGTCTGCTCCCGGGTGATCGACGTGATCGACCCGACCCCCGACCGGCCGCTGATCATCAACCTGCCGGCGACCGTCGAGATGGCCACCCCCAACGTGTACGCCGACTCGATCGAGTGGATGCACCGGCACCTGCCGCGCCGCGACAGCGTGGTGCTGAGCCTGCACCCGCACAACGACCGGGGCACCGGCGTGGCCGCCGCCGAGCTGGGCCTGTTGGCCGGCGCGGACCGGATCGAGGGCTGCCTGTTCGGCAACGGTGAGCGCACCGGCAACGTCGACCTGGTGACCCTGGGGCTGAACATCTTCTCCCAGGGCATCGACCCGATGATCGACTTCTCGAACATCGACGAGATCCGGCGAGCGGTCGAGTACTGCAACCAGCTGCCGGTGCACGAGCGCCACCCGTACGCGGGCGACCTGGTCTACACCGCCTTCTCCGGCTCCCACCAGGACGCCATCAAGAAGGGCTTCGACGCCCTCGCCGCCGACGCGAAGGCGGCCGGCGTGCCGGTGGACGAGCACACCTGGGCGGTGCCGTACCTGCCGATCGACCCGAAGGACCTGGGCCGCACCTACGAGGCGGTGATCCGGGTCAACTCGCAGTCCGGCAAGGGCGGCGTCGCGTACATCATGAAGAGCGAGCACCAGCTGGACCTGCCGCGCCGGCTCCAGATCGAGTTCTCCGGGGTGGTGCAGCAGGTCACCGATCACGACGGCGGCGAGGTCGACCCGGCCGCCATGTGGGAGATCTTCGCGACGCACTACCTGCTCGACCACCAGCCCGACCCGGCGGTCCGGCTGGCCGGCTACACGATCGGCACGGCGGACGGCAAGGTCGAGATCGAGGCCCGGGTCGGGGTGGGCGGCGAGCAGCGGTCCCTCGCCGCAGTCGGCAACGGCCCGATCGACGCGTACGTCAACGCGCTGCAGTCGGTCGACGTGGGCGTACGGGTGCTCGACTACCACGAGCACGCGCTCTCCTCCGGCGGTGACGCGCAGGCGGCCGCGTACGTGGAGTGTGAGGTGGACGGGAAGACGGTCTGGGGTGTCGGCACCGACGCCAACATCGTCACCGCGTCGATCAAGGCGGTCACCAGCGCCGTCAACCGCGCACGTCGCTGATCCCAGGCGTCGCGTCCCCGAGGTGGTTCGCTACCTCGGGGGCGTGGCGGCGGGCAGCGAGTGGCAGGGCTGCGACGGCGGGGCTTCCCGGGGCGGTCGGTGGACCAGCACGAGGGCCAGCACCGCGCCGGCCAGCAGCAGCCCCGCGCACCAGGCCAACGCCGCGCGGTACGCGTCGGTCAGGTCGGCCTTCTGCTCGTAGCCGCCGCCGGAGAGACCGACCAGCAGCGGCAGCGCCGCCACCGCGAGCAGGCCGCCGGCACGGGACGCGGCGTTGTTGAAGCCGCTGGCGACCCCGGAGAACCGGTCCTGCACGGCGGCCAGCACCGACGCGGTCAGCGGTGCCACCACCAGGGTCAGCCCGATGCCGAAGAGCAGCACGCCGGGCAGCACGTCGCGCCAGTACGACGCGCCCGGTCCGACGCCGCGCAGCAGCAGTAGACCGACTGCGGCGATCACCGGTCCGACGGCGAGTGGCAGGCGCGGGCCGATCCGCGCCGACAGCGCGCCGGCCCGCGCCGACCCGACCAACAGCAGCAGCGTCATCGGCAGCAACGCGATGCCGGTGCGGAAGGCCGACCACTCGACCACGTTCTGCAGGTAGACGGCGAAGAAGAAGGTGAAGCCGCCGAGCGCCGCGTAGACGACCACCGTGAAGAGGTTCAGCACCGAGAAGAGTCGGCTGCTGAACAGCCCGGTGGGCAGCATCGCGGCGTCGCCACGCCGCCGCTCCAGCAGCACGAAGGCCACCGCGGCGAGCACACCGACCGCTGCCGCGATCAGCACCTCTGCGGAGTCGAACCCGCGAGCTGGCGCGTCGATCAGGGCGTAGGTGACGCCGGCGAGCGCGAGCGCTCCGAGGAGGGCTCCGGCGACGTCGAACCGACGTCGGGTCTGGTCCCGTCCCTCGGTCCGGGAGGCGCTCTCGTCCCGGCTCTCCGGCACCCAGCGCAGTGCGGCCAGCAGCACCAGCACGGCGATCGGCAGGTTGAGGAAGAAGATCCAGCGCCAGGAGAGCGCGTCGATGAGCCAGCCGCCGATGAACGGGCCCAGCGCGGTGGACACGCCGGACAGCCCGGCCCAGGCACCGATCGCGCGGCCCCGGTCGTCGGGGTGGAAGCTCGCCTGGAGCACCGACAGCGACCCGGGCGTGAGCAGCGCGCCGCCGGCACCCTGGAGGAACCGCGCTCCGATCAACCAACCGGTGTCCTGGGCGAGCCCGCAGAGCACGGAGGCGGCGGTGAACCAGACCACGCCGATGAGGAAGATTCGTCGCCGGCCGAAGCGGTCCCCCAGCGCACCGCCGAGCAGCACGAACGCCGCCAGCATCAGCAGATAGCCGTTGATGGTCCACTGGAGATCGGCGACGTTCGCGCCGAGATCCTGCCCGAGCTTCGGCAGCGCCACGTTGACGACGGTGCTGTCGAGGAAGACCATGCCAGAGGCGAGTACGGCGGCGAGCAGCGTGCCCCGGCCGGCGGTGGTGCCCATCCGGAGGGCGGACGCCGGCACGGGTGCGGTCATCCCACCAATCTGCCTTGCATCATGTGGGAGACGCCACGAAACGCCGAAACCGTTCCCGGGTACTGTGCGCAATCGCCGGGAGCCCCCAAGCTGGAGAGGTGTCGTCTGTGCGTACCAGATCAGGACCGCGAGCGGCGGTGGCTGCGCTTGCCGCGGCGCTGGCGCTCGGCGTGGCCGGTTGCGTCCCGCCGGATGAGCCGGCCACACCGCCGCCGAGTGACGGCGGCAACGCCGTGGAGCAGTTGAGCGAGCTCACCGTCGCTACCGCCGGCTCGATGAAGGGCTACAGCCGGGACCGTTTCCCGCACTGGCGGGACACCGGCAAGAACTGCGACATCCGGGACAGCATCCTCCAGCGCGACGGCAAGGACGTGAAGCTATCCGGCTGCAACGTGGTCGGTGGGCGCTGGGAGAGCGTGTACGACGGTCGCAGCTTCTCGGATCCCTCCGACGTGGACATCGACCACATGGTGCCGTTGGCCAACGCGTGGCGCTCGGGTGCCGACGAGTGGGACAACGCGAAGCGCGGCGACTTCGCCAACGACACCACCCGTCCGCAACTGTTCGCGGTTTCCGCCTCGTCGAACCGGGCAAAGGGTGACCAGGACCCGTCCCAGTGGAAGCCGGCAAACCGATCGTACTGGTGCAAATACGCCCAGGACTGGGTGACGGTCAAGCACTACTGGCGGCTGACGGTGACCACCGCCGAGAAGGCCGCACTGACCGACATGTTGGAGGGCTGTTGAGTGGGGAGCGAATCGTGACCGCCGCCGGGGAGGGCGTCCCGTCCGCCGCCGGCATGACCGCCGACGGCACCGCCGAGACTCCCGCCGCCGTGCCAGGTGCCGGCATGGTCGCGGATTCCGGCGGCGCGGCCGGCCCGCAGAGCCGCACCACCGACATCGTGCCCGGCCCGGGCGGCGTGATGACCGACGAGGTCGGCGTCGTCACCGGTGACCTGACGCTGCGCACCGAGTACGCGGACGGCAAGGTCACAGTGCGGGTGCAGTACAAGGACGCGGACGAGTGGTACGCGGTGACCGGCACGTCGGTCACACTGGCCGACCCGGCCGGGCTGGACGCGGTGCACGGCGTCGCGGTGGGGCTGCTGAACCGCCCCGAGGGCTGACGACCGCCGGCACCGCGTCCAGCGACTCAGACGTACGAACCGGGCTCGGTGGGCGCGGAGACCACGCCCGGCGCGTCCCCCTCGCCCTCGGGCCGGACGATCTGCGCGCTGACCCCGTGCGGGCGCAGTTCGCCACTGGCGATCTGCTCGGCGAAGTGACACGCCACCCGGCTGCCACCGATCTCCCGCAACACCGGTCGCTCGTCGCCGCAGCGGGTGGGCTGCGCCCACGGGCAGCGCGTGTGGAAGCGGCAGCCGGACGGCGGGTTGGCCGGCGATGGCAGGTCACCGGCGAGCAGGATCCGCTCCCGGCGGTCCTCCACGTCCGGGTCCGGCACCGGCACCGCGGACATCAGCGCCCGCGTGTACGGGTGCAGCGGCTCGTTGTAGAGCCGGTCGCTCGGCGCCTCCTCGACCAACGCCCCCAGGTACATGACGCCGACCGTGTCGGAGATGTGCCGGACCACGGCGAGGTCGTGCGCGATCACCAGGTAGGTCAGCCCCAGGCTGTCCTGGAGTTCGTCCAGCAGGTTGACCACCTGGGCCTGGATCGACACGTCGAGCGCCGAGACCGGCTCGTCGGCGACGATCAGCTCCGGCCCGAGGACCAGCGCGCGGGCGATGCCGATGCGCTGCCGCTGCCCGCCGGAGAACTCGTGCGGGTAGCGGGACAACGCCCAGCGTGGCAGCCCGACCGCGTCCAGCGTCTCGCCGATGATCCGTCGACGGTCGGTGCGGTCGGTGCCGATCCCGTGGGTCTGCAGGCCCTCGGTCAGGATCGACTCGACGTTCTGCCGCGGGTCGAGACTGGACATCGGATCCTGGAAGATCATCTGCATCCGGCGACGCATGCCGCGCAGCTTGCCGGCCGGCAGCGTGGTCAATTCGACACCGTCGAAGCTGACCTCACCGGCGGTTGGCGGGGTGAGCTGGAGCAGCGCCCGACCCAACGTGGACTTGCCGCAACCGGACTCACCCACCAGGCCGTACGTCTTGCCCCGCGCGATGCTCAGGTCGACCCCGTCGACAGCCTTCACCTGGCCGACCACCCGGTCGAAGAGGACTCCCCGCTTGATCGGGAAGTGCACCTTCAGGTCGCGCACCTCGACGAGGACGTCGTTCTCGCTACGCTCGCTCACGCCAGCACTCCGCTTCGCTCCGCGCCGGCCCGAGACGCCACGCTGCTGTGCCTGATGGTTCGCTCGCTACGCTCGCTCACGCTGATTCCTCCTCGCGCGGGGCGGGCACCGTGCCCGGCACCGGCTCCGGGTTGACGCACCGGTAGCTACGTCCGTCGTGCGCGTGCACCAGCTCCGGCGGCTCACCCACGCACTCGTCGGTGCGGCGGGCGCAGCGCGGGGCGAAGGCGCAACCGTCCGGCCAGGGCAGCAGGTCGCGGACCGAACCAGGGATCGGGTTGAGCTTCTCGCCCCGCCCGGCGTCCAGACGCGGCACCGAACCGAGCAGACCCACCGTGTACGGGTGGCGCGGCTGACGGAACAGCGGACGACGGCGGGCCGTCTCCACCACCCGGCCGCCGTAGAGCACGTTGACGGTGTCGCACATACCGGCCACCACGCCCAGATCGTGCGTGATCATCAACAGCGCGGTGCCGGAGTCCCGGACCAGTTCCTTGAGCAGCTCCAGGATCTGGGCCTGGATGGTGACGTCGAGCGCGGTGGTCGGCTCGTCGGCGATCAGCAGCCGCGGCTGGCAGGCCACCGCCATCGCGATGAGCGCACGCTGGCGCATCCCACCGGAGAGCTGGTGCGGGTACTCCTTCAGCCGCCGCTTCGGGTCGGGGATGCCGACCCGGTCGAGCAGCGCCGCCGCCTCCTTCGCCGCGGTCTCGCCCTTCATCCCCCGGTGCCGGGTGAGCACCTCGGTCACCTGCAACCCGATCGGGATCACCGGGTTCAACGAGGAGAGCGGATCCTGGAAGATCATCGCGATGTCCCGACCCCGGATGTCCCGCCGCGACCGGTCGTCGAGCTGGAGCAGGTCGGTGCCGTCGAAGACGGCCTTGCCTCCGACCCGCAGGCCCGGCTGCTTGGGCAACAGACCCATGATCGCGAGCGAGGTGACGCTCTTGCCGCAGCCGGACTCACCGACCAGGCCGACCACCTCACCGGCGTCGACCGAGAAGGACACGCCGTCGACGGCGTGCACGGCCCGCTGACCGCGGCGGGCGAACGTGACGGAGAGATCTTCAACTTCGAGCAGTGCCATTACCGGCCCTCCGTTCGCGACTGCGGGGCTCGCAAGCTCACTCCTCGCGCTTCACACATACCGGGCCTACTTCCGCAGCTTCGGGTCGAGGGCCTCACGCATCGCCTCACCGAGCAGGGTGAAGCCGAGCGCGGTGATGATGATCGCGACCGCCGGGTAGATCGCCAGCGACGGCCGGATGCCGAGGTACTGCTGCGCGTCGGCGAGCATGACGCCCCACTCCGGTACGGCGGTGTCCGGGTTGCCCAGACCGAGGAAGGAGAGCGCCGCAGCCTCGATGATCGCGGTGGCCAGGGTCAGGGTGGCCTGCACGATCACCGGGGCGAGCGAGTTGGGCACCACGTGGGTCAGCGCGATCTTCGACTTCTTGACGCCGAGCGAGGTCGCCGCCAGCACGTAGTCGCTGTTGGCCTGCGAGATCATCGAGCCGCGCAGCAGCCGGGCGAACACCGGCACCGAGACCACACCGACAGCGATCATCACAGTGGTCAGGCTGGCCCCGAGCAGGGCGGCGATGCTCACCGCCAGCAGCAGGCTCGGCATCGCCAGCAGCATGTCGATGAAGCGCATCAGGGTGGTGTCGACCCACCGCCCCCACCGGCCACCGAGACCGGCCGCGGCGCCGGAGATGCCACCGATCAGCGCGCCGATCGCCAGACCGATCAGGGTGGAGACCACGCCGACCAGCAGGGTCTGCCGGGCACCCACGATCATCCGGCTGAACTCGTCACGGCCCTGGTGGTCGTAGCCGAACCAGTGGTCGCCGTCGGGGCCGGGGATGACACCCGGCTTGATCAGCCCTTCCCGGATACCGATCGTGTCCGTCGGCGCGTACGGCACGAGGAACGGGCCGAGCACCGCGACCAACACGAAGATCGCCAGGATGACCGCGCCGACGATCGCCGCCGGGTTGCTCCGGAGTCGGCGGAACGCCTCCTGCCAGAGGCTGACACCCCGCTCGTCGTCGCGGGCGGCCAGTTCGGAGAGCCGGTCGATCTTTTCGCGCTTCTTGCCCGGGCTGAGGGTCATCGCACCCTCACCCTCGGGTCGATGAAGCTGTAGGAGAGATCAACCAGGAGGTTCACCAGCACGTACACCACCGCGATGATCAGGATGAAGCCCATCAGCACCGGATAGTCGCGTTGGCCGATGGCCTCGGCGACGAACGCTCCGATGCCACTGAAGGCGAAGACGGTCTCGGTCAGCACCGCGCCGGAGAGCAGGCCACCGGCGAGCAGACCGATCGAGGTGGCCACCGGCAGCATGGCGTTGCGCAGGACGTGCCGGCGACGGACCGTCTGCTCGGTCAGGCCCTTCGCCTCGGCGGTGCGTACGAAGTCCTCGTTGAGCACCTCGAGCACGCTCGCCCGAGTGATCCGGACGATGATCGCCAGCGGGATGCTGGCCAGCGCGATGGCGGGCAGCACCAGATGCCAGAGGGCGTCGGCTGCGGCGTCCCACTCCCGGGTCATCAACCCGTCGAGGACGAAGAAGTTGGTCACCCGGGTCGCCCCGAGCGTCGGGTCCTGCCGACCGCTGGACGGGAACCAGTGCAGGTTCTCCGAGAAGATCGCTTTGAGCACGTAGCCCAGGAAGAAGACCGGGATGCAGATGCCGATCAGCGAGCCGCCCACTGACGCGTGGTCCAGGAAGCGGCCACGACGACGGGCGGCCAGGTATCCCAGCGGGATGCCGACACCGATCGCGATGATCATCGCGGTGATGGTCAGCTCGACGGTGCCGGGGAAGCGCTCGATGAACTCCGTGGTGACCGCCCGCTTGGTGGAGGTCGAGGTGCCCAGGTCGAGCTTGATCATCCGCCGTACGAAACGGCCGTACTGCACCAGGATGGGCTCGTCGAGCCCCATGTTGCGACGGATCGCGGCCCGCATCTCGGGGGTGCCGCGCTCGCCGAGGATGGCGGTCTCGGGGCCGCCGGGGAGACGGCGGAGCCAGATGAAGAGCAGGAGGGAGAGCCCGAACAGCGTGGGTATCAGCTGAAGCAGGCGCCTGACGATGAACCGGAACACGGCGGCCTCGAAGGGGTGCGGAGGGTTGCGGGCGGGCGCTGTGCGACAGCGCCCGCCCGCGTTCCTTGCTGCGTCAGATCAGGACTTACTTGAACTCGGCGGTGGAGAACCGCTCGTCGGTGAGCGGGCTCGCCTTGACGCCGGTCACGTCCTTGCCGAACACGATCGCCGGCGGCGAGTGCGAGATCGGCACACCGGGCAGGAAGTCCATCACGGACTTGTTCAGGGCCTTGTACTTCTCGGTCCGGGCCGCGATGTCGGCGGTGGTGTCCGCGTCCTTGAACTGGTCGAACAGGGCCTTGTTGTTGAAGCCCCACTCGTCCTTCGGCCGGTCGAAGAAGGTGCCGATGAAGTTGTAGGCGTCGCCGTAGTCACCGGTCCAGCCCAGGAAGTGGATGTCGTGCTTGCTACCCGAGGTGGTGGCGTTCAGGTAGTCCGGGCTCCACTTCAGCGGGATGGCCTCGACGGTGATGCCGACGGCCTTCAGATCCGCCGAGAGCAACTCGAAGATGTCCTTCGGGTTCGGCATGTACGGCCGGGTGACCTCGGTCGGGTAGTGGAACTTCAGCGTCAGGTTCGACGCGCCGGCCTCGGCCAGCAGCGCCTTCGCCTTGGCCGGGTCGTAGGTGTACTTCGTGACGTCACCGTTCCAGCCCTCGACGGTGTCCGGCATGAAGTTGTCGGCGACCTTGGCGCCCGGCGGCAGCTTGGAGGTGACGAGCTGCTCCCGGTTGAGGGCGTACGCGATGGCCTGCCGGACCCGGAGGTCGGCGAGCTTCGGGTTGCCCTTCTGGTTGATCGCCAGGTAGAGCACGTTGAACGCCGGGCGGGTGAGCATGTTGAAGCCCTCGGACTTCAGCGGCTCGACGTCGGCCGGGCCGACCAGGTCGTAGCCCTGGATGTCGCCGGAGCGCAGCGCCTGCTTGCGGGCGTTCTCGTCCGAGATCGTCTTGAAGATGAGGGTCTTCAGCTTGGCCTTGGGGCCCGAGTAGTCCTCGTTGCGCTCCAGGGTCAGCGTCTTGTTGGCGACGTCCCAGGCCTTGAACTTGAACGGGCCGGTGCCGGTCGGGTGCTCCGTCGCGTACGCCGGGTACTTGATGTCCTCGGCGGTGCCCGCGACGTTGCTGGCGTCGAACTCCTGCAGCGCCTTCGGGCTGTGGATGGAGAACGAGGGGAGCATCAGCGCGGCCGGGATCTTGCTGGAGACCCGGGTGAACGAGAGGTCCACAGTGGTCGCGTCCTTGGCGGTGCACGACTTGAAGAGGCTCGGCGGGAGGTCCGCGTTCTCGTTGTTGGCGAAGCCGCCCATGACGTCCTGCCAGTACGCGGTGACGTCCGGGCTCTGCATGAGGCCCTTGGCGTTGTACCAGCGGTTGAAGTTGACGCAGACGGCCTCGGCGTTGAAGTCGGTGCCGTCGTGGAACTTCACGCCCGAGCGGAGCTTGAAGGTCCAGGTGGTGCCGGCGGCGTCCGGGGTCCAGGACTCGGCCAGGCCGGGGGTGACCTTCGTGCCACCCTCCTCCGGTCGGACCAGGGTCTCGAAGACCTGACGCGCCACACGCAGCGACTCACCGTCGCTGGCGAAGCTCGGGTCGAGCACCTTCGGGTCTCCGGCGACGCCGAAGACGAGGGTGTCCTTCTTGCTTCCACCGGATTTGTCGTCGCGGTTGCTCTCGGCGCAGCCTGCTACCGCGAGGGCCGCGACCGCGACGGCCGCGATCGCGACCTTCGGCCTGGGTGCACGCATGTGTGCTTCACCTCGTCCTTGGGGGTACGGACAACGTGGTGACAGGGGTCACCGATGGCGGTGACCATAGCTCCCGATACGACCAGCCGGAAACCGCCGGGTGGACTGTTGGTATCGGATCGTGCCTCAACCGCCGCTTGACATTCGATTCGTAGGCAAACGGCAGCCAAAACCGATCAATCAGCACCCGCGATGCCAAACTGTTACGTCGAACAGCCCCGATGAGGGCACAGGTGTCAGATCATTTCCGGGCAGGGACACAGCGGTGGCCGGCACCCACCCGGGTGCCGGCCACCGGTCGTACGTCAGGGTCAGACCGCGCGACGCCCCTCGAAGGCGCGACCGAGGGTGATCTCGTCGGCGTACTCCAGATCGCCGCCGACCGGCAACCCGCTGGCCAGCCGGGTCACCGAGACGCCCATCGGCTTCACCATCAACGCCAGGTAGGTCGCTGTCGCCTCGCCCTCGGTGTTCGGGTCCGTGGCCAGGATCAGCTCCCGCACCCCGCCGCCACCGAGTCGGATCATCAGCTCCCGGATGCGCAGATTGTCCGGACCGATCCCCTCCAGCGGATTGATCGCACCGCCCAACACGTGGTAGCGACCGCGGAACTCACCCGTCCGCTCGATGGCCACCACGTCCTTGGGCTCCTCCACCACGCACAGCACCTCGTCGGTGCGGCGCGGGTCGCGGCAGATCCGGCACTGCTCGGACTCGGCCACGTTGTAGCAGGTGGTGCAGAACCGGACCAGCTCCTTGACCTTGCGCAGCGCGCCGGCCAGCCGGTTGACGTCGGCCGGATCCGCCGAGAGAACGTGGAACGCGATCCGCTGAGCGCTCTTCGGACCCACGCCCGGCAGCCGACCCAGCTCGTCGATCAGATCCTGGATGGCACCTTCGTACATCTGCCGGCTCAGAAACCGGGCAGGCCGAGGCCGCCCATGCCGCCGGCGACCGGGCCCATCTTGCGCTCGGTCAACTCCCGGGCCGCCTCGGCGGCGTTGTGCACGGCCGCGATGACCAGATCCTCCAGCGTCTCCACGTCCTCCGGGTCGACGGCCTTCGGGTCGATCTTGATGGCCTTCAGCTCACCGGAACCGGAGACGGTCGCGGTGACCAACCCGCCACCGGCGGTGCCGGTCAGCTCGGCCTCGGCCAGCTCGGCCTGCGCGGCGGCGATCTGCTGCTGCATCTTCTGCGCCTGCTTCAGCATCTGCTGCATGTTCGGCTGTCCACCTGGGCGCACGGGATGGCTCCTTCTCGCACTCGTCTGCTCGACCGCCGCTCAGCCTATCCGCTGGGACCGACCTCGCCCCGCCCGGAGCGTCCGCCCACGCCGGGCGCTGCGGGTACGGCTACCCCTACCCCGAACCGGCCATCTGGTGGTAGTGCACCCAGAGCCGTCGCACTGGTCTGCTCGGGGTATGAACCTCACCCGTACCGGCCGGGTCGGCGCGCTGTGCTGGCTGGCGGCCGCGCCCGTCTTTCTCGTCGCCAGTCTGGTCACCGGGCTGCGCTGGCGCGAGCCGACCTACAGCTGGGCCACCCACAACATCAGCGACCTCGGCAACGTCCACTGCGGCAACTGGGACACCACCCGCCCCCGCTACGTCTGCTCGCCGTGGCACCCACTGATGAACACCGCGACCCTTGCCACCGCCGTACTGCTCGCCGTCGGGCTCCTGCTGACCTGCCGGATCCTTGGCCGCGGCCCAGTGGTGCGCTCGGCCCAGACCCTCCTGTTGCTGGCCACCGGCGGCTACGCCCTCGCGGCCGGCTACCCGGCCGACGTCGACGAGAACCTGCACGTCCTCGGCGCATTCCTGATCATGGGCCTGGGCAACGTCGGTCTGGTTCTCGCCGGCTTCGCCCCGGGCGGCACGACGCTCGGCCGGTACCGACGGCTCACCCTCACCGCGGGGCTCGTCGCACTGGCCGGGACGACGTTGTTCGCCGCCCAGCAGGGCCTGGGAATCGGGGTAGGCGGCATGGAACGAATAGCCGTCCTACCCTTCCCCCTCTGGGCCTGCTGCCTCGGAGTCCTCCTGGCCGAACCCCCTCCCCTGCGCGATCTTGCACTTTCTGCGCGGACATAGGAGGGCATTCTGCCCATTCCGACAACCGAAACTGCAAGATCGACGAGCCGGGGGCGGGGCTAGCGGGCGTCGACTTCGTTGATCTTCTCGGCGCCGAAGGTCTCCCGGAGCAGCCGCACCGCCTGCTCCTCGCTCGACTCCCGCGCGGTCTTCTCGTCGATGATCTCGTCCAACGGCTCGTCGCCAGGGTCGAACCCCTCATAGACCGGGGTCGCCGCCGGTGCCGCGCCGCCGGGCCGGCCGGCTCGCGTCGGACCGTCGAAGTCCGGGTCGTAGGGCGGCTCGCCGGCCCATTCGGCGTCCGCGATGGGCCGGGCTGCCGCTCCGGTACGCGCACCGCGCCCCGCCGCCGCCGCGCGAGCCGCGGCGATGGCGCTGCTCACCGGTGCGCCACCGGCTGTCGCTGGCTGCCGGGCCGCCGGTGTCGGGTTACCCCGCCCGTCCGGCCTAGCGCCACCGGCCGCCGCCCCGGGACCACCCGAACCGCCGGGTCCGCCACCGTTCGCGCCGCCGCCGTTGGTGCCGGTGCCGTTGGTGCCGGTGCCGTTCACAGCGCTGCCGTTGGTGCCGCCACCGTTCGCGCCGGTTGACGCCGACGCGGGCTGGGAGCCGTCCGGGCTCGACCCGCTGCCGGCCGACGCGCCGCCGGGGCGGGCGGCCTCCGGCCAGTCCTCGTCATCCGTCGCCTCGGCGACGGGGGCACCGCCGCCGGGGCGGGCCGCCTCCGGCCAGTCGCCCTCGTCGTCCGCCGCCGGGGCGGACGGCACCGCACCCTGGCGACCTGCACCGTGACCACCGCTACCCGCACCGACACCGCCCCGCGAAGCCGGGCCGGCAGCGCCGCTCGGGTCGCCGGGTGTCCCAGTCCCCGGCCCGGCGGCGTTCGCACTTGGCGCGTTCGTGCCAGCCGCTGCGCTGATACCTGGCCCGGAGTTCGAGCCAGGCGCAGCGTTGGGGCCTGACGCGGGGTTCAGGCTCGGCGCGGGGTGGGAGCCCGGCGCAGCGTTCGAGCCGGAGGCGGGGTTGAAGCCCGGCGCAGTGTTCGGCCCTGACGCGGGGTCGAAGCCTGACGCGGGGTTCGATCCAGGGGCGGCGTTCGAGCCCGGCACGGCTGGCGGCGCGCTCGTCGGGCCGGCGGCGGGCGGGGTCGCGGCGGGCGCGGCTGCGGGGCGGGCCGGGGCGGCGGGTTGCGAGCGCGGAGGGCCGGACAGCGACGTGCCACCGCGCTCGCCGGCCACCTCGCACCGGATCTGCCAGCGCCCGCCCAACTCCTCGTAGAGCGCGTCGGTGAGCACCGCCGCGTGGTCGGCCATCATCTTGGCCAGCACCGTGGACTTCACCGTCAGGACCAGCATGTCGCCGTCGAGTTCACGGACCACCGCGTCCCGCATCAGGGCGGCGATCCGCTTGTTGGTCCGGTTGACCTTGCCGACCACGTCGGGCCAGACGCGGCGCACCGCGACGGCGTCCAGCGCGGGAGCCGGTGCCCCCGGGCGGGGCGGCGCGGGCGTGGCCGGGTCGGGAAGCACCGCCGACGGTGGCACCACGCGACGCGGGGCCGGCCCGGCGGGCGAGACGGGGACGGTCGGGTCAGCAGCGACCGAGCCGGTCGACGCACCCGGGGACGCCGGGATCGGCGAGTCGGCCGTCGACACGTACGAGGTCGGAGCACCCGAGACGGGAGCACCGGAGGCGGGTGCGCCGGTGGCCGGCGCGGGAGCACCCGGGGCCGCAGCGCCCCGGGCCGGTGGCGCGGCCGGGTCGACCTCCCACGGCGGTGCGGAGGTCGGGGCGTTCGCGGGGGTGGCGGCAGCCGGGACCGGGGTGGCTGGCTGTGGGCGTACCCCTGGGTGGTTGGCGGGCGCGGAGCCGGCGGCTGCCGACGGCGCGTCGGTGCCGCCCACCGTGAGCCGGCGTTCCATCCGTTCCAGGCGCTGGAGGAGGCCGCCGGTGGAGTCGTCCACGCCGGGCAGCAGCATCCGGGCGCAGATCAGCTCCAGCAGCAGGCGGGGCGCTGTGGTGCCGCGCATCTCCACCAGGCCGTCGTGCACGATGTCGGCGCAACGGGAGAGCGTGGCCGGGCCGAGTTGCGAGGCCTGGGCGGCCATCCGCTCGATCTGGTCGGCCGGGCCGTCGATCAGGCCCTTCGCGGCGGCGTCCGGCACCTGCTGGAGCACGATCAGGTCGCGCAGCCGTTCCAGCAGGTCGGAGGCGAACCGGCGCGGGTCGTGACCGGCCTCGGCGACCCGGTCGACGGTGGCGTACGCGGCGGCGCCGTCACCGGCGGCCAGCGCGTCGCACATCTCGTCGATCAACGCGGCGTCGGTGACCCCGAGCAGCGCGGCGGCCCGGGCATAGGTGACCCCCTCCGGGCCGGCCCCGGCGATGAGCTGGTCGAGTACGGAGAGGCTGTCCCGGGCGCTGCCGCCGCCGGCGCGGACCACCAGCGGGAAGACCGCCGGTTCGACGGCGACGCCCTCGGCCTGGGTGAGCTGCTCCAGGTACGGGCGGAGCACCTTCGGCGGGATCAGCCGGAACGGGTAGTGGTGGGTCCGCGACCGGATCGTGCCGAGGACCTTCTCCGGCTCAGTGGTGGCGAAGATGAACTTGACGTACTCCGGAGGCTCCTCGACCAGCTTGAGCAGGGCGTTGAAGCCCTGGGTCGAGACCATGTGCGCCTCGTCGATGACGTAGATCTTGAAGCGACTGCTGGCCGGCGCGAAGAAGGCGCGCTCGCGCAACTCACGGGCGTCGTCGACACCACCGTGGCTGGCCGCGTCGATCTCGATCACGTCGATCGAACCGGCGCCGTCGGTGGCCAGCGAGCGGCAGGACTCACACTTGCCGCACGGCTCCGGGGTGGGGCCCTGCTCACAGTTGAGCGACCGGGCCAGGATCCGGGCGCTGGAGGTCTTGCCGCAGCCGCGTGGGCCGGAGAAGAGGTAGGCGTGGTTGAGCCGTCCGCTGCGCAGCGCCTGCGACAGCGGCTCGGTCACGTGCTCCTGACCGATGACCTCAGCGAAGGTACGTGGCCGGTACTTGCGGTAGAGCGCCAGCGTCACTCGTCCCGCCTCCTCTCGACCGAGCCATTCTGCGCCGGTCGGGCGCGGGTGACCACCCACCCCGCCGCGGCGCCCGGGCCTACGGACTTGATCGACTCGGCTTCCTGCCTTGATCGACTCGGCTTCCTGGAAACCGCGGTGTCCGTGGGGCCGGGACACCGCGACATCATGAATGTCGAGTGGATCAACCAGCCCACAGACAAAAAGGCCTCCCGTGCACCCGGCAGAGCTCGCTTATCCTTGCTGCCTTCCGGCCCTGGGGAGGTTCACGAGATACCGCCGCACGGGAGGTGACGCCCAGCCTACCCGACCGCCCGTCGATCTTCAGGGGGTGGTGGGGTGGCCCGGCCGAGCGGGGCCTGTATCCTGGCTCGCGGAGGATTCGCCTAGAGGCCTAGGGCGCACGCTTGGAAAGCGTGTTGGGTTAACACCCTCACGAGTTCGAATCTCGTATCCTCCGCTCGCCTGAGCAGCACCAACGACAGGGCCGGCCCCGACGGGGACCGGCCCTGAGTCGTCTGTGCGGTGGCGTCAGCCGACCACCTGGACGTGCTCCGCGCCCTGCCCGGAGAACCACGCCTCCAGCTCGGCGCCGCCAACGGACCGGGTCGCCCCCTCGTCGACGAGGACCGGACCGACGACGGCACCCTTCGCGCCCTCGAACTGGCTGCCGAACATCCGCGCGCCGGTCAGCACCGTCGGCATGCCCGTGCTGCCGAGCGTGCTCCAGCGCAGACTGGCCAGCTCAAGATTGGCGCCACGCAGGTCGGTCTTGTAGAGCTTGGCGGAATTGAGAATCGCGTGCCGGAGATCCGCCCCTTCCAGAACGGCGTCGTCGAGCTGCACCGCGAACAGCCGCGCCGACCGGAACAGCGCATTACCGGCCGAACAACCGACCATTTCCGCCTTGGCCAGGTCGGCGAACGAGAAATCAGCGCCCTGCAACTCGGCGTTGCTCAGGTTGGCGTCGCCGAGGTTGGCCTCCTCGAATCGGACGCCGACCAGATGCGAATTGGCGAGATAGGCGCCGGCCAGGTCGAGACGGCTGAGGTCCGCACCGCGAAAATCCAGAAAATCCCCGGACAGGTACGCGGTGGCCGAAGCGTCGGCGAACCACTCCTCCAGCGCTTCCCGCGCGTCGGGGCTGTCCGGCCAGCGAATCACGTCACCGCTGGTCCGCTTGTATCTACTCATTTGTCGAACACCACCTTGCCGTCCCACTCCGGTCGACCAGCGACCCGCGCCTTGAGATCGGCCAACGCACTCGGCGACAGGCTCCGGGTGTTGAGAATGACGTTCTGTCCACCAGCGACCTCGTCGGCGAGTTTCTGCTCGAACTCCTCGCCATCGTAGCGACCCTTCATACCCTCGGGCATCGGCTCACCAGCCCGCCGCCCGGCCGGGAACAAATCATTGGGGGACTTGACGTCCCAGTTCTCCCCGTTGGAATCGATGAACTCGCCCTGGTCCTTCTGAAATGCGGGATCCGAGTTGTCGAGTTCGGCCCGCTGGATCGGCCCGGGGATCTTGCCGTCCGCCTCGGCCGCGAGCCCGACCTCGGCCTCGATCCGGGACTTCGCGCTGATGTTGCCGTTGTGGGCCGGGTCGGCGGCGAGTTCCTCCAGCCGCCGCTCGTACTCGGGGGTGCCGGGCTTGGGGCTCTGGTATCCGTCGTCCCCGCCGGACGGGCGACCTGTTGGGTCGCCGGATTCGCCGCCCGGCCGCCCGAGCTTGAACTCCTCGGCGGCGAAGTCCTGCCCGCCGGTGACGGTTTCGGGCACCTCGCTGGAACTGCGTCGCCGCTGCCCCGGGATGTCGCTGTCGCCGTCACCCGGCCGCGACGTGGTTCCGCCGTCACCGTTCCCGCCTGGGGGCGTCCTGGGTTTCGCCATCGCCTTCGCCCTAGCCGTTCAGCAGCTTGGACAGGTTGGTGAGGCTGGAGATCAGTGCGCCGACGTACGTCAGGATGCGCCCACCCCACTTGACGACTGCCGCCACGATCGACGCGGCGATCGCCGGGATGGTGACCACGAAGATCGCCTCGACGGCCCACACGATCACCCGCGCCACCAGGTCGGCGATGAGGTCGCGGACGATATCGCGGGTGAACGCCACCAGGTTCCCGGCGGCCTGGGTGGCGGCGGCCATCGCGGCGGAGATGCCGCTCAACGCGTCGATCCCGGTGACGTTGTGCGCCATCAACGTCTGGTACGCCGTGGCGGCCTGCCCCTGCCAGCCGGGCAGGTCCACCCCGAGGCTGGTCTTGAGGTCGGTGGCCATGCTCTCCAGTTCGGCGGCCATGTTGTTCCAGGTCGCCGCGTGCGCGGTCACCACGTCGGGCATGCCGGTGAGCTGGTCGAGGATTTCGCGCAGCGGTTCGAAGTACTCCATCGCCCAGCCCAGCCCGTTGGCGAGCAAAGCGCTGAAGGGATCCAGCACCGTCGCGACGGCCTCGACGCCGAACGCCGCACCAGCCAGCAGGTCGTCGACCCAACCCTCGCTGTGGATGGCGTCGACCAGACCTTGGAAGCTGTCCGCGGCGGCCGCGCCGGTCCAGGGCTTACGGGTCGACTGGACGTCGGCGATCAGCGAGGCGTCGGTCATGACGCCGGGTCCAGTTGGCTGCCCACCTTGCGGATCGTGTTGTCGGAGTCGACGTCGGCGTTGTCGTAGTTGTCGGCGGTCGTGCCCAGCCCCTTCACGACCAGGGCCAGGTTCTCCTCGGCGTACGCGATCAGCTCGTCCTGCCGGGTGTGCCGGCCCTCCAGGATCCCGGAGATCCACCCACACAACAGCCCGTACGCGGCGTCGTCCTGGGTGATGTGCGCGCTGGCGTTCTTGACCGCGCCGAAGCGGGCGCGCAACGCCTCGATGTTGCGTGCGTGCTGGCGGATCTGTTCGGCGTCGACCTCGAACCCGCCGCTCACCGGGTCACCACCGGCCGTGCTGCTCGTCCGGGCCACCGACCGCGGGCTCGGCGTCACGCAGTTGCTGCCCGACGCGTTCGGCGATCGCCCGCGCGGCAGGCGAATCGGTGCCCAGGGTGTCGCTGATGATCTCCTGAGCGCGGTCGGCCAGTTGCCGCTTGGCCGTAGCGATCGTGGTCATGATCGTCCGGGCGACGACATCGGGGGCGACCCGTTGGACCCGCTGCCCCAGGTGCAGGTCGACGAGCGCGCCGACGGAGTCGATGGTGACCTCCACCAACCCGTTGCCGTCGGCGACCGTCACCCGCAGTTCCTGGATGCGCTCGCTCATCGCGTCGGTGGCGGTGGCCAGCTGGTCGAGGCGACCCTTCCACTCGGCGAGCCGATCCATGGCACCGCCGGGGTCCAGCAGCCCTCCCGCGTGCGGAACGTCGGCCGTCATGTGTCCCTCGGTCGTTCAAGGTGATCATGCTTAGCTGAGCGAGATTAACATGAGGACGCCTCCACGACCGTCCACCTGGGACGCGGCAACTCTTGTCGGGCGCCACGACCCCGGCGCGCCGTCGTCACCAACCCGCCCGGCGCACCTGAACGAAGCTCGCCCGGTGCAGGTCGACGTTGGGGCCTGAGCGACCCACGGCCCGACGAGCGCCGCCCCCTCCGGCCGGCCCTCGGCCCAGCGCGGCCGAATGCGCCCCAACCCGTCAACTTCGTCGAGATCTTGGACAGTTTCCGTCCGCGCAGAACGGAAACTGTCCAAGATCTCGGCACCGTGGCCGGCGCGACAGGGGAGGGCGCAAGATCGTGGTCGTGGGCAGTCAGAACAGCGGGCCGCCACTCTGCGGCCCGGCGATCCGGAGACCGAAGCGCTGGGGCCAGACGATCGCCGTCCGGTCGGACAGACCGCTCCACGTCTTGTTCTGCGGTACCAGCCCACCGGCTGAGCCGTGGAACGGGTCGACGACCCCGGACGGATAACCGGCGAGGTCACCCTTCACCTCTTCCCCGGGGGACGCCACGAGGGCGTCGAACCCGGCGGCGCGGCTGAGGTTCAGCAGCGCGACGGCGGAACCGAACTTGTCGCCCTGCTCGGACCCGTCGGGAACGGCCGAGTGGTTCTGGTCGAACGCCTGCGCACCGGCCCCCGTCAGCCTTGCGGCGGACCCCTTGAGCAGGGTGGCGCTGCCGGCGTCGACCCGCGAGCCGATGTCCTCGCCGGGGGCGCCGACCAGCACGTCCGCCTTACCGTCGCCGGTCACGTCGCCGACCGCCAACGCGCCACCGAAGCGGTCGTCAGACTCGGGATCGTCCGGCACACCGGCCGTACGCTGGGTGATGATCTGAACCGCGCTGCTGGACAGGCCGCCGGAGCGGCCGGCGAGGCGAACGGACAGTGCGATGACGAACCACATCGGCTGATTCGGGGGTGAGCGCGGACGGCGGGTACGGTCCCGAGGGCCGGCGGAGCCCGCCGCCGTCGTACACATGTTCTATCCACACCCTGTGGACGACGGGGGACTGATGAGTTACCAGCTCAGCGCGGTGGTCGCGGACGCCGAACTGCTCCGCGAGCAGACCACCGAGCTGGACCACGCGGTCCTCGGCGAACTGCGCCAGGACTTCGCGTTACTGCCGGTCACCCCACAGTTGGTGATCGAACTGACCGGGTCGTTGCCGGATTTCGCGACTGACGACCGGAGCACCGAGTGTCCCTTCGGCCTGGTGCTGTCCACGGCCCTGGTCGAGGTGCTGACCCGTTGGTCACAGTCGGGGCCGGTGGCGTACCTGGAGGCGGAGTTCGGTGCTGGCTCCGGTTACCAGTCGGCGGCGGTGTGGTTGAGCGGGGAGCTGTCCTGGGGTCCGTGCTTCGACGACGAGTTGGAAGCGCCCCGCCCGCTCTGGCCGATCAACGGGGCCCTGACCCGACTCGGCGTCGAGCCCGGTACCTGGATCGACCCGTTCGCCGAACTGGGGTTGCACCTGGAGCGGAACACCAACGGCTGGTTGGCGCACGGGCGGCGTCGGCTCAGCGCCGACTACTGGGACGAGCTGGTCGAGCAGTGGGAAAACCAGTAATCCGGCCACTGCCAGCAACCTGAATGCTCCCGTTCCGTTGGGGACTGGGGGATTCCATGAAATTGCGACAATTTGCGTTTATTGC
The DNA here is from genome assembly GCF_030269705.1 of Micromonospora sp. NBRC 107095. NCBI lineage: Bacteria > Bacillati > Actinomycetota > Actinomycetes > Micromonosporales > Micromonosporaceae > Micromonospora > Micromonospora sp. NBRC 107095. The sequence goes on from NZ_BSTU01000006.1 coordinate 574,791, forward strand.
CACGCTGATGACTGCTGCCTCGATCGCCGGCAGCGGCGTACCACCAGCCGGGCCGATCCCGGACGGCCGGCCCGTCGGCAGCGTGGAGATCATCGACCTGAACGGCCTGCGGAACATCGAATTCGGTGCCACCGAGGACGAGCTGACCCGACGCGGCATCCTGCGTACCAGCCTGGACGCCTGCGGGCCGGTGCTCGCCGGCCATGACACCGTCAGCCCGGTCTTCATGGACGACAAACTCGTGCTGCTCTGGGTCGGCGACCCGATGCGGACACCGGAGGGCATCACGGTCGGCTCGCCCGTCGACCAGGTCTGGGACAGCTACCCCCGGGTCAGCCGACTTCGCGCTCCACAGGGGACACATCGCCTCGACGGGCTGCTCGCCCGCAGCGGCGACCGCGCGTACCTGTTCCTCCACGACGGGCGCACGGTCCGAAAAACCATCGCCGGGTACGCGGACTGGGCCCGCCGCCTCTTCCACGACGGCGTCGGCCCCTGCTGACCCACCACCACCGCGCCACCGGCCGACGAAGAAACGCCCGGCTCGATCCTCACGGGTCGAACCGGGCGTTTCCGCACTACAGAGCGGTGGCGGAGGGATTTGAACCCTCGGAGGGCGTTAACCCTCACACGCTTTCGAGGCGTGCTCCTTAGGCCGCTCGGACACGCCACCGCCGACGAGGGTACAGGACCGCTGGTTCCGACGCCGAACCGGTATCGCCCGGCCCGGCCTGGCAGGATCTTTGCCATGAGTACGCACATCGGCGCGAAGCCGGGCGAGATCGCCGAGCGGGTCCTGATGCCGGGTGACCCCCTGCGGGCCAAGTGGATCGCGGAGACCTACCTCGAGGGCGCCACCTGCTACTCGACGGTCCGGGGCATGCTGGGCTTCACCGGCCGCTGGAACGGCGTCGAGGTTTCCGTCCAGGGTTCCGGCATGGGCATGCCGTCGGCCTCCATCTACGCCCACGAGCTGATCAACGATTACGGCGTGAAGACGCTGATCCGGGTCGGCTCCTGCGGTGCCCTCAGTACCGACCTGCAACTGCGGGACGTGGTGGCGGCGATCGGATCGTCCACCGACTCGAACATGAACCGGATGCGCTTCGACGGGCTGATCGACTACGCCCCGGTGGCCGACTTCGGGCTGCTGCGGACGTCGGTCGAGGTGGCGGAGCGGCGCGGCATCAGCATGCACGTCGGGCCGATCCTGGCGGCGGACGCCTTCTACACCGACCGGCCGGACCTCTACGACACCCTCGCCGACTACGGCGTGCTGGCGGTGGAGATGGAGTCCGCGGCGCTCTACACGATCGCCGCCCGGTTCAAGGCTCGCGCGCTGACCGTGTTGACCGTCAGCGACCACATCAAGACCGGCGAGAAGACCACCTCCGAGGAGCGCGAGCAGACCTTCAGCCAGATGGTCGAGGTCGCCCTGGACACCATCATCGCCTGACCTTCCGTCCTATCCGCCGCCCCGTCGTCCGTCCGGACGGCGGGGCGGCGTGCTGTCGATGGGTGACGACCGTCACCCTAGTAAAACAATACGACCGATCGTGCTTATTTAGTACGGTGTCGACATGACCGTCGACGGACGCCTCGCCCGGGGCGAACGCACCCGCAACGCCGCGCTGGACGCGGCCGTGGTGCTCGCCACCCAGGCCGGCCTGGACGGGCTCAGCCTCGCCCAGCTCGCCGACAGGCTCGGGGTGAGCAAGTCGGGCCTCTTCGCCCACTGGCGGTCGAAGGAGGCGCTACAGCTCGCCGCGATCGACCGGGCCGTGGCGCTCTGGCAGGAGCGCATCGTGGAGCCGGCGCTGCTCGCACCGCGGGGCGTACGGCGGCTCCGCGCCCTGCACGACGCTCGGCTGGGCTTCTACGCCAGTCGGGTGCTGCCCGGTGGTTGCTTCTTCGCCAACACCCAGTTCGAGTTCAACGCCCGCCCCGGCCCGGTCCGCGACCGGCTCGCCGAGACGTACAGCCAGTGGACGGCGTTCCTCGAACGCCTCGTCCAGCAGGCGGTCGACGCCGGTGAACTCCCCGACGACCTGGACGTCCCGCAGCTGGCGTACGAGATCGACGCGCTCGGGATGGGTGCCGCGATGCAGTCCCGGCTGCTCGACCCGGACGCCGCTTATCGGTACGCCCGCGCCGGCCTGCTGGACCGCCTGCAGGCGCTCTGCCCCGACCCGACCCTGTTAACGGAAGGCCCCTCATGACCCACGCCGTCGCCGACCATCCCACCGTCGAGTTCGGACACGTCGAGCACGTCACGGTGCACTTCGACGACCTCGACGCGATGGGCATCCTGCACAACGCGCGATACGCGGTGCTGCTGGAACGGGCCCTGACGCCGTACTGGACCCAGCGGGGGCTGGCCTACCGGGGCAGCGCCACGCCGCCGGACCTGTTCCACGCGGTCCGCGAGTTCGCCATCACCTACCGGGCGCCGATCGTCGCCACCGGCCCGGTGGCGGTGCACTTCTGGCTCGAACACCTCGGCACCAGCAGCGCCGAGTACGCCTTCCAGTTCCGCTCCGTCGACGGCGACACGGTGCACGCCGAGGGGCGCCGGGCGATCGTCCGCCTCGACCCGGCGACGTTGCGGCCCGCGCCGTGGACCGAGGCCGCCCGGACGGTGGCCGCAACCCTGCTCCGTCCCACCGCCTGACGCGCCCGGCAACGCCTTCGGTGCGTCCGCTGTCGCCTGGGCAACAGCGGACGCACCGAAGGACGCACCGTCCCGGCGACCCTCAGCCCAGCGCCTCGGTGGGTGCGAGCCGGGCGGCGCGGACGGCCGGGTAGAGGCCGGCCAGACCGCCGATCACCAGGGTCGCCCCGACGCCGCCGGCCATCGCCCAGACCGGCACCACGGTCGGCCACTGACGCCAGAGGGCGTAGCCGGTGGTGACCAGGATGCCGAGCAACACCCCGCCAGCCCCGCCGAGCGCCGAGAGCAGCAGTGACTCGGCCAGGAACTGGACCCGGACCTGCCCCCGGGTGGCCCCCAGCGACCGCCGTAGGCCGATCTCGGCGCGCCGTTCCAGCACAGAGATGACCATCGTGTTGGCCACCCCGACCCCGCCGACAAGCAACGCGACCGCGCCCAACCCGAGCAGCAGCCCGGTGAACGCCTCGTCGGTGGCGGCCGCGGCGGCCAGCGCGTCCGAGGGCCGGGAGACCTGCACCTCGTTCGGCGCCTCCGGGTTGGCCGTGGCGCCGAGCACGCCCCGGACCGCCTCCACCGAGGCCTCCCGCGACCGGGTGTAGACCGTGGTCGGGTGCCCGTCGAAGCCGAGGTACGCCGTCGCGGCGGGCCAGCCCACCAACGCCGAACTGTCCAGCTCCGGGGCGAGCGGGGCCGGGGCGAGGATGCCGACCACGGTGAACCAGCGCCCACCCAGGTGGACCTGCACGTCCGGTCCGGCCGCGCCGAGCCCCAGCCGTCGGGCGGCGGCGTCGCCGAGCACCACGGCCGGATACCGCTCGGTGGCTTCGTTCAGCCAGGTGCCGCTGCGTACCGTCGCGCCGACAGTGCCGAGCAGCCCGAGCTGGGCGGCCCGGGTGGCGATGCCGCCCGTCTCACCAGGCGGAATGCGGTCGGTGCGGTAGACCGGGGTGTCCGACAACTGGCCGGTGGCGGCGACATCGGTCACCGGCGCGATGCGGCCGATCATGGCCACCGACTCCACGGGCAGCTTCGCCTGATCACCGAAGAGCGTGTTCCCGGGCGCCACGGTCAGCAGGTTGGTGCCGAGCCGGTCCAGCGTGCGGTCCAGGTCGGCGCGGGACGACGACGAGATGCCGACCACCGCGACCATCGCCGCGATACCGATCGCGATGCCCAGCGCGGAGAGGAACGCGCGCAACGGCCGGGTGCGCAGTCCCACCCCGCCGACCCGGAACACGTCACCCGGGCCCAGCCGGGCCGGCGTCAGCCGTGGTCGGGTGTCCACCGGCACCGGCCGCAGGTGGGTGTCGGTCGCCATCAGCGCACCTCCTCGACACGGCCGACGGCCGGGTCGGCCAGCACCCGGCCGTCGCGCATCCGCACCTGCCGGGGCAGCCCGTCCGCGATCTCCCGATCGTGGGTGATCACCAGGACCGTGGTGCCTGCCGCGTGCAGGTCCCGCAGCAGGGCGAGCACCGCGGCGCCGGCGACCGAGTCGAGGTTGCCGGTCGGCTCGTCGGCGAGCAGCACCGCCGGTTCACCGACCACCGCCCGGGCCACCGCCACCCGCTGCCGCTCCCCGCCGGAGAGTTCGTGCGGTCGATGGGTCAGCCGGTGGCCCAGCCCGACCCGTTCCAACGCCGCCTCCGCGCGCCGCCGCCGCTCCCGTCGGGGTACGCCCGTGTAGAGCAGCCCGTCGGCCACGTTGTCCAGCACCGGCGTGCCGGCGGCCAGGTGGAACTGCTGGAAGACGAAGCCGATCCGGCGGGCCCGCAGCGTGGAGAGCTGCCGGTCCGGCAGGGTCGCCACGTCGTATCCGTCGATCCGTACCCGGCCGGCGGACGGGCGGTCGAGGGTGCCGATCAGGTTCAGCATCGTCGACTTGCCGGAACCGGACGGACCGACGATCGCCACCAGTTCGCCGTACCCGATCCGCAACGAGACCTCGCGCAACGCGACGACCCCGCCCGGGTACGTCCGGGTCACCCCGTCCAGCACCACGGCGTCACCGGTCACGCCGGCACCCCCACGGTCAGGCCCTCGGTAACGTCCGGCCCACTGACCTCGACCCGGCCGGCGGCGAAGAGCCCGGTGGTCACCGCGACGATCCGGCTCCGGCCACCGTCGACCACCTCGATCCCGTAGCCACCCTCGGCGAGCGCGAGCAGCGCCGCCACCGGCACGGTCAACACGTCGGGGCGCTCGGCGGCGGTGAAGGTGACCTCGACGCTCGCCTGGTCGTACCCCGCGAGCTTCGCCGGATCGGTCACCGAGACGGTCACCTCGATCTTCGTCTCGGCCTCGGTGGACTGCCCGGCCGCGCCGTCCGAGCCAGCCTCGATCACCGTTTGCACCGACTCGACCTTTCCGGGCACCGGGTCACCGTCCGGCAGGGCGACGCTCACCGCGCCGCCCTGCTTCGCCAGCCGCTGGTCGTCCACGTCCAGCTCGACGGTGACCAGCCGGCTGGTGCCGGTGTACGTGAGCACCGCCTGACCGGGCTGCGCCACGTCCCCGGTCGCCGCCTGGTGGCCCTCCACCCGCACCGCGTTGTCGGCGTAGACGATCCGGCCCGGCTCGACCCGGCCCGTCTCGGGCAGCCCGAGATCCTCCTGCCACTCCCGCACGGCGTCGGCGGTGCTGCCGGTGTACTCGTCGTCGACCGTGAAGCCGTCGTGGCCGAGCGCCCGCAGGTTCCGCTCGAACTGCGCGACGTCCGCCCCCTCGACGCCCGGTTCGAGCACCCGGTACGCCGGCAGCGACCCGTAGAGCAGCAGCACCGGGTCGTCGTCGACCGCGTACAGCCGTCCGCCCCGCTTCACCACCGTGCCCGTGTCCGGCAGACCGGTGATCGTCCCGCCGATCCGGGTGGTCGCCGTCTTAGGGCTTCCGTAGCCCAGCTCACCGTCCACGTCCTGCGCGTCGGTCAGCGTCTGGCGGGTGACCACGGCGGTGGCCGGCGGGGTGGTGCCGGCTGACGCCGTACCCCGGTCGGTGCCGCCGAAGCCGACCGCGGCCACGACGCCGGCCGCTGCCGCGACCACGACGGCGACGGTCAGCGCGACCGTCCGGAGCCGAAGACGACCAGCCTTCACCGGGTGGCTCCGGCGATCTTCGGCGCGTACTGCCGGCACTTCTCCATCGCGGCCTTCACCTTCGGGTCCTTGATGTTCACCTGGTCGAGCCGCAACTGGATCCCGCCGTCCGCCGACGGGTCCGGGAACTCCGGCACGCCGTTCTCCCGCATGCAGACGGCGAGCTTGCGCAGCCGTTCCACCTGCTCCGGGTCGAGCTTGAGCTTCTCCCCACCGTTGGGCAGGTGCTGGCGGCACTTCTCCATCGCCGCCTGCACCTTCTGCGGGTCGGTGTCCTTGCCGAACCTGAACACCCGACCGCCACCCGGCTCGGGATCCGGCACCTCCACCCCGTTCTCCCGCATGCACTCGCTGAACTTCAGCTGCCGTTCGTCGTCGCTGAGCTGGGCCGCCGGGCTGGCGGACGCCGCTTGCGCCCCGCCACCACCGGCGGTCGCAACCGCCGGCTCGTCGCCCGATCCGCCACAGCCGGCGACTGCCAACGCGAGCAGCAGCGGCAGCGCGAACAGTCCTCGTCGCATCGCACGCTTCCTCTCCCGGGCCCGGTGGATCCACCGGGCGCTGCGTTCCGCCCGACGGAACCCGCCGGGCGTCCCGGTCAGTTGACGACAAGGGGCGTATCCCGGGCGTAACCGCCGACGTTTACGGTGGCGTTATCCGGGCCCGGGGCACTATTGGCGGGTGAGGGTGCTGGTGGTCGAGGACGAGAGCCTGCTCGCCGAGAGCATCGCCGAGTGGCTGCGCCGCGAGGCGTTCGCGGTCGACGTCGCCTACGACGGTGACGCGGCGCTGGAACGGCTCGGCGTCAACGACTACGACGTGGTCGTCCTGGACCGGGACCTGCCGGTGGTGCACGGCGACGAGGTGTGCCGGGCGATCGTCGACAGCGGCGGGGAGACCCGGGTGCTGATGCTCACCGCGGCGGCGGCGGTGCGGGAGCGGGTGGCGGGCCTGGCGCTCGGTGCCGACGACTACCTGACCAAGCCGTTCGCCCTGGTGGAACTCTCCGCCCGGGTGCACGCGCTGAGCCGGCGCACCCGCCGGGCCGCGCCGCCCACTCTGACCCGGGCCGGCGTCCTGGTCGACCCGGCGCGCCGCGAGGTGCACCGCGACGGCCGGTACGTGCCGCTTTCCCGCAAGGAGTTCGCTGTGCTTGTCGAGCTGCTGCGCGCCGAGGGCGCGGTGGTGTCGGCCGAGGAGTTGCTGGAGCGCGCCTGGGACGAGCACATCGACCCGTTCACCAACGTCGTCCGGGTCACCGTCATGAAGCTGCGCCGCAAGCTGGGCGAGCCGCCGGTGGTCGAGACCGTGCCCGGTGTGGGATACCGAATACCGTGAAGCGCTTCTCGCTGCGGGCCCGGCTCACCCTGATCTACGGCGGCCTCTTCCTGGTCGCCGGGCTGGTCCTGCTCGCAGTCACCTACGTGCTCGTCGAGCAACGGACGGCGCAGCCGTTCGGGGTGGCGCTGCGCGACGTCAAGCCGATCGTCCCCGAGGTGGGGACGAAGCTCTCCGGCAACCAGGCCGAGCAGCTGCGCCTCATCATCAGCAAGGCCCAGGACGACGCCCGGGACCAGACGCTCTACTCACTGCTCACCCAGGGCGGGATCGCGCTCGGCCTGGTCTCCGTGGTGGCCATCGCCTTCGGCTGGCTCATCGCCGGCCGGGCGCTGCAACCGCTGCACCAGATCACCGGGACGGCAAGGCGGATCGCCGTGGGCGGCCGCGGCCTGCACGAACGGATCTCGCTCCCCGGCCCGCACGACGAGGTACGCGAGCTGGCCGACACCTTCGACGAGATGCTGGAACGACTGGACCGCTCCTTCGACGGGCAGCGCCGCTTCGTGGCGAACGCCTCGCACGAGCTACGTACGCCGCTGGCGCTGAACCGGTCGCTCATCGAGCTGGCGGTCACCCGGACCGGCGCCTCCGAGGACGTACGCCGGCTGGGCGAGTCGCTGCTCGCGGTGAACGAGCGGCACGAACGGCTGATCGACGGGCTGCTCACCCTGGCCGACTCGGAGAACGAGGTGACCGCCCGATCCCGGGTGGACCTGGCCGATCTGGCCGACCACGTGCTGGACCAGGCCGTCGTGGGCGAGGGTGGGCCGGCGACGACCCGGGAGCTGGCGCCGGCGATGGTCCACGGCGACCCGGTGCTGCTGGAACGCCTCACCACCAACCTGGTGGAAAACGCGCTGCGGCACAACGTGCCGTCCGGCGGCTGGGTCCGGGTGAGCACCGGGCAGCGGGACGGTCTGTCGACGCTCACCGTGCGCAACAGCGGCCCGGTGGTGCCCGGCTATGACGTGGAGGCCATCTTCGAGCCGTTCCGCCGGCTCTCCGGCGAGCGGGTCGGCGGCGGGCGCGGATTCGGCCTGGGGCTCTCCATCGTCCGGGCGGTGGCCCGGGCGCACGGCGGCACGGTGACCGCCCGACCGTGCGAGGGCGGCGGGCTGGAGGTCACGGTCAGCCTGCCCCCGGCCTGAGTCCGCCGGCAGGTCAGCGGAAGAACGCGCGCAGGACGGTGGCGGTCTCGGCCTCCAGCACCCCGCCGTAGACCTCGGGGCGGTGGTTGAGCCGGCGGTCCCGCAGCACGTCCCAGAGCGATCCGGCCGCGCCGGTCTTGGGCTCCCACGCCCCGAACACGACGGTGGAGACCCGGGCCAGCACCAGCGCCCCCGCGCACATGGTGCACGGTTCGAGGGTGACCACCAGGGTGCAGCCGTCCAGCCGCCAGCGGCCGGTGCGTTCGGCGCCTCGGCGCAGGGCCAGCACCTCGGCGTGCGCGGTGGGGTCCCCGGTCAACTCCCGTTCGTTGCGTCCGGTGGCCAACTCGGTGCCGTCCGGGCCGTAGAGCACAGCCCCCACCGGCACGTCGTCGACGTCGGTGCTGACCGCGTCGTCGACCGGCGGACCGGCGACGGCGACCTCCAGGGCACGGCGCATCCACAGCTCGTGCCGCTGCCGCCGGCCGACCTCACCATTGTCGGCAAGACCCTCGTGGGCGCCGGGCCCGGCGCGGCCCACCGCACCGGGGGTCGGCTGGCCCGGCCGGATCGACTCCAGCGACGGATCGGTGGCGTCGGCCGGCTCAGACCTCACGCAGCTCCTCGACCTCGTCGGCGCAGCCGAGCACCTGGCAGATCTCGGCGGTGACGTCCGCCGGCATCATCCCCTCGTGGGTGCAGAGCGTCAGCAGCTTCTGCGCGGAGATGCCGAGGTTGGCCAGCAGGTCGGCGTCACCGACCGGGTCGGCCTCCGGGTCGACGACGGGCTGTTCGCTCTCGTCGTCGCCGCTGGTCGCCGGGCGGGGCTCGTCGTCACCGTCGAGCCCGGTGACCGAGGTCTTCAGGTCACCGACCAGCAGCGCCCCCAACTGCGACTCCTCGGCGTACGCGGAGTCCGAACCGAACACCCGCAGGTCCTCGCCCTCGTCCAGGCGCAGGATCACCAGGTACGCGTCGTCGGCCTCGACGAAGAGGAGCGACACGTCGGCCTCCTGGTCGACGTCACGCAGCCGGTCGGCGACCTCGTCGATGTCGGTGGCGCCACGCAGGCTGACCTCGGCGGCGGTCCAGCCACTGTCGTCGCGCACCACGGCCGCAGCGAAGTACGACACGGTCCCCCCAATAGCCCTCGACACAGCGTCGACTCGTTACGCGTGCACGTTAGCCGGTCGGGTCGGCAGGCGACCCGTCAACGCCCCGAAGGGCGGGTCATTCCTGACAAAGTCGGATCAGCCGACGACTCGACGGCGGGTGGCGATGAGTTGGCGCAGACGCTCGGTGCGCTGCCGCTGTGGTCGGCTGCGCTGGCGGACCGCCCGGGCACCCGCCAGCTCGGCCAGCAACTGCAGGCGGCGGCGGCTGCGATCGGGATCCTGTCGCGGAGTGGTCCAGACCATAGTGCCGAGCGTGCCGAGTCTGGGCGGCCACGTCAAGACGGCGTTCGCTACGCAGCCAACCGGGCACGCGGCGCAGTCACCGGGCGGCGTTCCGGGGCCGGTCCGTGCCGGTCACCACAGCGGCCAGTCGCCACTCGTGGCCCAACGGACCGCCACCACGGCGGCGGCGATGCTCCAGCCACCGGCCGTGACGATGGCGACCCCGGTGGCCACCCCTCGGTCGCCGTAGCGGACCAGCACCAGGGCGGTGACCCAGGCCAGCAGGCCGGCGAAAACCGTCCACCACGCGTAGCTGGCCACGTCGGTGCCGAGCAGGCCGAACAGCAACAGCCAGGCGGCTGCCGCGCCACCACCGGCGGCGACACCACCGCCGGTGACCGGGTTCGGCTCGCGGTAGGTGGGCCGGGCCGGGGGCCCGGAGGGGAAGAGACCCGACGGGGTACGCGGCATCGGCCGGGCGGCACCGAATTCCGGGCCAGGTTCGGGTCGGGCAAAGGTCACCGTCGCTGCCCTCCTCACGCGTGCCGCTCGTGCCCACGGTACCGGCTCTGCCAGGATGACCGGATGGCCTCGCCGACGATCAGCCGCCGCGCTCGTCCGGCGTACCCCGTCCTGCTGCTGCTCGCCCCGGTGCTGGCCGCCGGTTGCGCGACCACCCGGCCGGGGGTGCCCGACGGCGCCGCGCCGACGCCACCGTCGGTCTGGGCGACAGCCGACCAGCCGGCGTCGCAGCCGCCGACGCCGGCTGCGACCGACCCGAGCCCGGCGGCGCCGTCGGCGACGGCACCCCGCGTCGGGCTGAAGCATGTCTTTCCGGTACGCGCCGACAAGGTCGACTACCACCCGACGCACGGGGCGTACCCGGCGACGGACCTCTTCGCCGACTGCGGCGAGCCGTTCGTGGCGGTGACCGACGGGACGGTTCTGGAGGTGAGCCGCGTCGACCGGTACCGAAAGCGTGGGCCACAGGGCCCGGACAACGGCGGGCTGTCGGTCTCCCTGCTCGGCGACGACGGGGTGCGGTACTACGGCTCGCACCTGAGCGCCGTGACCAGCGGTGTCGACGCCGGGGTGCGGGTCCGCGCCGGTCAGCAACTCGGCAAGGTGGGCCGCACGGGCAACGCGAACAACGTCTGTCACGTGCACTTCGGCATCTCGCCGGCGTGCACCGGTAAGGACGGCTGGTGGATCCGGCGTGGGGTGATCTGGCCGGCGCGTTACCTGGACTCCTGGCGGGGCGGCGGCAACCGGGAGCCGGCCGCCGAGGTCACCGCATGGCAACGCCGGCACGGCTGCCCGAAGGCGCCCTGACATGACACGCGCGAGGGATCCCATCGCCGACCTGCGCCGGATCGCGTTCCTCTTGGAACGGGCCAACGAGGCCACCTACCGGGTACGCGCTTTCCGGTCGGCCGCGAAGGCGTTGGCCGGCCTGCCCGCGGCCGAGCTGACCGAACGGGCCGGCAACGGCACGCTCACCGAGTTGGCCGGGGTCGGTGACGTGACGGCCCGCTGTGTGGCGGAGTCCCTCGCCGGTGAGGAGCCGGTCTACCTGCGTCGGCTGGTGGCGACCGAGGGCAGCGACCTGGACGCCGAGGCCACGGCGTTGCGCGCCGCCCTACGCGGCGACTGCCACACCCACTCGGACTGGTCCGATGGCGGTTCGCCCATCGAGGAGATGGCGTTGGCCGCGGTGGAGTTGGGCCACGAGTATCTGGTGCTGACCGACCACTCGCCCCGGCTGACGGTGGCCCGGGGGCTGACCGCGGCCCGGCTGCGCCAGCAGCTCGACCATGTGGCGCAGGTCAACGCGGCGCTGCCTGAGGGTTTCCGGATCCTCACCGGGATCGAGGTGGACATCCTCGCCGACGGCTCCCTGGACCAGGAAGACGACCTGCTGGCGCGCCTCGATGTGGTGGTCGGGTCGGTGCACAGCGGGCTGAAGGACGAGCGGTCGAAGATGACCCGGCGCATGGTGAAGGCGGTCGCCAACCCACACCTGGACATCCTCGGCCACGTCACGGGCCGGATGGTGTCGTCCCGGCCCGCCGGGGTGACCGGTCCGGGCGATCGGGGGCACCGGGCGCGTACCCGGGCGGAGAGCGACTTCGATGCGGACGCCGTCTTCGCCGCCTGCGCCGAGCACGACACCGCCGTCGAGATCAACTCTCGGCCGGAGCGGCAGGACCCGCCGAAGCGTCTGATCCGCCGCGCGTTGGAGGCCGGCTGCCGGTTCGCCATCAACACGGATGCGCACGCGCCCGGCCAGCTCGACTGGCAACGGTTCGGCTGCGAACGCGCAGCACTGTGCGGTGTCCCCGCCGACCGGGTGGTCAACACGTGGTCGGCGGAGCAGTTGGTGGCCTGGACGCACGACCGGCGCTGACCAGCCCGACCCGCCCGCTCGACGGCCGCACGGCGCTGATCCACTCGCCTTTCAGGAAATCGGGGTGTCCGGGTCCGCAGGACACCCCGATTTCTGAAGGCTCTGTCGAACAGGTGGCCGGTCAGCGGCGGGCGGGTTCGGCGGCCGGGGTGGCGGGTGCGCCGACGCCGACGACCGGGCTGGTCCGGCGGCGGCTGAACATCCCCTGCGAGACCGCGACCCCGAGCAGCACGATGAGCGCGCCGACCGGTTGGTGCCAGTTGAGTCGTTCGTCGAGCGCCACGGCACCGATCAGCACCGCGAAGATCGGGATCAGGTACGTGACGGTGGACGCGGTGCTCGCGCCGGCCACCCGGATGTTGCGCATGTTGATGACGAACGCGAGGCCGGTGCCGAGCGCACCGAGGGTCAGCACACTCGCCACCACCCCCGCCGAAAGCTCGGTGGGCAGCGGCGGCAGGCCGGCGACGAAGGGAGTGACGATCGCCAACTGCACGGCGGCGAGCAGCAGTTGCGCGGTGGAGAGCGACAGACCCGAGTGCGTGCTGCCGGCGACGAACCGCTTCTGGTACGGGATGGCCACGCCGTAGCAGGCCGCCGCGCCGAAGCACATGAGCTGCCCGACGAAGTGGGCCCCGCCGATGCCCTCCCAGACCCCGAGCACCACCAGCACCCCGACGAAACCGAGCCCGAGCCCGACCGCGCGGCGCACGGTGAGCCGCTCGGTGCGGAAGACCAGCACCGCCAGCGGCAGCACGATCAACGGGGTGGTGGCATTCCAGATGCCGGCCAGCATCGACTCGACCCGCTGCTCCCCGTAACCGAAGAGGGTGAACGGCACTGACACGCCGAAGGCGGCGACGACGGTCAGGTGCGCCCAGACCCGGGGCTCGCGGGGCAGCCGGTCGCGCAGCACGGCGAGGACCACCAGGAGGGTCAGCGCGCCGGCGAGGACCCGGTAGAGGGTCAGTTGGACAGGGTGCAGCTCGGCCACCCCGACCTTGATGAACAGGAAGCTGGATCCCCAGATCGCGGCGAGGGCGACGAAGCCGGGCAGCCAGGCGCGGACCGGCGCTTTGTCAGGAGTGGTATCGGTGGTCACCCCTGACACTCTGCCGTAACCGTACGACAAAGTCGCGCGCCTTTCGGCCGTCACGCCGTGCCCGAACCCGCAGCTCGAACACAACAAACGTCGGCGACAAGGCGGTGGGGTGGTCACGTAGTGTCGCAGCGTGGGACGAATTGATGAACTCGCCAACCGCTACGTGGCCGAGTGGGCGCCGTTGAGCCCCACCGGCGCGACCTTCGTCGGCATCGCCGGCCATGACGATCAGCTCGACGACCTGTCGCCCGACGGCTACCGGGCCCGCGCGGACCTCACCCGCCGGACGCTCGCCGAGCTGGAGGTGACCGAGCCGGAGACCGAATCGGAACGGACCGCCAAGGAGGCCATGCAGGAACGACTCGGCCTGGACCTCGCCCGGTACGATGCCGGCGAGGTGACCAGCGAGGTCAGTGTGATCACCAGCGGACTGCACGAGATCCGCATGGTGTTCGACCTGATGCCCACCGCGACCAGCGACGACCAGGCCAACATCGCCGCCCGGCTCAACGGTTTCGGCGCCGCGCTGGAGGGCTACAAGACCACCCTGCGCGAGGCGCTCGCCGCCGGTGCGGTCAGCTCGAAGGTGCAGTTGGTCGAGGTGGCCAAGCAGTGCGACATCTGGGTCGACCCGACCGGTGACAACTTCTTCCACGGGCTGGTCGAGCGGCTGGGAGCGGAGGGCACGCTCGGCTCGGAGCTGCGCCGGGGCGCAGCGGCGGCGACGGCGGCGACCGCCGAGTTTGGCCAGTTCCTGCGTACCGAGCTGGCCCCGCACGGGCGGGACAAGCAGGCCGCCGGCCGGGAGCGCTACGAGCTCGCCTCTCAGTACTTCCTCGGTGCCAAGATCGACCTGGACGAGACGTACGCCTGGGGTTTCGCGGAGCTGGCCCGGCTGGAGGAGGAGATGCGCGTCGTGGCGGGGCGCATCGCCGGCTCGGGTGCCACCGTCGACGAGGCGGTGGCCAGGTTGGACGCCGACCCGGCCCGGACCATCCAGGGCAAGGAGGCCTTCCGGGACTGGATGCAGGCGCTGGCCGACAAGGCGATCACCGAGCTGCACGGCACCCACTTCGACATCCCGGAGCAGGTCCGTCACATCGAGTGCTGCCTCGCCCCGACCAGCGACGGCGCCATCTACTACACCGGCCCGAGTGAGGACTTCTCCCGCCCGGGTCGGATGTGGTGGGCCGTGCCGCAGGGCATCAGCGACTTCTCCACCTGGCGGGAGGTGACGACGGTCTACCACGAGGGCGTGCCGGGTCACCATCTCCAGGTGGCGCAGACCGCCGTCCGGGCCGACCTGCTCAACCGCTGGCAGCGGCTGCTCTGCTGGGTCTCCGGGCACGGCGAGGGCTGGGCGCTCTACTCGGAGCGGCTGATGGACGAGCTGGGTTACCTGGACGACCCGGGCGACAAGCTCGGCATGCTCGACGGCCAGGCGATGCGCGCGGCACGGGTGATCGTGGACATCGGCATGCACCTGGAGCTGGAGATCCCGAAGGACAACCCCTTCGGCTTCCACCCGGGTGAGCGGTGGACGCCCGAGCTGGGCTGGGAGTTCATGCGGGCGCACTGCCGGGTCCCGGACGAGAATCTGCGCTTCGAGCTGAACCGCTACCTCGGTTGGCCGGGGCAGGCGCCGTCGTACAAGGTGGGTGAGCGGATCTGGTTGCAGGCTCGCGAGGACGCCAAGGCCCGCAAGGGCGCCGACTTCGACCTGCGGGAGTTCCACCGGCAGGCGTTGGACCTGGGTGCGCTGGGTCTCGACCCGCTGCGTCGGGCGCTGGCCCGGCTCTGAGTCGTTGACTGGTCCGGGTGCTGGCGGCTCGTCGTACCGCCAGCACCCGGAGCCATCGGGACTGCTGCCGTTCAGCCGAGTGCCAGCGCCAACGACGGCCGGGCGGTCAGCGTGTCACTGGTGACGTACGCCAGATCCATGACCGGGTCGGTGAACGTGATCGAGATCGGCAGGGTGACCGGGATCCCGTCCGGCAACGGCAGGTCCGGGGTCAGGGTGAGCTTGATGCCGAGCAGCTTGCCGACGAACCGGGTGGAGTAGAAGGCCACGTCACCGCGGACGGTCAGCCGGTCGGTCTTGTATCGCTGGGTGCGCCCGTCGGGGCCGTTGGCGACCAGCAGGAAGTCGTCGGTCACCGCCTCCCGCATGCTGAACTTCAGCACCTTGAGGCTGCCCTTCTCGGTCTGCAGTTCGGTGGTCCCGTCGAACCGCAGCCCGGTCATGGTGACCTTGGAGCCGGTGAGCTTGGACGGAGTCTGGCCCACCATCGGCAGATCCGGGTCTGCCGCGATGCGGGGCAGCGGCTTGCCCGGCTCCGCTTTGTCTGGCTTGTCGGGCGTCGTGGCCCCGGGCTTGCCTGACCCGCCCGGGTTCGGTGTTGGGCAGGCGGTGGACCCGGGACGGGCCGTCGGCGTGACTGTCGGCTTCGCCGACGGGCTGGCGGTCGGGGTGGCCGACGGCGTCGCGGTCTTCTCGTTGCGTCCACCGTTGAACAGGTCCCCGATTCCATCCAGGATGTCGGTGATGATGTTGCCGTCCCGCTCCGGGCTGGCGCTCGGTGTCGGGGTCGGCGTCCTGGTGGGAGTGGTGGGGCTGCGCGACGGCGTGACGGACCTGGACGGGGTCGGGCAGGCTGTCGCGGCGGGTCGCGTCGGTGCGGCCTGCACCGCTCCGGGCTGGGTGGCCAGGCCGGCCGCGGCGAGGCCCAGCACCAACAGTGCGACTCCGAACACCCGCGGATCAGCAGAACGTCCCGGCCACTCGGGGGGTGCGCCCGCGTCGGTCGCGTCGCTCGCCGGGCGGTTCACCGGTTCGCCGGCCGCGTCGGCCTGCCCGACTGCGATCCGCTCCGTGTCGAGCCGCTCCGTGTCGAGCGGCTCGACTCCGCGCTGCTCGGCGTGGGGCTGATCCGCGTCCGCCTGATCCGCGCCAGGCTGATCCGTGCCGCGCTGATCCGCGCCAGGCTGATCCGCATCGACCTGTTCGGCGAGGGGCAGTTCGGTGTCGGACAGGTCGGCAGCGGCTGGCGCGGGTCGGATCGGGGTCCAGGCGAAGGCGAGCGCGCTGCCGACGATGCCGAGCAGCAGACCGACGAAGAAGCCGCCGAGGTTGAGCCCGATCAGCGAGTAGACCGTTGTGACCGCCGCGACGACCGAGTAGAACAGCCGCTGCGTCGGGCTCAACCAGAGCAGCAGGGCGCAGGTCACCAGGATGACCGGGATCAGGAGCGAGAGCAGACCGGTGGCTCCACTGTGGAAGCTCAGGCCGTTGATCGTCATCCGGGTGGAGGCGAACATCTCCACCCCGGACAGGGCGATGAAGAGGCCACCCCAGAACGGTCGGCTCCGCTGCCAGCGGCGGAAGGCCTGCCACGCCTGGGCCGTGCCGCCGGGCCGGGCGTGGGACGCGTTGGCGGTTGTCACGTACTCCTCCTGGCGGAGCGGGGACGGGGAAGGGAACGGCACCCCCGGTGGTCGGCCACCGCAGGCCCGACTCACGTCAGAAGCACTCCTTGCCCTTGGCCTCGTCGCCCACGTTGACCTTGAGCCGGAGCCCGACCAGGTTGAAGGTGGCCGCCGTGGTGTACCGGGACACCTGCTGCAGGTTCGTGATGGTGACGTGGTCGGAGTTCTGGCCGAATGAACCCTTCTGCGCCGTCGCGTTCAGGTCGCTCGCGTCCCGGCCAATCTTGATGTTGGTGAACGTCGCGTTGCCGTCGAGCGAGTCCATGGCGATCAGCAGGTCCTTGGCCCGGGCAGGCTCCTTGCCCTCACCGGCGTTGATGGTGAGCACCACCGGCAGGCCGGGCAGGTCGGAGCGGATGGACTGGCAGAGGTCGTAGAGCTCCGCGCTGCTGATTTCGGCGACGGCGATCGGGTGGGTCCTGCCGTCCTCACCCTTCTCGCGGACGACGCCGCCGTACTGCTTGAAGCCGTCGCCCTCGAGGCGGGCCGCGCCGATCTTGAACGTCTGTCCGGACACGGTGACGTCGGACGCGATGGCGCCGGTCGACATGCCGAACAGGATGGCGCCGACGGCAGCGGTGGCGGGGACCGCCATGGCGGCGAACCGCCGCCAACGGGTACGACCCTGATCCTCAAAGCGATCCTGCACGGGTTCCTCCTCAGGTGGCCGGTCCCGGACTGGCGGCCTCGCACCGGGCACGTCACGTGTTACCGGCGGGTAACGATCGAGCCTGATCGTGCACCCGTTGCGGCGGGACTCACAACCCCCTGGCCATCCGGCGGCAACACGAGGGCGACCCGACAGCCGGTCGATGTCACGAATCGTGGAACTACCTGTGTGGACATAAGCCTCGGCGGCTGACATAGGCGGCACAACTCTGCCTCCCGACAGCGGAGAGTCGCAGGGCATCGAGGAATTACAATTAGGTAACGGATGTAAAGCACGCAGGCTGCGGAGAGCCGTTCGGCTCGTCCTCTCGCCCGAACATCCAGGCGATCCCGGAGACAGCAGGACCCCACCGAACGGCACGAGGTCCTAGGGTTTCGGCGTGCATCTGAACGACGTGCGACGCGACTGGACCAAGCTCGGAGCTGAAGATCCGCTCTGGGCCGTACTCGTCGAGCCCGGCAAACGCGGCGGACGGTGGGACGTCGGGGAGTTCCTGGCCACCGGCCGCACCGACGTCGAGGAGACGACCGGCCAACTTCGCCAACTCGGCCTGCCCACCCGCTGGGAGCGGGTGCTCGACTTCGGCTGCGGCGTCGGGCGACTGTCGCAGGCACTCGCCCCGCACGCGGACGAGGTCGTCGGTGTGGACATCGCTCCGACCATGCTGGAGACCGCCCGGCGACTGAACCAGAGCGCCGAGAACATCCGGTTCGTCCTCAACGACGCACCGGACCTGAGCCAGTTCCCCGACGGCCACTTCGACCTGGTCTACAGCGCCCTGGTGTTGCAACACCTACCGCGCCCCGCCATCGATCGCTATCTGGCCGAGTTCCTGCGCGTGTTGCGGCCAGGCGGCACCGCCGTCGTGGGGTTTCCCACCGAACCGGCGCACACGGCCAGGGGCATCGTCTGGCATCTGGCGCCGGCCCGCCTGATCAGCTGGGCACAGTGCCACCTGCTCAATTACCCGGCGCCGATGAAAATGACGGTCATACCGCACGCCGACATGGTGCGGCTCATGGCCGCACACGACGGGGAGATCGTCGGGCAGTGGCGCGATCGGCTGTACAGCGAAGACTGGGTCTGTACGCGGTACGCCGTGCGCCGCGCAGGGCATCCGAGGTAGATGCCGCCTCGCGAATGAGGGGTGGACCGCATGTGCGGTCCACCCCTCGAACGTGCATCGCGTCGTACCCGTCAGCGCTGCTCCACCTCGCCGTGCGCCGGGCGCTGGGTCGGCACCGTCGGGTCCTCGGACTTCCAGTTCGTCGACGCCGGCGGGATCTCGTCGGTCAGTGGACCGCCTGCGGGCTCGGTCCTGGGCTGCTCGGCGGTCTCCGCGTCGCGTACCGGCTCCTGGTCCACCCGGGTACGGGTCGGGTCGGCGCCGGGTGTCACAGCCGCGTCGGCGCGGTGCCGGGCGGCACCGTCGTCGGTCCGCATCACCAGCCATACGCCGACGACGAGGGCGATCAGACCAAGGACACCGGCGACGATCGGGCCCCAGAAACTGATCAGGCCGATCTTGAAGCGGTTGTCCTTGACCGTCTCGACACTGCGACTGACCGTGTCGTCGTTGTAGTTGAAGTCCGCGTCCAGCAGCACCGTGGCGGTGCCGGTGTCCGGGCGCAATTCCTTGTTCTGCTGTTCCCGGACGTTCACATAGGAGCCCGTCACCGGGTCGACCCAGAGCGTACGGGTGTTGCTGTAGACGATCTGACCGCTGGTGGCGCCGGGGGCGAACCTTCCGAGCAGCGGCTTGAGGCTCGCCTCCGGGGTGTTCAGCACCTCGTTTTCGATGCGCTGCTCGAAGCGGTACGCCTCGATGCCCTTGATCTTTTCCGTGCCGACGAACTTCGCCGGGACGGCCCGCTTCAGGTCACGGTCGAAAACCTGGTAGTCCCGCTTGTCGGTGCCGAACGGGAACTTGTAGATCTGGCCGGAGTAGTTCACGTTCCCGACCGGAGTCTGCTCCGCGCCGCTCTCGTTGAGCCACTGCTCCTTCCACGGGGCAGCCGCGCCGGAGATCCGGTCGAGAGCCAGCTCGGTGCTGTACTGGCTGACCACATCAGGGGTGTCGGCACGCCGGACCGTCTGGTAGACGTCCCAGATCACCGCTTCGCCCTTGAGTTCCTCCGGAAGCCGGTCCCTCGTGTCGTCCGGCTGAGGAATGACCTCGACGCTGGAGACGAGGTCACCTTGCAGGACCTCGATGCTCACCGACTCGCCGACGCGAGTGATCTTCAGGAACTTGGCGTTCTTTGCCTCCGCGACGGACGTCGTTGGTTCAAGGTCATACGGGAGCTTGGTCACGGAGGGGGCCACGTAAAACGGCAGCCCAGCCGCGAAGACCAGCAACAAAACACCGAGCCCGAAGAGCGCGGCGCCCACGCGAAGCTTCACTCATCCTCCTGTAGCCTGCCGCCCTACGACCTGTTGTCCGGGGCACCCGATCCTTAACATGGCGGGAGGTTACTCCCCGGTCACCTTCAAAGCGACCCCCTGGATGTCCAGATGTCCACAACCGCCGCGCCAACAATTCCGCAGACTCCGGTCACCGACCGACTCCCCGCACTCGACGCGCTGCGAGCAATTGGCGCCGTGGCGGTCGTCGGTCACCACATCGGGTTCCAGACCGCTGCCACCATGAACACCCCGTGGGGCGGTTGGCTGGCTCGGCTCGACGTCGGCGTTGCCATCTTCTTCGTGCTCTCCGGATTCCTGCTGTTCCGACCGTGGGCCCTGAACGCTGCAACGGGACAGGCCCGACCCCGCACCGGGCGGTACCTCTGGCGGCGGGCCCTACGAATCCTGCCCGCCTACTGGCTGGCGGTGCTGGTCTGCCTGATCGTCCTGCCGCAGAATCGGCCGGCGTCCGCCGGTGACTGGATCCGCCACCTCACCTTCACCCAGATCTACGAGCCCGGCCAGTTGCGCTCCGGGCTCAGCCAGACCTGGAGTCTCGCCACCGAGGTCGCGTTCTACCTGATCCTGCCGCTGATCGCCGTGCTCGCTGTTGGTCGGTCATGGCGCCCCGTCCGAACCGTCGTGATCGTCTGCGGGGGTTTGCTGGTGACCGCTGGATGGCTCGCGCTGCTGGGGATCGGCTGGCTCAGCAATGGCCTGCACACCATGTGGCTCCCCTCGTACGCGGCCTGGTTCGGCGCGGGGATGGCCCTGGCGGCGGCGCACGTCGCCCTGCGCACCGGGACCGCGCCCGCCGCCTTCCGCGTACTGGACGATCTCGCTTCCGCGCCGATTGCCTGCTGGGCAGCGGCGGTCGCCCTGATGGCGATCGCGACGACGCCCATCGCCGGACCCCGCGACCTCGCCGGTCCGACAGCCGCCGAGTTCGCGGTCAAGCTGACCCTGTACCTCGCGATCGCGACGCTGATCCTGATCCCGGTGGCCTTCGGCGGGCGGACGCGGGTCAAGGAGATCTTCGCCGCCGAGTCGGCCCGGTGGCTCGGCACCGTCTCGTACGGGCTGTTCCTGTGGCACCCACTGGTCATCGAACTCATCTACCTGATCGACGACCGACCGCTCTTCACCGGCGGACTGTTCAACACCTTCGCACTCACCATGGTCTTCGGTCTGATGTACGCAACCGTCAGCTACTACGGCGTCGAGCGGCCCCTGCAGATGCTCGGATCGCAGCGACGGAAGCGACCGGCCAGGCGCGGGCAGGCGTCCGGCACACCCGCCGTCGACGTGGCCGCACCGGCCGTCGCGGCGCCGACGGTCACGCCGGCACCCACTGTTGGCACGTGACGACAGTCGATCAACGCTGCCCCATCAGGGCATTGCCGGCCGGCACCCCAGCCCCCTAGTGTGACGCGCGTCCCTAAATTACTTGAGAGTAGGGTTCGCGTGGAGCGTCGCTTCGGCATGCCCGGACACGTGCTGTTCCTCAACTGGCGAGACACCCGTAACCCCGAGGGTGGCGGTTCCGAGGTGTACGTGGAACGGATCGCCGCCGAGTTGGTGGCGCGCGGTTTCCGCGCCACCCTCTTCTGCGCCGCCCACAGCGAGGCACCCGGCGACGAGGTCAACGAGGCAGGCGTCCGGCTGGTGCGGCGCGGCGGCAGACACACCGTCTACCTCTGGGCGGCGCTCAGCTACCTGGCCGGCGCGCTGGGCGTGGGCCCGCTGTCGAGCCGTCGGGGCGGGCGGCCCGACATCCTGGTCGACGTCTGCAACGGGTTGCCGTTCCTCTCCCCACTGTGGGCACGGCGCCCGGTGGTCAAGCTGATCCACCACGTGCATCGCGAACAGTGGCCGGTGGTCCTTCCGAAGTGGGCCGCCCGGTTCGGCTGGTGGGTCGAGTCGTCGCTCGCCGTGCGCGTCTACCGGCGGTGCCGGTACGTCACCGTCTCCGAGGCCACCCGCAGCGAACTGGCCGTGCTGGGCGTACCGCCGGAGCAGGTCGCCGTGGTGCACAACGGCACCCCGGCGCTGCCCCGCACCGACGCCGAGCGGGCGCCGTTCCCGCTGCTCGTGACGCTGAATCGGCTGGTGCCGCACAAGCGGGTCGAGGTGGCGTTGCGGGCGGTCGCGGCCCTCGCCGACGAGTTGCCCCAGCTGCGGCTGGTCGTCGCCGGCCAGGGCTGGTGGGAGTCGCACCTGCGTGAACTCGCCGCGGAGCTGGACATCACCGAGCGGGTGGACTTCCGGGGCTTCGTGACGGAGGAGGAAAAAGCCGCTCTGCTCGCCTCGGCCTGGGTCGCCCTGACCCCGTCACTCAAGGAGGGCTGGGGCCTGACGATTGTCGAGGCGGGTTCCGCCGGCACGCCAACGGTTGCGTTCCGGGAAGCGGGTGGGGTCGCCGAAGCTGTCGTCGACGGGCGCACCGGCCTGCTGGCCGACGACATCGACGATTACCTGGCGAAGGTGCGCACGCTTCTGCACGAGGACAACGTGCGGCGAGAGATGGGGGCGCAGGCCCGCCAGCACGCGGCGAGCTTCACCTGGCAGGCCGCGGGTGGGCGCTTCGCGGACCTGCTGAGCGGGGTGGAGTCGCCCCGCCCAGTGCAGCAGCGGGGCGAGCCGTCCTACCTGTCGCCGTAGACCTCGGGGGCGTACGGGTCCTTCTTTCCGGCACGCTTGGCCGCTTCCGAAACACTCTTGGCCTCGTTGGCCGCCTCTTTGTCGGTGGCGGTCGCGGCGGCCGAGAGCCCGCCGAGGGCCAGGATCCCCAGCAACGCCGCCACCATGCCGGAGACGACCAGGGTCAGAGCTCTACGCATGCCAATCCTCCAATGGCGAGACGTGCGAGCGGACGTTACCACGCGGTAGGACGCCGGTGTAGTGCCGAAATGGCGGCCGCCATGACCACCAGAAGGGCAGCGCCGAGCGCCATCACGACGGCCCACGCACCAAATCCTCGGGGGTCCGATTCCGGAGGAACAGCCGGGTTTCGGTAGAGAGTGAGAAACGGTCCCTCGTGGACGACTTCGAGATCACGAAGGGTCGCCGGGTCGACCTCGCTGGGCCCTTGGTGCTGCACGACCACCCAGCGCACGCCGGTGGCCGAGACGGGCCGCCCCTCGGCCAGCACCCGGCGCACCTCGCGGAGCCGTGGATTCTCCCCGGCCACCGCGATGTCGCCGACCCGGAGCGTGTCGTCGGTCAGCACCGTCCCCGGCAGGTAGCGCGGCGCCGGATCCAGGACGATACGTCCCGGGTTCCATGGGTAGGCCCGGTAGGCGGACAGCGGCAGCGCGAGGATCTCCCCCGGCTCGCCGGCCACCCGCTCGGCCACCGCCTGCCAGTCCGCCGGATAGCTCACCGGACGAAGCCGACCGGCACCGCCGAAGGCGAGGTCCGGCATGACGGCCACCGGTAGGAGCAGCAGGCCGACCAGAACCACCCCCGCCACCTCCCGGTCGATCCTGGCCATTAGCCGCTCCGCTCCCAACGCGGCACACACCACCAGCAGCAGGGCGTACGGGGCCAGGAACTTCTGGCCGTCTCGAAGCAGCCCTCCACCCGGCAGATGCACCACCGCCCAGCGCAACACAGCGGCCCCGCCGGGGAGCACCCCGAGGGCGGCGAGAAGGTAGGCGATCCCGGCGAGCACCGCGAGCCGCACCGCCGTACCCAGGGGCACCCGGCGCCGCAGCAGGCCGGCACCGACACCGGCCAGAATCAGCAGGATCAGGGTCGCCAGCGGCACCAGCGGTGCCGCGCGACTGGCGGGGGTCGCCTGTGCGCTCCAGACGCCACCCGTACCCGCGAGCGCCACCAGCGGACCGGCCCAGTTCTCCGAACGCGCCGCGAACGCCGCCACCCCCGCCGGATCGGATGACCCGCCAGCGCCGGTGACCAGGGCCGCGGTCACCCAGGGGGCGTTGAGTAACGCGACGCCACCCACCACGAACGCCGACCGGCGAAGGCGCGTCCGGTCCGACACCAGCAGGACCACAGTGCCCAACGCGATCAACCCACCGGTCGGAGTGATCGCGGCGGGAGCGGCCGCGAGCACCACCCGGGCGAGCGCGCCGTCACGACCCGCCCGCAGGTCCAGCGCCGCCCGGACCAACCAGGGCAGCGCGGCGTACGCGAGCAGCAGACCCCACTGTCCGATCAGCAGCCGCTCAGCCAGGTAGGGCGTCCACGCGTACGCCACCGCGGCGAGCAACCGGACCGCGAGCCGTTCCGTCGGCACCAGACGGCCGGCACCGACCGCGGCCAGGAGAACCGCCCCACCGAGCGCCACCCGCTGCACCACCCAACCCGGCACGAGTTGGGTGACCAGGGACATCAGTGCGTCCATCGGCACCGCTCGGGGCAGAGTCTGCGCCGGGGCGACGAGATCCCAACTCAGCGGCTGCCGGGGTACGAACACCATGTCGTACAGCAGCGCGTAGCCCGGTGCCGCGAGCGGGGCCAGCACCAGCACCGTGACAGCCGCCGCAACGGCGTACAGCGGCAACGTGTCCCGCGCCCGCCGCACCGGTGGGGCCCCGACGCCGGTGGTCTGCTCAACCATTCACAGTGCCGGCACCGCGCGGCCGACGGTAATCAGTTGGGTGCACACCCGGACCTCCGAGGTGCTCACGGTGACCTCGACGGCGTCCCCCGCCCCCTCCAGCAGGAAGAACACGTCGTTCAGCCCGCGCTTCAGGGTGATCACCCGGACCGCGTCCCCGAGACGGAAGAGTGCCGTCGAGTCGCCCGAACTGACGTAGCCGAAATGGACCGCGTACGGCCACTCCTCCAGATACCCGTCCAACGGGATCCGGGCGGGTACACCACCCTCCGCCAGGTGCCCGCAGTTGGGCACCGTCCCGGGCACGATCTTCCGCCCCTGAACCACGACCGGACGGATCCGGCCGAAGTCGTCGAACATGAACGGCTTCTCGGCCTCCTCCACGAAGGTGGGCCGCCGATCGGCCGGGCGGAAGAAGTGCGACTGGAGATTGTCCGGCCAGAAGTAGCCGGCGATGACGCGGTCCGGGACGGTGGTCTCCAGGAAGACGGTGCCCGGCGCGGCGGCGGCAAGCTCGATCTGCGTCGTCGCGAGATAGTCCCGTCCGTACTTGGTGCTCCAGTTGTCCCAGAAACGGGCCGTGCTCCACAGCGTGCCCACCCCGATGGTGGCCAGGACGACGATTATCGAGACCAGACCGACCGCGAAGGCACCCGGCTCCCGCAGAACGGTCGGCACCGGCCACGCGGACACGTCGTCCTCATCGACGTCCTTCGTTCCCAGCAGGGCCGCGCCGACACAGATCGCGGCGACCAGCACCACGTCGGCGACGTACCGGGGAATGATGCCCACGAACGAGCCGAGCGGCCCACCGAGGCGGGTCACGGCGAAGAGCGCGGCGACCAGCCCGAGGTAGCACGCGAGCAGCAGCCAGGCCCGCCGGGCCGACGGGCGCCGCCGCGCGGTGACCACGATGAGAGCCCCCAGCACCGCCCACGACAGCCACTTGGCGATGTCGTACGGGTTTACGGCCGGAGGACCGTCACCGGCGTACGCCCAACGCCAGGGTCCGCCGAGCAGACCCGGAACGACGGTTTCGCCGACCAGGTCACCGAGGAATGTGAGGACCTGACCGGCGGAGGTGGGTTCGTCCAACTCGCGGGCGGGACGGGTCAGATAGAAGGCCAGGTACGCCCCCGAGAGCGCACTGAGCACCAGCCACGCCGGCCAGTGTCGGCGGATCGTCGTCACCAGGCTGCGCCAGGTGCCGCCCGACGTGAAGAGGAAGACGGTCAGCAGGAACAGCAGCGGCACGATCAGCAGGGACTTGGTGTCGAAGAGCAGGCCGAACACCACCCACAGGACGACCACCACGAGGTGTCGCAGCCGACCGGTCCGCACGTACCAGACCTGTGCCGTCGCCGCCATGACCAGGGCCAACTGCATCGGCATCACGAGCAGCCCGACCAACCACAGCGAGGAGACCTCAAGCGTCAGCGGGCTGAACACGAACAGGCACAGCGGGATGAGCAGCCCCCAGCCTGGCCGGAGCAGATCGCGCAGCAGCCGGTAGACGGCGAACCCGATAGCCGCCTGGCCGACCGCCAGCAGCAGCACCCAGGGCCAGGTGACGAAACCCGCCACCCGCACCATCGCCCACGCCACCAGCAGGCCACCGGGCATGAGGTGGTTGTTGAAGGTACGCAGGAGGAAGTCCGCGTCCAACCGGGTGTCGAGGACCTGGGCGGCGATGACGAACTCGTCCTGCGAGAACCAGCCACGGGTGGCAAGGCCGGCGCGCCAGGCGACGGACACGACGATGAGGGCGATCGCTACCGCGCGGACGCGGTCGGCACGGACCCATCGGCCGATCGGCCCCGGCCGGTCGCCATCGGACGTGACGCCTTCCGGACGCGTCTCGACCTCAGCTTCTGGCATTGACATGGTCGGCAGCCTGCCACACGCTTACACGCCGTGGGGACGGCCGTTCTCCCGATAACGCCACCGCAGCGCCCCTGGTCGCCCGTCCGTGCCCGGTCCGGATAACGTCGCGCGACAGTAGTCGGCTGCAGGTGCGCGTCCGGCCGGTGAAGACAGGAGCCGAAATGCGTGCAGAGGTGACCGGTGGCGCCGCTCCGGGGTCCAGTCGGAGCCGGCACACGGCCCGACGGTTCCGGCACCTGGTCATCTGTATCGCGCTGACCGCCCTCGCCTTTCAGCAGGCCCCGGGCCAGGTCGTCCCCGACACCAAGATCGACCTGAGTGTCAACCCGGCCGGCTGGC
Organism: Micromonospora sp. NBRC 107095; assembly: GCF_030269705.1. Taxonomy (NCBI): domain Bacteria; kingdom Bacillati; phylum Actinomycetota; class Actinomycetes; order Micromonosporales; family Micromonosporaceae; genus Micromonospora; species Micromonospora sp. NBRC 107095. The sequence goes on from NZ_BSTU01000006.1 coordinate 601,322, forward strand.
TGCTCCGCTCGCTGCACCTCTGGGACCCCACCGGCACGTTCGGTCAGCTACAGAACCAGGCGTACGGATATCTCTGGCCGATGGGCCCGTTCTTCCTGCTCGGATCGGAACTCGGCATCGCGCCGTGGGTGGTCCAACGGCTGTGGTGGGCGCTGATCTTCTGTGTCGCCTACCTGGGAGTGGTACGGCTGGCGGGCAGGCTGGGTATCGGCACGCCCGCCGGACGCATGATCGCCGGTGTCGCCTTCGCGCTGTCACCCCGCATCCTCACCCAACTCGGCTACGCCTCGGTGGAGTCCTGGCCCAGCGCCATCGCCCCCTGGGTGCTCATCCCGCTGGTGGGCCTCGCCGGCGGCACCCCGCTGCGGCGCGCCGTCGCCGGGTCGGCCGTCGCCGTCGCCTGCGCCGGTGGAGTCAACGCCACAGCCGTGGCCGCGGTGGTGCCACTCGCCCTGCTCTGGCTCGCCACCCTCCAGCCCGTACGCCGCCGCGTCACCGCCATCGCCGCCTGGTGTGGCGCGGTGGCGCTCGCCACGGCGTGGTGGTTGGTTCCGCTGCTCGTTCTAGGCCGGTACAGCCCACCCTTCCTGGACTACATCGAGACCGCCCGGAACACGACCAGCGTCACCGACGCGGTGACGACCCTCCGCGGCGCCTCCTACTGGCTCGCCTACCTCGCCACCCCGTTCGGGCCGATCCTTCCGGCCGGCGCACGACTCGCCAACGAGGCACTACTGATCGCCGCCACACTGGTGGTCGCCGCCCTCGGTGTCCTCGGATTGTCCCGACGCGGAATGCCGCACCGCCGGTTCCTCATCACCGGTCTGGTGCTGGGCGCCGCGCTCGTGGGTCTCGGGCACGTCGGTGACCTGCCGAACATCCTCGCCGGCCCGCAGCGGGAGTTCCTCGACGGCATCGGTGCCCCCCTGCGTAACGTGCACAAGTTCGACGTCCTGCTCCGCCTGCCCCTGGCCCTGGGCATGGCGCACCTCATCGGCCTGGCCATCCGCGCGGCACGCACCGCGCCCGAGCAGCACCGCCCACGAACTGTCGCACGCGCCTGGCTCACAGCCGGTGTGGCCATGGTCGCCGTCACGGCGGTTGCCACGCCCGCGCTCGCCGGCGGTCTCGCCACGCCCGGCGGCGTCAAGGCGGTGCCCGGCTACTGGCACGAGGCCACCGACTGGCTCGACGCGAACACCGGGCGCGGGCGGGTACTCGTCGTACCCGGGGCGCGCTTCCCCTCGTACGACTGGGGTAACACCACCGATGAGATCGCCCAACCGCTGCTGAACAGCCGGTGGGCGGTACGCAACTCCATCCCCTTCACCCCACCGACCACGATCCGGCTGCTGGACGCGATCGAGTCGACACTCGCCACCGGCGCCGGGTCGGCCGGCCTGGCCGACCTGCTCGCCCGGTCCGGGATCAGCCACGTCCTGTTCCGCGCCGACCTTGACCACGGCCGCTCGGACACGGCCCGCCCGGCTGTGGTCCGCCAGGCACTGGACCGCTCACCCGGATTGACCCGCGTCACCTCCTTCGGCCCGGTGCGCGGCGGGCCCTCGTCCCCGGACGAGTTCCGCGACCAGGGGCTCGACGTGCCCGTGCGGGCGTTGGAGGTCTACCGGGTCGACCGGCCGGTCGAGCCGGTTGTCGCGTACGACCGTGACGCCGTGACCACCGTGGTGGGCGGCCCCGAGTCGCTCCTCGACCTCGCCGCGGCAGGGCAGCTCGGCGCGGCGCCGACGGTCCTGGCGGGCGATGCGACGGCGGCCGGCATCGCCGGGCCGGTCGCGATGACCGACGGGCTGCGCAGGCGCGACGTGTCGTTCGGCCGATCGCGTGACAACGCCTCACAGACCCTCACCGCCGACGACACCTTCGAGGTGACGGCCCCCGCCCACGACTACCTGCCCGAGTGGGGGGCGCAGCAGTCCACCGTCGCCCGTTTCGAGGGCATCAGCGCGATCCGCGCGTCGACCGCCCGCTCGCAGGTGGACTCCCCCGGCGGTGCCCGCCCCGAGCACCAGCCGTACGCGGCGATGGACGGCAATCCGGAAACGTCCTGGCAGTCCGCGCCGTACTCGCCCAGCGACCGTCAGTGGGTCGAGGTGGGCCTCGCCAACCCGACCCGGATCACCCGGGTCGAGGTCTGGTTCGACCTGAAGGCCGACGCCCTGCCCACGACGGTGACCGTCGCCGCCGGGTACGAGAGCCGCACCGTGGAACAGTTCAGCGATCACATGGTCTTCGAGCTGCCCGGCGTCCACGCCACCCGCACGGTCAAGATCTCGATCGACGACGCGTACGACCTCCGCTCGTTCGGCAACGGGTCGGTCGGCCTCGCCGAGATCACGATTCCCGGCGTCCAGACGAGCCGGACCCTTGTCCTTCCCGCCGCACCCGCCACCGACCGGCCGGCGACCGTCGTCGTGTCGGCGGCGCCCACCACACCGGCCTGCTTCACCGTCGACGGCCACCCCCACTGTTCCACCGACGCCGTCCGCGGATCCGAGGACGCCTCCAGCATCGACCGGACCCTCACCCTGCCCGCCGCCGGGTCTTACGACGCCAAGCTGTGGGCGCGGCCCACGGCCGGTCCGGACCTGGACACCACTCTCGACAATCTGGTGGCCGACGCACAGCCGCTGCGCCTCGCAGCGCAGGTCAGCGCCTCCTCAACGGCCGTCGCCGACCCGACCGGTCGGGCCGGCGCGGCACTCGACGGGGACCCGACCACCAGTTGGTCACCGGCGGTGAGCGACGAGGCACCGATCCTGCGCCTCAAGTGGCTCAAGCCGCAGACCATCACCGGGCTCCGGTTCTCCGTGGACGACGAGGCGGCCACCACCCGCCTCGGCAGTGTGCGGGTGGTCGGCGACGACGGTTTCCGAAGCAGCCTGCTCGGCGACGACGGGCTCCTTCGCCTGGACCCGCCGATGCGGACCGACGAGATCACCATCCAGTTCCTCGACAAGCCGGCCGCCACCAGCATCGACCCGTACAAGCTGCGGTTGCCGGAGAAGCTGCCCGTCGCGGTCGGCGAGGTGACGGTGTTGCCCGGAGCGTCAATCGTCAAACCGCGCCCCGACGCACCCCTGACGCTGGCCTGCGGGTCGGGTCCGACGCTGCAGATCGGTGCGTCCCGGGTGACCACCACGCTCCGCGGCACACTCCGCGACCTGCTGGAACTGCGCGAGATGGCGGTGACACCGTGCGGGCGGAACACGCCCCGACAGCTCGACCTGGGCCGCGGGGAGCACCGCATCGTGACCACACCGAGCAAGCTCGCCTCGCCCACTCGGGTCGCCCTGGTGCCCCGGACGCCCACGCCGGCCCCTGCGGCGGTCGCCAGCGCCATCGAGGTCGGCTCCTGGGCAGCCACCGAACGACGGGTACGGGTGGCCGACCACCCCGTCGACCGCGTACTCGCCGTACGGGAGAACACCAACACCGGCTGGGAGGCGACCATCGGCGGGCGGACGCTGAAGCCGCTGGTGGTGGACGGATGGCAGCAGGGCTGGATTCTTCCCGCTGGCACCTCCGGGGAGGTGGTACTCCGCTTCGCCCCGGACACGACGTACCGGGCGGGCCTTCTGCTCGGCGGCATCCTGCTGGCGGCGGTAGTCCTCCTCGCGGTGTTGCCCGCCCGACAGCCCACCGGGCGAACCTCGACGAGTCCCGTACCGCGCGGCAGACGCCGGGTCACCCGCTCGCTGCCGCTGCTGGCGGTCGGGGCCGGCGCGTTGGTGCTGTGGAGCGGCCTCATCGGCGGCCTGCTGGTCGCTGCGGGATTCATGCTGGCGGTGCCCGGCCCGCGCCGCCTGCCCTGGTCAGCCGACCCACGTCGGGACAGGACGATCAGCCGGGCCGTGGAGACCTGGCTGCCGGGCGCGCTCGTAGTGCTCGCCGGGTGGCTCCACCTGAATTCGGCGCAACGCAACACCGACGCCCTGCTGCAACTCATGATCGTCGTCGCCCTGGGTGCTCTCTGGCTCTCCACCACCGCCCGTCGACGACCCGTACGCCGCACCACGCCGACCGCCGTGACCTCGGCCGTTGCGGCGGCTGCGTTGGTCGCTGAGGAATCGAAACCAGACGCGGCGAAGCCTGACCAGGCCGAACCTGACCAGGCCGAGCCCGACCCAGCGACCGGCCCGGACCAGGCGACCGGACCGGCCGACGGGCAGCGGCCGACCTTCTCGGAGATCACGTGAGCCTTCGGCGACCCGTCCGTCCGAAGGCGACAGAGCGGACGGAGGAGCCGGCGGAGACGGAGGAGCCGGCGGAACCGGTCCGACGGAACAACGGTCTCGGCGCGGCCGGGATCAGCGTCACGCTGGCCGGCGTACTCGTCAACGGCCTGGCGTACCTGGTGCCGGTGCTGGCCGCCCGGCGGCTCGACCCGGCCGACCTCAGCGCGCTCGCCGCCGCCCTCGCTCTGGTGGCCATCGCCGGTGTGCCCGGGCTCGGTCTGCAACTGGCCGTCGCCGTTCACCACGCCCGGCACGGGTCCTCCGACACCCGACGGCTCACCGCGATCACCGCGGCCGTCTGCGCGGGGGCCCTCATCGCGGCGACGCCACTACTGGTCACCGCCCTGGACCTCCCGGTCGAGACGCCCGCGCTGCTGGCGGTCACCACGGCGGCGATCGTGTTCTCCTCCCGGTCCCTCGGAGAGTTGCAGGGTGGCCAGCGCTTCGTACGACTCGCCATCGGGATGGCAGTGCTCGCCGCCGGCCGCTACGGCGGCGTGATCGCCGGACTGCTACTCGGCGCGGGACCGACCGGCGCGCTGGCGGCCGGCGCGCTGACCGCCGCGCTGACCCCGGCGGTGCTGGCCCGACTCGCCCGCGAGCCCGGCCGACAGTCCGACGTCCCACCGTTGACCGTCGCTCAGATTGTCGCCGGCTGCGGTGCGACGCTGGCGATGCTCGTCGTCTCCTACGCCGATCTGCTGCTGGCCCGGCAACTGCTGCCCCCGTCGGACGCCGGGGCGTACTCGGTCGGCACCGTGTTGAGCAAGGGCGCGCTCTGGGCGCCGCAGGTCGCCGCCGTCCTCGCCCTACCGCGGCTGGCCCGCGGCGACCGGCGCAGCCGAACTGTTGCGCTCGCGGTGACCGGCGGATGCGGCCTGGTGCTGGTGCTCGCCTCGGCGCTCGCCGGTGGGCTCGCCTTCCGCCTCGCCGGCGGGCCCGACTACGACCACCTCGGCCGGTACGCGCCCCTCTTCGCGGCGGTCGGCGCCCTCTACGCGGTGACGTTCGTGCTGCTCAACGACCGTCTCGCGGCCGGCGCACGGTGGGCGGCGGCACCGTTGTGGGTGGGTATGGCCGGTCTGCTGGCCGTCACCGCGACGCTCCGGCCGCACACCGTCCCCGGTCTCGTTCTCGCCGCCCTGGGCACGGCTGTCGTCGTCACCGCCACGATGGCGGTGGCGGCCCGTCGGCCAGCCCGGGCACCGGTGGGCGAGCCCGACTAACCCTCCGCGAGCCAGTCCGCCAGGAGACGGTGGTCGATCGCGTCCACCCGACCGAGCGGACGCCCCGAGGCCACCCGGTCCCGCAGCTCCGCCCGCGTGAACCAGCGCGCCTCCAGCAGTTCCTCGCCGTCGACGCGTACCTCGTCGGACGTGGCGGTGGCCCGGAAGCCCACCATCAGGCCGGCGGGGAACGGCCACGCCTGCGACCCCTGGTAGGTCACGTCGGTGACGGTCACTCCCGCCTCCTCGGCCATCTCCCGGCGGACCGCATCCTCCAGGCTCTCGCCGACCTCGACGAAACCGGCAAGCGTCGAGTACGCGTCCTCGGCCGCACCCGCGTGCCGGGCCAGCAGACACCGCCCCGGCGGACCGGGTGCCTCGACCAACACGATGATCGCCGGCTCGATCCGGGGAAACAGCAGACGCCCGCATGCCGTGCCGGTGCAGGTCCGTAGGTGCCCGCCGCCGCCGGTGACGGCCGCCGCGCCGCACGTCCCGCAGAACCGCTGCTGCCGGTGCCAGTGCAACAAACCTCTGCCGTACGCCTGGACGGCCGCGTGACCGGGTTCGAGCCGCCCGACCAGGGCCCGCACGTCGACGGACCGCACCGCGCCGGCCAGTTCGAGGGCGGACCGCTCGGGCAGGTCGGAGAGGTCCGCAGCGAACACGGCGACCTCCGCGTCGAGCCCCAGGAAGACGGTCTCACCGGCGGCGGATCGGACCAGCGCCGCGCGCTCCGCGCTGAGCCGAACCGGCCCGTCGCCGTCGACGAGACAGCGGTCCCGCCACATGGCCAGCAGCACCGTGGTCGGCTCGGCGAACAGCTCGCTCAACCGTGTCGGGTCGGTGCGCAACGGGCCTGCCCGGTCCAGCCAGCCGCCCCCGTACGCCAACACCCGCTCCGCAGTGCCCACCCGGTCACCGTGCCACGCCGGTGATCCACCCCCGGCACCGCCCCCGGGTCGGTGCGACACGCCGTACGACACGCGGTGGCAGCGCCTGGTGGGCGCAGCTACGAGGACGGCTGGGCATTGGTTACCGTAGGTGCCTCCGGGAGGGAGGACCTCCCGCGGCACCCTGGCGATCGAGGTTGCAGTGACGCTGTACGGCGAAAACAGTCCACCTGTCGACGACCGGCCCACCGTGCAGGTCACCGCCGTCACCTGGCCGGACGATGGATCTGAGCCGGTCACGACAGCCGCTCCCGGCGAACCCGACAACGGCCCGCGCCGGTCACGTCGGGTGCGGATGCTGCTCGCCGCCGGCATCACCGGTGGTGTCCTCGCCGCTGTGGCGGGTGCCGGCGCCTGGGCGTACGCCGGTGACGTTCCCCGTGGCACCAGCGTGCTCGGCACCGAGCTGGGCGGCCGGAGCCGCGCGGACGCCGACCGGGAGTTGCGGGCGGAGCTGGACCGGCGGGCGGCGACGCTGACCACGCCGCTGAAGGTCACCGTCGACGGGCGTACCGCCGAGATCAAGCCGGCCGATGTGGGGCTGGCCGTCGACGTACCGGCGACCGTCGCGGCGGCGGCTGAGGCCGACGCGCACCCGGTCAGCCGGCTGGTCGGCTCCCGCACCGTCGAGCCGGTGGTGACAGTCGACGTCGGCCGGTTGGACGACGCGCTCCGCAAGGTGCTCGGCGACCAGGCTCAGGGGATGACGATGCCGGCGATCACCTATCAGGGCACCACGCCGAAGGTCGTACAGCCCAAGCCCGGGCTGGCCTTGAACCCGGAACGCTCCGCCGAGGTGGTCCGCGCCGGCTGGTTGGCCGGCGAGCCGGTCACCGTGCCCCTGGTGGAGACCCACCCGGCCACCACCCCGGAGGAGTTGGATCGGCTGGTCGACGAGCTGGCGAAGCCGGCTGTGGCCGCACCGGTCACCCTGCGCACCACCAAGGGCTCGGTGACGGTCCCGCCCGCCGCCATCGCGAAGAGCCTGCGGTTCAACGCCGACAAGACCGGCAAGCTGACCCCCACGGTGGACGTGAAGCGCCTGCGGACCGCGCTCGGCGAGAAGTTGGCCGCCATCGAGGTGCCGCCGAAGGACGCCACGATGGCGATTTCCGGTGGCCGGCCCACCGTCAAGGACGGACAGTCCGGGCAGCAGCTGGACACGGCGGCGCTCAGTCGGGACCTGCTCGCCGTGCTGCCGAAGGCGGACGGCCGCGAGGTGACCGGCGAGCTGAAGCCGACGCCGCCGCAGCTGACCGCGGAGAAGCTCGCCGGCCTGGGCATCAAGGAGCGGGTCTCCACCTTCACCACCCGGTTCACCGGCGGAATGGCCTCGTCACGCAGCCAGAACATCGCGACGATCGCGAAGAAGGTGGACGGCACCGTCGTGCTGCCCGGGAAGACGTTCTCGCTCAACGGTCACACCGGGGAACGCGGCTACGCCCAGGGCTACCGGGACGCACCGGTCATCCTCGACGGCAAGCTGGTGCCGGGGGTCGGCGGCGGCACCTCGCAGTTCACCACCACGCTGTTCAACGCGACCTACTACGCCGGCCTGGAGGACGTCGAGCACAAGCCGCACTCGTACTGGTTCGACAGGTACCCGGCGGTCATCGAGTCGACCATCTTCTGGCCCAACCTGGACTTCAAGTTCCGCAACAACACCGACTACGGCGTCCTCATCGACACGTCGTACACCTCCAGCTCGGTCACCGTGTCGATCTGGAGCACGAAGATCTACGACAGTGTCAAGACGGAGTACGGCCCGCGCCGCAACATCACGACGCCGAAGCAGATCCACCTGACCCCCGGCCCCTCGTGCATCGAGACCAACGGCATCAACGGCTTCACCCAGGACGCCTTCCGGGTCATCAAGAAGGGCGGCGTGGTGGTCAAGCGGGAGAAGTTCACCTGGCGCTACGACGCGGAGCCCCGCTACGTCTGCGGACCGAAGCCCTCCTGAGGTCCGCTCCGAGCTCGGCCCTGCAGGTGGGTCCTCTGGGGTCAGCTCGGTTCCGCGGTCAGCTCGGTGACGTCACCGCCGCGCCCATCGCGTTTGCCGCCCTGCGGTGGCATCGGCACGGTGCCGGTCTCGTGCACGCGGATCTCGGCTCGGAACCGGTGCGCCGCGGGGTGCCACATCTCCTCGAACGGCCCCATGACCTCGCCCCCGATGCCCCGACGGCGGACCCGGGAGGCGAGCCACCAGAGAGCCCACAGGATCGCCGCCACGCAGCCGGCGAACACCAGGGGTATCAGGACGTCATCCACCTGCCGAGACTAGCCGCAGACGGCAGACCCAGGACTGCGCCGCCGCACTTCCAATCCGCGGTTTCAGCGAAGCGGGCCAACAAATGACCCGGGACACCACGACTTTCAGATACCCGAGTCGATCAACCAGCCGCAGTCCGGGGACCACTGAAACGCAGAAAGGCCACCCCATACGGGGTGGCCTTTCTGGAAGTTTGTCCGGCGGCGTCCTACTCTCCCACACCCTCACGAGTGCAGTACCATCGGCGCTGGAGGGCTTAGCTTCCGGGTTCGGAATGTAACCGGGCGTTTCCCCTCCGCCATGACCGCCGTA